>CP070742.1:1873224-1876877 GCA_020348065.1 Candidatus Zixiibacteriota bacterium
ATTCGGGAGTATCTATACCATCGAGAGGGCTGTCATAGAAAGCGGTCCAGAGCGAATCGCCGCTGTTGTTTAGCCTGAGGATCACCCAATCATCATGCGGCGATAGGGTATCGGTATGCCCGGCGACATAGATATTGCCAAACGGATCGGCCGCAATCGCGTCGCCCGATTCGGATTCCCCCGGAGAAAATTGCCATCTGTAAACCCATTCGGGATCGATCTGATCCTGGGCAAAACCGGCCGACAAAAACAGCATAATACCCGCAAAAATTAGCGAAAAAACTTTCATTTTTTTGTCCTTTTTCAAAAGATTTAAACGAAGTCCATTTCAGCCAAAATATTTGCAGTATTTTTATTGTCAAGAAGAATACGTTTATAAACCCGATTAAATAAAAACCGGGCCCCTCAGAAGAGAGGCCCGATATTTTTGAATCCGAAAACAAAATCAGAGACGGCTAAAATCTATTGTCGTTTTAACGAAGACTCCTTCTTTGATTTGGATTTCGACTCAACTGCCGGCTGTTCAGTGGGCCTGAACTCATTACCGATGGATGCCGGGCCGACAATGGGCGGGCAATCGGGGCAGAAGATCGGGTCTGCACCGCCCTTGAAGTAAGCGACACCGTAGGTAATATCAAGACCGTTGTAGTTGCAGCTGCCGTTGACATCACCGCAGTAATGCCAGGTGTTGCAGTCGCCGATCGGGCAATCGGGACACAGAGGATCTGAACCGCCCTTGAAGAAGGCGACACCGTAGGTGATGTCCAGGCCGTTGTAGTTGTCGCTACCGTTGACGTCGCCGACAACGTGGGGGCAGCCGCTTCCCCCGCTTGCCAATGTATCTCCTCTGGAGTAGAAAAGATCTTCCTTGGTGGCGGTCTCGGCCTTTTGCCTCCAGATGACATGAAGTGTATCGCCCGGGGCGGTGACGATATAGGGAACATGCGAATTGTAAACCGCTCCCGCGTAACTAACCAGATCCGGGTTTGTACTGCCCGACCAGGTCGCTCCTAAGTCGGTCGAATATGAGGCCCAGATATTATTATGCAATGCCGGGCCCTGGCTGTACACGGCTATCAGTGTTCCGTCAGAAGTAGATGTGATATCCACTCCCCAGGTGTCGAGATCGGGTCCCGGCCCCGAATCCACATAAATAAGGCCGCTGTTTCCACTCCACGTCGCTCCGCCATCCGTTGAACCGGTGTAAAGGCTGAGCTTGGTAAGATTAGGCGACGGTTCGGAACCTTTATAGACCACGTTAATGTTGTTGAAAGCGTCGACATGTATCTGCGCGGCGCCCGTTTCCTGGTATTCGAGGGAGATCGGCAGATCCGCGGTCTCGCTGGAGAAGGTCGTTCCGCCGTCGGTGGATTTTCCGAAGAAAATCCGGTCCTGCCCTCCGGAATAAGCATCCTCTCTCCAGATCACGTAGATGTTCCCCAGGCCGTCGCAATCGACATCGGGATCCCAGGCGGAAAGCCCGTTTCTAAATGAGATCTCGCGATCCGCTGTCTGTCCCGTCCAGGTCAGGCCGTTGTCTGTCGATTGGGAATAGCAAATTTCATATGTGTTATAGGTGCTGTCGGTTTTCTGATGCCATACAGCATGCAAGTTGTCATTGGGATCTACCGCTATGGCCGGCTTGCCGGCGTCATAGGCGATCCCAGTAGAGTTACTGACAGGAACATCCGCCGTACTGTTTTCCCAGGTGGTTCCGTAATCGGTGGAATAAACGAGCATAATCTCCCGTATCCCCGTTCGCTCATAATCTTCGGTCCAGACGACAAATATCCTTCCCTGGCTGTCGACTTGCATGTCTATATATTCATAGTTTGAGGATTGATATACTATCTGCCCGTCGTCGGCGTTGATCATAACGTCCCCCGCCGTCCCGCTCCATGTTCTCCCCCCATCGGTTGATTTTGAAAAGTAAAGTTCGCGAGTATATGGCGACGGGGATTTTGTTTGAGCGTATACAGCGTATAAATCTCCATCGGGGGCGGCACAGAAGGTGGCGACGCGCACCTCCAGACTGTCATCCACCAGATTCTCATAGGTTATTGTCTGTTCGCTTGTCGTTCCGGTCCATTCCGCTGACGAGACAGCAAAAAGAATAACCGTCAGAATCGTCGCCAAACCGATTGTTTTTCTCATCACTTCTCCTTTTGGCCGAATAATTTCATCCATTAGGCGGGCAATCTACGCAAGGCATCGGGCCGGGACCGCCTTTGAAATAAGCCACACCGTAAGTTATGTCCAGACCGTTGTAACTGCAGCTGGCATTTACGTCGCCGCAATAATTCCATGTATTGCAGGGCGGGCAATCCGCGCAAAGTGGAGCGAGGCCGCCCTTAAAGAACGCTACTCCGTAAGTGATATCGAGGCCATTGTAGCTGCCGCTGCCGTTGACATCACCAACAACATAATCGCACCCTGCTCCGGTGGTATCGGCGGCATATTTAAGGAGAAACAGATCCCAGTTGCCGTTGAGGCCTTCACTGTACCCCGTTACATAGCAATTGCCCTCAAAATCCAGCTGTACCGCTTTTATATGATCGATATCGAGTCCCGGACCGCCGTAACGTCCATACCAATCCAGACTGCCGTCGGGACAGAGTTTAAAAGTAAGGGCATTGGTATTGGTAGCCCCCGGGGCGATATAATAGGTCGCGCCTCCGAAATAGACATTACCGTCATCATCGACATTCAGCAGATTTTTGGAGTTGAAAACGAGTTCGTTAGCATTTCCCCCGGCGTCGTATTGAAAATCCCAGGCCAGCGTGCCGGTGTTGTCGGTTTTGGTCACCAGGATATCCCTTTGAGAGTTTTCGGTGGTCTCGCCGATCATATATACGTTACCGTCGCTGTCTACAATTGCATCCCTTATATTATCCGCTGCATTGCCGGCCCCGTTATAGACGAAATCCCAGACGAAATTGCCGTCGGAGTCATATTTTATCGCCAGGAAATCTTTGGTGGCGTTGTCGGTGTATCCTCCCACATAGACATATCCGGAATCATCAAGGCCGATTCCGTAGGGAACATCGCTATGCGAGGGACCTCCATTGTAGATTCTCATCCACAGGGTATCGCCGCCGGGAGTATACTTAATTATGGCGATATCGTAGTTTCCGCCTGCCGAGTTTCCGCCAGCCACGTAAATATTATTATCATCGTCGAACGCGACCCCATATAGCCTGTCGAAGGTGCCGTTGCCGGTCGGCATGGTCCTGACCCAGGCGGTGTCACCGTCCGGCTGAAGTTTTATAATCAGGTATTCTTTGCCGTAGTCCGGGATTTCAGAATACCCTACGACCACCGGGTAGCCGTTGTTATCGAGTCCGAAATTCTCAATCCTGTCGTCCATGCTCTGAGGGCCATTGTAATCGTGTACCCACAATCTGTTTCCCAGCGAATCGTATTTCATGGTTACGGCGTTCATTTCCCAATCAAACGAGGAGGCGCCGCAATCGCCGCAGACATAAACGTACCCCGAATCGTCTACTGCCATGAATTCGGGAGTATCTATACCATCGAGAGGGCTGTCATAGAAAGCGGTCCAGAGCGAATCGCCGCTGTTGTTTAGCCTGAGGATCACCCAATCATCATGCGGCGATAGGGTATCGGTATGCCCGGCGACATAGATATTGCCA
>CP070742.1:1876977-1905540 GCA_020348065.1 Candidatus Zixiibacteriota bacterium
ATCTTTAGCATCTACAGGATCGATAGTTACAACGGTCAGATCTATTAAGTCCAGGCGGTCTTGAAGCGAGGATTTGGTAACATCTTTCTTTATGGCGGCCAATTCCGGTTTAACCCTCATATCGAACTCCGCGGAGAGGCCGTGGGATATAATCAAAGAATCGATATCGACACCGGGAGAACCCTCCATACCGAGGATCTCTTCAATATAACCTTTCGGCGGCAGATATGGGGCCTCCCAGGGATAGAGCCTTGCGCTGACTATCATATCTTTTTTTACCGGCATTTTTTTGGGATTTTCTATTTCGATCTTATCTGGAAAGCGCGGATCTGCTGGTTTCAGGCTAAGTCCGTATCTGCTCGTTGTGATTTTACCGACCGCCCTTCCTTTCTCCCGATCCATAACGCCGATAATTCTTCCCTCTCGGCTTTTCCCTTTTGCTATAGGCTTTAGAACCACCTTGACTTTTTCGCCGTGAATCGCTCCACCGAGATCACGTTGAGACACAAAAATATCTTCCATCTCCCGATCGGTGATTACAAATCCGTGACCGGCCCTGCTAACGAAAAGTTTCCCCGTAATAAAATCTTCGCCGGAAGGTATGAAGAGCTTTCCACCCCTTCCCCTGACCAATTCCCCTGATGATATAGCCTCTTTTATCATTCTTCGAAAATTGCGATATTCTGCCTGACTAATCCCGATTTTCCGGGAAAGCTCCCTGATTTTTAACGGATTGCGTGAATCGGCCAAATAATCAATGGCTTTTTTCAATGCTTTATCTGTCATAAGGATTTAAATTTATATTTATTTCTAAAGTCAATCAAGTAAAAACTGCCATTTTGGCAGAGTATTCCCCCGCAAATATCAATTAACAATTTGCTATATAATTAGTTTTTTGTAGAAACGGCAGATCTTCTTTTAATTTTGGCCTGATTTTATTGATGAAAAAGCATGGGATGAATGAATCATGATAAAACTCTATATCTTTATCTTGTTGATTCTAATGATCGTTATTTCAAACGTTTATAGCGATGACCGGGCTGTAGAAGATTTTCTCCCCATCGGTTTAACCGATGAGAAACTTTTGTGTCTCGATGAAACATACAATGTAGCTCATTTTAAAAACGGCCTGGAGTTAACGCCCTGCCCCCACTGCCCGCCGGTGAGGTAGATACTAAGCATTAGGTCAGGTTTCCCGCCGACACCCGGATTTAGCGTGAAATAATTTTCACAAAAAGTGGATATAGGGATTGACATTGCCATGGCAAAGATGTATCTTTAATCCGTCTTGAATGTCTTCTTATTCCCACCAGGGAATCGTTTAAGGTTGGATTGGCTTACTTTGATTTGCATTCTTATTTACGCGTTCTGTGTTTGAATTAGAAGTTAAATATTTTACGGTTCTTTGAAAGAAGAGCTTGGGAAGGGAGCAGGTAGGTATGATGCGATTTTTAATGGTTGCGGCGTTGATACTGATTACATCATCAGGATTGTCTGCGCAGATAGACTGGTTTGAGCAGCCGATCGCTGCCGATTACAGCGGGCCCACTGGAATTTTCGCGATTGATATGGACGACGACGACGATATCGATCTGGTAACCTCACGCGGGGGCGATATAACCTGGTGGGAAAATGATGGAAATCAACAATTCACCCGACATTTTATCGATTCATCCTGGTATGGAGCCCATCAGGTTCACGCCGGCGATCTGGACGGCGATGGTGATATGGACGTTATCGGGGTAGCCTGGGAGAGCCGTGAAATAGCCTGGTATGAAAATGACGGTCAGATGAGCTTTACCAAGTATCTGCTGGTCACCGATTACGAGGGCGCGAATTTCGCCCGCATGTACGATGTTGACGGCGATGACGATATGGATATAGTAACCAGCGGGGCTCGTCTTTCCATAGACCTCAGCTGGTGGGAAAATACCGGCTATCCCAATTTTACAAAACATGTAATTGATAATTTGTACGATTGGCTCCAAATAGATGTCTCCGACCTGGATAATGATGGCGATGCCGATATATTGGGCTCGGAGAAGTACGGCTCCCAGATAGCATGGTTTGAAAACGACGGCAATCAGGTTTTCCAAAAAAATGTTATCCAGGACAATTATGGACGTGGCTGGGCCAAACCTTATGACTTCAACGGCGACAGCGCCTGGGATATACTCGGTTGCAGCGCCGTTTGCAGCGATATTTCATGGTTTGAAAACGACGGATATATGAATTTCAGCAGACATATTATTGACAGTGTTATCGTGGGACCCAAGTGCGTGGAAGCCGCCGATTTCGATCTGGATGGCGATCTGGACATTGTGGCCGCCACGACATTAGCAGACGGTATCTACTGGTGGGAAAATATTCAAGATTCGAGCTTTATCAAACACAATATCAGCCAGGGTATAGAAAACGCGGTATCCGTTTTGGCCACCGATCTGGATCAGGACGGCGATATGGACGTATTGGGAGGCGCAATCGGAAGCTATAATTTCAAATGGTGGCAAAATTTGACCGTCCTCCTTGAGTCGGGCATTGTCGACGGCGTAGTAATCGACAATTATGGTTCGCCGGTTGAAAGCGTATGCGTGGTCCCGTCGGGAATGGGAATTTTTGAATATACCGATCTCTACGGTCATTATGATCTGACATTACCGCCCGCGATGTTCGATATAACATTCCAGAAGCCGGGATACGATGAGTATATCGCTACCGATGTGCTGGTAACCGCGGACGTTACTACGACCGTGAACATAGTCATGAACCTGGGAATGCCCCTCATCGAGGGAAGGATTTCGAATAATGAGCCGGCCCCCGTGGAAAGCGTTCTTGTTTCGGTAATTAATACGCCGGTATCGGTTTACTCCGATTCCGACGGAGTGTTTTTTATAGAGGGATTAGTGCAGGGCCTGTACGACATTCAATTCCAGCATCCATATTATCTGGATACTACCATAACCGACATATCGGTCGACCCCGGACCCCCGGATACATTACGTATTGTCCTTGAAGGCAGTGGCGCGATTGCCGGTTTTGTGGGGGATTTGGACACCAATCCGCTGGCGGGCGTTCGCGTTTCGACGGTGGGTAAGGATTTTTTCGATTATACGGACAGCACGGGACATTATTTTATACCGATAATTCCGGAAACGAATTATTCAATCAGCTTCTCAAAAGTTAACTATTTAGGGCAAACCATGTACAACATTTCGGCTGCTATTGAAGAAACTCTTACGTTAGACCCGGTTTACCTGCGACCTCGCGGGGACGATGTCACGGTCTGGTTTGGAAATCTTGATCATTCTCCTGTCATGGCGCCAATTGGAGATACGATACTGGTTGATGTATATGTTCGGTCGGAGCCTTACGTTGGTTTTATACATCTGCCCCTGGGGACAGATGATCAATATATAATAGATCATCACAGCCCCACCGAGGGAGTCCTTTATTATCCTCTAACCGATTGGGACGATGTCCAATTTTTGCCGCCGAATGAATTATCGCCCGGATGGCATAGTCAGTCTTTGTTGGGTTGGTGTGATATAGGTGGAGATCCCAATCCCCCTCTTCAATGTTCGGATACTATTCAAATAGCTTCCTTTGCTTTCGAAGTGGCAGACGATTTTTCCCTCATCGGGGATACGGTAAATTGCCTTACGATAGGATATAGTCCCGCGAATCACGGTCCGCTGTTCTTTGATACTGACGGAGTATCTGGGTATTATCCATATCAACTCTTTTCGCCTTTTTATTTCGTGGAACCGACTTCCCCGGCAGTATTCGTGTGGTACGGGCATCCCGACAGCACACTTATCTCAGCTCCCATAGGAGACACAATACTTATCGACGTCTATGTTCAGTCAACTGTATATATAAATATTGATTCTCTGCATCTGGCCCTTGCCGCCGAGGATCAATATGTGGTTGATTATCAAAGCGATACAGCAGGCGTTTTATATTATCCTTTGACCGATTGGGATAATGTACAATTTTTGCCGCCGAATGAATTCTCGCCCGGATGGCACAGCCAATCGCTATTCGGAGTGGCCGATACCGGAAGCGATCCCAATCCCTATCTCCTGTGTACGGAACCGACTAAGATAGCGTCATTCGCTCTGGAAATAGCCAATGATATCTCCATAATCGGAGATACTGCCGATTGTTTGATGGCAGGAAATCATCCTGTTTACGGCGGGTCGTATATGGACGATTCCACCGGCTCCGGTCCTTATTACCCATATCAAATCTTTTCTTCTCTTTCCTTCGTGGAACCGCCTTCCCCGGAAGTATTTGTTTGGTACGGCAATCCGGACAATAATTTTATTTTAGCTCCCATAGGAGACACAATACTTGTCGATGTCTATGTTCAGTCAACGGTATCTTTAAATCTTGATTCTCTGCATTTGGCCCTTGCCGCCGAGGATCAATATATAATTGACTATAAAAGCGATAGCTCAGGCGTTTTTTATTACCCCCTGACCGATTGGGACAACGTACAATTCCTGCCGCCGAATGAACTATCACCCGGATGGCACAGCCAATCGCTGTTGGGAGTCGCCGATACGGGAGGCGATCCCAATACCTATCTCCTATGTCCGGAACCAACCAAAATAGCGTCATTCGCTTTGGAAATAGTCAATGACAGCTCAATAATCGGAAATATCGCGGCATGTTTGGCAGCGGGAAATCATCCTGTTTACAGCGGATCGTTTATGGACGATTCTGCCGGTTCCGGTCCTTATTATCCATATCAAATCTTTTCTTCTCTTTACTTCGTAGAACCGCCTCCCCCCCCGGAAATATTTGTGTGGTACGGCAATCCTGACAGCACACTTATTTCAGCTCCCATAGGAGATACAATACTCGTAGATGTCTATATTCAGTCAGCCGGATATCTAAACCTCGATTCTTTGCATCTGGCCCTTGCCGCTGAGGATCAATATATCGTCACTCAACTTAGCGATTCAGCAGGCGTTCTCTATCATCCCCTGACCGATTGGGATGATGTACAATTCCTGCCGCCGAATGAATTATCGCCCGGATGGCACAGCCAATCGCTTGTTGGAGTGGCCGATACCGGAGGCGCCTCCAATCCCTCTCTTCTGTGTTCGGAACCGACTAAGATCGCGTCATTCGCTCTGGAGATACTCAATGATAGCTCCATCATCGGAAATACCGCCGATTGTTTGACGGCCGGAAGTCATCCTGTTTACGGCGGGTCGTCTATAGACGATTATACCGGGGCCGGTCCTTATTATCCGCAGCAATTCTTTTTGCCTCTTTACTTCGTGGAACCGCTTCCCCCCCCGGAAATATTTGTGTGGTACGGCAATCTCAGCAG
Source organism: Candidatus Zixiibacteriota bacterium (assembly GCA_020348065.1). Lineage (GTDB taxonomy): Bacteria > Zixibacteria > MSB-5A5 > UBA10806 > UBA10806. The sequence continues at coordinate 1,882,322 of CP070742.1, forward strand.
CACACCTATTATAGCTCCCATAGGAGATACAATACTTGTCGATGTCTACGTTCAGTCAACTGGATATTTAGATCTCGATTCTCTGCATTTGGCCCTTGCCGCCGAGGATCAATATGTGGTTGATTATCAAAGCGATACCGCAGGCGTTTTATATTATCCCCTGACCGATTGGGATGATGTACAATTTTTGCCGCCGAATGAATTATCGCCCGGATGGCACAGCCAATCGCTGTTTGGAGTTGCCGATACCGGAGGCGGTTTTAATCCCTATTTGCAATGTCCGGAACCGATCGGGATAGCCTCATTCGCTTTGGAAATAGCCAACGACACCTCAATAATCGGGGATATCGCCGCATGTCTGGCAGCAGGAAACCATCCTGTTTACGGTGGATCGTATATGGACGATTCTACCGGTTCCGGTCCTTATTATCCCCAAGAGTACTTTTCGCCTCTTTATTTCATCGGCTCTTCTACCAGCGAGTGCGATTATTTTGTGGGTGACGTCAATAACTCGAGAAGTTATAACGGCCTGGATGTTACCTACGGCGTCAACTTCTTCAAGGGCGGAAGCGACCCCATATGTCCATTCGGTTCATGTCCGGTTCCTACTTGCGATATCTTCTTCTACTGCGGCGATGTTAACGGAAGCTGTTCGTACAACGGACTCGATATAACGTACGGTGTTAACTATTTCAAAGGCGGAGCAAATCCGATTCCCTGTCCGTACTGCCCGCCGGTGAGGTAAATGCTAAGCATTAGGTCAGGTTTCTCCGACACCCGGATTTAGCGTGAAATAATTTTCACAAAAAGTGGATTTAGGGGTTGACATTGCTATGGTAAAGATGTATTATACGTTCGTCTTAAACGCTCCTTAATCCCCCCAGGGGGTTTTGAGGATGGATTGGCTTACTCTGAATTGCATCGAATTTGTGCCTTATTTGATTATTTGAAATTAGAAATATTGATAAACTTTAAACCGAAGAGAAGAGTAGAGAAATGAGAAAAGCCGCTATAATTTTTTTGATGATATCGTGGTTATTGCCGGCTGCAACTGCAATGGCCTTTGAGCCGCTTTTTTATGCCAGGATAGATTATAGCCTCTATAGCCTCGAGGATTATCCACAGTCTGTTTTTAGCGCCGATTTCGACGGCGACGGCTATTTTGACCTGGCCGTCGCAAATTCGGCTTCCGACAACGTCTCCATCCTGAAAAACAACGGCGACGGCAGCTTCCAGGCCGCCGTCAATTATGGCACCGGGGATGAGCCATGGTCTGTTTTCAGCGCCGATTTTGACGGCGACGGCGATTTTGACCTGGCCGTGGCGAATTTTAATTCCGACAACGTCTCTATCCTGAAAAACAACGGCGACGGCAGTTTCCAGGTCGCCGTCAACTATGGCGTCTGGGATGGGCCAAAGTCTGTTTTCGGCGCCGATTTTGACGGCGACGGCTATTTTGACCTGGCCGTCGCAAATTTTACTTCCGACAACGTCTCCATCCTGAAAAACAACGGCGACGGCAGTTTCCGGCCCGGCGGCTACTATGATGCCGGGCATGAACTCGTGTCTGTTTTCAGCGCCGATTTTGACGGCGACGGCGATTTTGACCTGGCTGTGGCGAATTATGTTTCCAGCCATATCTCCATAATGAAAAACAACGGCGACGGCTATTTCCAGCCCGCTGTCAGATATAGCACCGGGGATCGGCCAAAGTCTGTTTTCAGCGCCGATTTTGACGGCGACGGCGATTTCGACCTCGCCACAGCGAATACTGTTTCCGACAATGTGTCCATCCTGAAAAACAACGGCGACGGCAGTTTCCAGGCCGCCGTCAACTATCCTGCCGGGGATGCGCCAAAGTCTGTTTTCGGCGCCGATTTTGACGGCGACGGCGATTTTGACCTGGCCGTCGCGAATTATAATCCCAACGTCGTCCCCGTTGTTTTTAACGTCTCCATCCTGAAAAACAACGGCGACGGCAGTTTCCAGGCCGCCGTCAACTATTACGCAGGGTGGTGCCCACAGTCTGTTTTCAGCGCTGATTTCGACGGCGACGGCGATTTTGACTTGGCCGTGGCGAATGAGGAATCCAGCACCATCTCCATTCTGAAAAACAACGGCGACGGCAGTTTCCAGGCCGCCGTCAACTATAGCGTCGGGATAGCGCCAGAGTCTGTTTTTAGTGCCGATTTCGACGGCGACGGCGATTTTGACCTGGCAGTGGCGAACGCTTATTCGGACAACGTCTCCATCCTGAAGAACAACGGCGACGGCAGTTTCCAGGCCGCGATCAACTATGGCACAGGAAATTATCCAGGGTCTGTTTTCAGCGCCGATTTGGACGGCGACGGTGATTTTGACCTGGCCGTCGCGAATTTTATTTCCGACAACGTCTCCGTCCTGAAAAACAACGGCGACGGCAGTTTCCAGGCCGCCGTCAATTATGGCGCCGGGGATCAGCCAACCTCTGTTTTCAGCGCCGATTTGGACGGCGACGGTGATTTTGACCTGGCCGTCGCGAATTTTATTTCCGACTACGTCTCCATCCTGAAAAACAACGGCGACGGCAGTTTCCAGGCCGCAGTCAACTATGGCGCCGGGGATCGGCCAGAGTCTGTTTTCAGCGCCGATTTTGACGGCGACGGCGATTTTGACCTCGCCGTGGCAAATTTTGATTCCGACAACGTCTCCATCCTGAAAAACAACGGCGACCGCGGCTTCCAGCCGGCTGTCAACTATGGCGCCGCGGATGGGCCAGTGTCTGTTTTCAGCGCCGATTTCGACGGCGACGGCGATTTTGACCTGGCAGTGGCGAACGGTTATTCCAACAACGTCTCCATTCTGAAAAACAACGGCGACGGCAGCTTCCAGGCCGCGGTCAACCATGGCGTCGGGATAGCGCCATCGTCTGTTTTCAGCGCCGATTTTGATGGCGACGGCGATTTTGACCTCGCCGTCGCGAACGCTTATTCCTTCAACGTCTCCATCCTGAAAAACAATGGCGACGGCAGTTTCCGGGCCGCCGTCAACTATGGCGCCGCGGTTTACGCAGGGTCTATTTTCAGCGCCGATTTTAACGGCGACGGCGATTTCGACCTGGCCGTGGCGAATTATCATTCCCACAACGTTTCCATATTGATTAATCTGGGCAACGCGGGGCCGGGCGCTTGCGAATATACTGTCGGTGACGTCAATGGTAGCGGCAACTACAACGGGCTTGATATTACTTACGGTGTCGCTTACTTTAAGGGCAGCTCGGAGCCCATATGTCCATTCGGTTCTTGTGCGATTCCTCCTTGCGACGCGTTTTTCTACTGCGGCGACGTTAACGGAAGCTGCAATTATAACGGTCTGGATATTACCTACGGGGTATCCTACTTCAAAGGCGGAGCGGGCCCGATACCCTGCCCGGACTGCCCGCCGGCGGGCGATTAAATCAGCCCCGACATAATCATCCCATTTTTGCGGCTAATAAAAATGTCTATATTTAATCTTAAAATAAAGATTAAACTTGCCATATTTTACGGATTATGTATATTTTAATGCCGACGTTGACTTGCCTGCGGTGAGCGATTATTGAAAACTATTTATATGGGGAGGAAGCGTGCGCAGGATTTTAAAGATTTCGACCATTTTTGTGTTTTATTCCTTCGCAATCAGCCGGGGTACGGTTATTAACGTACCCGCCGATTGTCCAACCATACAGGCCGGGATCGATAGCAGTTTTGTCGGCGACACAGTATTGGTTCAACCGGGTACATATGTTGAAAATATAAATATCAACGGACATAATATCACCCTGGCATCATTATATCTGACCAGCGGAGATACTTCCTATATCTCATCTACCGTAATCGACGGTGATTCATCAGGATCTGTGATAACTCTTAATAGCGGGGTGGATAGTACCGCAGTAATTTGCGGATTCCGGATACAAAATGGATATGCAAATGAGGGTGGTGGAATATACTGCAACAATTCATCTCCTATTATATGCCATAATATCATATGCGGCAATTCGGCGACCGGTATTCCGGGTTATGGCGGAGGAGGAATTTGCTGTGACAATTCGTCTCCGCTTATATACCGAAACACTATATGCGATAATTCTGCCTTTGGTTCTTTCGGCTATGGAGGCGCTATTCTTTTATGGGACGAATGCTATCCGATAATTGCGGGCAACAGTATTAAGGATAATTCGGCCGTTAACGGGGGTGGCGGAATTTCATTCTGGAATTCCGATCCCATTCTACTTAATACCGTTATTTGCGGCAATTCTGCCGATTCGTCCGGAGGCGGCATATGCATACTAAACCATTCAAATCCCAGGATAATTAATTGCACGATTTCGGATAATGAGGCCGATGAGAGCGGCGGGATACATATTTATGAGTATCTCCCTGGATGGATGACCAATACGATCGTCTGGAATAATCTCCCCCCCGATACCAACAATGTCGGTACCTGGACCAGCTATTGCAACATTCAGGGTGGTTGCTATGGGGAGGGAAACATAGATATCGATCCCCTATTCCGCGATCCTTTAAATGACGATTACCATTTAATGTCCACCGCTTGCGGAGACCCTTACGATTCTCCCTGTATCGACGCTGGGCATCCTAATTTTCTGGATAGCCTTGTGGATTGTTCCTGGGGATTAGGATCCATAAGAAGCGACATGGGAGCTTACGCGGGCGGTGATTCCACTCTTCATACGGAATGGGTTATCAATGTTCCGGGCGATCAACCGACCATTCAGGATGCCATTGCCGTAAGCAGGCATGGCGATACCGTTCTGGTGCATCCCGGAACCTATTTCGAAAATATTAATTTCTATGGTCACAATATTGTCCTCGGTTCGTTATTCCTTACCACTGGAGACACCTCGTACATCTCCACCACCATAATAGACGGTGATTCTTCGGGATCCGTCGTGAAATTCGAAAATTTCGAAGATAGTACGACGGCAATTATCGGTTTTACCATACAGAACGGCAACACCATTTTTTCTAATGGCGGAAGCGGGGGAGGTATTTATTGTTTTTTCAATGTTTACCCACTTATCAGCCATAATATTATTAAGAATAACTATGCAGACGCTTCAGGCGGCGGAATTTATTGCCAGGAGGCCTTACCAGCGATAAGAAATAATAAAATAATTGATAACCTGGGGAATATCTCTGGAGGTGGAATCTATTCGATCTCGGAATGGATTGGCGGACCGGTCATAGCCAACAATCTAATCGCAGGTAATACTGCATATGTTATGGGTGGTGGGATACTGATTTTCTCGGATTCCATAGCTATTATAGCCAATAATACAATATGTTTTAACACGGGGACTTATCAGGGCGGGGGAATTGTTGGATACGATACAAACATAGTCATTGTTAACACTATATTGTGGGGAAATAGTTACCCGACCGGGCCCCAGATATATGGTTCGCCGAACGTTACATACAGCGATATAGAAGGAGGCTGGGCGGGTGAGGGTAATATCGATATCGATCCGTTATTCCGTGACCCGCAGGGCGGCGACTTTCATTTGCAGGATTCCCTGGAATGCGGCGATACACTTTATTCGCCCTGCATCGATGCCGGTTCTCCGGATATTCTCGACAGCCTGCTTGCCTGCAATTGGGGGCTGGGTGAGGCGAGAAGCGATATGGGTGCTTATGGCGGATATATATTGGGCTGCGAATACGTTACTGGCGACGTCAACGGCACGGGTAACTATAACGGGCTGGATATCACCTACGGCGTTAACTTCTTCAAGGGCGGCTCCGATCCAATGTGTGCACCTGGCTCCTGTCCCATCTCTCCCTGCGACGCGTTCTTCTATTGCGGCGATGTTAACGGAAGCTGTTCGTACAACGGACTCGATATAACGTACGGTGTTAACTATTTCAAAGGCGGAGCGGGCCCGATACCCTGCCCCGACTGCCCGCCGATGGAGTCACCGTTTAATAATATTCAAATAAATAAAAAAAGCTCCGGCAAATAGCCGGAGCTTTTTCCGCTGGACCGGAATTTATCTCGGCTTTTTCTCGGGGTGGGGGCCACTGCCGGGACCGGGGCAATCGCGGTCACGCATCTTCTGATGCAGCCTTTCCCGGTCTCCATGGAATCTTCCGGATCTATCCCTTTTACGCTCGTGTTTGATCAGTTTTTCGAGCTGCTCTTTATTCAGCGCTTTCCGCATTTCCAGACGATGTTTCAGTCTGGCCTCGGAAATTTCGGCCTTCAACGCCGATATCCGCTTCTGTTTTTCCAGAACCGCTTTCTCATCGACCTCGGTTTTCCGCATCATATTCCGCATTTCCAGTTTGGCCTCTTTCAAATCGGCGTTCTTTTGTATCATCACTTTCTGATGCTGAAACCTGAGATCGTCCATTTTCTGCTTCTGTTGGTCGGTGAGATTAAGTTCCTTGTCCTGCCACATGGGACCGCGCTGAGCGTTTGCGGATAATACGGCAATCAGCAACATTATCGGTAGTGTAAAAATAATGTTTTTCATGATATCCTCCTCATTCAGTTATATCTCTTCTTCTGCGTTCACCCATTCCGCGACGGATATCGCGGATGTTTTCCTGCAATCTTCTCATAAACATCTCCTCGAAGACCAGGAGTTTTGCAACCTGTTTTATCGATAAAACGCCGGAAATCTCATTCAGAAAGCCTTTTCTCAAACCGATCAGTCTGTTGTCGATTTCGCTAAGTTGGTCAATAATCTTTTTTATCTCGCTTTCCGAAATGTCGCTTTTTTCGCTTAGCTCATCCAGTTTTCTTAAAAGCGAAAGTCTTTCTTCCTCAAGCTTTTCGTGATCGTTTTGATGTTTATTATATACAGGGAAAAACCTCTCCGACTGTTCGGTGGTCAGACCAACCGCTTCGGTTAATTGCCAGATCTTGATGGTTTTTATCCGTTCCCGCATTTTCTCGCGCCTGGGACCCCTGCCCTCCCACGATCCGGGGCCGGGTCCCGGCTGCGCCGGTGACTGCGCAATAAAAAAGACTAATACCAGCAATAACGAATATTTAAATGTTTTCATCATGAACTCCCATTTGTATTTCCTAAACGTTCGTACAATATTTCAAATTCATCATCGGTTAAGGTTTCGATCAGATCATCGATTTCGGAACCGAATATCAATTCGTCGGCAAGCAGCTCAATCTCGGCATTATCAGATATCAATGATACCGCCAACGCGGACGCTTCCTCATCGGATTCCACGAAAATACCGTTACCCAGATAGGTAGAATCGCTTTGAACAGACAATGATTTTCCGTTCTCGAGGTTATTGATGTCCGGCGATACCAGAAACAGTATTATGATAGCAACCGCCGCGGCCGGCGCCCAGACCCATCTCAAGGAAAATATCGATTCGAAAACACCCGCTCCCCTGGATTCGGGTTTGGCTGAATGTATTATTTTCTCAAACGTTATATCGTCCAGCTCGCCGGGCAACACCTCGAAGCTCTGACTGCTTAAAATTCCCTTCAGCCGTATGACCTCTTTATAATACAAACCGCATTTTTCGCAGCTTTCTATATGCGACTTTAACGCCGAATCGAAATCCAGCGAAGAACCGGTTAATTCCAGATCGATCCGCTTTTGAACATCTTCGCATTTCATAGGGAATCACCTCTCAGGTAATCTCCGAGATCCGATTTCAATTTTCTTATGGCGTGATGATAATTCGCCTTGGCCGCACCCTCGGTCGTCCCCAGTATTTCCGCAATCTCAGAATAAGGTTTCTCCTCGTAATATCTCAATACAAACACCATCCTCTGCCTTTCGGGAAGTTTCCTTACCGAATTGTCGATTCCGGAGGATAGTTCGCTCTGCATTAAATTATCGGAAGGCGAGTTTCCATTGTAAATTCCCTGAGAATCATCAATCGACCTGAATAATGATGTTTTGCTCCTGGTTCTGTAATTTATCGCGAGATTTACCGCTATCCTGTAAATCCAGGTATAAAGCCCAGATTCGCCCCGGAAAGAGCCCAGTGAGTTATACGCTTTAATAAATGTCTCCTGGGTCAGGTCTTTGGCGTCTTCGCGGTTCCTCACATATTTCAAGAGCATCAAGTAAATCCTTTCTCGGTAATCAATTACGGCTTTCTCGAAGGCCTTTTCACCGGTTTTCGCCTCGGAATCCTCATTTTTCATCTCATTCATAGACTTCGACCCCAAAAGGCGATTAACGGTTTAATGAAAATTTGCAGGTATAATAATCAGCCACGAGTGGGCTTTTGCAACACTTTTGTGAAGTTTTGAAAATCTTCCAGGCATTTCCCGGTTCCCCGGGCCACGCAGGTTAAGGGATCGTCGGAAACAATTACCGGAAGGTTGGTTTCCTGGCGTAACCGTTTATCCAGGCCGCGTATCAGCGCGCCGCCGCCGGTCATGATTATTCCTCTATCCAGAATATCGGAAGCGAGTTCCGGAGGAGTCTGCTCGAGGGCCTGTCTTACCGCCTCGACTATTCCGGAAATCGGCTCGTTGAGCGCCTCCCGTATTTGAGCCGATGATACTTTCATAGTCTTGGGAACGCCAGCGACCAGGTCACGACCCTTCACCTCTACCGTTTCCTCTTTTTCGAGGGGATAGGCTGCCCCAATCTTCCACTTAATCTCTTCGGCCGTTCTTTCGCCGATAAGCAAATTGTAATTTTTTTTCAGATAAGATATAATGGCCTCGTCAAGCTCGTCGCCCGCGATTCTAATAGATGTATCGTTTACTATCCCGCCTAATGCGATTACCGCTATTTCAGAGGTGCCCCCGCCTATATCGATGATCATCGATCCCGAAGGCTGATCAACGGGCAAACCCACTCCGATAGCAGCCGCCATCGGTTCGGCAATCAAATAGACTTCTCGAGCACCAGCGTTCTCGGCGGAATCGCGGACGGCTCTTTTTTCAACTTCTGTAATACCGGATGGGACCGAAATAATTATACGGGGTTTCATTAAAAAACGATGCCTCACCGCACGCTTTATAAAATCAGACAGCATTTTTTCCGTTATCTCGAAATCAGCGATAACGCCGTCTTTTAACGGTCTTATAGCGTTTATTTCGTAAGGAGTGCGGCCGATCATCTCTTTGGCGGCGATCCCGATAGCAAGAACTTTGCCGGATCTTTTCTCCATCGCTACAACCGACGGCTCATTAAGAATAATCCCTTGACCCTTTACGTAAACCAACGTATTGGCTGTGCCGAGGTCTATACCGATGTCGTTTGAAAGGAAGCCAAAAACCGACATATCCTTTGACTTGCCGCTCCTCTTAGTCTCTAATGCAATTCCCATACCATACCATCCGCGCATTATATGTTATCGATCTTAAAATAACAACCTGTTTTTTTTATTCGGCATGATTAATGGTAACTTTACTATTTCTCAATATCTTATGTTAAAAATTGGTAATGGGACCCCGGGCTTTTCCCATAATAAACTGCTGTACCGTCTGTGAATTTGAATTCTTAATTTCGTCCGGAGCCCCCGTAAAGATAATTTTTCCGTCATGAAGCATCGCGATCCTGTCCGAGATTTTGTAAGCCGAAGCCATATCATGAGTAACCGCGATCGATGTGATTTCAGGCTCCGTTTTAAGCTCGATTATCAGGTTATTTATCGAATCTGCCGTAATGGGATCAAGACCGGTGGTCGGTTCATCATACAAAATATACTCCGGGGACATGGCTATGGCCCGCGCCAGGCCGACCCGTTTTTTCATTCCACCCGAAAGCTCGGCTGGTTTCTTATTCTCCATCCCTTTCAGGTCAACCCGGGCCAATTTCTCCCCGATTATCCGCCTTATTTCGGATTCGGGATAAATCTTGTGCTCCCTCAATCCCAGGCCGATGTTTTCGCCCACGGTCAAAGAATCAAAAAGGGCCGAACCCTGGAAAAGAACTCCGAATCGACGTCGCAAGCGGTACAATTCGGAGATCTTATAAGATGTAATATCCTCTCCATCTATAAGTATACGGCCGGAATCAGGGCGAAACAGGCCGATAATATGTTTCAACAATACCGATTTACCTTCCCCCGAACGGCCGATAACCGTCAGGGTCTCGCCCTTATTAATAGTCAGATCGATCCCTTTTAAAACCGGCTGTCCGGCCAGTTTCTTATGTAAGCCGATAATCTCTATCATATCGATCAACCATTTCGTATTATCCGAACACCAGCGATGCTATCCCATAATCGGCAAGCAGTATCAGAATGGAAGAGACAACCACGGCCCTGGTGGTCGATTTTCCGACTCCCTCCGCGCCGCCGGATGTGTTAAAACCGTTATAACATCCTATTATCGAAATTATGGCGCCGAAAGCGACCGATTTTAAAAGGCCGCCCAATAAATCCTGCAGTTCGAAAAACATCTTCAGGCTGTTTAGAAAACTGTAGGTGGTTAAATCGAGGAACCATACCGAAACGGCCAAACCGCCAACAATAGCTATGAAATTTGAAAAAATCGTCAATACCGGCAGCATCACGATACCGGAAACGAATCTCGGCATGACCAGGTAGCGAACGGGATCTATGGCCATGGTTTCAAGCGCGTCGATTTGCTCGGTTACTTTCATGGTTCCCAGTTCGGCGGCTATGGAGGCCCCAACCCGGCCGGCAATTACCAGCCCCGTCAAAACAGGTCCGAGTTCAATGACAACCGCCTTCCCGACCGCCCCGCCAAGATAGGTCATGGGCACTATCCCTCGAAACTGATAAGCCGCCTGTACGGCGGTCACGCCGCCGGTGAAAAGCGAGGTGAATAACACTAAGGGAAGCGAATTTACGCCCATATATAGCATCTGCTGAGTAATCAGGCGGGCTTTTTGAGGAACCATCGGTAATGAGATTACAAGCCGGCCTATGAGAATAAAAAGCCTTCCCACATGCTCGGTAAATCTTATAACCAGATGGCCCAGATATGGAACCAGGTTCATAATAAGCCTTTCAGAGCAGAGTCAATAAGATATGATATATTTACAAATCGCATATAATGATATACTAATGCTGCTCTTCTGGATAAGGAGAGGTGTGCGTAAGATCACGCAATTCAAATCGCGCATAATCTTTCACAAAAGTTAAAGGCACTATACCGGTCGGTCCATTTCTTTGCTTCCCAATAATAATCTCAGCCGCTGGACTAAGATGCCCTTCTTCATCGCGAGGCCTGTGAATAAACATTACAAGATCGGCATCTTGCTCAATAGCTCCCGATTCTCTTAGATCGGATAGTTGCGGTCTAGCGTCTTTACCCCGGATTTCAACCTGACGCGATAACTGGGAAAGAGCAACGACTGGCACCTTTAATTCTTTTGCCAGAGCTTTGAGCGATTGTGAAACATAAGAAATTTCAATCTGCCTGCTTTCAGATCTGGCTAATCCTCTAACAAGTTGAAGGTAGTCTATTATCACCAATCCAATATTATATCTTAACTTCATTCTTCTTGCTTTCGCACGTATATCCATAACTGACAAAATTGCAGAGTCATCAATATAAATAGGCGCTTCTGAAAGAGGGCCTACGGCTATTGAAAGGTTTGTCCATTGGTGATCAGCGATTCTTCCTGTTTTCAACTGGTGTGATGCAATCTTTGCCCTACTACATAATAACCTCTGGGCAATTTGCTCTTTGGTCATTTCAAGGGAAAACATACAAACTGGGGTACTTTTCTCTATAGATACAAATTCCGCTAGGTTGAGAGCAAAAGCGGTTTTTCCCATAGAGGGTCTGCCTGCTATTATTATTAAATCGGAATTCTGTAAACCAGCTGTATAAGTATCCAGCTCTGAGAATCCGGTGGGAACTCCGGTAACGTGTCCTTCACGTTTTGAATACTCTTCAATCTGCTCAAATGTCTGGGGTAGGATATCTCTGATTGCAATAAATTCTCCTCTTAATGATTGTTCTTTAATGGCGAATATTTTTCTCTCGGAATAATCGAGGGTATCTTCGGCCGATAATGATGGATCAAAACATTTATTTATTATATCATAACAATCCATTAATAATTGATTCTTAACTGCTGCTTCTATAACAAGTCTTATATGTTCTTCAATATTAGAGACTGTAACCACTGAATCAACGAGATCCAATAGATATTTCCTTCCACCTACATCTTCAAGTTGACCTCTACTAAATAATTCATCGGGCACGGTTATAAGATCAACGGCATTTGAAGATTCATATATTTTTGCTATTGCCGAGAAAATAAATCTATGTTTGGGAACATAAAAATATTTTTCTTTTAATAATTCAATACCGATGTGAAGCGCATCTATGTTATGCATCATGGAGCCGAGTATAGACTGTTCCGCCTCGATGGCCTGCGGCGGCAATTTTTCTTTAATTTCAGCCAATTATTTCATTCCCGTTTTCCGAGGGTTGACGGTTTTAAGGAGGCGCTTTAAATCCTCGAGGGCGCCCGGCAAATAGGAATTGGATCTTAAAATGGCCGCGGGATGGTAAGTAACCATAAATTTTATACCATGATAATCGAACCATCGTCCGCGCATGGCGCCCAGCGCCATATTAGTCTGGAGAATCCTTTGCGCCGCGATGCGACCCAGCGAACAGATTGCTTTAGGTTTTATGATCTTGATCTGTTTTGTCAAATACGGGAGACACTGATCGACCTCGTCCTGCTCCGGATCGCGGTTGTTAGGCGGACGGCATTTAAGTATATTCGCGATATATACTTCATTTCTATTTAATCCTATTTCGGCCAGCATCTTGTCCAGCAATTTTCCGGCGCGTCCGACGAAAGGCATACCTTGCAGATCCTCATCGCGCCCGGGCGCTTCGCCAATGAACATGATATCGGCCTCGGGATTGCCGACACCAAAAACGAAATTGGTTCTGGTCTTGCCCAGCGGACAGCGTTTGCATCTTTTGATCGTAGCTTCCAGCTGATCTACCGACTCCGCCTCCGCGAAATTGTCGATACCAAGACGTTTCACCGTGATTTTACGAGGGCGACGGGATGATTCAGGAAGATAGAACTCATCGAATCCCAGATCCCTCTGCAACAAAAGATATTTTTTAATTTTGTTTTTTTCTTTTCGATCCACGTTTATTCAGAAGCTTAATCGATTCTTCGATTATCTTTACAGCGATATCAAACTTCTCAGCCTTTTCGAGAATGAGGTTAAACCCCTTCTTTCCGTAAAGCGCAACCTTATTGAAATCTGATCCGAACCCTACACCCTTTTCCGTGGGATTATTGGCGACAATAAAATCGAGATTTTTTTCCTTCAATTTCTCAATAGCGCGGGCCTTAATATTTTCGGTCTCCAGGGCAAAACCGATTGCCACCTTCGGCCTGTTTCTCCCGAGCGATTTTAGAATATCGGGGTTTGCTCTTAGATCAAGCCTCATGGAATCTTTCTCGCGTTTAATTTTCTGCCTGTGAAAAACAGAAGGACGATAATCGGCCACGGCCGCGGCCATATAGAGAAGATCCGCCCCGGCGCATTCTTTGCGAACCGCACTCAGCATTTCCTCGGCGGTTTTCACGTTGATAATTTTCACCGAAGGAGGAACATCCAGATGAACAGGACCCGATATCAAGTTAACATCGGCGCCGAAACCGGCAGCGGCGTCGGCCAGAGCGTAACCCATTTTGCCGGAGGAATAGTTCGATATGGATCTCACCGGATCAATCGGCTCAACGGTGGGGCCGGCGGTAACAATGACTTTTTTCCCTCTTAAAGAGGACCTGTTTAAAAGCAGCTGTCTTGTTCTTTTAAATACCAGTTCCGGTTCGGACATCCGTCCGGCGGCGGTAATCATCGATGCCAGTTGGCCGGTTTCAGGGCCTATGAAATTTACGCCGATAGAATTAAGATATTCAATATTCTTCCGGACCGTCTTATTGTTATACATTTTAACGTTCATAGCCGGAGCCAAAAGAATATTACCATCAAAAGCTATGGCCTGGGTGGATAGCGCTTCGTCGGCTATGCCGTTGGCCAGCTTGCCTATTATATTGGCGGTGGCCGGGGCGATAACAAGTATTTCTCCCCAGTCCGCCCAGCTAACATGTTCGAGAGTATCACGTTTTTCGGCAAACATGTCATACGATACAGCCTCGGCGCCAAGAGATTGAAACGAAAGAGGAGTTACGAACTTAGTCGCGGATTCGGTCATTATCACCCTGACGCCCGATCCCGCTTTCAGGAAAAGCCTCAGAAGCTCGCAGGCTTTGAAAGCCCCTACTCCGCCGCTGACTCCGAGGAGAATATTTTTACCGTTCATTAAAGACATTTTATCAAGAGTACTGATTCAGATGTTACGCGCTCTTCTAAAAAAATAAAAAGCGAATCCGAACTCAAGGGATTTTTATCAACAAAATTATCAACATCCGATGTGGAAAACTTTCTTAATGCTTGAAATGCCGTACGCCGGTCAACACCATGGCGATACCCATACGATTGGCGGCTTCGACTACTTCAGGATCTTTTTTGGAGCCTCCCGGTTGAATAACCGCGGTAACACCAGCTTCGGCCAGCGCTTCCAGTCCGTCGGGCATCGGAAAGAAAGCATCCGACGCGGCAACCGCGCCTCTTACACGATCGCCCGCCTTCCTGACTGCTATCATAGATGCATCCACCCTCGATGTTTGACCCGCTCCTACACCGACGGTGGCGAAATTTTTACAGATGACAACAGCATTGGACTTAATATGTTTCACTATCTTAAAGGCGAACAGCAGTTCAACAAGTTTTTCATCCGAGGGTCTTTTTTCGGTGACAAACTGGAGATTGTCTTTATTAATCTCATGTCTATCGGGAGATTGAGCGAGTATTGCCCCCGTAAGCGGCCTGAACTCAAAGGAGTTTTCCGGCGCTCTTTTCAATTCTGTAATGTCAAGCAAGCGCCGGTTTTTCTTTTTGCGCAATAGCTCCAGAGAATCATCGTCAAAACCCGGAGCCAGGATACATTCGATAAACGGAGTCTCATGAAGCGAGTTCGCCGTTTCAATGTCAACCCGCCGATTCAACGCTATGACCGAGCCGAACGCCGATAGGGGATCGGAAGCCAGCGCTTTATCATAGGCTTCGGCGAGAGTCTCGCCGATGGCCGCCCCGCAAGGATTGGTATGTTTAATTACCGCGGCAAACGGTTTATCAAAATCCAGGGCAATCTGCAAGCCGGCTTCGAGATCCCAGATGTTGTTAAACGACAGCTCCTTCCCGGAAAGAAGCTTCCCTTTCGGCAGCGAGGTATAGGGATAGTCGGGCAGTTGGTAAAGTGATGCTTTTTGATGCGGGTTCTCGCCATACCGAAGGGCTGATTTTAAATTATACCTAAAATTCAGTGTTTGAGGAAATTCACCCTCTTCACCCTGAAACCATGACGATATGGCGGCATCGTAGGCGGCCGTTCGTTCAAACGCAGCTTTCGCCATCCTTTTTCGGAATTCCAGCGTAGTCGCGCCGTTATTTTCCGCCAGCTCTTCAATCAATAAACCATAATGGTCGGGCGAGGTTATGACCGTTACGTGGGGGAAATTTTTGGCCGCGGACCTGATCATCGTCGGGCCCCCGATATCGATGTTCTCAAGCACGATATCTTCATCCGGCTCCCCCGAGGAAACAACCTTCTCAAATGGATATAGATTAACGACGACGAGGTCATAAAGCGAGATATTATGCATGCTCAGTTGAGATATATGCTCCCCCTTATCGCGACGAGCGAGAATCCCGCCATGGATTTTAGGATGCAGCGTCTTAACCCGGCCATCGAGAATCTCCGGAAAACCGGTAATATCGGAAACCGACTTCACCTCCAGACCGCCTTTTCGCAACTCCTTCATGGTGCCGCCGGTGGAAATTATTTCAATATCGAATTCTCGCAACTTCCGGGCCAACTCGATTATGTTTGTTTTATCGTAAACCGTTAAAATTGCTCTTCTTATGGTCATCGCTATCCCTCTAAGGCATCGGAGCCGGTTAATATTTTATGTGCTTGTTTATATTTCTCCATTGTCTTTTGGACAATATCAGGGGGCAATTCCGGCGGAGGAGAATTTTTATCCCAGCCCGTTGTCTCCAGAAAATCCCGTATGAACTGTTTATCGAAAGACGGCGGATTCGAGCCCACGCTATACGACTCCACCGGCCAGAATCTCGACGAATCCGGAGATAAGATTTCATCGATCAATGTAAGCTCATCGTTTATATAACCGAACTCGAATTTGGTGTCGGCGATGATTATTCCTCTGAGAAACGCATATTCAGACGCCTTTGAATAAATCGCCAGTGTGATATCCCTTAATCTTGAAGCAAGATCATCCCCCACCTTTTCCGCCATGCGGTTATATGAGATATTGATATCATGACCGTCGTCCTCTTTCGTCGCGGGGGTAAAAATAGGGAAAGGCAGCTTTTCAGCAAGCTTGAAATCGGAAGGAAGTTCATAGCCGTAGAGATCTATTACGGGCTCGCCGGGAGACAGTTCAACCGCCTTTCTATAATCCCTATAGCCGGAACCCACCAGATACCACCTCGCCACGCATTCTATATCGATACGTTGCGCTTTTTTGACGATCATGGAACGGCCGTCCAGATATTCATATTTTTTCAATTCCTCCGGGAAAGATTTAAAATCGCCCGTAAGAAGATGATCGGGAATAATATCCCTCATCATGAAAAACCAGAAGAGAGACATTTTGTTGAGGATAATACCCTTGCCGGGGATACCGTTGGGCAACAACCAATCAAAAGCCGATATCCTGTCGGTCGTAACGAATAAAAGACTGTCGCCAAGGTCGTAAACGTCGCGAACCTTGCCTTCCCTCATTAATGGATATTCACTAATATCTGATTTTAATAACGCTTCTGTCATTTCCTCCCTCACAATCCTCGATAATTATAGCAGCGGAATATATAAAATTCGGTAACCTCTTTTCCACCTTTTTCTATATGCAGTGCGGAATCAAACTCCACCTTTTCAAACCGATCGGTAAGCTCCGACGGGTTTTTAATTTTATTGCGCTTGTCATAAACAAAAATCGCGTTATAACCGACCAGGGTATCCGGGTCGCACCAGTAGTCGTACTGCAATCCTGGACGTCCTATTACGGTGTTGCTTACCGTCTCCGGATGATCCTTCAAATAAAATGCCAGGAGCGAGGCGGTTTTATATTCATAACCGCAAATGAAATACGGTTCCGACAGGTCTTTTCTTAAGGTCTCCACTCTTCGGGCGAGCCGATCCCAGCCAACAGAATAATCCCCCTTGCCCATATAAAAATCCGGAAGAAGAACAACGATATGCGCGGCAATAAAAGACGCCAGCAAAAAAATAATGGAAACCTTTCCCCAGATCCGTACCAATTTACCAGATTTCAGGAAATAATAAGCCGCAGCGGAGATAAAAATCCCGACAAACGCCGGGGCCGTCCAGTTCATTTTCACCCACGATATTGCTGAAACCGGAAGAAGAAATATAAGAAGCGGCGCCGAAAAACAGGTAATTAGCGCGTGGCCGGGAAAATTCCCCCATATAAATCTTTTAATCGAATTCCAGATACCGGCAAAGAGAAGAGGAATCGGGATAATTCAATAAATGCCAATTACCGTACCCAAAAAACCGAAGAAAAAGTCGAGTCTTAGTCCGCTGATTTCGCCGGCGCGTCTCCCGGTTTGAAAAGCGAAGCTCGCCCAGCCGTTCTGGTAATTCCAGAATAGAACGGGCAATGTCGTAATTAAAGCGACGATCAAGGCGACATGGGGCCGGAATGTCCTAAACCACTTAATTCTTTTACGGGAAAGAATGAAATACAGGAAAGCTCCCAGCCCGGCAAACACCATCGAGTATTTGGACATGAAGCCGGCGCCGATGAAGAATCCAAGGAGAACCCACCAGATCGTTCCCCTCTCTCGATCAATACTACAGCAGGCCAGCATCGAAAGGCACCAGAACAGGAGCATGGGAGTATCGGGAGTAATTATCATGCTCCCCAAGGCGTAAATGAACGTGAGGTTTATCGCCACCGCGCTCCAGAAAGCAGTTTTATCATCGAAAAGCATCGACGCGAGACGATAAATAACGACGCTCGTCAAAAAAGAAAGTACGAGCGCGGCCAGATGTACACTGAAACCGCTCACACCCAATAAGGTAGTAAGCTTGATAAAATAGGCAGCCAGGGGTGGATGATCGAAATACGATAATGCGGCATGACGGCTGTAATTCCAGTAGTAGGCCTCCTGGGGCGCTACAGGCAAGAAGAGCGCGTAACCCAGCCTGAATACCGTGATGGCCATTAAAAATCTATAAAACTTTTTATTCATGTCCGAATTTCGAGCCGAGACTGAAAACCATTCCTGTCCCCAGAGAGATATTGTAGTTATCTTCGGTAAGCGCCCGGGCGATATCTAAACGCAGCACGCGCGAAGTAGATGATTTTGTTAGACCAAAGCGCAAACCTATACCGACATCCGATTTCAGGTTATCGAATCTTATCGTTTCTCCATTTCTCCACACGTCGCCGATATCGAAAAACAGCGCCCCCCCGATCCGCACCGTAAATATTTCCAGAGGCGTATAGAAACGGTATTCCATATTACTGAGCGCGAGCCTGTTGCCCTCCAGTTCATGGCTCGAATAACCCCTGAGACCGTTGGAGCCGCCCAGGATGGTCTGGTAACTCGCTCTCTCTCTCCAGGCGAAATCGGTGAATGCCCGCACGGCAAATACCTGCGTTTCCGCGGTTTTATAATAAAACATCAATTCAGATAAATGCCTGATCCGTTCGCTTCGCCCTTCACGATACCACCATTCGACAAGATCGGCGCCCTTTATAAAAACCGGGTCAAAGGCGCGAGCGAGAAAATTCGATGACATGATGGTCCTGGTGCCGATAAAATCCGCTCCGAACTCGGGAATAGACCGTCCGATAATTACTTTCGCCGTTATGCCTAATGTTAGGTCTTCGGGAGTGCCGGCCTCATCGAGATATCTTACGAGATCATATTTTATAAGCGCTCCCCCCATCCCCAGTGAGAGGTATGATCTTTTCTCATCCGATGGAATCAGTATATCATTCAACGCTGTATTATCATAATATTCAGAATAATCATAATCCTCGTAATTGTAAAGGGCGTAAAAATTCAGTCTTTTCTCTCTACCTATTGAATAAACCGACTCGAAATCGATATTATTCAGCAGCCGATTGTATCTGAAAAACTCTTCCCCGCCGCTGAATAACCTGGTTGTGCCGTCAGTCCGTCCGAAGATAGCATATATCCCGTAAGGAACGTCGAGTGAGTATTGAGGTCTGTTGGCGGAAAATAGAATTGTACTGCTTAACTGAAACCTGGAATAAAGAAAACTCCCCGACCACCGGGTTCGTCCGACCCTGTCGTCGTTGAAGAAAACCGTATAGCCGTCATCGTCATCAGATAATATTCCCGTCAGCTGGACTATTCGCCCGTAACCAAGCAGGTTATCCTCAGCCACAGAGGCCCCGTATTCATAGCTATCCCCGGCCGTTTCAAGGAAAACCGCCGCCTTGGTGGTCCAGTTATCATGGGTGGTAACGGTTATATCGACGCCGTTATCGCCGTTGGGAGAGCCGGTAATGATTACCTCGCCTATAAACATCCTGAGCCGGATATTACGGGCGCTCTCCACAGCCTTTTCGACATCAAGCGGTTGGCCGACTTCGAATAAAAGCTCTCCCTCTATTACGCTTTTACGTGTTTTTATATGCAGGCTGTTCGCCCAGCGGTAATAGAACGGCAAATCGGCCTCGCCGTTTTCGAAAACATTCTTTCTTTCTATGTTGATACTTTTAATGACTTTGCCTTCGAACTGCCTGAGGTTTTCTTCGCATTGAAAATCGTTCGCCCGGGCGAGGGTATAAAGCAGGATAACCGATAGGAGAATTCTATGAATCATGCGAACATACTCACGGCTTCCGGGAGAATTTTATGCTCGACCTTCAGAACCCGCGCCGCCAACGTCTCCGGATCATCGCCGGGCAGCACCGGGACGGTTCTCTGTATCAGTATCACGCCGTGATCGAATATCTCATCGACGAAATGCACGGTGGCGCCGGAGATCTTATCGCCGGATTCAATTACCGCCTTATGTACATTCATGCCATACATACCCTTGCCGCCGTATTTCGGCAACAGGGCGGGGTGGATATTCAATATCCTGTTTCTAAATATTCTAACAACTTCAAGCGGCAGGAGTTTCATATACCCGGCCAGGACTATTAAATTGGCCTTATTATTTTCCAATGTTTTCAGGATTTCGCCCACAAACTGGTTTCTCCCGGGATACTTTTTGCCGCTGATATGATAGGCGGCGATACCAGCTTTTTTCGCCCTTTCCAGGGCGAATGCCCCGGAGTTATTGGATATCACAGCCGCTATATCTCCGTCAAAAACACCCTTATTAGATGAATTGATAAGCGACTGCAGGTTGGTGCCCCCCCCGGAGGCAAAGACAGCTATTGAAAGTTTTGGCATGACGCCTCTTGTTCCCTATCTTTCCACTTCACAGTAAGTTAAAGCAGACATTCATCGTTAATCAACATTGCGGCAAAACAGCACCTTCATAGTAGCTCATATTATATAAACTATGGCTCATAGTCAACGTCAAAGGGATGGAGCGGCTTGACTGCAGCAATCCGCAAAAAAACATAAAATATATTGACATAAAATTAATAACGGGTTATCATTTGACTACAAGTAAACAACCCAAGGTTCAGGCATTTTGACAATTATATAATTGATTTCAGGGGAGGATTATTATGTGTAGATGGAAGAGAATTCTGATAGGGATGGCCGCGGCTTTCGCGTGCCTGATAATGTTAATTCCGCAAACGGTTAAAGCTCAAGATATTGAATATTTAGGCTCTGCGCTATGGAGCTATGTAAATGATGTTGCGGTTACCGGTAATTATGCCATTTGTGCCTTCGCAAATGGACTCGTCATACTTGAGATTTCAGATCCGGCGAATCCCTTGTTTGTAAGCCGATTGTATTGTCAGGGTTATGGCAACGGAATTGCCGTTTCAGGTGATTATGTTTACCTGGCGGATGGCACTTCGGGCCTGCAGATTATTGATATCTCCGATCTTTCAAATCCGGTAATCACTTCGAATTACGAATCAATTAATATAGCTTATGACGTTTTTGTATCAGGAAATTACGCATATATAGCTGACGCGGATACCGGGCTGGTAATAATCGACGTTTCAGATCCGGCAAATCCCCAATTTAGCGGTTTCTATCATATGTGGTTAGGTGCCAGAAGCATTTTTGTATCGGGTGATTACGCCTACATTCCTGATCGCTCGGATCTTCATATTGTCGATGTTTCCGATCCGACCAATCCGACCAATGTTATTACCTATTTTACTCCCGGCCAAGCGCAAGATGTATTCGTTTTTGGCTCGAACGCCTATGTGGCAGATTTCTGGTCAGGAATGCTAATAATCAATATCTCCGATCCTCCAAATCCCACATATGTGAATACCTATACTATTTCAGGGGGAGCCGTAAAAGGAGTATGCGTCTCAGGAGGTTATGCGTATTTGACTGCTTTTAATGATATTTTTCAAATTGTAGACATATCTGATCCCGCAAATCCTACATTTACCGGAAGCTTTGCTGCTCATTGGGGGAATCGCTGTATGGTTGAGAGTAATTACGTATATTTGGCCGATGAAAGGGCGGGGCTTAAAATAATTGATGTATCTAATCCGGCAAGTCCGTTTATGGTAGGAAATTATGGGATTTTACCGGGAATTCACGGTGTTTTTGTCGATGGGAATTATGCTTATATACCTACTCGGAGTTCGCGGAAACTCGTAATATTGGATGTCACAAATCCTGCATCGGTATCTATGGCGGCTACTTACAACACCCCCAGTAGTATTGAGGACGTTTTTATCCTGGGAGATTACGGTTTTATCGCCGATGAAATGAACGGCCTACAGATAATCGATATTTCCGATCCTTCGAACCCCGCGTTCGAAGGGAGTTGCGATACACCTCACAACGCCAAAGGCATTTTTGTGGATGGAAATTATTTATACATTGCCGACGGTCATTCCGGCATTCAAATTATAGACATTTCGAATACCTCAAATCCGACAATCGCCGGTAGCTGTGATACTCCCGGTCTCGCTGTCGATGTGGTTGTATCGGGCGATTACGGGTACGTCGCGGATCAGTATTCCGGCTTCATTATAATCAGTGTAGGCGATCCGGGGAATCCTTCTATGATATTCGTTGACAGTTTATACGAAGCTAGGAAGGTGGCCGTCACCGAAAATTACGCTTTCGTGGCAGGTCATTATGGGCTCAAGATTTATAATGTTTCGGATCCCTACAATCCGTTTTTTACCGGCAGTTACGATATTGGGGGGGCAAGGGATATCTCTATTATCGAAGACTATGCCTATATTTCTGATTATTTTACCGGCCTAAGTATTTTAGATATAACTGATCCCGCAAATCCGCTTTATGTTGATGAATATTATACTCCCGGCCTCTCTTACGGCGTTTTTGGTGTGTGCAATATAATATTTGTCGCGGATTATAAGTCACTTATGATTTTGCGATTTAATATACCCGGCATTTGCTGCTACACTGTCGGCGATGCCAATAATTCAGGCAATTTCAACGGACTGGATATTACTTATGGTGTCTCATACTTCAAAGGAGGATCAGCGCCCCTCTATGAATGCGAGTGTACGCCGGGGAATATCTGGTATGTGGCAGGCGATGTCAACGGGAGCTGCAATTACAACGGGCTGGATATAACCTATGGCGTGGCCTACTTCAAGGGCGGCCCCGGTCCGGTTCCCTGCCCGGCCTGCCCGCCGAATTAGGGGGATAAATCCGTCAGGTCACGGCCTTCGGCCTACGACCTGACGGAACGCAGGAAACTTATTAAAAAAGTAAAAGACGGACCGAAAACCGCCCTTTATCTATTTAATAAGACCTGTATTTTTATTTTGAACCGCCGCCCTTTTTATCCATCAAATATTTGTGCATTGCCCTGGCCGCTTTTTTCCCTGCTCCTGCAGCGAGGATAACGGTGGCGCCGCCAGTTACTATATCGCCGCCGGCATATACGCCCTCTCGCGAGGTCTGCATGGTTTCCTCGTTTACAATAATATTACCCCAGCGGTTGGTCTCGAGGCCCGGGGTGGTTCGAGGGATTAGCGGGTTCGAGGAGTT
>CP070742.1:1905640-1929262 GCA_020348065.1 Candidatus Zixiibacteriota bacterium
ATGAAAATATAATGACCTGATGTCGGGTTTCTCATTTCATCCCGCCTGCGGCGGGACTCATTCGGAACGCCGACCTACAAACTGGTGGGACAGACATTCGTGTCTGTCCTTTGGGCTAAAGCGCAATGATGGCCGGACAAGAATGTCCGGCTTACCGGCGAGGTTTATGTTGTTTGCGTGTCGCCACGCCGACGGCGTGGTGACACACGGTAAGCCTCACTTTGTCGGCGAACGTCCGCGTCCGCCAACCAGGACATTATTCATGATATGGTTGTATTTTAATATCGCGATTTTCGAAACAGATAATATCGGGTCGGGTGGCCCGGCACCACAGTTATGAACTGTTTGCCAGGCGCCGCTTGGCAAACACGTGGGAATAGATAGTATTTTCCTGATTTATTTAATCAAGCCACTGCATGCCTCATCCTCCGCCTTATATTCCGAATCCACAATTACCTTTTGTGGAGGATTATTTCGCTCCCATTCTATTGTAAGTCTCAGGGCCTCGTCGCGGCTGATTATTTCGGTAAAGCCGAGTTCTTTTCTTATGCGGGAGGTGTCAATATCAAGATGATACCGCCAATGCAGATCTTCTCTCAGATGCTCAGGTAATTGGTCTCTCGGCAGTCCTATTATTTTCCCGGCCCATCCTGCTTTTTTCGCTATTTTTCCGATCCATTTCTTTTCCGGTAAAGCCTCCGGTTCGCCCACGTTGTAAATCCGGTCTGCGGCTTTCTGATCGGTGATCGCCAGGCAGATGGCACCGGCGCAGTTTTCAACATAGCCCCTGGTGATCCGCCATTTAGCCTGGTTTTCGTCGATAATAATAGCGGGGCGGTCGTCGATCATCCGTTTTATATACCCGTAAAACCTGTGCTGGTAATCGCCGGGACCGTAAACCATGGGCAGGCGAAGAACCGTCGCCGGTAAATCCGTATTGGACATTACAATTCGCTCCACCGGAATCTTGTCGTAGTTATACAGAATATTATTTTCATCGCGTACTTCTTTTCGATAAGGGTAAAGTTTTTCCCGCAGTGGCGAATCCTCGGTTATTTTTTCTATGGGATTTGAAACCAGTTCCTCCCCGCGCAGCATATTGTAATTACGGTAGACATCGCAGCTGCTGACGACTACCAGGCGCGTTGGAATCGGGGACATCACCTCCACCAGTTCTTTGGCCTGAGACTCCGCCAGCAAAATCATATCCAGAACCACGTCGGGCTTAAGCTTTTCGAATTCTCTTGAAAAATCTCTAAGGTTATTCCGATCCCCGATAATCTGGACAACGCTATCCGGTAGCTTCGCGGCGTTTATACCGCGATGGAATACGGTTACCTCATGGTCTTCAGCGGCCAGCTTTCTCGCCACATGCGGCCCCATGAACCGCGTCCCGCCGATGATTAGAATCCTCATGTAAATAACCCCTCGCTATATAAACAGACAATGTTTCAAATTTTATCCATAATTCTCTGCCGATAACGGGTCATCTTACTTTTTCTTTGTTCTTTCGTTATCAAAGACTTATATATGGAGGTTATGAGCAAAACCGAAGTTAAAAAAGTAGAAATTGTTCCAGATTTGTCCGACGAAACGCCGGCGGCGAAAAGCTGCTGGTATTCGGCTATATTCCGTCTCAGGATCGAGGAGTTCATTGCGCTGGTCTTTTTCTTTCCCATGCTTTATTTTACTGCCAAAGCGTATATGTATTTTAAATCCCAGGGTGACGTTCCCAATGTTTTCGTAGGCGACGTACAGCGAGTCTTCGGGATAATAATCGCCGTGATAATCACCCTACTTATAACCAGATACCGTCCCGGATGGACTTTCCTCCGGGACAGCCTTCCGTTCGCGTTCTGTATCGCCATTTACACCAATCTCCATGATACCATTCATTTCGCCAATCCCAACGATATCCATCATTATTTGATAGCGATCGATCAGTGGATGTTCGGCGCACAGCCCGCCGTCTGGGCGGAGCGGTTTATTCATCCAGTGCTGACGGAGATATTCTCTTTTTGCTACATGATATTTTTCGCCTTCGGGCCCGCGGTCGCGCTTACCCTTTATCTCCAGAAACGAAAAACGGAATTTCGCGCGGTGATGGTTTCAGTGGTTCTCTGCTTTTACGCCGGCTATTTACTTTACGTCCTTTTTCCGGCGGTGCCGCCGAGAATTACATTGCAGCACCTGTTTACGATTAAATTCAACGGCACCCCTCTGGCGGATACGGCTATTGCAATGATAAACGTGCTTCCCAGGGAATCCCGGGCGGCGTTCCCATCGCTGCACGCCGCGGTAACATTGCTTTCGCTGGTCCTCGCCTATAAATATGTTCGCTGGCTGTTCTGGATATTACTTCCGTTTTGCACAGGATTATTGCTTTCGACCGTATATCTTCGTCATCATTATGTAATCGACCTTATTGCCGGATTTATTCTCAGTATCCTGGCGTTAATCTACGGTCCCAGAGTCGACGCCTGGTGGAACTCCAGAAGATTGAAGGTATAGGAAAAATATTATGCCTAAAATAGCGTTGGGTTTTACGGGCTGCAAGGTGAACAATTACGAGATTCAGGTTCTTTCCGAGGCGCTGGAGTCCGCAGGAATGGAGGTTGTTTCCTTTAACGATAAGGCAGACTGCTATATCATAAACACCTGCACGGTGACCTCCAAAGCAGACACATCATCAAGAAATCTTATCAGAAGGGCCAAGAGGATCTCTCCAGAAGCGAAGATCGCGGTGACGGGATGTTACGCGCAGTTGAAACCGGAAAAAGTTTCCAGAATCGGGATAGATCTGTTAATCCCGAATAGCGAAAAGGAAAAGATACCCGGCAAGGTTCTCGGTCTTATTGGAGAGAACGGGAGGAAGCATGTTATCGATGATACCGCGGAGTACGGCTCTTTTATTATTTCCAATATGAGAAATCTTACCAGGGGATTTATAAAAATCCAGGAGGGGTGCGACCGACGATGCACCTATTGTACCATATGGATGTCGCGCGGGCCGCTTAAATCACGCAATCCGCGATATGTCATCGACGAAATAAACAGGCTGTATGATAACGGTTATCTCGAGGTTGTCCTGACCGGAGTTCATATAGGAAAATACAGGTATGGCGATCTCGGTTTTCCGGATCTATTGGAAAAGATCCTAAGCGATACAGATATACCCAGGATAAGGTTATCCTCCATGTATCCCACGGAGGTCGATGACCGGTTTATCAGGATTCTATCAGACAGGAGGATTTGTCCTCACGTGCACCTATCTATACAATCGGGCGATGATTATATACTGAAAAAAATGGGCAGAGATTATACCGTCAATGATTTAAGGCGTATAATTGGCTCTTTAAACGCCTCAATTCCCGACATTACGGTCGGTGGAGATATTATCACGGGATTTCCCGGAGAGACCGATAGGCAGTTTCGAGACAGTATCGGACTTGTGGAAAATACCGATATACATCATCTTCATGTTTTTTCGTTTTCGGCGCGCCCCGGCACAAGAGCCGCGGAGATGAACGATATGGTTTCGCCCGAAGTAATTAAGGGAAGAACCAATCTGCTTCGGAAACTGGGTACGATGAAAAAGACCGAGCACCTGAAAAAATTCATTAACAGGGATCTCCAGGTTCTATTTGAAAATAGAATGGCGGATAATAACGGCATCCTTACGGGTCTTTCTGAAAATTATCTGCGGGTCAACGCCTCAGGTGATAATAACTTGAGGGGAAACATAATAAGGGTACGGCCGCATTCCCTGGAAAATTCCGTTTTGATCGCCAATATCGCGCGAAATTAACCGCCCAAAAAGGTATTGACAATAGTCCGGCGGCAAACTTATACTTGGCAAGTTTTATTGGCGGAGAGGATTTGCAAGCATCTTGGAATTGAGACCTGTTCCGCCTTTTAATAGAGGTTTAGTTGTGAAAAAAATCACGCGGGTTTAACAGATGTTTAATGTTTTTTTCCCGATCCTTGTGCTATTTATTTTAGCTTCGGTAACCGTTCTTATTATGATGTTTCTGCCGGAGCTTCTGGCCCGCAAATCCAGGAACAGACGGAAACTTACACCGTATGAGTGTGGTATTGTGCCCGAAACCGATGCCCGCGAACGGTTCCCGGTTAAATTTTATCTCATAGCCATCCTGTTTATCATCTTTGATCTCGAAACCGTATTCTTATACCCCTGGGCCATAATCCTTAAAAAGATGAAGATGTTTGCTTTCATCGAGATGGCTGTTTTCATAGGTATCCTGCTTTTGGGCTATCTTTATATAGTTAAAAAGGGCGCGTTAAAATGGGAATAGAGAAATATATTCCCGACGGCATCATCCTGACTACGGTGGAAAAGGCGGTTAACTGGTCCCGTAAATCGTCGCTCTGGCCCCTGGGCTTCGGGCTGGCCTGCTGCGCTATCGAAATGATCTCGACCTTTGCCTCCCGGTACGATCTGGCCAGGTTCGGAATGGAGGTCATGAGGGCGTCCCCCAGGCAGGCGGATTTGATAATAGTATCGGGAAGGTTATCGGTTAAGATGGCTCCGGTGCTGAGGCAGCTTTATGATCAGATGCCGAATCCCAAATATGTGATATCCATGGGGGCGTGCGCTTCCTGCGGCGGGATTTTCAACAATTACGCCATTGTCCAGGGCGTTGACCGGGTAATTCCGGTGGACGTTTATGTACCGGGATGCCCCCCGCGGCCGGAGCAACTGATCGACGGTATCATAAAACTGAGAGCCAAAATCGAGAAAGAAAAACTGAAAGGCAATTCCTGATGGCGTCGGTTATCGAGGAGAAACTGAAAAAGGAATATTCGGATAAAATCATCGAACTGTATTCCTTCAGGGGCGATCTTAACGTCGTTATAAAACCATCCGATCTTATAGAGATCTGCAGATTCCTCAAAACCGATTCCGAATTAAGATTCAATTTCCTTTCCTGTATTACGGCCGTGGATTATATGGGAATCAGGGAAAAAAGATTTGAGATCGTTTATATTCTTTATTCCATTCCGAAGCGTCATCGCGTTATTATCAAAATCCGAGTTGACGACGGCGAGGAGGCGCCATCGCTGACACCGCTCTGGGATACGGCGAATTTCCAGGAACGGGAGATTTACGATATGTTCGGGATAAGATTTACCGGGCATCCCGATATGACCCGTGTACTCATGGACGACGACTGGGTCGGCCATCCCCAGAGAAAGGATTTTCCGCTTACCTACGAGGTTCCACACTTTACTCATAACAAGGATTATATCGATTCAAGGCGTAAATCGCCGTGGAGGGGAGACGAGTAATTGGCCGATCCCAAGACCATGACAATCAATATGGGTCCCCAGCATCCCGCCACGCACGGCGTTTTGAGGATTCTGCTGGAACTGGACGGCGAAACGGTAGTCGGGGCCAAACCGATAATCGGCTATCTGCATACCGGTATCGAGAAAAATATGGAGGCCAAAACATATACCCAGGCTCTCACCATGACCGACCGTATGGATTATCTAGCTCCCATGTCCAATAATCTGGTTTATGTGGGGGCTATTGAAAAGTTGATGGAGATTGAAGTCCCGCCCCGCGCCGAATATGTCCGCGTTATAATGACCGAGTTGACCCGTGTCGCCTCGCATCTGGTCTGGCTGGGCACCCACGCCACCGATATCGGCGCTATGTCGATGCTTCTGTATTGCTTCCGCGAACGGGAGAAGATAATACAAATGTATGAATTCGTGTCGGGAGTGCGGATGATGTCCTCCTATTTCCGGGTGGGAGGTATTGCTAAAGATATCCCGGCCGGTTTTGACGTCAGGGTGAAAGAAATCCTGAACACTTTCCCAGCGAAATTCAAAGAATATGAAGGATTGCTTACGGAAAACAGGATCTGGCGGAACCGCACTATCGGAGTAGGCGTGGTTTCCGCCGAGGAGGCCGTAAGTTCAGGTTTATCGGGCCCCAATCTAAGGGGAAGCGGGGTGGCCTGGGATCTGCGGAAAGCCAATCCCTATTCCTACTATGATAAATTCGAATTCGATATTCCCACCGGCATAAACGGCGATGTATATGATCGTTACAAGGTTCGCCTTAACGAAATGCGGCAGTCGCTGAGAATCGTCTCGCAGGCGGTTGAAGGCATACCGGAGGGGCCGTTTATCACAGCCGACCGCAAGATCGCTCCGCCGCCAAAGCCCGAGGTCCTTCAGGGCATGGAGCAATTGATACATCAGTTTAAAATTTTCGTTCATGGTTTCTGCCCGCCCGAGGGTGACGTTTATTTCGCCATCGAATCGCCCAAGGGGGAAATCGGATGTTACATAGTATCCGATGGCACAAAAAAGCCATATCGGGTTCATTTCCGTCCGCCGTCGTTTGTGAATATCTCAGCCTTGAACAAGCTGGTTGCGGGCAGGATGGTGGCGGACGTTATCGCCTGCGTGGGATCGCTGGATATCGTCCTGGGAGAGATCGACAGGTAAGCCGGAGTTTGAATTGACATCCCAGAAAATCCTATCCGAAGAATCAATAAAAGAATTGAAACGGCTGGAAGATCTTTATCCCGAAAAAAAGTCGATTGTCCTGATGGTTCTGCACGCAATTTATGATCAGTTCGGATATATAAAACCGGACGCCGTCGACGAGGCCGCCGAAATAGTCGGTGTTCCTCCCCTGGATTTTTTTCAGGCGGCCAGCTTTTATACGTTCTTTCCACGCGAAAAGGTCGGCAGGTATCATATACAGGTCTGCCGGACTCTCTCGTGCTATCTCAGGGGCTCGGAGGAGCTTGTTGAATATCTCATTGAGAAACTGAACATAAAAATGGGCGGGATCACCGAGGACGGTCTTTTCTCGCTTACCGAGGTGGAATGCCTGGGATCCTGCGGGACCGCTCCCATGATGCAGATAAATGACACCTATTATGAAAACTTAGACCGGGCGAAGGTCGATAGTATTCTGAACGAATTGAGGAAAAAGGCGAAGAGTGGCTGATTACGAAAAAATACTCTTTAAGAATATAGATCATCCCGGCCAGGACAGAATCGAAACGTATTTGAAAAACGGCGGGTATAAGGCTTTTGAGAAAGCGGTTAAGACTATGACGCCGGATGAGGTCACCGGGGAGGTTGTCAAATCGGGGCTCCGGGGGCGCGGGGGAGCGGGTTTTCCCACCGGAAGGAAGTGGACCTTTCTACCCAAAGATTCGAGTAAGCCGGTATACCTGACGGTAAACGCAGATGAGTCGGAACCCGGAACTTTCAAAGATCGCGAACTCATGGAAAGGGATCCGCACCTGGTTATAGAGGGTACGTTGATAACTTCCTACGCCATTAAGTGCCGGACGGCGTTTATTTATATTCGGGCCGAATTCACTTATGCCGCCAGGCAGCTCAATCGCGCCATCGAGGAAGCAAGGGCGAACGGCTTTATCGGCAAGAACATCCTCGGCAGGGGTATAGATATTGATATCATTTTACATAGAGGCGGCGGAGCCTATATCTGCGGCGAGGAAACCGCGCTGTTGACCTCTCTGGAGGGAGGCCGGGGGCATCCCCGCGTTAAACCGCCTTTTCCCGCCATATCGGGGCTTTACGGCGCCCCCACCATTATTAACAATGTCGAGACCCTCGCTAATATACCTCATATAGTAAACAGGGGAGGGGAATGGTTCGCCTCCATAGGCACCGAAAAGTCGACGGGCACAAAAATATTCTGTCTGTCGGGCCATGTAAATAAACCCGGCAACTACGAATTGCCCATGGGCGTATCACTTCGTGAATTGATATATGATTATGGCGGCGGTATTCTGGATGACCGCAATTTAAAAGCGGTAATCCCGGGAGGATCGTCGGTTCCTGTTCTTACCGCGGATAAAATCGATGTTCACCTGGACTACGAATCGATGGCTGAAGCGGGAAGCATGCTGGGCTCCGCGGGCGTTATCGTTATGGATGAGACGGTTTGCATGGTCAAAGCCGCCTTGAATATGATGCGCTTTTACAAGCACGAGTCCTGCGGACAGTGCACCCCCTGTCACCAGGGCACCTACTGGCTTTTGCGAATACTCGATCGGATTGAGCGCGGCAGGGGAAGCATGGAAGATCTGGACGAATTAATACACATCTGCGATAATATTGACGGCAACACCATCTGTCCTTTAGGGGACGCCGCGACTCCCGGCGTACGGTCGACACTGCAGCACTTCCGGGACGAGTACGAGTATCATATCGAGCACAAAAAATGTAAAGTGAGCATGGCGCCGAGGTTTGTTTGAAATGGCTGATAAAATAAGCGTAACGATAAATAATCAGGTGGTCGAGGTTCCGCCGGGTACCCTCATTGTAGAAGCGGCGAAAAAAATAGGCCTTAAAATACCGACTTTTTGTTATGACGATAGGCTGAGATCGGTCGGCGCCTGCAGGATGTGTCTTGTAGAGGTCGAGAAGATGCCCAAACTGATAGCGTCCTGCGCCACCCCCGTGGCGCCTAACATGGTGATACATACCGATTCCGAAAAAGTTAAAAAGGCTCGGGAGGGCGTTCTGGAATTCCAGCTGATAAACCATCCTCTGGATTGCCCCACCTGCGACAAGGGTGGCGAATGTCCCCTGCAGGATAACACCTATCTTTACGGGCCTACCCGATCCGCCTATAAGGAAAATAAAATCCGTTTCATGAATAAGGAGGCGGATCAAAAATTCGATGATTTTCGTCTGGGACCGGAAATATATTACAACGCCAACCGATGTATAATGTGTTTCAAGTGTACCCGAATTGTCAGGGAGCTTGCCGGCGAGGCCGATCTGGGGATTTTTGAAAGAGGGGCGAATTCATATATCGGCATAATGAAAGAGCTGGAGTTCGCGGACGAGTATTCGGGCAATACCGTGGAATATTGCCCCGTGGGGGCGCTGACCTCCGGATCCTTTAGATACAAAATTCGCGAGTGGCTTCTAAAAAAGACTCCATCCGTGTGCAGTCTCTGCGCCGTGGGTTGTAACATGTATGTCGACTGGTCGCGAAACAGAGTCTATCGTCATATGGCGCGCAGGAATGACGAAGTCGACGCGGGGTGGCTCTGCGACAGGGGACGCTATGGTTTCGATATAAGCTCAAATAAAGATAGAATATACAAAACGCATATAAGACGCGGATCGAGCCTCGAACCCTGCGGATGGGAGGAGGCGGCGGCAGTCGCGGTAAAATACTTTACCGAATGTATCGATGACAACAGGGGAGCCGAAATAGCCGCCATAGGCTCGGCTTCTTTATCAAATGAAGAGGCTTATGCCATCAGGAAATTTTTCGGTGATGTCGTTAAAACCGAATATATTGATTTTCAAACCGAATTCGGCGAACCTCTCGGTCCCGATGTCCTGAATATAGTCGGCCTTGACGGTAGAATTTCGGATCTGGAAGATAAAGGTATCTATATATTCGTCGGATGCGATCCGGCGATAGAATTCCCCGTCGCCTCTTTGAGGATCAGGAAAGCCATCTCCGGACGTGGGGCGAGGGCCGTCTTTATCACTCCTTATCACAAGAGGCTGGGTTATTTCCCGGTAACGAATATCCGTATCTCCGGCGGTTCCGAGGCGTTCGCCCTAGAATATCTGCACTCCAGAATTGTGGGGTCAGATTTCTCAATGCCTGATGGATTGATTGCGGATAAAAGCGAACTGGATAATCTGGCAAATGAGATTAAAAATTCGGATTCCGTTCATATTATATCAGGCAGGGGATTTTTCGATCATCCGGACAGAAGCGCGCTGTTATCATCGATGTCGAAACTTAAAAAGATATGTAACGCCGGATTGTCGATAATTCCCACGCAGGTTAATTTCATGGGCGTCTCCCGATTCGGCCTCTACGGCGGTCCCGGCCGTTCTTTTGTCGATATTCTGGATAAGATCAATTCCGGTGCCATCAAATCCTTATTTGTATTCGGCTCCGATCCGATTGAGGAATTTCCGGATCGAAAATATGTTAATGATACCTTGAAAAAGCTGGAGTTTTTAGTAGTTGTTACTCCATTTATAAACTCCCTGACAAACCTGGCGTCGCTGGTGTTTCCGCAGATGTTACCATCCGATTACAGCGGGAGCTTCATGAATATGGAAAGACGAATCCAGCGATTCGAGGCCGGTCCGGAGAATATTCATTATGAAATGAAACCGGTATGGGCGATTCTCGGCGAATTTTCGGATTTGATGGATGCGGGTAATGTCTGGTATCATGATTCTCAGGTTCGCGAGGATATCGCCAAATATCTAACTCAATATTCGAAAATTACGAATATTCCGGAAGACGGTTTGATTGTTGATTTGAAAGATGAAAATAAGCTCGATTTTAAAGAAGCGGCCCCCGAAATTCCGCCCGGGGCGGGATCCGATCTGCCTTATATTCTCAATTGGACGCTGTCGGTACATCATTCCGGCTGGATAACGCAAAAATCCGCGAACTTGATGAATTTAGCGGGTAAACAGAAAGCCTGGATGCATCCGGAGGATGCCCGGAAGGAGGAAATTGAATCCGGGCAAGTTGTCAGAATAGGAAATAAGGAAACGGCGATTAATATAAAAATAAAAGTAACGGACAAGATAAATAAAGGCGAGCTATTGATTTTAAACTCATTTGAGGACAATCCGATTAATCGGTTATTGAAGCGTAACGAAAAGGCGACTTTTGTATCTGTGAGAAAAGTCTGATGTTTGTTGATATTGTAATAATGGTGTTGAAGGTTACGGTTATCTTCGTGGGGCTAATGGCGGCCGTGGCGTATTCCACCTATATGGAAAGAAAAGTCGTGGCGCATATTCAACATCGAATAGGTCCCAATGTCACCGGCCCCTTCGGGCTTCTGCAGCCTATTGCCGACGCAGTAAAACTCCTGTTTAAAGAGACCTTTCCGCCAGGCATGGTTAACAAATCCTTATTCATTATCGCCCCGATTATCTCGTTTGTAACCGCCTGTATGTCGATCGCCGTTATTCCGGTCGGCGACTTAATAAGCATAGGCGGACGACAGATCGAACTGATTATTTCGGATTTGAACGTCGGGATTCTATATATATTCGCCATTACATCGCTGGGGGTCTATGGAGTGGTGCTGGCGGGATGGTCGTCCAATTCCAAGTACTCGCTGCTGGGGGGTCTGCGTTCGACGGCCCAGATGATCAGCTACGAGGTTTCTCTGGGACTCGGGATTATAGGCGTGCTTCTTTTAAGCCAGACCTTTTCGATTTCCGAAATCGTGAGACAGCAATCGGGTTCGATATTCAACTGGTATTTTTTCAAACAACCGGTTGCCTTCTTTGTTTATCTTATTTCCGCTATAGCGGAGACAAACCGTAATCCCTTTGACCTTCCTGAGGCCGAATCGGAACTGGTGGCCGGTTATCATACCGAATATTCGGGTATGAGATTCGGAATCTTCTTCCTGGGCGAGTACGCTAACATGATTACGGTATCCGCTATCGCCGCCAGCCTGTTTTTCGGCGGCTGGAACGGGCCGTTTTTGCCCCCGGTCCTGTGGTTTGTAATCAAGGTTGTGATATTTATGTTTATTTATATATGGATCAGGGGCACGTTGCCCCGTTTGAGGTATGATCAACTTATGAGATTCGGCTGGCTGGTTCTGTTCCCCATAGGAATAGCAAATATAATAATATCGGCGTTAATTGTGGCATTGTAGGATTGTTAAAAATGTGGCACGCGTTAAAGACGGTTTTATGGGCGATACCGAAAGGGCTTTCCATCACTTTCAGGTACCTGTTCAGAAGACCGGTTACCGAACAGTATCCCAGGATCAGACCGAAATTTGAAGATCGTTATCGCGGGCTGCATTACCTTACCCGTTACGAGGATGGTTCCGAGCGCTGCGTATGCTGCGGCTTATGCGCCGCCGCCTGCCCGGTGGATTGCATATACATGGAACCGGCCGAAACGTCCGATGGGATAAGATATGCGAAAATTTACGAGATAAATGCTCTGAGGTGCATTTATTGCGGTTTCTGCGAGGAGGCCTGCCCGGAGGAGGCCATATTCCTGGGCCACGAATTCGAATTTTCCACGTACGAGCGAGATGATTTTATCTATACCAAAGAGATGCTTCTGGAAAATTATGATAAGATTGAGAAACATCGGGTGGCGAAAAATATTAAACCGTTATTCAGAAAAGAAAGGCAGCAGTTTAAAATCCCGGCCGAGCCGCTGGATCATTAATTTAGCGATCGGGACCGGAAAGGAAACGTTTTGAGAGATTCGGGAATGGGCTCATGTTGATTTTCGCGATTCTCGCGTTAATATCGATGTTCGCGGCGCTGATGGTGGTAACGCGCAAAAGCGCCCTGGCGTCGGCCATATATCTTATCCTGGTGATGTGCTGTATCGCGGGGCTGTTCGTTACCCTGGGGGCGCTGTTTATTGCCGCCCTGCAGATTATAGTGTACGCCGGCGCCATAATGGTTCTGGTAATATTCGTTATAATGCTCTTGAATCTGCGCAAGGATGAGTTCGGAATCGATAAAAAGACGCTTCAGAAATATCTCGGATTCGCCTTTGCCGCGCTCATTTTGATACAGGCCGTTTTTATTACGGGCTGGGCGATGAAAGACTATGCTGATATTCCGGAAAAAGACATATCCGAAATTGCGGAGATTGAGGAAATCGAATCGATAGAACATTATTTGTCCGCAGAGTCGGTGGCCGAAACCCTGTTCGGGAGATTCGCTTATCCCTTTGAAGTTACATCGGTGTTGTTGTTAACGGCCATCGTGGGGGCGCTGGTGGTTTCCAAGAAAAGGCTTCTGGAAGAAGATGAGGAGGGAGAAATCTGATGGCCCCGCTGGGATATTATATTATTCTATCCGCAATATTGTTCGGCATCGGGGTCTGGGGCGTCCTGAAATCGAGGAATGCCATAGTGATCTTTATGTCCATCGAGCTTATGCTCAACGCCGTGAACCTTTCCATAGTCGCCTTTTCGAGCAATATAAAAACGGTCATATCACAGTTTATCGAGGCCATACCGCCTCAAAAGGCGCCGGAGATATTACAGGCTTCCATGGCCAGCGGACAGGTATTTGTCTTGCTGGTAATGACCGTGGCCGCCGCCGAAGCCGCCGTGGGCCTGGCCATTATTATCTCCATTTTCAGGGCCAAGAACTCGGTAAACGTTGATGATGTGAACATAATGAAGTGGTAATTTATTGGAAGAACAGATAAAAATACTCGTTAAGCTCGTGCCGGTATTCCCGCTGATCGGATTCTTGATTAACGGAATACTGAACCGCAGGTTGCCGGATAAAACGATCGGATTTATCGGTTCGTTCATGATATTCTGCTCCTTTGTTCTTTCAGCCTGGGCGTTTTTCCTCCTGATACAATTGCCCGAAAACGCCAGAACGTTACAATCCTCATGGTTTGACTGGGTTGTGTCCGGTTCTTTCAGCTCGGCTTTCTCGTTTTTATATGATCCGCTGGCCGCGGTTATGATGCTCGTTGTTACCGGCGTGGGATTCCTGATACATGTTTACTCGGTTGGATATATGCACGGCGACGGCGGCGTGGGACGTTATTTCTCGTATTTGAACCTGTTTGTCTTCGCCATGTTAACCCTCGTAATGGGCGATAATCTGCTTCTGTTATATCTTGGTTGGGAGGGCGTTGGCCTCTGCAGCTATCTTCTGATCGGATTCTGGTTCCACAAGGATTCCGCGTCGAATGCCGGTAAAAAGGCTTTCATTGTAAACAGGATAGGCGATTTCGGGTTCGCACTGGGTGTAATGCTTCTTTTCTGGACATTCGCGGCCGCGGGACATCCGACGATTAACCTTACCGAAATCAGTCACCTGTCGCCGGAGATTCTGGCGGGCGGAGGAATTGTTACACTGATAACGTTATTGCTTTTCCTCGGGGCGACCGGGAAATCCGCGCAGATTCCCCTTTATGTCTGGCTGCCTGACGCTATGGAGGGTCCCACCCCGGTGTCGGCTCTCATCCATGCTGCCACCATGGTAACGGCGGGCGTGTATATGGTATGCCGCCTATCGGCATTATTCATTCTCGCTCCGGCCACTATGCTGGTTATCGCCATAATAGGCGCGGCTACGGCCCTTTTTGCCGCCACTATCGGACTGGTGCAAAATGATATAAAAAGGGTGCTGGCGTATTCCACCGTAAGCCAGCTGGGATATATGTTTTTGGCCTGCGGAGTCGGCGCGTTCGCCTCCGGTATTTTTCATCTGATGACGCACGCTTTCTTTAAAGCGTTGCTTTTTATGTGTGCCGGTTCGGTCATGCATGCCCTTGCGGGTGAGCTAAATATGCAGAAGATGGGCGGTTTGAAAAAATATATGCCTTATACGTTTGTTACCATGTTTATCGGGACACTGGCGATTTCGGGGGTCCCGCTGTTTTCGGGTTTCTTTTCCAAGGATGAGATTCTCTATAATGCT
The DNA here is from genome assembly GCA_020348065.1 of Candidatus Zixiibacteriota bacterium. Lineage (GTDB taxonomy): Bacteria > Zixibacteria > MSB-5A5 > UBA10806 > UBA10806. The sequence continues at coordinate 1,920,101 of CP070742.1, forward strand.
TTTATCTCCGGGCAGGGGCATCCGTTGCTCTGGGCAATGGGTTTGATTGCCGCTATACTGACTGCGTTTTATATGTTCAGATTGTTGTTTTTAACCTTCTACGGTAAATCACGAATCAATCCTGAAGTTGAAAAGCACGTGCATGAGTCTCCCAAATCCATGACCGTTCCATTGATGATACTTGCCTTTCTCGCCATTATCGGCGGCTATATAGGGCTGCCCCATGCATTGGGCGGAGGCGCCTGGTTCGAGAAATTCCTGCATCCCGTATTCGGCGGCGATCATGGCGAATCGGCCGCCGTTCATCATTCGCCGGGACTTGAATACGGGCTTATGATAGCGTCGGTGGTCGCGGCGGGTATCGGGATTTATATAGCGTATACGTTCTATATCGCTGATCCGGAAAGACCCAAAAAACTGGCCGCGAAATTTCCCGGCGTTTACAATACCATTTTAAACAAGTATTACGTGGATGAATTTTATAATGCCGTAATAGTCCAGCCCCTGATCGCCCTCGGCCGGTTCTTCTGGCAGATAACGGATCTGCGCGGTGTGGATGGTTTTGCCAATGGTTTAGCGACTGCTATCGGATGGCTATCGTCGAAAATCCGCGTTATTCATACCGGATTCTTGAGAAACTACGCCCTGATATTTGCGGTCGGCGTTATAATTTTATTGGGATATGTAATGTTCAGGTAGGCATGGTATTTTATGAATAGAAGGCTGAAAAATCATATCGAACATTATAAGACCGACGGCGAGGAGTTCGATTACTTCCATGTTGAAAATCCGGCCATCAGGGAAGAGGAAAGGCGCAGAATGCAGCTTTTAACACGGGCTGTTGATTTCAAATCCGGTCAGTCGGTCCTTGACGCCGGGTCGGGCAACGGCTGGATCTCAAACGCTTTTCTGGATAAGGACGTGTTCGTTTGCGCCGTGGATCTTTCCCTGAAAAACCTGAAAGGTATCAGAGATCGTTTTGACGCTCAAAAGAAGGGCGGATATATCGTCGCGGATCTGTATCGGCTGCCGTTCAAAGATACTGCGTTCCGTGGAGCCACCTCAAATGATGTCTACGAGCATCTTGAATTTCCGGAAAAGGCTGCGGTCGAATTAAGAAGGGTGTTGAAAAAAGGCGCGGAGGTTTTCGTTTCGACGCCCTATAAAGAAAATATCGTCTATTATCTTTGTATCCATTGCAATAAAAAAACTCCCGTAAACGCGCATCTGCATTCATTTGACGAGGAGAGTCTGGGCCGCCTATTCGCCGAGAGTAATTTCAGGATCGATTCGGTTACCAAATTTATCAACCGGGGACTCTCCATACTTCTGGTTTATTATCTTTTCTGCCGCTGGATGCCGTACTGGCTGTGGAGATTTATTGATAAGATGGCTAACGCTATTATTAGAAAGCCGGGGAGAATAGGATTAAGGCTTGTCGCAATTGGAGGTACCGACTAAATGGAATGGCCTGTTTTGACATGGATCGTCTTCCTGCCGCTATTGGGATGCCTCGTAATCCTGCTGCTCAATAAAACCTGGCATAACGCTATCCGCTGGACCGCGTTAATAACCGCCTTTATCGACTTCATCCTTACGATAATTTTATTCTGGAAATTCAATGGCTCCAATACCGACATGCAGTTTGTCGTAGGACCTTTGCCCTGGATAGAATCTTTTGGAGTTACTTTCAGCCTTGGGGTGGACGGCATCTCGATTCTTCTGGTTGTTCTGACACCGTTTCTCACCGCCATGGCCATAGCGTCCTCCTGGACTTCTATAACCGAAAAAGTAAAAGGCTTCATGATTTCCATGTTATTGCTTCAAACCGGTATGCTCGGCGTGTTCGTCGCCACCGACCTTTTCCTGTTTTATGTATTCTGGGAAGTGATGCTGGTTCCCATGTATTTCATGATAGGCATCTGGGGCGGCGGAAGAAAGATTTACGCCGCTGTCAAGTTCGTTTTATTCACCATGTTCGGATCGCTGTTGATGCTTCTGGCTATTATTAAACTCTATGTAATGACGTCCCCCGATCCTCTCCTGAGAACCACCGATTTTATGACCATACTGAATATGAAAATAACTCCCGACCTTCAGGTCTGGTTGTTCTTAGCGTTTGCCCTGGCATTTGCCATAAAGGTTCCACTTTTCCCGTTTCATACCTGGCTTCCGGACGCTCACGTAGAAGCCCCGACCGCGGGCTCCGTGATACTTGCGGGGATTCTCCTTAAAATGGGGACTTACGGTTTCCTGAGGTTCTGCCTGCCGCTTTTCCCCGATGCCACTCTGCAGTTTGTTCCGCTTATATCGATTCTGTCTTTGATCGGTATCACTTACGGAGCGCTTATCGCCATGGTCCAGAAAGATGTCAAGTCCCTTGTGGCTTATTCGTCGGTGGCGCACCTGGGATTCGTTATGCTGGGTATGTTTGCCCTTACCGCCCAGGGCGTAACCGGTTCTATTCTACAGATGATAAACCACGGCATCGCCACCGGCGCCCTGTTCTTTCTTGTAGGCGTTATTTATGAAAGGCGGCACACCCGGTTGATAGCGGATTTCGGCGGAATCGCACATGTTATGCCTTTATATGCCACTGTATTTTTAATTGTTACCTTGGCTTCTATAGGTCTGCCCGGAACCAACGGTTTTGTGGGCGAATTCCTGATCCTGCTGGGAACCTTCAAGGTCAACCCCGTCTATGCCGCTATCGGTACCGCCGGAATTGTCCTGGCCGCCGTCTATATGCTCTGGATGGTACAACGGGTATTCTTCGGTAAGTGCGAAAAAGAGGAAAACAAAAAGCTTCTGGATATGAACTGGCGAGAAACCTTTATCGCCTTGCCGATTGTAATCATGATTTTCTGGATAGGAATATATCCGAAAACCTTTATCGATAAAATCGAGCCTTCGGTTAACAAGGTCATTGAGACCGTTAAATCAAAGGCGCTTGTAGAAGATGAATCTGATTTCCAGGCATATGATTCATCGCGTGAAAAAGCGCTCGAGAAGAAAAAAGCGAATAAGTAATATGGGATTTAACTGGACAATAATAGGCCCTGAAATAGCGATTTTAGTTACCGGATCTGTGATTCTCGTTTCCGGATTGTTCTTGAAGAAAGGGCGGAATTCCGTTCTTACGGCTATTAGTCTCATAGGGATTCTGATCGCTCTGAGTCTGACCTTCAAATCCTTCTCCATAACAGACTTGAGTTTCCAGGGTGCCGTAATCGGCGATAGAATTGCTTTCTTTTTCAAGATTATTTTCTGCCTGGGAACGCTTCTAACGATATTCGCCGCCTCCACATATGTGGGACGGGAACTGAAAGGTTTAAGCGAGTTCTATATTCTGGTTTTCTTCGCGACTTTCGGAATGATGGTTATGGCTTCATCGACCGATCTTATTGCCATTTTTCTCGGTCTCGAGGTCATGAGCATACCCCTCTACGTTCTTGCCGGAATATATAGAAAACGGCTCCGTTCCCGCGAGGCTTCTATGAAATATTTCTTCCTGGGCGCTTTTGCGTCGGGCTTTTTCCTCTACGGTATAGCGTTGATTTTCGGGGCATACGGGAGCACCAACCTTATAGAGATATCCTCAAGATTCAGTTTCGCCGGTGGCGCTTCCACGTTTTTGACTCTTGCGGGGATAGCATTGATCTTAATCGGCGTCGGTTTTAAGGTTGCCATTGCCCCGTTCCATATGTGGGCGCCGGATGTTTATGAAGGCGCTCCCGCCCCGGTTACCGCCTTTATGTCGGCCGGACCCAAAGCCGCCGGGTTCGCCGCTTTGTTCAGGATTTTTACGGTGTTCGCGCCTGTCTTAAACGATAAATTCACGTCGATTCTCTGGATCTTATGTGTCCTGACCATGACCTGGGGAAATGTTCTCGCCATCTCGCAAAAAAATATCAAACGGATGCTCGCGTATTCGTCCATCGCCCATGCCGGATATGTCATGATCGCCCTTGTGGCAGGAGGGAAGTCCGGATTCTCCGCCGCCATATTCTATTTACTTGTCTATACTATAATAAATATCGGGGCCTTCGCAGTTATAATTCTGTTTATCGGCAAAGGAGAGAAATTTGAGAATATCAGCGACTATGCCGGTTTTGGATTTAAATATCCTTTTGCCGCGATAGCCTTAACGATATTTATGCTCGCCCTGGCCGGAATACCTGCTACGGCGGGTTTTGTCGGTAAATATAAGATTTTCATGGCCGCTTTAAATTCGGGATTTTACTGGCTGGCCATAATCGGGGTGATCAACAGCCTTATTTCGGTATGGTATTATATTTATGTTGTTGTCACTATGTATATGAAACCGGCGGAGCATGAGCATCCCGGGTTAGCGTTTTCTCCGACTTTGCTGGTGGCGGTGCTTATTACCCTGATTCTTACGCTTCAATTAGGGCTATTTCCCGAAAGTTATTTGAAGTTTTCCGACCTCGCCGGGGAGCACCTCGGTTTGATGACCATTTTTCAAAGCATTTTTAACTCCTTGTAAAACAATCGGTTAAGCACTTAAGAATTTTTATGGCGCCCTTTTTACTAAAGATAATGATTGTTATAATAATATTATTGTTGACATATTTTTCACAAGCATTATAATTTCGCAATGATGTGGCTTCCACGATGAAGGGTGGTGGGAAATGAATAAAAATATTAAAACGCTGAATCAAAAAATCAGGCAGCAGGGTTATCGTATGACTCGTCAGAGGGAGATCGTCCTCGATGAGCTTTCAAAAGCCAAAGGGCGTCACCCCAAAGCTGACGAGATTTATCAGATGGTTCGTAAACGTATGCCGCATATTTCGTTTGGCACGGTATATCGCAATCTGCGCTTGCTCAAAGAACTCGGGTTGGTTAGAGAACTCTGTTTCGGTAAGAGTTTTTCTCGTTTCGAAGCCAGCGTCGATAATCATCAGCATTTCTCCTGTACGACATGCGGCAAAGTTATGGATATAGATAGGCCTTTCGAGATTTCGGTATCCAGCGTTTATGTTGACGGCAAGCCGATGGAGGTTGACGAATATCGACTCGAATTCTACGGCCGCTGTAACGACTGCAGGTAGTATTTAACAGAATAAATCCGGTTAATTGCCTTGACTTGAGGGGGTAACGGCATATATTTGCATAAGTTTTGCCGCTTCCGGCCGATAAAACATTTGGTCTAATAGAGCGGCGAAGCAAAAAATAGTTTTTTTGGGGCCGTAGTTCAGTTGGGAGAACGCCTGAATGGCATTCAGGAGGTCAGGGGTTCGACCCCCCTCGGCTCCATTTTTCTTTTGTGCCCGTAAATCATGGAAAATATAGGTAATCCGTTGAATAATAAGCAGTTATTTGCATATAATTGATTGGCTGTATAGGGTCAGATATGTTAACTTATAGCGGTTTTGGTCACGATATGGTCACGATTGGAACCTGAGTTTCTCCACGGCCACCCGGTTATGGTCCGGAGAAAGGTGGGCGTAGATCATAGTCGTGGAGATTTCAGAGTGGCCAAGCAGGTCCTTAATCACCGGGATCGGCACGCCTTCCATGGCTAGGTGGCTGGCAAATGTATGGCGGAGGTCGTGAAGAGTTCCCTTGAGCCCTAATTCTCTGGCCAGATTTGTAAACTGCCTGCGCAGGGTATGGAGATTTCCATATGGGCGAAATGCAAATTCGGCCTCATTATTTTCCTTTTTTAGTTTTCGGAGTACGTTCAATGCCTCATCATTTAATGGAATGCTTCTTGGGCGTTTCCCTTTTGGCGTAAATCCTTCATAGGGCCATACCCTTAATTTCTTTGCCCGGAGGTCCACATCGCGCCATCGGAGATTGAAAAGCTCACCTCGCCGCAGTCCCGTGTTTATCAAAATTATAATACCTGTCTTTAAGGGTTCGTTTGCGGCTCTTATTAGTTTTATCATTTCCTGCCTGCTAAAGAAATGAAAAGTCTTCACTACCTTGGGAGGCTTAACATCAGCCAGGGGATTTTTCTCGGTCACACCCCACTTGACCGCATGATTAAGTATTGTCTTTAAAAGCGCGAGATAATTTTTCCTCGTCTTAGGCTTTCTACCCTTCAATACTGTCGATTCAAATTCCTCATATATGCCCGGGGTTATGTCTTGAATATACGTAATTCCGCGCCTTGCGAAAAATTCTCGAAGGATCGTTATTCTGGAGATATCCGACTGTAAATGTGTAGGGCTATAGTTATTTTGACAATAGTCTATAAATCGCCGGAACAATTCTGGCAGGGGAGAGGACGAAGCTTGTATCCTGGGGACCGGTTCTTCGCCTTTGAAGAGCTTAACTTCCAGCTCCTTAAGCATAGTCTCTGCCAGCTTTCTATTAGCAGTCCGCGTCGAACGTCGGTACCGCCTGCCGTTGACCGGTAATTCAGCCACCATTTACCGTCTTTGAAGAAAAGATTTGCCATAAAACTTCGTATTGAAGTAGGAGAATACAGGGCCGAAAATCAATAAGAAAATGCATTGCCACTAATTGCATCTTAGTGGCGATGTGAAGAATTCTCCGGTTCCGCAAAAGGTGATTTTGCGGAACCAGGGACAAATAAAGCTTCTATTTAATAATTAATGTAATGTATTCGAAAGTGTGGGTAACAAACGTGAGTAGATAAAGACGTTAACATAAGATCTTAGAAAACAACAATATATGAAGGGTGAGGTTTTAGTTTGATACTACCAAAACTGTCTATTAAGATTTGAACGGATCTGTCAAAAAGGTGCCGAAGGCGTAAAAAAAACAAATATTTCTAAAAAAGTGCTTGACATCTATATTTCATCATTTTAAACTGGTGTCAACAAACCGGAGGTAGGTTGGTTAAAAAGTCGATTATACTTCACGTATAACGTTTGATAAAAACTTTATATGTCAGGAGGCGCTAAATGTATGAAAAGATTATGCGGCGCGCGAGCTTGATTAAGAGCAGCATTGGGAAATTTCTTTATGCTAATTTGCATATAATCTCCAAACCTCTAATATTGATGTTATTCATGTTCGCCTGTTTTAATCTAATCGCTCATTCAGAAATCATGGCCGATGAAACAGAATCGATCGAGTTTGGATTATATAAAGATGGCGAAAAAATAATTGAATGGGACGAGGACATCGATCCTTCCATTTTTGGTATCAATACGTATGACGATTTGTCGCCTCTGGCCAGAAGATATATGGAATATGTGAAAAAGAAAGATGACTATTATAAACATCCATCGTTTGTTTTTTCCAATCTGGTTAGACGCTGTAAAGATCTCGTAAACAAGGTTCATTCCGAAAATCAGGATGTTGACGGGCCCTATACCAGAATGTTAAGCGCTATTATTCCGGAAATCATAAAGGCGGAGGCTGAGCTCAGGGAAAGTAGCCTGAAGGCGGGCATAACGCCGATGCAAGATGTTGAAATGGAAAAAAATAAGGCCCGGACGGCGAGGCTTATCGAATTACTAAAGTCCTGTCGGTTATCGGTGGAACAAAAAGATAATTCGTTGTACTATAACTCTATAAGGGCCTTAATAGAGCATTTTAATGAAATGGACGCTGAAAGGGAGAAATATCGGAAAGATATTCCGCGGCCTGTACCAAAACCTGTAATCGAGGCGCCGAGGGAAAAGCTGAAAGTGAAGGGTGAAAGACCTAAATCTTTGCCTGCAACCTACGGAAAGTCTAAAGGTGGAATTCTTCTCGACGTACCAGATGATTCTTTTTTGGAAGAGACTATTGATATTCAGTTTACGGATGAGATCACTGCCCTGGCAGCGGAATTGGACCATTCACCGGTAGAAATTTATAAATATGTAAGAGATAATTTCGATTTCGATGTTTATATCGGATCTCGCAAAGGTTCTCAGCAAACCCTTGACGATCGAGCCGGAAATGACTACGATCTGGCATCGCTTTTGATTGCCCTGCTAAGGGTATCCGGATTTCACGCCGGCTATCAAAACGTTACAAGGGTAATTCCAGAAGATCGTATTTGCAACTGGCTGGGGGTCGAGGATCATGCAAAAGCATGGGACCTTTTGGACACAGAAGGCTTTTATATTGTATGGGATCAGCAGAACTCACTTGATACCCTGGAAATGGTTGTTGTGGCGGCGTATCTGCCCGATGTTAATTATCGTGGCGCCAATAACGATTCAAATTCCAAAAACTGGATACCCCTCGATCCCACTTTCAAGCAATATCAGTATAGTTCCGCTATTAACATGCTGGATGAGCTTACCAATCCTTTTCAAACGGACGAATTTATCAGAGATTATTATTCTACGGAGCGACCGGAAACCCCGCTTGAATGGTTCCAGCAGGCGATGGAAGACTCATTGGCCGTGTATCACCCCGGCGCCGTTTATAACGACCTGATTCGAACCCGTACCATTATTGAAGAAACCGACGAGATACTTCCGGGTACCCTGCCATATACTATTGCTGAATATGGCTCTCCTTACCCGGAAATCCCGGGTAATATGAGGTACGAAATTAGATTTCGGGTGACAACATGGGTAGACATTCTGACATATACTATCAGTATGCCGGAGATTGCAGGAAAACAGATTACCGTGTCTAATAAAAGCGCGAATATGCAAGGCCTACTTGATGAATACGGGATTTATAATTTCCCTCCCGTAAATTTTCCACTTCTGATTTTAAATCCAATCCTGAACATTGACGGTTGTGAGGTAGCGAGGGCGCAAGGGCCAAGCTATCCACCGCAATTGATTAATGTGTGGGTCGATTTTTTCCCGCCTGAAGGCGCCCCGCCTCAAAGTTCCAAATCGAGGGAAACTCGTATCGGCGATTATGTAGGAATCGGCCTTAATACCGGAAGCACAGTTCCGATTTTATTTGATGATCCGCTACATACATGCCCTGAGCCGGATGAGCCGTACGCCGGTCAGGTGTTGCATCAAACCGCCATGAGTTATTTAAATTCCAATAAAGCTCACGATGACGAGTTCAGGAAATTGCTGCATACTAAATCCGCTCGTGATATCTCGGTAGCCTTTACATTTAACGATATTACTGTGAATGACAATCCTCCTGGTTACGATTGGGAGGGATTTATTATCAGCACCGGCGGCGGGTCGGAATATGGCGTTTCGACGGATCTGAATTGTTCAGATTATAATTATGAATACTACAGACTTGCCG
>CP070742.1:1929362-1935105 GCA_020348065.1 Candidatus Zixiibacteriota bacterium
ATCGTAGATAACAATTTTCACCTCACCGGATTGCGGAACACTGAACGATATGTTCGTGGAGGCATTGAAGGGATTGGGATAATTCTGGGGAACGCCAAGGTCTACCGGAATAAATGCTTCAGGAGGATAACCTATATTTGTAGGATTGGAAAGATTTATCAATATAGAAATATCGCCAGCGTCGCAATTGGCCACGGCCAGATCATTGTCGCCATCGCTGTCAAGGTCGGCCGCGAAAACTGACCGCGCGCCGTATCCGGCCCCGTAATTGACCGCATCCATAAATGTCCCGTCTCCATTATTCGCAAAAACAGAGACATTACCATTTACATAATTAGCCGCGGCCAGATCATTGTCTCCATCGCCATCGAGGTCAGCCGCGAACACTGAAATATTCGCCCACCCGGCACCGTAATTAACCGCTGTCTGAAATGTACCATCACCGTTATTAAGAAGAACCGAAACGTCGAAGGAATTACTATTGGCAACGGCAAGGTCATCGTCGCCGTCGCCATCGAGGTCGGCCGCAAAAACTGACCTGGGACCATCCCCTGCCCCATAATAAACCGGCGCCTGAAATGTACCGTTACCATTATTCAGAAGGACTGAAACATAATCGGAAGCATTAGCCATGGCCAGGTCATTGTAACCATCGTCATCGAAGTCAGCCGCGAAAACCGAGAAGGGATCACCCCCGGCCCCATAATTAACGGCGGCCTGAAATGTCCCGTCACCGTAATTTAAAAATATCGAAATATCGTCTGACTCATGATTTGCCACCGCCAGGTCATTATCTCCATCGTTATCAAGATCGGCCGCGAAAACTGAATTAGGACTACTTCCAGCCCCATAATTGTATGCCGACTGATATGTCCCGTCACCGTTACTCCGAAGAATCGAGACATTGTCGGAACCATTATTGGCCACGGCCAGGTCGTTGTCGCCATCGCCATCAAGGTCGGCCGCGGAAACCGAACTCGGATTAATCCCGGCGCCGTAATTAACCGCCGCCTGTTATGGCCCATCGCCATTATTCAAAAGGACTGAGACGTTGTTGGGATATTGATTGGCCGCGGCCAGGTCCAGGTAACTATCGCCATCGAGGTCGGCCGCAAAAATCGATATCGCGCCATAGCCTGCGCCATAGTCGGGCGCAACCTGAAATGTCCCGTCACCATAATTCAATAGTACCGAGATATCGGGGGTGCCGTTGGCAACAGCAATATCCTGGTCGCTATCGCCATCGAGATCAGCCGCGAAAACCGATATTGGTCCAAACTTGTACCAATAATTTATGGCCGATTGAAACGTCCCGTAACCATTATTCAGCAGTATCGAAACGCCGCCATTATATTCACTGGAATATACCACTGCCAAATCTATATCACCGTCACTGTCAAAATCAACTGCGAATACTGACCTGGGATCGATGCCGGCGCCGTAGTTAACCGCATCCATAAATGTCCCATCTCCGTTATTCGAAAATACCGAAACACTGTCCGAGAAGGCATTAGCGACAGCAATGTCATTATCGCCGTCGCCGTCAAAATCTGCCGCGAAAACTGAAAAAGGATGATCGCCGACCGCGTAACCTACCGCAGCCTGAAATGTCGCATCACCGTTGTTCAGAAGAACCGATACGGTACCGGGATTATAAGGATAAGGACCAATACCAACCACTGCCAGGTCATCGTCGCCATCCCCATCGAGGTCAGCCGCAAAAACCGAATTAGGACCATTTCCAGCGTCATAATTGACCGCAGCCTGAAAACTTCCATTACCTTCGTTAAGTAATATTGAGACGTTGCCCGAACTACGATTTGCCACGGCCAGGTCACTATCACCATCGCCATCGAGGTCAGCCGCGATTACTGAAGTAGGATAGCTGCCGGCCGCGTATATTACGGCAGCCTGAAATGTTCCGTCACCGTTATTCATAAGAACTGAAGCACCGTCGGAATCATGATGGGCCACAACCAAGTCATTATCGCCGTCGCCGTCAAAATCAGCCGCAGTAATCGAATTGGGACCATTCCAGATATCGTAATTGACCGCAGCCTCGAAAGTTCCGTCACCATTATTCAAAAGGATCGAAACGTCACGGGAATACCAATTGGCGACCGCCAGATCATTGTCGCCATCGCCATTTAGGTCAATTGCACAAAGCGAATAAGGTTCACGTCCGGCAAAATAGTCTATCCTCGTACAGAAAAGCGGGTCAAATGCAAATGCGTTTATAGATATCAAAAATATTAATGCTATGATCAAACTAATTAATAAATTTCTCACGTTCGACCTCCTAATTTAGGGATATTATCATAAATAAAACCTTTCTTTATTACTGCCCGCTTATATCGGTTTGCCTTTTAATTAAAAATATATCGCTAAATCCCCGTTGTCAATAAAAATTATATTCTTATTAAATCAAAAAAAGGGCGAGGTAACCTCGCCCCTACGGAAGAAATTTCATATCAATTAATATTACTTCGACAGCGTCATCCGCCTAGTATAAGAGCCGTCAGTGGTCGCCAGACGGTAGAAGTATATGCCGCTGGGATATTTATCAGCGCTCCAAGTAACAGAATGATTCCCAGCCTCTTTGAACTCACTGAGAGGGACATCCACTAACCGCCCGAGAAGATCGTAGATAACAATTTTCACCTCACCGGATTGCGGAACACTGAACGATATGTTCGTGGAGGCATTGAAGGGATTGGGACAATTATCCAACATGAGAAAATTATCGGGAGCCGAATTTGAGTTTTCGTCAATGCCGGTGGCGCCGATGTTTTCCCATAAGGTGATTTGATTGCCGAATTGAGCCGCTCCGAGAACGTCGATATCGCCGTCGAGGTCGAAGTCTTTGGCATCGATACCGGTGGCTCCGTCAAAATTGTCTGAAATCGTATGTTCCCACCATTCAATGGGATTTCCGCCGGTATTCTCCCACCAGGCGATCTTATCGCTATTTATGGCCGCCCCCAGAACGTCGACATCTCCATCATTGTCAAAATCCGCCGTGCGAACAGAATGCGGTCTGCTAAATCCGTATGCGATTGTATATTGATTGAATCCCTGAGATCCGTTATTCTCGAACAACAGAACCTGGTTGATAGCACAGACCGTTGCCAGCACATCGATATCACCATCCGAGTCAATGTCATCGGCATAAGCACAGCTGGGACGTGCCCCGGTGGATAGAATGATGTGCTGCGTAAAATTCTGATTGCCATCGTTCTCGAACCATGCGATCTCTCCAGCCTGGCTGGCAGTTCCAATCAAATCCATGTCCTGGTCGGAATCGAGATCAGCTGCACAAACGCTGTTGGCGTGATCCCAATTCGGCATAACAATATGATCAGTAAAGGATAAGTTGCCTTCATTTTCAATCCAGCCCATCCTGTTGATGCCGCCTTCGCAACAGCAAACCAGCACGTCCGGATCGAGATCCGAATCGACGTCCGCCACGGTGAGAAAGCTGGCGTACGGCCAATCGCCGATGATATGCCGCGTGAAACTCTGATCGCCCTGGTTCTCCCAAAGTTCTACACCATTGGTCTGGGAGGCGCACAGTATGTCGATATCATCATCGTTATCCATATCGATCGCATAAACGACCACAGCGTAATATGAATTATTGGAGATATCATGCTGTTGAAAGGTCAAATTGCCAAGGTTCTCCCACCAGGTAATGCTGTTGCCAAAACGACCTGCGGCAACTACATCGGTATCGCCGTCGTCATCCATATCGATGCCGAAAACGCTCCAGGGATTATTGTAATATTGCGCAACCGGGTGTTCGATAAATCCGATCTGGGCAAAACCTGGAACTGCAAAAGCGAGCGACAGGACTAATCCTGCCATAAAGTAATATAAACAGGCGATCATAAATATCCTCCCTGGTTTTTTGGGCGGCAATTTCGGCAGCGACGGCCAACCATACTTTCAATTATATATACATCTTTATCTACGAAATATTCCCTTGAATGTTGGTTTATTCTTTTAAGACTACGGCCTTTTCATAGGCGACAGCACAATTAATTATTACTTCAATAGCGTCATCCGCCGGGTATAAGAACCGCCCGCTGTCTCCAGACGGTAGAAGTATATGCCGCTGGTAAAGTTGTCAGCTTTCCATGTAACGGTATGATTCCCGGCATCCTTGAATTCGTTCAGCGGAACATCAACAATCCGTCCGAGGAGATCATATATCACAACCTTCACCTCACCGGCCTGTGGGAGGCTGAACGATATATTGGTTGAAGCATTGAACGGATTGGGGTAATTCTGGGAAATAATAAATCTTCCCGGTAAATCCGATTCATGGGAATCATCTGCTTCCGTTGTATTGCTGAGGTTTATCAAAATTGAGACATCGTCCGACATATAATTAGCCACGGCTAGGTCGTTGTCGCCGTCGCCATCGAGGTCAACCGCGAAAACTGAACGAGGAATACGCCCGGCCCCGTAATTGACCGCCGCCTGAAATGTCCCATCACCGTTATTCAGAAGGACTGAGACATTGTCGGATTCAGCATTAGCCACGGCCAGGTCATTGTCGCCATCCCCATCGAGGTCAACCGCGAAAACTGACCAGGGCCAGTTCCCGGCACTGTAATTAACCGCCGTCTGGAATGTCCCGTCACCGTTATTCAGAAGAACCGATAAATTGCCGGAACCGGTATTGGCTACTGCCAGGTCGTTGTCGCCGTCGCCATCGAGGTCAACCGCGAAAACTGCCAGAGGATAATTTCCAACCCAGTAATTAACGGCCGCCTGAAATGTCCCGTCACCGTTATTCAGAAGGACTGAGACATTGTCGGAATCCCAATTAGCCACGGCCAGGTCATTGTCGCCGTCGCCATCGAGGTCAATCGCGAAAACTGAAGAAGGACTTATCCCTGCCCCGTAATTAACCGCCGCGGGGAATGTCCCGTCACCGTTATTGAGAAGGACAGAGACATTGTCGGATTCAAGATTAGCCACTGCAAGATCATTGTCGCCGTCGCCATCGAGGTCGACTGTGAAAACTGACAAAGGATTGACCCCGACCACGTACTTCACCGGTGCCTGAAATGTCCCGTCACCGTTGTTGAGAAAGATTGAGACATTGTCGGAACCATAATTAACCATGGCTAAGTCATTGTCGCCATCGCCATCCAGGTCAATCGCGAAAACTGATCGAGGATAATCCCCGGCCCCGTAATTAGTCGCGGCCCGAAATGTCCCGTTACCGTTATTCAAAAGGACTGAAACATTGGCGGAATTCCAATTTGCCACGGATAAATCATTGTCGCTATCGCCGTCGAGATCAACCGCGAAAACTGACAAAGGACCTATCCCGGCTCCGTAATTAACCGCCACATGAAATGTTGCGTCACCGTTATTCAAAAGGACTGAGACATTGTCGGATAGATAATCGGCGGTGGTCAGGTCATTGTCGCCATCACCGTCGAGGTCAACCGCGAAAACCCCGGTAGGATGAGTCCCTGCCCCGTAATTAACCGCCGCCTGAAATGTCCCGTCCCCGTTATTCAGAAGGACTGAGACATTGTCGGAAGCCCTATTAGCCACTGCCAAGTCATTGTCGTCGTCGCCATCGAGGTCAACGGCGAAAACTGAAACAGGCGAACTCCCGGCCCCGTAATCTACCGCCGCCTGAAATGTCCCGTCACCGTTATTCAAAAGGACTGAGATATTGTCGGAAGACATATTAGCCACGGCCAGGTCATTGTCGCCATCG
>CP070742.1:1935205-1940087 GCA_020348065.1 Candidatus Zixiibacteriota bacterium
ATTGGTCGAGATTCCGTTAGCCCTGTTCGGAGCCTGGGCGGTAACAATCGCCGCCCCGATTTTGCCCTATGCCATGGGATTCGCGGCGGGCGCCATGCTTTATGTTATCAGCGACGAGATAGTTCCCGAAACTCATCGGCCGGGTTTCGAGCGCCTGGCCACTATCGGCACTATGATTGGTGTAGTGGTGATGCTGTATCTGGATGTGACTCTGGGGTAAGAATAAAAATCGATATGCGTCAGGATGAAATTCATGACATCCTGACGCGGTAAAAATCCGCCAGGGGCTCAAAATTTTGAGCCCCTATCTATTTTGGTAATAATGGTTGAATTTTGCTCGTTCCCAAGCGGCGCTTGGGAACGAGATTAGAGGATCACTCTGCCGGCGGGCAATCCTCGCATGGTATCGGGCCGGGGCCGCCTTTGAAGTACGCCACGCCATAGGTTATGTCGAGACCGTTGTAGCCGCAACTGCCGTTTACGTCGCCGCAATAGTGCCAGGTGTTGCAGTCGCCGACCGGGCAATCGGGGCATAACGGATCGGCGCCGCCCTTGAAATATGACACACCGTAGGTAATATCCAGGCCGTTATAGTTGCTGCTGCCGTTCACATCGCCCGCAGTATAGTCGCAACCGCCCCCGCCGCCGGTTGCGAGAGTATCCCCCTTTGAATAATGGATATCAGAACCACCGTCTGAAGTAATTACTTCATCCCAGACTACATGCAGGGTATCGCCGATTCCGCAGAAGATATGGGGCCGATATGAGGGGTGGTCGCCCGGAAAACTTATCACTTCAGGCTCGTTGTTTCCGCTCCAGGTGGCTCCACCGTCTGTGGAATAACTGGCGCAGATTACGCCGGGGCCGACATTGTTATTCTGATCTGGACCTTCATTCCATACGCATGCCAATTTTCCATCCGTAGTTACCGCCAGCGCGGGATAGAAAACCCCCGCTGAGTCCCCCGGGCCGAAATCCACCAGGATTGCGTTGTCTACGCCGCTCCAGGTGGCGCCGCCATCGGTCGAACCGGTGTAATAAACGTCGCTGAAAAGCGGAGGCGATATCGCTCTCGTAGCGCTCCAGACGACATGAACATTGCCCGATAGGTCGATCCGGATATAGGCCTCGCCTGAACTTCTGATTGTTTCCCCGATCGGCAAATCGGCGGTTTCAGAGTTAAATGTTTGGCCGCCGTCAGTGGATTTACCGTAAAATATCCTTTTGCTGTAGGGGTCACTGGGGTCATTTTTTTCCTCCCAGACCACATAGATATCGTTGTTCGGCGCAATAGCGATATCGGCATTTAAAGCAGTGCTAAAATCGGGAAATGAGATAACCTTATTGTTGTCAACGCAGGACCAGCTTATGCCTCCGTCCACAGATTTCGCGTACATTATTTCGGAAAAAACGGCTCCCGCCGGTTTCTCACTCCAGACCACGTGGATATTGTCGTTATTATCAACTGCTATAGCCGGTTTATATGCGCGATTATTTTCTCCCACCAGACAACTGATAGGCTTATCCGATGCGGTTCCCGTCCAGGTATGCCCGCCATCGGAAGAAATCGAGATCATAATCTCGATGCTGTCGATATAGGTTTCCGCCCAAACCACGTAAACTTTGCCCTGACTATCGATATCAATACTCAGAACTCTAAAACGAACATATGCATCGCTCTGCCCGTCGTCGGCGCTTAGAAAACTGTCGCCCGACGTTCCGCTCCAGGTGACTCCGAAATCTGTTGAAATCGAAAAAGCCAATTCTGCAGTGTTTGAAGTTATGTCCTGCCGCCATATCGCTAACAGATTGTCATAGCAGGGATTATAAACAATCCGACCAGACGTGGCCATCAAGGAATCGTCGGTAAACTGACTGATGTTCTGATCAGCCACCGCTCCGGTCCAGCCAGCCCGAACCGACGGCGCCAGAAACACCAGACAGAATAGAATAATAACAACTGTTTTCATTAGCACACCCTTTCCGTTTAATTTTGTTTTACGCCTCCAAAGGAATTAACAAGTAAATTATAGTATCTCCATCTTATGCAGGATTTTTGCTAATGCCGCAAGAAAACAAGATTTTCAGGAAGAACCCAATAATTTTTTGGCGGCCGTAATATTTCAACTTATCGTCTTGATTAAAAAAGGGCGGAATTAACCGCCCTTTCTTAGCTTACCCTTTTTTATTCTGTAGGCGGACAGTCAACGCAGAAAATAGGACCGGGACCGCCCTTGAAATACGCCACACCGTAGGTTATATCAAGCCCGTTATAGCCGCAACTGCCGTTTACGTCACCGCAATAGTGCCAGGTGTTGCAGTCGCCCACAGGGCAATCGGCGCATAAGGGAGCGGAGCCGCCCTTGAAGTATGCCACACCGTAGGTGATATCCAGGCCGTTATAGTTGCTGCTGCCGTTCACGTCGCCCACCGCATAATCGCATGTGCCGGTAGGGCAGGGATCATCTGTGCAGTTTAGACCCTCAGCCCAGTAGCCTGCAAGGTCGTGGCATGCATCTTCAGTTGTGTCAACGCAGTCCTGACTGTCATTATAGCAGCATCGTCCGATAGGCGGCGGTCCGAGTGTGCCGTCCTGAAAAATTTGTTGAAGATACATATCGCCTTCGGAATCCGCCCTGGCATCATCCCAGGCCGCGATGACCGTTCCTGAGTCATTGACCGTAGTCGGGATACGGCCTTTTTCGCTCAAAAATGAACACATTTCAACCGGCGAAGTAGTCCAGACCAGATTCCCGTCCATATCGACCCTGATGGCTTTTATATAGCTTTCCTGGCGAGTGCTTACCGGAAGTTCCTTATAGACCACAATCGCCCCGTCGGGCTGTGCCTGTGCGGAAATATGACTTCTGTCCTCGCTTCCCATGGGGACAATGGCATTTCCGCTCTCTCCCCACTGCAGGTCACCCCGAAAATCGATCTTCTGACCGCTGACTCCAATCCGGTCTTCAGCTAAATCTGTTGCTCGATAGAAAATCAGCAGGTCATTTGAGGAGGGGAAATGAACCAGAGCGGGATCCATCTGCATTTCTAATGCGTCAAGCGATATCAAAACGCCGTCCGTGACCCAGGCCGTGTTGCCATCGGATAATATGTGCTGCACATAAACGTGAAACTGCACGTACCTCGTATCATGCCAGGATGAATACGCTCCCCCGGCGCCGTCGGCAGTGAGATTGTGTTTCATCCAAGCCGCCAGACCACCTGTGGAATTGACAGCCACTCCGTTGGGATCCCACTGTGCCACCCCGAGGGAATCGAACTTATGGGCATAAAGACAATAAGGATCCAAGAAATTAGGGCCGATTTTCTGCAAACACGATAAGATAACACCATCATTTTCGGCCGCGGCCACTCGCGGCAACGCCAGGCCATATGTTGATGTGAGAGTGATCGTATGCGGCGACCACATATCGGTTCCCGTGCTATTCACCTTTCGAAGATGAACCATCATGCTATCATCCACCCAGGCGAATACGAAATTACCTGATGATGTTATGGTAACTACCGCGTTCATATCCCCACGATCCGCATTGTCGGAAAGCGTCAGGCCGTTGTCTCCCCAGACGAAAACTCCGGCGGGGCTTATACGATAGGCGTAGATATCCATGTCGCCTCCGTTCCGGATATCGTTGAATACGACGACAGCGTGATCCTCATTATCGACCGTCAAGTCGTAATCGGTAACCCATGAGTTCTGCGGATTATTGCTGATTAACATTCCGCCCGGGGCCCATTGAATTTCGCCGTTCCCGTTCAGCCTCTGCATATAGACGGCGTAGTTGCCAGAGGATACATCGAACCAGGTGATATAACACCCGCCATCGGAGGCGGCGGCGATTTTGGGTACGGCCTGATCGCCGCCCCGATCGCATAAGACCATGTTGCTGTCGGGATTAGCCGGCCATTGAGCGAGAACGCTGGTTGCCGAAAAAATAATGATAATTACCGGAAGAGTTATTGCCGGGTAACAAATTTTTTTCATTTTGCACCTCATCAAAAACTATTGAAAAATAACTTAGATAACGGTTATTTTAAGATAACCGATTACCTGATTACCTGTATTGTCTGATTACCTGATTACCTGATTGTCTGATTACCTGAAATAGTTAATCATATTGTTTCTTTTCGTTTACATAAGATCCGTCAATTCTATGTGTAAAATTGGCTGATCTTTTCATTTTCACCGGTATCCAGCACGTAAGCCGCTATTCCGTAGACAGTTCTATCGATCGGCATTTACGAGCTTTCTGAATGGCCTGATCCTCCTTTGCTGTTCCTCCGGATACCTTTCCAGAGGGTCGTTGGTTTTTATTTGTGATCTTTTCCTCTTGCACCTCTTAGAAGGTATTGACAAAAAGACCAATACGTTTATTTTAATATAACTGATTTCGTCGAATAGTCAATCCCATAATTTCTTTCTGTCTCCATATTGACATACACGTTTATATTTATTTATGTTTCAATTAAATTTGCTTATCCTGGATTAATGGAGGAAAATATGCTGGTACCGTTTGGAAAAGAAATCAAGCACAAAATCTTTATAGCGAATTGCAGAATTAGTATTTGATACTATTACTGATGGTGGTGGCTGGAATGTATTTTTATGCATTAGGGTAGAATGATAAAATCCTGAAGCGATCAAGCATTTACTTATGCGGTCAGCCGCCTAACTTGCCGGTAATGGGAAGCATTATTAATATTAATTGCCCTTAAAAATCTCCGGGGAAATATTACACCTGATGGAGATCGAATATTCTCCGGCTCTTCTATTCCAATGCCAATCGTCGGTATCTCCCAGAACCCGCGAATAATCCAGGCTGAGCCACTCCGGGCCGACACCGAATCCGATGGTATTGAACCG
>CP070742.1:1940187-1944416 GCA_020348065.1 Candidatus Zixiibacteriota bacterium
GAAGTTTATTCGAAATAGACGGCGACGGGGCATTAATTCTCGAAAGCTTTATCGGATCTTTTTTGAAATTAAAAGACGACGGAACTTTCGAACTGGATCTTAGCGGCTTTTTGGGAGCTTTTTTCGGTGTGGATAATTTGGGAAAATTCGATCTAAAAAATAATTCGGCCACATTAAAAGATTTATTTTTAGATTTAATAACGATTGTCAATAATATCGACGCTGCCGTCAATAGCGGGGCGAATGCATCTTTGATTGCCGCTTTAACATTGAAAGTAACTCAACTTTTAAAATAATGGCTAATTATACTTATGAAGAATTAGAACGTCTCGCAAACGCTGTTCGTAACGCTTGGGCTTCTTGTTATAACGGCGGTTTTCTTCCGGGAATGTCAAAAAGAATACGGACGACAGGAGATCGAGCGTTTATGGGATTGCAAGGAAACGTTATTGAAATAATCGGGAAAGATATTTTTTCCGGGATTTCATTACAAGCTATTATTGCTATGGGAGTGGACGGAATCGAAGAAGCTTTGCGAATTCAGGACGGTTATTCTCCTTTCGACATGAAACCGGGATTCTTGCGATCCCCAAAAGCCAAAAAAAGCAAAGAAGGAAAAAAATATTTCATAATGTCGTTTCGTAATACCGTGCCGGGAGGTGCCGGAATAGCCGGAAAAGTCATGTCTCCAAGCGTTCATAAAGCGGCTATGAATAAAATGATCGGAAATCAAATTCAACGGGGAAGTAGATTTTCGGATCAAATGGGCACCAAGGAGGACCCTTCGGATTTCGGATTAATCAATTCGCGCGGTTACGAATGGCAGAACGGTCCTTATGCAGGTATGACGAACATCGTATCGTCGAAGGAGGGAAAAAAACATTCGGTTTATAGAACGTTTCGCGTTATCTCCGAAAAATCGGACCAGGATTCTTGGTGGCATCCGGGGATGGAAAGCAACGACGTTATCGGATCGACCGTAAAATACGTAACGCCATACATCGCCGAAGGACTAAAGAGAGCCGCTAAATCCGAAGTGATAAATAAAATAAATAAAATCTTTTCCCATCCTATCTCCGTTTGAATCTTCGCAATTCGTATAAGGATTTGTGCGGAATGTCCTGAGATCCAGGCCATTCTTTTTTTATGAATTCTTCTATTTCAGATTTCTTATTGAACTTCGGCGTAAACGAAATACTTAACCCTTTATCGTCTTCGAATTTCAACACGGCTCCTTCCATGCTTTCATGATTGATATAGCCGGTCTGATGAAGCACGGGACATTCTTTGCCTTCTATCGTTATTTTGTAGAAATATTGAATTTCGTCCGTGAAAGGCTGAACGTAATAACAATCGCGAAGTTTAGGACAGGTTTTGCCTTTGCCGAAAATACAGACGGAATAAGCGTTAAGCGAGATCGAAACGAACGTTAAGATTAATATGATATATTTAAACATGATATTTCCTTTTTACCATAAAGAAAAAGCGGAAGAAACGCCGATAGTGAATACTTGACAATCTCCCTTTGCCGGCATGTCGTCGCTGTAAATTTTATTCTTATCGATAGGAACGGACATGAATTTATACCCGATTTCGATTTTATAATTGTTGATATGGATATCGTAAATAACGCCTTTTTCGAAAATGCGCCCGTAAGAAATTTCTCCGCCGTCGTTTTTAGCCGCTAAAACCTTACCCAAGCCGGCAAAAATTTTGAAAGTCGGAAATATATAATATCCAGGACCGGCGGTTAAGTATTGAAATTGCCATTTTCTCGCAAATCTAGTTCCTTCGATATCGTCGTGTTCTACGCTTCTAACGCTGTACGTGCTGTAGATATAAACAACTTTATTTAAATTCATATTGCCCGAAATATAAAAATTATTAGCCGTGAATGTATCGGTTCCCGACGATGCATAATCCAAAGGCATAAGTCCGACTCAAAGGTCGAGTTCTTCCCTTTCGACATTTTTCAGTTTCGTATCTGCCGTTATTTTGTCTTTGCCTTCTTCGCAATCGCAAACCAAATCTTGAGCTTTTTCCGTTATTGTGCTTTTTTCGTCGAAAACGGCGGCATAAGAGTTAGAAGAAAAAAAGACGAATAGTAAGATCAAAAATAAATTTTTCATAATTCTTTCCCCTTTTGAGCGTTTTTTTGATAAGTATTTCTTTAATTTTTGAAAAATATAATATCATCTTGTTTATTTTCGTTTGTTTTGTCAAAGAAAGTTAAATTTTATTTTTTGGCTATTATTGGTTTGACATTTAGAAAAAAATGTGAGACGGTAAATTTAACAAAAAGGGAAAAAAAAGAGTTAAAAACTCAAAAAGGAGAAAAAAATGGAAAAATTTAGTTTAAAAAGATGTACTGACAACCAAATAATTGCTGAGGGTGAAGCCGAGAGTTTTATTAAATTCATCGAAGATTTAGTGAAAAAGGGGGTAAGTCTCGAAAAAGCAAGGTTTAACAAGGTTAATCTAAAAGGAGCTAACTTAAAAGGAGCTAACTTAAAAGGAGCAGTCTTTAAAGAAGTATACATGGAAAATGCAAATCTCCAAGGTGCAATTTTTACCTGGGCAGTCTTTAAAAAAGTGAACATGGGAAAAGTAGACCTCAGCTGGGCAAACCTTGAAGGCGCACTTCTTAAAGGGGTGAATTTTGAAGAGGCAGACCTTCAAGGAGCAACAATAAAAGGAGCAATCATCGAAGGAGTTAATTTCAGAAAGACAGATCTTAGAGAGGCAAATTCGAAGGGGGTAAACTTTCGTTGGGCAAAAATTGAGGGGGCAATTTTTAAATAGGTAAATCTTAAAAGGAGAAAAACAGTGGAAAAAACACAACAAAAATGGATCGATAGAAAAAAACGATACGACAATCCTGAAATAGTCTCTTCCGAAATTTATCTAGGCATGTTTAGGCTAAATGTTCACAAGCATATTGATTATCCCAAAAATATTTGGCTGGCATCGTGTTATCCAGATATTTTTAAATGCCGCGAATTAAAAAATAAAGACCTCGAAAAAGCCAAACCGGAAGCGGTAGAAATACTTAAAACGATTTTAAAAGATGCATTAAAGGCATTGAATTGAATAATATTAACTCTTAACCTCTAAAAAAAATCATGAACGAAAAACAAAAAAGAAATAAAAAAGTATTAGCGCATATCGAAGCGATGATAAGCGGATATAAAGCTTTGATGCGTTATACGCCGGAAGAAATCGAAGAATTTTCTAAAGACGAAAAACCGGTTACGCCGTTAGAAATGCTCGAATGCGATAACTCTCCGATTGAAGAAAGATTATTGGTAATATTCGGCGACGACGTTGAAGCGATTCCCATCGAAAATAAAAAGAAATTAGCGCTGGAATTGGCATGGTTGGCTTTGCCTATTTTCGAAAATAGGCATCCAAAAGACAAAAGACCGAGAAAAGCCTTAGAAGCTTTGGAAAAAAATTCTATTATCGAAGCCAACAATTATATATCCGGTTTTGAAGCTCTTGACGGGACTTATACTTCTATTTTAGCCGATAAAATTAATGTCGATTCTTCCGCCGCCGCCGTCGATTGTATAATTTGCGTCGTAAGCGCCGATATACATACCGGACATTCGGATGTAGCATACGCTACTGCCGCGCTTTCGGCTTATTCCGCTTTTGTATTCGCTTATAACGATAAACGAAAAATCGTCGATAAAATAAAGGAATACCTCAAATGAAAATATTTATAAAAGTCCGTAGAATAAGATCTATGTGCGATTATAAAACAAAAAAAACGTTCAAAAAACTGGATCGATATGATCTTTAAAGATGAATCTAAATATTTAAAATGAAAAACTAACTATTTAAACTTGGAGTATAATGACAGAAAAACTAGGAAATTACATAAAATGTGATTGCTGCTCAAAATGCGATTGGGTTAAACTTGTGCCTCATCCAAGAAGTATCGCTATGGCTGCCATGATTTCTTTAATAGATTGCTGCCCAATATGCGGGTCGGATTTAAAAAAAGTAGTCGGCCGGTGGAGATACCGCGAAACGAAAAAATTATTCGGTAGTAAGACGGAGTTTTTGGAATTTGTGAGGAAAGAATAAAATATCTTTAAGAATGCAATTTAGCTTTTTACGAATTGGCTATGAAATTAGAAACCTTGGACAAAACTCCTAAATTTTTAAAACCATGCCCGAACCTATAAAATTCAAGGATTTGATTAAAGGCGAAAAACTCGGCA
>CP070742.1:1944516-1947129 GCA_020348065.1 Candidatus Zixiibacteriota bacterium
ATCCATGATAGTAGATGTAGGTCGGTGTTCCGAATGAAATGAGGAACCCGACGCCCCGGATAAAAATCCTTTTTTGTTCCGTCGGATCGTAGCAGATGTAGGTCGGTGTTCCGAATGAAATGAGAAACCCGACGCCCCGGATAAAAATCCTTGACATCCAAATCCATGATATTTAAATTGAGTTTGTAGGGCATTCCGTCTTACGAAAGACATAAAGGGGGAGCGGTGACTCGAGTGAAATTAATTATAGGGGCGGTGTTGATATTGCCGTGCTTGGCCCTTCCGGCGGCAGCGCAGGATATCGAGTTTGTGAGTTCAACGCTGCATCATAACCCCTACTATTCCATTGGCAAGGTGGGGGAGTATCTCTATTGCGGCGGGCCGTACGGGATTCATATTTTTGATATAACCGATCCCTCTAATCCCGAGTTGGTTCAAATCTGTGATTTTCCGGGGATAGATAGAATGTTCATATATGGAGATTTTATCTATTTAATTTCAACGGATTATGGCACGCCCGGCCTGAGGATTCTGGAGACATTGAATCCTCTGGACCCGCAGATAATAAGTTATTATGATATGCCCGCCGCAATTTATGGTACGATATACTATGAAAATACTATTTTTACTAATTGGGAAGTGTATGATTCCCTTGGATACTATTATACGAAAATAGGTATTATAGATGTTTCGGACCCGTATAATCCGGTAATGAGCGATACGCTTACATTTATATTTTTATTGTCCGGGATATGGGCGTCTGATGGTTATTTGCATATATTAACCAGCGAATTTGATTTCTGGTTTAATTATTGGCATTTGCTATCTCTTACTGACCCGGCTCATCCAAACCATGTTCATACAATGGATTTTGGCTATGAAATGTTTGAGGGAATAACAGCATATCAACATTATGCTTATCTTAAAATGTATCCGGGTGCCAATATATATGAATTTTCAGATCCAAATAACCCTTCTCTTGTAAGAATTGACAGTTCCGGTAATTTCCCGGAATTCATTACTATGCACGATACCGTCGGTTACGCCAAAACAGATAACGGAATCACCACGTATAATATGTGCGATCCCGTTTATCCGAAACAAATTTCAAATCTAAATATAAATTATGGAGTGGGAAGTTTCTTTTATGGGGGGGATACCTGTTTTACGGCGACAGTAAGATCCTGGAATTATGATGACGCGTCTAAATTTAATATCGTAGATTTTTCCAACATCTATAATCCTGCCATTATAGGGGAGCATTGGACTCCTGGAAAGTCACATGATGTTCAGATAAGTGGAGATTATGCGTACATAGCGAACGGGAACTCTGGATTGACCATAGTTGATATAAGCGATCCCGAGGAACCCGAAATCATTGATATTATCGGGATGGCAAAATATGCAAAAGATATCTTTATCCAGGGGAATAGATTGTATTTACTTAGGAGTTATAGATTTGAGATTTACGATATATCGGTTCCTACGCAGCCCGTGCTTTTGGGTTATTATTCTGATTATCTGGGCAAACCTCGTCATTTTTATGTGGACGGCGATTATGCTTATATAAGCAAAAATCCCAATAGCAGCCCCGATTTTATACTAATTCTTGATATAAGCACTCCGGCTTATCCCGTACAGAATTCTACCATAACTGATTTGGAATATGCGAGTTATATCCAGGTAGAAGATGGCTATGCCTATATAGGCTGCTTTTATGATATGGTGATTTATGATGTTTCTGATCCCGATTCCATTGCTTATGTTAGCGAATATCCGTACCACAACTATGCCTATCAATTCGAAATTGAATATCCATTTATATTTACCGCTTGCCGGAGCAGGGGCATGGAAGTGATTAATATTTCCGATCCTGCCAACCCATATTTCGTCTCAGAATATGATTCGCTATATACAGGCAATATCACACTGTTTGAAAATTACGCCTTATTGAAAGGCTATCGTGCTTTATATCTAATGGATATTTCGAGTCCCGAAATTCCCTTCCTCGTCTCTACATATACGCCTGCTGATGTCTGGTTGGGTGAAGAGGCGAATATAAGAGATTCTTACATTTATGTCCCGGCCTATAACAGATTCGAGATCCTCCGCCTTACCCCCACCGGGATCGAGGAGGTCAGCACGTTAAACCTCGGCGGCTTCTCCCTGCCTCAAAACTACCCCAACCCCTTCAACGCCTCCACTACAATCAGCTACAGCCTGCCCCAGGCAGCTGACATCCGGATCGAGATCTACGATATCCTGGGCCGCAAGCTGGAGACGCTTTTTTCCGGGCCGCAAGAGGCGGGCGAACATACCGCTAACTGGAATCCCGGCAACATCTCATCCGGTGTCTATTATTATCGGATCGCGTCAGAGGATTTTAATCAAAGCAGGAGTTGTTTGCTGATTAAGTAAAAAATGGGTAGGTCAGGAGCTGAAAGCTCCTGACGATTTCGTATATTTATCAGGAGCCCGGCGGGCTTCTGATAAATATGCGAAATCGTCAGGAGCTTTCAGCTCCTGACCCACCCATTTTTTACTTAATCAGCAAACAACTCCTGCTTTGATTAAAATCCTCTGACGCGATCCGATAATAATAGACACCGGATG
>CP070742.1:1947229-1951622 GCA_020348065.1 Candidatus Zixiibacteriota bacterium
AGATGATAGCTGGCCAGATAATTCATGCGATCTAATCGCATGGCCCGCCATCGATGCAACTAAATTTGGCATAATAAGTTAAAAGCAGCCGTTTCTTTAGCTAATCGCGATATCATGCTTTTGCAAATGCTGCTTTTCGGCATTGTTTTATTCACTTACATCCACCTCAGACTGCGCTCTGTTCGCCGCATTATCTCATCCCGGAGATCGCCAGAATTCACTGTGGCGGACAATCGCCGCAGGGGATGGGATCCGGTCCGCCTTTGAAATAAGCAACCCCGTAAGTAATATCCAGACCGTTATAGCTGCAGCTGGCGTTAACATCACCTGAAACATACCAGATGTTACCGGCAGTGCACTCGCATTCATAGGCGGGGTCGGGGCCGCCTTTGAAGAAATTCACGCCATAGGTGATATCCAGACCGTTGTAGCTGTCGCTGCCGTTGACATCACCAACTATATAGTCGCATTCTCCCGGCGGTAGCTCATCAACGAAGTATACAGGGCTGAAATATTCATAAATGGAGTATATTTGATTAATCCCTACAGAATCATATGCTTCCATGCCATGTTCTATTTCCCGGTCCCACAAGTACCACCAGCCGTAATCGAGGCATTGAATGGTATCCCCGACCAACGTCGGATCATATACCGCGTTCAAAACGAATTTGGCCACCCGCGTAGGCGTATCCAAAAACAATCGGGGAACGGATGTTCCATACTCATAGAAACTATAAAAACCTTCAGTTGTCCAACCGGATGGATTCGGGGGTGAGTCTTCAAATAAAACAAATCCCTTATATTGCCATTCACTCAGGGGAAAATAAAACTGTCCTTCGGTTTGACTGAACCAGCCATCGAAATACAGGTTGTTCGAGCCCAGGGGGATGTGAAGTCCGCCGATATTTATGGAATCCATATTTTGAATATATACATTTACCGACACTCTCTCGCCTATGGCGGCAGTAATTGGAGACCCGTCCGGATTACCATACCATACACTGATCTGTTCTGGCGCCATGGACATTTCGACATCGACTATCGTATCACCGAAAGTAACGTCAACATCTTGCAGAGTCACCTCATAATAACGGGGACAGTCGTACGAAAAATCGTAGAAGCGGGGAGGAAGATATAGTTTGTAATGACCACTGGAATCGGTCAGATCCCATACTTCCGCCTGATCGGCTCTCACCAGAACATTTCCCAGGGGATTTAGAGCGGAATCGGTCACAGTCCCGCTGTATTCGAGCATCCTGGAAATTTCCAGTTCGTAATTCCAGACGTCTTCCCAGGGGAAACCGTCCACGATGATCAGGACCTCCTGCCCCTGCTCTAATGGAATATTCAACAATCTCCCCTGTCCCTCGGAACATCCTACCCCCCAGTCGGACCCGCAGATAAAATCATCAGGAAACAGGGGTTCTTCAGGGCAAGTATAGTTCCAGAGAAATATGTCGGCCCAAAATTCGGTATTACCGTTACATAGACTGAATATATATTCCCTGGTTTCAGGAGCGACCCATTTATAGACAATATCAGGACGATTTCCGGTAACACCGGTACCCCATCTGCCCTGCCAGCAAACCCCGGACGTATC
The DNA here is from genome assembly GCA_020348065.1 of Candidatus Zixiibacteriota bacterium. Lineage (GTDB taxonomy): Bacteria > Zixibacteria > MSB-5A5 > UBA10806 > UBA10806. Next base: position 1,948,830 of record CP070742.1, read on the forward strand.
TTCTATTAGATAGAAATTGTGAAATCCCGCAGAATTATCGCCTATAATTGAAAACGGGGGAATAGAATCGGGCGGAATTATAAGCGGATTATAGCAGTTATCACCCGGCGGAGGATAATAGAACATAACATCCAGTACAGTGGGATTTCCGTCATTATACACGTATACATTGTCGAAAGTCGTATCCGGGAACGGCCAGCCGGAAAAGGTCATCTCATACCGACCGGGGCAGATGCCGGGGAAATCGTAGATCCCGTTTTGATCGGTGATTTGCTGAATGTCGTGACCCACAAGCGAAACAGTTACACCTTCGACCGGGCTCGAAAACTCGTCGGTAACCGTGCCGGTTATGGAGGTGGGATACACAACGGCTCCGTTAATATCGAAGACCGACAGAAAACCCTCCTGGCTGTTACGGGTAGAATCCAGGGCGTTTATTAAAGGAAAGCTTCCCGATTCCGTCACTCCTACCGCATATATCTGATCTTGGTTATCAAATGCGATATCGATTATCTGGTCGGACCCGCTTCCGCCACCGAGAAAAGTGCTGAAAAACAGGCACCTGTCAACTGTAGAAATAGCCGCCACAAAACCGTCCCATAAATAGCTTAAGCTGCTGTCGCAGGGATTAACCAGGGGAAAATTCTCCGATCTGGTTCCGCCAGCAAGATAGGCATTCCCGTAATCATCGGCAATTATTTCAAATACTCGATCACTGCTGTTACCACCAAGATAGGTACTGAACAATAATGACCCTCCCATGGGAGAAAATTTCGAAATGAAGATGTCAGCATAACTGGACGTCTGGCCACCTTGAAATGTGGCGTCATAAGGATTTACCAGCGGGAACCCCTCAATGGTGCTGGTGCCACCCGCGAAGTAAATGTTGTTATCGCTATCCAGAGTGATAGCGTATCCGACGTCAGTTCGATTACCCTCGCCGCCCAGATAGGTGCTGAACATCAGGCTGTCGCCTGCCGCTGAAAAGACTGCGACGATGACATCATCGTGACCAAAAGTATAATTACCGATGCCTGTATATTGAGAGTACGGATTTACAAGGGGAAGGTCGGGAGAATTCGAGCATCCGGTAAAATGTGGATTCCCGTATGAATCAACATCTATATCGGTGGCCTGGTCTTCCTCGCTACCACCGAAAAAGGTCATGTAAAGAACTGAATTATCGCCGCCAGCCAGCTTAATCAGAAAAGCGTCTTTCCATCCGCCGTTGTAGGTCGAGAAGAGGGCGTTAACCGTTGGAAAATCGGGTGACCGAGTGGAACCAACCAGATAGATATTTTCCATATCATCGAGGCAGACCGAGGGAGCGCCATCTCTATCCGCACCCCCGAAGTACGAGCTGTATTCCAGAGTGTTGCCGGCAGGACCGATTATTGTCGCTATGGCGTCATATTCGCCGTTATGCGTATCGTCAAACGCGTTTATCACAGGGTAATCGGCGGAATTAGAGTTACCGGAAAATACGACGCTTCCGGTGGATTTCAATACATTGCAACAAACGACATCGTGACTATCCGCGCCAATATAAGTACTATATATTATGTCGCTTCCGTCGGGATTGATTTTCATGGCGAATATGTCTAATTCCCCATTATATGTGCTATCGTAGGGGACGGCAGTTGGTAGATCGGGTGACCAGGTGTTGCCCACCACATAAATATTTCCTTGCGCGTCCAGCACTACATTCTGCACCGCGTCAGCCATTGACCCACCCAGAAATGTGCTGTAAATAAGCTCGGGATCGATGACCAGATCTCTGGATTCATCATAACGGCCGTCAGCTGCAAAACCGAATTCATTATTTCCATAGAGTTTATACATACCGGAAATTTCCTTCTCCATCCCATCTACGTTCTGGTAAAAATGCGGGGCCCTTTCGAATATATCCCCGAAATCAGTGGAAATGGAGAGATTGCCGTTGCCAAGCAAACCGATATCATTTACGTCTTCATATTTAATCCTTATCCGGGAAAGGTCCGCACCCGGATGAATAATGAAATCGTATTTCAGAGTCTGCCCCCGGCCGTAATATCTGAGATCGATCCCGGCGTAAATATCCTTATAAACGATGGAGGTGAAGCTGGGGACATCTGTCACCCATTTCGCAGGATCATTGCCGTAAAAATAATTATTATCGTGCGACAAGCGATCCACGCCGATTATTTCGGTTTCGTTATTCGAATCGATAAATCGGGTCTTTATCAGCAATCCCTCGCATTTATATAAGGTTTTCCCGAGGTTATTAAAACCCTGGGCGTCATCCTGTATATTCAGGTCCAGGGGTTCATCGGTCGACCGGAGCAATACGGAGGCAATTTCGTCTCTGCAAAAATAAAAGACCCCTCCCCCGGCCTCGGCCTTGAACAAAGTTTTCGCGCCGAACTGACCATTGTTTTGAGTAAAGGAAACCGGAACAGTGGAAACTACCTGCGGAGCCTGCGCAAATACGGAAGCCGGAACTAATGACAATGCCATTGCCGAAAAAATAATAATGAAAAACGCTCTCATTTTTCCTCCCGATCGTTCGTCTAGAAAGATCTTGATTATCTTATTAGCTCAAAGCGGTCACTCAAATTAGGATATTTTAATTTAAATATAGGCATATTTTATTCATAAGCAAAGCTTTTTTATGGATATGTAAAGCTATGTTTACACCTACATAATAATATTATTGGCGCGCCCGCAGGCATGTGCCCAGCTCAATTCATGCTCGGTCCTTCGTATTATCTCATCCCGGAGATCGCCAGAATTCACTGTGGCGGACAATCGCCG
>CP070742.1:1951722-1964172 GCA_020348065.1 Candidatus Zixiibacteriota bacterium
TATTTCTTTTAGAAAATACCCCGAATTGATCGCAATGGCCTTCTGGATGAGAAAATCCAATATTTTGAAGTTGAAAAACGAGTTTGAAGCTGAAAAGGGCCGCCGTATGTGGTTGGCTCGCGGAATCGTATTTCATATTGCCCCCTCGAATGTTGATACAATATTCGTTTATTCCTGGTTCTTATCGATGCTTGTAGGAAATATAAATATCGTGAGAATATCGAGCAGGCTGAATGAGCCCGTTAAGGTGCTTATAGATTTAATAAACAATATTGCAAATAAAAAAGGATATTCCGATATTAAAAATCGTTTTTTGGTCGTGCAGTATGAGCACAACGATGAGATCACGGGTCATTTTTCCTCGCTCTGTAACGTAAGGGTTATATGGGGCGGCGACGAAACCATAAAAAGAATTCGTCGGATACCGTTAAGCCCCACCGCTACGGAAATGGTTTTCGCCGACAAGTTTTCTTTCAGTCTGATTGACGCCGATGCATTTTGCTCATCCGCTTCAAAAGACGATATAATGAAAAATTTTTATAACGACGCCTACTGGTTTGGGCAAAACGCCTGTTCCTCCCCTCGGATGGTGGTTTGGCTGGGCAACGATGATATTGTTGAAAAGGCGAGCCGGGAATTCTGGGATCTTTTGAGAGCCGTCGTAAAAAAGAAACTTGAAAATGCCCCGGCCATCGCGATGGAAAAACTTGTTTCTGAATGTGCTGTTGCCATAAATTCCAGCGGCGATTTGACAATGAAACCATCCGGTACCAGCCTTATAAATAGAATACTTTTGAGGAATCCGGATGACATTGATAGAGAGAATCATTGCGGGGGCGGATTATTTTACGAGTTCAAAATCAAAAATTTGGAGGAACTGCCGGAAATTATCACGGCAAAGGACCAGACCATCAGCATTTTTGGCGTCGATGAGACAGTTTTACTGGAATTATTAAACGATTATAGGCCCCCGGGAATAAACAGAATTGTTCCCGTGGGGCAGTCTTTAAATTTCTCCGCGACCTGGGATGGTTATAATCTTTTGAGAGAATTTTGCAGGGAGATTGATATTGCGCTTTAGACCGAAAGCAGATCGTTAGCATGGCAGTCACAGAAATTCATGAGTTCAAAGACAAGGAACTCGAAGAATTATCAAAATTCTTTTATGATAATAATCCCGATCATCCCGAATTGGGTAATAAGGAACTCTTGCTCTGGAGCAGAGGCTATAGATTCGTATCCCGATCCAGGGGAGCGATTACAGGTTACATCGCTCAAATTCCTCACATATTCCGTTATGGGGATAAAAGCGAAAAAACGGGAATCGAACATATTGGATGGAGTGTAGCATTGATTCTAAAGGACTTCGGCGATTCCCCGGATGCGGCTCGGCGTCGCACCGCCTACACTCATGAACTCTTATCGAAAGTCGAAAATAATCCGCCCTGGCAATTCGCTGCAGTGGGAGTCGTGCCTGAAATTGAGGAATTTTATAGAATAAGGGGTCATAATGTGAGACGCGATTGCGCTAAAATGTATTCGCGATTCACCAGTCCCGCCAAAATGCTTGGATACGTAAAAAAGTCCGCGGTATACTCGTTTCCCGTTAAAATGTTAAACTGCGCGTTTAAATATAGGCGAAAATACACTTCGAATAAAATAAAAAAGATAACTGTGTTTAATCCGGACTGGGATAACGATTGGAATTCATTGCTGTCGTCCGACTATGAATTATACGGGGAACGGACGGCAGCATACCTGAATTATAAACTGACACAGCCCGCCAAAAATTATTACGCCTATATTCATTCAAATCGCGGGTATATTATTTTCAGAGAGGCCAGGCATTTTATCAGGGATTTGCATATAGTAAAAATATGCGATCTGGTCGGGACTGAAAACGCCAGATTCGATCTGATTGGTCTGGCGCTCGATTTTGCCGGGAGCGTTAATGCCTATGGCGTTGTGGCTCTGGGATCCGTCGCCGATGAGCCTTTTTATAGAAGAAGCGGTTTATTTATTTCCAAACCTTACGTTGTTACCCTTAACCCGAAAATAACCTCCAGAATGCACGTAACCTTTTTCGATGCCGATCTGGATAATCTGTGGTAGGTTATTCCGACCCATTAGAATAATATGCCTGAAGATAATATTACTGAAAAAAAAGCCGGCGGGTATTTAAAAAGACTTATCAAATTAATATTGTTTATTGCGGTTGTTTATTTTGCGGGAAAACAATTCGTAAACAACTGGTCCGACGTATCGGGATATGATTGGGATTTAAACTATATATTTTTAATGCTCTCGTTTATTTTTCAATTATCCACATTGATACTGTTTTCCAAATCGTGGTGCACGGTGTTGGACGCTTTGGGATTTGAAATAAGTCTGAAACAGGGATTCAAAATCAGCTATCTGGCTAACCTGGGGCGGTATATTCCCGGAAAATTCTGGCAGATATTCGGTATGATATATCTTTTGAAACAAATCAATATCGGAAAAAAAACCGCCTTCACATCCTGGGCGCTCTCATGGATTTACGGCATTCCGCCGGGATTGCTGCTATGCGGAATAGCGGCTTTTTTTTACGGCGATTTATTATCGGAATTGCTCGGCGGAATTTTCAATAGCGATTTGTATATAGCCTTATTTGTATTTTGCGTAATTGCTTTATCGGTTTTATTCTTGTTCATTCCCGATTATTCTATTAAGTTTCTGAATTTGATTCTTAAATTACTGAAAAGAGATAAAATCGTTTTTAAATTTAAAAAATCGATGGCGATAAAGGTTTATTCGATATATTTTATATCATGGATAAATTATGGATTGGCTTTTTATTTTCTGATACGCGGTCTTGATTCTAGTTCTGATGTTCCGTTTATGGTCGGACTGGGTTCATTTGTACTGGCATACCTGGTCGGTCTTCTGGCTTTATTTTCGCCCGGGGGGCTGGGAGTTAGAGAATTAATTTTGAATTCCCTGCTGATGCCGTATTTCGGCCCGGTCGCCGCCGGAATTGTGGTCGCCGCGCGGGTCTGGAGCCTCGTCGCTGAAATATCGGCGGCGGGCACAGCCTTGCTTCTCTACGTTAAGGATAAGAGAGTATGAAATTGGATAAAAAGAAAGAGCCCGGGATTTTGCCCGCGAACGCTGCTTTGAATAGAATGGAAAAATCAGCCTATTTTACCCCTCTATCATTCATAATAATTCTGTTCGCTTTTGTAATATTTTTCAAGGATTTTATATTCTCAAACCAGATTTTTCACAGTGGAGATCTGGTTCAGGCCGGCTTCTTTTTCAGATCCTTTTTTGTCAATTATTTTTTGAGCAACGGCGCTGTTCCCCAATGGGATCCATACATCTTTGGCGGTTTGCCGTTTGTAGACGCTTTCCATGGCGATATATTTTATCCTTTTTCAAAGCTTGTATTTCTAGATCCGCTTTTCAAATTTCTATCATATAATTTAATTTTTCATATCTACCTGTCCGGTATTTTTACATACTTCTGCGCCAGGCAATTCAGACTATCCAAAATAGCCTCTCTTATGTCTGCCATCGCCTACATGTTTTCGGCGTATCTAATTTCCCTGATCGCGCCGTTTCATGACGGGAAAATATTCGCAACCTCCCTTTTTCCTCTTTCGATTCTTTTTCTCGAAAGGGGTTACGAGAAAAAATCGTTTTTAAATTTTTCCATCTACGGCGTAGTGGTTGGCGTGATTATTTTAACCTCCCATGCGCAGATGGCATATTTTGCGTTGTGGGCTAACTTCCTGTATACAATTTTCAAGTTGATTTTTTTATATATAAAAAAGAAATCGATAACTCAAATCGCACATAAAGGTTTATTAACCGTTTACGGCGTTTTAATAGGCATTATGATTTCCGCCATCCAGTATTATCCAGGGTATTATTACACCAAAAATTATTCGCCGAGATCGGAGGTCAAGAAGGGTTGGGAATGGGCTACCTCGTGGTCTTTGCATGAGGAGGAGGCTTTTTCCCTGCTCATACCGGAATTCGCGGGCGCAAACACTACCGAAGCCCGGACATTCTACTGGGGCAAAAACGCCTTTAAAGACAATTCTGAAACCGTCGGAATAGTCGGGTTATTTTTGGCGATAATTGGAATCATTTTTTATAGAAAGAAAGAAGCGTATTTTTTCGGGGGACTGGCTATATTCTCGCTAATATACGCTTTAGGCGCCAACACTCCTTTTTTCAAGCTGTTTTATAATTATGTGTTCATGGTTAAGTCTTTGCGGGCTCCCTCCATGATTATGTTTTTATTCGTGTTTTCCATCGCGATTCTGGCCGGTATGGGATTGCAATATTTATTGGAATTTGTACCCGGATCTTCAAAAAGGGCTAAAAAAGCGCTTAACTATGTTATTTTCGGTTTTCCGGGATTAATGTTATTCCTGGCGCTAATTTTCAGTCTGGCGGGCCGCGGGGCGCTCAAATTATGGTGCTCGCTTTTTTATAGCGATGCTTCCACGACAATGGTCCAGCAGGGAATAAGCAAATTCGATGTTGCGGTTATGAATCTGCCGGCTATTCAATCGGGCGCCTGGCTGGGATTTTTATTTGTTTTGATTGCCTCGCTTTGCGTCTGGTTGTATACTCATAAAAAGGCAGGGATAATTGTAATAATTATTCTATTAATAATTCCCATAATCAACAGCCTTCGTTTTAACGGCAGGTTTATAAGCTTGTTTGATCCGAATCCGTATTTACGGACAAATAGCGTCGTGGAGTATCTTAAAAAAGACCCAACCAAGTTTCGGGTTCAGGACTTTACCCAGAATTCCCGGCTAAATTTGGCTTATCACGGTATTGAGCTTGTAACCGGTTATCATGGAAACCAGTTGAAATGGTACGATCAATTGCTGGGAGGGCCATCTCAAAGGAATCTGCCGAATCCCCGATTGTTGAATCTGGTTGGTGCCAAATATATCATCATTCCGTCCAATCAGCGAATTCCTGATGGATATTTCGGTGCCGATTCGGTAACAGTGGTACAGAATTTCCCTGGCGGCCAAATATTGAGAAACGATAACGCTTTTCCCAGGGTCTTCCTGATCGATAGAGTAATGTTATTGGAAAATGCGGAGGCCATTGATAATCTGGTTTTAAGAGGTAAAGATGATTTAAGAGATATAGTATACCTTGAAGAACAACCCGATATCGTACTTCCCGATTCTTCTCAGATTGGCGATTCTGCGTGGATTGAATCTTATGAGACAGATTCGGTAGTGGTTGCCACAAGAACTCAAAATAACAATATTCTGGTTTTAACGGATAATTATTATGAGTCCTGGAAGGTTTTCGTTGATGGCGTTCCCGGAAGAATATTAAGGGCATATGGAAGTTTCAGGGCGGTGGCAATACCCGCGGGTACGCAACAAGTAATGTTTAAATATGAATCCAAACGGTATAGAACCGGGAAAACGATTACAATGGCCACGCTGTTTTACCTGGCGCTCATCTTTGGATATTTTTCTTTAAGAGGTATTGTGCCTAAATTCAGGGCTCGAAAGTAGATTAATTATCGCCTGTTTATGAATGATATGGCAAAAACATTATATATAGTTATCGGGTGCGATACCGATCCCGACCGCCGGGATTTTATTGATAATATATCGGGGAAAAAATTATCCTGGCGGGGAATGACCGAAGGCATTCCGGAAACAAAATCGGCCGTTTCCGATATTACCGACTCCATGGCTAAAAACCCGGTGTTCACCTGGCTTATCAGGGCGGATGAACAAATAAAATGTATTTACGGCGATTATGGTTGGGTTTTGAATGAATACAAACAGTTTTTGAACGAACTTGAGAACTCCGGGGATGAAATCGGCTGGCATCCGCATTTTTATAAACATAACGATAAACATGGAATTTGGTACCAGGAGTTGAAGGATATAAGCTGGCAGTGCCTGATGCTGGAATCGGCATATAAATCATTTAATGAGATTTTCCCGGGAAAACCTCGAAGTGTTCGTATGGGGTGGATATATCACAACAACGAAACTATGAAAAAACTGGATGAGCTTGGCGTTAGAATAGATTTTTCCGCCATCCCGGGGCTCAGGACCAATCTCCGGAAAAATATAAAATTCCCCCATAATATCTATGATTGGTTTTCCGCTGGGAGCGAAATGTATCATCCATCGGATGCTGATTATCGACGGACCGCGAGAAAAGGTGAGCGCGCGCTTTCGATACTCGAGGCGCCGAATTTCACCTCCCATTCATGCTTCTGGGGGATGGCATTCGGATTGCAGATGGCCAGAAAGATGAAAGATCCCGTGCAGATAATTCAGGCCGTAAGAAAACCTACATTCTGGGTGAATCTTACAACCGTCCCGAGGCTTTTTGCCCCGCTCCTTAGGAGCCTTGGAAAAGAGCTAAGAAAAACAAAAAAAACGGATTTCTTTTTTATGACTTATTTCCACGCAGATGAGCTTATTGAAAATAACAGCGCCATATACAATAAGGAAAATTTAAAGCAAAACCTGGTTAATATTTCTGAAATTTGCATGAAACTGAATATCCCCTTCACATTCATTAAGGCCGGGGAAGTTCCTCTGCTTGATAATAAACATGCCATTTTACGCAAATAGATTGACACGATCAACCCAATCCCTTATGAAAAAAAATAATACTTGACAAATGTGGAGAGAGATTATTATATATTATAAGACATCGGATTTTGATAGATCTTGATCTGCAATTAAATATAATAAATGATGGATGGCAAAGGGGAATAGGAGGTTAATCATGATAAAATTGAAATATCTGATCACCTCGATAATTTTCATATTGATAGTATCCCGCTCGGGCATTGCCGAAAATGAGATCTGGACCTATGGTGAGGTTACCAGTAATCCTCCATTAGCCCGAATATGCCATACTGCGCTTTATGATTATCATAACGATAGAATGATTGTTTATGGTGGCGGTTATTATCTGCAAACCCTCGGGGATCTATGGCAGTTAGAATCGGATTCTATGATCTGGACTCGGATCTTCCCCCAAAACGATGGGCCGTATCTGCTAAGATCGCAATGCGCTGTTTTCAATCCTTCTGATACCTCTATGGTACTGTTTGGCGGAGTTGAATATCCCGGAGGATATATTTCCGACGAATTATGGGTTTTCAATTTGAACAGCTTTTTATGGACAGAGATCGAACCATCCGGTCTCTGGCCTCCGCCTACAAGATGCAATTATGCGACTCATTGGCCGGCAGAACATAAAATGGTAATGTTTGGCGGGCGCGATCAAGCCGAAAGATACAACACTACCTGGATATTGGATCTGGATGATTATACGTGGGAGATAGTAACTTATCAAAACACGCCTCCATCGCCCAGAGAAGGCTCCCCGATATTAATTCTCCAGGGTACCTCGATCATGATGATTTACGGCGGATACTGTCCGGGACCGGAATATATTGATGAATTATGGACCTTGAATTTAATATCCGGAGAATGGACGCAACATCTCCCGGATTTTCCTCATCCAATAGCCAGAGGATATTGCCCGTTGATTTATGATAAAGAGAATAACAGGGTACTTCTATTTTCCGGTTTTTCGGCTTACTCCGGTCCCGGTCTTAATGATCTCTGGGAAATAGGTTTGGATTCTATGCAGTATGCGCGGCTGTTTCCCACCGGAACGATACCTTCCCCGAGGGGCAGATTTACTACGATTATAGGTGGATTTGCGGAGCATAAAGCGACCATTTTCGGAGGCGCGCATAATTATCAGTATTATTATGACGATATATATTTCCTGGATTGGGATTCTATTGTGGATATCGAGGACGACCGGTCATTACCTGATAAAAGCCTTTTAATTAATTGTTTTCCCAATCCTTTTAATTCTCAGACTATCTTTGAATTTACGCTTATTAAATCGGATTTTGTATCGCTGACCATATACGATTTACTTGGCCATAAAATAAAGACTATCGTAAGCGATGAAAGACCTGCCGGCGGACATACGGTCACTTTTAACGCCTCTAATTTAACAAGCGGCATATATTTCTATAAGTTTCAGGCGGGCGATATAGTCGATAACGGGAAAATGATGCTGTTGAAATAGGGAATAAGGCTACTATAAGAGGTTATCTATCGGGATTCTAATATGGTCCCGAATTCGGCAAAATCGCGAAAAAAGGTGATATCCTCGTCGGCGGATATAATTTCGGTACCGGAAGCTCCCGCGAGCAGGCGGCCACAGCGTTGAAATTCAAGGGAATTCAACTTGTTATTGCCGGCTCATTCTCAGAAACCTATAAGCGCAACGCCCTGAATAACGGTTTTCTTACTATTGAGGTTCCGGAACTTGTCGACGACCTTAAGAATCGTTACGGCACAAAGAAACTGACTTTGAAAGGCAATATCAGGGCAACCGTAGATTTCAGGCGATCCGTAATCGATGTTAACGGCAAATCGTACAGAATAGGTCCGGCGGGTATCGCCGCTCAGGAGTTGATAGTGACGGGGGGATTGTAGAACCGGGTCAGGGAGAATCTGTAAAAAGGCATTTGCCAACGCCAACCTATGGTTTTTTCCCGCAAATCCCGATTTCTCTGAAAGAACCGAAGATCTTTAATTGTCAAAGAAACCCGCTTTTGGCGAAGCTTATCGGATAGCTCGCGTAACCCGGGGGCAGGAGACATTTTTCTACCTAAAGGGAGTTTTGAAAACAAATGCGGAATAGACGTTTTTTTCTCAATTGTCAGGAGCCCTGCGGGCTCCTGACCTACCACTGCCATCATAAAGCGCGATGGCTCTTTCGAGGTTGACCCTTTTGGACGATAAGATTATATTTCGATTTTGTTTGCAATGTTTTTTCTTTGAGAAATGAGGAATAAAATGTCGATTGTTGACGATCTTAAGAAATCGCACATGGATATGCTCGGGGCCATCCAGGGATTGAACCCGGACGAGCTGACAAAAGAAAATGCTATGGGATACTGGTCGGTACGGGACGTCATCCTGCATATTGCTATGTGGGAGGGCGAGGTCATTAAGGCGCTCTCAGTATGGCGTACGGGCCATCAATATGACTGGACCTATGCCGGGGATATACAGATGTTCAACGAGTTTTTTATTGAGGCGGGGCGCGATCTTCACATGGGGCAGGTTCTGCAAATGTTTAATCTCATTCATTCCGCGCTGGTCGCCGACGTCTCCGTGATAACCGATGAGATCTGGGAAAAAAGGGGCGAACCGGATTGGCTGAGGGATATTACCATAAGGCATAACGAAGAGCATGTTAAGAAAATAAATAAGTATAAGGTATTGCTGAATAAATAACCGCTCGGAGATAGATTTGTTTAAAAAAGTTTTAATCGCCAACAGGGGAGAGATTGCGGTTCGTATCATCCGAGCCTGCCGTGACTTGGGAATCAGATCCGCTGCCGTTTTCTCCGATGCAGACAGGGGAGCATTGCACGTCCGCCTGGCCGACGAAGCTTATCATATCGGCCCGCCGCCATCGACGGAATCATATCTGGTTATCGATAAGATTATAGATGTTGCCAAAAAGTCGGGGGCTGAGGCAATCCATCCCGGTTACGGTTTCCTCGCCGAGAACTCGAAATTCGGCAAAGCCTGCAAAGATACCGGAATCGTATTCATCGGACCTCCGCCCGAAGCCATCGAGATGATGGGGGATAAGATGGCCGCCCGCAAAGCGATGCTGGCCGCTAATGTCTCGGTCGTGCCGGGAACCGAAGAGCCTGTCGAACGGGAGGATCAGGCAATCAATATCGCGAAGAATATCGGCTTCCCGATTCTTATCAAGGCCGCCGCCGGGGGAGGCGGTAAAGGTATGAGGATTGTGGCGGAAGAGGCGGAGATAAAATCGGGCGTCAGGGGCGCCCGCTCCGAGGCTAAATCGGCTTTCGGCGACGATAGAATCTATATCGAGAAATATCTCGGCCGGCCAAGGCATATTGAGATACAGGTTATCGCCGACACTCACGGTAATTGCGTTTACCTGGGTGAGAGGGAGTGCTCCATCCAGAGACGTCACCAGAAGGTGATCGAGGAAGCTCCCAGCCCGCTGGTAGATGAGCTCATGAGGAAAAAGATGGGGGAAGCCGCCGTGGCCGCGGCAGAAGCGGCGGGATACGTTAACGCCGGTACTGTCGAATTCCTCGTTGATCAGGAAAAGAATTTCTACTTTCTAGAGGTGAATACTCGCCTTCAGGTAGAGCATCCGGTTACCGAGATGATCACCGGCATCGATCTCGCGGTGGAGCAGATCCGGGTGGCATACGGCGAGAAGCTTTCTTTCGCGCAAGAGGATATTAAAATCAGGGGCCATGCCATCGAATGCCGGATCTACGCCGAGGACCCGTCATCCGGATTCCTGCCGTCGACAGGTTTGCTTCGTGGTTACCGGGAACCGTCCGGGCCCGGCATAAGGGTCGATTCCGGCGTGTATGAAGGAGCCGAAATCAGCGTCTACTACGATCCCATGATCTCAAAACTATTGAGCTACGGTATTGACAGGCAACAGGCCGTCACCAGGATGCTCCGCGCTCTGGAAGAGTACCGAATCTCCGGCGTTGCGAACAATATCGAGTTTCACAAGGATATCCTTGTTCATCCCGAATTCGCTGCGGGTAATCTCTCAACCCATTTTATTGATGAGTATTACAGGCCCGCGGAGGAACCAATATCGGAGATTGAAGAAGCCGCTGCAGTCATCGCAGCGTTAACGGAACATGAAGCCAGAAATAAGCTTACACTGTCTCCTCTAAAGAAAAACATTACGTCTCCCTGGAAGATGTCCTGGCGGCCGGGAAGCGAGTTTAACAAGAAATAATGAATTGCGTTTTGGAGATATTTAAGCTAATTTTATGAATTGTTTTTTGGGTACTGCGATTCCCGAAACCTCGGGTCGCTAAACGGAGCCGTAGGTCGGGTTTCCCCGAAACCCGACGCTCGGATTGAAGGTTTGATAAAACGATGAAATACCAGGTCGCGATAGTTGTAGGTCGGGTTTCCCCGAAACCCGACACCCGCTACCGGAGTTCGGTAAAACGATGAAATACCAGGTTACGATAAGCGACAGGAAATTCGAGATCGATATAAACGGCAATGACCCCTCCATAATGGTTAACGGCCGTAAGGTGATGGTGGATCATAAACGTTTTAAAAGCGGCAAACTGCATTCGCTTTTAGCCGACAATGTCAGGTTCGAGTTCGACCTGGAGCGTTCCAATGGCGGCTACGATATCTGGCACAGCTCCGGCTCCATGTTCGCCGAGGTGACCGACGAGAAAACCAACCGGCTGCGCAAGCTGATGGGGGAGACCGGCGCTCTCTCGAAGCTCTCCCAGCTCAAGGCGCCCATGCCCGGCCTGGTGGTGGCGGTGCAGGTGGAACCGGGGCAGGAGATCAAGAAAGGGGACGGCCTGGTGATCGTGGAAGCGATGAAGATGGAGAACGAGCTCAAGGCAACCGGCGCCGGCAAGGTGAAGGAGATCAAGGTCAAAAAGGGCCAGGCGGTGGAGAAGAACGAAGTGCTGGTGGTGTTTGAGTAGAATGTTATTAAAATAGATCGGTATTATAACGGCGGAACTAGGTTCTGCCGTTTTTTTTAATTAAAATTTAAAGTAGGTCGGGTTTCTAATCCCGCTTTTGCAGGATTAGAAACCCGACGAAATAACAAAAGATAAATTGCGTATTTTATCGGACTAAGTTATAATTATTTCAGTTATGGATTTGAAAATAATATTTAATAAAAAGGCATTTAAAATTGCTTATTTTATATTGTCTATTATTCTATTTATGGTGGGCCTAAGTTGGTTTATTATTGAATATGAATATTCAAAATCCCCTATTGCTTTCATTGCCCTTCGTATTGGCTCGATTTCCAAGGCTGATTCTATATCTTTTGGCGGTACGAGAATTTATATACCCGTAAATTCTATAATTACAGAGTCAGATCTCCAAGAGAATTTATTAGAAGTTAAATTTATTTATGAATATAAATACGTATTAACTTGTCTTTTAATGGATAACGTACATCCTGATTATTATACGGATACCTTCTATAATTTCATAGAAAATATATCATTTGGGGATTTAACCGGTAGATCATACCATTTTAAATTTAATTCTGATGATGTATATATTTTATATGAGATCGCGGATATGAATACTGAAGACGGCAATCATTATGCGGTCAATGCTTTTCTTCCTGATAAAAAGCTAGTTTTGTTTATTTCGGGAATTGATTTAGATGTTATGAAGACGATTAATGTCATAAGAGAAATAGTTTATAATGATGTGGAAAAAGGGATAAGCCTGGTAGGTGAAAAAAGAAAGGAAGATAAATTATGAAAATTATGGCTAATATATTCTTTTTAGCCTTTATTATCTTAATTATTTGTACCATAGCGATTAATAATAATAAGGA
>CP070742.1:1964272-1970124 GCA_020348065.1 Candidatus Zixiibacteriota bacterium
AACCGTTTTTCTTCCTTGGACGATTCGGAGCGGTCCGTTGAATTTAAACGGCCGGTTCCAAATTCGCCTACTTTCTCTTTTTCGGTCGAATTTCCGTTATCCATTATATTTACAGGCTTCACGTCATTTCTATTTTTCTGATCGAAATCGACCGTTGAATTTAAAGACTTTAGGGATTTTAAGCCATTTTCCCCCTCTTTTCGCTGAATCGAATCGACCGTTGAATTTAAAGGCTTGACGGGTTTTTTTAAAAGTTTTAATTGTTGCGAAATCGAATCGACCGTTGAATTTAAACGGTTCGTTAGATTTGGGTCTTTTTTTAAGTTTTCGTTACAATCTGGATCGTCCGTTGAATTTAAAGGGTTTATATGATTTAATTCCAGGTCTTCGATAGTCAATTCCGATCCAGCCGTTGAATTCGTACGGCTGGAGGGTAGCCGGTAAATGTAACCGATTAAAAAAGCAAACAATAAATTCGCGATTTGAATAAAAAATCGTTGGGCAAAAATTACCGCTATATCGATATATCGAGAAAAAGAGAATTTTTTTTCTCGAACTATTTTTTTAAGTTCGTCCCAATTTTCCCGTTTTTCTCTCGCCGTAATCGCGTAATTGGTTCTTTGATTTGTGCCCCCAAAAACTTTCGCGTCCCTGGAAAGCTCTTCGTTTTCTTCTTTGATTAAGTCGATTAAAAGTTCGTCCCTACTTTCTTTTTCGATTTGCTCGATTGACGGTCTCATAAGATTCCATGCCGCAATGACAACCGTCACGAAAAATAAACAGGCAGTCGTGCCGCGCATTATCCATGTTAAGATTTTCGAAGGCACTCTATTAACGACCACAAAAATCAACATAGCCAATTCAGGCAATACGGCCCGAAAATAACCCCAATGCAACCCCCCCCCGGTAGATCTTGGATAAAATTCGGCTACTTCCTTAATCATGGAATAACTAAAGCTAACGCAGCCGAAAAGCAAAATAGTAATAAATAAAATTTTTAACGTTACGTTCATAGCTTAGGAAAATCGTAATCTTTGCTTATGTATTCTTCGAAATCGTTCGTCGAATCTTTGTGATACCAAAAAGTATGAATCCATAATTCTAAGATAAAAAGCTCGAAAAAATGCAAGGATTTCAACTTTTCGAGAAAGCCGTATTTATCCGCGATATTGTCTTTGCAGATTATATTGAGCTGTAAATCGTCGTAAATAACATGCTGAAACACGGACGACGAACTATTTATTTTTACGAAATTGACTTTAATATAATCGAAAATGGCCTCGAATTCGTCTGAATCGAATATCGTTTTGATTGTATCGACGGTCGTTTTATATAAGATAGGAAACGATTCCAGCAATAAAGAAGAAACCGATCTAGACATTTTTAATGAAAAGCTATTGAAATATTTATGGATGCTCGAAGTAACTCTACTGCTTATCTTTTTTGTTCTATCGCCCTACGTTCCCATGAATTTATCGGCGGAACAGGGATCTATAGATCCGTAGACGCACGAAACGACATAATAACAATATTGCTCGGACAGAGAAGGATATTTTTCGAAAGCTTCGTTTATCTGATCCAGCAATTCGATTCTATTATTCTTTTCCAAATGAGATTTTACATTGTCTATTAATCTTTGTTTTTCTATTTCGATTGCTCTTAGAGCGTAAGTTTGATTTTTTTCCATTTTAAGAATCTTTTTCAAATTTCGATATAATTTTTACAAAAACTCATTTTTTTCGGGAAACATTTTCTTAGATATCTCGATTTGTTTTTTTGTTAGTTTCATAATTTACCGTTATTCAATCCAATTGCGGAATGTATGGAACCGTCCTCGGCGGATTGTCCAAATCGAACAATATGCATTCGCCTATTTTAAGGGATCGTTTCGGACGCGGCAATTTATGCCATTTGAAACACGTGGACCGGTCGGTAATATTCTCGTGATCAATCCGCCAGGCCCAATATCTAATCTCTCCCGCGTGATCGTCCCGGAAAATGTATTTGCCCGATTCCAGGTTTATGATTCCTTGGTTTTTTATAAATAAAGTTTTAGCAACCATCTTTCCCATTTTTTTATATCTACCTTTTTGGGAAGAGTCGATTTTTCGCACAATTCTTCGACTTCATCCATCAAATTATCCAACATAGGAGCGACTTGAGTCGTATAGTCCATTTCTCCTTTTTTGATCTTGATTAGATCTTCGGATTCTTTTAAGGGAAAAAGGATGTCTCCCGTCTCGTAAATCGACTTCATTTGATGAGCGCACCTTAGAGCATGGCTTACCGCTTTCCAATCGATTCCTTCGTTATTCGCGGCTTTTTGGGCACGTTTTCCGTAGTTATCGTAAAACTTCCGAACGATATTTAAAGCGTATCCAATTGTAACCGTGGGTTGTATTTTTCTACCGCAAACCTCGTACATTGCGCCGATATCGTCTTCTATATATTTTAAATGTTCTCCGGTCGGCAAAGAATCCCAATGGCTTACCATTCTATCGTTAGGATTTTTCGATTCTAAAAAATCCAGCACCCGCTTAGAATCGTTCAGTCGACTGCCTTTTATTCCGTATTTAGCGGCCTGGGTTCTACAATAACCGACAAACGCCTTGAGATTCTTGGTGTAAAAATCGGACCTATGTTCATATAAATATTGAAAACAATTCGACGTTCCTATAACGGATCTCGGATTGGAAGAAGCGTGCAAGATATCCAACGCACCGGTGTCTCCCCTGGAAAGCAATTTTAAGAAATTTTGGATCGAATACAATTCAATATCGATGTCGTTTTGATCGTTTTTTTGGGCATTATCTTTTTTAGTTGTATGCAATAAAGATTTAGGTATTCTGTTTAAATAGCAATCCTCTTTCGCGGGAACAAAAACGCCTTTGTAATCTCTATCCGAATTCTCGGTATTCGTCCCGTAAAGATGAGATCCGAATTCGCACATAAAAATTAAGTCGATATCGCCGAATAATTCTTTCGTAATATTTCTTATGTTTTCTCTCATGGTTTTTCTAATGAATATCGTTGTTTATTTCTTCCTCTTTTTGCGATTAATTCGGCCAGAAAACGAAACTTTCCCAAACTGGGAAAATTGATTTCTTTTTTCTTTATGGATTACCTTTGCGAATCCCGACCGCCCCGATTAAAAATAAAGTCAAAAAGGAGAGGGACGGCCGGGCTGTTGTTTATATTCCTAAGCTTCGACAACCAACAATGTTTCCTTCATTGTCCCGCACTACTTCCGCTGGGACAAGCAAGTCAGTTCGATCAGGCAGCGCCGATTTAACTAATTGCGAAACTATAAAAAACCTACCCTTTTTAAAAGGGGGTAGGTTTTCGGCTTTCCCAAAAACTGTCTTAGTCAACGGAATTCCGTTAACTTCGCCAGCGGATTCTGTCCGCTGACTCAACCGGATCATTAGATCAGACTTCGGAAAAGTTATGATGATGTTTTCATCCCTATCCACGATATTAACAGGATGTGGTGTCATGTTTATGATGTTTGTCATTTTTTCTCCTTTTTTCTCCTTTTAAAATTGACGACATTAAAAAGGCTGTCGTTTTGCCTGCCGCTGTAACTTTATCAAAAAGTTTGAAAATCGCGGGTCTCCTAGGCTTCATAATCTTTTATGCGCTAAGCCGGAGCGCGTTATCCCGCAAGTTTGGGTTACGAATTTCCTCGCAGCCCTTGTTAGGCTTGTCGCAGCGGCACGACACGCCCAATTTTTTAAAAATTATAAAAATCTTCAAATATTTTGAAAAACTTTATAATTCTTAAAGGCGGTCTAATTGACCGCCGTTTAGAGATCCTTAATCAATGTTAAGGATCTCTTTAATTTCGTCTTCCCAGGTTTTCACAACCAAATAACCCGGCTGTGCTTCCCTGTCGGGAGGTGCAGGGCAATCTAGAACTTCATCTTTCTCATACAAGCCCTTTATAGCTTGTATGAGTTCCCTTGGTGTCATATTTGAATAATAGACACCATATTTTTTGCCAACCTCAGTCCTCCAGTATTCCCAGTTCTTTTCATCAAGAACTGGGCACCAATTTTCATGATCTTCGACGGCTTGGCCAATAGCCGCCGTCGAAGCATTTGGGTAATCATACATATATTTGTACGATCCCCTGAAAATTTCCTCGCCACAGTATTCGCAATTGATCACTGTGTCGTATTCCGATGAATTCGGGCATTCACCGGATAAATGTTCTACATGCTTCTGATCAATATACAATTCGGAAGCATTCGGGTAACTCTGAATGTATTCTGCATCCAGAGTCAAATAAATTTGACCGCAATCGGCGCATTTATATTCTTTTTCCATCTTTTTTCTCCTTTTTGATTATTTTTAACTCTCCTTTTTCCCTTTTTGTTAAATCTACCGTCTCACAAATTTTTTAAATTGTCAAACAAAAAATGAATAAAAAATAAATAAGTCTCTCTTTGACAAAACAAACGAAAAATAATCAAATATAAATACCGTTAGCAATTAACAACTTTTAGCTTAAAATATGGCAGCAGAAGATTTTTTCAAATATCCCAATCTAATCATGCGAATCGTCGAAAAACAGGATTTCGGACGCACATCGACCGTTGTCGACGAAGGGAATATCCCAAAATTGTCCGATAGATTCGATACGCAACGAAAATCTATTCGAGAGCAAATTCAAATCGCGGAATTCAAATTCCCGGTTAACCAGGATGGTAAAACTTTTTACTATCAGCAATACGCGAATACGTTAAACGCCAGGCAATCGACCGTTCCGGGAATCGCCGGAATATCTTCGGAAGCGTATGGAACGGGATTGGAAGACGTTTCGTTCAACGGCGTTTTCCCTGCTGCGGCCGAAAGGAATGTAATAGCGGCTACGGATTTAACGGCAGAAAGCGCTTTAACGCAATACCGGGCGAAAGATTGGGCAGACAATATAAAACGATTCGTGAGATTCTACCTGGATCTTAACGATCCCTATTCTCAGATTTGGACAAAAAAAGGTTATTATCAAGCCACGAAAATCAACATCGAGGGACTTGTCAGCTTGATCATCGGCGGCAAAAGCACCGACAGAAAATCCAATATAGGCTATGAGGGAACTCCGAATAAGGCAGGATACGAATTTATCGTCATAGACGAATGGGCGAAATCGATTGTCAGCATCCAACCTAAATCGGTAGACACGTTTACATCGAATCAAACGCCGATTTCCTACGGTTGGAGAATCAACGCGACGATTATTGAAGACAAACTGGACGCGAATTTCAAAGAGATCCCGGACGATATTCTACAACTGATAGCGTCTTATCGTTTGCCTGCCGTTTCCGAATTGCCTGTCGTCGGCCCGCTTTCGGAATTTGTCAATAAACTGGTAGCTATCAGCAATTCTATCAACGAAATGATGAACACGATTTTAACTTATAAAAACGTGCCGAATACAATCGTGCAGGACTACAATTCATTTTTGTACGCCAATAATAACATTTTGCATAAAATTCAAAGGATAGCTCAATTATAATGGCAGAAAACGAAAAAGAACTGTTAGGCCCGGATTACCATAAAGTCATAAACGATCTGGCAAATCAAACTGTACAAATGGGAGGGGGATTTTACCAATTGTCTCAAGAAACCGATTTCGAGACCCGGTACCCGAACGCGATAAACGATTTTCTATTGATCGAGGGAGTTAAAAAAATAGCCGAAAAAGCGGAAGTAAGCCCAAGCGCGTTGAAACCGCCAATAGATATTCCGGACGAAACGATAAACGAGATATACGACATTTTAGAATCCGCCGATCCAGTCAACATGGACGATACCGAATTGACGAATTTAAGAAACAGGGTAACGAATAT
>CP070742.1:1970224-1974143 GCA_020348065.1 Candidatus Zixiibacteriota bacterium
CGAAGATAGGCCTTTATTGGATGAAATAGATCAGAGGGTTAGATCGGTAACAGGCATAGAGGATCTTCTTCATGAAAAGCTTTGTCTTTATATCAGCCTTCGGTACGTAGGTTATACTCTGAAGGAAATTGGCACGTATTACAAAATGAGGGATTCAGCAGAAGGTCAGTCCACCCCTGAGACCTGACACTTCTTTTTTCTTTTTTTCTTCTTTTTTTAAAGCGTCTTTTTTTGCGGCTTCGGGATCTTTCGTTTTTTTCTCTTGGGGTTTTTGTGCGGTTGGATCTTGCCGATCTTTTTTATCGGTCATTTTTCGTCTCCTTTCTTTAATACTGTTTTATTTAATTATGCGGCTTCGAGAATTCTATTATAATTTTTTAAAGCTTCGCGGTTGTTTACTACAAACGTTGCGACGGCGGTAAAAGAATCCTTAATCATTGTACTTGGATTTATTACGAAATTATTGCCCGTTTTTTGAACGTTTTTGACGGTTAAAAACGGTTCGGTGTATAATTCCGCCGGATCTAAATTTGTATGATCTATCATGAAAATATCGATATTGAAAACCCTATTGATACTAGCTATTATGTCCGCTTCGCTTTTCGGATAAAAAGACGTTTGAGCAAGCGACATGATAGCCATTTGAACCAACGAACCCGAAATATTGACAGCTACGTTTTGAATGTCGAACGCTATTGGAGATATCGATCCGACGACATAAATCGGCGTTCTATTCTCAGTTATGCTTATATTTAAATTTTCTACTGCCACTATCGGAACGCCGCCGAATCGAATAACTGCGGCGCTCGAATGCAGCAATCGCAAATCGTCCGCTTCGTCTGCTCCTTGATGTGCATCCGTATAAGGTTGGGGAGGTATAAAAGTAGTTTCAAAAAATTCAGCCATTATTTCTCTCTGTTAAGCGTTTAAAAATTCTCCTTCTCCGAACCCGTATTCGGCTATTTGAGGAACTAATTGATCTTTTATGTTATATTCGAATTTTACTCCTGAAGACGTAAACGAAATTTCGCCGAAACTCTCCAGCCAATTTATAGAAGTTTTTTGATGCGTTTCCAATACTCTGCGAATAAAAGTTCTCATGATAGCGTTTTGCGGAGCGAATCCCAATCCCTGATAAACGATCATTTCCGCTTCGAGTTTTCTTGCGACATCGTTATCCGTAAGCATCGCGCATCTGACTTGGGAAGGAATCGTTTTCATCGGTTCGTTGGTCGTCTTCCATGTCGTTCTCATTAATCGAATTCTAGTCGCACCGGCTTCGTCGGTAACGGGGATAATTACATTGGAAAGATGCAATTTTTTTGTATCTTCGTAATTATATTTTTTCGAAGCTTTGATTGCCGTTGCGCGCTGGTTCGTTAAAACCCTGCTTGCCAGGCCGCCGAGAAACATTGATGCCGCTTGGACCGCAAAATAACACGGCAATTGAGCGTATTCGATACCCGCTTGATTTAAAGCGTTTAGACCGCTTCCGAAAAATAGCACGTATTCGGAATTGTGCAGATTGGCGATTGTCGTTATAGCGTCCGCGTTGGTCGGTTCCGTTAAGTATTTGCCGCTCCAACCGTAACCGCCGTGGATCGATATGAACGATTGCCTCATTTTTCCCCGGATGTTCGGTTGATTCATTGCGATAGCATGTTGAGCGTCCAAAGACATAACGGCTTTCGTTAACGTTTCGTCGTACGGAGCCGCCAATCCGTCAGCTATCGGACATGTAACGGCTACTTTTTGGTCGATCAATTCTTCGTAAACTTTTCCCCACTGCACTGCATCGGGATCTGTCCCGGACGTTCCCCCGGAAAGAGTCAACGTGAAATCTTGAACCATCGTCGTTGCGGTATCGAGTTTTTCGACTTCGATATCGTAAACGCCGAGATTCAGAAAATCGACCAACTGCCATAAATCGGCTTTTACGTCCAATCCGGAACTTATATCAGTTTCGCCTATTATGTGATCGAAATAATCGATTGTCGATTGGTTGTCGCTTGTTGTAGCGTCTTTAACGATATCTACTGTCGGGATAGCCGTTTCTATCGCGTTTATCAGATCGATTAATTTCGGGTAATCCAAAAATTTAAAATCGATTAAAGCGCCAGTAGGTCCAACCGATATCTGATCCGCTCCGATAGTTATATAACCTGACGGCATAATAATATTGAAAACGGGATTGTCGATAGTCCGTTCGAAATCGTCATCCGACCAAGGAAATGAAACTTTAGCCAATCCGCTCGCCAGACTGATCACTATTCCGTTGCCTATCGGTCCGTAAATGCGGCTTTTAATGTCTATCGCGTCGTCTCCCCCTGCGGTCGTTTCGATTATACCTGTAGCGGCCACTAAAGCTCGCGGGTTAAAAACCCTGATATCTTGCGCGGAAGACAATTCGGGAGACGAATTCAAAGCCCTGAATACGGCTTCGATTGCCGGTCCCTGTTCGCCGAATATCAGTTTCGCGCCCGATAGATTGCCTATCGCTACCGATTCGCCGAACGCAGGTCCATTAATGGCCTCGGCGATTATCATCAAAGCGTTGACTCCGCTCGGAATCGGTTCTGCCTGCCCGACGATCAATATTTTAGAATATACGCCTGGGTCAATTACTTCGCGTCCGTAGAAATTGAATAATTCAGCCATTAGCTACCTTTTTTTTCTTCGTTTTCTTTTTTAATCGGTCTTAAAAAAGTGGAATTCCAAATTTTGCGGTAATTTTCTTCCTTGTCGTATCTTTCTGTGATTGAAACGAAAGCGTTAAACACGGAATCCGGGATCGATTGTCCTTTCAATTCCTCTTTTAATTTAACGACAAAATCTTTCGATTTAATCGATCCCGATCTTGCCGTTTCGTTCGCGTTTTCCGGTTTTTTAATTTCCGTTTGTTTTGCCCGATTTTCGGTTTCTTCGGGCTTGGTTATTTTTGCGGCCATTTATTTTATCACCTTGTAATCTGTTAAAACTCCATATCTATGTTCTTCGTAAGTCATCATAGAAGTTCTGATCGCTATTTGTTTTTCGCGGGAATTTTCTTCGTCTACTCCGAACGGCGTTTCCCTGATAACCGGGTTCATCATATGATGAGCCACAAAATAATTGTGCCCGGCGATTAGTAAAGACGTTATTATTTTTATCAATAAACTCGGCTCCGTCATATTGCGTGTATCGCCCGTCGTCTGGCCTATAGCTGCAATATAAGAAGATCCTCTACCGTCCCAATAATTAGCGCCAATGAATTTTGACGTTTGTTCCCAACCCCCCTCGACTATATAAATCGTACACGGGTTGATCGTTTCTTTTTCGTTTTCCGGATAACCCGTCCCGAATTTTACGGGCTTCGTCACGAGTCTTTTTATCGCTGCTGCTTCTTCTTTCGTAAATTGCGGCCTTTTTCCTTCCGCTCTGAAAAGCGATATCCATTGATTAAAATTGCCTTCCGTTAAAGGATCGCCGGCTGACGGATTATAAGACGTTATTACTTCGGGTCTTAGCCATCTCATCAGCCATTCTTTTATAATTACTTGAGAATTATGCGCCATTAATCGCTAAGGATATACTGTCTTAAAACCTGGCACGTTCCTTACGATAAAATTGCGTCTTCCCGCCCACAAACACAAGTTTGCTATATCCATAATCATCCATTGCTTCGTCGTTCCGAAATCGATATCGTATAACGGAAGCTCGAAAGGAGGAACGAGCGAACAATGAGCGATATCCATAGGATTGTTCGATATAAAGAACATATCGGTCGTTCTCGGTATTTTTTCGTTCCAATCGACCCATGTCGTATCGTTTCCTGTATTGACGGGTACTTTGGCGATACAAGACATTTTCTTGTCGTTTTCTGGAGTATCGTCGTTTTCGCCTGCCAATCCGCGATAAACCAGAAAATATCTAGCGGGAG
>CP070742.1:1974243-1978198 GCA_020348065.1 Candidatus Zixiibacteriota bacterium
ATATTTCTGAAGCCGATTGCCGCTCGGCGCCGATGGCAAATGTGAAGGGGAAAGGTCGGATAAAATGAAAATTGAAACATTTTTAGTTATTCTTTTGGTATCGTCGATATTTCTAATTTTGGGCTGTTCCGACAAGCCGGATCAGCCGGTGGTTATAAAATCCTACCCGGTCAAAAATCTCGATGGTTTTTTAACTCAAGAAGGGGTCGAGGTTGACCGCGATGTCTCCTCCGACGGCAACGGTTCGATAAAAATCGTCGCGCCGGAGTCGACAACTGTGCGCCTTTATGAAGCCGGTGATATCGATATAGAGAACGTTCGGCTGGCATATCAGGCGAAAATCCGTGCCGAAAACGTAATCGGCCAGGCTTTCCTGGAAATGTGGTGCGTTTTCGAGGGCAAAGGCGAGTTTTTCTCCAGAGGACTTCGTACGCTGGTCACAAGCGATACCGACTGGAAGGATACCGAAACCATGTTTTATTTAAAGGCCGGCGAAAATCCGGATAATATAAAATTAAACCTGGTCATAAACGGCTCCGGCACGGTCTGGATCGACGATATTAAGCTGGTAAAACATCCGTTGAGACGGGATGAGCAACTATAAGCCCAGGATAAGAGTCGAGTCTACCCATGTCAAACGACTGCTGGAACTGGTATCCATAGCCGGTATAATCTATAACGCCTTTGTTTTGTTGCGAAACTGGGAGAGTATCCCCGATACGGTTCCCAGCCATTTCGGCCTCGACGGCCGCCCGGACGCCTACGCCGGAAAATCATCCCTGCTGCTTCTTCCCATAGTCGGATTCGCGATCTACCTGGCCTTAACAATTCTGGACCGGTATCCTCATCTGTTCAGCTATATATGGAAAATCACTCCTGAGAACGCCTATCGCCAGTACCAGCTGGCGGGAACTATGCTCTCCGCCTTGAAGGCCGAGGTCATTTGGATTTTCAACTATATTGTCCTGACCGCCATAAAAATCTCGACGGGAAACTCAGAACGTCTCAGCCCTCTCTTTTTGCCGATATTGCTCGTGGTAATTTTCGGCCCTATCTGTTTATATCTCTATGTCTCCTATAAGGAAAAATAAATAGGAATAATATTGCCATCATCCTTAACTGACAGGCGATTTTTTCTAATAACGAGGGAGGGGCGCCGGAGGGCGCCCCTAGGTTTTCCGAGGGTTTAAGACAGCGTTGCACCGGAAATAGAGGGTTTCTATATAAGCTTTGGAGTTAACAATAAAATTGATTTAATATGGGCGGATTCAATTGCCTCTTTGTTAAGATCTCAAATATAATGAACAGGGGAACAGACATTCTTGTCTGTTCATTAATGTTGCCGTTAACGATTCCGGCCAGACAGGAATGTCTGGCCTACCAGGTGTGAAGTTGTTGCTGGCAGGTCGAAAGCCCCGAGCTCCCATAGCAGTATCTGGCGATTCCCGTAATCATCTCGTAGGGGCGAGGTAACCTCGCCCCTACGGCTGCCGTCAAATCCCGCTGGGATTTGTGACTCACGATCACGCCCACAATAAAAAAAGGCGGCAATTTCTGCCGCCTTGAAGTTTGCCTCTCTTCTCTCCTGAATTAGTGAGAACAGGTATTGGCAAACGTTATATACGCCTCGTGCATTTTATCGAAAGACGCCGTCATTTTTTCGTTATCCTTACCCTTGCAGGCCTTTTTCAAATCTCTAACGGCTTTCATAAGCTCTTTTTTACGGCTATCGAAGGTTTTACGACATTCCCTGGAGCATTTATCATAACCCTCGCATTTATATTTATCTAGCGCTTTTGACGCCTCGAGCAGGCCCGGCAGACCCTCGCGGACGGTGTCATAATTTTGCTCGCTCAACGCCATATGCAGGGGATGCATCGATTCATGAAATACCTGCAGGGCGGCCCTGCCGCCTGCATCCGGACAGATATGGTCTTTTTTGGTTTTCTCGTCGGATTCCTGGAGATTCCGGACCGAAACCATTTCGGCTTTTTTCGCGCTGCAACCGGCTTTGGTTTTGGCGGCGGCGCAGGCTTTCTTTGCCGCTTCGCTGCAGCCTTTGCCGTCACCTGCGCCGGCGAAGGACGACAATAAAAATACAAGCGCAAAAATAGAGAATAGGATTCTCCTCAAGTTCTCCTCCCTTGATATCTTAAATTTTATTCTTCGATAGTAAATAGCTCTTCAACAGGCCTCTGTAAAACCCGCGCCAGCTTGAGCGCAAGAAACGTAGACGGTACGCAGGAACCCTTCTCAATCGAGATTATGGTCTGCCGCGAAACCCCCACCTCTGCGGCAAGATCCGCCTGAGTCAGACCGGTCTTGCGCCGTTGAGGCTTTATTTTCGTGATGAGTTTCATAGCAAAGTTAATATAATCAATCGATATATCCATGTCAAGCAAAACTTACCAGATCGGGGTAGATAAATTGAAATCTATGGCAAAATAACAACTTACAGGCGGTAAAAAGGTCTTTACAGCAAGTAAACCGACTAACCGGTCAATTTCCGAAAGCAATATCTACTTCAAAAGCAACATCTTGATCGCCCTGGAGCCAGCCCCGCTCTCCAGCCGGGCGAAATACACTCCGGATGGATATTTACCCGCGTCCCAGGTTGCAGTATGCATTCCCGCCGGTTTTACTCCCTCATATATGACGGCCACTTTCTGCCCCACGATGTTATAAATTGAAAGCTCTATTTCTGTCTCCTCCGGCAATGCAAATTCGACGGTGGTGGTGGCGTTGAAGGGGTTGGGATAATTCCGGTAGAGAGCGAATTCGCCGGGGATCTGTCGTTCATTTTCGATATCGGATGTGATTCCATAGGAAATGGCGCCGGGAATGAATACAGGGACAAAAGATGTATATCCATCTCCTAAACCGAATAGTAGCGAACCGCTATATGGATCAGCTGTCGTATCCAGGGGGACTACCTGTGCCAAATTCATTGAATCCACCGCGAAACGGAATGTCCAGCAATGGACCCTATTGTTATTTGTATAAAGTTTATTTTCCGTATGGTCGCTTGACCAACCAAGCATACTTATGAAGGGAGGATTGAAAAATATCGAATCCTGGAGAGCTCTCCACCCCGGAAGGAAATCATAATAGAATATTTCGAATGGATATATGCTCGAATCATTGAGCGAATTCCAGGATATTGGAATATTGTAATAATGTACCGAATCGTCCGTCGTTGCGAACATTTTCACGTCGATTACGGTTTCGCCCAGCTCTGCAAACACGGTTTCTATTATCAGGCTATCCCTAACGCCGGGATCATCAGCGAATGCGGAACCGGCCAAAAGAATACAAGTTAAAAAAGTTATCAATAATCTCATAATTCCGTCCGCGTTTCTATTTCAATAACTGCATCCTTATTGTTTCGGTTTTCCCTTCGGACTTCAAGGTATAAAAATAGATTCCGCTTGAAAGACCGTTGGCCTTCAGCGTAACACCATGCGTCCCCGCCGTCTCTTCCGCATCGACAAGGTTTCTTACCCTGCGGCCCAAAAGATCATAAATTTCGATACTCACATGACCGTCATCGGGCAGATAATATCTTATAACCGTATACGAATTGAAGGGATTCGGGAAATTCTGGTATAGAGTCAACCGTTGAGGGAGAGGTTGTGTCATATCGGAGACCTCGGAGGTGGTACCGTAGAAAATAACCCCAGGTGTAAACACCGGAATAAGCACATGTACCCCTCCTGTCAGTCCAAACAACAATGAACCGTTAACCGGATCATACGTCGTGTCTATAGTGACTGTCTGAGGAATTGCCAGGGAATCGATTGAGAATCGAAGGGTCCATAGATGTTCTCTATTGTTCGATGTGATAACCGGAGGGTTATCCGGGGGGGCGCTGATATCGGACCACCCTATCATACGCAAAAACCCTTGATCATATATTAATGAGTCATATGTCTCGTCCCATTGAATAAGGGTATTA
>CP070742.1:1978298-1985106 GCA_020348065.1 Candidatus Zixiibacteriota bacterium
GGGCTATGAGATTACACCTTATTCGCAGTGGATAACCGTTGACCCGATGTCCGGCCTGCTGCAGCCCGCCGAAAATATCGATCTGGAAGTAACCATCGATTTCACCGGCGATAATATCAATTACGATTCCACCTATGAGGCGACGCTTTTTGTCCACAACAATACCCCTGCGACTCCTGAAATCGAAGTTGAGATTAACGGCGTGACGGGTGTTGAAGAGATTTCCGGTCTGCCGAAGGTTTACTCTCTGGCGCAGAACTTCCCCAACCCCTTCAACTCCAGAACCAGCATCAACTTCGCCCTGCCGCAGCAGTCCGACGTTAAGATCGAGGTTTACAACGTACTCGGTCAGAAGACTGCCACGCTGGCTGAAGGCCTGCTTCCCGCCGGCGGCCACACGGTTATCTGGGACGCTTCGGATGTCGCGTCAGGCGTTTACTACTACAAACTCTCCGCCGGAGATTACACGTCGATAAAGATGATGACTCTGCTGAAATAATTTCGAACGGAATTGAATTCTCGAAGGGAGCCCCATAAAACGGGGCTCTCTTTTTTTTGTTAATGCCTGTAGGGATTTGATTGATCAAACGCCATAATAATAATTCAAATAAGCCAATACGTAGGGGTCGATCTCAAAACGATCCTTCGTTGTTAAAGACAAAACAAAATCGGGGTGAGAGGATTTGAACCTCCGACTCCTTGCTCCCAAAGCAAGTGCGCTGCCAGGCTGCGCCACACCCCGTTTCTTCTATTGCGTGTCATAGCCTGCTGTGACCGCGAATTATCGACTCCGCTTTTTACAAAACTCCAATATACCGACCATAGGTCCTCAGGTCAAGGCGATTGGCTCAGGTATCTATCTTGAAAGCCCTTAATATTATCGGCCTGATTTTCTCCAGCGCCCGCCCCCTGTGGGAGATTCTGTTTTTCTCCTCCGGCGCCAGCTCCGCCAGCCGGATCCCACGGTCGGCGACTGTAAAAAGCGGGTCGTAGCCGAAACCGTATTTGCCTTTGCGGTCTTCCGCGATTATTCCCTCGAGAATACCCTCCACGGTATGAATCTTCCCCTCGAAATCCGTGAAAGCGATGACGGTTTTAAATCTCGCTGAACGTCCTTCGGGCGGCACGCCCTCGAGTAGCTTAAGAAGTTTTTTATTATTATCAGCGTAGCTGCAGCCTTCGCCCGCGAACCTCGCCGACATCACCCCCGGCGCTCCGCTTAGATAATCGACCTCCAGCCCGGTATCGTCGGCCAGGCAGGGGAGACGGTATTTTTCATACACCGATTTCGCTTTCATTACCGCATTTTCCAAAAGAGTCCCGCCGGTCTCTTCGACATCCGGGAAATCGTCGAAATCCCCGGCGTTTAATATCTCTATATCCAATCCTTCGAGTATCTTTAATATCTCGAAAATCTTATCTTTATTGTTGGTAGCCAGTATAAGTTGCTTTTTCATTTCGGATATTATCCTAATAGGCATTGATATCGATCAAATTTACTTTGCCAATACGTTTTCCTAAAAATCTCTCGCCCAGCCTTTTGAATTTCTCGGGAGAATCCGAAACATAGAATCGCTTTTCTCCTGTTTTTTTTGACGGATTATCCAATTCCAATCTTGTCAGAGTGTCCTTAACCGCGGAGGCCGTCTGTTCGGCGGAATCGACCAGGGTAACCTTTCCGCCCATAACATTACCGATAACCTTTTTCAAAAGCGGGTAATGGGTGCAGCCCAGAACCAGGGTGTCGATCTTTTTCTGTTTGATTTCGGACAGGTAATCTCTGGCGATAAGCCGAGCCGCCGGTTTATCGATATATCCCTCCTCCGCAAGTGAGACAAATAGGGGACAGGGTTTCGCGGAAATCTTTAGCGATCCGTTGAGCTTTTTCAATTCTTTTTGATATGAGGAAGAGACGATTGTGCCCTCGGTTCCTATGACCCCGATTCTCCCGTTTCCGGTAAGCCTGGCGGCCGCCTCCGAGCCCGGTTTTACCACTCCGATCATCGGGACGGTGTACATTTTCCTGACATATTCGAGCGCAAAAGCGCTTGCCGTATTGCATGCGATAATGATAAACTTAACTCCCTTTTCCAGCAGGAAATTTACGTTCTGTTTCGAAAATTTCCTTATGATTTCCCGCGACCGTGGCCCGTAGGGATACCTGCCGGTGTCGCCGAAATAAATCACATTTTCATTCGGCAGCTGCTTTATGATTTCCGCGACAACCGTCAGTCCCCCGATGCCGGAGTCGAAAATACCGATAGCCTTAGTTCGATGAGCCTTTGAGATTATCATATTTTTCCTTAAACGTTACGATGGATTCATAAATCGCCTTCGCCGTCTTTTTGTGGAAATCGTTTTTTTTCAACAACTTCTCATCATCCCTGTTTGAAATAAATGCCGTTTCAATCAATACCGCCGGCATATAGGCCTTGTCGAGCACGAAAAAGCCGGCCTGGTCTACGCCGCGACTATTGATTTTCGCGGATTTATTGATATTCTTCTGGATAATATCGGCAAGATCGGCCGATTCCCTTTGAAATTCGGTCTGAATCATATCCCTCAGCGTAAAATCCAGATCAGTCAGGTATTGTTTCTGGTCTTCCATATTCTCAAAACGGATGGAGCTGTTCTCCAGGGTCGCCGCCGCCCTGGCCTGGTCGGTCTTGGCGTCCGCCAGGGAAAACGATATCAGGCCCCGCGCTTTTTTATTCTCAGAGGCGTTGGCGTGAATCGATATAAACATGTCGCCGCCCACCGAGTTCGCCAGGGCTGTCCTTTTGGAAAGCGGCACAAAAACATCATCCTGCCTGGTCATTATCGGCTTGAACCTCTCGTCATCCGCCAGGTAGGAATAAAGGTGCTTCGCGATTTTTAGGACGATATCCTTCTCCTTTATGTTTGACGGTCCCGTGGCGCCGAAATCCTCGCCACCGTGACCGGGATCGATTACTATAACGTCGATCGTGTTATCGCTGAAATTTTCTTCGGCGTAATCTGAGGATACCAGCGAAGAATCGACAAAACCCTCGCCTCGAACCAGAATCTGGATCCTCAGGGGGTCTTTTCTCAATTTCGATGTGAAGGTGAAATCCTTGGGACGCATCCTTATGGATATCTGCGCCGACCTGTCAAACTGGTAGGTTTTTACCGTATATACCGCGTCCACGGGGATTCTTCTTTCCAGAGCCAGGCTGTCGACTTTTCCCTCGGAAACCGTAACATAAATCCAGCTGTCGTCGGTCTTGACGACGTCGAAACGCAATTCCTCTTTTAAATATATCTCTATCAAAACTCCGTTAATCTTCTGAAACGCGTTGATCCCGGTGATATTATAGGTGAGAGGCGAAACCGTAAGAGTTCTGCCGTCCCAATCGAGATCGTTCGGCGACACCTGGTTTAAAACATCGATCAGATACCTGATCGGCAGAAGAAACGCCCCATCGCGAAATCGAACCGGCTTATAAATATTAAAAACCGATTCCCCCGATCTTAAAAACCGGGAAAACAGGCTGTATTCGATCTCGTAACCGTCAAATTCGATCTCTCCGTACTTCCCGAAAAAATCGATTGTCTCCTTTCCGCCGAGAAATCGGGCCAGGGAGGCTGATTCGATATAATAAACGCCTTCGATTTCATATGCTTTCAAACTAAATTTCTCGCCTTCGGGCAGTTTTATACCGGTTATGGCGGCCGCATAAGTATTAGCGGCGCAGACGAGAATCAGAAACAGCGTTCGCATTAAAGACTTATACCGAATAATCTCGCTGAAGTTCATTGCCGCCGCTTCATTTCTCTTTCCATATCGCGTTTGGTTTCACGTTCTATAATGGTGGCCCTTTTATCATGCGCCCTTTTTCCACGGCATACCCCCAGTTCGACCTTGGCGTATTTGCCCCTGAAATAAAGCCTGAGAGGGATCAGCGTCATCCCTTTCTCGTCTACCATGCCGATAAGCTTATTAATCTCCCGCGCGTGCAGAAGCAGTTTTCGCTGGCGCTCCGGTTCATGCCCTGAATACCCGGTTTTATCATAAGGTGAAATATGCATATTAAAAAGGAATATCTCGTTCCCCTTGGGGATGGCGTAAGCATCCTTGAGATTGGCCTTACCCGCCCGCAACGATTTGACCTCGCTTCCGAGCAGGCTCAAGCCTGCTTCAACCGTCTGCAATATTTCGTAATCGCGCCGCGCTTTCCGGTTGGTAGCGATTATCTTAACGTCGCTTTCGGGCTTTTTTTCCGCCTTTTTCTTCATGAGATGGTTATAGCACGAGGTTTAAATATATTCAAGCAAATTCAAGCTGGAATCGTAATGCGTTATAAATCAACGTATTATGGTAGCGCTCGACCGCATCTTCATGCTACTTTAGCAGCATTATTTTCCGCGATTCGCCGAAACCATCGCCTCCAAGATGCAGGAAATAGGTTCCCGATGTCAGGTTTACTCCGTCTACAACGAATTTCTTAGTACCGGAAGGCAAAGATCCGCTGAATAAAGATAAAATCCTTTTCCCGAGTATATCGTATAATACCAATTCCAGGTAAATGTCTTCCTCAACATCAATCGTAATTGTCGAGTTATTGTTAAAGGGATTGGGATAAACCGAAGAAATTGTTGCTTTATATGGAACAGGCGGTTGATAAATAACATCGATTCCTGTAGCCGACTGGTTTTCCCACCAGAGGATTGTATTCAGGTCGTATGACGAGCCTACAACATCAAGCCTGCCGTTTCCGGTGAGATCCACCGGTATTGCGGCGGTAGCCCGGGGAAAATCTGATCTGATCAGATGTTTTTGATAATTGCCGCCTCCATGGTTTTCCCACCAGGCGATTTCGCCGGCATAAAACCCCGAAGCCAGGATATCGTTGTCGCCGTCGCCGTCGATATCGCCGGCCAGAACCGTCAGGGGACCGTCGAAATTCGAATCCACTATAACCTCGGTGAAATTCTGATTGCCATCGTTTTCATACACCGACACGTTATCACCCGTCAGGCCGATCGCTACGACATCCAGGTAACCGTCATTGTTCATATCGGCGGCATGGACATAAAACGTTCCCCCGAGATTGAAATCGATATTCCTGTACGTAAAATTTTCGCTCCCGTCGTTCTCCCACCAGGCCAGGTCGTCGGAATTGATGGCGGCGCTCAAGATATCGGTATCATTGTCGTCGTCAAGGTCGACCGCGTAAACCGCGCAGGGTCCGTCAACACCGCTGTAGACGGTATTTTCGCGGAAATTCTGGCTGCCGTCGTTTTCCCACCAGGAGATTTTATCGGCGCCACGGGCCGCCCCGATAATATCCATATCTCCGTCGCTGTCGATATCCGCCGCGTAGATACAATGGGCGTCATCAAACTCGGTGGCGACAAGATGCTTGGTGAAATTCTGGCTGCCGTCGTTTTCATACCAGGCTACGTCATCATCGAAACGGGCGCAGCAGAGGATATCCTGATCTCCGTCACCGTCCAGGTCGACAATCATAATTGACCTGGCGCCGTTGAAATATCCGTCGATTATATGGATGGCGAAATTCTGGCTGCCGTCGTTCTCATACCAGACCACCTGGTCCGCGGTGCTGACCGCGCAGGCAATATCGTTATCGCCGTCACCGTCGATGTCTCTACTGTCCAGCGCATAGGGGCCGCCGATGGATGGAGCCACGGTATGCTCAATCCAGCTGATCTGGGCGACTGCCAAGACAGGCAGAAGCGCCAGAATAATCATTAAAACAAGAGAGTTTTTCATTTTAAAATCCTTCATTTTCAGGCCGGGAGTTGACATGTTTTCATACTGTAAACAATATAAATTATTATAAAAATCCGTCAATTGTCATTTTCACCGTCGTCATTAAATAGGGCTTGATAAAACCGACAATAATCGTATATTTGCCTCAGTTTCGCCGGAGTGGTGGAATAGGTAGACGCGCTGCGTTCAGGGCGCAGTGAGGGCAACCTCGTGGGGGTTCAAATCCCCCCTCCGGCATTTAAACCTGAAAAAACGCCTATCTCGCGCCGGTCATCCCGACCCGATCCGGCATCTATTTGATGTAATGGTTATCCTGGTTACAAAGCGCCTGCCTGGGAACCGAAATGTTTTGGGAAGTATTTTTACCCAAACATAAAAAACGGCAGGACAGGCATTCTTGCCTGTTCGCTAATAAAAATAAGGCCGGACGGGAATATCCGGCCTGACAAGAAGTCTATTATCGGCGGCCATTTTAATGCCCGCGGCCCTGAGGCGTGTCATCACGCCTTTGGCGTGGTTATAATCGCGGGCCTGCCAATGCGGTCGCAACCACGCCGTCGGCGTGGCGACACGCAAATCTCCTGTAGTGGTTCAATATTTTGAACCATTGATCTATATTATCTTTATAATTCATCTTAAAAATAAATCAGTAGGTCGGCGTTCCGAATGAGTCCCGCCGCAGGCGGGATGAAATGAGAAACCCGACATCAGGTCATTATATTTTCATTATACGTTTTCATTTTAGATATAATAATTTTTTGATCGAAGAATAATTATCGCTCTTAACCCTGGCGAAGTAAATCCCGGAAGATACTCTTCGCCCGGAGTTGTCCGTGGCGTCCCAGACCGCTTTTATTTCACCTCCCTCCTTGTTTGTTGTTTCAAGCTCTTTTACCAGCCTGCCGGTTATGTCGTATATCCTTATTCTCGCATCACCTCCTTCCAAATAGTTGACTGTTATGGTTGTTGAGGAATTAAACGGGTTGGGATAGCTGTTAACTATCCTATCTGATTTCGGAATATTTCCGATCGGCTCCGATATGCTTGTCAGTA
>CP070742.1:1985206-2030574 GCA_020348065.1 Candidatus Zixiibacteriota bacterium
GATGAATCGGGCGCGACTTTATAAGCGTGGTGAATATGATAGAAAGCATAGTTTACTCCCCGATAGAAAATATGCGGAACGGTGTCGACGACTGCGGTAAACGGCGCCGCCCCCAGACCGTAATCGCCCAGTTCGGATTCCTGCAGGACTTCCATGGAAAAATAACCGTTTTGTATTCTCCCGTAGGCGATTTTATACTCGCCGCCTGTTTCGGTCACCCAGGAAAGATGAACAGTCCCCTGCAAATCTATCGCGGAGGTAACACTGCAATCGTCGTCTCCCGTATTAGTTATATTTACCGGGGTCCATATCTCCCACGGCGAACTGACTATATCGCCATATATATCTCCGCCGGCGTCATAAAATATGGCGATTTTAAACGTCGCGAATTCCCGGGCGGATATGGACGGTGCGAAGGCGGGATTGACAGCTTCCACAACTACGGGATCTTCCCAACCGTCATCAAGGCTGAAAAATCGATAGTAAACCTTCCAGCCATCTCCCGGACCCCGGCTTCCGGCATAAGTCATATGAAGCCCCGCCGGAGTGGCGGCTATAGGATTCTGGCTCAGAGAATGCTGCAATGAATCCGAGGTTAGAATCTCCCATACCGCGCCTTCAAATTGCGCCCTTCCTGAACCGGCCAGCATCAATATGACCGAAACCAGGAAAAAAAATGTGAGATTTAATTTCATAATAATACCCCCATTTGTTTATTTCCATTTAAATATACAATATTCGCATAAAAAAAGAAGCGAATTTTATTTTCTTACAATCAATATATAATCGCGAAAAACTGTTCTTAATTCATAGTCTCCGACGCCCAGTTCGCGGAGGAATCTTTCGATCCGGGGCTTAGTATAGAACCTTACCGGACAACGGTTTAACGCGAGCCGCATTTTTCTGGTGACGGTGAATACGGACCACATTTTGGGAAAAGAGGCAAATAACAAGCCGTCTGAAAGATCGATCATTTTTCTCAGATGATCCAGGGGATTGAAAATATAATCGAAATAACCGACAGCGAAAATCACATCGAATTTACGGTCGGAAGAAAAGTCCATAAAATCGCTCTCTACAAATTTCAGTCTATCTTTCAAATTAAAACCTTCGGCCATTTTTTGGGCTTGCTCCAGAGCCCCGGCGGCGGCGTCAATACCCACTACATAACCGGCGTTTCTTTCGAGCGCCTTAAACATATACCGGCCGGAACCGCACCCGATATCCAGCACCGACCTGCCGGTTAGATCGCCCAGAATATCAAAAGCCAGATCGAACCTGATTCGCACGGAGGCTCTTATGACCCTGTTAAGAATAGACAGCAGACCCTTCTTATCGTCTCGATAAATATCATCGAAAGCCCGGATCTTTCTATTAAAATAATCTATTGCGCCGGGATTGCGTTTATCTTTCATATTTAGATCCTGAGGTACCGGACAGCCTATTCATAATCCAAAATTAAAAAGCGTCTCCCATAATAAGCCATAAAATTATCAAACTGAATTTTCCATTATTTCTACCAGCTTATCCGTTAGTTTCGATCTTAAAAATTTTTCTCTGACCATTCTCCTTCCGTTATCTCCCATCTCCGATCTTAATTGTGCGTCGTTTTTCAGCTTTTTTATGACGCGACCAAGAGATCCTTTATCTCTCAAAGAGAAGTATAAACCGGCGTTATTGGAGGTTATTATTTCGCGGAGTTCGCCGTCAACATTGGAAACAACCGGCTTTCCCGCGGCCATATAATCGAAAACCTTGGATGGTATTGTGATCTTAAAAAATTCAGATTCATGCAATATAACCATCATTATGTCAGAAGCGTAAATAAACGGAATCACATCCGATCTTGGCATCATATGTAAAAATTCCGCATTCTTCAATTCAATTTCATCAACAGCATGTTTCAGGGCGTCTTCACCGGGACCGTTACCAATAAATACAAACTTAATATCGTCCTCGTCAATCTGCGTTATTTCGGGCAGGAGGGACGTTAGATTTTGTGCCAAACCAATTAGGCCCGCATAACAAACGACTATCTTATTCTCCCACCCCAAAGACCTGCGTAAATCTGTAACTTCACCCCGCCAATTCAAAACGTCTTCATCAGAGCCATTATAGGAGACTATTGTTTTTCCGGCGCCGCCTCTTTCTTCTATTGTCTTCTTCTGCCCCATGCTAGTTGCCGATATAAGCTTAGCATTTTTATAGAGTTTCCTTTCCAGATAACCTCCCCATTTAAGTAATCGGCTGTTTGATACGGCCTTGATTCCCAAGGCGACTTCCGGCCAGATATCGCGGATATCCAGCACGAATCTGGACCCCTTTAGCATTGCGGCAATCATCGCCGCGAAAACGTGAAATATCGGAGGCGAAGATGAAAAGACTATGTCATGCTTTCTTAAAAAAACTGCCGCCAGAAATGACGAGAGCGAAAAAGAGAGATAAAACAGCATCCGCCTGATATTATTTTTCCGGGCAAATGTCAGGACGAAGGTGCGGATTATTCTATAAGAATCATTTTTTTCAGATCTGAAAAGTCTCCAGCGATCTTTGCGATCGAGGATACCGGTAGGATGATTGGGGAATTCGCAAATCACGGTTACCTCGTGTCCCCGCCTAACCATGGCATCGACAATCGATCTCAACCGGTGCGACGTAGCTCCCGGTTCGGGATGATAATATTGAGAAATAACGAGAATTTTCATTTTTTTAGCCTTATTTATTAAATTGCCCATTAGGATTATTAACTTGAGGTCAGCATTGCAAATTGTCGATTTTCATAATTTAAGCCGGCTATATTTGTCATCAGGCGGCAAATATAATACAAAAAACGAAGAAAATTAATATCTTATTTTAAAACCTGGAAAATTCGGGGGGAATACAAGCCAAAAAATATTCTAATTGCCTTTGCTTCTTCTATTTATTGACTTCGCCAGTCCCAGCACTTCATGTCTGTGAATAGAGATAGACGCTTTGGACCGGTTTAAAACCTCCGCGATTTGCGAATCGGTCATGACCCTGTATTTTTGTTTTATGAACTTGTCCTCCTCTTCGGTATAAGGCCTTACGCTTCTTTTGGGACGGTTCAGGATTCTATTTCTGTGATGAGTTATTGAAATCAAAGATCGGTTCAGTTTATCCGCAATCGCCGTATCGGTCAACCGCCTGTAATTTTTCAAAATGTAGCTGTCTTCTTCATGAGTGAAGTTTTTTCTTTCGACTTTCTTCTTGCCGAGAACTATGAGCCTGCGATAGGTTACGGCATTGACCGGTTTCGAAATCGCCCTGGCGATATCGCCATCGGTCATTTTCGAATAGTTTTTCGTAATAAAACTATCGTGTTCAGGACGAAAATCGAATTTGCTTTTCCTTTTCTTCGGTGATTGCTTTAACGCCTCCTGTCTGTTTCTTCTTTTTATCTCCAACGTTATGAATATCATCTGAACATATTGACGGCTGCACCCATAGACCTTTCCGATATCGGTCAAGGACATTTTGCTGTCGTAGTACATTCTAACCAATTTATCTTTTTCGCGTAACATTTTTTGTTTAACGCTTTCTGCCATAATCGCTCCTCTCCCAAAAACTTTTAAGCTTTTATTCCACAGTTACGCTTTTCGCGAGATTCCTGGGCTGATCTACATCGCAGTTCCTCAATTCGGCAATATGATACGCCAGAAGCTGCAATGGAATTATGCCGATTAAAGGTAGAACAAAACTGTTTACCCTTGGTAAATATATAACATCATCCGCTATTTCCGCAATCTTTTTATCTCCTTTTGTAGCGACCGCGACAATCCTGCCCCTCCGGGCCTTGATTTCCTCCATATTCGACAAAATCTTGTTGTATACGGAATCCTGCGGAGCCATAACAACTACCGGCATATTGTCATCAATAAGGGCGATGGGGCCATGTTTCATTTCCGCTGCAGGATAACCCTCTGCGTGTATATAACTTATCTCCTTAAGTTTCAGAGCTCCCTCGAGAGCGATGGGGAAATTAACACCCCTGCCCAGGTAAAGGAAATTATTCATATTGTAATACTTTTCAGCGAGTTCTTTGATACGATCATTAAGCTCTAAAACGTCCTTAACCCTGTCCGGAACCTCGCTAATAGCTCTCAGGAGCTTTTCTCCCTCATCAAATGACATGGAACGCATCCTGGCCAGGAGTATCGTAATAAGCGATAGTACCATCATCTGCGATGTGAAAGCTTTTGTGGATGCCACCCCGATTTCAGGTCCGGCATGAATATAAACTCCCCCGTCCGATTCCCTGGCGATCGTAGAACCGACGACGTTGCAGATTCCAAGGCACGTGGCTCCTTTTCGTCTGGCTTCCCTCATGGCCGCCAAGGTATCGGCGGTTTCTCCGGATTGCGAGATCACAAAAACGATGGTACCGGGGTCAATGATGGGGCTTCTGTACCGAAACTCCGAGGCATATTCGATTTCCACCGGTATTCTCGCATATTCTTCAATCAAATACTCCCCGAGCAAACCGGCGTGCCAGCTGGTGCCGCAGGCCGTGATAATAATTCTTTTAATATGATGAAGCTCATCATACTGAAGGTTTAATCCGTTTAATCGAGCCGTAGCCTCCTCGAAATTCAGCCTGCCCCTCATGGCGTTTTTCAAGGTCTCCGGCTGTTCGAAAATCTCCTTTAACATAAAATGATCGAAACCGCCCTTTTCTATCATATCGAGGTTCCAGGATATCTCTTCCAGATGGGGCGTAACCTCAACCTCCTCGAGAGTGGAGATTGAAAAACTGTCTGCGGTGACTTCGGCCAACTCTCCGTCCTCAAGATAAACCACTCTGTTCGTATAGCGGAGGAGAGCGGCGACGTCCGAGGCGACCAGGTTCTCTCCATCCCCACATCCGATCACTATAGGCGATCCCTGCCTGGCCGCCACGATCACATCGGGATTATCGGATGATAATACCGCTATCCCGTAGGTCCCCTCAACCTGGCTTAACGCTCTCCTGACAGCCTGCAACAGATTCCCGTTATGATATTCCTCTATCAGATGAGCCAGCACTTCAGTGTCGGTTTCCGTTTTAAAAATGCGGCCCTGACGTTTTAAGACTTCGCGCAACGCCGAGTAGTTCTCAATAATTCCGTTATGAACCACCGCTATTCGCCCGGTCATCCCGGTATGCGGATGGGCGTTGGCATCGTTGGGCTCGCCGTGCGTCGCCCAGCGCGTATGGCCGATCCCGACATTCGCCTGATAATCTTCGGCTTCAGTGCATGAGATAAGGGCGGGCAACTTGCCGGCGCTCTTGCAGACAACGACGCCATCCCTTTCCAACAGCGCGATGCCCGTTGAATCATAGCCGCGATACTCCAGCCGTTTCAAACCCTCCATCAATATGGGATAGGCTTTTCTGGGACCGATATATCCGACAATGCCGCACATTGAAAATCTCCTTTATTTCCGAATAACCGATTTTACGGTTCCGATCAGGCTTCTGGCGGTCTTATAATCGCGCGCTTCCGAGATAACCCTCGTTACGGGTTCCGTGTTAGACGCTCTGATCTGAACCCACCAGTCTTTACCCAAAATCTTTAAGCCGTCAACTCTGTTTATTTTATCGCCCCTGAAAGCATTTTCAATAGCGCTCTTTTTCCTTTCGACCTCAGATAACGCCAGATTCAATTTTGTTTTAACCATAAAATATCGCGGAAGTTCCATTACGAGTTCGCTTATTTTCAACTCGGAAGAAGCCAGATATTGAATTATTACAGCGGCCGCCAGAAAAGCGTCTCGCCCCCAGTGCAGCCGGGGATATATCAACCCGCCGTTGCCTTCTCCTCCCACGACGCCTCCGACCCGCCGGAGTTTCTCGGTGACATTTCTCTCGCCCACTTTTGTACGGTAGATTTTCACTCCAGCTTCTCCGGCGACAGAATCGTTCAGCATGGAGCTCGAAAGATTAACCGCCACGGGCCCTGCTGTTCTGGATAGAATATATCTTGAACAAAGAGCCAGAGTATATTCTTCTCCGATGGGTTGCCCCTTTTCGGAGACTATGGCCAGACGATCGGCGTCGGGATCAAATGCAAACCCGACATCGGCTCTATGCCGCTTTACCGCCTTCGATAGATCGGTGAGATTCTCCGGAATCGGCTCGGGTCCTCTGGGAAACTCGCCGGTGGGAATGAAGTGAATCAACTTATAATCAACTCCCAGTTTCTTAAAGAAACTATCGGCCATATTGCATGCCGCCCCGCCGCCGCAATCAGCTACGATTTTCAGCCTGCGTTTTTTTATCAAAGATTGTGAAATTATATCAAGCTTTATAATTTTATTGATGTGATGATCGATCCATTTATCCTCAAATGTCGCCTTTCCGACAGAGTCCCAGCCACAATCTCTAAATCGTCGAGAATTGAAAAGCCGCTGTATCTTTCGCCCCTGGCTTTCGGAAAGAAATATCCCCTCCTCTCCAATTAATTTCAGAGCGTTATATTGTATGGGATTATGACTTGCGGTTACCGCCGCTCCTCCGCTGAACCCTCCGTCCCGGACCGCCATCTCAATCGTAGGAGTGGAGCAGATTCCGATATCGACAACATCGCATCCGGAGGAAAGCAAACCGGAAATAACCGCCGAAGTGATCATAGGGCCGGTTTTTCGGGTATCTCTTCCTATCACCACTCTGCCTTTCTTTAGAAAGGCGCCGAAAGCCCTGCCGTAATTAAGCGCCGTCTCCGAAGTAAGAGTTTTTCCGATAATTCCTCTAATGCCGGAAACGGAAATTAAGAGTTCTTTCAATTCATCCCCTTTATCCGGAATAAATCAA
This sequence comes from Candidatus Zixiibacteriota bacterium, assembly GCA_020348065.1. Classification (GTDB taxonomy): domain Bacteria; phylum Zixibacteria; class MSB-5A5; order UBA10806; family UBA10806. The sequence goes on from CP070742.1 coordinate 1,992,018, forward strand.
CACTTTACCGGGAGCAAACATATAATACAATCGATCTCCAGGTCTGTCAATAAATTTATTAAATTTTATTAACTGAATAATTCCAAATTTCCTGTCGAATGATTTATAGTGCTGCGGCCCGTCTTCAAATCCAGAGCTTCCGCCTTAAAACCGATTCTTTTTAAATATTCGGCGATTCTCGAAGGTCCAAAAAGCGTATACACTTTTCTGGGTTTGGCCGTTTCTACATATCGGACAATATCATCAAACGAAGCGTGATCCGATAACGGAATCCCGAATCCGTCGCTGTTTTTAAATGCTCGATTCCGATCAACAACCCATCCGGATAGGAAACAGGTCCTGTATCTGCCCCATCCTCTCGAATCCACGAACCTGAATGCGCCGGGGGGCAATATCACGGCGCGGCCGGAAACCGGTCTATCCTCAAGCAAATGGAATCGACCCAGATCGATGCCGAATTTTGTGTATATCTTTGAGGCGCTATAAATTTTTTTGTAAACATCCGTCTCTATATCTTCGCGGCTCAGGATTTCCATAGCCTCTTGCGCTTTGCCAAACGAGTAAGCCAGGATTACAGGCGTTATTCCGGATTTCAGATTTTTAAAAACGAATTCAACAAGCATCTCGCCGCATTCTTCCGCCTTTGGAAATTTGTAATGCGGCATACCGTAGGTGGTATCGATTAATAGAGTATCACAAGGATGGATTTCGGCTCTGGCGCAGGTGCGGTTCTCATTGAATTTAAAATCGCCCGTGTACACAATTCTCTCGCCGCTTAAATCCAGGATTACCTGCGCTGAACCCAGCATATGTCCTGCCGGCGCAAGCTCGATTTCGGCCGGTCCGATTTCAAATTTCTCATAAAAATTAAGGATATGAGGCTCGAATCTCTTGTAATTGAGGCTCGCCAACTCCACCGTAGGGGCGGTGGCTACTATTTCCCGGTGGGCCTTTAGATGATCCGAATGCGCATGGCTGACTATGGCAAGGTTAGATTTTACAGTCGGGTCAACGGTGAAATATTCACCGCACCTTATCCCCCGGTCGATTTTCAGCATTTTACTTTTTGTATCCTATATCTCTAAGAAACTTCCTTCTCGCGGCGACATCATCCTCTTTTTCTATTCCGGCCGGCGCGGCGCCGTCAACCACACCGAGAATTGCCCCGCCCTCCTCAGTTCTGCCTATAACGACTTTCAGCGGATTGGCGGTGGCGCAGATTATCCTGCAAACCTCGGGTACCTCTTTGATCCTGCCGAGAAAGTTTATCGGAAAAGCGTCCTTCATATAAATTATAAAGGTATGACCGCATCCGATGCCCATTATCGCCTCCGCGGCGAGCTTTTCAAGTTCCTCGTCGTTGCCTTCCAGTCGAACCAGGCGTTCCTGCGATGCTTCCGAAAAACCGATCCCGAATTTGACATTTGCGCTGGTGGAAATCATAGCTTCATAAAGATCCTCAGCGGTCTTAATAAAATGCGCGTGTCCAAGAACGATATTGCATCCCTCCGGCAATTTTAGCTCATATTCCTCCAGGTTCATTCTAAAACCTCCCCTTCTCAATATTTACGGATAAAATTCGATCTCCTATTTCAATTCTATCGAGCGTATCCCACCCCTCGATAACCTGCCCGAACGCGGTATATTCGCCATCGAGATGAGGTTGATCGGAAAGACATATGAAAAACTGAGAGCTGCCGGTATTACGTCCCGAGGTCGCCATTCCGATTGTCCCTCTTTTGAATCTGATGGGATTTATCTCTTCGCGGATCGTGTATCCCGGTCCGCCCCAGCCGTCCGCCCGGGGGCATCCCCCCTGCACCACGAAATTTTGAACGACCCTGTGAAACGTCAGATCGTTATAAAACCCTCTTTCAATAAGCCGGATAAAATTGGCCGCTGTCCTGGGAGCGGCAGCAGTATCCAGTTTAATCTTTATGATACCCCGCTGCGTCTCCATAATGGTTACCGCGTCCATTTTCGTTAAATCCCTTAGATTTTTAAAATCCTCTTCGCTGAAATCGATATCAAATGTGCCGGGATCAAAATTTTCCGGGGCCAAACTTCCCAGAGCGGAGGAAGCGTCCTGCCTGACAATCCGATTTTGATGGTTCAGGAATTTCTTGATAGCATTTAATGCCGTAATCCCGATTTCGGTCGTATCGACAAAATTACCGATGGCGGAGACAAGAGAGCGGGCAAAATCCACATCGTCCGTTTCAACATTCTTCCGTGCCGCTTCGGCCAATATATCCAGAGCTTCATAATTGTCGGATGATCCGAGAACGTCTGCGGCGATTGATCTCACCACTGTATCATCCGAGCCGTTCAGGGCCGCCTTGATTATATCGATATTTCGATTTACGGGATAATTACCCAGTCCTTCTATTACCGCGGCTTTCACCCTGTCGTCGTCGTCCTCGAGCATCAAACGGAGCTGTTTTAACGATCTACTGCTTTTCACCCTGCCCAGAGACCTGGCCACCTCGGCCCTTACCTGCCATTTGTCTTCCGACTTTAATTTTATCAACGTGTTAGTAGGAGAACTCTTATTAACCTCCGGCAAAGCCGATATGGCCGCCAGCTGAACCTGTAGCGAGGAATCATGAAGATATTTTTCGACGACTTTCCTGCTTTTAGCGTTTCCGATTTGACCCAGCGATAATATTATTACTCTTTTGAGACCGTTATCATCTGTACTGGCGAGAATCCGCTCGAGTCCCTCACGGCCAAGGCCTACCCTTCCCAAAGATCGGATCAACTCGATCTTTGCCGAACGGGCGAGAAGATCGAAATGTTTTTCAAAAATGTCCAGGATAGCGGTTGAATCCCCGCTCGATCCCAAACCCCTGGCCGCAACGGCCGCAGTTTCGATGTAGACGCTGTCGCCTGATTTTCGATTTTCAAATACCTTTACAAACTGCGAAACGCAAGAATCAGGGGCGAGTCTAAACATAGAATAGACGGCCCCATACAATGCTTTCCCGGAAGCGCTGCCGGCAAGCAGACGCAAATCACCGATCGAGGAACTATCCGCAATACGCCATAAGGCCAGAGCCGCTTCGTATGCTTCCTCGTCCTGTTTTTTTAAAAACGGCTTGATATACGGAGCCGCTTTTCTATCGCCGATTTTACCGAGCGCTTCTATCGACATTAACCGGGAATCAAAATCCTCTATGTGTAATACAGCCGCCAGGGAATTCAAAGCGGCAGTGTCTTTGATTTCGCCAATAGCAAAAATCGCCGCTTCCCTTATGGCCTTATCGGTATGGCCGCAAAGCTCGGAGAGACGATACATGAACCTGTCATCCCGGACTATTCCGCATGTTTTTGCCGCCGCTTTAATTAAATAGCTATCGTCGCATGAAAGAGCGAGATCCATGATGACCGAATCTACCGCGCCTTGCTCTTCCATTTTTAAAAGTTCATAGGCAAAATCAACCTCAGGGACAATTTCTTTATTGCCCGAAGAACAGGCTATCGTTGCCGCGAGAAGAAAAATTCCAGCTCGAATGTGTTTAATCATGGTTATGCCTATATAGTTATATATTTCAACTCAGTCAAGATCTGATAATAATTATGATGGTCATCTATTTTTGCTTTTTCTAATAAAATCCAGATTCTTCTTAATCTGGATGTTTCCGGGTTCGAATTTCAAAGCCTTTTCCCAGAGGATTTCCGCGGAATCTACCAGTCCTTTGCGATAGACCACGCTGGCCAGGTTATTATAGGCAACGGCGCCTCCCCCGGTTAACTCAATGATTCCGTTAAACATATCAATTGCTTTATCAAATTTGCCCTGCGCCTGATAAGTGAATCCCAGATTATTCAACGCTCTAATATCGTCGGGCCTGAGTTGGAGCGAGCGCCGGTAATATGTCTCCGCCAGATCGAATTGTTTCTGCGCCGCGTATTTTTCCGCAAGGCCGAAAAGCATATCGAACGATGGCAAATCGGGAGTTGTAGCGGCTGTATCGGACATCAGGATCTCTAACTCCTTCAACGCCCTGTCTGCATCCACGCCATAAGGGGAAAGCGATTTTGCTTTTTGGTAATAATAATGGGCCGAATCCACCATTCCCACGTTAAGAAAAGTCCTTCCGAGATTCTGGTATGGTTTATCATCGGTAGAATCTGAACTTATAGACCTGTGAAAATAGTGAATCGCCGAATCCGGTTTCTGTTTCGTATAGAAATAACCGCCGATATTATTTAAAACGCCCGAGTGGAATGGCTGTACATCTACCGCTTGCCTGTACCATTTGATCGCCTCGTCAGGCTGGTTCTTAAAAAAATAAGATATGCCCACGTTATCATAAGCGGAGGCAATTTTGCTTTTGATGTCGATCGACCTGGGAAGGAACAGCAACAGAAACGAACCAACGGCAAATAACGCAATCCGGAAAAGCATCGATCGATTTCTCTCCCGCAGCGATCGATAAATTTGCCGGATTCCGCCGCCTGCAAATATAAGAAGGGCAATTGAGCCGATGAGCTTGAAGCGGCCTATTGCAAAAAAGACCATTACGCCCGCTATACTGGAAATAAGTAGCATTAATAGCAACCACTTCGGTTCATTTCTCTCCAATAAGACGATTCCTATTAGTCCGGGAATCAAAACGAACCAGTAACCTTTCGGTAGAATCCAGAAAACCGGGGAAAACCTGTGGTGAATCTGGATCGATTCCGCCTGCGGTATATCGAAATACCAGAGATAGAGCCAGGCTTTTTTAAAGAGCCCCGCCAAAAATCTTACGGGATTCTTCTTTAAAAAATCAGAGGTGCGATCGAACCAGAATTCCGATACCTCCGCGCTTTTCAATTTCCGGCCGGATTCTTTTTCGGCAATCTGCCTTCCGGTAAAATCGGAGGACAGGTTCAGGCCCGGCGGTTCGTCATACGAACCCGTAGCTTCCGGTCCATTCCCGATATAGAAATTTATCCCGAAATTCGATGATATGGGGATAAGTTCGCCATTTGAAATATTATGAAGAGCGGCAGGCAATATCCCGCAAATAGCCCCGGCCAGAATCAAAGCGGCTTGTTTTAAATACCTTTTCCGACTGTTTTTTCCTTCACGGAAATATCTATAAAGCCAGTATATCGCTGTAAAAACAGAAAATATTAAAATTGTCCCCCGGCCAAGAGCGGTCAGGCCGATTAATATTCCGGATAAGTAATAGTTTATCGGCCTGATTTTTTTGACCTTCGCAGGAATTATCAATAGTAGCGCGGAACTCAATAATAACAGCTGCAGGCTCTCGGAAAGCAGCAAACCGTCGTAAAAAACAAAAGGTCCGTATATCGCCGCCATAAACGCCGCGATCAATCCGGCTTTTTTATCGAAAATCCGTTTAGCGATTACAAAAATATTATATACCACAATAGTGCCGAAAACCGCCTGCAGAAAAAGTATTGAATAAAAGCCGAATCCGATACTCATGAAGAAAGCCAGGAAATAGGGATAAAGCGGTCCCATGGGGAATGCCGGACCGAGATACGAAGATCCCGCCATGATCTTTCCAGCCCAGAGCCTGTAAGTTGAAGCGTCGGAAAGGAAATTCGCGTAAAAATTATCTCCAATGGCCAATACATTCAAAAAACGGAGAATGAATGCGAGGCCGATGATTGACCATAGGAAAAGATATTTTTCACGGGACTTCGATTTCATTTTATGTTCCGAAGAAATGAAATAGCCCCGGCAATATCGTCAGGAAGATCACAGGTGAAGCTGATCTCCCGCCCGTCATCGGGATGAGGTAAAGTCAATTCGGAGGCATGCAGCGCCTGTCTTTGCAATATCCCCAAAAGAGGCGATAACTTCGTTATTTCATTTTTGCCCAATCTCTTCAAGTATTTCGAGCGCCCGTTATAGGCGGGATCGCCTACAACGGGATGTCCGTAATAGGAAAGATGGACCCTGATCTGGTGGGTCCGGCCGGTCTCCAGACGAACCGAAACCAGATCGCATCCCTTAAACCTTTCAATAACCTCGTAATGAGTTAGGGCATCGCGTCCATGTCGAGGATTCACCCTCATAATCTTACGATCCTTTTCCGATCTTCCGATCGGCAAATCTATGGTCCCTTTATCCGGATCGATATTGCCCCAGGTTAAAACCCTGTAAACTCTTTTAATATTCCGCTCCTTGAGATGCTTCTGCAAATACGCCAGGGCCTGTTCATCCTTCGCCACGACCAGAAGGCCCGAAGTATCTTTATCGAGCCTGTGGACCAGTCCCAATCTTACCGGGTCGATATCTTCAGATTTATTATCCCCAAAATAATGAAGCAATGCGTTTACAAGGGTCCCCTCATAATTGCCGGCGGCGGGGTGAACCACCATCCCGGCAGCCTTGTTGATTACGACAATCCGCTTATCCTCATAGACGACATTAATGGGGATATTTTCGGGTTCGGCCTCGATGGGGGGAGGGCTTATAAGTTCGATCTCCACCGACATACCTCGTTTTACCTTTAAAGAAGCTTTTGACTGTTTTCCGTCGACACTAATATGACCGGAGGATGCCAGTTTGGTGAAATAACTTCGTGTCCGATCCGCGACTTTGCGGGCACAGAAAATATCGAGCCTTTCGCCCTCACTATCGGCCGGGACCGAGAGTTTAAGTATATGAGCCGTCACCGTCTTCTTCTAATATTTCAGAGGATTGCTGATCCTCGATCGGGGCGTATTTATCTTTTTTCTTGAAAAGGACGCCGATAACGAAGACAAACAACCCTATTGTAATGGCGGCATCGGCGACATTATAAGTGAACCAGCGCCGGATATACAGGAAAGGTATATCCGGAAAATCCATATCTATGAAATCGATTACCTTCCCATAAATCACCCTGTCTATGAGATTTCCAACGGCGCCTCCCAGTATCATCGCCAGCGCTGTCTTTATATGCCAGCCGGCCTCCGGTGTCATGATTAAATACCGTATGATTATTACCAGTGCCACGACAGTTAAAATCAGATAAACCCAGGAGGGACCGATGCTGGTACCCATGGCGCCGCCGGCATTATAGATCAGCCTGAAATACAAAAGATCTCCGATAACCGAGATCTTATCACCTTCATACAAAAATATCTGAATAAGAGATTTTGAAACCTGGTCCGCGATAGTCACAAAGGCCGCGATCAAAAAATAAAGAAGGAGACTTCTGGTACGCATTAATAGAGTCTCCTAACGTCCTTTTTTTCGCTCTTCTTCCAACTCCTTACATTTTATACACAGTCGCGCATGTGGAACCGCTTTGAGACGTTCGTGGTTGATCTCTTCCCCGCATTCGACACATTTCCCATAGCTGCTATTTCTTAATCTCCTCAGCGCCTCATCAATATGATACAACAACCTGCCCGATTTCGACGCGAAATAAAAGGTTTTTTCCCGCTCCATGGCGTCGGTGCCCAGATCGGCCATGTGATATGAATAGGAAGACAGATCGCCGGTATTATCCTTAATGGTGTTATCCATAGCAGCCTTTTTTAAAAGCCCGAACTCCTCAATGAGCTGTCTGCGTTTTTCAAGCAGGAGTTTCTCGAATTTCGCCGTATCCCTTTTATTCATCAGGAAGTCCTCCGGCCAGTATATACTATTTTATCTTTTCGAGCGCAACAACTGTTTTCACGCCGTTGAGATTGAATTCGATCGAATCCTGTAAGTCAGTATTGTCAGACAGGTTATCCGTGAGAGTCTCGTTTTTTATGTAATCGGAGAACTTCGATAACGCTCGTTCGGATTCCGGGTTGTCGGATATGGACAGAACAATACGATCCGTAACCTCCAAGCCGGACGCTTTTCTTAAATTCTGAATCTTATTAACCAATTCCCGGGCGTTACCTTCGGCCAGAAGATCCTCATTCAGCCGTAAGTCAAGAGCGACCTTAAGGTTGCCATCCGCCATTACAGAGAAACCATCGCGGGAATCGATTTTGATCTTTGTCTCTTCATCTCTGATCGTGAAACTGTCCGAATCCAAATCTATCCGCGTCATTCCCTTAGCATTCAGCTCAGCCACCTTCTCGCCGGGAAGCGCTTTAATCGCTTCGGCTACGGCTTTCGCTTTATCGGCAAACTTCGGGCCGATCTTCTTGAAATCGGGTTCCGCCCGGTAGCTGAAATAGGTTGAATCTTTATTATCAAATTCAAGATTTTTGACATTAATTTCTTCCAGGACAATATCTTCAATACTTTTCAGCATCTCCTGTTCTTTTATATTCAATCCCAAAACAACAAGCCTCTTTAGAGGTTGCCTTGTTCTGGTTTGAGATTCCTTTCTGCCCGCGCGCCCCAGCTCCACCACTCTTCGCGCGAGATCCATCTCTTCCTCTAATCTTTTATCGATATATTTTTCTGAAAAGACGGGAAACTCACAGAGGTGAACCGACTCGGGATAATCCGCCATAGATCCGGTTAACCTTCGATAAATGTCTTCTGAGATAAACGGAGCCATAGGCGCGATAAGTTTGCATGACGTGAGCAGACACTCAAAAAGCGTCTGATAAGCCGATTTTTTATCCTCGGTTTCCTGCGAACCCCAGAATCTCCTGCGGCTCCGGCGCACATACCAATTGGAAAGATCATCCACCACAAAATCCCCGATGCAACGCGTAACCCTGGTAAGATCATTATTTTCATATTCCGCCATTGTCTCCTCGATCACGCTGTTGAGTTTCGATATCACCCAGCGATCGATAAGAGATCTATTCTCGACTTTTAAGCTCATATCCGGTGCGAAATTATCAATATTGGCGTAGAGGGCGAAAAACGAATATGTATTTTGAAAGGTCGAAAAGAAACGCCGGACGACCTCCACCAGCATATCCTTATCAAACCGTTTCGGCAGCCACACCTGCGACGAACCTATTAGATACCACCGAAGAGCGTCAGCGCTATACTCGTTAATTGCCTCCAGGGGATCGATATAATTTCCCAGGCTTTTGGACATTTTCCGGCCCTCGCCGTCCAACACATGGTTGTTCACGACGCAGCTTTTGTAGCAGGATCTCCCGGATATGAAAACCGAAATCGCCAGAAGAGTGTAAAACCATCCCCGTGTCTGGTCGAGACCCTCAGCTATGAACTCAGCGGGAAAATACTTTTCTTCGAATTCATCCTTATTTTCGAAGGGATAATGAACCTGACCGTAAGGCATGGAGCCTGAATCAAACCAGGCGTCGATGACTTCCGGAGTCCTTTTCATTTTGCCGCCGCATTCAGGGCACTTTAACAATATCTCGTCGACAAACGGTCTGTGCAGATCGAGGTTTTCAGGCGTCTCCAGCGCCATTTCTTTAAGCTCTGCAATTGAGCCGACACAATGCTGGTTATTGCAGCCTTCGCAGATCCACATCGGCAGGGGAGTCCCCCAGTATCGTTCCCGCGATAACGCCCAATCGACATTATTCTCGAGCCATTCGCAAAATCTGCCTTTGCCAACTTCCTCCGGATACCACTTAATTTCATTATTGGCTTTTACCATCTCGTCTTTGAACTCGGTGGTTTTGATGAACCATGACGAGCGGGCGTAATATAGAAGCGGCGAATGACATCTCCAGCAGAACGGATAGTTATGAGTATACCCGGCGGAAAGGTATAGAAGCCCCCTGCTTTTCAAATCCTCCACTATCGCCGGATCGGCGTCCTTGACGAATCTACCGGCCCATTTCGAGACCTCCGGAACCAGATTACCTCTTATATCGACTCCCTGGACAATCGAGATTCCCTCTTTCAAACTGACTTCGTAATCGTCCGCGCCGAAAGCCGGGGCTATATGGACTATGCCGCTTCCCTCCTCCATAGAGACGAAATCGGCGTTCAGGGCGTAATGTCCTTTTTCAGCCGGAAGAAAATTAAAAAGAGGTTCATATTTCACACCGTAATAATCCGAACCCGGTTTGCTTTCAAGCACTTCGTACTCACCATCGATAACCGGCAGCCTTTTTTCGGCCAGTATCAGTTTTCTGCCGTTATGTTTAATTGTTACATAACTTTCATCGGGATTAAAAGCCAGGGCGACATTGGAAATCAACGTCCAGGGCGTAGTGGTCCAGACCAGAAAGTAGGTATCGTCGCTTCCAGCCAGTTTCATGGTGACGAAAATCGACGGATCGGTAACTTCTTCATAGCCCTGCGCGACTTCGTGCGAAGACAAAGCCGTTTGGCACCTGGGGCACCAGGGAAGAATCTTATACCCCTTATAAAGCAGTTCCTTGTTCCAGAACTGCCTTAAATTCCACCATACGGTTTCGATATATTCATTTTCGCACGTTATATAAGGATCGGAAAGATCGATCCAGTATCCGAGCTTGCGGGTAAACGTATCCCATTCGGATTTATACCTGAACACCGATTTCTTACATCTCTCGTTGAATTTCGCGATACCGAATTTCTCTATCTCGTCCTTGGTTTTTATGCCGAGTTCACCCTCGACCTCCAGCTCCACCGGTAGTCCGTGGGTGTCCCAGCCGGCTTTGCGCTCCACAAGATAACCTTTCATCGTTTTATAACGGCAGATAGCATCCTTAACCGTTCGAGCCAGCGCGTGTCCGGTATGAGGAAGTCCGTTGGCGGTGGGAGGCCCCTCGTAGAATATGAAGCGCGGCGACGTTTTTCTTATCTTGACCGATTTTTCGAAAATAGAATTTTCTTCCCAGAATTTAGAGATCTCTGTTTCTCTTTCCGCAAAATTAAAATCGCCTTTGAACTGCGTGTATTTTTCACTCATAGCGCTAAATCTTTATCCTCTCAATGGTCTTTTTCACAAGTTGAGTTAATTTCGGTTCCGCTTCCGCGGCCGCGGCCAATACACTCTCGATGGTACACGGCGCATGCGCGTCGGGCAACCCCATATCGGTTACAATCGAGAATCCCAGAACCTTTGTTCCCTGGTGTCTGGCTACGATAACCTCCGGAACAGTAGACATCCCCACCAGATCACCACCCAGAATTCTAACCATCCTATATTCGGCGGCGGTTTCCAGATTGGGTCCGGTTACGCTTACGTATACCCCTTTCTGAAGCGGGATTTTCTCATCGATAGCCGTTTGTTCGGCAAGTTCGCGCAGTTCCCTGTCATAACAGTTATACATATCGGGAAATCTGGGACCGAGATCTTTGTCGTTCGCGCCGATTAGCGGATTCTCACCCTGGAAGTTAATATGATCGGTTATCATGACCAGATCGCCGGTCCGGTACTGAGGATTGACACCTCCGGAAGCGTTCGAAACAATCAGGATCTTTACTCCTATCTCCTTGAGCACCCGTACCGGGAAAGTCACCTGCTTCAAATCATATCCCTCATAGTAGTGAAACCTGCCCTGCATGGCAACCACGTCTTTTCCCCCAAGACCTCCGAATAAGAGTTTCCCCGAATGAGATTCCACGGTACTTACGGGGAAATTGGGGATCTTATCGTAAGGGATTTCATGATGTACGGTGATTTCCTCTGCCAATACTCCGAGCCCGGTCCCCAGGATTATCCCTATGGAAGCGTTAAAATCCGTTTGACTCCGTATGTATTTAACCGATTCTGCGATAGCAGATTTGAGATTCATATTCTAATCCTGGTCTTTCAATCGATTCGATTCCTCTCCGCCTTCTTCGCTTTTATTGCTATGAGAATCATACTGGCGTTCAAAATCATTCACCACCCGCTCGAGATCCTCTTCGCTGAGATCGGGTTTCATCTTAATTCTGAGATAACTCCTTTTTTCCTCGTTTCGTTTCTCAACCATCTCCAGCAAAGACCGCTGAGTATCGAGAAGCGATTTGAAATTTATTACAAAGATCTCTTTTTGATTTTTTAAATCCTCGATCTCACTTTGAATTTTAAGCAATTTCTCGCGGGCCTCCGCGATAATTTTATCTGCGCCGATGTTAGCCTCATCAATAATATTTTTCGCTTTCAGCTCGGCCGATGATTTCGTCTCTTCGGCGGACTTCTGAGTGGTTAAAAGCGTATCCTGGAGAACGTCCTCGATCCTGGTGTAATTGGAAAGCTTCTCTTCGAGCGCTTTAACCTTTTCGTCCAACTCGAGGTTCTTCTTTAAAAGATCCTCCATCTCGTCGGCGACCATATCCAGGAAAGAATGAACCTCGTCGGGACTGTAACCGTTAAACTTTTTGCCAAATTCCTGCTTTTTAATATCGAGAGGAGATATTTTCATCGCTCCCCCTCCTTTAAAATTTATTTCTCGGTCCGAAAATCGCGGTTCCGATACGTAAAACATTCGCCCCGTAATCAAGGGCAATTTCGAAATCCCCGGACATCCCCATGGACAGCCATTTGAGTCGGCCGCCTATTCTTCCTTTCAGTTTATCAAAAACCTCATTTGTTAAAGAAAAGCTCCTTCTTATTAAAGTCTCGTTTTCCGTAAACGGCCCTATTGTCATCAAACCGGTCAATTTCAAACCTCGTAATTTATTAATTTTATCGGCGATATCAAGAATCTCTGAGGCGTTAAACCCGCTTTTTTGAGATTCGCCGGTCGAATTCAGCTGAAGATAAATTTCCTTTTCTTTATCCAGTTCCAGAATCCTTTTGGAAATTATCTCCGCCAGCTCCGGGCTATCGACAGTTTGAATAACGTCGAAATATTCTGTCGCCTTTCTGGCTTTGTTTCGCTGCAGATGCCCGACGAAATGCCAGATCGGCCGCGGCGAGACCGCCTTTATCTTTTCGATTCCCTCCGGTACCCTGTTCTCGCCGCATTCTTTTAATCCCGCCAATACCGCTTCCCGGACAAATTGTGCGGGGACTGTTTTGCTTACGCCCACGATTTTAATCTGTTCGAAATTTCTTCCAACGGAAACGCATTTTTTCTCAATTCTGGCCAGAAGTTTTTCCAGATTTCCGGCAATCGTATCCTTTTCCATTAACCGGTAATTATATATAAATCAGTGACTTCAAGCAATCATTTTATAAAGATGAGCGATTCTTTATTTGGAATGGCCGAGAAGGTTGGTCAAAATAGTTTCGATCTCGTTAACTTTGAACGGCTTGTGCAAAAAACCATCGGCTTTCTGCGAAAGCATGAGATCCTGGCCTTCCTCAACCGTGTAGCCGGTAACGACCACCACAGGGATTTTGGGATGCTCGTTTTTTATGGCCTGCAGAAGATCATAACCATCCATTCGGGGCATCCTCAAATCGGTAAATACCAGATCATATTTATCTTTTCGTAGTCTCTCCAGCGCATCGGTCCCGTCTTCGGCGTGGTATCCCTTATATTCGAATATTTCCAGAATATCGGAAAGCAGGATTGACATATTGGGATTGTCGTCGACGATAAGGATTTTGCGGGTACTCATTCGAACCTCCGATGAGGTTATCGGCAACATTAACGCGTATGTTTAATATTATGATCGACAACGGATTCTATTTTATATAATCGCTGCCCCATTTATGGCTGTAGAATTTCGCCAGCATCAGAATCGCCCTGACCGCCCAGTCAACCGGCATCGCCAGCCATATGAAAAATATCCCGTAACCCATATAACTTCCAAATAGATAAGCTACCGGAACTCTGACGAACCATGTCCCTATGATAGTGACATACATCACCCATCGGGTCTGCCCCGCGCCCCGGAGAGATCCCGCCAGTATCATGGTGGCGGCGAGGGGAATTTGCAGAACCGCCGCGAATTTACAGAATAATATTCCATACTCGATAACTTCAGGATCATTGGAGAAGATCTTCATCCAGATTTCGGGAAAAACCCAGTATGTTATCCCCAAAAAACCCATGATCGTAAGACCTATAATTAGCGCCTGGTTGCTGAATTTTTTGGCCATATGCGGCAGCCTCGCTCCCAGGTTCTGACCGACCAGGGTTGTCGCCGCCTGGGCGAAACCGATTCCCGGCAAGAACGCCACCGATTCTATCATCAAACCGACCGAATGGGCAGCGTAAGCGCTCAATGAGATTAATAGTACGAAACGCGTATATACAATCTGGGATGTAAAGGTCATAATGCGTTCGCCGAAAACAGGAAAACCCAGATTAATGATGTTTTTCATCCTGATGAATGAAAAGCATTTAAATTTTAACAGCTTTTTTCTATAGGCCAGATACGCCAGGAATGCCGCCCCCAGGGTCTCGGAAGTCACGGTGGCCAATGCCACCCCTATAATCTCCAATCTGGGAAATCCCCAGGCTCCGAACGTTAGAGGATAGGCGATTAAAATATGGATTATATTGATGCCGAAATTTACTCTGAAAGGGGTTTTGGTATCGCCGAATCCCTGGAATATACCCCCTACCACCATAAGGGTGCCTTTACTGGCGAAGAAAAGACATATGATAAGCATATATGAACCGACTGATCGGGAAAGGGTTTCATCGGCGCCCATGATATAGGAGAGCGGTCGGACAAAAAGCAGTGCAAGAATAGTCACTATAATCGATGCTCCGAGTCCCATCCAGAAAACCGTATCTGCGGATGAAATTCGATTTTTATCGTCCCGCGCACCGGTGAAATTCGCCACCGATATGGTCCCGCCAACCGCCACTCCCCAGAGAAGCGCCATCATCAGCCCTATAATCCATTGCGACATCCCCACCGCGGCCTGGACTTGGGGGGAGATATGCCCGACCATGGCGGTATCAACAATCCCAACTCCCCTCAAAAGCAGATTCGTGCCCACTATCGGGAATGCCAGGGCATAAATCACCCGCCGCATTTGCTTCGGCGTCAAATTTTCATTGTTAACAAGATCCATTAAATCCTCAAGAAATCGAAATATCCAAATAAGTCAAGATGAACAATTCGGAAATACAGGGATACAATTAAAATCAGGATATAGTTGAATATAATAAAACTATGAATTATATATATATGTTCTTGATAGATTAGAAAAAGGAGGAAGAATATGAAAAAAATTCCACTTTTAATTTTCTTAATTTTACTCCCCTTAATAGTTAACGCTGAAAAAGACGATATCCATCTGGATGTAAAACAGCATACTTTTTCAAACGGACTGGAGCTTCTGGTTGTCGAAAGACACCTTTCGCCCACTTTCTCAGCGATAGTCCGATTCAAAGCCGGTTCCGCCGATGAAAAACCGGGCATCACCGGCACTGCGCACCTGCTGGAACATATGCTCTTTAAAGGAACCAAGAATATAGGTACGGCCAATCATGATGCGGAAATTCCTATCATGGATAAAATAGATATAGTTGCCCACTATTTAAGCGACGCCATAAACGAATCGCGAAATCCGTTGTACCGGGGCGGGACGGAAAAAATCGACTCTCTGAGGTCTCTTATCGCCGACCTTCAAAAAGAACAAAAACAATACATTATTAAAGATGAGTTCTGGGAAACGTATCTCCGGCACGGCGGCTTGGGATTGAACGCCTCGACCGGAAACGATGGTACGCAGTATTACGTTTCTTTGCCGTCCAATAAACTCGAATTATGGGCTTATATGGAATCTGACCGTCTTGCGAATCCTATACTAAGGGAATTCTATTCGGAACGAGATGTCGTATATGAAGAACGGAGGCTGAGCATAGACAATTCGCCGTCGGGAAAGCTCTACGAACAACTGAACGCTACCGCGTTTACGGCAAGTTCTTACAGCTGGCCGATACTCGGCTGGGCGTCGGATCTGGAAACCGTGCTGAGAGAGGAAGTCGAGGAGTTCTTCCGCCAGTATTACTCTCCAAACAATATTGTAATCGCGATAGTGGGAGATGTGAAATTCGATGAGGTCGTAAAACTGGTTGAAAAGTACTTCGGAAATATCCCGCCATCCGAAAAACCGGTGCCGCCCGTCACCACCATGGAGCCGGAACAGGAAGGCGAACGAAGAGTAGCGGTGGCTTTTGACGCTGAACCGAGATTGGCCGTAGGGTGGCATATGATGGCCGGCGGCGATGTCGATCAGGAGGTTTTCGATGTAATTTCCAACCTCCTGACCAGCGGGCGTACCAGCAGGCTATACAAAAGCCTGGTGGAGAAAAAACAAATGGTATCATCAATACGCGCCATAAGCGCCTTCACACGATTCCCCGATATTTTCACCATAGTGGCAATTCCGAAAGCCGGGTATTCCGTAGAAGAAGTCGAAAAGGCGATTTATGAGGAGATAGACAGGCTCCAAAATGAAGGCCCCACCGGGTGGGAACTGCAACGGGTAAGGAATCAACTCGAGGCCGATTACGTCCGCGGTCTTCAATCCAACAGAGGTATGGCTTTCGGGTTGGCCAATATGCAGGCCCAAGTCGGGGATTGGGGTTACCTTTTGATTCTAAAAGAAAAAAGACGGGCGGTAACCGCCGATGACGTAAAAAGAGTCCTGGCGGAATATTTTACCGAAGACAACCGGACTGTCGCTTATCTCGTAAAACCCGACAGAGGGATATCCGCAGAATCGGCCAAAATACAGAAACTCAATAAACGCCAGGCGGTGAAAAAATGAGAAAACACGCGATTACTATATCGACGATATTGATTCTATTTATGACGTCGTTTCCTTTCGCTCAGGAGAAAAGGTCTCCGGGATCCAGGATAATTGAGAATATGAAATTCCCCGAATTGAAATGGGATGTTCCTGTGGTCGGAAAAGAGGTTGCCAGGACGGTTCTTGATAACGGGATGATCCTGTTCTTGATGGAAGATCGGGAACTGCCCCTTATTTCCGCGCATGCTCTGATAAGAACCGGTTCAATTTATGATTCAAAGGAAAACCAGGCCCTCGCCGGTATTGCCGGAACAGTTATGAGAACCGGAGGAACGAAATTGTATTCTCCGGATTCATTAAACGCGATTCTGGAATTTATCGCCGGGTATATCGAGTGCGTTATCGGAAATGAATCCGGATCGGCGCGCTTATCGGTAATGTCGAAAGATATCGATCTGGGGCTGGGATTATTCTATGAGGTGCTTCGATATCCCGCTTTCGATTCTTCGAAAATCGAACTCGAAAAATCACAGATAAAAGAGTCTATTCGAAGGCGTAACGATCGACCGCGTTCCATTATTTCGCGCGAATTCACCCATCTGCTTTACGGAGATCATCCTTATGGAAGCGTTATCGAATGGAATGAGGTGAAGCCTATCTCCAGGGACGATATTGTCGCCTACCACAAAAAATATTTTCATCCCAATAACATAATGATCGCATTCTCCGGGGATTTCAAGACCAAAGATATGATTAAAAAAATAGAAAAGGTGTTCGGGAAATGGGAACGTCATGAGATCGAATTCCCTGAAATTCCGGATGTGAATTACACATTTAAGTCCGGCGTTTACATAATAGATAAAGACATTACCCAGGCGAACATCCGGGTCGGGCATCTGGGGATCAAACGTGACAATCCCGATAAATGGACAATCTCCCTGATGAACTTTATTCTGGGCGGCGGCAGCTTCACCTCGCGGTTGACCTCCAGAGTCAGATCTGATGAAGGTCTCGCCTATTCCGTAAGATCTTCGTTCTCTACCGGAAGCAGGGATTACGGGGTGTTCGCGGCCTACACTCAGACCAAAACGGCGACGGCAAAAAGGGCTCTTGAAATATTCTTCGAGGACTTCGAAAATATCAAAAATTCTCTGCCTGACAAAGAAGAATTGGAGTCGGCCAGAGAATCATACCTGAATAACTTTATCTTCCGGTTCGATTCCCCCGGCGAAATCGTCAACAGGCTGATGTCGCTGGAATTCGACAAATATCCCGACGATTATTATCAAACTTATCTCGATAATATCAGGGCGGTAAAGTTGCAGGATATAAGGAGAGTCGCCGAACAATACCTTCATCCAGACTCGATGACCGTAATGATCGTAGCCGATACGAGCGCGCTCGAAGGCGACCTTTCGGAATTCGGAAAAGTGACTCATATGGAACTGAAGGAACCGATTGTGGAATGAGCATACCCGACGAACATAAGTTAATCGAAGCGAGGGATTTTAAATATTGCCCCTGGTGCGGCTCAAGGTTGGAATCCCGGCGTCTGGACGGTGTCATGAGATCCGCCTGCCCCTCCTGTGAGTATATCTGGTATAAAAATCCTATCCCGGCCACCGGCGCAATTATCGTAGATGATAACAGGGTGCTCCTGGTGAAAAGGAAGTATCCCCCCAAAGTGGGCGACTGGTGCATACCCGCCGGGTTCATGGAGTACGATGAATCGCCAGTCGAATGTTGCAAGAGGGAAGTAAAGGAAGAAACCGGGCTTGATATAAAAATCGAAAGGCTTTTCTGGAACTATAAGGCGGGTGACGATCCCAGGTCGATAGTGGTATTAATTCTTTATCTGGCCAGTGTCATAGACGGCGATCTCCTTCCGGGCGATGATGCCCTGGAGACAAAATACTTCGATCTCGAGAGGTTGCCTTCCAACATAGCGTTCAGCGCCCACCGAAGGGCCATAAAAGACCTCAAAAAATACCTGGAAGACGGTGAACTGCCGCGCGAAAATGAACCATAAGCCCCTCAAGATACTTGGTATAGACCCCGGCAAGAAGCGGGTCGGCCTGGCAATTGGCGACAGCCAATTCAGAATCGCCACGGGATATAAGACTATCGAATATAAGAGCAAAGAAAACTTCATTAACTCCCTTCAATACGTAGTTAAAGAAGAGGAAATCGATCTTGTGGTAATTGGCCTTCCCAAAAATATGGATGGGACCGAGGGAGATTCGGCTAATTTTTCGAGACGATTGGCCGAATTGATAAAAAGGAATCTGAATTTGAAAGTTGAATTTGTAGATGAAAGACTGACAACGGAAGAGGCCATAAGGCAAATTCACCAGGCAGAGAAAAAAGTCGGTAAATCTAAAGAAACGATAGATATGCTTTCGGCCGCTTTAATATTGCAGGCATATCTTGATAAGGGTTGATAATGTCATAATGAGTAAGTCAAAAAAAATCCTGGGCGCCGCTCTTCTCTTATTCGTAATCGGGTGGATATATTATTTCTCGCTATTCCATATTCCCCATCCGGCCGCTGATTTCAAGGACGGTACCCGTTATCTAATTGTCAGGCGCGGCGAATCGTTGTCCGAAATCGCGGCAAATCTGGAAAAAACGGGAGCCATATCATCAAAATCGAATTTCATATTTTTTTCAAAATTATTTAGCAAAACCACCAAAATGAAAACAGGGCGCTACGCCATCCGGCCCGACGATTCCATAGCCGACATAATAGATATAATCGTCCGGGGATTTGCCACCCCCTTTAATGTGGTAATACCCGAGGGCTACACCATGGCGGAGATGGCGTCCCTTCTTCATTCCAAAATCGATATGGAAATCAGTGGTTTTAGAAATTTAATGTCCGATCCCGACCTTCTGGACTCCCTGGGTATCGAAGCCGACAATCTGGAGGGTTATCTGGCCCCGTCCACATATAATTTTTTCTATGAAGAAAACCCTGAAAACGTGGTGATAAAAATGACGGATCATTTCTTCGGTTCGCTTCCGGATTCATTTGAGATTAAAGCCAACGAACTGGGCTTGACCTTCCACGAAGCGGTCACGCTGGCCTCCATGATAGAGGAGGAGGCTATGATTGATTCCGAAAGGTCGGTAATCGCGGCCGTCTATTTAAACCGCCTTAAGAAAAGATGGCGGTTGGAATGCGATCCCACCGTAATCTATGCCCTGGGAGGCCTCGACCGACCCCTTTATAGAAAAGACCTCAATTACGATTCGCCCTATAATACCTACAAGTATTTCGGACTTCCTCCCGGTCCCATCTCCAATCCGGGCGTTAAATCCCTCGAAGCGGCGGTAAATCCGGCGAAATCTGAATATATGTTTTTTGTGGCCCGGGGAGACGGCAGCCATGTTTTCACGCGAACGCTTCGCGAGCATATAAACGCCAAAAACAGAATAAAAAAAAATAATAGAAACAGCTGAAAAGAAAGGCGCGATCCCGGAAAATCAGGACCGCGCCGATCGGCTTCGCGCAGTTTTTAATTCAGCGTATTCTTTTGATTTCTCATAAACGTGGGCACGTCCAGGTTTTCGATTACGTAATCGGATGAGGTGATTTTCTCATAGATCTTTCTCGGTTGCTTAATCCTTCTTGCCCTGCCGTTCTTTTTTTCGGGCTCGAATCCGAATAGATCTATCTCTTCTCCGGGATCATCAATTTTTTCCCTTCGCCCGAATCCGGTCGCGATTACGGTAACAAACAATTTGTCGTTCATTCTTTCGTCAATCACCGCGCCGAAGATGATGTTACCTGAACTGCCGGCCGCCTCATATATAGTTTCATTTGCCAGACGTATATCTTCAAGGCTCAAATCCGGGCCGCCCGTAATATTGACTATTATTCCTTTGGCTCCCTCGATAGAAAGATCCTCGAGCAACGGGGATTGCAGCGCCATTCGAGCGGCTATTTCGCCCCTGTCATGGCCCTCGGCTACGCCGGTTCCCATAATCGCCTCGCCGGCGTTAACCATCACCGCCCTCACGTCGGCAAAATCGAGATTGATCAGGCCCGGTACCATGATCAGGTCGGATATTCCCCTGGTAGCTGAAAGCAAAACCTCATCGGCTTTCATAAAGGCATCGTTTATCGGCGTCGACCTATCAACCAGCGCGAAAAGCCTTTGATTGGGGATTACTATCAACGTATCCACGTAATCCTTGATCTGATGTATACCCGATTTCGCTCTTGAGATTCTCAGGTTACCCTCGAACAAGAATGGCCTGGTCACGATTCCTACGGTAAGGGCGCCCAGTTCTTTCGCTATTTTCGCGATATGAGGAGATGCTCCCGTGCCTGTTCCTCCCCCCATTCCGCAGGTTATAAAAACTATATTGGCGCCTTCAAGAGCCTCTTTGGTAGTCTCGGGATCTTCCTCAAACGCCTTCCTCCCGATTTCGGGATCGGCTCCGGCTCCCAGGCCACGGGTCAGCTTTTTCCCGATCTGGATTTTCAGGTCGGCCCGGGAGTTTTCAAGCGCCTGGGCATCGGTATTTACCGATATAAATTCGACGCCGGAAAATCCCGATGAGATCATCCTGTTGACAGCATTCCCGCCGGCGCCGCCGACTCCAACGACTTTTATTTTTGACCGCGGGCCTTCGTCAAAATCATATTCGAAGAGCATAAATACCCTCCATTCTATCCCCTCCAGAGGAATTATTAAAAATATTCATTAAACCATTTTTTCATTTTATCGATAGTCCTCGCCAAACCTCCCGGTCGCGTCCTAATGGCGGTCTTGTCCGAACGGGAGAGAGCATAGTGTATGGCCCCGATGCCGGTGGCGAAAGCCGGGCCGGGCGTTATTTCCGTGCAGTTTTCATATTGTAGAGGAGTTCCCAGTTTGGCCGGCAAATCGAAAATCTGTTCGGCCAGCTCCAAAACTCCGTCAAGCTGGGCTGCGCCTCCTGTCAAGACAACTCCCGCGGCCAGCATTTCCGTAAAATGGCTTCTCTTGAGTTCGCGGGCCACCAGCGAAAATATCTCCTCCACCCGCGGCTCTATAATAGAGGCCAGGACCGACCGAGAGACCTCTTTGGATTCGCGCCCGGCGACCCCCGGAACGATCACCAGTTCCGTCGCGTCCACGGTCGATGAGAGAGCGGAACCATAGTTACACTTCAACTGCTCGGCTTGTTCGAGAGGGGTTCTCAGCCCGATGGCCAGATCGCTGGTGACATTTTTCCCTCCGATGCCTATCACCGCCGTATGCTTGACCGATCCCTCATGAAATACCGCCAGGTCGGTGGTGCCTCCCCCCATATCGATTACCACGCAGCCGAGTTCCATCTCGTCCTTTGTCAGAACCGCGTAGCTTGACGCCAGGGGCTGTAGAACCAGCTCCTCGACTCCGATTCCGGATTTTTCGATACATCTTAAGACATTCTGCGCCGCCGAAACGGAACCGGTTACTATATGAACGTCAACCTCGAGCCGCACTCCGGAAAATCCGATGGGATCCCTGATTCCGTTTTGATCATCGACTTTATATTCCTGGGGAAGAACATGAATTATTTCCCGATCCGAGGGAATGGCCACGGTCTTGGCCGCCTCTATCGCCCGCTCCACGTCGGATGACGTGATTTCAGATCCGGTTTTTCCTATGGCAATCACACCTCTGCTGTTGATGCTTTTAATATGGTCGCCGGTGATGCTGGCGTATACGGATACGATCTTTTTGCCGGTTACGAGTTCGGCATCGTCAACGGCGGCTCTTACCGAATCAACCGCTTTCTCCAGGTTTACCACCATTCCCTTTTTTAAGCCTTCGCTGGGAGCCGCTCCCACGCCCAGGATCTTGAAATTACCGTCTTCCGTCGGCTCGCCTATTATTACTCCCACCTTGGTGGTGCCGATATCAAGGCCCGTTATTATCGTGCCTTCGCTCAATTTAAAGCGTCCCTCTTTTCATCGATGATTCTACAACGATGTCGCCGAATCGCAGGTCAAATACCCTTCGTCCTTCCAGCATTCCCGATTCCTTTAATGTGCAAAGCCTGTAAATATCGCTTTCGCTGTAACATTTATTAAGTACGACCGCGGTACCGTCGGGCGAAAAATAGATCATTATCAGGTTTTTCCCTTTGAAGTTCAACTCGGACAACATCCTGCACAATGCCGGCGACCGGAAATTCAGAGCATTGTACAGATCCAACGCATAGGCGATATCCGGGTCTCTTATCTGCTCATAACATCTCGCGTACTTAAACTTACGTCCTGTCACCAGCGGCAGATCCGGGGTTAAATCATTCACCGGCAGGACGATCCCTTCTTTTGATAGCCCGAAGACTTTATCACCGTTTATCAGCAAACTCGGTTCGGCGAACTCCACGTTAACGCTAATATCGGATAATATCCCTCTATCAACCGCGCAGGACACCACGCCTTTTTGACGTGAGATCATATCGGCGGCGAATTTTATATCCTGTTTGAAAATCGATTTACCTTTCTCAAGTCCACTCAAGGCAACGAGGGTATCCGGATCAAAGTACCCATTTGAATTTATTTTCACCTCTTCCAACGCAAACAATTGCAGATCGGCCACCTTTTCAAAAGCAAAACGTCCCGCGCCAACCGCGACAATCAATACTACCAGCTTTATAAAAAATTTCAACATTATTCCTTCAAATCCTCTATAATTCTGGGGGTAAATTTAAATATATCGCCGGCGCCGAACATGATCACCCGATCTCCCTTTTTTAAAATCCTTTTCATACGCGAGGGCAACTCTTCTTTATTTTTGAGAAACGTAATATCCCGGTGCCCGAATTTACGCGCGGCTTCCACTATCATCTCCCCGGATACGCCATTGATGGGCTTCTCTCTTGCGGGATAAATGTCGAGAACCAAAACCTTATCCGCGTCCGAGAATGATCCCCCGAACTCCTTATAGAACCTTTTGGTCCTGCTGTATAAATGCGGCTGAAAGACTGCCACGATCCGGCCGCCGAAAACGGCTTTCATACCTTCTATGGTGGTCTTAATTTCGGTGGGATGATGTCCGTAATCATCGAAAAATTTAACGCCTTTTGCCTCTCCCGCAAATTCCATTCTCCTGTTTACGCCGGAGAAACTTTCAATCTCGGGAATAACCGTCTCCAGGGGCACTTCCAGGTCGTGAGCTACGGTTATGGCTGCCAGAAGATTCCTGATGTTATGATTTCCGTAAAGCCGCGAAAATACTCTCGTAAGATAATCCCCCCTGTGATACAACGTGAAGCTCGTGCCGCTCTCATTAAATTCGATACCATCCGCGCCGAAATCTCGGTCCTTTGAAATGCCGTATGATAAAACGGGTCTTTTTATATGTTGTTCGATCCTGGAGACCCCCGGATCGTCGACACATAAAATTACGCTGCCGTAGAAGGGAACCCGGTTGGCGAAATCGATGAAACAATCCTCCAGATCGCTGTAATCCACGTAACATTCCATATGCTCCGGTTCGAGGCTCGTAATAACCGCGATGGTGGGAGAGAACCTCACAATAGATCGGTCAAACTCGTCGGCTTCGGCCACAAGATATTCGCTTTTACCCAGATAGGCGTTCGATCCCAGTTCCAGAACCCTTCCCCCGACGATTACCGTAGGATCTAATCCGCCTTTAGTCAGCAAATGCCCTATCAGCGACGAAGTGGTGGTTTTCCCGTGCGTACCGGCGACCGCAATGGAAAACTTCATCCTCATAAGCTCGGAAAGCATCTCCGCGCGTTTTATAACCGGTATCTTCCTGGAGTGCGCTTCTGCAACTTCCGGGTTGTCGTCGGTTACGGCGGATGATGTTACAACAACATCGCTGCTTATGACGTTTTCCGGATTGTGAGAAAAGTATATTTTTATTCCTGTATTTTCGAGATGAGCGGTGGTTTCGCTTGCCTTTAAATCCGATCCCGTTATCTCATACCCGGAATTATGCAGTATCTCGGCAATACCGCACATGCCGACCCCGCCTATACCAACAAAATGCAGTCTTTTTATTCTTTTAAATTTCATTTATCTTTTCCAGTATGGTTTCCGCTATTCTCCTTGCCGCTTCGGGCTTTCCCAAACGGCGCGCGTTTTCGGACATTAACTTTCTCTTTTGCGTATTATTAAAAAGATCATTGATGACATCTTTAAACCTGTTACCTATTTCTTTTTCCCGGATTATTATCGCTGCCCCTGAGTCTTCAAGAAATTTCGCGTTCAGAGATTGGTGATCGCCGGTGGCATGAGGATAAGGTATGAGCACGGATGGCAAACCTGCGGCTATAATTTCCGATATAGCCATGGCACCGGCTCTCGATATAACCAGATTAGAAACTGCATAGGCCGCGGGCATATCGTCGATAAACGCAATTACCCTTATCCTACATTCATCCGGTGATAATGATGATTCTATTAATTCATAATCGCTTATGCCGGTCTGCCAGATAATCTGCCAGTTATCGGGAATACGGTTTCCTTCGATAAGGTTTAATAAGGAAGAATTTATGGTTTTCGCACCGGAGCTCCCGCCCAATACCAGCAGAGTATTCATTTGAGGATTAAGATCGAGCTGTTTATATGATTCAGCCCTGTCAGCCCGGGTAATATCGGTTCTGACGGGATTCCCGATCAGCATACATTTTGCCCGGCCCAGATATTTGCCGGCGGATTCATAGGCCGTGAATATAACCAAGGCGTATTTACTGAGAGTCCTCGAGGCCAATCCGGGCAGGCTGTTTTGCTCCTGAAGAAATATCGGTATTCCTTTCCTGTGCGCCGCCTTTACCACCGGAGCCGATATATAACCTCCCGTACCCACAACAGCTATCGGAGAAATATTGTTTACGATATTTTTCGCCTGGCCGTAACCGGTGAGCCATTTGACGGCGAATTTCATTATTCCTGTAATTGTTCGTCTCATACCTATTACGTCAATTTCATCTATTTCAAAACCGTAGCTTTTTACAATTCTGCTTTCCATACCGCTTTTTTTCCCCACAAAATGCGGCTCGATCTCTTTATTTAGAGCCCCTATTTCGCGCGCGATATTAATAGCGGGCATCAAATGTCCTGCCGTCCCTCCTCCCGCGAATAATATTCGCTTCCGATTTTTATCACTTATCATGCTCTCGATCTTTTGAAATATTTCCTGGGCGATCTGCTTCTTCTGGCAACCGACGCAATCATGCCCACACCGATGGAGCATGCTATTAACGACGACCCTCCGTAGCTGATAAAAGGCAGGGTCATGCCGGTTACCGGCAACAGTCCCAGCGCCACCCCGATATTGATGGATGCCTGCGACAATATTAATATAGACACGCCGCAGACGAGCATCGCCCCTTCAATGTTTACCGCGTTGAAGGCGATTTTATAGGCGGTATAACCGAATAATCCGAATAATGAAAATATCGTCACGACCAGTAAAAATCCACCCTCCTCCGCCGCCGCCGATAGAATGAAATCAGTATGTCGTTCAGGCAGAAAGAGGTGTTTCTGTCCCCCGTTCGCCAACCCCTTACCGATTGCTCCCCCGGAACCGAAACTCACAAGCGACTGCCTTGTTTGATAATTTGCCTCTTTGTGAAAAGGATCTTTAAGCGTAGTTGTATAAGAATCGATACGGTCTTTCTCATATCCGATCCCGAAAACCATAATTATGGCCGCCGCCACGCCGATGGCTGGAAGAATCAGCAGATGCCTTTTTTTAAAACCGGATAGATATAAGAGTATCGCGGTGACCGCCAACAGCAACGCTGTCGTGCCGAGATCCGGTTCCAGCAACACCAGCAGTGTTCCCGGAAGCCCCAGGATGAGAGCGGGTATATATCCCTTATGGCCGTCCCGCCTTTCGTTTTTCCCCGCGATCCGCGCAAAAAAGGCCACCAGTGCTATCTTAAAAAATTCGCTCGGTTGAACTGATAGACCCCCTATTGTTATCCAACGTTTGATCTGCGCGCCGGACAACGGGAAAATTATCGCCAGCGTTATAATGGACATGACAATAAGCGCCGGTGATATCTTGATCATAAATTCATAATCCAGCCGGTACATAAAAAACATCAATGAAATCGCGATTAATGCCCAGAACAATTGCTTTATCAAGAAATACCACGTGGGTTTTGGCGGATCCATGAATTTGCAGAAAGGACCTGAAGAGGAATATATAAACAGTATTCCGATTAACATAAGCGCGGCCGCCACCGAAATTATCAGCATATCTCCACGATTCTTAACCAGGTTTCCCAACACGAACCTCATTTCAACGCCATGACGGCTTTTTTAAAATCGTTTCCTCTCTCTTCGAAATTCCCGTACATATCAAATGATGCGCACCCCGGCGAGAGTAAAACGGTATCGCCGTCTCTGGCATCCCCGTAAGCGATACTTACCGCTTCTTTCATATCGGGCGCTCGCATGCATTCGGTCAAATGCATCCAGACCCTTTCAATTTTATCGGCAGCTTCCCCGATTAGAAGGACCCCTTTTACTTTATCTTTAATGAGATCGTTCAACCTGCTGAAATCTCCCGCTTTGTCACGTCCCCCGGCGATCAGGATCACCGGCGTAGAGACCGCCTTCAAAGCCCAGAATACGGAATCGACGTTGGTTCCCTTGGAATCGTTAATGAAGCTCACCCCTCCGATAAGCCGCACGAATTCCAGGCGATGCTCTACGCCGGCGAATGATTTCAAAGTATCAATTATCTTATCGTTATCAACACCGATTGAATTGGCAACGGCAACCGCCGCGCAAACGTTTGAAAGATTGTGAAGGCCCCGGAGCTTAATATCATTTGAATTAATGAGCTCCTTGTTATTTATATATAATTTACCCCCCGGTTCCGCATGAATTTCAGTATCTTTCGATTCAACGGAAAACCAGATCATTTTTGATGCCAGATCGCCGCATTTATTTTTCAGGTAATTATCATCATGGTTCAGGATTGAAAAATCATCTTTATCCTGATTTTCGAATATACGGAGTTTAGCGGAAGAGTATTTTTCAAAGTCGCCGTGACGGTCCAGATGATCGGGCGTAATATTTAATATAACGGCCGCATCGGCCTTAAATCCGTCTATGATTTCAAGCTGGAAACTGGAGAGTTCTACGACAGCGTACCCATCGGCCGGTATTTCATCGGCGACTTTTATGAACGGGTTTCCGATATTACCGCAAACGATGGCGGAGATCCCGGAATTTCCAAATATTTCGCCTATCAAGGCCGTCGTGGTGGTTTTCCCGTTGGAGCCAGTTACCCCGATTATTTTACCGTTACATATTTTATAGGCCAGTTCGATTTCGGGCCAGACGATCAATCCGCGCGATCTTGCCTTTAGTACTATTTCGGAACCGGGAAGGACGCCAGGACTCAATATCATTAGATCGCATTCTAAAACGGCGTCGCTGTGACCGCCGGATTCGAATTTAATTTCATTCTCTTTTAGCCGATCCAGGGCATTCTTATCGATATTCCCGGAATCACTCACAAAAGGGATTCCGCCGATATTTTTTACTTTTTCGGCAGTCGCTATTCCCGTCTTTCCCGCGCCCAAAATTGAAACGCGTTTGTTTTGAAGATCAAATTTCATCTTATTTTCAAAGTACTCAAGGCTATCAGGGCGAAAATTATTCCGATTATCCAGAACCTGACCACCACCTGCTGCTCCTTCCAGCCCTTCAGCTCGAAATGATGATGCATGGGCGCCATTTTAAATATACGGACCCCCGTGGCCTTAAAATACATGACCTGAATTATAACCGAGGCCGCCTCCAACACGAAAACGCCGCCCATTATGACCAGTAAAAATTCTTTTTTAATCAAAAGCGCGAGGACTCCCAGAGCTCCCCCCAG
This sequence comes from Candidatus Zixiibacteriota bacterium, assembly GCA_020348065.1. Classification (GTDB taxonomy): domain Bacteria; phylum Zixibacteria; class MSB-5A5; order UBA10806; family UBA10806. The sequence continues at coordinate 2,020,291 of CP070742.1, forward strand.
CGCGAGCGCGCCGGTATCGCCCATGAATACTTTCGCCGGATTCGAATTAAACCACAAAAACCCCAGGCAGGCTCCGAGTAACGCCCCGCAATAAACCGTCAACTCACCCGCACTGCTGAGGTATCGTATGTCAAGATATCTGGAGAAATCGACTCGTCCTGTTACATAGCAAAGTCCCGCGAAAGTAATGGCGCAAATCCCCACCAGCCCGATTGCGAGCCCGTCCAGGCCGTCCGTCAGATTAACGGCATTTGACGAGCCCGTAAGAACAATTACAACAAAGGGAATATAGAACAAACCGAATTCAAGATATATATCCTTGATAAACGGCAGATCGGTGCTGGTTCCGAAATTGGGATCCGGGGGATACCAGTAAAGATACAGTCCCAGAATTATTCCCAGGGCGACCTGCCCGATGAATTTTTTCCGGGCCACCATCCCTTTTCGCTGCTTCAATTTCGCTTTCAGATAATCATCCATGAAACCGAGACCGCCCATCCAGACCGTGACGAATAGAATTATCAGAATATAGCGATTCGATACATCAGCCCAGAGAAATGTCGGTAACACGATAGATAACAAAACCAGAAGTCCTCCCATGGTGGGAGTTCCTTCCTTCGCCCGATGCGTTTTCGGTCCGTCATCCCTGATGCTTTCTTTCATCCGATATTTCTGCAGCAGTTTTATAAACACCGACCCGAAAATAAAACTTATAAGCATGGCGGTAACCGTCGCGTACGCGGTCCTGAAGGTTATATATTTGAACAGGTTAAAACCAGATATATACTCGCTGAGCGGAAACAGTAAATGATATAACATATTATACGGCTTTCATTAGTTTTTCCGCTATCTCTTCCAGAGCCATACCTCTCGAACCCTTGAATAGAACCAGGTCGCCCTTTTTTACCAGGTTTTTTAATCTCGAATAAAGTTTCATTTTATCGCCGAAATGTTCGCCATTTTTACCGAATTCGGCAATCAGGTGTCCTGATAATTCACCATAAGCCATCACCTGATCGATTTCCGCTTTTTTCGCGTGTTTGCCCACTTCTCTGTGAAACAGCTCGGAACCGTTGCCCAGTTCAAGCATATCTCCCAGCACCGCTATTCTTCTGCCGTCGCATTTCATCAGGGCCAGCGTATCAATGGCGTATTTCATCGATACCGGGTTGGCATTGTAACAATCTACAAAAAATAATATTCCGGATTTACGAAATACCTGAGATCGCATCCCCTCCGGCTGAAAACCGCTGATCGCCTCCGCGGCGGTTAACGAGTCAATACCTTCCGCAACCGCAACGCTAAATGCCGCAACCGCATTGTAGACATTATGAACGCCCGGAAAAGCCAACTTGAAATCGGTGCCGTTTATTTTAAAGCGGGGAAGCTGGTTTTCGCCGAATTCCAGGTCGGCAGGATATATATCATTGTTATATGATAAACCGAATTTTATTATCTTCAAATTCCGATCTGTTTTAACCTCGCGTAAAAAATCATCGTCTCCGTTTACAATCAGGACACCCCCGGATTTTATTCTATCGATAATTTCCAGTTTCGCCGATGCAATATCCTCCAGATTATTAAAAAATTCAAGATGCACCGGCCCCACATTGGTTATAACGGCTACGTCGGGCAAGGATATTTCGCCGAGCCGCGAGATTTCACCCCTGCGACTCATACCGAGCTCAAAAACAGCATAATCGGTTTCGTCTTTAATTTGAAATATTGAAAGAGGCAAGCCAAAAAAATTATTATAATTCCTCTGGGATTTTATTGTTGACGCCTTGCGCGAAATAACTTCGTAAACCAGATTTTTCACCGTGGTCTTGCCGTTTGAACCGGTAACGGCAATTACCTCAGCGGTCATTTTGCTTCTATAATATTTGGCGATTTGGCCCAGGGCATAAACGGTATCTTCGACCATAAACACGTTATTGCCCGTGAAATCCCTGCCCGGGGCTATTTCTCTTGAAACCACCGCCGCTGCCGCCCCGTTGGCGAACGCCGAATGTACATAATCGTGGCCGTCGTGCTTCTCTCCCCTTATAGCTATAAATAGATCCCCGCTTCCGACCAGCCGACTGTCGATCTTTACTCCCGATATCGGGGCGCGGCGAAATTCGGGGGTCCCCTCCATCCTTGCCCCCAGAATCTCGCCGATTTCGCCCACGGTAAACATCATGTCTTTATTTTCAACCATTGTTTTCATAGCCGAGCTTTCGCAGTTCGGATTTCACCGCTTCAATATCCGAAAAATACTTTTTTACGGCGCCTACGATCTGATATTCCTCGTGGCCCTTGCCCGCGATGACCACAATATCGCCGCTTTTGGCCGATGCTATGGCGGCTTTGATGGCCAGGGCCCTGTCCTCGATTACGCGACATCTCTTCTTATCCGTTATACCCGGCAGTGTATCTTTAATAATCTTATCGGGGTCTTCGGTTCTCGGGTTGTCCGACGTGAGATACACGAAGTCCGCGTACTTCGATACCGCCATGGCCATCAGGGGACGTTTTGTTACGTCTCGATCACCGCCGCAGCCGAAGACAACATGAATATGATCGGGTTCGAAACTCCTTATACTCTTAAGAAGGTTTTCCAGAGCCCCCGGCGTGTGAGCGTAATCCACATATACCCCGAAGGGTTGTCCGAAAGATACCGCCTGCATCCTTCCCGGAACTGTAGTTGCCTGAGATAGACCATTCGTTATATCATTCAGCGAAAGACCAAACGATAAAGCCGTGGCCGCCGCCGCCGCGGCATTGAGATGGTTAAAAATACCGGGCAGAGGAAACCTGAATCGCGATAACCGATCTTTATACTTAAATTCCAGCAGCGACGAATCGATATCGCTGCTTATCGCTTTACACTCCAGGTCGGCTTCCCGTCTAAAACTATAAGTAATGATATCCCCTGCGATCCGCCTTAGAAGTTTTCTGCCGTAATCATCATCAATGTTAATAATTGAACGTGCGGCGTTTTCGAACAACCTGGCCTTTGCCAAAAAATACTTTTCCATATTCTCGTGATAATCAAGATGGTCCTGGGTTAAATTCGTGAAGGTGGCGGAAAAAAAATTTATTCCATCGGATCTTCCCTGTTCAAGCGCATGTGATGATACTTCCATGGCGCAACCGTCCATATCATTCTCAACCATCTCGGCCAGCAATTTCTGGATGTCCACCGGTCCCGGGGTGGTATTCTGCGCCGGTATGACTCTCGAACCGGTGTCATAACCGACGGTCCCGATTTTTCCCCATTTTTCTCCGACGGAATCAAAGATCGCCTCGATCAAATAGGCTGTCGTAGTCTTGCCGTTTGTTCCCGTTACTCCCGCAATTTTAATCTTTTCGGAGGGAAAATCGTAAAAACGATTTGCGATTATGGGCAATATTTCCGTTAAATCATCCGCCAAAATAACCGGAACGCCCGCGATTATGTCTTTGCCTGCGATAGTGAGTACGATGGAGGCTCCCAATGATAGGGCTTCGGAAATGTACTGCCTTCCATCCTGCGAATGGCCGGGTACTGCGATAAATAAATTCCCCTGTTGAACCGTACGAGAATCAACCGTAATACCGCTAATCTCAAGTTTCCCGTTTTCTTTTGACAACTCGACGTTCAATCCCTCAAACAAATCCGATAAAATCATCGATCTGTATATTTTTTCATTATCGCTCATAATAGCGAAATTCATATCTTACTTCCCATATAGAATCAGCTCATCGACACGATCGATAATTATGCCGGGAGCGGGCTTTTGATATTCGACTATGCCGCTTCCGTAAATAGCACATTTCAATCCCAATGACCTTGCCGCCCGGTAAGCGTCCCGTATGGTCTTGCCCCGGAAATCAGGCAACATACTCTCCGGATTATTAGCTGCGAAAACGTCTTTAACGCTGGCATAGCGTGTTTCAGCTTTTGGCGAGGTTCCGAAATCGCCGTGCGAAATACGCGTTAACCGCGATTCTTCCTGTTGGTTCTCTATCCCGCCTTTAACCAGCGCGCTGTTTCGGGGAAGGCTCACGAACCTCCTCGCTATTTTCCTGAATACCGGCGCCGAAACCTCCCCGCCATAAATGCTTGTTCGGGGCTCGTCATACATTACAATACCGGCGTAGCGAGGATTATCCGCCGGGAAATAACCCACAAATGACGCCAGCGACCTGTGGGGATCGTAGCCGTGGCCTTCCTTTTTGATTCTCAGGGCAGTACCGGTTTTACCCGCGATGGCACAAAGACGATCATCCGCTCTTCTGGCGGTCCCTTCACGAACCACGCCGTAAAAGATGTCATTCAGAATATCGCGGGTCCTTTTATCCAGAATGTTTCTTTCCACCACTTTCGCGTTTAGTGTTTTTTCCGATCCCTCAGGCGATATCATCTTCTCGGCGAAAAAAGGTCTCAACAGTTCGCCGCCATTCGCTATGGCTGCGTAAGCCCGAACTGTTTGAAGACCTGACACCGCAACCCCGTAACCGAAGCATACATTGGCCAGGAAATGCTCTGTCCATTTCTCCGGTTTATGAATAAGACCTGAAATCTCGCCCGGAAAATCCACGCCGGTTTTCTCGCCGAAACCAAACCTTAACAGCATCTTATATATTAGATCGGATCCGGCCGCCAGACCCATTTTACTAACTCCGATATTTGACGAGTGGATGCCTATTTCATCGCAACGAAGCGTGTCGTAGGGATGGTCATCCCTGATAACATGCCGGCCGAGATTGAACCTGCCTCCTTCTACGTTTATGATATCGTTCGGTTCGAATATCCCTTCCCGAAAAACGGCCGCCAGGGGAATTATTTTGGCCGTAGAGCCCGGTTCGTTTCTATCCACGATGCCGCGGCACCTTTGAAAAGAAACTTTGCCCTTTTCTATCGTAGCGCATGCCGCCACACCGCCGGTTTCCAGGTCCATAAAGACCGCCGAGCCATAAAGCGCCTTGCTTGAATCCAGCATCCAGCGGAGTTCCTCCTCCACTATCTGCTGAAAATCCAGGTCCAGGGTCAGGCAAATATCCGAACCGTCCATTGGTTCCACGATGGTATGTTCCCAGTTGGTTACCTCATTTCCGTAAACATCCCGAAGATATATTGATTGGCCGTCGCTGCCGGCCAATATATCCTCATAATACATCTCCAGCCCCGAAACCCCGCAATTATCCGTATCCGTCCGCCCTATAACTTCGGATGCCAGATCCTTATAAGGATAAATCCGGACCGTCTCCACACGAGACTTCAGCGTTTCTATTCCGGCGTCTTCATATCTGGATTGATCTTTCTGCGAAACACCTCGCGTGATATATAAAAAACCGGGATGCTTTTTAAACTTCTTTATCCAGTATGATTTTGATTTGCCCGTTAGTCTGGAAAGCTTCAAGGCTTCCTGGCCGGAGTTCTTCATGTATCCGGGGTTGACGGAATAGGATTTCACTTCCATATCATAGGCCAGAAGCCGGTTCCGGCAATCGAGTATCGAACCGCGTTTTGATTTTAACAGCATCGATGATTTTTGCTGCGAATCGGCGTATTCTTTGAAAGTATTATGTTTAAAGATCTGGACCTCGACCGATCTTGCCAGAAATACTAATCCGATTATTATAAATACCGCCCTGATCAGTCTGCCCCTTCTCCTTAAAGTTCTAAAATCAGTCATTTCATCATTCCGATTTTGACGATTTCTCGCGACGTTCCCGGGCGTTAATCTTGCCCGATCTGAATACCGCTTCTTCAAGCCATTCCGCGAATATATCCGTATTCACGAACAACCTCCTGGTATCCCCGTTTTTTCCAATCGCCGGGATTTCTATTTTCAATCTCTCGGATACATTCTGGGTCAACCCATATTTTTTTACAACCTCACCCACCTGAGTTATTGATTTCAGATCCATGAGTTCCGCCTTATATTCGGAAATTTCCGATATCAATTCGCCTTTCGATTTTTCAAGATCCCTGGTTCTCGAGTAGTAATCCTTGACCTTGTTCGATTTCCAGATCATTAAGAGTCCCAGAGCAAAAATCATTACGATGAAAATGCCCGGCTTCAAAACCGGCGTTTTCCCGGGCTTTGATTTTTTTTTATATTTTTTCGGCATATCTTAATCTCGCGGAGCGCGCCCGCGGATTCTTCCGGATTTCCATTTCGTTCGGGCGAAACGGTTTTTTGGTCTTTATATCAATAATCCTTCTGGCGCCGCATTCGCAAATACCTCTTCCCGGGCCGCACTGGCATTTCCCCGAAAACAATCTTAAGATTTTTTTGGCGATACCGTCCTCGAGTGAATGATAAGAGATTACCGCTATTCTACCTCCCTTTGAAATCAGGGGAATAATCCCCCGTAGAGCTTTTTCAAACTCATCCAGCTCGTTGTTCACATATATCCTGAACGCCTGAAATACCCTGGAGGCGGCCTTATTGTAATTTCTAGGGCCGACGATTTTTCGTATGATTGCAGCCAGCCCGTCAGTAGTCTTCGGACGTTGATCAATTATGGCCCTCGATATGGCGCGGGCGTTTTTTTCCTGCCCGTAGGTTTTTAAAATATTTACCAGCTCTAACAGGCTGAATTTATCGACCATCCTGTGGAACGGTTGTCCCGAACTCCTGTCAAACCTGAAATCCAGAAACGATTTCTCATGATATGAGAATCCTCTTTCGCCTCGTTCCAATTGCATGGAATTCAATCCCAGGTCAAACAACACGCCTGTCACCGGACCTGTATTCTCTCCTTCGAGCATCAACGGTATTTGCGAATATGTCATTTTAAACAGGCGATAACTTTCGGGCAGATTGTCCTTTGCCAGTTCAATCATTTCTCCGTCACGATCAAAACCGAAAAAGATGAATTTCCCCGGCAAATCCCTCTCTACCGCCAGCGCGTGCCCTCCAAGGCCAATCGTAGCGTCAATGAAAACTCCCTCCGGTACGTCAGCGAAAACCGATACGACTTCCTTTACCATTACCGGTAAATGGTCCATATCAAATTAATAACTGACCCGCTACATCTTCATAGGAATCCGGTTGATCCGATTCGTACGCCTTAAGCCTTTCTGGATCCCATAATTCGATTTTATCAAAAACCCCCCGTATAGTAACTTCCTTGGAAATCCCCGCCAGGTCCAGAAGATTTTGCGGGATGGCGATCCTGCCCTGTCTGTCAATCTTGGCGTCGGCAGCGTTGGATAACATTAACCTCTCGAAGTATCTCGCCTTGGGATCAGAGAGCCTTTTTAAACCGGAAAGCTTCTCTTCGATAATGAGCCAAAAGTTATGCGGATAAACATAAAGACAGCCTTCAAACCCGCGCACAATAACGTAATGCTCATTTTCGGGAAACTCGGGATTGCCCCTGAACTTCGCGGGTATATTAATTCTGTTTTTATGGTCAATAGAATGAAGATATGTACCTTTAAACGCTACCATCTACTCATTTCTCCCACTTTCTCCCACAAATTTGCCATTGCAACCCACATGAGTCAAGTAAAAAATTCCCAATAATCCTAATCCTTTTATCTATATAACGATAGAAAAACAGATTTTTATCGCGTGTAAAAATCGACCTGTTTTGGGTATCATAATCGTAATCTAATTATCTCATGGCCTTTGTAACTCCTTATAAATCAAGGTATTTGTTTAAATGATCTTATTATTGAGCCTTCGCCAAATATCAGGGAGATGGGATGAATAAAAATTGCCCGAAAATTGCTTCCAAACAAAGAATATGGGATTTTTCCCATACTCCGGAAGGCAATATCGCCTTCGGGTCAAAACCTCTACAGCTAAAATCCTAAAATAACATGCTGTTAATCAATAAGTTATAAGGTCGTTTCAGATGTTTCATAGTGAAGATCGGACGGCATTAACGTTGCATCTTAACTTTCGGAATTTGAAAATTAACTTTTGAGGGAGGCTAAAATGCTTAGAAAACTATTTGCCCTACTTTCGGTCATGCTTTTGATAATATCTATTGCCCGTAACGCTGGGGCCGAGGATGACTATGTCTACATCGATAAGACTGATTTAAATTCAATCCACATAGATGGCGCCGGGATCGATATTGATAGAGGATTCGAGAATCCGGTTACGGGGGCGCCGGAAATCGATTATAAAATCGTTAGGCTGGTATTGCCCCCCGGAAAAGCAGTTTCGGGCTATTCGGTGGAGACTACCGACCCGGTAATCGCCGGTTCCGTCTATCTCGATTATGTAAAAGGCGACATAAAAACGGGCAATTACGCGGATAATATCGCCACCATGCCCGATCCCGAAATTTTCGGATCCGATGAAATATATCCTGAAAAACGAGTTGAAATGCTGAGCAAAGGCGATTGGGGAGAAATAAACCTGGTCAGCCTCGCCATTTATCCAGTGGGGTACAGGCCCATATCGGGCAAGGTGCTGTTATTTCCCGAAATAACGATAAGACTACAGCTCGAACCAGTTTCGCAAAATCCCTATCTTAATATAAAAAACGACAGAATCGCTTATAATGCCCTTGATAAGATCGTTCAAAACAAAATGGATCTTCCGCTGGCGGCCGTTTCGCCTCCGCGATTCGGTTTACCGAAGGTTACTTCCGGAATACCCTCGCCCGAATATTTAATCATAACTTCGGGCGCGATAGCTCCGGGTTTTTATCCGTTTCTCGAATGGAAAAACCAGAAAGGTGTCCCGACTGACCTGGTTTTAATTGAAGACATACTGGCAACATCTATGGGATCTGATCCCGCAGAGCAGTTGAGAAATTATCTGATCGAGGCCTATAATGACGGGATTCGCTGGGTCCTTCTGGGCGGCGACGAGGATTTTGTTCCGATCAGGTATCTATATCCCGGAAATGTATACAGTTATATACCTGAACTGGGGCTTCAACAGATTTCCGACATGTATTATTCCGATTTAACCGGCGAGTGGGACGTTGATGGCGATGGCGTCTGGGGGGAATCTTATCACGATTCTCCCGATATCTATCCGGAATTATACGTGGGCCGGGTTCCCGCCAGAAACCGGGAACAGGCTCAAACCTGGAGCGCCAAGGCCGTAAAATATGAGAAAAATCCCGGTAATGGAGATTCTTCTTATTTAACAAAAGCGCTGTTTATTGCAGCCGACCAGATGAGAGACTACGGTCAGCATTATACGCTGGCGGGTCTCTTGCCCGACAATTTCACCTACGATGTTAACAGGCTGGAGGAAATGCCCAGCGGCGGTGCTCCCTCCCCCACCGGACCCTATGGCGATGAGGTTATCAGCGTTATGAATGAAGGGTGGGGATTTATTTCAAACCTGAATCATGGAAGCCCGGAATGGTATGGAACAAAATCATGTTATTACAACCATTATTGCTGGTCAGGCGTCTGGAGTACCATTGTACCTGAATGGGGCCGTTGCGGGGGCCTGATACAGCTCACAACTTATGATCAACCGGCGGTACATTATTCCATCAGCTGTGATCTCGGCGCTCTCGATTTTGACAAAGGTATACTTTCACCGAACCCTTACGCTACTACTTATACCTACGCCGAAGCGTATCTTTTCGAACCGGGCGGAGGAGTCGCATTCCTCGGCAACACCCGCTGGGGCTGGGTTTCTTCGTCCTACAATATGGAAAAGAAATTCCTTGAACATATATTCGATGATTCAACCAGCAGACTGTCGGAGGCCGAAGCTCTTTCGAAAATCGATTATCCAAATTACAGGGATATAGGTTACGGCCATACCCTGTTCGGAGATCCCGAAATGAGATTATGGACCTCTATCGAAGGCAATTTGACTCTTGACGGGCCCACGAGAATAAATCTCGGGCAGTCGATCGAAATTAATTACACCGTTCACGACGGCGCCTATCCCGTTCAGGGAACGCAAGTTTGCCTTTATCTTCCCGGATACGCTTTTAATATTGCCATCACCGATGAAAACGGTGGAGTGAGATTTGAGATTATACCCGAATTCGACGGCGTCGCCACCGTTACCGCAACCAAGCAGAATTTCATCCCCGCGCAGCTTGATATCGTTATAGGTTCCCCCGCCGGGGTGGATGATGAAATAGTTATACCGAAATCGCCCCGGATTTATCAGAACTACCCCAATCCCTTCAACAGCTCCACCGTCATCGAATTCGAGCTTCCGCAGGACGCTTTTGTCGATCTCGATATCTTCGATATAGGGGGAAGGCTGGTCAAGAAATTGGCGTCACAACATTACCCGGCGGGAGAAAACAGTATCGTCTGGAACGGCAAAAACAAGTATAATGAAAATGCCGCCAGCGGAATATACC
>CP070742.1:2030674-2039413 GCA_020348065.1 Candidatus Zixiibacteriota bacterium
ATTAGGACGTCGGGCACCAACCTTGTGAATGCAGGCTGGCCGTAGGGCCGCCTAAGATACCGTACGGTGTCTGACGATCCTGCAAACGGATCGGGAGAACTAATCTACATTACAGGCTTAAAAACCTGAGGTCAGGAACAGATTCATCCCGATCCGCTCTAATATACCGTTCTTTACAGCGATAAGATACAAGGTCAGGAGCTGAAAGCTCCTGACGATTTCGTATATTTATCAGGAGCCCGCCGGGCTCCTGACCTACCGCTGATTCTCTCATCCCATTTTTATGAAACCATTTTTCAATTTTTTATGTATTTAAAATGTGATAAAACGCTGGCCGCAGTATGTTTTCCATTTAACAGATTCAAGGAGTAATGGATGAAGAGAGTTTTGATTGGCGCTGTTGTGTTGTCGGTGGTCGTATTCGCTCTTGTGGTGAGTGGTTTCGATTTCTCGATGGCGGATGTGCAGAAGGCCCGGCAGAGATCGGAGATCGATGACAAATACAAGTGGAATCTCGAAGATATCTACGCCGACACCATCGCCTGGCAAGCCGATTTCGACCATCTGCAATCTCGGATGGGCGAACTTGAGAATTATAAGGGGAGATTGGGCGAGTCTACCGAGACTCTCTATGAATGCTTGTCGTTACAGGACAGCCTGAATATAATCCTGGGCCGTCTGTTTGTTTATGCATTTTTGAAACAGGACGAGGATACCCGAATATCCGAATATCAGCAGTTGGGCGGGAAAATAATGGCTTTGAATACGCAATTCGGCGGAATTGAATCTTACATCGACCCGGAGATTCTTGAAATCCCTACGGAAAAGCTGAGGAGTTTCCTGGATTCGGATGAAAGAATGGAGGTATACCGGTTCTACATTGAAGACCTGATTCGTTCCAAAGCGCATATTCTCTCGTCCGAAGAGGAGAGAATTTTGGCCCTGGCGGGCAATGCCACAAACGGCACCAGAAATATTTTCAGGATGATGTATAACGCCGATGTCAAGTTCCCGACGATAATCGACCCGGACGGGAATGAGATCGAAATTACGCGGCAGCGTTTCCAGGAAATCATGAAGCATCCGAACCGCGAATTCCGCAGGGAGGCACATCAGAAATATAATGAGGCTCAGCTAAGCTATTTCAATTCATTCGGGGCCATCCTGGCGTCCACTATAAACAACAACTGGTTTTACGCGCAGGCCAGGAATTATAATTCCTGCCTCGAGGTTTCTCTTGACAGCGATAATATACCGCCGGCGGTTTTAACCAACCTTATCGACGCCGTCAACGCCAATTTCGCGCCTCTTCACAAGTGGATGGCTATCCGCAAGCGCATTTTGGGACTGGATGAGCTACATGGTTACGACACCTCGGTTCCGCTGATTCCTGAAGCCGACAAGAAAATAGCGTTTGACCAAGCCAAAAAAATATTGGTGAAAGCCTTAAAACCGATGGGCAAAGATTATGTCAAAGACCTCGAGATGAGCATGAACTCCGGCTGGATCGACGTCTACGAATCCGAGGGTAAGCAATCCGGCGGGTATAACTGGGGTTCCTATTCCACGCACCCGTACATACTGATGAACTATAACGATGAAATCATTAACGTGTTTACCCTGGCGCACGAGATGGGGCATGCCCTGCACAGAAATTCCTCTCAAAAAACGCAGCCCTATCGAAACGCCCATTCCACCCTGTTTGTGGCCGAGGTCGCCTCCACCGCCAACGAATCGATTTTAATAGACTACATGCTCAAAAACACCAAGGATAAAAGAGAGAGGATGTACCTGCTGGATTTCTTCATCGAGGAGATCATAAACACATTTTATTTCCAGACCCTGCTTTCCGAATTTGAATTGAAAGTATATGAAACAGTCGAAAATGGCGGCGCCGTATCATCGGAATCGATGCGGCAGATGTATACCGAGCTTTCGAGGAAATACTGGGGGCCGGATCTGGTAATTGACGAATGGGGCGGCTGGGGTGGAATCAGGGTTCCGCATTATAACACTCACCCCCCTTATTATGTTTACAAATATGCAACAGGTTTCGCCTCAGCGCAGGCAATCTCCAAGAAAATCCTCGAGGGCGATAAAAAAGCGAGGGATAAATACCTGGAATTTTTATCGTGGGGCGGCAACGATTACCCGGTGGAGCAGTTGAAAAAGATCGGTATCGATCTGACAACTCCCGATCCGGTAAACGCCACCATCGCCTTGTTTTCCGATCTCGTAGACGAAATGGAAAAGCTTCTCGACGAAAGCTGAAATATCGGAATATTCATCTGAAGCGGGCTTTAAAGGCCCGCTTTTTTATTTCCCGTGATAACGGGTCGCCAAGAGATAACCAAATATCGTCATTCCCGAAATCTCTAACCCGTCGGGAGCCTCCGGGTCGACCGATCGGAAATCCATTATGGCGGCTATTCCGGATGCCGGATCAGGTCCGGCACAACAAAAAAAGATGACCGGAAGCCTTGTTTTTATTCGGAACCATAAAAACACTGTTGGTAGTATATTATACCATGAGGTAAGGTAAAGATAATGAGTACTTCAAATCTGACAATTCCGATTTCTGGAATGCATTGCGCGTCGTGCGTGGGAAAGGTGGAAAAATCCCTTAAGGATGTCGAGGGGACGGTCGAGGTCAACGTCAACCTGGCCACCCAGCAGGCGTCCATCAGATATGATCCGGACAAAACCGGAATTAGCGATTTTGTAGAGACGGTTAGATCTATCGGTTACGACGTGCCGCTGCAGAAGACCGAAATCAAAATATCCGGCATGAGTTGCGCCTCCTGCGTGGCGTCTATTGAAAAATGGCTGCTGGATATGGATGGTGTTTTTGACGCCTCGGTGAACCTGGGAGCGGAAACGGCTTACGTCACCCATATTCCCGATGTGAAATTTGAGGATCTCAAAGTTGTTATTGAGTCGGCGGGGTATAAGGTTGTGAGTCCCCCTGTCGAGGAAACCGAGGATTTCGAGAAGAAATCGCTCGACCAATTTTATTCCGCGTTGAAATTGCGATTTGTGGCTTCCGCCATACTGACCGCTCTTGTCTTGATATTCGCCATGACCCCTATCTTGCCGACTGGTATAAGCCGTTACGCTCAATTGATTGTCACGATTCCCATCGTTTTCTGGACGGGATCGAGATTTTATATCGGATTTATCAAAGGACTGAGGCATAAAACAGCCGACATGAATACCCTGGTGGCGGTAGGAACCGGTTCGGCGTTCGTTTACAGCGTCGTGGCAACATTCTTCCCGGCCTTATTTGAATCCGCGGGCAGGGCCGCCGATGTCTACTACGACACCGCGGCCGTGATTATAACCCTGATACTGCTGGGCCGTACCCTGGAGGCCCGGGCTAAGAGCCATACTTCTGACGCGGTCAGGAAGCTGGCTGGTCTGCAGGCCAAAACCGCCAGGGTGATCCGTGACGGCAAAGAGATCGATATCGATATCAAAGACGTTGTGGTTGGCGATATAGTCATCGTTCGGCCGGGCGAGAAAATCCCGGTGGATGGCGAGATAATAGACGGTTTTTCCGCCATCGATGAATCGATGCTGACCGGCGAATCGATCCCGGTTGATAAAAAAGCTGGCGATAAGATTATCGGCGCCACCATCAACAAAACCGGGAGTTTCAAATTCAAGGCAACCAGGATCGGCAAGGACACGGCGCTGGCGCAGATAATCCAGATGGTGAAACAGGCGCAGGGGTCCAAGGCGCCGGTGCAGAGGCTGGCCGACAGGATCGCGGGGATATTCGTGCCGATCGTTATAGGAATAGCGGTGATAACATTTATCATCTGGTTTTTCGCCGGGCCGGAGCCGGCGTTGACTATAGCTCTGTTGAATTTTGTCTCGGTCATGATAATCGCCTGCCCCTGCGCGCTGGGACTGGCGACGCCAACGGCGGTGATGGTGGGAACAGGACTGGGAGCCGAACATGGTATTTTGATAAAGGGCGGCGAGGTGCTGGAAAAAGCACGCCAAATCGATACCGTCGTCTTCGATAAGACGGGAACTCTTACCCGTGGGATTCCCGAAGTCACCGATATTGTCGCTACTGATAATTTCGACGAAAATAAACTACTGTATTATGCCTCGTCGCTGGAAAAAAGATCTGAGCATCCCCTGGGAATGGCCGTTGTTAAAATAGCGGAAGAGAAAAATATTAAACTGGCTGAGCCGGAGAACTTCCTGGCCTTAGAGGGCAAAGGGATTTCCGGGCGGGTAAATAACAACCGCGTTCTTTTGGGGAAGATCGGCTTTATGACGGAAAAAGAGATCGATCTCTCGGGGATAGGGCAAAAGGCAGAGGAATTTGCTGAAAACGGCAATACAGTGATGATTCTCGCTGTCGATAATAAAGCCGCCGGTATTATTGCCGTGGCGGATACGTTGAAAGATGAAGCGCCCGGCATTATAGATCAGTTGAATAAAAACAGGATCCTGCCGGTGATGATTACCGGTGATAATTCGCGGACTGCCAAAGCAATCGCCGGCAAAGTGGGGATAACCGAGGTCGTCGCCGAGGTTCTGCCGCAGGAAAAAGCTGAACGGGTCAAGCAGTTACAGTCGGAGGGTAAAAAGGTTGCCATGGTGGGCGACGGTATCAACGACGCGGTGGCGCTGGCGCAGGCCGATATCGGGATCGCCATCGGCACCGGCACTGACGTTGCCCTAGAGGCGTCAGATATTACGCTGGTGGGCGGCGATCTTGCGGGCGTACCCAGGGCCATCAGGCTGTCGAGGAAGACGCTGGCCACCATAAAATGGAATCTCTTCTGGGCCTTTATTTATAACATTATCGGAATCCCCATAGCGGCGGGCATTCTGTACCCGGCCTTCGGCACCGCGGGTTTTCTGAGTCCCATGATAGCCTCGGGGGCGATGGCGTTTTCATCGGTTTTTGTGGTAACGAATTCCCTTAGGTTGAAAAAGGCGAAGATATAAAATAAGCGGTAGGTCAGGAGCCCGCAGGGCTCCTGACAGCATGAGAACGTCAGGAGCTTTCAGCTCCTGACCTACCAACCTGCCCCAGGATCAAAATTATTTTCGCGCTAATTCCCATAGATCGATGATTTTCGCCTTTACTGAGTCAATTGTATAACAAGCGTATTCTTCAAAAAAATCTTGATATCGGCCTGTAATATATTTCTCTATTTCCACCACTTGATAATAAGGATAATTTAAGTCTGAATAATCGTATACTATATTTTTGGCGGACTGACCAACATTTGGGTTATTTAAATTCCATCCGCTTTGGTATATTTGTCCGAATTCGCAAATTTTTGTACCCGATATAAATTTAAAGTTATTCGCGTCCTCCCCGGCAAGCTTTATCGCCAATAACAGAGAGCTATCGGGAAACAAAGTAATATCCTCAATTAATGCTGAGCCAATATAAGTCTCGACCTCTTCAGTTTGTCCGCAAACATAACTTATGCTGTCTTTACTGGTTTGACGCCAAACAGTTAGTACGTTTTTTTGTTCTTGCCAACCAAAAAAATCATAAAAAACGTAAAACCGTAGATTTCTGAGATCATGCGATGCTAAAACCGAATAAACACGGTCTTCCTGTTTCGGTAACGTATTCCACCTATAAATCCAATGTTTAGAACTGGATTGAGTTATATCTTTAAGTCCCTCCCGTGCCATGCCTTTTGTGGCTCTTAATATCTTCCAATCAATAAATTTGGAGCAATCAATAACGGGCTCTCCCGCGTCGGTTTTTCCAATTGCATAGCAACCGACGAATTCATCTACATCGTCCATGTGAATAGTTTGTGAGACCGCCTGAGCTGTACATAAAGCTAATATCATAGCAGCCGCTTTTATTGCCTTCATTTTTTTCCTCTCCTTTCTCATAATTACTTAACATAGTCTAATTCCATGCTATTGCGTTCTAATCGGGAATCCATATATATAATAGAAATTTGAAAGACAAATATATTCCATACCAACCAAATCCAATTAGTATGGTATTAAATATAAAACCGATTATATTTATTATTCTGTAGTCTCTCTTTCGTATTACACGTCGAATGAGTTTTATATAAATAATAGTTAGCCAAGTGAAGAAAAATAGGATGCCACTATATAGCCATAATAATCCGTATTTGTTTTCCCATGATTCGAATTTCAACAATCGGGAAATTATTATAAATATTAGCATTCCCAGAGCCCAATATAGACCTTCCTTTAATTCCTTGAATATTTCCAATAATCTCGTCTTAATTTTCTTAAACAATCCCAATTTATTAATCCTAATATGTTTCTCTACTTCTTTGAATAAATTGGTTATTTCTTTATCAGCCTTTTCGTATAGAAATGGCACGTCAGTCGCGATTTTGGCATAATGTAATATAGCCTCTCTCACCATTTCTAAATCGCCTTCCTCTGAGACATATTTAGCCTTGATTCTTTTATCTTCGATGAATAGCTCGACCGATCTGCCTTCAATATTCCATCCGTCGTATTCTTTATCTTCTACATCTATATGTTCAAGATGATAATTAATATCATCCTCCGACGATAACAAGAACATACAGCCGTCTCTATCTTTCATAAATAATGGATATTTTATTTTCATATTGATCTACCGGCTTTCCAATTTTCCGGTTGGCATAGAATGTTGACCATCAAATATACCATATTATTATAATCCATTACAATATTTATCGGCCTGTCCGCTTCGTATATAACCATAATTTAAAGCAATTCACGTCGTCGTGTTATATTATAGGGCTTATGTATCATAATCCGCAATAATTATTACTGTGCTGCCGGGTCACCCGACCCGGCAGTTACACGCATACAAACAGCGCCGGGCGGGGTCACCCGGCGCCACAAAACAATCGGTTTTTCCGTTCGGTCAGGTCGTAGGCCGAAGGCCGTGACCTGACCGCTATCTCGTCGGATCACGTCCCGATAAGAAAGCCGGGATTACGATCCGACGAAACGTCAACGTGCAAAGAAAGTCCCAGGTGGAGTTACCCGGCGCCACGAAGATTGTAGGCGGTCGGTTTATCCGGCCGCATCTTATGTCATGGCGTTGGGGGATAAACCCCCAACCTACGACAGATTGGCTCTTGCGTCGGGTTTGGGAAAAATCAAACCCGACCTGCGGCTTTGATAGGTCCCGGATCAAGTCCGGGATGACACACTATTTCAATCCCACATCCGCATGAGCCATCTACCATTATACTCATAAAAATCTATAGATAATCCGCCATCACCGCAGCTGATAATTTTATCCCTTAACAAAACGTCTTTTGGACCCGGGGAATTACTGTCAATATAATAAAACCCGTCAAGGGTGGCGAGAGTATCCTCATATAATGATAAACCGCCTGGGAAACTCCCCCATTCCCACTCAATTATATCATCGATTTTCATTGGGCTCCACGAATCCGGTTTTGATGCTACCAGTAGATAATACTTCAATATACTTCTGTGCTCCGATTCACTATAACTCGATTTTTCACACCAAAAAACTGCACTTGTATATTTATCATACTTCCATTTATCCGCAGGCTTATAGCCGTAAACAAAAGGCGGGTCGATTGCTTTTTCAATATCATAAAAATCATCCACCTGTTTGTAGCCGTTTTTTTGAGCAACTTCGACTAATTCTTCGGGCATCATGAGCACTTGAGGCGGCATTTCAGCGCAAGGGTAATGAAAATCGGTCCACAATTTTATATTTTTTATTTTGCTATCGGGATTATATCGACCCTTTTGCCATATTCCGGGTATGGCTCCTTGTTGCCCCAATTCCTTACGAGATAACCTGTTATTATATTGCAAAGTGTCAATAATTCCGTTATAACGCAAATATATCGTATCATAAGGTCCTCGTTCCCACGTGGCTACGGTTTCTTCGATTGTTCGGCTGTCATATTGGCCCGCGTTCCAGCTTTCCCAAGTGATTATGGCCGTTCCGTCCGCTCTCAAATCGACCTTAACGTTCCATTCCGATTCCGAAACGCTCTCATAAACGCCTACGATACTTTTCGCTTGTCCAAAAACATCATCAAAATTGGCGAAGAATACCATTGTTATCACAATCAAGTAAAATAATGTTTTCATTTTCCTGCTCTCTTTTCTTCAATTAAATTCATTGACCATCATCGTAAAATAATATTACATAATATCTATCGGCTTAATGATATCTTAAATAATCCCTATTTTACGGTGCTGCCGGGTCACCCGACCCGGCAGTTACACGCATACAAACAGCGCCGGGCGGGGTCACCCGGCGCCACGAAGATTTTCCGTTCGGTCAGGTCGTAGGCCGAAGGCCGTGATCTGACCGCTATCTCGTCGGATCACGTCCCGATAAGAAAGCCGGGACTACGATCCGACGAAACGTCAACGTGCAAAGAAAGTCCCAGGTGGAGTTACCCGGCGCCACGAAGATTGTAGGCGGTCGGTTTATCCGGCAGCATCTTATGTCATGGCGTTGGGGGATAAACCCCCAACCTACGGCTCGGGTGTCGGGTTTGGGAAAAATCAAACCCGACCTACGGCTCGGGCACGACAAAAATCGGGGCGCGGTGAAGCGCCCCGGTGGTGGCCACCCCCGACCTCTGGGGCTTGTTGAAAAAGCCCTTGTTTAGAGTTATCTGATATGCTAATAGGTAATATGCAGACCAAGAGGGAACATAAACAGACCAGGATGATGCTTTTGCCGCCATTGGAAGCATTGATTCCTGATGA
>CP070742.1:2039513-2047945 GCA_020348065.1 Candidatus Zixiibacteriota bacterium
ACAGCAGATAGAGGGCGAGGAAGGTAAGGGCGAGTACGCCGGCCCCATGGCCGAGGCGGCAGAACGCGGCGACAAGCAGAAACCGATCCGCGTCAAAAAAGCCCCCGGCCGCAACGAACCCTGCCCCTGCGGCTCCGGCAAAAAATACAAGCACTGCCACGGGCGGTGAGGGGAATTGATATAATTTGCGGCATAAATCGTATATGAATGATTTGAAATTCAAAATGAAAAACAAATTTATCGGTTTAATCGGTCTTTTAATAACGAATATCATTCTTGCGTCATGTCCTGGCTTTTTGCCTGGTGCATATCCTCACTTTCGTCTAAAAGA
This sequence comes from Candidatus Zixiibacteriota bacterium, assembly GCA_020348065.1. GTDB lineage: Bacteria > Zixibacteria > MSB-5A5 > UBA10806 > UBA10806. Next base: position 2,039,845 of record CP070742.1, read on the forward strand.
CTCAAAAAGCAAATCGTTTATTTTGAAGAGCGATGATTATTCTGTTAAAATTTCGTCAAGGAGAACGCATCATATTCCGCTTAGGGTGGAAGTGGATATAAAAACTAACCGGCAATTAGAATTTTACCCCGGAAATTTGAAGATCCTGTATAATGATATAGAATTAACGTATAGTTATTACGGAAATTTAGAATCTAATGACGCCATTATAATAACCAGTAATTCAAAAACATATTTTGGTTATGATATTTCTGCTAAGGAAAATGAGATTATCGTAAACCAGGGAAAAGAACTTAAGGTATGTGCGGAAAATTTACTCTTTGATGGTGATAATTATATAGATATTGACACTTTAAACTTTATTATTGATTATTGATATCCTCTTCTGGTTACCAAGCGCCTGCTTGCTCTCACGTCGGGTGGCAATCCTCCCGCCATGGGCGGGGTTTGGGATTCTCCTGGTTACCAAGCGCCTGCCTGGTAACCGTTTTGTATTCGGCTGGGTGGCAATCCCAAATTTATTTGGGATTGATTCCACCATGGATTCAGATAGATGAGCAGAAAAGTCCATTTCGAAATTCCCGGACATGCCCATGAATTGACCTTTTCATGTTATCGGAATAGAACCTTTTTGCTGGATGATGACGCGTGCATCTTTCTTGCTGAAGCTGTTAACAAGGCTAGAGAAAAACATAATTTTAAGGTTTGGGCATACGTCTTTATGCCGGATCATGTTCATATTCTGATCTATCCGGAAAAGGATAACTATTCGATTTCAAAGATATTATTAACCATCAAACAGTCTGTAGCCCGAAGAGTCTTGATACGTGCAAGAAAAGGAAATGCCGCATTGCTTAATCAGTTTAGAACCGGCATTGCCTCAAAAAAATATCGCTTCTGGCAGGATGGGGGAGGGTACGATAGGAACATAGTTAATCGTGCTACACTAATGAAAACGATCGATTATATTCATGATAATCCTGTTAGAAAGGACTTGGTGAAATCACCGGGCGATTGGAAGTGGTCTAGTTTTGGAGATTGGCATGAAAACAGGCAAGGTCCGATTAAAATTGACAAAGATGATTTCCCATTGCTTTGAATACGCTCCCAAAGCGAGTTTGGGAGCGCCACCCTCCGAAAGGTTATCTCCTGGTTACCAAGCGCCTGCTTGGTAACCGTTCCTGTAGCGTAAAATAATATCGGTTGCGAAGCGGCGTTTCGCAACCAGGTGGGAGTATCATGGGTTTCGTAGGGGCGAGGTTACCTCGCCCCTACAAAATTATCACTTATGCGTCATGATGGAATGGGATGACATCCTGAGGGTATACAAATATTTAATAATATCAACCGCTGGACAGTTGATGGCGTACGATATCACCATCCACCATGTAGATAACATCCTCGCATATATTGGTGGCCAGGTCGCCCATTCTTTCCAGGTTCCTGGCGATTGTTAAAAACTGCACCATGCAGGAAAGGTTCTCGATCTCGGCCCTTATATTTTCCTTGACTCTGTCATACATACGGCGGTTCATATCGTCCAGGGCGTCGTCCATATCAATGACTTCCGCGGCGATTTTGGTATCGAGATTGATAAGGGCCTCCAGGCTTTTTCGCAGCATAATCAGGGCTTTTTCAGACATCTCCTCGAATCCCAGAGGGAATTTGGTTTCCCTCTTGGATGATATTATCACCTCCCGCTCCGCGATATTCACGGCGAGATCTCCGATGCGTTCCAGATCGCTGTTGATCTTCAACACTGCCACAATGAAACGGAGATCTATGGCAACCGGCTGATGAAGGGCCAGAATTTTCAGGCAGTCTTCTTCGATCTCGACCTCGAAACTGTCTATTTCCTCATCCTTATCGATTATTTTTTTAGCCAGAACAGAATCCCTTTCCAGCACGGATTTGACGGCCAGCCTGACGCTGGACTCGACCTCGGCGCCCAGTTTTAGAATCTGGTTTTTTAATCTATCTATTTCCTTTTTTAGTTTAGCCGGCATCTGTTTCGCCTCCTTAGCCGAATCGTCCTGTTATATAGTCCTCGGTCTGCTTCTTTTGCGGTTTGGTAAATATCATTTTTGTTTCGCCGAATTCCACCAAACGTCCTTCATAGAAAAAAGCTGTGAAATCCGATACGCGGGCGGCCTGTTGCATATTATGTGTCACGATCACGATGGTATAGTTTTTTCTTAATTCCGCTATCAGGTCCTCGATCCTGGTAGTCGATTTGGGATCGAGGGCCGATGCCGGCTCATCCATGAGAAGAATCTCCGGTCCTACGGCCAACGCCCTGGCGATGCAGAGCCGTTGCTGCTGACCTCCGGATAGGTCCATGGCGTTTTTATCGAGTCTGTCCTTGACCTCACTCCATAATCCGGCTCTTAGAAGGCTTTTTTCGACGATTTCCGTCAGCTGCGATTTCGCTTTTGTACCGTGCAGGCGAGGCCCGTAGGCGACATTGTCGAAGATCGATTTCGGAAAAGGATTCGATTTCTGGAAAACCATTCCGACCTTTTTGCGGAGCTTTACGACGTCGATATGACCGCGATAAATACTATTTCCATCTATAAGAATATCGCCTTCCATTCGGGTGCCGTCGATGGTATCATTCATCCGGTTGAGAGCTCTCAAAAACGTCGATTTTCCGCACCCGGACGGGCCGATCAAAGCGGTAACCATTCTCTCGGGAATTTTCATATTAATATCGAATAACGCCTGCGTTTGCCCGTAGAAAAAGTCCAGATTGTCGATTACGATTTTGGTGTTGTTAATCATATCCTACCATCGATACTTTCTTCTCACCCTGATCCTCAGGATTATTGCCAGCAAATTAATGCCCAGAACAAGCGTGATCAATACTAAAGCGGTCCCGTACTGCATGGGCAGGATCTTGTCCGCCTCCGGATGCTGTGTCGCCAGAATGTAAAGGTGATAAGGCAGAGCCATGACCTGGTCGAACACGGAGTTCGGAAGTTTCGGCAGGAAAAACGCCGCCACCGTCAAAAGTATCGGAGCGGTTTCTCCGGCGGCCCGGCCGATACCCAGTATCGAGCCGGTCATCATCCCGGATACGGAGTAGGGGAGAACGTTTTTATAAATCGTCTCCCACCTGGTCGCCCCCAGCGCCAGGCTGCCCTCCCTGAGAGACTGCGGAACGGCCTTCAAAGCTTCCTCACTCGATACTATGATAATGGGAAGTATCATGCAGGCCAATGTAAGGCTTCCGGCGATTATGGAGGCTCCGAAACCGAAAAAGAGAACGAACAGGCCCAGGCCGAAAAGACCGAATACGATGGAGGGAACCCCCGCCAGGGTTACGATAGCGAGCCTGATCGTCCTCGTTAAACGCCCCTGCCTGGCATATTCATTCAGATATACGGCGCTGGCCATTCCCAGGGGTAAGGCCACAATTATAGTCCCCATAACCAGCGAAAACGTCCCCACGATGGCGGGTAGAATCCCGCCTTCGGCGCCGCTTCTGCGCGGAGATCCGGTCAGGAATTCCCAGCTGATAACGGATATGCCAAGGAGAATGATATCAAATATTATATATCCGATAACCAGGATAATAAAATAGGTAACACCCCGCATCGCCCAGGTCAGCATTTTATCTATAACATTTCTGCTCATCATTGCATCCGGAATTTCTTGAGCACCTTCATTGAGATCATATTTATTCCGAATGTGAATATCAGCAACAAGATTCCCACCCAGAACAGAGCCCTGTAGTGATCGCTTCCGAACGGCACCTCGCCCATTTCGGCGGCGATCGTGGCTGTCATAGTCCTGACAGATTCCATTGGATTCGCCGTTATCAAGGGTGCGTTACCGGTGACCATCATAACCGCCATGGTTTCACCGATAACTCTCCCCATACCGAGCATCACGGCGGCTATTATGCCTGAAAACGAAGCCGGAACCGTAACTTTCCATATGGTCTGCATCTTGCTCGCTCCCAGCGCCAGGGAAGCGTCCTTGTATGATCTGGGCACGCTTCTGATAGCGTCCTCTGAAATGGTAATTATGGTGGGAATCGCCATTAAGGCAAGAAGCAGGGCGCCGGTGAGAGCCGTAAGCCCCGATGAAAGATTGAAAATGCTTTTCAAGAGAGGCGCCAGGACTACCAGCCCGAAAAAACCGATCACCACCGAGGGTATACCGGCCAGTAGTTCAATAAACGGTTTGAAGAATTCCTTTTCGGTCACGCGGGCTATTTCGGATATATAAACCGCTCCGCATACTCCGATAGGAACGGAGATGGCGGTGGCAAGTAATGTAATTAACAGTGACCCGGTGATCAGAGGATAGATGCCAAAGGACTCTTTGATAAACGAAACCGGAGTCCATTTGGATCCCAGTAACTCCGAAAAACCGGGATGAAAAAGAAACGGGAAAGCCTCCTTTCCCAGAAAGACGAAGATTAAAACAACGATCAGAATACTGACAGAGGCAGTCCCCAGCAAAATGTACTTTACTGCATTTTCTTTAAACCGGTTGCTGGCCATTTATCAGTCGGTAACCTTGATATATCCCGTTTGTTCTACTATACCCTGTCCCTGGTCGCTCAGGCAGAAATCTATAAAGTCTTTGGTCAGTCCGGTCGGCATCCCGTTGGTATACAGATGAAGGGGCCGCGAAATGGAGTATTCCCCCATATTAACGGTTTCTTTGTTCGGCAGAACAGGACCTTTACCATCGTCCATCGCGAGTACTTTGACCCTGTCTCCGGCTTCTAAAGCATATCCCAATCCGACATAACCGATCGCCCAATTATCATTGGCAACAGTCTGAATTATGCTGGATGTCGCGGGCATAAGTCGGGCGTTGGGAGTATAGTCTTTTTTGCCAAGTACATGTTCCTGGAAGAAAATATATGTTCCGGAACTGGATTCTCTTGAAAGAATAACTATCCTCTTTTCAGGACCGCCGAGCTGTTTCCAGCTGGTATACTGCCCGGTATAGATTTTTCCGATCTGCTCTACCGTCGCTTCGTCAAGGGGATTTGCCGGATTAACCACCACTGCGATCCCGTCTCTGGCGACAACGAATTCTCTGGGTGTTATATTTTTCTCAGCCGCCATTTTCATTTCTTTGTCCTTAATCTTTCGAGAGGCCATACAGATATCTGTCGTTCCGTTCATCAGCGCCGCGATCCCGGTCCCGGAACCTCCTCCGGTTACGGATACCTCGATATCTTTATGCATGTTCATGAACGCCTCGGCCCAGGTGCTCCCGAGATGAACCATGGTGTCCGAACCCTTAATTAAAAGCTGGTCCTGGGCCGCGGATTTCTTTTCTGACCTTGAACATCCAATCATAATAACACTTAGAAAAACAAATGGTAAAATAGCGGTCGATATAATAATTCTCCTCATCCTCGCTCTCCTTCCAGCTTTCTTTAGAACTTTGTCATTTTTGGCATCAAACTTTCCCAAAGTATACTAAGTTCCTTACTTTTATTGCAATATTCGTCTTCATATTGATGCGTAAAAGAATTGATATGGCGAATTCAAGAATAGGCCGTCAGCCGAGTTTGGTCAAACTACTATTTTGGCTTTCGAATCCGAAATATTTTAATCCTGGTCTCCATACGAGAATTTGGCCTTCCGAGCGGCATTTTTATGCTATAAGATAACCTCTTTATTTCCATTGCGTTCTAATAAATAAAATTCTAATTTAAACATTAATTATAGCTGATGTGTCAAATAATTAAAAAGGCTGAATAGACGGAGGTGATTTTGAAAAAGATAATCTTATTCTCGGGCTTGGTCTTACTGGGGGCGATTTTTCTGGTCTCCGGCTGCGGCGACAAATCAAGCAATGGGGATCTAACCGAGGGCGATTATTCCAACGAGGATTTTCTGCTGGCCAGGGCCGAAGCCGATTCGGTGATGGAGGATATCCGGATCGATAATTTCGGCGCCCGCGACTGGATCTGCCGCGAGCCAATGGGACCGCAACCGCCCTATATCGACTCCGTAACTTACGATTCTTTAACCGGTTGGCATGTATGGGAGTTCTCGCGGGAAGATCCCATAGTCCAGTTTTCTGTGATCGACAGCTTCAGGTTCACCGACCTGAATTCCCAGTACCAGCAATTCCGCGATTCCACTACCAACGTTTTCGAGCGGCGTTTGAAAAAAGATTTTCACGCCGAGAGGGGACGTATCCATGACGGCACCGAATGGAACAGGACATTAGACCGAAACACCATCTGGGACGGGCTGGCGGATTCGGTGACCACATTAAACGGCGATTTCAACCGCTACTGGAGCGGGGAGAGCGAGTGGCGCGATTTCGAGAAAACAGTCGACGGCGAGATGACCGATATCATGTTCCATACCGACGACCTGCGGCCGTTGCGCCTCGCTCATCCTTTCGACGGCACGTTCGAGGCCTGGATGGTGATGGATATCACTCTTCCCCGCAGGCAGGCGCATATCGAAGCCCATCTCGTCATCACCTTTTTTGACGGCGGCTATCACGCTTATCTCGAACGCGGCGGAAACTTTTGGGAGTGGACACACTATTGGCCTGAATAATGCCGCATGTGCGTTTTACATAAATAAAGCCGCGGTCCCTTTGTAGGGCCCCGCGGCTTTGTAGGTGGTGATGGTTATTTATTTTATTTAAATCTGTTTGCCGCTCTCGCCAGACAAACTCCTTAATTTTCCACTTATTTTCACATTGTCAGAATGCCAAACGACGGATCTTAGTTCCCGAATTCCGAATTTTATTGACGATTCAAAATAATTTGTTATCTTTACTTTACAGGATCATGTTTAAGATAGTCTTAATTTCGATAATGCTGAGCGCCGACGCTATCGCCCAGCTGATTCCCGGTAATTTCACGGCCGAATTCGAGTCCGGGAATATCACCAATGTTCAACAGGTCGGCGTCGACAGCTTCACCTTCGAGATACGGCTGGACGACAACCACGGCGACACCTACGGCTGGTATTATTTCGCCGTAACCGGGGGTAACGGCCACGACCTCACCCTGTTTCTCACCAACCCCGACGGCTGGCAGAACGCTTATGCCAAGCCGCTATTCTCCAACGATAACGAAAACTGGTACCGGGTCGACGATACCTGGAACCAGGGCGGTATGCTCTGTTTCGCGCATTGCCTGGAATCCGACACCGTCTGGTTCGCGCAGGGGATTCCGTTTACGATTTCACGAATGCAGGCATACCTGGATAGCCTCGAATCCGCGCCGTATGTGGATCGCCCTACCCTCGGCTATTCGCCGCACAATAGGCCCATCGATATGATCTCAATTACCAACGGCGATATCCCGCCCGGTCACAAGAAGATCGCCTGGCTGGTTTCCCGCCAGCACTGTATGGAATCGGGGCCGACGTACCTCTTGATCGGATTGATTGATAAGATTCTTGATAATTCCGATTTCTCCCGGCGTTTCAGAAACGATATCGAAATTCATATCGTGCCCATCGTTAACGTCGATGGCGTAGCGGAGGGATATTCGCGGCATAATACACAGGGTCTGAACCTCAACCGCGAATGGAATCCTAATATCCAATCCGAACCTTTGGAAGTGCGGGCGGTGCACAGCGCCATCGATAGTTTCATCACCTCCGGCCGCTCCATAGATTTCTTCATGGATCTCCACTCCGCGCCGGATAATTACGATTTCGGCTTCAGGATGGCGGAATCATACACCAGCCACTACTATTACGAAAACCAGGAGACGTTTCTATACCTGATGGAGAACTACGATCCCTGGCAGGCCCGAAGCCGGTGGCGCGATCTCGACACCACCTACTCGTTCGGGCTCGCCGGTTTGATATTGTATGACATGTACCAGCTCGATTCCTACTCCTCGGAGAACCCCTGGACGAAAAGATACAACGGCGAGTTCATCACCGAAGAATCGATGTACGGCCAGGGCGAGCCCTGGGCCCGGGCCATCTATGATTATCTCTATCCGCTCAATATCTACAACCAGTACGCCCGGGTGATCGACACGATATGGATGACCGACGATATCGTGCTCAAGGTCTCCGATTTCGATCAGCGGTTCTACGACTCGGTCTATGTAGATATAGTCTGCGCCGCCTCCGCCGATTCGGAG
>CP070742.1:2048045-2060636 GCA_020348065.1 Candidatus Zixiibacteriota bacterium
CAAAGGCTGTTTTTGCGGCGCTATTGACAAGGCGAAATATATTTAATTATTCCCAATTATGGGGCAAAAAAAATGGCGTCCCCAAGGGGATTTGAACCCCTGTTACCGCCGTGAAAGGGCGGTGTCCTGGACCGGGCTAGACGATGGGGACAATGCCACTGGAATATATCTTAGAATTCATGGTTGTCAAATATTTTATTAACCTCGATATTTTCGATTCAATTACGAGGAGCCAAACCCGCATCGGCTACGATGACCGGAACCAGTTTTTTTTCAAGTGTCTTATCAAAATCTTCCCAGGTGTACAGGTTTTTCACTTTTTCGAGGTTGTTCAGGCTAATGGCATTCCTGAGTTTGATATCTTTGTATAAACTCTCGATAGCCCCGGCTAGTTCTTTCGAACTGGCTGGATTAACCAGAATACCATTCACCCTGTTTTCGATAAGTTCCGGTATTGCTCCCGCGGTGGTGGACACAATCGGTAGACCAAAACTCATAGCTTCCGCCAATACCATCCCGTAACCCTCCATCAGGGACGGGTGAACATACAACTGGCTCTTGCTGAATAACTCGAATAGTTTCTCACGTTCCAAAAAACCGTGGAATTTAACCCTGTCTTTAAGGCCGTTCCTTTCAATAAATCTCTGAATATGTTTATAATATTTGCTGCCCGAGGAGTATTGACCGACTATATTAAGATTTATATTGCAGTTTTTAAGCAGGCTGACAGCTTTTACGAGATAAATAATTCCCTTGTGTTTTTTGCAGACGCCCACGTAGAGAATTTCAAACGTCTCCGAAGGCGGTTCCGGTATATCGGCATTAATTTCCGTATCCTTAAGGAAATTTTCCATTCCGGGATGAGCGATTATGATCGGGGCGTTTTGGGGTGCGCCCTTCTTTCGGGCAAGATCCGCCGAATACCTGCTGTTAACCACAAAAATATCGGAGTTTATTACAAGATATTTTTCAACTTGCCGGATCAGCCATTTCACAAAAAAATTATCCCATCTCAAATTCAATCTTTCTTCCTGAATAATCAAAAGCGATTTTCTTTTATTTTTTTTCATCGACCTGATAGCAAGGAGATTCCTCATTCCGGACGATATATCGAATACTATTAGCTGGGGTTTTTTGGCCTTTACGGATTTCAGACTAAATAGAGAATGCCTTATTGGATTTCTTAATTCCCGCGGAAACGGACAGATTTCTTCGGGATCAACTTCGAATTTGCTTTTTATGAATCTGTGGAGATGAGCATTATAAAGCTCCCCGCCCCTGATTCCTCCGGATGAATATTCCATAAAATAAATCATAATCGGCCCACCGAATTCTTTTTTATCAAAAAGTGAATTGTTATTAACAACAGCGAACAAAATGTGCTTATAGCATATGATAATGACGCGCCCCAGATACCATAGCTCTTTGTTAAAATTATACTCCCAATTACATTTATCACACAGCCGATGGAAATGGTAATAGAGGGAATTCCCGGCCTCCCCAGACCCTGCCAGAAAGAGGCGAAAAGTTGATGCGTAATCAAGGATATCTGCCCGATCGCAAGTAATAACACAATAGAAGCGGCATTTAGATAATCTCTCGAAAAAAGAACTATTATTATCCGTTCTCTAAATAAATAAACCGCAATTAAGATAAACACGTTTATGGCAATTGTTCCGGCGATTCCAAGTAGAAATGGTCTAATTATTCTGCTTTTATCTTGAGCTCTTGCCACTTTGGGTAATATCATAGTTGATACTGCCTCGGGCAAAAAGACGAAAACTTGCATTAATGTTATCGCCGCACTATAATACGCTACACTTTCCGTCCCGCAAAATCGTTCAATAATTATCGGATTTACGCCGAGCAGAACTGACCATCCTGCTGTACCCAACGTTATAGGTATAATATATTTTACAATTCTTTTTACAATGTCGATTGAAATATAATATCCGAAATCTACTTCTCGTTTATGAATCTCTAAAATAAAAGAGGATACTAATGCCGACAAAGAAAAAAACAAAGCCGCCTCCAAAATTCCAATATCTGATGATATAATAACCGCGATTCCTATTGCTGTCAATTGTAGCACGTATTTCACCGGCCGGAAGATGGATAGCTTTTTAATATTTAGCAATCCGCGAGAAAATCCAAGGTAAAATGATTCAAACATGACCCCAAACAATAGGATGCAAAATATCATATAATGTTCATAAAATATCCAAGAGATTATCAATAATATTAGATATAATAAGCCTGCGATACTTAAAGAGTTCGTTAAATAGACCTTCCTGATTTCAATATCGTTGGGCATCTCACCCAGGAATTTCGCTAATGATGTGGAAATACCCAATAGTGCCGACAACAGGGAGGCAAGGTTAAGCATATACCTGAATAGGCCGTATTCATTAACAGTTACAAGACGGGTCAGGACCACAAGAAATAACATGGCGAGGATCTTGCTAAAACCATTGCTGAATGTCAGAATGCTTGCCTGCTGGATTGCCTTTTTCATAATAAAAATATCCAAATATTAAATCTTATTTGAACAATGCAACAGTCATAAACCGATGCTACTAATTGGTGAGATAAATAAATTTTGTATCTACCAGCCGACAAATTTTTTCCCTATTAACAGAATAGTCTGAAAATCTTGTACACGCCTAAACCTGCAAATTGATGCTCATTCACCCCAGACCTCTCAGGAAATAACCCACCAGGTAGGCTCCAAGGGTGGCCGTCCCACCCACAAACAGCATTTCCAGGCCCGATCTCCACCAGCTGGTCTGGGTTACCAGAACCCGCAAAGAACCCACGGCGAAAAGAGTTACCCCCGTTAAAACCACGGACATTTCGAAGGTATGCCGCTCCAGGCCCGGATGAGCCAGCGCCGCCACAAAAAACGACAGCGGTATAAATCCCGCGATCAGAAATGATATAAAAGTCGAGAGACCGTTGAAAAAAGGATGGCTGTCCTCCTCCAATATGCCGAGCTCTTCAACCATCATGGTATCGACCCAGACTTTTTTGTCGGATGTTATAATCCCCATCGCCCTTTCAAGGTCTTCTCCCTGAAAACCCTTTTTCTTATATATCTGTTTGATCTCCTCTATCTCGCCTTCCGGATAGTTATCTATTTCCCATTCCTCCCTTATCCTTTCGCTCTTCTGATACTCCCGCTGCGATTTGGTCGAAAGGTAACTTCCCACACCCATAGATAGGCCATCGCCAATGAGATTCGCGAAACCGAGAATAAGTACTATGCCCGAAGGTAACTTGGCTCCTTCAACTCCGGCCACGACCGCGAATGTGGTGACAATGCCGTCAAGGGCTCCGTATACCGCCTCCCCGATATAAGCACCGGCGCCGGTTTTATGTTCCTCCAGCGAGGTTTTGATTCTATCGGACGTATGCGCTTTTTTTGTGCCCTCAATGTCTTTTCTCCTGAAGGCCTCTATCGCGTCCAGTATCCTCTTACTTAACGACACCGATAATCCTCGCTGTTTCAATAATCATATCTTTAAACATGCCCGGAATTATAGCCAAAAATGCCGAAATGGCAATAAAATATTGGGGTTGCATAATCGATTTAAAAGCGATAAATATTGAATATGTCAGAAAAACAAATCCCGCAAATCGATTTTGACGAAAATTTCATGGCCGAGGCTTTGAAAGAAGCGACAAAAGCCGGTAAAGAAGACGAGGTCCCTGTCGGCTGCGTTATAGTCCATGAGGGTAAGATAATCGGGCGAGGGCACAACCGCACCCTGGCGCTCCAGGATCCTACGGCGCACGCGGAGATCCTCGCCATAACCGCCGCTTCTGAGCACTTGAATTCCTGGCGTCTTTCCGGTTGCACGGTTTACGGTACTATAGAACCTTGCATTATGTGCGCCGGCGCGCTGGTGCTGGCTCGTGTCGACAGGCTTGTTTACGGAGCGACTGACCCGAAATTCGGCGCCTGCGAATCGCTTTATAATATAGTCCAGGATACAAGGTTGAATCACCGTATACCGGTATCCGGCGGGATCCTAAAAGATCAATGCGCCAAAATAATGCAGGAATTTTTCAGAAAAAAAAGGAGAAATGACTCTTGATCGAGCTTCCAGACAAGAAAAAATACGAAATTCTTGCCAGGTTATCGCTGGTGGCCCTATATTTGGTGTTCGGGATAAATATTACGCTGGCGGCTATCGCCTATTTCATCCAGGGAAATGTATATTTAGAGTCCGGCCCGGATACTACGATTATCAGAAATATATTTATTGTTCTCGCCCTGGTGGAACTGGCTGCCCTGCAATTTATTAAGAACATTCTATTATCCAAGGTGCCTCGCATAACTGACGCCGAGGATATTCCTTACCAGCGGCTTTTGAGTATTACCTACATAATAGCCGGGATGTGCGTTTCGATAGCGGTTTATGGATTCATAATAGTTCTTCTGAGCGGCGATTATGACTTCATGCTATTATTCGTGGCGATCTCGCTCATCGGATTTCAGCTTTTCAGGCTACGGAAAAAAGATCTGGATAAACTCGGAACATAATTCTACAGGCTGTATTTATAGCTATTAAAAAATCTTGTTGATAAAGGATTTTAGAGATGAAAAATAGCAAGAGATACCCGGCAGTTTTCCTGATTGCAGCTTCCGTGATTATCGCCATATCCGGATGCGACAAAAAAGAGGCCAAAACCGATGCTGAAAGTTCGACGACGTTATCCGGAACAGTATCGGGAGGCGGTTTAACCTGGAGTGTCCCGGCCGCGTGGACAATCGGCGCAGAAAAACCGATGCGGCTGGCGACTTATATCATAAAACCGGCCGAAGGCGACACCGATAGCGCCGAATGCGCGGTCTTCTATTTCGGTCCCGAACACGGAGGCGAGGTCGATCTGAACCTGCAGAGATGGGCCGGGCAGTTCGAGCAGCCCGATGGCCGTAACTCCATGGATAAGGCGGAGATAGAAGCCGAATCACGTGACGATCTGAAAATAACCACTATTGATTTAACCGGCACTTACCTGGTGTCCGGGGCGATGATGCAGGTTACCGGCAAAAAGGATAATTATCGTCTCCTGGGAGCGATCGTGGAGGGGCCGCAGGGTTTGGTTTTTTTCAAGATGACCGGACCGCAGAAAACAACGGAATCGGCCGAGGCCGGTTTTAAGGCTTTATTAAAATCAATCAAGCCGGGACTGACATAAAATATAGCTGTCATGCCGGACTTGATTTCGGTGAGTTCGACTCGACGGAGCTCGTCGATGTCAATCGAACCGATCCGGCATCTATAATGCGTTCGCAATGAGTTCCTCCTGGTTGCCAAGCGCCGCCTGGCAATCTGAAAAGGCTTGAGTATTATTTTCCTAAAAAACAAAGAACCGGTAGGACAGGCATTCTTGCCTGTCCGAAAATTATAATTCGGCCAGACAGGAATGTCTGGCCTACCAAGAGATCGCAGGGGCGCGGTAACCTCGCCCCTACTTATTATCCATCAATCAATTACATAAATTATATCTCATAATCGCCGGTTTTAGGAATATCTATCATTATTCATAAGAAAACAATAAAAAAGCATAAAAAACAATAATATATGTTGACTTCTTCCCTTTTCTGCCGTATTAATAGGCAGAGAAAGGAGAATCGGGATGGGAAATATAAAAATTATAAGGTTTGATTATCTGCCGACATTTCAGAACCGCGACGATTATTTCGAGAAGCTCCTGAAGGAGCCGAATCCCGCGAAGCGTTTGATCTCGCTTCTTGCCATGCTCAACCTGTTTTCATTTTTATACGGGATCGTAATGGGAAGCTTTCACAGCTTTTATCAGGCGCTTGCCGCGGGGGTCAAGGTGGCGGTGATGTTCGACCTGGTGATTCTGATATGCTTCCCGGCATTTTTTATAATCCAGTACGTGCTGGGTTCGAAACTGAGATTCGGGCAGATGATCTCAATAATTCTTTCGGGATTCGTGCTGGCGACGTCCATCATGATCTCGTTCGCGCCGATAATCATCTTCTTTCTTCTGACCGGCGGCAACTACTATTTTCTGCAGCTTTTGCATATCGTCGTGTTTATCCTCTCCGGGCTGTTCGGTATGAAAACGGTCATCGACGCTTTGAAATACTCCTGTGAGAAACAGAACATCTATCCCAGAGTCGGGGTGACGGTCTTCAGATTCTGGGTTGTTATACTTGCTTTCGTGGGTATACAGCTGGCCTGGAACCTGAGGCCTTTTATGGGGGACGAAGGGAAGCCGTTCAAACTGTTCAGGAGTTACGAGGGCAATTTTTACGCCGCCATTATTTACTCGTTCGAGCAGCTGGCCAAACCCCGGACTGAAAACAGGGCGATCGATCCCCGCAAAAAAGAACCAGCGCAAAATTACGAAGTAGACACAACCCTGTTCGACATGTTCAGAGACGATGGGAGATAAATTGGATAGCGATATTATGACGCTGGAAGAGGTGGCGTCGTATCTCAAGCTGAAACCTCAGACCATATACACCTGGGCGCAGGAGAAACGTATCCCCGCCGCCAAGCTGGGCAAGGAGTGGCGGTTCAGGAAATCGATCATAGATGAGTGGATTCTGCATCATATAGACGAAAGGTTTGATGAAATTATAAAAAAATGGAAAAAAAAGTAGAAGGAGGTTTAAAATGAGAAAATCGGAAATAACAATGGCGATATTTTCAGCTTGCTTTTTATTTTGCCTTTGTTCTCCGCAGGCAAACGATTCCCTTACGCAGGGTATCGAATTATTCAACCACAATGAGCTCGATAAGGCTCTTCCCTATTTCGAAGCGGCCGGGGAGAAAACCGGCGACAGCGAGGCCTTTGCCTACCTGGCGGAAACATACCGAAGGCTGGGCATGCGTCAAGAGGCACTGGAAGCCGCGGAAAAATCGTTAGAAATAGAACCCTGTAACAGTCTTGCGCATACCGCCCTGGCATATCTGTTCAATCCCATGTACGGGGATTGGGAAGGGGCTGACCGCGATAAGGCCTGGGCTCACATTCAGAAAGGGATCGAGTGCAATCCGAATGACGGAAACGTATGGCTGGCGGCCTGGACCGAGGCGATATACCGAAAAGACCGGGAGATTGAAAGCAAATCTCTCAAGACGCTTATCGAAACCGGCTTCTTGACGCCGGCGGTCCTGGCTTTTAATCGCTGGATGCTGCAACATCTGCCGCAGGACGCGATTCTTTTGACCAACGGCGATATGGACACCTATCCGGCCGTGGCGTTGCAGGAGACGGAGGGTTTTCGCAGCGACGTAACCGTGATGAACTACTCTTTATTAAAAACCAGATGGTACCAGGAGCATATTCAAAACCGCTACAACATAAAATTCCCATTATCTGATGAGGAACTTGATAAACTGAAAGCCACAAAAGATAAAAAAGACAAGCTTAAAACGGTGACATCGCGGATCATGGAGGAGGTTATAAAGGCAAAAGCGGACAACAGATTCGATAGACCCATCGCGATATCGATAACCGTGGGGGATTTCAGCTTCGCGGAGGGATTCGAGGATCATTTTATTCTCAAGGGAGCCTATAATCTATGGTCTGATGATGTTGTAGAGTCTAATTACGACGTGGACGCCATAAAGTCGAGTCTGGAGAGCCTGAATATAAGCGATTTTTCCGGTCCCTTCGTAAGCGCAGCCGACAGGAGCCCGGTCAGAATAGTATCCACCCGGAAAATCGCGTTGAATTTCGCCAACCTGGCCATCCTGGTGATAAATGAAAAGACGGCAATGAATCAACCGGATGAGGCGTTGAGCATGCTGCGATGGGCTGAACAGGCAAACAAGACTATCATAAAAGATCCGGAGATAGCGGCAGAACTGAAAGAATTAGAGGATTCGATTTCGAATTAGAATATTTATCGTACCATCAGGTCGTATTCCCGATTGTCCGGTCGGATTACGCCCAGCGGGTTACGATCCGACCGAACAATTAATGAACATGGCGTCGGGAGCGCCGGGCTCCCGATCTACCTACTACAAGTTATTGACTTTTATTCGGCCGTTTGATATAATACCTGTATAGGATTAACAAGGTCAGGTGGAGTGAATAAGCGTTATGAGCGATAAAGAATTAAGGCAACACCTGTTAAGCATGTTAACGAAGCCCAACGCACATCTGACTTTCCAGGAAGCGGTAATTGATTTTCCGCCTGAACATTATGGGGCATTGGTCGACGGATGCGCGCATACCGCCTGGCAATTACTGGAGCATTTACGTATCGCCCAATGGGATATTCTCGAATTCAGCCGCGATTCCGGCCATGTATCTCCCAAATTTCCCGATGGTTACTGGCCCGAAAAGGCCGCTCCGCCGGACGGCGAGGCCTGGAGAAAAAGCGTGGCGCAATTCAAAAACGATCTTAGGCAGATGTGCGATCTGATTTCCGACGGAGCCAATGATCTATTCGCAAAAATACCGCATGGCGACGGCCAGACCCTGCTGCGCGAAGCATTGGTGCTGGCCAAACACAACTCTTACCACATGGGGCAGCTGGTTATGCTCAAGAAAGCCTTGAAGAGATTAAAATAGCGATTGTTTGTTTGCCCGGTTCCCGAATGTCTTGAAAGACGATTTTTTAGTAGGATGCGATTTGATCAATTCTCGATTGAAAGAGAATATTTGACATCTTGATTTTCAGTTTTCCTGTCCGCGATATCTTTCAGATTACCGTTCATAAGCTTAACTATATACCTGGTCTGCTTGCGAAAATGAATATACATGGCCATCAGGTTGGCTACCTCCTCAAATGAGGACGGATGGGTTAACATAATTACAAGTATATTCCTCCAGAAATAATAAAACGTGGATGGTTTGAGCCCGAGTTTATTAATAAGCTTTAATAACGAAAATAATGTCTTTAGTTTAATGTAGAAAGACTGCCTGTGTTTTCTTCTGTTTCTTAAAACCCTGCCGAATCGCAGGCATCTATCAAAATAGTTTTTTCGATTATAAATCTCTTCCAGGATATAAATGTAATCGTAAATAATTTCGGATCTCGGCCTGACAGTGGCGAAATTCAGGCCCGAGGTGGCCTGATCGACGGTATTTTGGCTGTTTCTATCCAGCAGGCTTGAGTCTTCAAACAGCCTTTTTTCTCTGGATAGCCTGCGTGTCAGCTGGGTATTAGGAAGAGCATACAAGAGGCCTATCATGGACATGCAGATCAAACCATTATTGATAAGTTCAACTATTAATCTCGCCGTGGCGCTGGTTTCGGTGTCAAACCCGACAATAAAGCCCCCATTAACCACCATACCGTGACTGTAAATTTTATAAAGATCGTCTCTTAGTTTTCTATTCAGATTTTGTTTTTTGCTGGTCGATTTAAGCACGTTCTCGTCAGCCGATTCTATGCCGATAAACAGATATCGTAAATCTATATCCTCCATTAAACTCAGAAGCTCTTCATCGTCCGCGAGATTTATTGAGGCTTCAGTTGAAAAATAAAATGGAAATTTATGATCTTCGGACCATTTTTTAACGGCCCCCAGAATCTCTTTCGATTTTGTTTTATGTCCTATGAAATTATCATCAACAAAATCAACATGACCTTTATATCCAAGTTTATATAGCGTATCCAGCTCATTTATAATCTGATCCGGCGTTTTGGTTCGGGGGTTTCGGCCGAAAAGCTCTATGACGTCACAAAACTCGCAATTAAAAGGACACCCGCGGGAAAATTGGATGCCGATCATTATATAGTCTTTAAAATTAAGCAGATCAAATCTGGGGATCGGGCTTCGGGTAATATCGGGTCTATAAGTCTGTGGCAAATAAATCCCCTTGCCCACCCCCCTGTCCAGATCCCGGAGAAACTAATTTATTGTATCCTCGGCCTCACCAAGCACCAGGTAATCGGCGTCCCGGTAAATATCAGGTTGAGAGGTAGGATCCGGTCCGCCGATAACCACTTTTTTGCCCAGGTCATGAACTCTATTTATCAGTTTTAAGATATTTACCTGTTGAGGAAGCATCCCGCCGACAAACACCAGATCGGCCCAAACTATATCAGAATCATGCAATTTTGACGTATTCATATCGATAAGCCTTATATTCCATTCCTGCGGGAGAAGCGCGGCCAGAGTTATCATGCCCAGGGGCGCGGCAGGGTATCTGGCTCCAACCAGTTTGCAGACGTCTTTATAATTCCAAAATCCATAAGGAGAGAATTCGGGATAGACCAACAGCGCTTTTTTCATCGGAATTTACATTATAAAAAACGGGTTAAATATCTTAGGTAACACGGATTCATAAAAACACCGGATTTAAAATAGCATTAAATCCCAGGATGTCAAACAAAATCTATATCTCATTCAAATAAAATTTTTGTGGATAATAGTCGACCACATTGAGTAGATTAATAAACAGGAAGCGAAAGGCAATGATGTGAAAACCGGCAATTGACTAAATGATACGTAGTAAGGAGTAAGAGATGGCTTTGAGAAGTTACGATCAATATATCGACTCGCTTAAGCGGATGCGGCCGAACATATATAAATTCGATGAACTTATCGAGGATGTTACCACTCATCCGGCCACTCGATACACGGTGGAGGGGCACAGCAAATCTTACAGGCTCTATGACGATCCGAAAGAAAAGGAGGTTCTAACCACAACCTCGCATCTGACCGGCGAACCGATAAGCCGCTATCTTTCCATTATCCGCAGTCCCGAGGATATGTATGCCAACAGCAGGATGAAAAGGCGGATGTTTCAGCTGACCGGAACCTGCACCGGCGGCCGCTGTGTAGGCTGGACATCTCTAAATTCGATATTCGCCGCCACTTATGAAATGGACGAAAAGCTGGGCACCGATTATCATCGGAGATTCCTGAACTGGCTTAAAGACGCACAGGCCCGCGATATTACCATAGCGGGAGCCTTAACCGACCCCAAGGGAGACCGGACCAAAACACCGTCCATGCAGGAGGACCCCGACCTATCTCTGCATATAGTCGAACGGCGTGATGACGGAATCGTGGTTCGCGGCGCCAAGGTAATGATCTGCGGGGTGGCTGCGGCCAACGAGATATTTATACTGCCGGGATCGGGATATAAGGAACCGGACAAAGATTATGCCGTATCCTTTGTAATTCCGCGCGATATCGGGAATCTGACCATTGTGGAAACCCGCCGTCCCAGCGACATGAGAGAATACGAGGAGGGATTTGACACGCCGGTCAAGGAGGGCGGTATTACCCAGGCATACCTGTTCTTCGAGGATGTTTTTATACCCAGGGAGAGGGTCTTCATGGCCGGCGAATATCAATTTTCACTTACCGCGGTGTTGTATTTTATTGCGGCTTATCGAGCGGCCATCGGGGGTTGTGTGGCCGGTCAGGGCGACGTAAAAATCGGGGCGGCCGTATTAACCGCCCGGGCGAACGGTCTAAAATCGAAGGTATTCAGCGACAAGATAAATCAGATGCATATCAACAACGAGACCACGTACGGAATGGGGATCGCGGCGGCGGCTCTGGGGAAAAAGCACCCGTCGGGGGCCTGGCACTGCGATATGCTTCTCTCCAATGTCAATAAAATCCATGTGGCAACTCTCCCCTACGAGACGTCCCGGCTCGCCCAGGATATCGCAGGCGGAATCGGCGAGACCGGTTGTATGCCATCCTATAAGGATTTTACGTCTTCAAAATACGGGAATCTGATTCAAAAATATATGAAGGCTAGAGGTTCGGCTGAATCCCGGGCCCGGGCCGCCCGCCTGGTCGAATGGGCCACCATCGGCGCAGGAGTGCCGGGATGCATGCATGGCGGGGGTTCCCCCGACGGCGCCAAACTGGTAATTCGCGCGACAGCAAACCTGGAGGAAAAGGTGGAAATCGCCAGAAGATTGGCGGGCATAACGGAGGAGTTGCCTGAGCCTTAGAGCCCATGTAAAACCTGAAAAAAGACCAGAAACTTATTTGGCAAAAATTTGGCTAGCGCGGGATTAATTTTTCAGATAGAATAACAATCCGAATGTAAATAATATCTGATATTCGAGTATGTTCCGGATTCGGTTCCCTTTACGCCGAAACTCTCGTAATACCGCTTTCGGCCTCCTTCAGTATTCCGGTTATCTGTGTCTCCGTAAACCTCCGTCGTTTCCATTAAAACCTCCAGACAGCATTATGCGAAGAAAGCTCTACTTTTGGCTTGTCTGCCGCAAGAGGGACTTTAGCGGGCTTTCCAGAAATCTCTGTGGCGAATCTTGATTTTCTTTCGCCTGGAATCGACATCTGACCATTCCAGGTTTTCCAGTTCGGCTTTCCGTAAACGTCCCCTCTTGGTCATAATATGGGCATACAACTCCTTTACCTCAATAACCGATATGGGAACCTTATGTTAAGTCTAAGGTTAGATAATCTCAAGACAATGTGCTTCCCGAGACATGGTTTACACCTTATTCCGGACACATGGTTTACACTTTTTATATACATATTTTATATTACCTTGTCCAGTTTGATTCCAAAGGGGTCCTCTTTAGGGGCGAATTTCATGCTGTATTCATCAAAATAACCCAAGTGGTAGTCCATGAAGTGGACTGACCATATA
>CP070742.1:2060736-2098089 GCA_020348065.1 Candidatus Zixiibacteriota bacterium
ATGTCAGGCATCGTTCCGGTCTCCCCCAGCTTATCGTAAATAATGGGGAGGTTCTATCGACCGTGGCATTTAATGATTCGTCAGCATATAGATATTCCACATTTGTTACGGACGATCTTTCGGACGGCTTGAATCAAATTGAGGTTGTGGATGTAACGGATTTCTACCTGGATAATATCGAAATACATTATCCGCGATGGCTGAAGGCCGTTGACGGGAACCTGAAATTTTCACAGCCCGGTGCCGAAGGCGTTATCAGGTATAACTTGAGTAACATATCAGGTCCTTATATTCTTCTTGATATCTCGGATATTTTATCGCCAACAAGAATTACGGGTGCTGAATTGTCCGGGGAGGATCTCGTGTTTCATAACGTCTCGGACAGCGTTTCTCATAATGAGTTTTATATTTCTACGATTGAGCGCTTGAAAAGTCCCGGAAGCGTCAGCGTATATGAACCGGATAATCTGAGAGACATGACATCCCCGGACAACCGCGCCGATATAGTTTTGGTCGCGTATGATTCTTTTGTGGATCAGGCCCAGAGGCTCGGGGAATTGAGAAGAGACGAATATGATCTTTCGACTCGCATCGTGAAAATATCGGATATTTATAATCAATTTTCGTGGGGATTGCAGGATCCGGTTGCCATCCGGGATTTTCTGAAATTCGCCTACGAGAACTGGCCGGAACCGGCGCCCTCGTTCGCTACCCTTCTGGGCGACGGCCATTATGATTACAGGAGAAATCTGGGAGCTACTAACTTCAATTTCATTCCTCCCTATGAAAACAGCCCGGTTATGTCCGACGAACATTTCGTATACTTCGGGCCGTCCGGGTATCTCGATTCCGATACCAATAACGTACCCGATATGATGATTGGACGAATCCCTGCCAAGTCAATACAGGATGCCGAAGAGATGATCGATAAATTTTATAATTACGACGGCGATCCGGATCTCTATCCCTGGAGAAATAAAGTGGTAATTGTGGCTGACGATAATTTGCATCCCCCGAGATCGATTACGGAAACTTACCATACGTCACAGGCGGAAGGCCTGGCGAACGATCACGTGCCGAACAGGTTCGAAGTCTCGAAAATATATCTGGTGGAATATCCTCTCAGGACCGGAGGCGAAAAGCCCGAGGCCAGGGAGGCGTTAATAGGGGCGTTTAACAGCGGTTCGTTGATTATTGACTGGATCGGGCATGGAAGCCCCGGGCTCTGGGCGGATGAGCATATATTCAGGCGATCGCAGGATATCGCCAGGTTGAGCAATGTCAGAAGACTGCCGCTGATTTATACCGCCAGCTGTTCAATCGGCTTTTTCGACGATCCCTCATTCGAAAGCTTTGCCGAAGAGTTGTTGAGATCAAATCAGCGCGGAGGAGTTGCCGTTATTTCGGCGACTCGCGAGGTGAATGCGTGGGCAAACGCCCAATTGAATGCCGCCGTATTTGATCTTTTGTTGGGCAGCGATTCGGTGGGTATCGGTGAAGCTTTATATACCGCGAAATATATTCGCAATGTACCTACATCTTCTAACGACAGATCGTACATGCTTCTCGGCGATCCGTCCCAGATTCTCCAATTCCCTAAATTTGATGTTCAATTTTCAGCAGCGCCGGATTCGATCCTGGCGTTGAATGTCGGATCAGTAGCCGGTGAAATTATAGATAATAACAATAATGTAATGTCCGATTTTAACGGCACAGCCTGGATTACCGTTAAAGACGGCACCATAAATAGAACCGTCGTTTTGAGAGACAGAAATAATAATCCCATGGACCTGACCGTCGGTTTCAAAGCCCCGGGTCCGACCATATTTTTCGGCCCCGTTGAAGTTGTCGAGGGTCAATTTTCAAGCCAGTTCTTTATACCCAAAGATGTTTCTTATGGAAGTCAGGGGGCGAAAATATATGTATATGCCGAAAATAGTTCCTATGACGCCGCGGGGGTTGTGGATTCGCTGCCGGTTTCGGGCTCGATTCCATCAATCGCTGATTCTACGGGACCGGGCATAAACCTGCTTGTGGATGGAAGATCCTTCGGGGCCGGTATTACAATGGTTCCCGAAAGTTTCACGCTCGGAGGCGAGATCGAGGACGAGCACGGAATTAATATCACCGGCCAACTGGGGCATGGTATTGTGGTGAAAATCGATGATGGCGATGTTTACGAAGCGGATATCACTGATAATTTCGTATACAGTCGCGGCGAGTACACAAGCGGGATTTTCGAAATCGGCCTTCAGTCGCTGCCGCTGGGCGAACATGAACTTTCCATAAAAGCATGGGACAATTTTAATAATTCGACATTGATTACAAAACGTATAGAAGTCGTTACGATGGACGGCCTTGAATTGTCCGAGGTGATGAACTATCCAAATCCCGTCAGGAACGGTCACGATTTAACGACCTTTCAATACTGTCTTAACAATCCCGCGGAGCAGGTTAAAATCAGTATATTCACCGAATCCGGCAGAAAAATTAAATCGTTCGATCTTGTTTCGCCTCAATATACCGGCATGGATTGCAGCTACGTGCGTTGGAATCTGAAAGACGCGGACGGCGATGATCTGGCTAACGGAATATATCTGTATAAGATATCCGCGGAGGGAAGAGATGCAAACGGTCATAAGATGACGGCGGAAGATGTGAAAAAATTGGCGATATTGAGGTAAGATAATGATGATAAGCGGTCGACAATTAAGTAAAGGTCTCATATATGGAGGAAATGATGAGAGCGTATAAATATGCGTTAATATTGTTTTTGGTGATATCCGGGTCAGCGTCGGCGCAGGTCTCCCAGACTGCCGTGCAATTCTTGTTAATCGCTCCCGGAGCCAGAGCCGGGGGAATGGGGGAGACGTTCGTCGCAATTTCCGATGACGCCACGGCGGTTCACTGGAATCCCGCCGGACTCGGCCGTTATCCGCTAACCGGAAGCTGGCTGAACTTGAAGGCGGCCGAAGGGGATACCCTGAGGGAAGTCGTGCTGGTCAAAAATAACCTTCCCGAAGTCAACTATAAACAATATGATATCTGGGGGGTTGTTAACGGGAGATTATCGCGCTGGGAGAACGGTAAATGGATTGCGGGCATGCAGCATACTCTCAGGAAAGAATCTTCTCTTGAATCGATGATTCTGCGTTATACCGGTCTTGAGGAAAGCGATGCCCAGGTTTATATAGATCGTCTTGCCCGGGCTAATAATGAAATCACGCCCGAATCGATAGACTCGCTAGAAAGTTTTTTGGTGGCGATTTTACCGGAAGATTATATCTACAGGGAGGATATTCAATTCGGATTTGAAAAACTTCACAGGACTTATTTGAGATTGAGAATAAACGTTTCGGGATTTAATGAGATCAAGAGCGATATTGAGACGGTTGCCGCTCAGTCTCCGCCCAGCGAGGATTTGTTAAACCAGATAGCATTCGGATTCGATAGGGCTATTTCGCCCAAAGGAGACAGGTCCGTATGGCTTCCCTACGATCTGATATTGCCGGATACTATAACCTGCCTGGCCTCGGATGATGATTACGTTTATGTCGGAACCAAAAAGGGATTTTTCCGTCTGGATCCCGGGAAATTCAGATGGAGCTCATTTGCCGCCGAGGGTGATTCCTTGCCATCCAATAATATCACGGCCATCGAAAAAACCGGACGGCGTAAGATGTTCATAGGTACCGATAAGGGCGTATTCGTATTTTCGGGAAGGAACCTGGAACCGTTTGGAGAGGAGGCCGGGGCGCCCACCGGATACATATCGGCTATTGCCGCGAATAAGGATCGCGATGTCTGGGCGGTTTCAAACGGCCTTTTGTATCACTATGATGGCGTCAAATGGCTATCGTCAAAGGTGGAAGAGATATCCATAGGAGAAGACCTTACTCTAACGGCAAAAAAATATTATGGAAAGTTCGGAGATACCTGGCACGAATCGCTCATGGAGAAAATAACGACGACCAATGCCGGCCGGCTGGATTCCGTCGAAGCCGGACAGTCGATTTTATTGCCTTACGAATCGGGATATAAAGGGGAAGTCACGGAATTGAGCGTCGACTCAAAAGGAAATTTATGGATCGGCACCTCGCTCGGGTTGGTCCTTTTGTCCGAAAACGGCTTCAGCCAATTCGGTTACAGATTGGTCGAAGTGCCGGAGGGCGGTTTATCCCTGGACGACATGGCCGCGCAGTTTATTCCCGACCGCGATCCCGTCAAAATAGAAACGCTTAAAAGCCTGATAAAAGAGTATAATGACCTGAAGTCAGAACAACTTTCCGGAGGAGACAGGATACTCGTCAACGCCAATCCCCTGGCATCGAGAATTAATGCCGTGACGCAGATTTCAAACAAAAAGGCGATTGTGGCAACCACTTACGGGACTTTCAAGTATAACAGCGGCGAATGGAGCAGGTTGTACAATCTTGGCGACGCGGGCACAAGAGTGGTGAATATTTATGAAAGAGGGGGCGAAATGTGGTTCGCTTCCGATGACAGGGTGACCGTTTACGCAGCCGCCAAGAAACATATAACCTTCATGCATTCGAATTATCTCGTTCAGCTTGCGGATGATTTGTATTATGATTATTTCTCCATTGTATATCCTACCAGCGAATGGGGGACCTTCGGTTTCGGCGTTACCTTTTTATCTTACGGCAGCCAGGAGCGAACCAGTGAGATCGGTGACGCGCTGGGGTCTTTTGTATCGTATGATCTGGCCTTTACGCTTTCATATGGCACGAGAATAGCCCGCAATATATCGGGAGGCCTGTCATTGAGATACATTAACTCTCATCTCGCCGAAGCCGGTGCCGGCGCCGAGAAGGGAAAAGGCACGGGTTATTCTCTCGCAGTCGATGTGGGAGT
This sequence comes from Candidatus Zixiibacteriota bacterium, assembly GCA_020348065.1. GTDB lineage: Bacteria > Zixibacteria > MSB-5A5 > UBA10806 > UBA10806. Next base: position 2,065,612 of record CP070742.1, read on the forward strand.
CATGTATAATCTTACTCGTAGATTGACACTGGCGACCAACGTTTCTAACCTGGGCCCCGATATCGCCTATATCGACGCGGATCAGGCCGATCCGTTACCCAGGAAACTGGCCTTCGGATTTAACTATAAGCTTGTGGATTCTCCGTTCAACAAGATTTACATTCTGGGCGAGGCGGATAAACTTCTGGTGGATATGAACGATGATATTACAACCGAAATCGAGGAGGTAATCCCGCATCTCGGGATTGAATACTGGTATTCGAATTACGTCGGTCTGCGTTCCGGATACGTATATGACGATAAGGGCGTCCAGAAATACTTTACTCTTGGCGCGTCGTTGCAGTATTCGAATTACAGGTTCGATTTTTCGTATATTCCCTCCACGGACGAAAAATACAACCGTCTCGGAAATACAATGCGCTTTTCCATGAATGTGGGGTTCTGATATAGTGAGTCGCAGGCAGTATTATCAGATCCCTGTATCATTTTGTCTGGTTGTTTTGCTCTTTGCAGGCGCCGCCGCCGGCCATAAGATCATACCGATCCGGGGAATTCAACCCGTTCAAAATCCCCGTAACGCTGATCAGGTCCGGCGATGTATATCCGATGTTTCTCAAAAGAACCTTCTCGGATTGGACAGACCCTATCCCCTGGCGATGCCCACCGCAAGGCAGGGGATTCCAATAGAAGATGCGAGGGCTTCGGTGACAGTTGATACAACCATAAGAATCCTGGTTTTGCGGGTAGAGTTCTTGAGAGAATCGCCCGACAATCCCAGAACCACCGGAGACGGTACTTTCGATATGAGAAGCTATAATCAATTCGTGGCAGAAGAAGGGCATTTTATAGATCCCGCGCCGCACGATAAAGCATACTTTAACGCACACATGACGGCCCTGCGAAATTACTGGTACGCGGTGTCGGATACCACATTGGATCTTGACTGGGATATATTTCCGAGAGAGGAAAGCGTCGCATATCGGCTTCCTGTGCATATGTCTTATTACGGCGCGGAGGGCGATTCGGGATGGACAGACCCGCGGGACCAGCTCGGTTACTTTTTTATGGATGCCGTAACGCTGGCAGACACCTCCGATCCCCTGATCGATTTTTCATTATATGACGCATTGATAATATTCCACGCCGGTTCCGACCAGCAGAATAACATACCGTTTATTTATGATACACCCGATGATTTTTATACGGGATTTATAATTATGGCAGAGCCCGTTATGGTAGATAACGGAACCGTGGGGATAAGAGAGGGGATATTAATGCCGGAAACTGAGAGCCAGGACAATCGTATCACGGCTTTGAATGCCGTTTTAGCCCATGAGTTCGGCCATCAGTTGGGTTTGATAGATTTATATAACACTTTGAATTTTATGACCCAGGTCGGTGATTTCGCGTTGATGGACAATAACGGTCTCTCGGTGGGAGTGCAGTTGTCTGTTGATTTTTCGTCTGTCGGGGGAACGATTCCTCTTATGCCCTGCGCCTGGTCGAGAGCTTTTCTGGGTTTTAATGTGTCTCGTCTGATAACCGCCGGCGACGATCTGCCTGTATCGGCCGCGGCGCAAAATCATAGCGATACCGAAATTATAAAAGTTCCTGTAACCGAATTTGAATATTTTTTGATTGAAAACCGCCAGCAGGACGTGGATACCCTTCCGCCAAATTATCCCTATAATCTGGATAACGCTTTAATCGGGGACGAACAAACCGGAGTAATTCTGGGACCCGGTTTTGGAGTATATATCGGTAACGAGTTGGAATCATTCCTTGATACGGAATATGACAGGTTGATTCCGGGGAATGGAATGGCGATCTGGCATGTCGATGAATATGTTGCCTATCTTTCATACACCTCGAATCCCGGAGAATTTAACCGAATCCAATTCAATAATTATCAGACGAATACGTTACAATTGGATAAAGACAGGCGTTTTCTAACTATTGTCGAGGCCGACGGCATTATCGATCTGGGAGGTAATTATTACAGAGGTTTTGGAGAAAGCGTCGATCTGTTCGGGCTCGGAAATAATTCCTCTTTTACTCCGTTTACCAATCCTTCCACGCACTCAAATCTCGGAGCCGACTCCCACATATTTATAACCGATATATCAGAATCGGATACGCTTATGACCGCCGATATCGAAATCGATTGGATGTTGCCGGGATGGCCGCAGATGAGTTTCCCCGGTAAAAGCTCCGATCCGGTTACGGCCGATCTCGACGGCGATGATACTCTCGAAGTGCTGGTCTCGGCTCTCAATAATCTTCTTATATACCGCCATAACGGCGCCAAATTCATAGATAACGATATTATGATCTCTTTCCGGAATTATAACAATGATATGATGGTGTTGCCCTGGGGTCTCGCGGGAATTTGCGATACCACGATAATCGGCAGGCCGGTGCCGGCGGATTTCGATGGTGACGATACCCTGGAAGTGGCCGTTTCAACATCATCCGGATATTTGTATCTGTTCGAGGCGGCAGTCGTGCCGGGGCTGCAAAAAGCCGGGCTGGCAACGGGTTTTCCCATGAAGATTTCCGATTCCGGATTGTTAACGCCCGTGGCGGTTGATTTCGATTCTATCAACGGTTCGGAAGTCTTGGCCTTCGATGATACAGGAAGTGTACATATAGTCGCCGGTTCGGCCAGCGATAATATCGTGCATAAATTAGAAGGCGATTTATTATCTGCGGCGGGATACAACGCCGCCGGTTACAATGTTATTGACGCGGCAATACAAACGGGCAATGGAATTGTTATATCGAGGATAACTGCGGATTCCGGTACTCTCGCCTTCGAATCTGAATTCGAGTACGAATTCCCGGAAAACGACTCCTGCTTTTTAATCGCGGCGGATATTGACCGGGACGGCGGTCTGCCCGAGATAATCGCCGTGAGTTCAAATACTATAAGAGTTATCGAAACCGATGGATCGCTGGCCTGGCACAGGAGCGGGGAGGGAAGGTTGAGTCATCCGGCGGTGGGAGATATCAATTCCGACGGTTACCCGGAGATAGTCGCTGCAGGCGATTCAAAAATATACGCGTATAATTTCGGTGGTTTTCTGCTTTCTGATTTTCCCATCGATCTGGGCCGTTTCGATCTTTATGGCCCGATAGAGTCGGGCCCGATTCTGGCCGATCTCGACAGCGATGATAATCCCGATGTCCTGGTGGGATTGCCGGGCGGGGGGATTTACGCTTTCAGTTACAGGACCGACAGGATATTCGGATTTCCTCTGGCGAGTTCCTTCGGTATCGGCAACATAGCCGCGGTCGCGGATCTCGATAACGACGTTGATTTTGACCTGGTTTTTATAGAGGAATCGGGATATATAAGCGCCTGGGATATTTCCTCGGATCGTGAAAGTGCTAACGCTCCCTGGGCGATGTCAGGGGGGAATATTTATAACAATGGCTATCTGGATAACATATATGAAAAAGCGGTTGTTACGACCGATGTGCAGCTGCCGGCGGATTCCGTTTATAATTATCCGAATCCCGCCTCCAACTCCACAACCATCAGATATTACCTGAACGGCGATTCCGAGGTTAATATCGATATATTCGATTTCATGGGCGAGAGAGTGCATTCGACGAGCCTTCGTGGAACGGCAAACATAAACAACGAATATGTCTGGGATTGTTCGGGCATTGCTTCCGGCGTTTATTTCTGCCGGGTGGAGGCCGATAATGGCCAGGTTAAAAAACATAAAATAATAAAGATAGCGTTGGTAAAATAATATTAAAAGAAATTCGGGAGGTAATTAAAATGCGCAGAAATTTGATTATATTATTGATCATATTGTTTCCGGCGTTAACCGCGGACGCCTCGACTTTCGGCTTGACTAAAATGAAATCTATAAAACATCAGATGCTCGAAAACGGCCTGGCGATGGAAAGAATTTCCAGCAGAGAACTGGATTTTTCCAGACAGGGAGAAAATGAGACCCTTGGTGATATTTATGAATACAAAATGAAATCGCCCTTTAAAGCCTTCATGATGTCGTTAGCCGTTCCCGGATTGGGAGAATATTATGTCGGTCAAAAAATAAAGGCGGGTTCGTTTTTCGCCGCGGACGTGATTTTATGGACCGGTTATTTTATCTACCGAAACAAAGGTAAAGATAAAGAAGAGGAATATCAGCAGTACGCGGACGAACATTATTTATGGAATACGTATATTCAATGGTGGGATTCACCCGCGGTTCCGGATTCTATCAAGCTGACGTATTCTCATTCTATGCCCTGGGACAGCACTGCCAACCAGCCCATATTTAATCATGAATATTACGAAAATATCGGTAAGTACGATCAGTTTCAGGTTGGCTGGGATGATATAGGTACTAATTTCCCGCCTCCCCCTATTCCGGGAGGAACGAGCGTTATATCCGGGCATAGAGCTTTTTACCTGAACCTTCGAAAAAAATCGAATGATTATTTCACGACCGCGTCCACTGTAGCCATGATCTCTATCGCCAACCATATTATCTCCGCCTTTGACGCGGCCATAGCGACCAAAAAATTCAACAAGGGCGCCAAACAATATTCCTTTAATTTCAAGGCCAGAAGATATGACGGTGAAATGACGCCGTTTCTGGAGTTCACGGCCAAGTTTTAATCATGAGCGCTATCAGTAAAACAATCACAGTCTTAATGCTGTTGACGCTGTTTGTCGGGACTGCCGGTTCGCAGACGATACGGCAAAAGATGCTGGCCGGCCTGGAGCAAATGGGCGGCGATGATGATTTCGATTTTTATGATTTTCCCGAATCGATGGATAAGGAGGAGGGCGCGAAATCCAGATGGAAAGCGCTGGGGCTGTCGATTGTCCTTCCCGGAGCGGGTCAATATTATACCGAATCCAGGGGTAAAATGATATTTTTCGGAGGCGCCGAAGCCTTGATATGGTCGAATTTCGTCGGCTTCCGGCTTTACGGGAAATGGAAAAAAGAGGATTACATCGGCTGGGCGGCCACCCACGCCGGCGTCGATGTTAACGGGAAACCCGATTCCTATTTTGAGACATTGACCTATTACGACAATATCGATATATATAATCAACTGGAGCTCTTGTATGAAAGATCCGAGGCCGAACTCTACCCCGATACGCCGGAGTTTTACTGGAATTGGGATTCTGACGAAAGCAGAGTCCATTTTAGAAAACTGAGAAATGACAGCAAAACCGCCTACAGAAGGTCCCTCCTGTTCCTCGGGGCCGCCCTGGTCAACAGGGTGCTTTCCGGTATAGACGCTTTTCGTTCGGCAGGTTCTTACAACCGTCGAAAGGAGTTCAGCGATAATGGTTGGAGATTGTATTACTCGGCCGCCGGATCTATCGCCGAAAGCAAAATTGAGATCGGCATTTCGCGCCAGTTCTAATTTTATCAGACCATTATTGATTTTACTAACGGCATGCGCCGGAACCGACCAGGTTAATCGAAAATACGTAGACAATATTGCTGCTGAGAAGATCATAAATGTTCGTTTTGTCCAATCCGTCGGTCCGTCCTCCGACGTTAGAATAAAACTGATGGAACCCTCTGATATCGCCGTAAATCAACTGGGTGAAATATACGTGTCGGACGGCGAATTAAATATGATTCTTAAACTATCCGACAGGCTGGAGATGCTTTCATACGAGGGCGGTATGGGAAGCGGTCTCGGGGATTTTAACAGACCGTCCGGAATGGCCTGCGACGCGGCCCTGAACCTGTATGTCGCCGATCCGGGAAACAGGCGGATTCAGATACTCGATAGAAATCTTCATCAGGCTCCAGCTAAAACCGAATATTTCGAAAAAGACGGATCGACACGCAAGTTCAATCTTCCGGAAGACGTGGCCATAGACTTTGAGGGTAACGTTTGGGTGGCTGACGATGACAGGGTTTTAAAGATCAATCCCTTCAATGAAATTGTACTCGAGCTGTCTTACTCCTCGCCGGCGGGGTTGAATATCGGCAAGGCCGTATCAATTGCGGCTACGGGAACCGGAATTATCGCCATCGGGGATTCGGGGAATAAAAAACTGTTCGTCATTTCCTCCTACGGCAATTTGATATCCGAATTTCAGATCGGTTTAATTTCGTCGATTGCGTGGGAAGGAAAAGATATAATCTGGGCTTCAAGCCTCGTGAACGAAACGGTTTCTGCGTATGATATATACGGGAACCGTCTGTTTGTGTTTGCGGATAAGAACCCCGGCGCTAAACCAGCATCCATCACTATTGATAAACAGGGGAATCTGCTTGTTGCGGATAGAGGGCTCGGAAAGATCTCGCGCTATGAAATAATCAGAAGTAAAGCAGATCCATCCGAAAGATAGCATGTCCCGTATAAAAAAATGTCTGAATATATTTATTGTACTCATCCTGGCATCAAACGTGGCGAAGTCCGAATTACCTTCGGCAAACATTCAAATCGTGGGGAAAGGTACGCGCGGACCTTACCTTCCGGGATATGAAAATATAATATCAAATTCGGTATCCATAATCAGGGACGGCGTTATTATCGACCCGGAAACTTATGATGTCGCCTATGTTGAAGGCGTATTTTGGTTTGATGAAATCGTTCCCGTTGACGATACGTTTACCGTAATTTTTAAATATCTGCCGGTATCCCTTCAAACTCAGTATTACCTGCATGAGATGAAAACCGGGGCCGTTAAGGAGCGCGGGCGGAAAATCAAACTCGGCGGTTCAACCTCAGCCAGGGAAAGCGATATAACAATAAGCGGCAGTAAGGGATTTTCAATTGAGACGGGGGAGGGCTCGGATCGGCTGTCCCAGTCTTTAAACCTGAATATAAAGGGGGAGTTAATACCGGGATTGCGGACATCGGCCCATATTTCCGATAAAAGCGGCAATGGCGGTGCCGTTACCAGAAGACTTAATGAGCTGGATAAAATATATATCGAGGCTGAATCGAGATATTTCAAGGGTATATTCGGGGATTATGATTTCCATGAAACAGGTTTGAGCATGATGAGCTTCCGGAGAAAGCTGACGGGGTTGAATTTGAAATACGGTAAAAATGGGCGGGAAATCAGAGGGGCCGCCGGTTTTTTCCCGGGCGAATATAGAAGGTTGAATATTCCGGGAACGGATGGACGTCTGGGTCCTTATTATCTCACCGAAACCAATGGAAGAGAGGGCGTGCCGGTTCTGCCAGGTTCCGAACGAGTATATATTGACGGGGACCTACTGTCGCGGGGCAGCGAGAAGGATTATACCATAGACTACGAATCGGGAGCGATACAGTTCGCGCCATCCACTGTGATTCGGAACGAATCGAGGATAACCGTAGAATATGAAGTCTCCCGCGAGGAATACAGCAGGTCGTTCTTCGCGGCCACCGGAGAATATCAGTCGTTCGGCGGATTAACCCTCTTTTCGAAACTCATTCAGGAAGGCGACAACGGCGATTCCCCCAAAAGCTTCGATATGACCACAGAAAACCGTAATCTGATCGAAAACGCGGGTTCCGATCCCTTGGAAGCGTCGAAAAGCGGCGTTACGTTTCGGGGCCCCGGGGAGGGGGATTATAATCCGGCAGTCGATACCCTGGGAAATCAGTATTTCGCTTATGCCGGGCCCGACCTCGGTGATTATGATGTAACATTTTCGTTTATCGGTGAGAGCATGGGTTCCTATTTGCCTCTGGGCGGCGGGGTATTCCAATATGTCGGCTCGGGAATGGGAAATTATGAACCGGTTATTCTGATCCCGATCCCGCAATTAAAACGGTATGGCACAATCGGCTCTTCATGGAAGTCTGAAGATAACAATTTCAGTTTTTACGGGGAGATTTCGGGTTCGCTTAACGACCGCAATGCAATATCTCAAATCGATAACATCGAGAAAGGGACGGCCGGAGCGGCCAAAATCGATTATGCTCGGAGCATTTTAGGCTCGAATGCCTTCGCCGGCTTCGGAATCGTTACCAGAAAAATCGGACACGGTATGATTTTCCCGGGTAGAGTCGATGACGTTGAGAGATATCGGGATTACGATCTCGATCCCGAAACGTCTCTGGACGGCGAATGGATCAGCGAGTTAACCTTAAAAGGCGGATTGGATCACGACAGAAACGTATCGCTCTTGCTGGGAGACTTACGGCGCCCTGAAGAAAAACGCAGAAAACGCCGAAAAGGCGCTTTTGATTGGCGAATAATAGGTCCTTTAAAAGCTATCGGGAAATCCGAAAGAGTATCGGGCTTAAGAAACTGGGTAAAAAGAGATCTGGAGTTCACCGCCTCACTGAAAAAAATACAGCCCGGGATTGGTGTGGAGTATGAAAAGCGTAACGGCGAATCGGGATTCAAATATTATGAATACCGCGGAAGGCTGCAGACGACCTTATCATCGGATTTGCAAACCGAAACGGAGCTCAATTACAGGGATGAAAAAGCCCTGGAAACATCCTGGTTTGATAAATTTCAGTCGGGATACGTAAAGCAGAGCATTGATTTCACAATAGGACAGACGGGTTTATCGGGCGAATTAAACGGCTCATATTACAAAAAAATATACAAAGATAACTCCGGCGCCGATTCGGATCAGAAGTCGGGATGGACGCGGCTGAACTATAACGATGCCGGAGAAAGATTCGAATTGAAAATTAATGAAAGGTTGAGCGCGTCAAACGAGAGAGTGCAGTCGAGAAATTATATTTTTGTCGGCGAAGGTAACGGCGAATACAGGTTTGAGGACGGCGAATATATAAGAGATCCGGACGGCGATTATATATTGGTGCTGGAGGAACTCGGTGAGGGCGAAAAAATAACTGAAATTTCCACAGAGTTCTACGGCGCAATCCGCCCTTTTATGTTTGCCGATTCAAAAGAAAATATCGAGGCTTCCGCGGGACGGCTGATTATCGAATCGGATCTCGCTTATAATCAAAGGAAATCCGAAGACCGATTGATATTCTCTGATTTCGTGCCCTGGAAAAAGGACAACCCGGACGATCTTGTTTTCAGAAATGGTAGACTCGATCTGCGCGTTTTTTATTATCCTCCCTCTTCAAAACAGCGGATAAAATATAATCTCGTTCGCTCATACGAAGATGGACGCAAATATGCCAATGAGACGAGCCGCGACAACATGTCGTCCGATGAAATTTCATGGGCCTTTCCGGCGGGCAAGAAGATAAACATTATATTGATCGGATCAATATCTAAAAGAGAAAGGCAGATAAACCAGGTATCGTTGAATCTAAGTCGTCATAAAGAATCGATTTCAACGGAGTATAGATTTCATGATTCCTGGAATCTGAGATGCGGCGCCGAATATGAGAATGTCAGGCAAAGGGAGACCGATATTATTTCGCATATACCGTCGACAAACCTGAGTCTGACCAGGGAGTTGGGGAAGCGGGGACGGATTTCGTCTAACGTTTCGTATTTTCGAGTGATCGTCAGGCCGGAAGGCTCGTATATACCGTATCAAATCGCCGGTGGAAAACGTGCGGGAGACAACTTTGAAGGCGGCGTTCAGGCCAGAATCGAGCCGATTAATAATGGAAGGTTTGAGCTTTCTTATAGATTTGAAAAATTCTCCATGAGGTCCGAGAGACAGAATTTCAGACTCCAGTTTACGTTGTTGTTTCTATGAGAAAAATAAGCGTAATATTGATCTCAATTCTTATATGGTTTATAGCGAAAGACGCCTTTTGTGATTTAAAATTCCAGGGCAACCTCGCTCTATCCGACAGGGAACTCCTGAGGGTCATCGATCCGAATCCCGGCGCTGATAGCATTTCCGATCAGATTAAAAAAATATACCGGAACCTGGGATATTTTGATATCGAGGTGGAAAGAGAATATTTGGATCGATCGCAAAACAGGGTTTTCATAATCAGCGAAGGGAAGCAGTCGAAGATATCTGCCATTGATCTGGACATCGTGCCCGACAGCCTGAAATTAATCCTGGATGGTCTGCTCGATATGTTTGTGGGCCGCGCGGCGTCTCAAAAATCGTTCAGGCAATTTGCCGAGGGATGCGTAAATATGCTGGCGGAAAACGGAATGCCGTTCGCACGCGGCGAATGGGCCGAATTCAAGCCGGATGAAAACGACAACATAATTGCGGGCTTTAAAATAATCCCGGGGCCCCTCTCGATTATATCGGATATTGAATTTAACGGGATTAAGAGAACGAAACCTGAAACGCTGGAGAAAGCGGCGGGATTGGAAAAGGGTAATCAATTTTCCCAAAAAGAGGTTTTGCGTTCGGAGAAATTGATAGGAAAACTCCCGTATGTCGAAATATCGTCGCCGTATTATCTGGAGATATCGACGAACGGTGATTCCTGCACGGTCGTATATAACATCAGGGAATTCCCGTCGACGAGGATTGAGGGATTTGGCGGTATTATAAACGTAAAGGGTAAAACGGACTTCATCGGCCGTGTGAATATCGAGTTCGGCGATATATTCGGTACCGGAAGAATGTTCGGCCTGTTCTGGAATAAAAAAGATACACGTTCAAATGAATTGAGCATAAAATATGTTGAACCGTTCATTCTTGAAAGCCGGCTCGATCTGGAACTGGAAGCGTATCAGATAGACCGCGATACGTTGTATGTTACAATCGGCGGTAAGGCGTCTCTCATCCATAATTTCAGCATCGACCTGGCCGGGGCTTTGCGTACGTCAATAGAAAGGACGGTTCCTGAAACAGGATCGAATATCTGCAGGTCCGTCAAACGCTCCATCGGGATCGACTTTGATTACAATAAATCCGATTTTCCTCCCAATCCGAAATCGGGATATGAATTCGGAACCGAACTTGAATACAGGTATCGTTCAAACAGCGCGGTATCGGAAGGGCAAAATCCGCCCTCCAATATTACGTCGGCCGGGTCAGACGGAGCCCTCTATCTTAATCCGGGAAGTAGATTTGTTGCGGCCGCCTTTTTTAAAGGGTGGGGAATTGTATCGGCAAATGGAAATGTCCCGGCCGATGAATATAGATTTATAGGCGGCGTTAATGATTTACGGGGATATACTGAACAGCAGTTTCCGGCGTATCGATACCTGATTTTGAGCGTGGAACCGCGCTGGATTACCGGCACATATTCCAGGGCTTATCTCTTTGGCGATTTTGGACTTATAAAAGGCTCACAGGAAAAAGGCAACGATTACAAGTTCAGGCCCGGATACGGATTGGGATTGGTTTCCGGAAGCAGAATCGGTCAGGTAAGGGTTGAAATCGGATGGGGAGACGAGAATTTCCCCGATGGCGCTGTCTTTAATCTCGGTATCGGCGGCAGTTTTTAAGGATACGAAATAAGGTATTGTTTTTGACAGATAGGTTGAAATACTGAACTTATCGATATTTTAAATTATAATTATAAACCGGACGTCTTGACAGATTATAAAATCTTAAATATTTTGCAGGGTTTGAACATGTAGCAGATTGAGCGTACTGGAACAAAAATTACCCGGGGCCTGTATAATTGATGATTAACCGGGAGGAGTTTTATGGAACAACAAATAGCCGATATTCAGGAATTGATTAAGCAGAAATCATCATTTATCGACCGCCTGAGCGCAGAGATATCGAGGGTGATAGTAGGGCAAAAGTATTTGATCGAAAGGCTTTTAATAGGCCTTCTGGCGGATGGCCATATTCTTATCGAGGGCGTGCCCGGGCTGGCTAAGACCCTGTCGGTCAGGACGTTGTCGGACGCCATCCAGACCGGATTCAAACGTATTCAGTTTACCCCGGATCTTCTGCCGGGTGATTTAATTGGCACTCAGATCTATTCCGCGAAGGATAGCCGGTTTACGGTGAGGAAAGGGCCGATATTTTCCAATCTCATTCTGGCCGACGAGATCAACCGCGCCCCCGCCAAGGTACAATCGGCATTGCTTGAGGCCATGCAGGAACGGCAGGTCACGATAGGCGACGAGACCTTCAAACTGCCCGAACCTTTTCTGGTGCTGGCCACGCAGAATCCGATTGAGCAGGAGGGCACCTACCCGTTGCCCGAAGCCCAGGTGGATCGCTTTATGCTGAAACTTAAAGTCACCTATCCTAGTCCGGAAGAGGAACTGGAGATCCAGGAGAGAATGGCGCCGCAGAGGAACATCGACGTCTCGAAAATCACAAGCCCCGACGAAATTATTGACGCCCGAAAAGCCATGCATCAAATCTACATAGATGAGAAGGTAAAAAAGTATATCGTGGATATAGTATGCGCCACCAGGGAACCGCAGAAATACGGAATCGAGCTCGAGGATCTGATCGATTATGGAGCGTCTCCCAGGGCGTCCATTTATCTGAATATCGTTTCCAGGGCTTACGCATTCCTGAAAGGCCGGGCCTACGTTACCCCTGATGACGTGAAAATCATAGGTCCCGACGTCCTGAGACATAGAATCATCCTCTCCTATGAGGCCGAAGCCGAGGAAATGACGTCGGATGATATTATCAGAAAAGTATTCAACGGAGTCGAGGTACCGTAAATGCTACCGAGCGAGATCCTGAAAAAGATCAAGCGTATAGAAATTAAGACCACCCGGATGGTCAACGAGGTTTTTTCCGGGGAGTATCATTCCATATTCAGGGGAATGGGTATGGAATTCTCGGAGGTCAGGGAATACCAGCCGGGCGATGATATCCGCAATATCGATTGGAACGTTACCGCTAGGTACGGTCATCCTTTTCTGAAAGTATACCGGGAAGAACGGGAGCTCAATGTGATGTTGATAGTCGATCTCTCGGCCTCTCAACGATTCGGAACGGGTGAAAGATTCAAGACCGAGGCCGCCGCGGAGATCACGGCGCTTTTATCGTTGGCGGCCATAAAAAATAACGACAAAGTCGGCCTCCTGGTTTTTACAGACGAGGTCGAGCTTTATATACCTCCCAAAAAAGGTAAAAACCACGTCCTCCGGCTGATCAGGGAAATTCTATATTTCAGGCCGTCGGGCAAAAGAACCGATACGGCTGCGGCTCTGGAATATTTTCTCGGTATAGCCAAGAAAAAAAGCGTGGTATTTCTAATCTCGGATTTTATCGATGAAGGTTTTGAGAAACCGATGGGCGTCGCCGCCAGAAAACATGATCTCATAGCCTTAAAACTGGGCGATACCCTGGAAATGAAGATTCCCAGAACCGGGCTTATAAGATTTCAGGATCTGGAATCCGGCGCCGAGTGCCTGGTTGACACCTCCTCCAAAAGATTTAAAAAACTGTTTCAGAAAAGAGTAATTGAACGGAACAGGCGTTTCGACAATATGACGACCAGGATGGGTATAGACAAAGTCTACATACCGGCGGGCGGAGATTACTCCACCCCCCTGATCCGTTTTTTCGAAATGAGAGCGAAAAGGATAAGACGTTAAAAGATGATAAAACCTCATCTACATTTCCTGCTTGCCGTGCCGGCGGGATGGCTTATAAAGACTCTGGAGATTTTTGTACTGGCGTTGTGCCTCGTGATGGCGATGTACGATCCTGTTTCGGGTTACGAAGTCGACATCTCCACATCAATTAGCTCAGATAGCATAACCGTCGGGGACAAATTCCTGTTTACAAATACCATAGAAGGATTCGAGCATTATAAAATCGATCCGATTCCCATCGAAGAACAATTGGGCGATGCTACTGTATTGTCGGATATCTTCAGGATCCCGGACGAAAAGCAGGGAACGGTGTCGTTCGCCTGCACCTTGGCGATCTACAAACCGGGCGGGTTTGAGATACCCCCATTAGAATTCAATATTACCGATTCACTCGGGAATACGATAGAAGTTTCGGGGCAAAGTATACTGGTAACGGTTTACAGTGTTCTCCCCGATGATACATCCGGCATCGAAATAGCCGACATAAAAGAGCCCATGAAATTAAGAGGGCCGATCTGGCCTTATATAATTATTCCTCTCGCGATTGTTTTAATAGTACTGTCGATAATTTTATCAAGAAAGTATTTTCGAAAAAAGACCGACGTTCCTGTTTTACCGCCCCGGCCGCCCTGGGAAATCGCATATGAAAAACTCGATCGCCTGAAAGCCGAAAGACACACTGAATTCGGACGATTGAAGATGTATTATTTTAATCTATCGCTCATTATTCGCGAATATATAGAGGCCAGGTACGAATTCCCGGCGGCGGAATATACAACATACGAACTCGGGAATGCTGATAAGCTCAAGGAAATCGAAGGCGGTCTTTACAGCAGGCTTTTCGCGTTGTTCAATCGCGCCGATCTGGCCAAATTCGCGAAATTCCACCCGGATGTCGCGGATGCCGATTCGGATATGAAATTCGCTTATGATTTCGTATCAAAAACAATTCCGGTAATCGAAAGCGCCGAAACGGAGGATGAAAAATTGGAGGTGGCGGTAGAATAGAATGATCAGATTTAAGGATCCTATTTGGCTTTTGCTGCTGATTTTGCCCGTGGCCTATCTATATATCCGGTATTTTACGAGCCGGCTTAAACCGCCTTCGCTGCCATATTCCAACATTAATGTTTTTTCCGGTATAGCCTCATCCTGGAAAACCAGGCTCTCTTCCTCTCTGCCGATATTGAAGGCCGTCGGTTTATCCGTCTTGATACTGGCCATGGCCAGACCGCAGTCCGGCTTCGGCGACACCCGTGAAACGGTGGAGGGCGTCGATATAATGCTGGCTCTGGATATCTCCAGCAGTATGAAGGCCATCGATTTCAAACCTAAAAATCGTCTTTATGTCGCGAAGGAAGTAATCCGGAGGTTTATAGACGATCGGGAATCGGATCGCCTGGGACTGGTTGTGTTTGCCAGGAGGAGTTTTACGCAATGCCCTCTAACTACCGATTATGAACTTCTTAAAAGCCTTCTGCAGCGTGTTGATTTCGGCATGGTCGAAGATCGCACCGCTATCGGGCTGGCAATAGCGAACGCGGCCAACCGCTTGAGAGATTCCAACGCCAAAACCAAAATTATAATTCTCTTAACCGACGGCGTAAATAATGTCGATGATCTCGCTCCCATCGATGCCGCCAGGGCAGCCGCGGCATTGGGCATAAAAATCTACACCATCGGCGCGGGGAAGCCCGGAATGGTGGAAATCCCCATAGATACCGGTTTCGGCACCAGGTATGTCCGTCAACAATCCGAGATTGACGAGGAAACCCTTAAGGAAATCGCCTCCGTTTCCAACGGCAAGTTTTACCGGGCAAAAGATGAAACCGCCCTGAAAGAGATCTACGATCAGATCTCCAGGCTTGAAAAAACCAAAATCGAGGTGTTCAGCTTTTACAGATATACCGAACTTTTCTCCGGATTTCTGATGGCCGGGCTTTCAGTTCTTTTTATTGAATTTTTTCTTCACAGATCATTGCTGGGAGGGATTCCCGAATGAGATTTTACCACTCCGATTTCCTGATGCTGTTTTTATTATATCCTCTATTGTTTTTAATGATATTTATGTTCTTCAGACTCAGAAAACAACGCATAAATCGCCTGGGTCATATCGAATCTCTGAAAAAACTGCTTCTGCGGTTCAATCCGGCCGCCCGCAATATATCTATATTCCTGCTTGTAATCGGATTTTCATTTATTATAGCGGCCCTGGCGCGTCCTCAATATCCCGGAGGAGTGGAGAAAATCGAAGCCAGAGGCGGCAAGATTGTTATAGCGCTTGATATTTCACTGTCTATGCTGGCCCCCGATTTCCAGCCCAACCGGCTGGAAAAAGCCAAAAGAGAGATAATCGATCTGGTGGAGATGTTGAAGGCGCAGACTCTGGGATTGGTGATTTTTGCGGGGGAGGCGTTCGTGCAGTGCCCCCCCACAATCGATTACTCTGCTTTCAGGCTGTTTCTCGATGTGGCCGATGTGGGCATGATATCCGATACCGGCACCAATATCGAAGACGCCATAGAAAAATCGGTCAAATTACTCGATGATGATTCTCCTGTCGATAAAGCCATCGTAATTTTCACCGATGGTGAATCTTTTGAGGGCGAAGCCGGAGAGGCGGCATCCGAAGCCGCGAAAAAAGGAATCAAGGTATATACCGTCGGGATCGGCTCCACCAGGGGACGTCCCATACCCGATTTGGCGTCGGGAGGAGAATCTTTGAAGAAGAACAAGGAGGGTGAAATAATCGTCTCCCGGCTCGATGCGGAGGAGTTGACCGCTATAGCGTCCGCCGGAAAAGGCAAATTTTACAGGGCCACGCCGGGGGGAAAAGAGCTTGAAGGTATCTATGCGGATATCAAGGGATTGCAGGGCGAAGAAAAAGATAAGAAATTCAGAACGCTCTATAATGAAAAATACAAATGGGCTCTTTTGCCGGGCATAACGTTTATTTCCATATCGTTGTTGATTCCGCTTTCGAGGAGAAAAACGCATGCTTAGGACACCCTGCTTCATCATAATAACGACGTTATTTGTGGCGTCAATTTCCGGCGCTGACGAGTATCGCGATAAAATAAACCATGGATATGAATATTACCGTAACGGCGAATTCGACAAAGCGGCGTCTAATTTCGGGGAGGCCGGCGTTTTGAAACCGGATAGACCGCTGCCCAATTTCGACCGGGGCGGAGCCCTGTATAGATCCAATGATTTCGAGGGAGCGGCCAGAGAGTTCGATTCGGCCATATCCAAAGGCGATGAAAAATATCTTGCTGATTACCATTATAACCTGGGAAATTCTCTACACAAGTCGGGGAAATATGACGAAGCGATAAAATCGTATATTAACGCGCTGAAAATAAATCCCGATGATCATGATTATAAACATAATCTCGAATTGGCTTTGCTCAATTTACAGCAGCAACAGCAGCAACAACAGCAGAATCAGGATCAGCAGCAAAAAGAAGACGAGAAAAAAGAACAGCAACAGGGTCAGGATCAGGACAAGGAAAATCAAGAAGATCAAAACCAGCAGCAGCAGGAATCTCAAAAGCAGGATGATCAGCAACAGCAGCAAGAGCAGAATCAAAAACAGCAGGCTTCCGAGGACAAACAGCAAATGACGGAGGAGGATGCCAGAAACCTCCTTTCGAGATTCGAGGAGGATGAAAAAGAGATACAGAAAAAATTAAAACAGGTAAATCTTCGTGGTAGATCCATTTATGACTGGTAAAAGGTTTTACGTTTTTATCATTTCATTTGTGCTTTTATTGGCGGCACCGGCTTTCGGACTCTCAATCTCCAGTTCAGTCGATAGAGATGTGGTGGAACTGGGCGATCCAGTTACGCTGTCCGTATCAATTAGCGGCGAGGGAGGTTCCGCCCCCGATCCTGTTCTTCCGGATCTATCCGATTTTGAAGTATATTCCTCCGGTAAGAATACCAGTATCTCAATTGTAAATGGAAGATTTTCATCGACTCTGGAATTATCCTATGTTCTGGTCCCCAAGAAGATGGGTAATCTAACTATCGGTCCTATTCGCGTTAAAGAGAGGAACATAACGGTGTCGTCCGATCCGATAAGAATCGAGGTAAAACAGGCGGGCAAGATCGGTCAGTCGCCGGGAACGCAAAGGAAAACCGAAAGCATAAAGGTCCCCGGCAGGACTGAGAATTTTTTTATTGAACAGGTCGTCGATAAAAGGAGGCCTTTTGTCGGCGAGCAGGTTACACTGACTTTTAGATTTTATGGGGCCGAAAGACTCTGGGAACAGCCCGATTTGGATTGGCCTGAATTCAACGGTTTTACCGTGGAGGATCTGCCCCCCATCAATAGATATAACAAAATTATCAACAATAAACGTTACGGGGTGACGGAAATAAAACGCGCCTTATTCCCGATAAGTTCAGGGGAAATTATCATCGATTCGCCCCGCCTGACTATAAGAGAGGATATCTTTGATAATTTCATGGATCCTTTTA
Source organism: Candidatus Zixiibacteriota bacterium (assembly GCA_020348065.1). GTDB lineage: Bacteria > Zixibacteria > MSB-5A5 > UBA10806 > UBA10806. Next base: position 2,083,469 of record CP070742.1, read on the forward strand.
ACATGTTTGGACGCGGCAGAAGGCGCGCCCGTTCAAGCGGCCCCAAGATTCTTACCACCGATAGGATTAAACTCAATGTCAAGCCGCTCCCCGCGCAGGGAAAACCCGGAAGTTTTGCCGGCGCCGTCGGACGTTATACGATCAGGGCCGCCGTTGATAAAGATTCGGTGGGAATCGATGAGCCGATTACCATGAAAGTCATCCTGTCAGGATCAGGCAATATCAAGTCATTGCCGGCCGTCTCGTTTCCCGAGATGCCGGATTTCAGAGTATACGAATCCGGTAAAACCGAATCCATCAACAACAGCGGAGGAGTTGTATCGGGCTCCAAAACCTTTGAACAAGCGGTAATTCCGATAACATCCGGCAATTTCCGGATACCATCCATCGAATTTAGTTTTTTCAACCCGGACACGCGCAAATATCAAACGGTTCGGACTGATCCCATAGATATTATAGCTTCGGGCGAAGCCCTTGCTGATATAGGGGGAACGCCTAAAAACATCATCGGGGCGGGTCACAAATCGTTTGCGTACATAATCACCGAGTTTTCGAAGCCGGAAAAACAACTGGATATCTATAGTAGCGCCTGGTTCTGGATATTTCAATTCGCTCCTGTTGGAGGGATGATCGTGGCCGTGTTTATGAGATTGCGTAACAGAAAAATGATGGGGGATCGGGCATATGCCAGGCGGATGTCGGCCGGAAAGAAATCCAGGGCTTTATTTAAATCATCTTTACGAAAGAAACAATCAGGTGATGTTATCGGATTTTATGGAGAGCTTTATTCTGCTATTATGGGGTATGTCGCCGACAGGCTCGATCTGGAACAATCCGCCCTCACCGTTGATGATATAAAGGCGCTTGATAGATTAGACGCGGAGACAAATAGCAGGCTGGTTGAATTTTTGTACAATATCCAGGTCGCCCGATTTGCGCCGGGTCCGAATTCCGCTTCGGGAATGGATAGGGCCGTTAACGAAGCGTCAGAACTGCTCAAGTGCCTGGAGAGAAAGTTATGAAGCTATCGGCATCCGTTATTATTCTGATTTTAACATTTACATGTTCGTTTTGCTTCGCCGTCGATAACGAAACCCTCTGGGATCAGGCTGCCGAATTTTATGATAACGGAGATTATTCATCCGCTATAAATTCCTATTTAATGTTAATCGAAAAAAAACATATCAATTCGGAAATATACCACAACCTGGGTAATTCATATTTCAAAAACGGCCAGTACGGCAGGGCTATCTGGGCCTATAGACGGGCTTTAGTGCTCGATCCTGATCTTGAGCAGGCTCGAACTAATCTGGAGTTCGCCCGCAGCATGAATCTGGATAAAATTGAGGTCCGGGGAGGCGGATTTATTACGGATATCTGGGATTTTCTCACCGGTTTATTCGGGTATAATGAATACCTGGTTGCTTTTACCGTAACCTGGTGGATATTGGGAGCTTTGGCCGTCCTGTTGATCTATCGCGGAAATTTCGCCTCGTGGCCATATTATCTGTTGATTGCAGCATTGATTGTTGCTATCTTTTCCGCTACAGCGGCCGCCAGAAGAATCAAAATTGAGCGTCTGACCCCCTGGGGCGTGCTCATTGAAAGCGCCGCCGATATTCGCGAAGGTCCCGGGGAGGATTTTGAAAGAATTGAGATCGGACATGAAGGGCTGGAATTCAAGATCCTCGGAGAAAGAGAAAACAGTTATCTTATTGAATTGGAAAATGGTTTAAAAGGCTGGATCAACAAAAAAGCCGTTTTGAAAATTTGAGTATTCTCAAGCGAAAGAGATTCTGGGGGCTTTTGTTGACGATAGGTCTTCTGATCTATTGCTTTTATGACCTCGACCTTTATGCCGTGCTTAACGCCATTTCAGCCATAGATATCAGGTATCTTATCCCCTTAATTTTTATAGAGGTGATCATTGCCGTTATAAGAGCATCGAGATTTACATATTTCGTTGACGCTTTTAAACCGGCAAAAATTCGAAAAATATTTCCGATCTACTGTATCGGAATAATGACCAATCTTCTAATGCCCTATCTCACGGGTCAGGTCGCCAGGATATTCCTGCTAAGCAAAAAAGCCCATGTAAAAAAGACCTCAATCTTCACGACTACCGTACTCGAGGTTTTATTTGACGGTTTGGCGATCATATCGATTTTCCTGGTGATCTCACTGTTTGAGGTTATTCCCGATGATTTTCAGGCCTGGCATTTCATCGCCATGGGCGGCGCCGTGGTACTGGTAACCGCGGTTCTATTTGTCATCTCCCGTTCACACACCAAGAGCCATAATTTCGTTCATCGTTTTACCAAACGATTATCGCCGGGACTCCGAACGAAAATCGACGAAATAAAATTTTCTTTTCTGTCGGGGCTGGAGGCTTTAAAGAGTTCCAAGCACTTATCGGTCGTGTCCATCCTGTCTGTGTTATGGTGGATATTTCAGGCCGCTATGGTTTATCTGCTCATCCTGGCATTCGGATTTAAAATAAGTATCTGGGGAGCGGTAATAATTACAGCCATTGTGAATATTATGATGACGGTTGTGGTATCGCCATGGAATATCGGCACATTTCAGGGCGCTACCGTCGCCGCCATGGCGCCCTTTGGCATAGGTAAATCCGAGGCCCTGGCGTTTTCTTTCCTGCTTCATATCTTTGTTTATCTTCCCCCGATAATTCTGGGGGCCCTTTCATCTTTTAAGGAGGGCCTGACATTCAGGCAGATAAAGGATGAAAGCGAGAAGGAAGCGGAGGAAATTGAAAAAGAGAAAAAGACTCTCGAACGGGCGGAGATCGTAGAAGTAGAATAAACGTACCGTATCCCCGATAAACATTCATATGCCGAATGCCTGTAAAGTAAAGGTGCGGATTCTTTTATATTGACATAGTATAAAGTCTAATATTTACTTTAGAGGTTTGGGTAGAAATGGTAAGCTCCGCTTTGTCGAAAAAGATCGTGATTGTCGATAAAAAATTGGCAGAAATGTACGGTGAGAAAAAACAACTGGAATTCCGCGATCCCACAAAGGAGTTGATTTTGACGATTCTTTCTCAAAATACAAATGACATCAACAGAGACAGGGCTTTCGTCTCGTTGACCGCCAGATTCTCCAGCTGGGAGGAGATTGCTTATGCCAGATCATCTTCTATCGCCAGCGCTATTAAGGTCGGAGGCCTGGCCAATATTAAATCCAGGAGAATAAAGAAGATCTTAAAACAAATCGGGGAAAGATCAAAAGATTATTCCATTTCATTCATAAAAAAGATGACCGATAATGAAGCATGGGAATACCTGATGTCATACGAAGGTGTGGGGCCGAAAACCGCGGCCTGTGTGATGATGTTTGCATTGGGCCGGGATTTTATGCCGGTCGACACCCACGTACATAGAGTGAGTAAAAGGCTGGGACTGATCCCGGATAATGTGAATGCGGAAAAGGCTCATGATTGGTACCGGGAAATGAAGCCTCCCGTTAGCTTTTACCGCTTTCATCTGAATTTAATAGAGCACGGGCGAACTTTATGCCGTCCCGCGAAACCAAAATGCCCGGAATGCAGTCTTAAAAGACAATGCGTTCATTTTAAGAGAATTTAAAATGATTAAAACACTGGCTTACAATCCCGATGACGGCGTGACCGTCCACGAAGGCATCATCGATTTTCAGGAATTGATCTCCAAAGACGATTGTACGTTCTGGGTGGATCTGGATAAGCCCGTTGACGAGGAGGCCTTTATCCTGACCTCTGACTTCCATTTCCATCCCCTGGTGATCGAGGATGTAATTGTCGAAAAGGGGCCGCCCAAATTGGACGTTTTCGATAAATACCTCTTCATGGTCTTCTATATATCCTACTACAAAAGCGCCGGGGAGCTCGGGAAAAAAGAAATAAACCTCTTCCTCGGCGACAATTTTGTAGTCACAATCCACAATGATTCATTTCCCATGCTTGAAAAAATCAGAAACAGATGTCTACGCGACGAAAGAGTGCTCTCCAGGGGAGCCGTTTTTACGTTTCACACTGTTCTGGACTATCTGGTCGATGAATTCATAGAGATACAGGACGAGGTCCAGCGGTTTATAGACCGTTTGGAGGCCGATGTGTTTTCCGGGACTGCAGAATCGTCTATTTTGAAGAGAATATTCGAGTTGAAGGAAGATATAGGAGCCCTGAGAAGGTTGGCAACCACTCAAAAACAGATTCTTTGGAGATTTTCAAAAGGTGAATATAAATTGGCAAAAGGCGCGTCTTTGATCTATTTTCGTGACGTTTTCGATCATATGAGCGATATTGTCGAACACGCCGAGAGTTTTAACGATCTGCTTTCAAATATACTGCATGTATACCTTTCTATGGCCTCGGAGAAAACCAATACCATAATGAAAACGCTTACTATATTTACGGCGGTTTTGCTACCGCTTTCGGTTATTTCCGGAATTTACGGTATGAACTTCGATTTTCCGGAAAGACATATTCCGGGAAGCTATTTTATCGTCCTCGGTATTATGGCGACAATTGTGGTGACTTTGCTGATTATTTTCAAACGCAAAGACTGGTTATAACCGTTGACAATTTAGGGAAATCAGATTATTATGCGCGATAACGTGCCGGAGATTTGATTGAAAGATGGACAATGTAAACGTAATAAGGAACGGTTTTTTCGCTCCCGATTTTACCCTTTCGTCCACTGACGGACGCATGGTATCATTAAAGGACTGCGTTTCCGATAATTTCCTGGCTTTGTGTTTTTTTTCGAACTGCGAATCAAACAGAACAAAGACTTTATTGACCGAACTGGATAAAGGATTACCCGGGACCCTGTATGATTTCGAAATGACCGTTGCGGCCGTTACGCCGGAAAAAACACACAGATTAATAAGCCTTAAAAACGAACTAGGACTTTCTTTCCCATTATTATCCGATACCAGGATGGAGGTATGCGGTTCGTATAACGTAATCGATTCTGCAAGCAAAATCCCGGCTGTGCACTTCTCGATCTTTATCATAGATAATGAGTTGATAGTCCATCACAGATTCATAGAGTCGCCCGAAAATGAATTTCGAATAGAGGATTTTAAAAAAGAAATTTCGGCCATAATATAAATTATTGCAACTTTTGGGATCAATTTCGTAGTTAGTTAATAATGCGGGCTCTGGCCCGATTTATTTATGAGCGAGATGGGAAATATGACAAAAATCATGAAAAAGGCCTTCACAAATATATTCCTCGTGGTAATGACATCTATTTTTTGTTTGGAGTCATCGGCTGTAGGAGAAGGCTATTCGGTGGATCTTTCAGCAGCTATAGACCTGGCTATCGAAAACAACGAATCGTATCTGATTGCCAAAAAGGAAATGGAGAGGGCAAACAGCCAGATCATCGAGGCGGCGGCGGGAGCATTACCCTTGATTACCGGCGGCCTGACATATTTGAGAAATTGGAGAGTCCCCACCGGCGTATTTCAATTCGGGGATGAGATAGTTACGGTAAAATTCGGTACGGATAATTCCTATACTGCGGATCTAACTTTAACCCAGCCATTATATTCGGGGGGACGGACCATCGCGGCCATTAAAATAGCGCGGCTTTATAAAAAACTTTCGCGAGAAACAGTCCGAAGCGCCGGCCAGAACCTGAAAGTCGAGGTTTATAACGCCTTTTTCGGCGCCGTCTTGGCCCGGGAGATCAGCAGGGTCAGTTCCCAGTCGCTGGAACTTGCTCGGGACAACCTGAAGGTTGTTGATAAAATGTATGCCCAGGGCGTGGCCTCCGAATACGATCTTCTTCGGGCCAAGGTCGAGGTCGCCAATTTACAGCCGACTGTTACCAGATCCGAAACCGATTTTGAGGTCGCGACTTCGGCTCTGAAAAACCTCTTAGGCATCGGTACTGATGACGAACTCGAGTTGGAGGTGGAATTCGATTCGTCTCAATTCATCGTTACGCCGATCGACATTCCCGGTTTTGAGGATGAGCTTATCCAGAATAGACCTGAGGTAAAAATCAGCACGTATACTTCGGAGGGAAGAAAGAAGGCTATATCGCTATATACCGCGGGATATAAACCGAGTTTGAATTTCAGGACCACGCTGCAGTACCAAACACAGTTTGATGAGGGGAATGTTTTTGAGAGAAGATGGGATCGGAGTTTGAGCAGTACGTTGGAAATAAACATCCCGATTTTCGATTCTTGGAAAACCCCGTCCCGGGTTAGACAGGCGAAAATTGACTATTCCCAGAGCGAATTGCAGAAAGAGGCCATAAGAAAGGCAATGATTCTGGATCTGGAGCAAAGTTACGGGAAATATATAGAAGCCAGGGAAAACCTCTCGGCGCAGGGCAATGCCGTAGAACTTGCCCGGAGAGGATTAGAGATCGCAAATGTAAGATTTGAGAACGGAGTGGGTACCCAGCTCGAAGTTTCCGACGCCAGATTGCAGTTGCAGCTGGCAGAAATCAATAAGGCTACGGCCTTTTATGATCTGGCGGTGGGTTATGCGAAATTAATGCGGGCTCTCGGCAGGGACCTGGAGCCTATTAAATAAACCGGAGTAAATAATGAGGAAAATTAAATACTTTTTGCTGGTTTTGATAAGCCTGAACGTCTTTTCTTCATGCGGCGAAAAAAGCAACGAAAAAACATCGGAGGAAAAGGCTATCTCTGTGACCGTTGCCAGGGTTGAGCCGAGAGATCTTTCGTTGGATGTTGTTTATACCGGGACTCTGGAGGGGGAGAAACAGGCCAAGATATTCGCCTCAATCCCGGAAGCCGTTGTGGGACTGCCCGTTAAAGAAGGCAACCGGGTAAAAAAAGGCGAGGCGGTTATAGTTCTGGATAAAAGCGGAGCGGCTTCTCAATATAATCAGGCCAAAGCGGTTTATCTTGAAGCGAAAGACAACTATAACAAAATGGAAAATCTCTATAAAGGCGGCGCTATTTCTGAGCAGGCTTACATCGGTTCCAGGACTGCCTTTGAAGTGGCCGAGGCGAATTTCGAATCCGCCAGACAACGGGTGGAATTAACAAGTCCCATCACGGGAATATTGACCGATCTTTCCGTAAATATCGGCGAATATGTCCAGCCCGGTTTGCCTCTTGCAACTGTAGCCCAGACCAGGTCCATGAGGCTGGTTATTTTTGTGGAAAGTCAGAATGTAGCATTTATCAAAAAGGGGCAAAAAGCGGATATTTTCGTTGAGTTATCGGGAAGCAACGACTCCGGATTATCGGGAGTCATAAGAGAGGTTTCCAGGTCGGCCGATCCTGAAACGAGGCTTTTCAGGGCGGAAATACAAATTGAGAATCCTGAGGGCGCGTTGAAACCCGGGATGTTCGCTCGAGCCAGAATTACCACCGCTAATTTGAAATCAGTGCTTGCCGTCCCGAGGGAATCGGTTTTCTCAACAGATGGCATCTATAAGGTATTTACGGTTGAAGACAGCAAGGCGGTGGAAAAATCAGTCGGAATAGCTGAAATGACGGAGGAATTTTTTATCATAAAATCCGGTTTGAAAGAAAATGAGAAGGTAATTGTTTTGGGACGTAATCTTGTAGAAGATGGCTCGCGCGTTACCGTCTCGAATATCGAGAACAATGTTAAGGGCGAGCAATCTTTCGATTCAGTCTCGGGATCCGAAGGATAACCGATGTACATATCCAACGTATCGATAAAACGTCCCGTTTTTACCACCATGCTTATAGTAGCCCTGATTGTGCTGGGCCTGGTATCGTACAGGCAAATGAGCGTCGACCTTATGCCGGATATAGATTTTCCATTTGTTATTATTACTACAGTTTATCCGGGAGCGGGACCGGAAGCTGTAGCCACGGATGTTACGCAGAAAATTGAAGATATCGTCAACCCGATTGCGGGGGTCAAACATATAGAATCAACCTCGAGCGAGGGAATATCGCTTATTCTTGTGGAGTTTACTCTCGAAACGAAGGGCCTTGACGCAGCGCAGGAGGTCCGCGAGAAAATTGCGACCATTCGTCCCGATCTCCCCCAGGACATAGAGGAACCGGTGGTGCAAAGATATGATCCCGAGTCCGAGCCGATCATGTCAATCGTTATGGGCGGAGATAGATCTCCTAAGGAACTGACGTCCATCGCTGATAAACTGGTTAAAGAAAAGCTGGAATCCATAGAGGGGGTAGGCGCCGCCACCATTGTGGGCGGAAGCGAAAGGGAATTTCAGGTTTTACTCGATCTCGATGCCATGAACGCGAGAATGCTGACTTTTCAGGATATTTCTTACGCCGTCTCCGCCTCAAATTTCGAACTTCCCGGCGGCCATCTCAAACAAGGCCCCAGCGAGATCCTTGTCCGCACCATGGGACGTTTTGAAAATGTTGACGATATCAAGAAAGTTATAGTTAAGAGTGAAGACGGCAAGGTAATCCGTCTGGATGATATCGCTACGGTTGTGGACACGATTTCCGAACGACGCAGTATCGCCCGCTTTGACGGACAAGATGCCGTTACGCTTGAAATCAGACGTCAATCCGGCGCCAATACGGTTGAAGTCGCCGATGCTATTAAAGAAAAACTTACGGAAATCAAGGAACTGCTGCCACGGGGCGTAATAGCAGAAATAGCCATGGATAACTCAGTGTTCATAGAAGAATCTTTACATGACGTCCAGGTGACGATTTTCTTTGCGGGCGCCTTGGCCATCTTGGCTATATTTCTATTCCTGGCGAATATACCTTCCACCATAATCACGGCTATTGCCATTCCTACTTCTATAATAGCGACCTTTACGGCCATGAGGTTTCTCGATTTTACCTTGAACATGATGTCGTTGATGGCTCTTTCCCTGTCTGTCGGTTTGCTTATTGATGATGCCATCGTAGTTATTGAAAATATTTACCGCCATCTCGATACCGGCGAATCCAGAGTTGACGCCGCCAAAAACGGCACATCCGAGATCGGGCTGGCGGTTATGGCCACCACGTTCTCTATTGTTGTGGTGTTTTTGCCGGTGGCATTTATGTCCGGCATCGTGGGCCGCTTCTTCTATCAATTCGGAATGACCATAGCGGTGGCGGTAATGGTATCGTTGTTCGTGGCCTTTACACTAACCCCCATGCTTTCGTCGAAATTTCTGCAGAAAGAAAAACCCGTAAAAAAGGAATCGAAAAATCCGATTACGCGAATTCTGTACTATTGGAACCGGCTATTTAAGAGATTCGGAGACATTTATAACACCACGCTCGGCTGGACCTTGAAACATAGATTCTTAACCCTTTTATTTGCGATTGCCGGATTCGCTTTATCGATTGCGCTTGCCAATTTTTTCTTGAGCACCCAGTTTCTTCCTCAATCCGATAGATCGGAGCTGTATATCAGTTTTGAGACGATGCCGGGTTCGAGCCTGGAGAGAACATCGGATCTGGCCGGAATGCTGGAAAATATTATTGCCTCCCATGAGGACGTCGTTAAATACCAGCTTTTGACTGTCGGCGGCGAGATTACACCGGTGAATGAAGGCGGTATTTACGTAAAGCTTGTCGATAAGAATGAGCGCGATAAAACAGTTTTCGAACTGGTGGACATTTTTCGCGAAGAATTGTCCTCCGTACCCGGATTAACGCTGGGCGTTGCAACGGAGGCGGGTCATGCCGGGGGCGGAAATCTGGTGGAGTATTCGATTCGGGGGCCCGATTATGCTCGCATAAAAAACCTGGCGTTTTCATTGGAAGATATTCTTAAACAGACTCCGGGCGCGGTTGACATTGAGAACAGCGAAAAGGAAGCGCGGCCCGAGCTTCAGATTATGGTCGATCGGGATCTGGCCAAAGACCTGGGACTGGATCTCATGTCTATAGCCGGTACGGTCAGAAATCTTGTCGATGGGGCCAGGGTAAGCCGCCTGAAAGAGGGCGATGAGGAATACGATATCAGGGTCCAGTTGTCGACGGAGTATCGAAAGGATGTTGAGAATCTGAATAATATCTACGTAGCTTCCGAGAAGAAAATACGGGGCGCCGATTATTCGGTTCCTCTCCGGCAGGTGGCCTCGATTTATGAGCAAAAAGCGCCTACGGAGGTCAGGAGATATGATCGCCAGAGGGAGATTAGAGTCGGTTCCAACGCCGCCACCGGTTACACCATGGGAGATGTTATCTCTTACGCCAATGCAGAAATGGTGAAATTAAATATGCCTGCCGGCTACTCCGTAACGCCCGTGGGCGAGGCTGAAATTCAGCAGGAATCGTTCGCCGAAATCGGCATGGCTCTGATGCTGGCGATAATATTCATCTACCTGTTGCTGGCCTCTCAGTTTGAATCCCTCGTGGATCCGTTGTCTATGGGCATGTCGCTTCTGATGGCTCCGGTGGGCGCTATCCTTGCCTTGATTATTTTTGATTCCGCCATTTCTTTAATGTCGTTGATCGGGATTGTGTTCTTGATGGGACTGGTTACCAAGAACGCCATCCTGCTCATAGACTTTATAAAACAGGCCCGCCGGCGCGGAGTAAAACGTACCGAGGCCATATTGCAGGCTGGAGCCATCAGACTTCGGCCGATCCTGATGACATCGCTTTCCATGATTTTCGCTATGTTGCCACTGGCCTTCGGGGTCGGACCCGGCGCGGAGTTCAGGGCGCCTATGGCTCAGGCGGTAATCGGAGGTCTGACCTCATCGACCCTTTTAACATTGATTATCGTCCCCGTGGTTTATACATTACTGGATGATATCGTATTATTTGTGACGGGAAAGCGAAAAAAGGCGAACATTTAAGGAACCCTCGGTTATAGGCCGACGTAGTGTCTTATATGCCCTCAGTTTGTTTCGATAGCCTGACTGGCAGCACAAAACTCTTTCTGGATTTTATATGCTGTTCGGATACGGCGTTTAAATATTACAAATATGACTTTAAGAGTATGTCCTCATACATAAACGCCGCCGAGTGGATTGACGGATCCTCCTACGATAGAGAAAAATTAGCGGCTATTATAGCCGGTTCGACATCATCATTGAACTTGCCGGATAACATCAAATCCAATATTGAGAAACTCTCGCAACCCGATTCACTTGTAGTATTTTCCGGGCAGCAGGTGGGATTGCTATTGGGCCCCATGTATACCGTCATAAAAGCTTTGACATCCTTTAAAATGGCCAATAGACTGGAAACCTTATTGAATCGCCCGGTAGTGCCCTGTTTCTGGATGGCTACCGACGATCATGACTTTGATGAGATAAAAACCGTGAATTTACTGGATCGTTCCGGGGATTGTCATGAGTTCTCATATGAACCGTCTTCCCTGGATTGCGATATTCCCATGGCGGATGTTATTCTTGACGACGAGATTGAGAAATTTCAATCATCTCTATCGGAATATCTTATTGAGACCGAGTTTTCATCCTCCATTAATGAAAAATTAAAAGGCAGATATAAAAGCGGCAACAGTCTTTCCTCTGCTTTCGCCGGGCTTTTCGCCGATTTTCTCGGAAATTTCGGCATAATTCCAATCGATCCCAATTATCCCGGCATGAAAAAAATGTTTGCGCCCGTTTTCAAACAGGAGATCGAAAATTACCCGAAGATTTTTAATTTATATGAGACGGCATCGCAGGAACTTCTGGATGCCGGTTATCACAGGCAGGTTCACAAGAGCGGTGAAAGCCTGAATCTCTTTTTCAATGAAAAGGGCAGGGCCAACATCATTCATAAAAATGGTAAATTTCACCTCGAAGGAAAAGATAAATCCTTTACAAAGGAGCAGCTTCTCGAAAAATTGGAATTCGAACCGGAGAGATTCTCGCCCAATGTCTGCCTCAGGCCGGTGGCGCAATGCTCCGCGTTTCCCACTATCTGTCAGATAGTGGGACCCTCCGAGGCGGCTTATTATGCCCAGATTTGGCCGATATTCAGATATCTAAATGTTCCCTGGCCGGTTATTAAACCAAGAATGTTCGCGACAATTGTGGAGCCTCGCATTAAGAAAACAATGGATAAATTAGGCATAAGTTTTGCCTCGCTTTATAATGATACCGATTATGAAATAAGTCGGGTGATCAAAGATAATTTCCCGTCGGAAATCCAGTCCGAGGGAGAATTAATGAGAAATGAGACAAAAAAACCGCTTAAACAGCTTTCCGAATCGTTGAAAGCCAAAGATCCGGAAAGTTACCAGGTAATTGAACATTCTCTCAAGCGGCTGGACCAGGAACTCAATCATCTTTATAAAAAGCTGTTTACCGCGCATAAAAAACGCCATGATACGGCTATCGGGCAGGTGAGGAGGGCGGCAAATTTTCTGTTTCCGCAGAGTAAATTTCAGGAAAGGATTATTTCTCCTGTTTATTTCGCCAACAAGTTCGGCCCTGAAATATTTAAACGGCTGGAGGAAAAACTGGATATCGATTCGGTCAATCATCAGCTGATGGAATTATGAAAATAGGAATTGTCTGTTATCCGGTTAAGGGCGGTTCGGGTGTTGTGGCCTCCGAGTTGGGTCTGGCGCTTTCGGCGTCGGGTGTCGAGGTGCATTTCTTCTCGTATGCTCTTCCTTTTCGCCTGACCGGATTCGACGCCAATTTCATTTTCCACGAAGTCGAGGTTACCAGTTACCCGTTGTTTAAATATCCTCCATACACACTTTCCCTGGCGGCGAGGCTGGCGGAAGAATCCAAAAGAGTGGGATTGGATATTATACATGTGCATTACGCCATTCCCCACGCCATAAGCGGGTTTTTGGCCAAACAGATACTGGGCCCCGATGCTCCCAAACTAATTACGACATTACATGGAACCGATATTACCCTCGTTGGTCAGCATCCATCATTTTACGCAGTGACTAAATTTTCCATGGAGGTATCGGACGCGCTGACCACCGTAAGCAGATATATTTCGGATAGGACCAGGGAGTCTTTCGGGATCACCGAGCGTATAGAAATCATCCCCAATTTCGTTGACGTTACCCGTTTCAAACCCGATCAAAAGGGATGCGATCGCGCCGAGTTCGCCTCCCATGATGAGAAGATTATCATGCATATGTCCAATTATCGGCCTGTGAAAAACGCTGACAACGTGATAAGAATTTTCGATATTGTAAACAAAAGATTACCCTCAAGGTTGATTCTGGTAGGGGACGGTCCCGAAGCCCCCAATGCCCTTTCGCTGGCCGATAGCCTGGGTTTGAAGGATCGGGTTACTTTTCTCGGCGCCCAGGATATGGTAGAATCGGTTCTCTGCAAGGCGGATCTGTTTCTGTTGCCATCGGCCTCGGAGGCATTCGGGCTCGCCGCTTTGGAGGCGATGGCATGCGGAGTGCCGGTAGTGGGATCGATCGTCGGCGGTTTGCCGGAGCTGGTGAAAAACGGTGATGTCGGATACCTTGAGCCTGTCGGCGACGTAGGCGCCATGGCCAGAAGATCACTCGAGATTTTGACCGACGGAGAGTTGCATCGTAAAATGTCGAAGCGAGCCAGGGAGATAACCGTGAAGAAATTCACCACTGAAAAAGTTGTAGGTCAGTATAAAGAGTTTTACCGGAAAGTTCTGGAAGATGGCTGATATAAAGCTTGATGTTCTCTCAATTGCGGCGCATCGCGACGACACCGAAATTGTATCCGGAGGCACTATTATAAAGATGGTAGATCTGGGTTATGCTGTGGGGATACTGGATCTTACCGAAGGCGAGTCCGGGTCGCGGGGAAGCGCCGAGAACCGTAGAAATGAGGCCGAATGCGCATCGAAAGTCATGGGAATTAAATACCGCCACAATCTCGGATTGCCTGACGCCGGCCTTTACGACACGCAGGAAAACGCGCTGAAGGTAGCGAAGATAATACGAGAGACGAAACCGGAGTTGGTAATACTGCCCTACTGGAAACAGCGCCATCCCGACCATGCCGCCGCAAGCCAGACAGGATACAGGGGATGTTTCCTCGCCGGCCTGGGCAAGATGCCCATAGACGGCAAACCGTATCGCCCGAGGAAGATCATTTATTCAACGTCGTTTCATGACGACAACCCGTCATTCGTGGTGGATATTACCGACCAGTTCAAGCGAAAATGCGAGGCGGTAGCCTGCTATAAGACTCAGTTTGAGGAGAAACCGGGAGAGCGCGAGGTATATCCCCCGGCGCGCAATATATTCGACTACATGGAGATCAGGAATCGCCAGTACGGTTATATGATCGGGGTCAAATACGCCGAATGCTTCATCCAGAAAGAGAAAATGAGCCTCGATGACCCGCTGAAACTGCCGGGCAAATCGATCTGATCATTTTAACTTGCCATAGAAATAGGTAATATCTATACTGTTATCGGAAGAGGATGGGGTCTGGTGGCCCCTGCGGCCTTCAAAGCCGTTGGCGGGCGGTGTTCCCGTCTGCGGGAGGTTCGATTCCTCCCCCTTCCGGTTTTTAATATAAAATTCTTTAAAAACCAAAATAATTTAATCTTTTTACTAATTTCCCCCGTATAATCGGCTTGATGTTGAAAATGCAGACTCTGAATTTGTGAAAAGGACTGGTGGTAATGGGAAAATTATCGATGAAATATACGATTTTTATTCTGACAATTCTTTCGGCGGTGAATTATTCTCTCGCCCAGGAAAATCCACAAACAGAGGTTAAAACAGGCGTTATTAA
>CP070742.1:2098189-2118606 GCA_020348065.1 Candidatus Zixiibacteriota bacterium
AATCAAAAAGGGCCATTATTTTCAGATCTAAAGGAGTATTCCCTGAGAAAAGAGTATTGAGGTTTGGAGAGATGGCTATAAAGTAAATTATAAGGAATATCAATTTCTGAAAACGATGATTTGAAATGAGCCGAATTAAGATATAAAGTGCAATTATGAAAATGAAAACACTAATCATTATGTTATGATCAAATACCGTGCCGGCGCCGCAATAACTCAATTCGACGATAGAATTATCTTCATTGAAGTTATCGTGAATGTAATTCGAATCGATCACTGTTTTTGCAGCGTTGCTCAGCCTTATTGCCGAAGCCCATACCGGGTAGTGACTGCGGCATCCGAATATCTCGTTCTTGCGAATAACAGCGCTACCGCAATCTGTGCGAATTCCGCAGCGGCAATTTTTTATGATATTGCCGTAAATGATCGGCCTGGCGCCACCAGTTGTGTAGATACCGTCGCTCAAGGTATCGCCTATAATAGTAAAACCCTTCAATACTGTAGTGGTGTCGACATTCGTGCTGAATTTCGCAATTCTCGTACCTCCCAAGGAATGCAGAATGGTCTCATCCCGGTCTCCCCGGGCCATCACGGTAACCGGGTTGCTCCATTTAAAAACAAGGCTCTCATAGTATGTTCCGGGCGCCACAGAGATAGTGTCGCCATTATGGCAGTTATCTATTGTTTCCTGAATGGTGGTAAAATCCTCCGGTACGTAAATTATCTGAGACGACGGCGGATAATGCATTACGGTGGGGGGTAGCGATGTGATTTCACCGCTATCGACAACTACTCCAGGCACCTCCAAATTTTCATAATCGTCGTGAGTAAAGAAGAGCATATATGACCGCGGCCGCAATCCGGATAAAAGGAAATATCCTAAAGTATCAGTATTATCGCCAATGCCGCTGTAGTCGGCAATCACATTAACATTGCTTATTGGTTCACCGGCCGAATCGACAACGATCCCCTCGATTTCACCCAGAACAGTCGGCGAATATGTTAGGTTTACATCTAATGAGGCGGTATTGCCGGGGAGAACCGAAATGTCCTGAACCAGAAGTTCCTGATAGTCCGGATGAGTGAAGAAAACATCGTATTCATAATTGCCGGGAAGCCCCAGGATGTATTCCCCGTTGATGCCCGTAATCACAAATTCTGAAGTGTCGGTTGTAGTCACATATACTCCGTCAATGGGCTGATTTGATCCATCCCGAACGGTTACGGCGATATAACCCCGTTCTGCATAATAAGCTCCTATGTCGCATCGAGTTCCATCGGGATCAGGGGGGCTTTCCGGATTGCCGGCGTTTATGCAGGGGGAGTTGCCGCGAATTCGAAAATCCAGACTCGCATAGTCGACAAATAACGGGTCCTCATAGACATTATGCAGCCCGGGTATCAAGCTATTAATATCTCCCGGACTGTTGGCGAAAAAAACATTATAATCGATAGAGATTTGACCTGTGCCCCCGACTCCATATTGGTCGTTATAAGCTATGATGTTGTTTTCCACAATAAGGTCGTCGCCGTGAATTGTGTATATTGCAGCGAGAGAATTGCCACCGAAATTGTGATTTTGAAGCACCAGGTTGTTCCTCACATTGATTACAAAGCTACTGTCGATTCCTATCGCCGATACATTTCCCGTAGTATTGGAATAAATAGTGTTGCGCTCGATATTCATACTGTCGCAAAACTCCATAAAAATAGCGGCGCCCCAGCCAGATGACGAATTATACCATATAGTATTGGAGTCGATAAGTACTCCCGAAATATGGGAAAGCCGCATTCCGCCGCCATTCCAGGGAGCTAAATCCTGGTGTGCACAACTGATGATCTCGTTTTTCCGGACCGTCGGTCGCCCGTATTCAGCGAAGATTCCAACTTCATGAGCGTGGATTATATTGTCATAAATCGTCGGCGATGATCCATTGCAATAAATACCCCAGTAACTCCCATCTCCTGCCAGGGAAAATCCCTCCAGCACCGATGCCGAATCTTCGCTGTTGGCAAATGTCACCATCGGTACACCGGTGGTATCGAGGTTGATGATAGTTGCCAGGGGGCCGTTTTCAGTCATGACGTGAATACCCTTGCCCAGGAAATCCAGGTGTTCCTGATAAATCCCGTCGTTTACTAATACCGTATCGCCGCTCACGCTGGCTTCAATGGCCGCCTGGATAGTGGCGTATTCCAATGGCACATGCAAAATTCTGGCCTGTATGGAAGATACCGTTAAAAGAAGCCCTGCAAACGAAAACACCAAACATCGGTTTATCATACCAACCTCCAATTTGAAAAGAAAAACCATATCGTTTGATGCAGATCCAAAGAAGCTCGAATTATTGTAGGTGTAAAAGGCCCATCATCAATATATAATATAGCGGCTTACAATAGATGTCAAGTGAATAGTTCTTTCGTATCTCGAAAGCGGTTTTCTAACATTTTTCTAATAAAATTCCCCAAAACGCCGGAGAAAAAGGAAAAATACCATAAACCGGGTTTTTCTCAAATGTTTGAAAATATAACAGATTAGTATCAGGTGCCTTGCAAGGTATGGACTATTGGGCGATCAATCCTGCGTTTTTTCTTTCAGCCAGTTGATTACGACGTTGATGGTAGGTATATATTCCCCGGTATCTTGATTCTGGAAAGAATGGCCGGCGTTATCGAAGATAATGATCTCAAAATCGCCGTTTCCGGCGGCGGACATCTGTTTTTTTATATTCTCGACGCTCTCCGGGACGTTAATTACAGGGTCCAATTCTCCGAATAATGCCAGCCAGGGAACGTCCAGATTTACAAGTTCGCCAAGATAATCCCTGGACATCGAGTTATACACCGGCCTTAAGAAAAACAGATTACTGTCGGCAAAGAACTCCTGACGCGTGTTGGGTAAGGCAAAGGTATCAATATATTTTCTTTTTTTGATTGTCTCCTCGGCCACTTCATTTAATTCACGCGGATCCAGTGATTCCCAGGCGGCATGATGTTTTCTCCAGAGCGGCATGACTTGTTCGATGGTGGTATCCTCATAACCGCGCACTTTCAGGGCGTACTCCATATTGAAATTGGCGTGATCGGCAAGCGTACCGATAGGCCCAGAGGCGCTTATGGCAAATGATACACTCGGATACCGGGTTGCCACCAGGGGAGCCAACCGCCCCCCCTGACTGCCCCCATAAACACCGATCTTACCGAGGTCAATCTGCTCATGTTTCGCAAGAAAGTCAGCGGCATGTCCGGCATCCGAGATGTAATCATCATAAGTTGACTCATGAAACACGCCGCCTGACTCACCCGTACCGCGCTTGTCATATATCAACGCCGCATATCCGCAGTGAGCCAGCCTGGGGGCATAGTATTTCGGGGCGGACATCAACATATCATAATCGTTTCCACCGCCATGCATATATACAATGGCAGGATGAGGCCCCGGTTTTTTCGGCAGGTATAATTGGCCGTGCAGTTTTATTTCCCCACTGGGAATGATGACCTCTTCAACAATATATGATTCGGTCGTTTCGCTGAAAGAATCGAGACAGGCCGGGTAAACAAGCAATTCCTCAATGCGTTCTTTCACGGCAATCCGGGTAGTCATCCCTGTATCGGGTTTATCGCCCTGTTGACAAAACGAAACACACGACCAGCTAACGAGCAGATAAAAAACCGAAAACGCAGCTTTCACATTCATTTTCCTTTTTCTCCATTGTGTGTGTCAATCTGATCCGAAAAAAACCGGTAAACTATTATTTGCTAAACCATTGTAACATACATCTATTTCTGACATTTTTCTAACAGAATTAGCCAAAACAGCAGAAAATAAGCTAAAACACCAGACACTGCGCCTCCCATAACTTATTGTTATTACTACAGTTTGGCGGCTGGCGTTTTCTGTTGTTTGGACTATTGAACAGGTTCATAACCCGCCTGCGGCGGATCGGCCGTTCCCCGCGCTTAGCACGGGATCTGCGGCAAATCCGCCCCCCGCTGCCAATAACTGATTACAATAGTACGAAACCGCTGTCGAACTAATTTCAGCAGCCCCAAGCTCGTTTTGCAGCATTGCTTTATCTCAAAATTGGGATTTTTACCACGCCAGCCTGAAGCCCATTGTAGAGTTCAACAAAAGAATACGGACTTTTAATGATTGTTTCAATGAGTGCCTCTCTGCCGAGCGCCTCTTCTATCACTTTTGCCATGTGGGCGCCGACGACGTAGAAGGCCCGGTCCCGAATACCTACTTCCCAGGATTGCTTGGCTAAAACATCAGTCTTCATCCTCTGTGCGTTCTGTAGCAATCCCACCAGTTCTTCAGCCAACTGTATGACAGTCGCTGAATCCTCCAGGAGATTATAGTCATCCCAACCCCGCCCGTTTGGGAACTCCGAGCGACCCCGGTACGCGACGTATGTTGCCATTCCTTCCAGCTGAAGCATGAAATAGATTCTGTCAAATAGACCAGTCGGGATTTCGCCGGATACGTGTTTCTTATAGCTATCATCGAAACCTCGGTGGTGGAGCTCGTGAATTAGCATGTTATCGAACTCACCTTTGTCGATATGGATGACAATGTCGCGGTCTTCGTGAATCACGTCGATGTTCCATGCGGTGGTGAAATAGATTGTCGTTGTTAAGTCGGCGTCGGCGGGCAAATACTTGCAGAGGTGACGAACGGCTCCGGACGCAAAGGACTCTTCGGTTTGCAGAAGGTGCTGGCTAGCTAGAAATTGATCATTATTCCTTCGCTCGTCAAGCGACATACCTGCCCACTTATGCAACTCATTCTGTAAATCCTTTGCGCCAGCTTTTGACCCCCTTTTTTTGTGCCACATTGTAACCAGTTGACTTGCTCTGTCTGAGTCCATGAATTTTTCCGGGGCATCAAGAATCTGATCCGGACGTAGAATGATCTCCAGGACCGAAGACACATCATATGCTATCTTGAACGTGAGACAGGCACATGGTTGAGTTTCTTCTTTCGCCTCTTGACTCGCCAGTTGACCGAAACCTACCAGAAGCAACAAGGTGCAAGTAACCGGAATCCGACGCGATAGTTTCAGATTTGTCAAAGTCCCTTACCCTTCGAAGAACCCCATATTTTCATGGCGTGGCGCCGATTTTTGAGACCATTTGGCCACGTTAATTGCGGCATTCCTGCTGTTTCTTTAATACTTCCGATTCCCCTATTCCGGAGCAATACCATAAAGAGCAATCCTTGGAATCGTGGCATTATAATATAAAGGATTATTTCAGTCAAGTGCTTTTCCGCCCAGGAATATGAAATAGTATTTGCATCAAACAGTTTTTCGCATTTATACCTTCAGAAGGCAGGATGCTAAAAAACATTATATCAAGATTAACCCTACATCTGCAAAAATAATACCAAAATGTTGATGTGTTAATATATAATAAGTTATTTATGCAAAAGCGACATTTTGTGTTTGTTCGCGAGACGTTGATCGTTCGTATGTGGACATTCTTTTGTGTACCGGCCGAACAGAGTGGGAAATATAAAGGCGTTTATGATTCTGAATAAACGTTTACACCCTGTTTGGCTGGCGGTTCCCCACGATTCACCGCGAGATCTTCGACAAATCCGTCCCCCGCTATTAAATTCATTGTTCCATGACAACCAATAGATACGACGAAAAGCTAAATGCCTTAGGGTACCAACCCGGATGTCAATTAGGTACTTCATGCGGCTTTCTATTAGATTTGATGAGCAAGGATATGGCAATAGAAAAACGTCCATGTCATCCAGACATTACTAGCCCTTGCGCCACTTCCATTCCTCCTGCAGTAGGTAACGCAGTTCGTTCACATTTGCATCGCTATCGAAAATTAAAGACAGAACTCCCACCCACTCTGCAGGTTGGTCAATGCTTGAATCTCTGCCACAATACCATAAGTAGTTTCTCCCGCTTTTTAAGGTAGGTTCTCCAAGGAGACTGAGCGCTTGGGATCGTGATAGTATTACTTTTGGTTTCTCATATATGTGTACAGAAGAAAATGGTCGCGACTGGTCCAGTTGGGACCCTAGGTCGGATTTTGCAATGGCTTTTGCAAATTCAGCGCGCCTATCCGGGTTTCGTCGAAATTTATCGCATTTCAATAAAAGCTCCTCCGGTAAATCGGGCAACATGCTGTCGGCGGCAACAGATTTTCGGAACTCGAAGATGCTCGTCTCCTCGTAGACCTGCGCCGCCATCTTACTGAGGTCGGCTACCAACCGACTCTTTGCGCTGTCTACTTTGATCGCCGCATCCCTAATCGCCCAATAGTATTGCGCTTTTTGGATTATAAAAAGCGCGTACACAGATCCTGGCGTTAACGCCTCTCCGTAGCTTGCCCCAGCATAAAGTTCCAGGGAATCATTAAGATCCTTTGTTATAAAATCGCCATCCATAATAGAGCGAAGTACATGCGTCTGGTAATAATAGAAGATTGTGTTACTTTTATACTTTTCTCCTCGGACCGAAGAAACCCGCACAACTACCAAGGCACATCCAATTTCGAAAGCTCGAGTTAGCACTTCCTCAGTGAACCCGGCGGCTTCTAGGCTGTCGCTTCCAGAAGATTGTTCGCTGTTGCCTGATTGTCCTATCATACTATTTAAAAACTTCATCCTCTTTTGGTGCTCTTTAGTCTGATAATCGATAGCATCTTTAATCAGGTTCTTTACCTGTTCCTCAATTGTGTCACCTTTCGGCATTTTTTCATGACCTGAAGGTTTTAACAGAGTCTGAGCCCCGCAAAGTGTCAGCATTCGATAGTCGGTCGGCTCATTCTCATCTGCTTTCTTCACAAGAAAAATAAGATGTTTTGAAAAGCGCGCGTATGGGTCGGGGAACCTGCCTTCTAAATTGTAAAGCCGTACTTTGATTCGTGACCCCTTTGGAATATCACCTTTTAATGTTTGATAGATATAGCACTCACGCGTGGAGTAAAATGTTACCATCATAATAGGATCGTATAAATTTCGTTCGACCCTGAGAATTACGATAGCATCCGCCTTTTCTATAAGATTTGGCAGGTCGATGTAATTTACATCCTCTATATGGCATATTGGTTCAGCTACGGAAATTATCGGCGTGAGCAGCAATACAATTACCACGAAATATCCTGCTTTCATCGATCTTCCCTCCAAAGAATATTATCCCTATTTGTCGCCGCCCGCATCCGGCTTGTTCTGCGGCTCCTCTACGTTCCAGACGTCTTTGTCCGTGACATCAGCGGCGAATAAGAGGAACGAGTTGAGCCATTCGGGTCCAAGTCCCTCAATTTGATCGATTGACCCCAGTATTTTATTAACAATTCCCTCCAGGTCCGGGTCTTGCATCTCCTTTAAAGCGTACAAGGCTTCGGAAGAATAGAAAGGGTTTTTTGATAAATCCCATACGCGCCGCCGAAACGCTTCCATTCCCTTCTTCCTTTCGCCAAGCCTGACAACCGCCTTGGTTGCGCCAATAGCAACGTAGGAGTTAGTGCTCTCAAGAAACGGATACAATGCCTCCGCGTCACCCGGCTTCCCCAGAATGCCCACTACGGTGAGATTCCGGTACATGCTTGGATCATCCAACTGCGCTGTATCGAGGCGGCGAAGGCAATATTCGACTAAGGCGTCGTGCCGCTCTTCATTCAGCAGGTCGGGTTCCGGGAATTCGTCGCCCGGTCTGCTGATAAAATATAATTCGGGTTTGAATAGAGACTTATCAATGTCGACGAAGTTATGGAGATAGCGCACGGTCGCTTGATTGGCGACATTCTTTTTCTCGTCACGCATAAGCGTTTCGAGAATGCGTTTTGTTTCTATATCTCTTCTCGTAAGATCGTGCAGCAAGCCGTATCTAACCTTCCAACGGTTGCTGTATAATCGCTCCATAAAATACGGTATTTTCTTTGGCAGGTCAGGAAATCGGCCTACTGCTTCCACTCTGTTTCGCGGCCCATCCACGTTCCAAACATCTTTGTTCGTGACATTCGCTGCCAGTAGGAGGAAGCTGTTGTGTATATTGGGTGGAATTCCCTCACTGCTATCGATTGACGCCACCCCATCCAGTACAATTGCCTCCAGCTCCCTGTCTTGTAGCTCTTCCAAAGCATACAATGCCTGGAGCATATAGGGAGGTTCTTTCGATGAATCCCAGCTTGCGAGCCGCCGAAGCGTTTCCAATCCTTTCGTCCTGTCGCCGAGCCTGATGACCGCTATGGCCGCGGTATAAGCAATATCGTCGTAGGGGCTTTGAAGAAACCGATACACCGCAGCCGCGTCGTCCGGCTTTCCCATAATGCCTACTATCGTGAGAGTTCGGTATACACTGTAATCATCCAACTTTGCTGCTTTAAGGCTGCGAATTTTACTATCAACAAAAGCGTCATAATCTTCCTCATTTACCGGGCCTGGTCCGAGGAAATCGTAGCCCACTATGCCGTAAAAATACAATTCAGGCTTAAATAAAGTCTTATCAATATCAACAAATGAGCTGATATAGCGTCTAAGAGCCTGGCTGGCGACCTCCTTGTTCTCGTCACGGATAAGCATTTCAAAGACCCGTTTTGTCTCCGCATCTCTTCCCGTAAGAGCGTAATGATGGCGGGCATCATAACCGAGCAATAAGTAGTATCTGACCTGCCAACGATTGCTATGTAATCTCTCCATGAAGTACGGTATTCTCATGGACAGGTCGGGGAATTGGTCCTCTTCTTTTGACAATTCGGGAGATTTATCCATCTCTTCCGAGCATGATATTAGTAGCGCGAATAGCAGCAGGATCGCCGAGGTATATTTAAATTTCATTTAAGCCTCCTATATTCTATATAATATTATACGACTCTTCTTAATAAATTATTCCGTTAAAAATTTAATATCAGCAAAATTTATCTTATTGCCAAAGTCCAGTATGCCAACGAAATTGGATTAGAAACTTCGTTTGGTCTCAATATAAAATTATTCATTATCCAATTCATAGTTAAATACAAAATTGCAGGACTTCCTGCGTGTCAGTATATCCATTTGAAGCATTTCGGACCTACCCAACACTTTTCCCCTGGTATTTCTTTCTAACAAATCCAGCCAAAACACCAAAAAATAAAGGAAAAACACCAGGCACACTGTGTTTCGTAAGCTGATGCCAATTAAAATGTTTAGTCCCAGGCGCTTTTTTTGTATATAATAAATGCGCTGGCGAAAGTTACGGTGCAGCCGGTTTCATATACTATTCATGTTTCAAGGCTACGACAGGGTTGGCGCAGGCGGCTCGAACCGCCTGATAACTGACCGATAGCAATGCCACAACCATAACGCAACTGCCGACAATGAAAAATAAACCTATATTTATGTTCATATGATAAGCGAATTCTTCCAGCCAGCGGTTCATCGCTAACCACGCCAGCGGCCAGGCCACCATATTGGATACAAAAACGAGAATAACAAACTCTTTAGAAATCATGTTAACAATATTCAGAATAGAAGCGCCCAGGACCTTTCTGATGCCTATTTCCTTGGTCCGCTGTTCGGCCGTAAATGAGGCCAGACCAAACAATCCCAGGCAAGCTACGATTATTGCGAGTACCCCAAAACTCCCCGCCAGGTTCATTATTTTTTCCATAGATTTATATTCGGCGTCAAACTGCTCATCGAGAAATGAATATTCAAACGGATGATTTGGCAAGATCGTTTCCCAGGTTTCCCGTAAGTATCCTATCGTGGCTTTTATATTCCGCGGACTAATTCGCGCCGACAAGCCCCTCATCTTGGTGAAAATGAAGTTATCTTCGCTAACCATCATTATAGCCAACGGCTCAACAGCCTCGCTGAGCGATTGAAAATTAAAGTTTTCTGTGACCCCGATGACCCTGCGATTTTCTCCCCAGATTTCGATACCGGCCCCCAATATCGGCTTTTTATTCATGAGAGCGGCCAATTCATCATTAATAATACACCCGTATTTTATATCGGTGGGCTGTTCTCTGCTGAAATCGCGTCCCTCCACCAACCGGATGCCATAGGTTTGCGTAAAATCGTATCCCGCGAAATTCATAGAAACCCTTTCACCGTCCGCGGACTGCAACCCGTCCCATGTGGCCAACGTGAACATACTCCAGTAGGGGAGACTTTTCGCGCAACCGGTAACCGCCAAAATTTCGGGGTTCTTGAGAAATTCGTTTTTCAAAACGGCAAACTGATCGCGGCTATCCTCTCGCAGAGGGATATTAATAACATGATCTTTCTTGTATCCGACGTCCCGGACTTTAATATAATTAATCTGAGTGTAGATGATCGCCGTGCCTAATATCAGAAATAACGTCACAGAGAACTGGATGACCACAAGCGCTCTTCTTAATATGAATCTTTTATGGGTCGATCCGACGTTATCCTTTAATGCCTGCACCGGATTAAACCGGGACAGAACCAACGCCGGATAAAATCCCGCCGCCAGCGCCGTTATAATGATTATCACGATAATTGCCGATATTATCGACCAATCGTTGAATAAACCCAGGGACAAATTTAATTGTAACATCGAATTGAAATAGGGCAGGGCTAATTCCGTTATTATAAGAGCGAAAAAAGAACCGGTAATGGTCAATAGAAATGATTCGCTTAAATACCGCAGTATAAGGCTGCCTCTCCGGGCTCCGATCAACTTTCTTATTCCCGTCTCCTTGCTTCTCATAAGGTATCTCGCCGTCGACAGGTTGATGAAATTTATGCAGGCCATTAACAAAATGGCCATGGCGATCCCCGAGAAAATCGCAATGCCTATTTTCGCGTCCGAATATCTTAAATGAAGATCTGAGATATAAATCGCTGAAAGCCGCACGCTTTCGTCCTCATCGTAACGATCCTGAATAAGATCGGAAATTCTATCCGTAAGAATCTCAGGAGTTGTTCCGGGCCATACCTTCACATAGGTCTTGCTTCCCCAGGCCTTCCAGGCATCATAAAAATCAGCGAGTTCCGGAGACGACCGTTTTTCATAATCTACGGAGACCAGGATATCGAACTGTAAGCTGGAATTATGCGGCATATTCGTGACCACGCCGGTAACAACAAGATCCCTTTGATTGTCAAATGACAGGGTCCTGCCGACGGCGTCACGGTCCGGGAAAAATTTAGACGCCATATCTTCGGTAATTATTACGGAATTCGGTTCCATCAGAGCGTTTCTCGAATCGCCGCTTATAAAGGGAAGAGAAAAAACATCAATAATCGATGGATC
This sequence comes from Candidatus Zixiibacteriota bacterium, assembly GCA_020348065.1. GTDB lineage: Bacteria > Zixibacteria > MSB-5A5 > UBA10806 > UBA10806. The sequence continues at coordinate 2,109,418 of CP070742.1, forward strand.
TACCACCGTGTATTCCTCATATGACTGCAAAGGTCCGCTGCTAACCAAAATTTCCCGCTTGCCGGAAACCATGGCGGCGAATTCGATTTCCGGAACCTGATTTTGAAGAAACGGGGCAAGGGCGTTGGGGCAAAATCGCTCGTCATTTACCAAGATAGACTGAATATGTTCAACATCGGCATAGCCTTTATCATAATTTAACTCATCAAGTATCCAGAGACTGATCAGCATACAGCAGGCAAAGCTGATAGCCAGACCGATTATATTGATAAAGGTGTATTCCTTGTGGCGCCAGGCCTGCCTGAATGCGATCTTCAGAAAGTTGGTTATCATTTATACATCCTTTCCATCCGATGCCGCCCGGCCCGGAACGCGATTTATTCTCGTTAATTGGTTCCAGAGTGACCACCTCCGGAGGGCGCCATTAACATTATAATATCAACTCCAACCTTAAATAAGCAAGAATAATACCGAACAGTTAATGTCTTTATATACAACAGGTTAATTGTGTAGGCTCGATATCCGGTGTCCGTTAGCGAGACGCTGACTGTTCGTATACGGACGTTTATTGGGTTGTTGAGCTCCTTGGAGCTTAGAGTTTTCGGGTGTTTAGACTATTGAACAGGCTTATAACCGGAAAGTCACGTATCGGGGGCGGCACCGCAGTTAAATCTATCCACAGTGTGCAGCAAATCACTCTTGCCGCGGGCCTCTTTTCAGGAAGTAAATATTATCCTTCGGCAGAAATGTCTCTTCTCTGAAAAGAACGTACCCGGCATCATCATAGATCTTTAGCAGTTTGCTGCGAGTATACCATCCCACGGACTCGGACGGATATTTATCCAGATTGCCTTCGACAATAACAATAATTCCTTCCGGTTTTAAGGCGCTTTCGATGTTTTTCAATAATGCGACAGGTTTCTCCAGGCAATGGACCACGTTAACCATAATTACCATATCAAGAGCTGCATCGGGAAGTTTGGGATCGGTTACGGAGCCAAGTATAATTTTTACGTTTTCAAAACCGTGATTTTCGCATCGCTTTTCGAGGAACTTTAGGGCCTGCTGGTCGATATCGTTCGCGTAGATCATTCCGGAGGGACCGATTCGAGAGGCGATCTGCACGGTGTAACGTCCACGTCCTGCTCCCACCTCGCCGATTATCATGCCGGGTTTAATGCCGATCGTCTTCAGGACGGTATCCGGCGGCTGGCGCTCATTCAAATGTATTTCACCCGGAAGAGTCAAAGAATCGTCCAACTGGCCGAAGATGGCGACGGGGCAAATCGCAAAAGCGAGAAAAATTACACCAATAATAAAAACATTAAGTCTCATCTATCACCTCCTGGTTTTACGTTTTGGAAAGCTCTTCGCAAATAATTTTCATTCTCCCGGATAATCCGGCCGGAGTTTCCACAAATCGTCCCGGTATTGTTTAATCCACGTGCTATCTCTTCGTAGCGCTTCCAGATAATCTTCCTCGTTTACCGGGCCCGGTCCGAGGAAATTGTAGCCCACTATGCCATAAAAATACAATTCAGGTCTAAATAGAGTCTTATCAATATCAATAAAGCCGAGATAGGCCATATGAGCTTGTTGGGCGACCTTATTGTTTTCGTCATTGATAAGCAATTCAAGAACCCTTTTTTTCTCCGCATCTCTTTCAGAAAGATCGTACAGCAAGCAATATCTTACCTGCCAGCGGTTGCTATGCAACCGCTCTATAAAATACGGTATTCTCATGGACAGGCCGGGAAATTGACCCGCTTCTTTTGACAAAACGGGAGATTTATCCGCCTCTTCCGAGCATGATATTAGTAGCGAAAACAGCAGCAGGAACACCATGATATATCTGGCCTTCATTTAGGCTTCCTCCTTTATAATATTATACGACATACCATAATAGATTATTCCATCAATAATTCAAAATCGGAGAAATTTGAATCTTAGTGTCTGGTGTTAATTATACTTAACAGATTTATAACCTGAAAGTAAGCGGTTCACCTCGCCCTGCGCGGGATATTCGACAAACTCATCACTTGTCTATTGCGATTTGTTTTGCCGTTAATTTATTGACATATCCCCGGATTTAATATAAGCGGCGGTATGGTCTACAACCTCGTTGATTACCGGGCGTACAAATACGCCGTCGATGAGCTTCGTGCCCGGGCAATTAAATTGGAGGATTTTACGGCCAACCTCAAACAGGATCTCGACCTAAGGTCTCTCCGGGGTCAAGCCAGGGCCGAGCTGCAGGGGCTCTATGATAATTTAAACGACGATCTGGGCTTACCAAGGTTGCCGGTTTACTTTCCGGTTCGTAAGAAGATCTATGTATCGGGCGCCGCCTGTCATACGGATGGTGTGCCGTCCGAAATTCGAATTTACTCGATCAAGGGTTGCTCAAATAAGCCTTATAACAGATGGACCCCCAAAGATATCCGCGCGTACACAGAAACGGAACTGTTTGAGACGTTCATACACGAATCCGCTCATGTGCTGGAAGCGATTCGTACCGGCTGCATGGGTCACGGCAGACCGTTTATCAAAGCTTATGGGAATATCGAGGAATATTTTCTTAACCGCGGGCTGGAAAACCTGATCGATTCGAAAATACGCCTGACCGGCGTTGCCCGGGCTTAGTGCGCGATCTTCGACAAATCCCCAGCTCTATTTCATCAGAATCATCTTCCTGGTCTCTACATAATTATCCGCGCGCAAGCGATAGAAATATATCCCGGTAGAAACCACATAACCTTGAGAATCTTTGCCGTCCCAGCGAATTTTATATTCGCCTGCGGGCCGGGATTTATCTATAAGGGTTCTCACGTTACGCCCCAATAAATCGAATACCTCGATTTTGATATGCGATTCAGAAGGAACGGTATAATTAATCACGGTCCCCGCGTTGAAGGGATTGGGGTAATTTTGGGAAAGCGCGAACCTGGCCGGCAGTGGGTCGCTTTGATCGTTTTCAATATCGGTCGGGTTCATCGCGCCCGAAGGAACAAACGCGGTATCCCCAAATGGAAATGAGCCATAATTCATTAATGTTCCGTCAACGGCGTTGGATGTCGCGTCAAAAGCCAGCCTTCCCAAGTAGACAGTCGGCCAATTGATCAATAAGTAGTAATCATCGGGCGAGTCGAAATGCCAGAGGCTCACCAACCCGTCTTCAATGCCGAGCAGCCGATCGTTCATGTTAGCCTGAATCTCCCCCTGGGTCCGCGCGACGCTCCAGAAACGCGCTTCGTCAATCATACCTTTAAAATGCTGGGAGGTTGAATTATCATCCCATTCCTGTCCGATGCTGAACAGCGCGCCGCGCGATGGCCTGACAGGGGTATTACATGTCGCCTGCGGGTCGCCGTCCACCAACAGATTAACGGAATTATCCTGGTTAATAATCACGGCAACATGATACCATTGATTGTCGGGAAATTCATCATCGCTACAGTAGTAGCTACTGGAGTTATGATAGCAAAACTTATGGGCGCTGCCATCATACGATAAGAAGCCGACGTTCCCGCCGGTAATGGAGTTAAACGCCATGATAACAGCCTGGTCGGTCTGCTCATCAGGATAGACCCACGCCTCCATGGTATATGCGCCTTCGTAAAATTCGTCTGCCATAAGATTGTTGAAGACGTTATTCGCCTCGACATAATCGTCGACGCCGTCGAGGTGCAGAGCGTTCCCCGGTCCAGCCATCGGTATGGCATGGTCCGCGATAGGATCATCCCACTGGTTCTGATTGTTCGAACCCGGAATAAGAGTGTATTCATAGGCGGTGCCGTTAACCGCCGTAGTATCAAGATATGTCGTGACCCATTCGGGCGGGTTCGGCGGGTTCCATGTAAATGCGGGTACAGTGCCGATAGGTTGACCATCCCGTAAAATGCCGTATCCATCCATCGGAAGAAAATGTGACTCGAAATTAGGGTCCCTGTGACAATAGTCGGGCGGCATCCAGTTCAGTCGGACTCGCCCGTCATACGCGGTCGCGGCCAACTGTGAAACATGATATTTCCAGGCTGTCAACTTGTCATTGTCATGAGTGGCATATGCTCCGCCATATCGAATCACATCAAAATCCTCCTGCGCGCCGTGAATGCCGCCGATTTCCTGGCTGTCCTCAACCGCGATCATGAAGATCATCATATCAGCCATCAATCGATTGCAGTCACCGGTATCCGCCCAGTCATGATAGTCCTGGTGAGGCCATACACTGCCGTGATTGGTATCCGGCTGCAAATAGTCCATGCGCATTAAATCATATAAAGCGTCATGAATCAGGGATGACCGGTAGTTAAAATAACTATGCGGCCTGAGGGGGTATGATGGTCCGTCCCAGCGATATCCTTTTTTTACGGTGATAATACCGCCCTCCTCAAGCCGAACAAAATCCCAATCACAAGCGGGGAGGGCCAGGTTTGTCCAGTTGGCATAAAATGCCTGTACCCATGGCTCGTTATACGGGGTCGGGAAAGCTGTATAATCCCAGAAATATTCATTAAGACTTATGGTGTAGTCTTTCTGCAATTCATACAGTTCATCGGCGATCGGCATAAACGAAAATCCGGTCCAATCGGTGTAATGCTGCCCGATGGCCGCGCCGCTTAACACCAGCGAAATCAGAATAGATGCCAAGCATAAGATCGGTCTTTTCATACCCATCCTCCCGGAAAGCTCTCAAGGTTGTCAAAATAATAATGTCACATGACAATATAAAAATAAGGATTGACCTGTCAATGTATTTTTGGGTCGAACCTGCGTCAGGTTATAATTGGCAGAATCGGCATTGAACGCTTATGACCCGGCAATTCGTAATATAGATATTACTATCTTTAAGTTGCGATGCCCGCTGAAAGAGCAAGGGGCCGGCATTATCAGAATTAAAAGTTATCAATTGAAAAACGTCATGGCAATTTGTATAATAATAGCTGTTGTTAAAACATATGAACCTTTGAATCGGGCAACCGCTGAATAATTGAAGGGGACGCGATGAATAAAAATCTACGGATGAACATAGCGGACTATCGGTTATCCCATAAAGCAAAGAAAGATGAGTATATTTTTAACGCAGACCAAATAATCGAGTTCAATTATCGTCATAAAGGGGTTCTGGACAACTATGATTTTTTACTGGAATCCTGCCGCGTAATAAAGCTCAGCGATCGTACAAACTACGATTCCAATCTCGGGGCATTGAGAAACCGACAGCTCAGGCAGTCGGTTATCCTATCTGCGGCGTTATCTGCGGCGGCGGTCGCTCTTCACGGAAGGGGCAGCCTCAATAATTATCCCAAAGAGGAGCAATCCAAAGACCTGGCCGATCTCCTTAAGCGAGCCAACGACAGGACGGCGGCGCAGATCATGTCGGAGGTTTTGCAGACAACAACCGAGACTTTGCCGATGGGAGAGGAAGTATTGATCGAGTCGGCGATTACCGAGGGAGTACGCGCTAAACCGGGACATGAGCCCGGGGGCAATCCCACTATATCCGTAGGAGCCGTATTCGGCAAGGAAGAACATTGTGAAATCTATGGATTAGATATGCCGGGTAACGTAACCCTTTTATCCATGGGAAATGATGTGATCGACGGCACCACGAAGTCTATCAAAGGGATGCATTCGAGCCTAACGGCCCTGTTTTTAACCGAGGCCAACCTCAAACGGCATTTACCCGATATATATGTACAACGCTGGATGTCCGGCGCCTATTTTAAGAAATTCAATCCTCGTGAAGCAAGTCTTATTGACGCCGCCGAAATCATTTCCGGCTCTTATGGTTTTTCAGGCATTGAAAAGTTGAGCGCCTTTTTCCTGGATAGACCCAGACATTATCCGGCCATGGACGTCCTGAATGAGGCCGGGGTATCGACACCGTTCGATAAGGATGGTGATTTGTTGCCGGCGGTTATTCTCGGTATGGATGAGCTTCGTTTTCCCGATGGTCGCGGGCTGTATTCGATGATCGGCGAAATCGGAGGATCGGCGGAATGGACGGTGGGCGTTTTGCCGCTCGTCTGGAGAGGGGGACAGGCCATAGGCATATTGACCAGCCATTCTTCATTGACCCGGAAAGACCTCAGTCCTGAAGAAAAATGGAAAGAACGTTTCCATTTTACCGAGGATGAGTTTATGCTTATTCAGGATGCCCGCTTCGAACGCAAGCCCTATTTCACCATCGGAGATATTCTCGACGATCCTTTTGCCGGAGGTGTCAGCGCGTTCGGGGCCATAACGGACAACTATTACCTGCCCTTCCTGCAGGGGGTAACAGCCGATCCTGAAAAGAAGCGGATTAATGTCAATGTCCTGGTGGTTAATTCGCTCGGCATCGTGGAATGCTGGCTCATGGTTTTCAAATGCAATTGTGATCTGGAGAAAACTTCTCGTATGATGATTTCCCCGAAGGAGAAATTGGAGAAGTATACCGGAAAAGAGCTTGAAAAAGCGATCGGAAAAATGCTTGAAGATGAGCGTTCCAGAAAAAGGTTTAGGATATTCTTCAATAACGAATATTATCCGGCGTTGATACCGGTTCAGAACAAAATGGTTCTTTTACATAAAGTCGTCGAATCACTGGCAGGGCGTGGCGCCATTAATGAAGTCGACCGGGAGATTATCGCTATTACAGAACGACTGGCCAGAGAATGGTTTGTTGAATCCGACTGAAAAGCCGTTTAGGCCGCTGAAGTTCGGTTAGATCGCATGTCTTATATTTTGATTCTTATATAATACATTTATGATCCTCTCTCCTGAGCCAGACGCCAAAAAACAATAAAATATTTGACAAAAGTCTTAAGAACAATATATTGATCGTAGATTAATATTACCTTTTATCGTGGAGGCGATGATGACAAGGAAATCCCTAGCTATCCTGCTGGCAATTGCAGTCATGGCAATGTCCGTTACCTGGGTTGCGGCGCAACAGGATTCGGTGCAAAAACCTCAGGAAAAGAAATTATCTTTCGAAGAGAGACTCCAGTATCTTGGTCTGGAAATTCCCGATGAGGTTAAAAAGCGTTTTGAAGATTTGGATAAGCTCCCGCCGCCGGTGTTGCTTAATACGGAGGATTTTTTCGATTGGCGGATGATGGGCGGAGTTACACCGGTAAAAGACCAGGGAGACTGCGGTTCCTGCTGGGCTTTCGCCGCCACGGGAGCTTTTGAATCGGCTGTATTGATCGCCGACAGCATCGAATGGGATCTCTCGGAGCAGCAGGCGCTTTCCTGTAATACCGGAGAGTCCAGTTGCGAGGGCGGCTGGATGGAGGACGCTTTCGCTGTGTTCATGGGTTACGGTGCGGTAGGAGAAGCTTGCATGCCCTATCAAGCGGACGATACCGTTCCCTGCACCCAGGAGCAATGCGTTCCTTTGGCGCGCCAGATCGGATTTGAGGATATACCCAACAACATAAGCGCTATAAAAAACGCTCTTTTAAGCGGGCCGGTATCGACAACCTTCATGGTTTACTCCGATTTTCAATATAACTGCTACTGGCATGACCCCACCGACGAAATTAACCATGCCGTCGTAATCGTGGGCTGGGACGACGTCATGTGCGGCGGCCTGGGCGCTTGGATTGTGAAGAATAGCTGGGGCGTCGATCACGGCGATAGCGGATATGACTATATACCGTACAATTCGTGCGGAATAGGCAGATATACGCAGCGTCCGATCTACGCCGACGGTGCTCCGATACTCTCCTATTCTCCCGATTCGATTTCTCTTTCTGTTTCCCAGAACGGGTCAGCGTCCCGGACCGTGGAGATCTCTAATCTCGGAGCCGGAAACCTGAATTATCATCTTGATGCTGTCCAGAGCGTACAGCAGGATTCATTCGGGTATTTCTGGTTCGATTCGGACTCGAGCCAGGGGCCTCAATATGGGTGGATAGATATTTCATCTATTGGTCAGGTCATAGATTTTGGAGTCGATATCGACGACGGCAACTCGGGACCGCTCGATCTGGGATTCTCGTTCAATTTCTACGGAAACGATTTTAATTCCATCTGCGTCTGCACCAACGGGTGGGCATCGTTCACGGATAGCGTGTCCGTTGAGTATGGAAATGTGGCCATACCCGATCCCGAACCGCCCAATAATATGCTGGCGGTGTTTTACGATGATATGAATTTCGAGAATGGCGGCACGGGCTATTTCTACACCAACAATTCGGACAGCGCCATAATAACCTGGCAGGACGTCCCCGACTGGCGCCAGGAAGGTATTTTCACTTTCCAGATAATACTGGTTGCGCCGATGTCCGTAACCTATCAGTATGAGGAAATGGGGCCAGGCCGGCTTTCGGAGTGCTCTATCGGAATCGAGAACGGCGACGGCACAATCGGCCTGGAGGTAATCAGGGACACAACATATATGCATAATTTCATGGCTGTCGATTTCAACTGGGAGCCGCTCCCGGTGCCGTTAACCTGGGTTTCAATCGACGAGGGAGTCGGCGTGGTTTTACCCAATCAAACGGCTTTTGTCGACGTTGTCTTCAGCGGCGACGGTCTGAGCATAGGCACCTATGATGCCAAACTCAGGCTGGCTTCGAATGACCCAAACAATACCGTAAACGATATCCCGGTTATTATGGAAGTTGTAGAGCAAACGGTAATCTCCGGCAACGCTGGCAATCTTCCTGCAGGTTTTTCCTTAAGTCAGAACTATCCAAATCCGTTTAATGCGGCCACCATCATCGGCTATGACCTGTCTCTACCGGCTCATGTCGAACTTGGTATTTACAATATTCTCGGTCGGAAGATGATAACTCTTATTAATGAATTCCAGCAAGCCGGTAAACATCATGTAACCTGGAATGCGGAGGAGATGGCATCGGGATTCTACTTCTATAAAATTCAGGCCGGAGATTATTCAGAGACAAAGAGAATGCTTCTTTTGAAATGATATCGTGCGGCTTATGGTGAAGGTTTGGCGATTTAAACCAACCATGGGTCCGGTACTCCGACTTTTGCCGCCTGCCGAAAACACTGTTCTCTTTTTTGCGACGGGCTGTCCAAAAACGGCTTTCGGTTCAGTGCCCCATCCCGCACGGAATAAGTTGACGTCAAATATGGCAGGATAGCTTTTAAGGTAAGATTGCCCATTAACGGCGGTTAGTTATCGTCCTCATCCACCAACGCGTCGAACTCTATTTCTACCCTCCATTCCGG
>CP070742.1:2118706-2130095 GCA_020348065.1 Candidatus Zixiibacteriota bacterium
CCGGCAAAGTTTCTCATAGTTAGTCAGAACGGGGTATGGAGTTTTCCAAACCGTAATGAGATCCGGAGGACCATCTTTATCAGTTCCCACCTCCCTCTTGATGCCGAAATCGGTTAACCTCGGTGGCAGCAATCCGAACGTTCTTATGTCCTCAATTGTAATCATTGCCAAAATGGATTCACAGCCTCTGACGTATCGGGAATCTGCGTGGTTACAGTAGTATTTAAATACGGCCTTCTCTGATAAACATAACGAACTGTAAATTTATATTGACTCGATGTTATGCTTAAATTCTCATTGGCGTATAAGCTGAATGAAAAACGGCTTGAATCAGCGGTTATTTCAATTTCCCCGGTGGATAATAATACCGTGTTAACGCCGGTGCCGTACGTCACCTTTATCGTATCGGCGAATACATTTCCAGCCGAATCGACCAATTGATATTTTAAATAAGAGGGATAAATCGTGTCGCCATTCGGTGTCAAAAGCCATGTTATTATTGCCGTCATATTGGATGGACCGGGATCATCGGCAAACGCCGTTCCCCAGAGCGTATCCGTCTGATCTCCCGCTATCGTGACGTTGTCGTAATTATTGAAATTGTAACCCTGTTTATAGAGATAATAATCATAAGCCCCGTCGGGCAATCCGATTATCATTCGTCCGTTCGCGTTTGTGCCTGCCTGCGCCATTATTCCCCCGCCGCCATCGGGATAGACCGTTACCGTTACTACCGATATCGCCGTGGTATCCGATGAATCATAAACAAAAAGCGTATCCCTGTTACTGCTTATTCCCATCTGAACGTCCGAAACAAAATGTGCCCCACCAAGGTATAGAGCCGTAGTTGGATCTTCGGCGATATAATATTTAAATTTTACAAAATAATTTCCGCCAGCAATTAACGTCGGTTCGTAACACCATATAGTGCTATCCGACGCGAAACACGGCTTCATATTAACACTGTCAATCTCCCATGATGTTGTATCTTTGCTCATCCACAAAATAACCTCATTACATGGCGCGATATTTTGAAAAGTAATTACACTCGGCTGTGCCTTAAAAGATATTCCTTCCGATCCGTTAGCGTAAGGATCGAAAATAAAGATCAACTTTATTATAATTAGCTCTATTGGTAGTGCTCTCCGAAAAATTCTCATTCTAATCTCCGGTTTTTATATAATATGCTCCAGCAACCTTTATCCAATCAAGCGCGGTCGCACTCGATAGATCGAGGTATATATATGAATTAGCCGCTATGTCGCTGTCCGTAATCGATGTTTCCTTTTGTTCATATCCGGCCGCCACTATTACCGTATCTATCAATGAAGGTGAGCCGTCTGATGGATCGGCATATTCCCAGAAGGCAACGGTATCCGTCGTAGATACATCGGTAGCCATTGTAAGAGCTAATATTTTTATCCCGAACGGAGCCCATAGGGTATCGACAGTTAAAAGTGGAACGGGAGAATCATAGGCGTTAACCGAATCGGGCAAATATATACAAGCGTCAAAATGGTGGATAGTCGGGATCGCCCGGTTTGTTGAGCCGTCGTAAATTCGCAGGTTGTTATCATCTGATTCCTGGGCGATCTCGCCGAGCGCATCAACCGTCGGATTAGCGCCGTTAGGCAATTCCAATGATGCTCCGCTGAAATCGTGTGTTCCAGTCCAGGTTTCGCCGGCTACAACTCCGTAAGTCGATGTAATCACATTACCGGAGGCATCTTGCAGAGCTTTCCCTGCCGAATCAGCGGCATCTGCGTGATTAGAACTATCGGCAAATAATACGGAATCCGGCCCATATGAAGAACTGTCGCTCCAATTCCATTCGTTTAATGCGGCAAAATACAGAGAATCGGGATCGGTATCGGTGTCGATTTTTAAAACGTCATTATCTGATGGCGCGGGACTTGTCTTGATGCTATATGCGCTATCCTTTTCAACAAAGTTACTATCACGGGCCACGCCAGCTACAAAGCCAGAATCAACTTCAGAAGCATACCCCGCCGTGTCTGCCGAATCTGCATGTGCGGCATGATCAACTGTAATATCATTCGGTATTTGACCATCGGTAGCCGAACCGCCCAAATCAGAAAAATCAATGCTGTGCGGATTCCCGGTTGTAATCTGGCTGTGGGTATAAGCTGTCTGATAATTGGTCGTATCATCCATAGCCTTGCCGACATTCGTAATGGTTTCGTAGATAGCGGCGGCTTCATTGATTCCGAGCAGCGTATCATCTAAAACAGTATGTGCCCCGGCCACAAATCCTAAGGCCGCCACTCCCGCCGAATCGTTAATAAAATTCCAGGTTATTATTAGACTTGAGTCCGGCGCAAGCGTGTCTATTTTAACCGTATCCCCGCTTATTAGCCATCCGGCCGATGAGAATACGTCGCCAAATTCAAAATAAAAAGTATCTACGCTTTCTTCTGTTCCGCTTATATAAAGCGTATCGTTATCTCTAACGAAAGTGATGTTATCGCCGGGACGAAGCCACGACGGGAAAATATATTCCCACGCGCTACCGATATATACCCCGATTGAATCTTTTGACGTTGTGCCAGAAAATGCCTGATGTTGCCCGAAAGCCAGGGCTGGTAGTATCAGCAGAATTGTCAAATATTTAATCATTTAGTTGCCTCCTATGCTAATTATCTGTCCTCGATATACTGTCCCCGCCGCCACGTATTCGTCCATACCTCGATCCCAAGGATCGGTTCGGGTTTGACCGTCAATGTCGGTGGTGAATGCCAGAAAGGGATCGCTCGATAGATCCGCACCGGCAAACGGCGAACTCCAATGCCAGTTCTTAGCCGCCACATTCACAAAGGAATATTCTGCGTCAACCGAATCGCCCGTCTGTGCCGTATAGCCCAGACTTGCGGAGTCCGTCGCATTATAACCTGTGGAATCGTGAACGTTATTTGAGCTCCAACCAGCACCACATTCTGTTACAATATTATTTTTAAATATGGGTCGTCCGATATCAGATTCGTAAGCAACGCCGCAATTTGCAACGGTGTTGCTGTATACGATACTCCCACCACTACCAGTAACCGTAGATACCCCGCGAGAGCTAAAACCGTAAATCAAATTAATGTAAATGTAGATCGAATCCAAATCGGTCAAACCAAAGCGAATCCCTATAGCGCCTTGAACCGTAGAACTGTCGTCACATATAATAATACAGTTTCTAATAGTAGTTCCATTCGGGTCATAGTTTTCATTAATTGCATACGTCCTGTTTGTCCCAGCCGATCGGTAGAATTCAATTTGAAGGCCATCGATTTCAACATAGTTTGCCTGTATTTCCATCGGAATCTGCCAATCGCCGTCAGTATTCACCAGCCTATATGCTGTTGTTGACCATACTCCAGGGTGTCGGGCAGATCCCGTCGTATAAATTTTTATCCCGTTATCTGAATCGGTTTTATATCCAGCCGTATCAATCGTTAACATACCCTGATCGTAGCCAGACCACGTTCCCGATATTTCAAAAAACAGGCTATCGCCCGGATCGAGCGAAGTAACGTCCATGTCTTCATTCGCCACTGCCGTAATCAGCGAAGTGTAATCACACCCGGAAGGACAAATAGTAATAACGCTATCCGCCCCGTATACCGGAATCGCTATCAGGCATAATATCAAGATTAGTCTTTTCATCTTAGAATCCTCATTCGTAAAATTCCCCCCGGCGATTCCGTCAACACCGCCAACGTTGCCGACGTATCTGTAATCGATTCCGAGCTATCCCACGAAATCGCCCGAATCTGATAAAGAGTGCTTGCGCTCAAGCCCGTTATCTGCACCGTATCGGGATCTTGATATGCGTTAGTGTCCGCACCGACAAGAGTCGTGAATGTGTCGATGCTCCACTGGTAAATCGTGCTGTCGGGAGTTATCCCGATGACCGTAAAATCGTTGCGGGCATCAATGGTGGTCGTAGTAGTCTCTACGGCCACCAAACTCTGAATAAGCGAATCGTCGTTTTGGTATGCGCCGTAATTAACGACATAAACGGTGTCGTTATGCGGTGCCTTGATTACCACCTGAACACCCCCCAGTTCGTTTTCAGCCGATGGGCGCGAATAGTCCCGCGCTGTCGTGTCGTTGAAAGCGGGATCTGTGCCTACAACGGTATTTACATCCCACCCGAACCGGGAACGCCAAGTCGCTAAATCAAAATGGGATTCCGATACTACGGCCTGAAAGGTGGTATCTCCCATTTGCACATAATACATATTGGAATCCAGCGTCCAGTAAAGAGAATCGTTCCATAATATTTTACATATACCGCCACTCCAGCTATCGTTTGCATCCGGCACGAGGTAGACAATGTTGTATTTGAACCTGTTATCGCCGGTATGGTAATACGATTGGTTGTAATCACAACCCTTAAAACCGTTATACTTACAGTTGATTAAGGTATTGTTGACGACCAGTAAATCGGTCGTCTTTGCGACACCGACATATCCGCGACAACTTATACAGGTTCCCAGACCACCCTTTCCGACAACGGTATTTCCATAAATACTGATTTCCCTATAGTCTGCAGTCAGGGCTATGCCGTTAGCCCCCGATGACATCTCAATATAGTTATACCTTATGACGCTATGCCAGCAATCCGACTTATATTTTATTCCCTTATAATATTCTCCCGCTACATAACAACTTTCGACAATTGCTCCCCACTGGTCGTAGAAGCACAATGCAAACCTGTGACTTGACGTATCCATATTAACATCGAAAACCGAACCCATAAGAGAACAAGCCCGGACGACGTTGCCCCATCGTGTCTCGGTGGAATCGCCGATAGGGGCCGTTGAACCTGAATATATCAAAGAAGCATTCGCCTGATTGCCCCCGGCCGCCCTTGAGATATGGCAGTGTTCTATGTAATTGGAATCCGCATGGCCGCCAATGGTAAATTTAACACAGGCATCGTTGCCGTAACGTATCTTGAAACCCCAGAGCTTTGTATGATTCTCATTGTAATAGCGGACAGATGGCCCCATGGGAACCTCAATAGTAATGGAGTCCTCTGCGGGATCTCCGTCGCCGTATAGCCAGACATACAGGGTATCATTGGCATGGTAAAATTCGCCTGCATCATCGGGCATAGCCCCGGCTCTGCCGTTGTAGGTAAGCAACGTGTCGTAGGTGTCGTCAAGCTGTCCTACCAAATAAAGCGTAGTATCTGTAGTGGGATAATATACCTTATATATGTTCCCGCTATGATTCGCCCAACCCGTTACCGAATCGCTTCCCCAAAGAGAGGCTATGCCTTCGGTGAATGCGGAGCAGGCGTAAACGGTGGGATTCGCCGCCGTCCCGGAGACGGGTATCAACTTGCCCCGGTAAATGCCTGTGCCGAAATAAACCGTGTCGCCACCGCTAATAGAATCATTTACCCACGCCCAGGGCATGGCATTAGACCACGAACCCCCTGTGCTGTCACCCCCGCCGTTGCGGGTCATGTTAATGGTCGCTCCGATTGCAGATACCGTCATAAGGAGAAAGGAAACAATAATATTCTTAAGCATATCCTAAAATCACCCTCAATAACGCCCATGCCGCCGCCAGGGCTATCGGCAACACGATTATTTTGGCGTAGAAATAATTTTTTTCGTCGTTGCTCATTTTGCGTCCATCGTCATTTTCCGTTAAGACCCCTTTCTATCTTTTCCAGATAGCCCACCATTTCCTTAATATCTACACCCATGGAACGAGGCATATATACCAGTGGGAGCCCGGAATCGTCTGTTTTAGACAAAATTTCATCAATCCGATCCACTTTATTTATAGCTCCCCAAGCGGCGGCATTCATTTTTCCTACATCCGCCATAACATCAAGGACTTCTTTAGGACAACTGGTTTTTACCTCCAGAGGGCTGGATACGTTTCGCCTCTCTTTCAACCAATCCCAAACGATCTTACTAATGAATAATCCGGCTTGACTTATGACTACGACAATTAACGTTTCTTGCATTGTCAATGTTATCCCTCCTTATGTCGGCGGCCCAGTATTACCGATATATTGCATCTTGAATTCCAGCTTACTTCCCATTGTCTTCTCTATTATCAAAAACATCGGGACATAACTTGAACCACCGAAATTATCGTCGAAATACTTCATTATATCGTTTAACGTGCTGTCCGGTTTTACGATATCGCCTACTTCGAGATGAATAAACTCGAATGTCAACATCTCTATTTCGATTTTCGGCCTTAAATCCTTCCAGTAGCCGGAACTGCCTAAATAGTGATTTTTAAGGTTCACCGCCGTTGTGCCGTTGGATATGAAATGCGCCGGAATAGTCTTCTCTATTGTCATCTTATAATTGTTTTGGCTGGCCGAATTGCTGCCGCTCTCGAGGTCCTGGTATTTCTCGTCGGCCTCCGGATTGTACAAAACGTCGATATCGTTTACCAGTTCCTTAATCTCCCCCTCAAGCATCTTGATTTCGTCTTTTTTGATATCATTTTTCCCTATGGAAACATCAGAAACATCGGTAGTTTTCAATTCCAGCGTTCCTATCTTCGCCACCCCCTGGCTCGAAAAGTAAACATGAAACGCCGCTTGTTTTCCCAATTCTTCAAATAAGTCGTCGCTTCTTATCCTCTCCAAGAGGTTCAATATTTGCTTCCAGTTCGAAAGATTCGATATAGCCTGGTCGAACGAATCCATGTCAATTTCCGAATCAGTCAATCCCATTTCATCCCTCAAAATGCTCTCGACGATCGCACCCGGATTTTCTATAAGATCGCCTTCATTGAAACTTTTCCTCCTCGCACTGTCGTCAATCCACGATCCGAATTTTCTCCCCTCGCATTCCACGAAAAACCGTCTTGATGGCATGTAAGGAGGAAAATAATCAATACGCATACGCATTCCTTTAACTGTGGCTACTGTTGTAGCCCCTCCCGACGATATTAGATCCGCTGTTATTTGAAAATGTCTCTCCTGACCCGATGTCTCTTTGGAATCACACATATCTCCCCAAGATAAACCATTGTTGCTTACCAGAGTTGTGATATCCAGTTGCACCCATGCATCGCTGCCGTCCGATGTTGCCATGTTGATGGAACCGTAATTTGTGGTTGTGGCAAAATAATAAAACCACATATTATTAATTTCGCTCGCATCCAATCTATCCCAATGCAATTCGGCGAATACTTTATCAATGTTACCACCGTCGCCTAATGATTCATGCATGTAAAAATAGGCAGTCCCGGTACAATCGTCTTGGGTGATGACGTGGTTTGGAGATACTATGCTCATATAGGTTTCTTCCCTATCAACAGCATTTTCTGGATTATGCCATGGTTCGTCGGTATAATAATCATCCTGGATTACTTCCTGTTTCGTAGGATATACGAAACAAGACGCCTTAATTAACGGATCCAATTCTATTGTGGTCATTCCGGAATCATCCAGCGTTGCCGTATAATAACTTGAATCCACTCTAACAAGCTTACCGACATTTTCATCCAGAAGCCAGAGGGCGTTCACCGATTTGCAGACATGGTCCGAGACCGCCAGCTTGTTATTCCCTATAAATCTACACTCCGATAGAGGCCCCTTCGTCATTGCATTTTTATCATATTTGCCGTATACCAGCGGTATATAATTGCTCCTGCATTCCAGCGGTGATTCGGGAAATTGCGTCCCGTCTATTAAATCCGTTGGAATATATTTATGATAATAAACCGA
Source organism: Candidatus Zixiibacteriota bacterium (assembly GCA_020348065.1). Lineage (GTDB taxonomy): Bacteria > Zixibacteria > MSB-5A5 > UBA10806 > UBA10806. Next base: position 2,126,427 of record CP070742.1, read on the forward strand.
ATTATCGAAAAGCATCAGGTCCAGGTCCCTCGGCGTAACGTTCTTTAGCGGCTGTATCAAACCGTCGAATATCTTCAGGCAGTCGCTTATATCTGTCAAGCCGTCAAACCAGTAATAGAGCTCTGCTGATCGATTCACCACGTTCTCACTCTTTAACTGTTCCGATAAATAGCGCCATCCGGATGAATCCCGCATATAGGGGACGTTCATCATCTTAATTGTCACGTTTGAGATCTTAGCCTTCTTCGATGCCAGGTCAAAGGCCTGCTTCAAATTTCCCCATTTCTTTACCGTTCCCTCCACTTTTATCCCCGATGCGCTCAGGTTAATTCTCTGATCCGAAAAATAAAAGGTGTTGGAATCGCCTATAATTTTGAGAATATAGGTCCCTTTGATGTCCCGTCTTTCGCGGTATTTATCGTATTCTGCGGTCGTGGTAAGCATCAGAACTCTTCCTCGAATATCAACGGATCCGTATTGAAAAGCTCATGCACAAACTCGCTGGATCCTAATCGCCTGTTTAATATTCTTACCCAGTGATATGTGCTGTCGCTGTCTACCAAGAAAAACGCTCTTGCGCCACCCTTGACATCCGCCATGAATTGCTGCAGTGCCACCTCCAGCGTCGAATCCAGTATTTCCCACTGCGCCCTTAAAGTCCACCGCCCATCATGATATATCCGGGCTGCTCTTACTCCCCCGGCAGCCTCCTCGATATCATAGCCGTCATATGTTATCTCCTGGCTTTGCCCGGGCATATGCCTTACTGAGAATCCAGTCATTGCAAGCGAGCTGACCCCCAAAAAAACCAGATAAACTTCCGGCGCCACATCGCTGTTCTCTATCCTGATCCGCCAATAACGTTCTACAATGCCTGCGCCGAATGAGATCATGGCATAAGGCTTATTCGATGGCGTAATGGTAAATGTCGATCCCCTCTGCGTCGCCGATGTAAAGCCTGCATTATCATCCGAATAGATCTTTATCGTGGCTGAACTGCTGTTGTCTGAAATATTATGATATAAAAAAGCATAGTTGGCTGAAAATGTATCGCTGTTTGTATCGATATCGATATCCTGGGTTGCCGTAGAGTTCGCCTTCCAGCTCGTGTCTATCCGCCGGTCCTGCATCTTGTCTTTTGGGTGTCCTGCAGCCGCCGACGTTACGCTGTCGATATCGTAATCGTCTATTCCTTCGGCTATTAGCTTGATCTCGGCCCTCAATTCCTCGTGAAATCTGCCTCTTTGGTTCTGATCTTATCCTCGATCGCAGGAATAAGACTCTTCGTCAGCCATTCCTCTTCCCCTATAACATTCCCCTGAATTTGGATAATTATGCTCTTCGCCGCCGGCGCCGACGTTGGCGTAGCCCCAGTCATCATCCGTATCTGTGGCACTATGTTGCCTGACATCGTCTGCGCCAACCGTCGTGCATTCAGCTCCTCAAATACGCCCATCTGAAAATACATGGCGTAATCCCGGCCCATCTGCATCGCCATCATATCGTTTTCCCGCACATCGAATAATTTTAAAAGAGATATAAGTTTTGCGACCAGAGCCAGCTTCACACTCTTTAATATCTCCTCGATAAATAAGGTTATAAAATCCCGGGCCATATCTTTGAAAATATCCTTAAGTCTATTCTTTCCCCCATACATTATATCAACAATATTATCCGAAGCTCTCGATATCGCCATGCTCGCCGCTCCACTGAATGCCGTAACCGCCATCTGCGATTCCCTGGTCATTTTATCCCAGTCCGAACCTATAAATTTCGTCGCCTTCTTATGATCCTGAACCATCTTTATTGTAGCCTGCGTACTTTTCAATTCCCAAATGCCAAGACCTTCAACAGATTTAATTACCAACTCTTCATGATTGTCCCCTATCTCCTCTATTGCGGCTTCAGCTTCTTCTTTCGCATCGGCAGGGAACAGAGCTTTAAATATCGACATCGATTCTAATTGTTCCTCAGTAAATCCCTCCCCTAACAATTCATTATATAATTCTTCCGTTGCCTCCAATATCTGCTGTTTCGCAATGGCATCTTGATACGCGAATATCGTATCCGCCTCAATTTTATCCTCTAATGCTTGTTTATAATATTCTTTTCTTCCATCCAGTAATTTGCCGAGCCATTCCTGTTGTTTCGTTATCTCGTCCTGAAAATATTTATCTGATCCGCCTCGTGCCCGGCCATATTCCTTGATCATTATCTCTTTCATTTCCTCGAAAGATCGAGTCCTTATATCGGTTTCAAAATCAGTATAAGATTGGAGCGCGGCCATCATATTTTTCTGGCTTTCTTGCAAGGCGGATTCTTTTTCTCTCTGTTGCTTGATATATTCTGGCGTAAATGTCGTAAGATCAGTTACAAAATCCCTTAGTTCCTTGGCCGCATCTCTTAATCCCGAAGCCGCATTCGTTAGAAAATCCAAAAACGGATAGCCTAATGTCTCTCCTATATCCCCCACATAATTCGCCAGACTTTCCATTTCCGTATTGAACGCGTTCATTTCACCCGTGGCCATGCCCCCCACCCTCTTTTGCAAAAGCTTCTGAGCTATGGTCCATTTTTCGGTTGCTGTCATATTTGAATCTATCAACCCCGCCGATGCCCTGAGTTCCGGAATGTAACGTCCCAGCATTTCCACGTTGCCCTCCATGGCCATAGCGACATAACGAGCTGCCGTTTGCATATCAAAAAGCACGGAGGCGGCCAGATCAGCGGCCAATTTCGTCCCCTCCATCCCCTTATCAACATCACCAGTTAATGTTATAATCTGCTGTAATACTGGCCTAGTTTGATCATCGCCATAACGAGTCATGGATTGCATCGATTCAATAAAGCGATCTATTTTATCTTTGGAGCCTATCCAGGAATCGCCTGTTAATTCGATAGAGTTTCTTAAACGGTTAATCTGCTCTTCCTCGTCTGCCGCGGCACTTATCGTGGCACTGAATATACTTTTAGCTCCCTCCCATGATAAATAGGCCGCTCCAACTGCGAGAATCTTCGATTCCAGACTTCCGAGAGATCCTTCAACGTCCTTAATACGTCCGCTCGCCGCATCCTTGGCTCCTATCACTATATTCATCCGCTTATCGCCCATATTTCTTCCTCTCGGCTTTTATCTTCTCCGCTCTCAATTTCGCTTTCTCATTCTCAATAACCGTCGCCGCATCCACGTAGATCGCCAGCTGATCTAAATATCCTCCGGGATAAGGAAACCGGTTATCTCCGCAGAACTGGTGCATTCGGAACAGCTCCCGCGAAAGATCCGTGATAAATGGCTGCGGACAGACATTATGTGTGAAAAGCAAAAGTCTCGCGGCGTTCCTCCCGGCGGAAAGCGGAAGCGCGTAGTCGAGATATTCCCAAAGGTCTTTTTCATTCCGGATAATTCTCTCATGTTTCCCTTTGCCCCCTTGATATGCCGGAACCTTGAATATTATCCTGTTGCAGTTGTTCCCCAGACATTGAAACGGCTTATCTCCTTTAATCCCCTTGTGTCCGCTGGCACATTCGAATCTCGCCGGGTTGTCGCTCTCGCTGGCGTAGAAACAGGCCTGCACCAGCAGCTTCAGTTTTTTGCTTGGTCCTCCGTCATTAACGATGATTCCTGAATAAAATCAAAAAGCTCCCGCCCGATATTTCTGGAAAGCGGTC
>CP070742.1:2130195-2162759 GCA_020348065.1 Candidatus Zixiibacteriota bacterium
AATTTCATGTCGCTCCTGGTAAAAGAGGGTAAACTGCAGCTCGATTCCGATGATGAGATAATACAGGCCACCATGATTGCCCATGAAGGAAGAATAATAACCCGTGAAAATAAATAGTATGAGATAGATCCTGAGGAGAATGATTTTATGGAAATATTTGTTACGGCATTAACCATATTCGTCCTGGCGATTTTTGTCGGGTTCGAGGTAATAACCAAGGTGCCGCCTACCCTGCACACGCCTTTGATGTCCGGCTCCAACGCCATATCCGGAATCACCATAATAGGCGCCCTGGTGCTGGCGGGGCAGCTGGAAAGCCCCCAGCTTTCGAAGATCCTGGGGCTGGGGGCGGTGATATTCGCCGCCATCAACGTTGTCGGCGGTTTCCTGGTTACCGACCGCATGCTCAAGATGTTTAAAAAGAAGTAGGACCCGATCATGTTGAATCAGGATATCGCGAATATAGCTTACGTTTTGGCCGCAGTACTGTTCGTCTTCGATCTTAAATGGATGTCGCATCCCCGTACTGCCGTTCGCGGCAACAGGGTTGGTATATTGGGGATGTTGATCGCCATCGTCGCAACATTGTTGAGCGGCAATCTCGAATATCAATATATAATAATAGGCGTGGCCATCGGCTCGGTGATCGGCGCAATAGCCGCCATGAGAGTAGCCATGACAGCCATGCCGGAGATGGTGGGGCTGTTCAACGGTTTCGGCGGGGGAGCGTCGGTGATGGTAGCAGCGGCGGCTTTGATAGCCGCCATGTCGAGCCTGGCATCCGGTGGTAACGAGGCCGATATGCAGATGAAGGTCGCCACCGTGGCTTCGGGTATAATCGGCTCGGTTACGTTTTTCGGAAGCTATGTGGCGTTCGGGAAGCTGGCCGAGTTCATAGCGGTCAAATGGAAACTGCATTTCTGGCAGAAGTTAATCAAGTACGGATTTTCATTAATAGTAATAGCCGGGGGCGCCTGGTACGGCCTTTCGCAGGGAATATCGGTTCTTAACATTTTGCTGACGGTTTCGGCTCTCCTTATAGGTCTTATTCTACTTATGAGAAAAAACCGTTTCCCCGGAATGAATATTGTAAAAGGGCTTTGCGGTGTCACCGTCATAATACTCGGTATCCTGGTGGTGATGCATCCCGAAAATACCCTGCTCTTCTGGGTACTGGTTGGTTTCGGCGGGGTGCTGGGAGTGATACTGACCATATCCATTGGCGGCGCCGATATGCCGGTGGTGATCGCCCTTTTGAATTCCTATTCCGGCCTGGCGGCCACCGCTACCGGGTTTGTTATCAACAATAACGTGCTTATAATAGCCGGTTCGCTGGTGGGGGCGTCGGGATTGGTACTGACAAATATCATGTGCAAGGCGATGAACCGTTCGCTGGCTAACGTGCTGTTCGGCATCGTGGGCCCCACGGCCGATACTCCCGACGCCGATGAGGTTTATAAGACTGTTAAGGCAACGTCGGCCGATGAGGTGGCCATGCTTCTGGATACCGCCCAGCGTGTGGTAATCGTGCCGGGTTACGGGATGGCGGTCTCGCAGGCGCAGCACGCGGTACGGGATCTGGCCAATCTCCTCGAATCGCGGGGCGTGGAAGTGGAATTCGGCATCCATCCGGTGGCGGGGCGTATGCCCGGCCATATGAACGTGCTATTGGCCGAGGCCGATATACCTTATGACAAATTAAAAGAGATGGATGAGATAAATCAGTCCATAGCGCAGGTGGACGTGGCCATCGTGCTGGGCGCCAACGACGTGGTCAACCCCGTGGCGCGCACCGACCCCAGGAGCCCCATAGCGGGGATGCCGATCATTGACATCGATAAGGCCAGGACCGCAGTTATCATCAAGCGGTCATTGAGCCCTGGTTTCGCCGGCATACCGAATCCGCTGTTCGCGAAGGAAAACTCCCTCATGTATTTCGGCGATGGCAAGAAGGCGATCCAGGATCTAATTATGGCGGTGAAGGAAAGTTAAGTCGTAATTGTAGGTCGGGTTCCGAGCGGAGTGAGAAACCCGACAATTAGAAGTAAAACACCAGGCGTCGGCTCACCCGCCCCGGCGCTTGGTGTTATGATAGACTGTAGGTCGGTAGCTTGTCTACCGACACAGGTTGCGGGGAGACAAGCTCCCCGCCTACAGATTCCCGCAGCTTTTTGTCCCTTAGCTGGCAGACGAGGACGTCCGCCAGCCACAAGTGAATTGGCGAGGATAATACCGGCTTTATTGAATCTTTAATTCTTTAACCGGTAACGGGCGGATATTTCGGAACATGAAAATGAAATTCATTGTTATTATCTATAAAATGAGATAGATTCAGGTGAAGGTAATTATATAATCAATGCCTTCCCTCGAGGCCAACGATGACAGATCTTTTAAACCATATTTAAGGAGCTTGAAATGAACAGAACGGTAAAGCTTGCACTTATCGCCATGGCGGTAACGGGAATCATTTTCTCGATTTCGCAGCCGGCCCGGGCGATTCTCTACGAAGTGGAGATCGAGGATTTCAGCTTCGTCCCGGGTAGACTGATTATCAACGTGGGCGACATGATAGAATGGAGAAACCGGGATAACGTGGCGCATTCGGCCACCAGCGATGACGGCATCTGGGATTCCGGCCTGCTCTCCAGAGACGAGACATTCACTTACACTTTCACCCTGGAAGGAGTCTACCCCTACCATTGCACCCCGCATCCCTTCATGGTTGACACAATCGTGGTGGGAACCCCGACCGGAATAGACGATCAGCCCTCGTCGATTCCCGATCAGTTTGAACTATCGCAGAATTACCCCAACCCCTTCAACGCCCGGACCGCCATAGAATACTCCCTGCCGCAGGATTCCCATGTAAGAATAGTCATTTATAATCTCCTCGGTCAGAATATCAAAACCCTGGTTGATCAGAGTAAGCCTGCTGGAGGCCATCTGGCGTTGTGGGACGCCTCCAATGTCCCCACGGGAGTATACTTCTATAGAATTGAAGCCGGAGAGTTCACGCAGACCCGGAAGATGCTTCTGGCCAAATAAAAATTCCGCGGATTAATAAAAGATTCTTTTGAGCCGGGTCGTCCGACCCGGCAGTTTTTATTCAAGTATGGTGTGGCATGCTTTCCCGAAGGGTAAGCATGCTTATTCCCGCTTCGCGGAAAAAAGCATGCCACCCAACCGTCAAGCCGCTATCTCAGGCTCTTATACACCAGTCCCACGAAATCGTCGCCGCCGATGAAGCCGCTAAATTTCTCGTCGAACTCCGCTGTCGGTTTTACCGCCACTATTTCATCGAGCGTTTTACCCTCGCTCATCATCGCCTTCACACGGCTGGTGATAGTCGAAAGCATATAGTGATAATCTTTCAGGTATTGTTTCCCGCAAAGCTCGCCGTGACCGGGGATGACCTCGGTGCTGTCGTCAATAGTCTCAAGCAAACGTCCCACGACGCGAATCAATCCCTCGGCGGAACCGTCGCGTTCATGATCGATGAACGGATACATCCCGGAGAAAACGATATCTCCGGCGTGAACGACGTTGGCGTTTTTAAAATATACTATAACGTCGCCGTCTGTATGCGCTGGCTCCGTATGTAATACATATATCTCATCGCCGTTAAAATGAAACGTTACCGCGTCGGTGAACGTTATCGCCGGGAGGCCCGCTTCGGGGAGCGGCTCCACCGGCCTGTCGAAGAATTCGATAAACTGTTTTTCCGAAAGCGTCTTTCTCACGTTGTCGTGGGCTATAATGATCGAGCCCGCCTTGCCCATGAGCTCGTTGCCGTCGGTATGGTCCGCGTGCCAGTGGGTATTGATTAGGAATTTCACCGGCTTATCGGTAATTGTTGCGACGGACGCCAGGATGGCGGAGTTTGCCGCCGCGTGCTGATCGTCGATCATGATAACGCCGTCCTCACCGACGCTCACTCCGATATTGCCGCCCGCGCCCACGAGCATGTAGATATTGTCGGTCAGCTTGACGGTTTCGATTTGGACGTCAGGTTGCTGCGCGGTGGATGGATCGATGAACGTAATACAAGCCAGCGCGGCAATCATGGATAAAACCTGTTTTTGCACGATTTCTCCTTTCGTTAATTATATCCGTAATTCATCATGGAATTATTCTGCGATGTGCCGGGAATTTCAAGCGTTTTCTCTTTGGCATTGACCTTGAAATAGTAAACTCATATCTTTCGTTCCGATGGATATCGTATATTCGGATAAATTTATCGAAGCGCTTAAAGCTGCTAAATCTGTGGTGGTATCCACCGGCGCAGGGGTATCGGCGGAATCGGGCGTGCCGACCTTCCGCGGCGAGGAGGGTCTCTGGAAGAAGTTCCGGGCCGAGGAGCTGGCGACATTCGAGGCTTTCAACGCCAATCCCGAGCTGGTCTGGGAGTGGTACCAGTTCCGGCGGGATATTATCGGCAAGATCAAGCCCAACCCCGGGCATTACGCCATCGCCGAGATGCCCGGGCTCTTCGATGAATTCCATCTCATCACCCAGAATATCGACAACCTGCATAGAATAGCGGGCTTGGAGGATTTCGTGGAACTGCACGGCAATATCAACCGCAACAAATGTGTCGACTGCGGAGAAATGAACTACGAAAAGGAGTTCGCCGATTTCCCGCCCAAGTGCAAATGCGGCGGCCGGCTCCGTCCGGACGTGGTCTGGTTCGGGGAGATGCTCCCGCCCGGCGCAATTGAAAAAGCGTTTACCGTATCGCGCGCCTGCGACCTGCTTTTCACCGTGGGAACTTCAGGTATAGTCCAGCCGGCGGCCTCGCTGCCGCCCGCCGCGAAACAACACGGCGCTTTCGTGGTGGAGGTCAACATCGAAGCTACCGAGTTGACATTCATTTGCGACGAGCATATCCGGGCCAAATCGGGGGAGGCGTTTCCGGTAATCGTGAAGAAGATAAAAGAGTTGAAAGGAATATAAGAGTGAATAAAGAGCTTGAAGAAAAATTATCGCGACTGCCGGATAAAAGCAGGAATATGATCATCGATTTTACCGAGGACCTGGTAAAAGCCTTCGAGGGTAGATTGTATTCGTTCATCCTGTTCGGTTCGGCCGCCGGAAAAAACTTCATCGCGGGGAAATCCGATATCAACACCATGATAATACTCGATGATGTGACCATGACCGATCTCGAGGTAATAATGGAGATCGGGCAGAGATACGCCAAAAAGGGGCTGGCGGTGCCGCTCATATTCGAAAAGGGGCACGTGGTATCGTCGCTGGATACGTTCCCCATAGAGTTTTCCGACATGAAACAGAGGCATATCCTGCTTTTTGGCGCCGATCCGCTGGAGAACGCCGTGATCGAGCAAAAGAACCTGCGCTACCAGTGCGAACGGGAGTTCAAGTCCATGGTCGTCAATTTAAGGCGCGGGTTTCTACGCACCGAGGGTAAGCGGGAGAAGATCGAGGCTTTGCTGGACGAGTCGCTGGCGTCGGTGCTGGCCGCCTGCCGGGGGATGATCTGGATGGCGGACAAGACCCCGCCCGACGATATCTCCGACCTGTTGCGAATGATAATAGAGATCTACAAAACCGACACCTCCGCCATCGACCGGGTCTGGCGCCTGCACCAGGGCCAGTCCGGCGCCACCGCGCTTCTGGAGGCCTTATTCGAGGATTACAAGAACAACCTCACCGACCTGGCCGCCGTAGCGGATGGGCTGGAGGGGTAGAACATATTTGTATGTCTTATGCTATTAGCATATTATAGTGGAAACATAATATTTACATTCTATTGATTTGGTATTTTCGGAGGAGGGTATTTGAAGAAGCCGGAAGAAAGTACAATATATTACTTCGTGGATGAATCCGGCGATCCATTTTTTTATAATCGCAAAGGGGAGTTTATTGTCGGCAAAGGTGGTTGTTCTCCCGTTCTTATAATGGGATTTATAGAAACATTAAACCCCACAATTATAAGGAAAGAACTTGTTGGCCTACGGAAAGAAATAGCAGACGATCCTTATCTTTCGGGAATTCCCTCTATGGATAAGACCAAAATAGCTTTTCACGCAAAAGATGATTGTCCCGAAGTGAGACTTGCAGTTTTCAGGAAACTGCGACAACTTGAATTCAAAGCCCAGTTCATAGTTGCGAGAAAAAATGAAGATATATTTCGGAATAAATTCAATTGTGAGGATAATCAATTTTATGATCACTTAATTACCACGTTATTCCAAAACGTACTACATCGATATAAAATTAGTAAAATTTACTTTTCAAAAAGGGGGTCTAGAGATCGTCAAAAACCTCTGCTTAACGCAATAAATGGTGCGATCTTGCGATTTGAAAAAAAATGGAAAACCTCGATTGCAAAAGATATTAAATTTTCTGTAAATGCTCAAATTCCTTCGGATGAGACCTGTTTACAGGTGATTGATTATATGAATTGGGCAGTTTACAGGGCTTTCGTAAACAAAGAAATGCGTTTTTATAGGACTGTAGAAGATAAAGTAAGCCTTTTGGCAGATATATATGACGAAGCCAATTATGCAAATAGTAAAAACTGGTATACGCGGAAAAATCCCTTTGATTGTGAAAAAATAAGCCCTGTTCTGGCTAGACCCGGTTAAGGGCGCACGGCATGAAGCCGACTTTCACCAGAATAGGACTCAGTAATATATACGGCAGTTTCGCCGCAAAGATCAAGAAAAAAATTAAAATATTTCCATTTTTTGAATTTCGCAGAATTGGGCAGGTCGGGAGCCTCGCGCTCCCGACAAATTCTGGATGCCGGATCAAGTCCGGCATGACGATAAACTGTGCAGTCGGGTCGCCTGACCCGACTGCGTTAGTTTTACATGAAAGCGTCAGGTGAGGCCACCTGACGCCACGGGTAGCTTGACGCCTTAAAGCCGTTAGATACGGAGATCTGACGGCACGCGTAATCCTACGATAAGAAACCCCGGTAGGACAGGCATTCCTGCCTGTCCGTTATTGGGATCTCCGAAGGCCAGACAAGAATGTCTGGCCTACCAACTAATGCGGTGTAATCACCAATGGGTTATGCCCTACGGTCTTTACTACGCTCGAAATCCCCCTTATATTCCCCGCATGCAACGCTTCTCTCCCGAATCCAAGATCGCGCTGCTGGAAGAGCGGGTACCGGCGGCGCTGGAGCTTCTCAAGGACTGCGCCGTTTGCCCCCGGGAGTGCCGTATCGACCGGACGGCGGGGAAGACCAGCCACTGCGGGGTGGACGCCCGGCTCAAGGTGTCGTCGGCCAACCTGCATCACGGCGAGGAGCCGCCCATCTCCGGGCCGCGGGGATCGGGCACTATCTTCCTCTCCGGCTGCAACTTAAAATGCGTCTACTGCCAGAACTACCCTATAAGCCAGCTCAAGCACGGCGAATATATGACCGCCGAGGAGGTCGCGAAGCGGATGATCCTCCTGCAGGAACGAGAGGCGCACAATATCAATTTCGTCACCCCCACCCATTACGTGCCGCAGCTTATGGAGGCGATGTTTATCGCCTACAGGCAGGGACTGAAACTGCCCATCGTTTATAATTCATCGGGATACGACAAGGTGGAGACACTTAAAATGCTGGACGGCATAGTGGAGATCTACATGCCCGACATGCGCTACGCCAGCGCGGAAAACTCCAAATGCTATTCCGACGCCGACAACTACCCCGAAATCAACAGGCTGGCCATAAAGGAGATGTTCCGGCAGGTGGGAGATCTCATGCTGAACGGCATGGGGGTGGCAACGCAGGGGCTTTTGATACGTCACCTGGTGTTGCCCAACGGGATATCGGGTTCGAAAGAGATATTCGAGTTTCTGGCCAACGAGGTTTCTACAGGCACCTATATTTCGTTGATGAGCCAGTATTTCCCGGCCTATGACGCCTATTCCATCGAGAGCCTTAAAAGACGCCTTAAAAGAGGCGAATATAAAGAGGCCCTGGATGCCTTCGAGGAATCCGGGCTAAGTAACGGTTATATTCAGCCCTACTGGGGGTGAGGCTCGGATGTCGGGTTTCTCGTCCCGCCAAAGGCGGGATTCGAAACCCGACCTACGGCTATTCCGTCATCGCGAGGAGGCGAATGCAGTGAGCCGACGAAGCGATCTCATAAGTTTTACAAACAATAATCCCTGACGAATTACGGAACGTCACACTGTCATTAGGAATATAGTGACAATCAGCTGGGCAACTGATACCAGTAGAGTCGATATAAGAATCATTTTAGAGATCGGTTTGTTAAACTCCTCCCGTCCCTTTTTCAAGAAGTAGGTATGAATTGCAAAGGCGAAAATTCCTCCAAGGCATAAGAATATCGAGAAAATATAGCCAAGAAAAGATTGCCGTATTATAAGAACCAACCCGTAAAAGACAATAAAGAGCAGAGGAAAATGTATCAATAGAAAACCGCTGATCTCCCCGGGCAGCCGGAAGAGCTCCCATTCTTTCCAGTATGCCGAATCGATTTCATGGTTGACCAGCAAAACGGCGTTCATCAGATACAACCATAAAAGCAGATCAGACATTGTTTGCCTCCTTAATTTTCCCAAAATATTCTTTTAACGTGTGTTTTCCATAAGTCGGAGCAACCATATCCATGGCCAGAACGGTCATGAAAAACTCGACAGGGCCATATATTTTAACGGAGGTAAAAATTCTTGCGACCTTGATAATCAGATTTCCGATCCAGAGCGGAATTTTAGTGATTTTTGGATTTTTCTTCAACGCCTCGAAGGCCAGCGTGGCTATCTCATTCTGCGTGAGAATCTCGGGACCGCCGATATCAAACTCGCCGCTGTTCGTTTCCACACGATTGATACATGCCTCGGCAAGATCCGCCCCATGAATGGGGTTGGCGCGAAATTCACCCTTTCCGAATAAATATACTTTGCCTTTTACGGCCATTTTGAAGAACTCGGCCATATCGGAAAAAAAGCCGTTAGGTCGAACGATAATATGCTCGATATCAGCCTCTTTCAGTTCTTGAGCAAATTTTTCCTTGGCTTTGATAATTTCGAGATGCCGCAATTTTTCCGAGTTAAACACTGAAACATATAAGAACTTCGAAACATTTTCCGAGAGCGCCTGGTTAAGGATATTTCTATTCCCCTGATAATCAACGTCCATGTAAGTAAAACCGTCTTTCTGCTTTGTAATTCCGAGCGATGATATAACGATATCGATATTTTTACACAGACCATTTATTGTTTCCGGCTTTGTTGCCTCGCCAAGAAATACTTCGTCAATATGCTGTTTTACCGGTTCGATTTTCTGGCTGCTTCTGCTGAGCGCCCTGACCCAATATCTCCGTCTTTTTAATTCTTTTACAAGGAATTTGCCCAGATATCCCGTTGCTCCCACAACCAGCGCTCTTTTGTTTGTTGCCAAATTTTTCCTTCCGCTTTATATTTATTTGCGACCTCAAGATCGGATATTATATCTCTATCTTCAGAAACTCCGGCGGCTGTTTTTCGATGAAATATTGTCGTATATGCCTGAAAGCTGCCTTCTGCTCGTAAAATATGACTTTCTCGATAGCCTCATCTACCGTCACCCAGCGGTACTCCCGATGTTCGTGAGAAAGCTTTATATCAGGATCGCCATCCACAAATCCTACGAAGGCGGGGGAAAGGGCGATGACCTCGGTATTGAGCTCGTAAAACTTTTCGATAAACTCGGCGGAGTAGAATCTGTCGGGAGTAAGCCCGGTCTCTTCCCTTAATTCCCGAATCGCTGCCTGCCAAGCCTTTTCCCTTTCTCTTATTTTGCCGGTTATCGGCTGCCAGATATTTTTATATGGTTCGCGATCGCGCTTTATGATCAGAAACCTGGCCTCCGCCTCGATATAACTGATTAAATAAGCCGATATAAACGGCGCGAAAATTGGTACGCCAGGCGGGAGGTTTTTCGGGAAGTTCTTTTCTTTCATTATATCGGACTAACCATAATGCTGGTTAATGTGCGGTCGGGTCGCCTGACCCGACCGCTTTAATTTTAACACAGAGGCGTCAGGTGAGGCCACCTGCCGCCACCTATTGTGCTCCTACGCATCCATGAAGATGTGCGCGTATATCTTGGCATCGCCGATGATATTCGATATATCGGTATACTCGTTGGGCTGGTGGGCGGATTCATGGATCTTGCTCCAGACCGCCGCTGGATACCCCTTGCGACGAATCAAGGCCGCCACGGTGCCGCCTCCGATACCGCAGACCCTGGGATTGATATTGTAAACTTTTTTGATCGCCTTAGAAAGAGCTTTGACCACGGGCGCGTCCTTGGAGGTCGACGGAGCCGCCTGAGCTCTCTGACCGCGACTTATTTTTATTTTGACGCCTTCGCTTCTTTCAATCTTATCGGCCCAATCCCTGATCTGCGCCTCGACCTGAACGAGATTGTATTCGGGAAGCACCCTGGAGTCGATCCAGAATACGTCATCGCCGGGAATGGTATTGACATTGGGGACGTTGGCCTCCTTCTTGGTCGGCTCGAATGTCGATGTCGCGGGATGGAAAAGTTTATCCTTCTTATTGAAGATCTTGTAAAGATCGTGAACCTTCGCTGCCAGTTTCGACGCCGCAAAGAACGCGTTGGTTCCCTGGTCCGGCCGGGCCGCGTGGCATTGCCGCCCGGTGGTCTCTACTTTCAGCCAGCAGATCGATTTTTCGGCAACCTCGATGGTTTTGCCCTGGACGTCCCCAGAATCGGGGACGATAATAAGATCGTTCTTTTTGAAGATTTTATGATTTTTCAATATATAATCGATACCGTATTTCGACCCCACCTCCTCGTCAGCGACGAAAAGAAGACCTATGTTATATTTCGGCGTAAGTCCCAGATCGACCAAAGCCCTGGCGGCCAGTATGGAGGCTGTCATGCCGTGCTGGTTATCCTCCACACCGCGACCGTAGATCCTGTCTCCCATAACTTTAAGTTCAAACGGATCGCTTTTCCATTTTGCGCGTTCCCCTTCAGGCACGACGTCAAGATGGGACATAACAAAAACTGTTCTGTTACTATCCTCGCCGTCAAATTTATACAGGAAGTTGGGCCTGTGGCCGGCCGATACTCGCGTATCCGGGGCGCTGTAATCATTCGGTTTGGGAAATCGGTTTTTTATGAGATACTTCCGCAATGCCTGGGCTTTTTTCTCCTCCCCGTCGCCGCCGTTTTCCGGGGCCAGCGCCGGGATGGCGGTTAACATCTTCTGTATCTCGATAACGTCGTCTCGATATCTGTCTATTTTCTCGAAAAGTTTTCCCATATCGAATTTCATTTCAGTCCTCCATGAAAAGTTCACCGTAGTTTTGAACCATTTGCGGAGGGGCAATTTCCAACAGCCTCAAATACGTGTAAAGGTTACCCCTGTGATGTATTTCCTCGTCAATTGTCTCATATATAATAGCCTCTCCGGAAATAAAGCCAAACGGCGTGTTATATACTTTGATAAACTGACCTTCCGGAAGCATCCGCAAAAGCCCCAACGTTTTTTTGTTTTCTTTATAGAGTTTCTCCCGGAGGGTTGCTCTGCTCAGATCCCTCTCCCCGGAAAACGGCGCAATATCCCAGATACCGGTAAGCATTCCGATCCGGGCGTAAAGCTCACATATCAGTATATGGTCGAACTGCTCGGCGACACTGCGGACATCGTCAACAGGTCTGTAATCGAATCTATCTGGGGGGAAAAGATCAAAGACTCTCAACGTAAGTTTCCTGACGTTCTCCCAGTATTTCAAGACCGCTTTTTTGGTCATGGTTTTTTGCATAAAATTACAAACGTAATGGGTATATGTTTCGCTATGTAAGGGTATTCCTTCATGATCTCCTCGGAAAATCCCTTATGAGGCGTATTCAGCGTCGATTCCGGCTCCAGGATTTTTTGCACCATGAAACCGGTATCGATCAGCGAATTAACATAATCGGATATCATCCTGACATAATGCCGGAAACGCGGGGCTCTGTTCAGTTCATCGAACTCCCAGGTCCAGTTGATGGGAAGCGATTTCTGGTGATAGGGATTGTTGAATACAACTCCGCTCTCAGTTTCATCGAGAAGGTACTGAAGCGGATTCATGTCCGATAATATAAACCTGCCTTTTGGTTTTAGTATTCTGTATGCTTCCCGGAAAGCGGGATCGATTCTCTCCAGAAAAGATATTGAGCAAGCGGAGAGAGCGATATCAAAGCTCTGACTCTCAACAAACGATAAAGATGAGATATCCGCCTGCTTGAGACAGATCGATACCCTGTGATCGGAAGCCAGTCCCTCAGCCTGAATTATCTGTTCTGTCGATAAATCCACGGCTGTAACGTCGGCGCCAAGTTTCGCCAGCGCCACGGCGTTCTGGCCTCCGCCGCACCCCAGATCTATTGCTTTTTTACCTTTTATATCTCCCAACAGCCGCAGCCTGTCTTCGCCGGGACAGAGGGGGCCGTAATGAACAACGTCACAGGAGATTTCGTAACGCTTATTATAATGTTCCGCTATTTTATCCCATGACTTTTTTATATCGACCATACGACGATTATAAGTAATTCATGCTCCAAAATCAATAAATGATGCTACAGAGTAATGGCCGATTATCCATATGCTTTTTTCACGACCGCGAAATTTATTATAATGGGGCTCAAAAGCGTCAGCTTTATATCCGGAGTGAGTCCAAAAAGACAGGTGGGCGATATTTGCCGGTGTCAGCGCAGGTATTTTCGCCGGCGGAACCATGAAAACAGATTATTATTGACAACATTTATAATATTTATTATTTTGCTCCAAGGTAGGTAGGTGATAATGCGGCAAATAATGATATTGATCGCGATTTTGTTGATCTGCTTCGAGGCAACGGCCAGTAACAGCTATATCGGGTATTCCGGGGCGCCCGGCTCACGCGGAACCTGCGCGGTTTCCTGTCATTACAGTCAAAATTTCGATCCCGGCATTATAATAAGCGGTTTCCCTGAATTCTATGAGCCGGAACATATGTATGTAATAACTGTTAGCCATGACGGGTATTATTCTATAAGTCAATTTAATGCCTCGATAAGGATTGGTTCGGGATCTTCAAATGCTGGACTTATTCTTTCCGGAGAGAATACCATGACATACTCACATGCGCAGGAAACCAACGGTGTGAAATGGTCGTCAAATTATACCGATTCGGGGACCTTTAGGTGGTTTGCGCCCGAACCGGGCACCGGCGAGGTTAATCTATATTGGGCAGGATTGCAGGGATCTCTCGAATACGGTGCGAGCTACCGTACCGCACTTTCAAGTAACGAAGCCACCACCGATGTAAAAAATACACATACCCTACCATCCGGCTTTTCTTTGAGCCAAAACTATCCAAACCCCTTCAATAATGAGACAATTATTCAGGTTTGTGTTCCGAATTCGGGGAAGATCAAGCTGGAAATCGCGAATCTGCTTGGCCAAAGGGTTTTCGAGTATAATAGGGTGGCTACAGGCCCGGAAGTTGTGGATATTGTATGGGATGGTAGAGACTCGAACGGTAAAGACCTGCCTTCGGGGATATATTTCTACAGATTGAGCACTGTGAGCGGCACGCTCACCCGCAAAATGCTCTTATTGCGATAAGTTTTCTATATTTCGCGAGACTATCAGGGTGATATTATAATCGGACAGTTTTAGTTCGACATCTTTTATTCTGGGAGGTTCTACCTTTAAAAGCCTGATGAAATGATCATTAACCTGCGTTATGGCGAGCTCATCCCGGCCGGCGAGGCTGGTCAGGGTTATGTTTTCAGGTTCTTTATCTTTCCGCTTTATCTCCAGTTCGATTTTGGCCTGGCCCTGCCAGATACATTCCACACCCACCGGGCAGCGGGAATCCTCGGCTACGTTTGTGAACTTGACGGAAAGATCTTCCGTTTCTACAACCGCAGTCTGGCTGTGCATAAGCTGAAAGCTGCTGTCGAGTGATGCCGTAATAGTGTCTTTTTGCATGTCGATTTCTTTCGGCCGTTTTTTACAAGCGTATCCGCACGAAATAATAAAACAGGCCGATATTATAATAGCCGTTATTTTTGATATTCCCCTCATAGTAGTTCTTAATAAACTGACGAAATTTGGCTTGTCAAGGTAAACCCCAAAGGAGGTGGCATGCCCCGCCAAAGGCGGGGCCGAAGGCATAAGCATGCAGGGGCCGCAACAACATGTTTATCCATCTTCGATGGAAAAGCATGCCACACGACGTAGTGATTATGAATTCCGCTTAATCTCATAACATAGGCTGTGGATTGTATCAGGATATTAATTACATGTTGTTAGCTTCGAATATATTCCTGCCTTTTCCCGTTGACAAACCTCCCCCAAATAACAGATCTTAGGGGCCGAACAAATACGAACCTCTTTCAAGGAGCGCGATATGACTGTAAGGGAGCAGCTTCAATATATGGTAAACGTCAATAAGACCGTGGCGGGACGACTGCTGGATGATTTGACCGACGAGGAATCGGTGGTCATGTTTGAAAAATTATCCAACCATATCCGCTGGCTGACCGGGCATGCGGTTTACTCCAACGGTTTCGCCCTCACCCTGCTGGGCAGCAAGGATATGGAGTGGCAGAAGTACGGTAAACTTTTCAGCGGAGGCACCGAGATCGCCGGGGATCCTTCGACATACCCCTCCATCGCCGAACTCCGGGAGATTTTGAACAGTTTTTATGATCGCGAGCTGGAGCTTCTGGAGACGATCTCCGACGAGGATCTGGAAAGAGACGTCGGCGAGGAGGGCAAACCGATGCCGGCCTGGAAACGTTTCTGCTTCATGTGCATGCACGATTTCTACCACGCCGGCCAGATGGTGCAGATAAGACGGGCGCTGGGGCGGGAAAGGCCCTTCGATTGATAAAGGCTGTCTAAGGTATTATGTGCCGTCAGGTCTCCGCGCCCGACGATGAGGGCGGTCAAGTACGGAGACTTGACCGCACAGGACGTTATTTATTCATATTCATAGGGAGACCGATCATGAAGATTTACGTGGTATGTGATGTTGAGGGTGTGGCGGGCGTGATCTGTCATCGTCAGCAATGTCAATGGGATACGTCGAAAGATTGGTACGCCGGGTATCTGGATCAGGCGCGGCGCTTTACGACGCTGGAGCTCAATGCCGCGGTGGAGGGCGCTCTTGAAGGAGGGGCGACCGAGATAATCGCCTGGGACGGTCACGGGCCTTTCCCGGGGTGTATCGATATCGAATTGTTACATCATGAATGTAAGCTGGTCATGGGGGCCGGTGACGGCGGCCCGGTCGGCCTCGACGGCTCTTTCGACGCCTTGTTCCAGGTCGGACTGCACGCCATGGCCGAGACGGCAGGCGGAGTGTTATGCCATGGCCGCTGGACCCTGAACGGAACCGCCATCGGGGAGATCGGGATGAACGGCTTCATCGCGGCGCATTATGACGTTCCCTGCATATTCGTAAGCGGAGACCGGGCGGCGGCCGAGGAAGCCCGGGCATTGATTCCCGGTATCGAAACAGCGGTGGTCAAAGAAAGCCTTGTCCCCACAGTATCGGGATTGTCTCAAACCCCGACCGTTTCTCTCAGCCTTAGAAAAGCGCGGGAGATTATAAAAGCCTCGGCCAGGGCCGCCATGTTGAAGATCGGCAGCATCAAGCCCTGCCGTTTCGAGCCGCCCTATATCCTGCAATGGCCCTTTTCCAACTCCAAGCAAGCCGACGATATGAATAAACAATTCCCCAAGGCCATCAGGATCGATCCCGTTACCCTGGAATTCCGAACCGATAGATTCGAGGATCTCCCGATATGAGAAGACCTTTTTCAATTGCGAGAAAACATGCTCATTCGACTCCGTCGAAAGAGCATGCCACCCGATAAAAAACCGATAAGGCAAATCTACTCGCAGAAAATTCGCACTGATTCGACACCGCTGTCAACGTCGATGCTCATCTCTCGCAGAGCGTCAAGTAGACCGTCGACATTTCCACGATTTATCTCCGACAGGCCGAAATTGAATCCTTTATCCTTCAACGATCCGTCGATTTTGGCCCTGGCCTCCCCGGGCAAAAACGACGCTATCTTAGCGCCAGCCCGGATAAGCTGAAGCGGAACCCTTATATCGACCCGCTCGCCTTTGCCTTTTTCCTTGGGCTCGACCTGTACCCGCAGATATTTCAGCGTTGTTTTCTCACCCGTCGTTTCCGCCAGTTCGGTTTTCTCCCGTGTTTCATTAATAGCGTCCAGAAGCCTCTCAGCCTCGGAAACGTCGATTTTTCCTTCCGACAACATTTTTAATATCTGCTTACGTTCTTCACTCATGATATCCTCCTTTTTATCCGTTCAATTTTCTAAGAGCCTCATCTACCGTTATCTCCCCCCGTTCCAGTTGTTCGAGCACCTCATTTTTCGGCTGCACCGTGTCGATCCTGGCCACCTCCAACTGGTCGGCTATGCGGTTGAGCCGGTTTTTTATGGTGGGGTAGCTCACGCCGAATATCTGCTCCATCTCTTTAATCGATCCATGACAACGCACAAACATTGCGATGAACACCTGGTCCTCCATGGTCAACCGTGCCAGGGGAGGCAATTCGAAATTCCCTTCTACAGAAATATCCTTGCCGGTCAGTTTTACCCTTTCTATGATAATCGGGTCTCCCCCCGTGAGTCCGGTTAATTCCCTCCATTCTGTTGCCATCAGACCTCCTATTCTTAACTATTTTAATTTGTATACGCAATAATATTAATAAAGTTAATATAAAAGTCAAGATATTTTATTATTTTTCTATAATTTTTTAATAATATTCTTTCAAATTTTATTTGGGCTTCAACTTATTATTATTCAATAGAATACGCGGTTTTACCGGTATTGAGGACCGAAATTCTCCTTTCTTATATATAGTAATAAATGACATATCAGTCGATATCCCATATAATCCACCAGAAGGAGAAATCTATCGGATACTACAAAGACAAGCTATCGTCCGTAAAGCTCAAGCTGGTCTATGAAATCGCGCCGCCTCGAGTGCGCCAATACCTGCGGGCTGAAATAGAGCACGTTTGCGGTAAAATCAATCAGGGTGATCTTATCCTGGATCTTGGCTGCGGTTACGGTAGGGTTCTTCCCGCTTTCGCGTCTAGAGCGGGTATGGTGGTAGGGATTGACTCCTCTATTTCAAGCCTGGTTTCGGCGGTGGATACGGTGAGAAACTTACGGGCCTGCTATGTTGTCTGTATGGACGCTGTAAATCTTGCCATACCCGATAAGACCTTCGATAAAGTAATATGTATACAGAATGGCATTTCCGCGTTTAATATTGATCAAAGGGATTTGATTCGCGAAAGCATCAGGGTAACCAGACCGGGAGGCATTGCCCTTTTTTCCTCCTATTCCGATAAATTCTGGGGTCAACGTTTGGAATGGTTCCGGCTGCAAGCCGCCGCCGGGCTTCTGGGGGAAATCGATATGTCAAGAACCGGTGACGGCGTAATAATCTGTAAAGATGGCTTCAAGGCGACCACCGTCAGCCCGAAGCATTTTGAAGAGTTGACAGCGGAATTCAATGTAAGCTCGAAAATCTTCGAAGTCGACGAATCAAGCGTCTTTTGCGAGATCAATGTTTGAAAAAAAAATAAATCCCTATATCATCATAAAATCCTACCGATACATAAATAGATATAGGTAATTATAAAATTATGGAGGTATTAAGATGCGCAAATTTTTAATTTCTTTATTGTTGCCGATTCTGTTTGCCGGCTTTACAGCCTTTGACTCTCGGGCCGATGTCAACGTCGGCATTGCCGCCGACAAGGACGGTATCAGGGAATTCCACCTTTCCATCGGAACCCATTACGGCGTAAAAGAAAGGGAGATCGAGAAGGTCAGGGCGCGGTCGTTGCCGGATGACGAAATGGCGGTGGTATTTTTCCTCTCCAGCAGAACCGGGATTTCTCCTGTTGTGCTGGTCGACCTGCGATTGGGCGGCATATCCTGGATGGATATAACCTTCAGGTACGGACTGACGGCGGAGTTATATTATGTGAGGTTCGCCTCCGATCCCGGCCCGCCCTACGGCAACGCCTGGGGTCATTACAAGAAAATCCCCAGGAAAAAATGGGGCAAAATCCAGCTGGCCGACGACGATATTATAAACCTGGTAAACCTCAAGTTCCTGGCCGAGAAACACCAGTGCTCCCCGGAGAAGATAGTCCGTATGAAAAAGCAGGGCAAGAGCTTTGCCAATATGCATACGGAGTTCAAGAAAGCCAAGGCCGAGAAGGAGCAGAAGAAGGCCATCGCCAAAAAATCGTCAGATGGCAAAGCAAAAGGGAAAAAGGGCAAGGGCAAGAAGTAGCATTCGCCCTTGTTCCGGTATGTCCTTTAATATTGCCGGCGCTCAATCCATTATAAGCGCCGGTAATTTTATTCCAAAACTGTTTGCCTCCGCATAACTCCGTATTTATATTCCGCGCCGATTATGGCGAAGATAAGGGATAGTAAAACAATCGTTGATGGGGGCGATTTCAACAACCGTCCCCTTTTCCGCATGTTCTCCAGCGTACCCCACAGGTATGATATATTAAACCGCCTGCTTACCTTCGGTTTGGATCAACGCTGGCGGCAAAAGGCGGCCGCTGTTTGCCTGGAATCGAATCCCAGGCGTGTTTTGGATCTCTGTTCTGGAACCGGCGACCTGGCAACTGAACTGACCAAAAAAACGAATTCCAAAACCGAGATAATCGCCGCCGATTTCTGCGAGCCGATGCTGGAAGTGGCAAAACGCAAAGCCAAAAGAATCGGGCTGGAAGATAAAATAACATTTCAAGTTGCCGACGCCGCCTCGCTGCCGTTCGACGACGGCTATTTTGATGTCGTCGGCATAGCCTTCGGTTTCCGCAACCTTACTTTCAGGAATCCCAAAAGCGAAAAATATCTAAAAGAGATTCACCGGGTGATCGCTCCCGGCGGAAAGCTGGTAATCGTGGAAACCAGTCAGCCGGAGTCGATTGCGTTAAAAAAGCTGTCCAGTTTATATTATTCATCGGTGGTAAAACCTGTAGGAAATGTTATATCCGGCCAGCCCGGTGCCTATAGCTACCTGGCCTATTCGGCGAGGAATTATTGCAAGCCTCCAGATATTGAAAACATGCTGAAGTATGTCGGTTTTGTGTCGGTCAAGTACCGTCCTCTCGGGCGCGGCATCGCGGGGATACATGTAGCGCGGAAATAAAGCGGTAGATCGGAAGCCCTGTGATCCCGACATTAATTGTCCTGCTTTGTTTGATTCTTCCTTTCCCTGTATTCTTTGATTCTCAATATCGCAAACCCGAAAATTCCTGTCAGGAACCCGACCGGACAGACCATTAATGCCATAAAAAACGAAAATACGCCTATTCCTGCGAAAATATAGTACAGGAAAACTATATCCATGAAATTTTTCGCCAATCCCTCAAAAACATTATGCAGGATTCCGAATAAAAAGATCCCTACAAATGAGCCTATTGCAAGAATCCCGTATTTCTTTGATTTCCGCCAGCCGTGCACAATAGCGAGCGCCAGGGAAAAAGCCCCCAGAACCAATATTATGAATCCGGGAATATTATCGTCAATCCCGATTACCAATGCCAGAACCGTAAAAATCGCGCAAAGCGCCAAAAAGATGAGAGATACTCTTAAACTTCTCTTTTCCCCGAATACCGTTGCGGCAATTCCCATTGCAACCTCCCGTTGTCAAACGCCCGAATTAAAAGATATCCTTTGATTGTAATCTTACAGGCCGAGAATGCTGCGCTCCCGACTGTGCTCGGAAAAATTCTACTTATCCGCTTCCGCCGACGGCGGTGGAAAATGACCCAGCTCGGTCAGCGCCGCGAGGTTGTCCCAGGTTACCCAGGTCTCGACAATCTTTCCATTTTCCAATCGATTGAATCCGGCGCATTCGAGAGACATTTTCTTTCCCGTCGGGGGAAAAGGCCCCATCTGACCCTCCTGGGTGCCGGAATATGTCATATAAAACGCGACCAGATCCCCCTCAGCCGCTATCAGGTGGAGTTCATACACTGCATCTGGAAATTGCTGATCCCACTCGCTTAAAAGGGCTTTGAAATCATTGAGGCTCTCGACTTTGGCCTCCGGCGTGGCCTGGCAATACCTCTTGAAATCCTGCGCATAAAATTGATCCAGCTTTTCGTACTCACGGGTGTTCAAGACGTCGATCGTCTGCACCACGACCGCCTTGTTTTTCGCGGCTTGATCATCTACTGCCGGAGCGCAATTCAGCGATGCCGTAATAAACAGCAGGACGATTGCAGAAATCACTTTTCTCTTTTTCATTCTCTCCTCCTTATAACTATATTTCAAAACACAGATTATGAGATCACGTATGCTATGTCAATCCTTCTATTATGCGAATCAAGGCTCGCCGTAACCGCGGTCATAGTAAACTATGACACGCGGTTTAAAAATATAGATTATGAGACAGCCATTGCCGTGTCAGTCTTTCCTCATGGCCTCTTTGCGCTTGGCGGCGGGATATTTTTCTATAGCATAACGTAGCGCAGTACGGGGCATTTCGCGTTTGTTTTTCATGACGTACTTGAATACCTCGTCAGGAAAGCGGTCTCCGGCCTCCTTGAGCATCCAGCCGTACCCCTTCTGCACCATGTCGTCATCGTCGGTAAGTAACAGATCGGCCGTCTTGAATACCTCCTTGAGCAAAAGGCCGTTTCTAACGGGCACTACAAGGCTCACCGCGGCCGCTCGACGAAACCAGCGGTTTTTGGATTTGGTCCATTTTTTGACCTTCGTAACCAGGTCGGGATACTGAACCAGAAGCTGCCCGGTTATGCCGCAGAAACTGTCGCACGATCCCCAGTGGTTTACGTAATCGTCTAGCCAGCGTTCGAACCGCGCGAAATCGGCTTTGCGGTACTGCCCTTTCAGCTTCCTGGCCCATTCGAAGGCGAAAAATCGCATGTAACGTTCCCCCGACTCCAGAAGCTCGTCGCAGATATCGAGTATCTCCATAGCCGGTTTACCCTTGACCTCCTTGAAGCAGTTGTTGGAGATCTTTCTGAGTATGGCGGTCTTGATCGATACCGGGTGTTCCAGCTTCTCCTTGAAGAACTTCTGGTAATTGAGCCGGTTTTCCGGTTTATCGTGTCTGGCGATCTCGCGGTTAAGTTTTTCAAGTAACTTCATCGTCATCACCTCGCTGCAATTTCGCTTCGCTCCTTCTCCAAAATCACTGTGCTGCCGGGTGACCCCACCCGGCAGCTGTTAATAAAATTTATCAAAATCAAATAATATCCCTTTCGTGTCATCTTGATTCTTCCAGTCTAAAAAACTAGAATATGGCCAATCGTCCGGATTTTCAACCAAATTATCTTTTACAGGATTATAATGTATATAATCTAATTTAATCCTGAATTGCTTCTCGGATTTGATGACCAGATCGTCAAAACGTTCTTCCCAAAGGGGGCCTTTATGATTCAGATTAATCCTTACTCTGCCCTTGAGAGAATGGATAAATCTCGACATGCCCGGCCCTCCATCCTTACAGCCAGCCAGAAGGTGAATATGGGATGGCATAATAACATAACCGAAAAGAGAAACACTTTTATCTTGTACAGTATCGAATAATGTCCTTTCTATGATCCTTAAACATTCTGGATAATGCGGAAAATTTCTTCTATTGCTGGTGGTGGTAGTCAGGAAGAATATGGTGGGATCTTTTATTAAATTTCTTTTTCTTAAAGGTAGTGTACATCTACCTTTCGGGTTAATGTTATTGCTGTCGGGTCGGGTGACCCGACAGCACATAAATCTCGCGTTTTAGTTTTTGGAGAGGTGTCATAGTTTTTACCTCACTGCAATTTCGCTTCGCTCTTTTCTCAGACTCCGTTCTATCTCCTCGCATTCGGTAACATAGGCGAACCCGAAGGCCAGATTGAGAAGGCTGGCGAGATGCATCTCCTCGTTGATGCTGCCGGTGCCGTCGGCAGGGAAAAATACCCGGTAGTCGCGGAAATAGGCATCCCGGGCGGTGGACTCGCAGCAGAGGTTGGTCATGATACCGCAAATCACCAGGTCCTCGATTTTCAAACAGCGCAGAACCGTCTCCAGATCTGTGTTGTAGAACGCCGAGTAACGATGCTTTAAGATCTGCTTTTCCCCGGGCAGCGGAGCGATGCTTTTATGCACCTCGCTTTCGGGGCTCCCCTCCAGGCAGATCCCCTCCCACCACCATTCCATGATGCCGATGTCATTGAGTTGTGGATTATGCACATGGCGCGTGTATATAACCGGCCGGCCGCCATCCCGGAACGCCGAAATCAGTTCTTTCAGCTTTGGGATTATCGCTAATCCGCCGCAGGTGAAGGTGGGAGATGATTCATCCAGGAAGAATTCCTGCATATCGATAACCATTAGCGCGGACTTTTCCGCGTTCAGCTCCATCTTGTGCTGGTTGAACGTCTCGATCTTCTTCAGCCATTCTCTCGATTTGCTTTCTAACGTCTCAGGTGTTACATACGATTGCATTCATGGTCTCCTTTTGTGGTGCGTGTTAGGCGAAGCGACATATTTTAATTCGGTCTTTCGTAGGTCGGGTTCCGATCCCGACTTTTGGTCGGGAGAGAAACCCGACATCAATCACTCTCCATAATCCCCATCGAATTCGAGTATGTTCTTAATACCCCAATCCCTATTATAGTAACCCTCTTTATAATAGTCTGTCAATGATGAATGATTATATTCGAAAGGATCCTGCACAATTCCATGTTTTACCGGATTATAATGAATATAATCCAGATGCCGGTTTAAATCATCCTGATTTCTAATGATATGATCCCAATACCTGTTTTGCCATACTCGGCCTTTTCGATATTTATCACGACAATGCCGAGAATAGGTTATTTTGAATTTATGCATTATCTCCGATATAGATATTTTGTCTATTTTTATAATAGAGTGAAAATGATCTGCCAGAATAACCCATGCTTTGGGTAACGGACCGAACCAAGAATTCCAAAACAATTTCAAATCGTTCAATAAAATATTTTCTCTTTTGTATGTTACAACGGTAATGAAATAATATCTATTGCGTAAATCGAAGCGTCTAAATGTTTTCATCTTCTGTTCTTGGGAATTGTCTTCCTGCTTTGGCTTAGGCGTCGGGTTTCTCGCTCATCCCGCTTTCAGCGGGAATCGCTCGGAACCCGACCTACTTCTTGTAATTTTCAAAACTAATTTGATTGTAGTTTTTCATCTGCAAGATGTGCTTCAGTACATTCGGAATTTAATATCCGATCTTCGTTTTTTAAAAACCTCTTTATAATTAATTCTTGCTGAGCATTGGTTAACTTTTCTTGAGATTCATTGACTTTAAGAGCTCTGTCAATCCAAAAATGTAAAATGGATACAGGTAACGTTATATCACAACGTGAAGGATTAAGGGTTCCGGCTCCATAGATTCTTGTTCCTTCATAATCTCTTGGCTTTCTTGGCGTGATAAAGGTTAGAATCATTATCTTACATAATTTGTTATAAATAAATAACTTATTTTTTTCGCTATATACTATAGCCGTATCAACTGACCTGGTGAGGTACATATTAATATTCGGAGGTAATTGAGGCATATTTGACCCAACGTTATCTATTAAGTTAGCAAATATAATGTGGTTGCTGTATTCATTCTGTGTTTTACCACCAACCATCAAAAATTCCCTAAAAAAATCGCGAGCCTTAATAAGCCTTTTCCTTATAGTAGGTTTATATATACTTAATTTATTTGTTATTACTTCATTGTAGACAATTTTTCTAAATGCCTGAAGTATACAAAATCTACCCAATCTATAATCATATTTTATTGGACCCAATATTCTTTTATGATAGGGGAAAAATACTTCCTTGGCAAAATAGTTTTCGTCTGAAGAAAATTTGTTTTCACAATTTCTGCAAAAAAGTGGGTGTTTCTCTCCGTCTTGAAAAGTAATATTTGGCTCGTCCGATCTTCTCATATAGCCCGTTATTGACGTGTTTTTTAGATATTTTATCACAAATGATGGTGCTATATGACCCAATTCTAATTTGGATGGTTCACCACACAACCGACATTTTTCCCGGTATATTTTCATATGACAAAAATCTTTATCCTGACCGTAACGGCCTAAGTTACCCTAAATTAACACATTAATGTCGTGATAAACCTTCTACAATAATACAAACTATATCTTAAAGGCCTGTGACACAAGTAAAAAATCACCAACTATTAAGAGTAGATATATCTACCAGATTTATTCCCAGTTCCCCCTTTACTCCCCCGCTCCGGGCCGCATATACCTGCTGTAGGCCTCGGCGTAGGAATCGAGTTTTTCCTCCACCAGGTGGAAAATCGTCCCCTCCGGATAGCTGCCGTCCTTTTTCTGTTTTCCCGCCGGCATCCCGGTCAGGATTTCAATCCCCTGCTCGATGGAATCGACCGAGTATATATGAAACTTGCCGTTCTTCACCGCCTCCACTACTTCCGTCTGGAGCATCAGGTCCTGCACGTTGGCTTTCGGTATCATGACCCCCTGTTTGCCGGTAAGCCCCTTGATCTTGCAGATCTGGAAAAATCCCTCTATTTTCTGGTTGACTCCGCCGATGGCCTGGATGGTGCCGTTCTGGTTCACGCTTCCGGTTACCGCGATATCCTGCCGGATCGGCACCTCTCCCAGCGACGACAGTATGGCGTAGATCTCCGTGGACGAGGCGCTGTCGCCGTCAACACCGCCGTAGGACTGCTCGAAACAGAGATTGGCGTTCATGGAGAGCGGCCGTTTCTGCGCAAACTTGCCCTGCAGGTAGCCGTTGATTATCAGTACCCCCTTGCTATGAGTAGCGCCCGAAAGCTGAGCTTCCTTTTCGACGTTTATGATACCTTTCATTCCCACCGATGTGCGCGCTGTGATACGGGTCGGCTTGCCGAAAGCGTATTCCCCCATCATGTAGACTGAGAGCCCGTTTATCTGGCCGGTCACTGCGCCGTCAGTATCTATGAGAATGGCGCCTTCCTCGATCAACTCGTTTATCTTATCCTCGGGCATAGAGACCCGGCGAATCCATTCATCGATAGCCTTTTGAACATGCTCCCTAGTCACCTTTTTGTTTTTGGCCTGCTGCGCCCAGAAACTCGATTCGCACATGACGTCGGTTAAGGCGTTGAACCTGGTGGAGAGTTTTTTCTGATTTCCCGCCAGGCGCACACCGTACTCGATCACCGCCGACATGCCGTCCTGGTCGAACGGAAGCAGTTCGAAATCATCCACTATCTTGCGGGCAAAGGAGCCGTATTTCTTCAGATTGGAATCGTTGAGTTCCATTTCCGTGTCGAATTCGGCCTTGATCTTGAATATCTTGGGAAAGTCCGGATCCATGCTGTAAAGAAGGTAATAGAGTTGCGGCATTCCGATCATTATCACCTGGGTTTTCAATTCGATCGGCTCCGGTTTCAGCGCGCTGTGGCTGGCTTTGAAAAACGGGTCGTAAGCCTGAATTTCCAGTTTGCCGGAATTAAGCGCCCTTTTCAATCCCTGCCATACCCCCGGCTCCGACAATAACTCCATGGCGTCTACAATAAGATAACCGCCGTTGGCGTGATGCAACGCCCCGGCTTTGATAAGTGAAAAGTCGGTTCTCCAGAAACCGCGCTGATCGACCACCCGTTCAATCGATCCGAATAGATTCCTGTAGTTGGGGTTGATCTCCGTAATAATCGGTTTCCCTTTTACATTGCTGTTATCGACCAGGACATTAATCCCGTATTCCAGGAACCGATCGCTGGTCGCCGGACCGAAACCGGGCATCGGCGGGGGCTGTTCGCCTCCCCTCTGATCAAACTTATCGAGATTATTGACGATATCGTTCTCCACCTCTTTCAGGTACTCCTCAACTCCAATGGCTTCATACGCTTCTTTGATCGCTAAAAGCGCCTCGGATACCAACGGTTCGACGGCGCTCTTGAGTAACCTGTCCAGCGCTTCTTTCAGTTCTTTATTATGCTCGCGGGTCTGTTTGAAGATTTTCACAATCTTATCGCTCAGTTCGTCGTAGATCTTTTTTAACTCCTCGAATCTTTCTTTCGGGAATTCGCCCGCCTCCGTTCTGGCTTCCAACTCCGCCAGCGACACCGGCTGACCCCCGATAACCGGGGCGACATCCGGCCGCACATTTTGCCCGATCTGGACCTGGGTCATGGCGAACTGCTTTTCATTGACCTCCGCTTCGAAGGCCCGAAGCATCTCTTTCTGCTTCTCCTCGAATTTTTCGATAATCCCCTTATGCCTGGCCCGCAAATCGTCAGATTCCTTCACCTGCGATATCAATTCCTGAAGTGAATCAATGGCCTTTTTCATCTCGTCCCGGAACTTTATGCCGTTTCCGGCCGGGAAAAACAGAACCCGCGGGCAATCGGTATCCTTGAAGTTGTTGACATAGCAGATATCCTCCGGCGTCTCCCCTTTTTCCAACCCCAGTTCCTCGAGCATCTTCTGTATGGCGGTGGACCGGCCGGTGCCGGCATAACCGACCACGAACACGTTATATCCCGGCTGCTGGACATTCAATCCCAGCTTGATGGCGTCGATGGCCCGGTCCTGCCCGATTATCTCCCCGGTCGCTTTGCTGTCGTCGGTACCGCAAACCCCTCCGGCGCCTTTCTTACAGCTCCAGCGAAGCTGCTTGACCGGTACCTTGTATTTCGATAAATTATTCATCTTCACACGTCCTTTATTGATAATATCTTAACTCCTCGCCCAATAACCCAAAGAGCATTATGCGTTAAGACAAGATATGAAATGGTGCCAGCAGATCAAGCGGAAAGTGAAGGGGGGGAGGTAGGCAGTAGGTCGGGTTTGACCCCGCTTTAGCGGGGCCCAAACCCGACGCAAATAATGTCGTAGGGATACACCCATGTGTGTATCCCTTTTTCGCCCACGGTGGCCACATGATTCCGCCGCTACGACCGTATTTGTATGCCGGACTCGATCCGGCATCTATAATGGCCCGCCTCTATAGATTCCTGCTTTCGCAGGAATTACATTGAAAATTTGGTTTTGCAGTCATAGCAAGTTTCCGGATCCCGCGTAGCGGGGCTATGACTCGCGGGATAAAATCGTTCCTTCAGATCGTAGCCCTGCCAGTGGCGGGGCGTGATCTGACGGTAATAGAGCTAAGCGGCAGGTCACGTCCCGATTGAAAAGCCGGGACTACGACCCGCCGCAATAATAAAATTATAAGACAAATAATAATCTGACCTTTATATAAAATCATATTTTTTCTTGTATAACCAAATCATATTTCGTAATATTGAACGAATCGATATTACGGGAGGATAGAAAATGAAAACAGAATATTTTCGGCCGTTATGTTATCCAGCAGTATTTTTGTTAAGCGCTATATTATTGAACTGCGACAAAGATAAATCCATTGATCCGAACCTTCCCTCGGGTGTTCACTTAATGGCATCCCTCAATATTCAATACACAAATTCAGTTTCTGTGTACGGCGACTACGCATATGTAGTGGGAGAGCCCGGGTTGCTCGTGATCGATATCTCCGATCCCAGCAATCCCGACATCGTGGGGAGTTGTGATACGGTGGGAACGGATGGGACTATTTTCGTGGATGGCAGCTATGCGTACATGAGTGCCGGCGCTATTGTCAATATCGAAAACCCGGCCGAACCATTTTTGATCGGGAGATTCCCCGACCTTTTGGTCCCGACCGGCCTCTTTATCGACGGCGATTACGCCTATTTTTCGTCAAGTACCATGGCCTTAACGATATTTGATATAGCCGATCGGGCCGATCCTGTTTTAGTCAAAGAGTATAACCCCACCGGAAGCACCTCCGGAATCTGGATAGAAGGTAACTACGCCTTCCTGGCGTACGGGGATCATATTCGAATCATCGGCATAATAGATGTGCTCCGCCCGGTTCATATTAAAAGCGCCTTTGTGCCCGGCCCGGCGGTCGAAGTGTGCGTACGTAATGATATCGCCTATGTCACGGGTGATACTTCCGGGCTGTTTTTGATCGATATCGATCCCTTAAATAACGCCACTTGGGTCGGAACTTACGATACGCCCGGAGCAGCCTTCTGGGTCTGCTCGGACGGGAATTACGCCTATGTTGCCGACAGGGAGTCGGGGCTACAGATAATCGACTGCCACGATCCCGCCAACCCTGTTTTCGCGGCAAGTTATGAAACCTCGGGGCCGGCGAATTGCGTTTTTGTCTACAGAGGGTATATCTATCTGACTGACATGGAAAAACTCTATATTCTGAAGTTCGTGCCGTGATTCAGCTGTAGGTCGGGTTCCGAACGAAGTGAGAAACCCGACGACTATTCTATAATCTATTCCTCAAATTCGCTTGGGATCCAATGATCATCGGGATATGGTAATCTCCCATTTATATCCCGTAGGAATTCAAGGTATTTTCTAAGACTCGTATAAAATTCTTCGAATGATCCGATTTCTCTATGTTTAAATGCGTGTATAGCATTTCTTCTTTGCTGAATATGGAAAATCCATTCATCCCAATCCCAAAATTCATCCCAAATTCTATTCTTAAAAAATTGCCGGAGTAATTCTAAGCATAAGCTACCCGGTTCAACGACCTTTTCTTTCCGCTTAATCGCTTCGATATCTTCGGCATTGCTGTTCTAGCGGGTAAAGCGTGTCGTCACGTCAACCCGACCTGACGACCAACAGTAGGTCGGGTTTGACCCCGCTTTAGCGGGGCCCAAACCCGACGCAAATAATGTCGTAGGAATACACCCATGTGTGTATCCCTTTTTCGCCCACGGTGGCCACATGGTTCCGCCGCTACGACCGTATTTGTATGCCGGACTCGATCCGGCATCTATAATGGCCCGCCTCTATAGATTCCTGCTTTCGCAGGAATGACATTGAAAATTTGGTTTTGCAGTCATAGCAAATTTCCGGATCCCGCGTAGCGGGGCTATGACTCGTAGAATAAAGATCGGGGTTAGATAGAATCGAGAAACCTGACGCTCATCTTAAAATCCCTCCGGCACCAGGCCCAAATTATTTATACTTGCATTTACAAATTCCAGGCTCTCGTGAATTCTCGAAACTTCCTCGTAATCCCAGTATTTTAACTTGTCCCTTAATTCTCTGACATCTGCGGCATGCTTTTTTATTCTTTCAAGTTGATTGTTATCTGAAACGGCCACAATACCCTGCACCGCGGGATTATTCAAGGATTTCAATAAATTTAAAATAAGACTATCTATGCTTCCTTTGGTTTGAACCTCGAATACGTAGATTACTCTTCCCATGTTTCCTATTGTAGATTCCCATATGGTATCAACCTTAGAGCCTTCAGACACTTTTCTTTCTATTGAAGCCGTAAAACCTAACCACTGGCCTATGTCCCTCAATTTATCTCGAATATCATCGTGAACAAATTCGGCCGCTTCTGTAATTTCTGTTTCTACTACCTTGGTCGTTTTTGTTTCTTTAACAAAAATCTTGCTTAAATTATCCTCAACCTGTAGTTCCTCCCATATAAAATAATCTACAGCCAATAAATTGTTATCTTCGAAGCCAGAATTCTTTAATTCGGTTGAAATCTCCTTACAAACATTACATAGATTTTCGTAGACTTTTCCTGTCAATTGGTAATCATATCTTGGCAGATTTTTGACATTCAAATAATTTAAACCGACATAAGCCCGCCTATTCCAGAGCATGAAATCGTCGGGATGCGTTTTGCAGAGGATTTCGCTGATCATAGCAGGCCCCATTCCTTTAATGTTGCCTCTGAAATTATCCCACCTGACACTGATATTTTCATCGCCCCAGATTAACCGGGCCAGCCGCTTTTTAAAATTTTCCAATCCGTTTTCTTCTATGATCTTATCTACAACGTAATGTTTATTTCCCCATATCAGCATGGCCCAGAGTTTCGATATATATTCGTAAATATCTTCTTCATCCATTTTAAGTATTTTGTCGTGAGTAAAACTTTGATAATAAGCTATTAATTCCCCCCGTTCTTTCATATCTTCTCTAAATTTTTCCGGTTCTTTTTTTGAATAAGATAGATAGCTTTTGACGTGCTTTTTTAATAATTCGGTGTTCATGATTGACATCCTTTTCGGTTTTTGTCGGGTTTCTCGATCCTTCGGATCTTCGGAACCCGACCTACTTTAAACACACCCGGCAGCACAATGATGAAATTAAAGCAATTTATTTAGTTATATTATTATAGATCCTAGCGCAAGCCCAAAAATCTCGTGCCCCACTAAAACCCCTTATCACTGCGCTACTTTGCCCGTCAGTATTCCGGGCAGGTCGGGCGACTTGAACCGGGGCAACGAAAATATAAATATCAGATCATTTATTTCCCTGAGTAGCGACAAGGATCGTTACTATAATAGCCGTACCGATCACACCGCCGATCAGCGATTTTTGCAGCCGGGTGCTCTTTATTTTTTTGGAATAACCTTTATAGAATCCGAGCCTGTAATCAGGCTGCCCGGAAAGGAAGCCTGACTCATAACCGATCGGCTCTGTCGATCCTACCTGGCTTAATCCTACAACAACGCCGGTACCGATAAGGCCCAATAATAATCCTCCTGCCAGACCGGCTCCAAACCAACCGTCACCTTTATATTCCTCACCGGCCGCAACCTTACCATCGAGATAGCCGTTATCATACTCCGGGCTTTTCACCTTGTCCCCGGCGAACAGATTGGAGCTAAACGCCAGAATCGTGAGCATACAGATAATTTTTTTCAATATAACCTCCCGCTAAAACCGATTAAACGAGCTCATAACGTCTCTCTATTCCCAAAAGAAAATCCGCACATTTAAACGTAAGAAATTTAATCCATTTTACCAAGCAGGGCAAGGCCTATTTGGATCATTTTTATAGAAACTGCAATCAGGTAATTAACCCCATCGGGCCTCTACTCTAAGACGTCAGGAGTTTCCACAACCCCGATATATCAGACAATACCCTACAGCCCCAGTTCCTCGCCGACGATTATCACGGTTATGACCGGCCGGTATTTGTCGTTGTCGTATTGCCTTTCAATTATAACGGTCTTATTGCAGATTCGCCAGGGCGACGTGCAGTCGTCGCATACGCCGGTTTCGCCGCATTGCGGCGCGGGATCGAATTCCGGATGGCGTTTCACATTGAGCGGGGCCGCCGTCTCCCTGATCCTGTCCAGCGCCTCCTCGACATTCTTTACAATCTTGTTTATTCCCACCACGATGATAACCTTTTTGGGGCCGAAGAGCATGGCCGCCACCCGGTTGCCGAGCGCGTCAACGTTTACGATTTTGCCATCCATCGTTATGGCGTTTGTGCCGGTCACGAATACGTCGGAGGTCAGAGCCTTCCTCTTGAGTTCGATGTTCTTTTCGAAACTGATCCCGGGTTTCCAGGGATTCAGGAATGTGTAGTTGCCGGTTTCCAGCGCGTCGATCACGCCTATTTGTCTTAACGTAAGCGAGTCGCCAAACCCCACCACTCTGCCCTCGGGTATCATAGACATAACCTTCGCCAGGGCCTGCTTCCCGTTATCAACATAAAAGGCCGGGATGTTATTTCCGGCCAGCCTCTCAATTAAGGTCTTGATATTATGTTTCATTGCTTATGATTTTTGCTGTCGGGTCGGGTGACCGGACAACAAGGTTACAATTCACTGTGCTGCCGGGTGACCTCACCCGGCAGCTCTCCGAAAAAACCGTCAATTTCAAACAAAATCCCCTTTCCCCTTGCATGATTTTGCCAATCAGAGAAGCTGGAATATGACCAATCAGCCGCATTTTCAACCAAACCATCCTTTACAGGATTATTATGAATATAATCTAATTTAATTCTGAATTGCTTTTCGGATTTTATGACCAGATCGTCAAAGCGCTCCTGCCAGAGACTGCCTTTATGTTTCAAATTAATCCTTACCCTGCCTTTAAAAGAGTGCATAAATCTTGAGATACCAGGGCCCCCATCTCCAGAACCGGCCCGTAGATGAATATGAGACGGCATTATGACGTATCCGAAAATTGAAATGCCCTTATCCCGGGTAGTATCAAACATAGTTTTTTCGATTATTCTTAAGCTTTCAGGAAAATTCGGGAATTGCCCTCTATTGCCGGTGGTGGTGGTCAGGAAGAAAATGGAAGGATCGTTAATTAAATTTCTTTTTCTTAAAGGCAAAGCAAGACTGCCTTTCGTTTTATATTATTGCTGTCGGGTCGGGTGACCCGACAGCACATCTTGATCCGTTTATTGCAGCCTGAATCTCCTACTCCGGCACATCCCCCACCAGCCTGTCCACCACATCCAGCGTGCCCACACCGTCGGCCTCCGCTGAGAAGGAGGTCACGATGCGGTGGCGCATCACCGGACGGGCCACCAGGCGGATATCGTCGGTGGACGGTGTCGGCCTGCCGTGCAGGATAGCGCGGGTCTTGGCCCCCAGCACCATGTACTGCGACGCCCTCGGCCCGGCGCCCCAGCTTACCCAGTTCTTGATATAATCGGGCGAGCCCTCCACCGGAC
>CP070742.1:2162859-2170011 GCA_020348065.1 Candidatus Zixiibacteriota bacterium
ACATTTTCAATCCAACTGCCGAACAGCTCCTGCTCTATTATACCCATAAAGTTAACAAAATAATCCATTTTTCCTGTTTCTTTAATCTTAAGAAGACATCCAGATTTGTCGCCTTTACTTAACAAGAATTCCTATTATCCGTTTTTCCCAGTTGTGTAACCCAATTTTATCCATATTCAATATAACAAATAAAATCCATAATTCCTATTAAAAAATTATACAAGAAAAATCGTAAACAATAGTTGACTTTTATAGATTTCGTATAACCTTTTAAATCTCAGTATATTACAAATCGCTAATTTGGCACTGCGTATATTCGATAACGCATTTATAGGGCAATAATACGTATGGACAAGGAAGCGCTTATGTCGGTAATAACTATCAGGAAACGAACGAAATTTTATTCAAAACAGCCTATATTCCTTAATCCTATAATCTCAATAGCCTAAATTCCAGCCCGAATAGCCAATCAGCCCTTCGAATACTTTTCAGGCCAAAAAGCAATGTCCTCTTAAAATCGACCTCGGCGCCTCCAAAAATGCCCTGGCATGAATTGCCAGCGATGACCAATCTGACACCCCAGGTTTCTGACCGCCGATGGCCTGATATTCCATAAACAGAACTTGCTATTTGATTTTCACTCATATAAAATATCTCTTTAAATATTGATTTTTAGGGGATCGCGGTACGTGGAAAAGATCTTAAACATCGCCCATCGCGGCGCCAGCGCCTACGCTTATGAAAACACGTTCGGTTCCATCGAAAAAGCGATCCAACTCGGCGCCGACATGGTGGAGTTCGACCTGCGGCGAACCGGAGACGGCGTTATTGTCCTCTGGCATGATGAAAAGGTCCTGAATAGCAACCGCAAATGGACTCCGGTTTCAAATATCGCCTTCAATGATCTGGATATTTTGTCGAAAAAAAGCGGGTTCAGGCTTGCAAGATTCGATGAGGTCCTGAAAGAATTCGGATCGCTTATAGCGTTCGATATCGAAATTAAAACCGCGGGCTTTGAAGAAGAGGTCGTTTATCTGCTGAAAAGATATCCTCCGCATTTTCCTCCCACGATTTCGTCATTTCATTTAAATGTACTTCGCAAAATAAAAAAACTGGATTGTTCCTTAAAAGCCGATTTGGTGTTAGGTAACAGCAGGTTTTTGAAATCCGCGTATTTCGGACGGTCGATTATCAAACGCCTGGCCTTGAAATCAAAAGCGAGCACTATCCATTTGAACCTTGGTATCGCTTCAGAGCCGATTATAAATGAATTGACCGAATTGGGTTTTGACCTGTATATATGGACCGTGAACGATAAGAGTGATATGAAAAACCTGATCAGTATGGGAGTCGACGGCATAATAACCGATAAACCGGACGTGTTGAATTCCATAAGAGACTCATCAGCCGAAAGAAAACTGGATTTTTCCAAAGAGGAAATCGGCTGATATAAATAAAGGGATTATTAATCAATGAAATTCTCGAGGGTCGTAATAAAGGTAAACGATTACAGAAAAAGTTTCGAGTTTTATAAAGACGTTTTAGGTTTGAAACTCTCGACATCATGGCAGAGGAAAGACAGCTGGGGCGCGATCTTTTCCGTGGGCGGCGCGGACCTGGAGATCATCTGGTTCCCGGAAGGGGAGGGTTTCGAGGATTGTTGTTACTACCCGGAACGTAAAAAAGTCGATATATTTTTTGAGGTACATGATATCGATATAAGGTTTAAACGGCTGTCCGACCTGGGCGTCGAAATTGTAAAAAAACCTTTTGACGCTCCCTGGGGATTCAGGGTCTTTACCATAAAAGATCCAGATGGCGTTCCGGTTTCATTCATGCAGCCGCTTGAATAATTATGACATTCTTAAAGATATTGAAAATACTCGCTATCCTTATCGGCGTCCTGCTTCTCGGTACCGCCGGTTATCAGGCGGTGCAGCCCAACTATACTTTTCTGGACTCTCTATATATGACCGTCATTACGGTCACCACCATCGGATATAAAGAGGTCAAGCCGCTTACCGATGCCGGGCGGGTGTTCAATATAATCCTGATTCTCGTGGGATGGTTCGGCTTTTTCATGGTGGCCCGAATCGGGGGGCAGATGATCATAGAAGGACAGCTTATTAAAATTCTGGGGAGACATAGAATGGATAAAAAACTCGCCTCGTTATCGGATCATTATATCGTCTGCGGATACGGTCGGGTCGGCATGGTTGTTTGTGATGAGCTTCATCGAAATAAAATCCGTTTCGCGGTTATAGAGAGGAATCCGGAACTCATAGAGGAATTGATCGCCAGAAAATTCATATATCATGAAGGCGATTGCACCAGCGATGATTCCCTGCTCGCGGCGGGTATTAAAAAGGCCAGGGGTCTTATCAACGCTGTTGCCGATGAAGCCGACGCCGTCTATATCACGTTATCCGCGCGCAGTCATAACCCCGATATATTCATCATGGCCCGCGCCGATTCGACGGCGGCCGAACAAAAACTCAAACGCGCCGGCGCCGACCGCGTAATATCTCCGCACGTATCGGCCGGGTCCCGAATGGCCATGGCGGCCATCAGGCCCAATGTGGTCGATTTCATGAGCATCGAGCAGGGAGATGGTCTCGTTATCAGGATCGAGGAAGTGGAGGTTTCCGAAGGTTCCAAACTTGTCGGCAAGTCGCTGAAAGAGATGGAGGTCAGGGCCAGGTATGGATTGAATATTATCGGGATGAAAAAGAATGATGGGAGAATGATATACAATCCCTCTGCCGATCAGATAATCAACGGTAGCGACACTCTGTTTATGGTTGGCGATATTAAACAGCTGTCAAAAATCGACGAGCTCCTGGCGCCATCGGAATAACTGAAAATTGTCCGGCAATAATAAGATTATATCGCCCGGTATCGGCGCGCTTGTGCTGGTTGTGGGCGTTTTCTTTGTCAGCTGGGCATCGATACTTATCAGGCTGGCCGAATCTACGCCGACCACCATCGCATTTTTCAGGATGTTCTTTTCATCTCTAATGGTTCTTCTCGCGGTTCCGTTTTATAGAGGCGAATGGTTTGAAAAGAGAGCCGATTTATGGATCTCGACTCTATCGGGAATTTTTCTGGGACTTCATTTCTACACTTGGATCGCCTCGTTGAAATTTACCTCGATATCATCATCAGTTGTGCTGGTTACCACGCAGCCGGTATTCGTCGCGATACTCGGCTATATCTTTTTGAAAGAGAAGATCGGAGGCAGCGGTTTTGCGGCCGTTATCATGGCTATAATCGGAAGCTATCTTATCGCCCGCGGCGATTTCGCTGTCGATGCCGCTCATCTGAAAGGAGATATACTGGCCATTGCCGGAGCGTTGACGGCGGCGGCATATCTTTTCATTGGTCGGTTTGTGCGGCCCCGCGTGAATCTCATACCGTATGTGCTGATTGTGTATAGCGTCGCTTCCGTGGTAATCCTGATTCTGGGATTGTTTACCGGCACGTTCAGGGCGCCCGCGGTCAAAATCGATTACCTGTTATTTTTCCTTCTGGCTTTGGGCCCCACGATCCTGGGGCACAACCTTTACAACTTCGCGTTAAGACATCTTCCGGCGTTTCCCGTGGCGATGTCAATTATAGGCGAGCCGGTGCTGGCCACCATCTGGGGGATAATATTTCTGGCAGAAAATCCGATTTTTACAACCATTATCGGCGGAGTAATTATTATATTGGCGGTGGTGATGGTTCTGGTAAGATTGAAAACCGGTCAGGAAATTAGAGCGTGAAAAAGAGCCTGTTTATCACTTTCGAGGGACTGGATAAGGTCGGCAAATCGACACAGGTTGAGAACCTGGTAAAATACCTGAAATCTAAAAACCTGGATATAATCCTGGTGCGCGAACCCGGCTCAACCGAGATATCCGAACAGATTAGAAATATTCTTCTCGATAAGAACAATGCCGGGAAGATATCGCCCATGACAGAACTATTGCTTTACAATGCCGCCCGGGCGCAACTTGTTGACGATATTATCAGGCCGGCGCTGGACAGGGGGGAGATCGTGATCTCCGACAGGTTCTACGATTCCACCACCGCTTACCAGGGCTACGGCCGGGGAATCGATATCGAATTAATTCGCTCGGTCAACATGGCGGCGACCGGCAACCTTATACCGGATTTGACCGTATTGATGTCAGTCGGTCCGCTAGAGGAAACTATCAACAACCACGAGCGCTTTCAATCGAGTTCATCCGATGACAGGCTGGAACGTGAGTCGCTGGAGTTTCGGGAACGGGTACGAGCAGGTTTTCTTGAGATCGCACAAAAAGAGCCTGAACGGTTTCTGGTCGTTAATGCCGAGGACACCATCGGAAACGTGGCCGCGACAATCACTGCGCGAGTCGATCGGCTTCTGCAATCGAATTAAATATTCAGTTGTCAAAGATCAGTGCCCTATTCGGTAACCCGCGTAACCCTTGGGGCAAACGCGTCGCGGGAGACGCTTTTCTACTTATAGGGATTTTTTAAAACAAATGCAGTTTGCACAGGTTATATAAATGATATTTTGTAGGTCGGCATTTTAATGGCGATACACGGCCACAAAAAACAGTCATCGTCATTGCGAGGAGTCCGCAGGACAACGAAGCAATCCCATAAATATTATAAATGAAGGAGATCGCTTCGTCGTCCCGACCTTCGGTCGCCCCGCTGAAAGCGGGGCTCGCGATGACGGGTTGTATTCTGTTTCGAGAACTGCGATTCCCGAAAAATCCGGTTTAACGCAAAATACCCTTAAATATACTTCCTGTAACAATCGGTATAGATTCCACGTATATAGTCTATATTGGCCACAATAACTTCGACTCAAGCGCTATTGGGTTGATTGGGACAAGGGAGGATGGACGAAATGCGTAAAAAGCGATTTATTTCCATGGTTTGTATATTTTCGATTGCGATTTTGGCGGCAATCGCGGCCGCGGACGATGAATTCACTCCTGTTTATAAACCATCGCTCCATGTTCAGCGCGCGGCGGGCAATATAGAGATTGATGGCCGGCTTGATGATCCGGGCTGGATGAATGCCGCCGCTGTGGATCACTTCGTTGAATCGGAACCCGGAGATCAGATCAAGCCGCCGGTCGATACCCGCGCCAGGATAACATACGACGACGAGCGCCTTTACATTTCTATGATAGCACAGGCCGATCCGGAACAGGTTCGGGCTTCACTTTGTGAAC
The DNA here is from genome assembly GCA_020348065.1 of Candidatus Zixiibacteriota bacterium. Classification (GTDB taxonomy): domain Bacteria; phylum Zixibacteria; class MSB-5A5; order UBA10806; family UBA10806. The sequence goes on from CP070742.1 coordinate 2,168,076, forward strand.
GAGATAAAACGCCGGGCGATGACAACCTGGGTATTTTTATAGATACGTATGGCGACGCCGCGTGGGCATACATGTTATTTGTAAATGCTTACGGCGTTCAGTATGACGCCATATGGACCGACGATTACGGATCCGACACCAAGTATGACCTTATCTGGGAGGCTGCGGGCTGCAAAACCGACTCGGGTTTCCAGGTCGAGTTCGCTATCCCTTTCGCCAGCCTTAGATTCCCCGATCGGGAGAAACAGCAATGGAGAGTCGAGTTTTTCCGTTACCATGAACGCGAGGTCACCTACGAGATTACCTGGAGCGCTTATGACCGCAATGAATCCTGCTGGCCCTGCCAGTGGGGCACAGTGACCGGGATTGAAAACGTCAAGCCGGGACAGGGTGTGGAGATTATTCCCGCTGTGATCGGCTTTCAGTCCGGCAGCCTCGAGCGTGATGGTAATGATCTGAATTTCCGCAACAATGATTTCGATGGGGATATGTCGGTCAGCGCCAGGTATTCGATTTCCTCCAGCGCCACCGCCGAAGTCGCGGTCAATCCCGATTTCAGCCAGGTCGAGGCAGATGCCGACCAGATTGACGTGAACTCTACCACCGCTCTCTCCTTCCCGGAGAAGCGTCCATTCTTTCAGGAGGGCTCCGACCTGTTCCAGTCTCGCTTCAACGTCGTGTACACCAGATCGATAAACGACCCGGACGTAGCCGCCAAGTTTACTTATCGCAAAGGACGAACTTCGGTGGGCTACCTGGGCGCTGTTGATCGGTCCAGCCCTCTGATTATTCCCTTTGCCGAATTCAGTTCACCGGTTTTGAATATCGGCAAGAGTTACTCCAACATCCTGCGGGTTCGCCAGACCTTCGGCAAAAGCTCCCGAGTCGGATTCATGACTACCGACCGCAGGTACGATAACGGGGGATCGGGTTCCACCGTCGGACTCGACGGCAAATTCCAAATGACGAAAGGGCTTGTACTATCCTGGCAGACTGTAGCCAGTCACACCGCCGAACCGGAGGATTCCACGATTACCTCAGGGCTTGATTATGAGGACTTCTTATTCGATAATGACCACACAGCTGCTTTCGACGGCGAATCATTCTGGGGACACGCCTATCTCCTTGACGTCGACTTTGACTATAATGACTTCTTCTTCACTTCGGCCATAGTCGAAAAGAACCCGACTTTCAGAACTGACAGTGGCATCGAAACGTCTAACGACAGTCGGTATGTCGATATTTATACCAACTATAATTTCCGGTTTGACGACGGTCTTTTCAGGTCGATCCAGCCGACTTTCTATGTTTATCGCACCTGGGATACGAAGGGAGCCTTTAGATCGGAGCAACTTAATCTTGATCTTAGCTTCAACTACCGCCTGGCTCAAGCCAGCAACCACAATCAGTACTGGATCGGCTCCGAGAAATACGCCGATTCGCTTTTCGAAGATCTCTGGGGAGCGCATCATTGTTTTCATTTCACCCCCGGCCAGCTTGTCTCTTTCGGAGGATCAATCAACTACGGACATAAAATAGCCCGCAGCTATCGAGAGATCGGCGGCGAAAGATACTACACCGCCTGGCTCGATCTTCAGCCGCTTGACCGCTGGCTGATCGAAAATAGCTGCAGCTATATCCGCTACACAAGCGTGAAAACCGGCGCGGAACTCTTCGAAGGATATATCCTCCGCTCCAAGCTGACCTATCACTTCAACAGCAATCTCTGGATAAGGTTCGTCGCTCAGTATAATGATTTCAATGAAAGCTGGGATTTTGATCCGCTGCTGACTTACCAGCTTAACCCCTTCACCCTGTTTTATGTCGGTACGACCTATGATCTGAAAACTTATGACAACCTCAACTCGGAGGGTACGGGCTACGTAGAGGATCCCGATATAGATCGCTGCTACTCCCATACCAAGTTGAAAGCGCG
>CP070742.1:2170111-2173969 GCA_020348065.1 Candidatus Zixiibacteriota bacterium
TATCGGTCGCGGGGCCAGCCAGGCCTTTAGTTCGAAACGGGTGAAAGGTAAGAAAATCGAATTCGCCGGATTTGTGTTGGATAATCCGCCGATAAGTTTCTCTTACGGCGGGACCGACACTACTTTTACTGCCGATGAAATAGGGATATTGGGGAATACGCTGTTCAGGAATTTCGTGGTCTACTGCGACTACGCCAACGAGCGCGTGATTTTAGAGAAAGGCGAGAATTTCAATAAGAAATTCCCCGAGGATCATTCCGGCCTGCAGATCTTCCGCGGAGAGGGGGGAGGATATGAAATCCTCTTCGTATCGGAAGGTACGCCGGCAGAGAAAGCCGGTTTTCAGGCGGGCGATGCCCTGAAATCGATAAACGGCGTGGATCTGGAGTATTTCAGAGATCTCACGGCTGTTCGCGATATGATGAAGGAAGATCCCGGGACTAAATATGCGATAATTGTCAGTCGCAACGGCGAGGAAAAGAAGTTGAAGCTCAAGCTGGCGGATCTTTTTTAAAGTTATATGAGATTAAGTTATCGCGCAACTCGCTTTGATGAACGGCTTCCGCATATCGTAGTCATATCATAGCCGTTTAATTAAAGCCAATCTCTAAAACGACCAGTTGACGATGGGAAAGACGGGAAACTGTCCTCCCTGGCCGATTATGTTTACCAGGCCGATTTGCAGGCCTTTCATGGTGGCGGCGTAATTTACAATACCCAACTGAAGTCCGTTGGCGTAGTTGGCGTAATTCACGGCTCCCCATTGGAGTCCCTCGAAATCGCCCTTAACCACGTTCACCCAGTTATCCTGCCAGCCCATGAAATCGGCGTCCGCGATACCGACCAGGCCAAACTGGACCCCCATCGATTTGCCGGTGGTGGTGTGATTTACCAATCCCCAATCCAGGCCGGTGACCGACACGCTGCGCCCGTAAATAAGGCTGAGCCTGATGCCCGAAATAGGGATGTTCTCGTTAAAAATCTGCACCGGCGTAAACAGCGAAAGTTGGATCGGCTTGCTTTGCGCCATCGCGGGAGAAGAAACTGAAACGAGCATAATTGCCATTAAACCCGAAATCAGATAAGATTTCTTTATCATTTTGCCCTCCGATCATTGAATCTTAAGTTGTGTTGAAATAATAGGATCTAAAACTAATAGAATAGCCCCGTTCGCACAAGCCAAAACCGTCGGATAAATAATTAAGGGAATTTAAAAACCGCAACAAAATGGTGGTGTCCTAAATTGAAATTTGCACCAATTATTGCCAAGATGTTGGTCTTACCAAAGTAAACCCATCTGCCTTTTTTACAGTTGGTGGAAATTGACTTCGCGATAAATGTGAACGCGTTATATATAGTGTGTCATAGGCAAGCTTGTCCAACTCGACGGAATAACGATTTGGCGGAAATGCCACAATCAGTTTTTTATTGGGGAACAATCTTTTAATATTAATCATCGGAGAAGATAAATCGCTATCGGCTGATATTAATATGGCAGTATCAAAATTATTAGCATAGGCATCTACAATTAATTCAGTAGCAATGTTGACATCTGTCATTTTTTCCTCTGGGATATTCATGGTTTTGCCACACCGAACACATCGGATTGGCTTTCTTAGGAATTTACCATAATAAATATCCGTATCTGTTAATGTTTCAAGGGCTTCTAAAAATGTAATCTGTCGTTTACTTTTTTGGGGGTCTCCTGGATGGCTTGAAACACGTGCGGTAAAATATTTTACCTTTTTTAACAACTGATTTTGTTTCAATAGGTTAAGAGATAAATTTTGGATATTAAGCCAATAGTATTTTTGCCATAATTTTTCTTTTAATCCGTAATAGAGGTTAAAACCATCAATATATACAATTACGCCTTGTTTATTGGGAAACTTTTTTGATCTAATATAGTTAAATATTTTGGAAAAAATGCTTGACATAATAATGTCCTTTCATGTTATTTACGATAAAGATATTGAAGCACCCCCATAGATAGCATCTATGGGTCAATGCCCTCCCTATTGCGGGGAGGGCGTTACTTTTTAATTTAAAATCTCTTTCCAACTCACAAAGCTGTTTGTCAGTTCCGCAGACATGGCAGGTGTCATTCTCAGAGTTGAATGAGTCCGCATAAAGTTGTAGTGCCAGAAGTGCAACGCCAATGCCAACTTTAAATTATCCAGTTTCTTAGAAAAAGCAATAGTTAATCTCGCCTCTTTTTAACCTTTTCATCGGATTTCCCTTGACATTTCTGCGGGAAAGCCGATATTAATAATGGTTTGACCTTGCGACTAACCCGCAGGGTTATTGCCGATCCCGTTAGAGTGTGCAAGCACTTGACGGGAATTTTCTCTGGAGCGTGCCAGACTCGAACTGGCTCAAGCGGGTGCAAACCCCGCTCAAGTCCACCTGAACACGCCCCAGTCAAGATTTGCGAGGATTCAAGCAAGGTTAGCACTTACTTGAATCCTTTTTTAATTGTTCATTTTTAATAGTGGTGGCGCGCGGGCTAAGCGATTACATATGAATAGCTTGTAAATAAAGCTTGACAAGAAGTATGTTCTTGAATTATCTTTCATTTGAAAATCCCCTTACTTTTAATGGAGGTGTCGGGATTTTTAAGACTTAGTCCGGCTCTGCCAAGCCGGACTATTTTCATGTATTCAATCATATTTTATAGCCCTCCATAGACCTCTTTGCGGTGATTTGAAAAGCCTTCCTTTCCACCGCATTAGTATTTGACGTACGCGGCTGTCGGGGATGTCATAACCACTTTCCTTTAAGTATTCAAAGATGTGTTTAGGAGATACCGATTTCCCAATTTTAATCAAAGCGGTATATACTTGTCGGGTAGTTTCAGAACTTCCATTTAGCGGTATTTTGATAGCCGTTGTTGTCATTTGTAAACCTATTTGAGAATCATTATCTTCCTCTTTAACCAGACCAAGAATTTCGGCTTTTGATTCTTCTAATGATTTAATTTTGCTGTCAATCAATGTAATTAATTCTTTTGCTGTATCCTTATCCATACAATCACCACCTTGTTATTTTGTTCGCTTTTCTCTTTTATCGTATCGAACATATCATCAAACTATCAAACGTGAAATTTTTTGTCAAGCTTTTTATCGGCTTGTGGAACTTTTTTTGTTGGGCTACGATACGAATAAAAATTACATGGATGATATTAGCCATTATAAAAAGCGGAAATTTAACTTAGGACACTACCAGCAAAATCCTTTACAATCCGTAAAAATACGTTATAATGCCGTATAAATCTTTTACGGGAGGCGTAAAATGGCGGAAATGAAGGCTAAATCGAATTTAAAGTTCTACACCACCAACGAGATAGCCGAGCTTTTGAAGATGAATATCCAGGTCATCGCCCGGAAGCTGAAACATGGCGAGCTGGTGGGATACAAGATTGGAAAGGATTGGCGGGTAAAAGAATCCGATCTCATGGAGTGGCTGGAAGGGCATTCCAACCGGAACGTTATGAACCCGGGGCAGCAGGTTATCGAGCGCTTCATGAAAAAGGGGAAGTTCGAGACGCTTCCCGTACAGCGCAAGAAGAGGAAATATATTCTGGATCATATTCTAAGGCAGTTCGAGCTCAACCGGGTTTACTCCGAAAAAGAGGTCAATGAGGCTATTTCGGAATTACATGAGGACTACTGCCGGGTGCGCCGCGAGTTTGTGGATGAGGGTATGATGTACCGTAAGGATGGGAAATACCGCCGCAACGGAAGCTATAAGTTTACAAGATAAGCGACGTTCCTAGTAAGCACGCCCTTTGAGCTCATTTTTCAGTATTTCGAAAAAGGATTGCCTGGCAGACCGCTCTATCCAGGGATAATGCCCGCA
>CP070742.1:2174069-2177336 GCA_020348065.1 Candidatus Zixiibacteriota bacterium
ATGTGTCCAGTAAATGGCCCAGACGTCGTCTCCGCAGAAATAGCGCCAGATCGAAGAACCGTCAAAGCCCGAAATAGCCTCGGCGTAGCTGCTCCATGACGCTACCAGTATATCCTCGTATGAATCTCCATCCAGGTCGTCGCACACTACCACCTTCATAACCGGGTATCCGACGCTGAATGTCCAGATGGTGTCTGCGTTGGTTGCAGAATGCCCGGATATGGCGATTATTTTGTGATTGTTGTACCAGGTGCCGGCAATAACATCGTCATATCCATCGTTGTTTATGTCGGCTATGCGATCGATGGCTAAAACCGATGCTCCCTGGGTATCATACATCCAGATCTGCTGAGCGTAACCGCTGGAGGCGCCGGAGATACAATAGACCTTATCATCATTGTCGCCGGACCCGAATACGGCATCGGGAATATCGTCATCGTCAACGTCACCAATGGCCACGGTGGCATAAATCACGTCACCGGCCTGCTTTTTCCATAATAGCGATCCATCGGCGCCGCTAATGCAGTAGCCGGCGTTAGCGTCGGAACCCGCGCCAGCAAGAGCTTCGGGAATGCCGTCGCCGTTAAGGTCGGGGATAGGGTTAACGGAATAGACCCATCCCGATGGAGGGTTGGCGTAGGTATCATAAGACCATAAGGGATGGCCGTCTGAAGCCTCGATAGCGAAAATTGTTCGGCTTCCGTAGGCGGTGCCATAAAGCAAATCTGCAGTACCGTTGCCGTTGAGATCTTCGGTAACTTTAAGACAGTCGTCCCCGTAACCGCCGGAATTGGAGGGTCCGCCTATGGGCCTTGCCGACCATATCACATCGCCATTCTGATAACCCGACCCGGAGATGCAGAAAAGGTGATCCTGCTGGGGCGCTACGGCATCGAAGGATTCCGCGACTACCTCGGGAAAACCATCGTCATTAACATCATCTATGGCGGTACATGAAACCACATTTTCGATGCCCTGATAGCTCCAGATGATATCGCCGGGATTAAAAACCGGCACGCCCTGGGCTTCGCCGGGAAGATCCGCGTTTGGAGTTACCGGATCGTTGGAATGAAATGTAAAATTACCGTCATAAGAACCAACGGCTTCCGGATGAAAACGGATAAGAAACAGCTCGGTTTCGCCGGGCGAGACCGTGGCCGGCAAAGTTGGCGACGTCAGCGTAAAAGCCGGATCGGGCATATCAATGGAATTTATAATGAGATCTTCGTTACCAGTGTTTGCTACTCCCGGCGTTCTTGAGTGCTCCCCGCCTTCGGAAATATACCCGAACCTGATAATATCGACGTCGAATGCTATTTCGGGCGCCGCATAGGCCAGAGAGGTAATCAGGAAAAACACAATTGCAATTCTCATTAAAAGTCCTCCAAAGAAGTAAAATTTCTCTTTACGGTTATCTTTTTCCTGTCGCATTTTGTAATTACGAGCGATTCTTATTTTTGATTCGCTGGTTCGCTCAATCTATATGAAATTTTTAGATGCTTCTCTCAAACCGGAATGTTACTCATACAAAAAACGCATCTACAATAAATATAATCCATAAATATAAAACGTCAACAGAAATCGACGTTCAAACGGCAATCCTGACGCCCTGAAAGAGAAAAGACTACGATAATCCATAATTTTTCACATATTTTTCGCGGTTTAAATTATCCCTCGCCAATAATAAACCGGAATCCTTTAATTAGATTGTCAACTTTGTCCATCTTCCTCGCCTGAAAACGAAAGAAAGGGCGGCGCAACGCCGCCCATTATTAAGTTCACTCTTTTTTATTACTCTGCGGGAGGACAATCGACACAGAACATAGGACCGGGACCGCCCTTGAAATATGCCACTCCGTAAGTTATATCCAGACCGTTGTAGTTGCAGCTGGCGTTGACGTCGCCGCAATAGTGCCAGCTGTTGCAGTCGCCGACCGGGCAGTCGGGGCATAAGGGATCGGCGCCGCCCTTGAAATAAGCGACACCGTAGGTAATATCCAGCCCGTTATAGTTGCCGCTGCCGTTGACATCGCCGACAGCATAGTCGCAGCCGCCGGGACCGCCGGAAAGAACCACATCCAGTATGGTAACGCTTCCGTTAGGATTTACAACTACTCCGGTAATAGTTGTATCATTGTAGTCTATATGTGAGAAGAAAACATCATAAGCACCGGCCGCAAGTTTTGCAGTCGTGTAATTTCCGTTTGAATCGGTTAAATCGTTTTTCAACGTCCCGGTAACTTCTACAAAAACGCTTTCCACGGGATTGGTTCCATCGCTGACGGTGCCGGAAATCGAGCCCGGGAAATTTGCGCCGGTGGCCAGCGTATCTCCTTTGGAATAATGAATGTCGTAATAGTTTCCGCCGCTTGGTTCAGCGCTCTCGTTCCATACCGCATGAAGAGTATCCCCTACGCCGGCGACAACATCTGGCCTCCAACCGCCACGGCCGTCAGGAAAGCTTATAAGTTCCGGCTCATCATTACTGCTCCAGGTCAATCCGCCGTCTGTGGAATAGCTGGCCCAGATTTCACTGTCGTCGAAATTTATAGGCGTTTCCTGCCAGACCACAACCAGGCAACCGCCGGAAGTAATGCCCATGCCATGGTTGGAGGCTGAAGAACCGTCGTCGGGGCCAAAATCAACATACTGAGGACCGGCAAGACCGCTCCAGGTGGCGCCGCCGTCAGCCGACCCGGAATAGAAAACTTCATAACGGTATGTTGCAACGCTATCTAGTGATGCCTGCCAGGTCACGTGGACCTTGCTCATATCATCTATAACGACAATAGGGTCGCCGGAGAACTTGATTTGAGTGCTTATTGGCTGATCTGCGGTTTCGCTGTTAAAGGTCGCCCCACCATCGGTTGATTTGCCATAAAGTATTCTATTAGTAGCAGAGTTTCCTTGTATTGCCGGCTCGTCCCAAACAACATAGATATCATTGTTGGGGGCAATGGCGATGTGCGGATTTGAAGCTATCTGGCCGCTTCTGTAGGATATGTACCTATCCCCGGTTCTGCCGCTCCAGGTGTTCCCAGCGTCGGTTGAGATGGAGATATGGATTTCCGAAGTATCGGATGCCGCCCTTTGGTGCCATACCACGAAGATATTGTCATTATTATCGATAGCTATGTCGGGATCGTAAGCATCATTGGCAGGCGCTCCGTCAAAACTGATATTGTAATCGGTATCGGAATGTATCCAGGTAACGCCTTCATCAGTAGATTTCAGCAACATAATCTCCTGAACGGAGACTAAATCTTC
>CP070742.1:2177436-2186866 GCA_020348065.1 Candidatus Zixiibacteriota bacterium
ATGTATTCCTCTGGGAATTTCCTTTTCCCAGTAGCCGCTTCTGTCGGTCATTCCCTGCAGTTCGTTATCGACATAAACCGTCACCTGAGAGGGAGAAGTAAGAATTTTCAAAACGCCCATCCTGTAAAACTGCCTGACCGCGTTTACCACCGAGCTGGCGAATCCCAGCCGTTGAAGGGAATCGATGTGAGCCTTGGTTACCTCAAAAGCCAGACCGGATTCCGCGATTTGATTGGCTATCTGCTGTGAATCCAGGCCAAATTCGGGCAATCTCAGAATTCCCTCAAAAGTAATCGGTTCTCTTGTTTGGGATAACCCAACGTTATAACCGATAACTACCAATAGCAAAATGGTCACCAAAAAACCAAGATTTCGATTCATCTGTTTCCCTCCCGGGTATCTGAATTTCTAAACTCTAAAAATGATATCAAATTATTGACCTAATTCCCTTTCTATCTCCATTTTCAATTTATCGACCTGATTGTATAACGGATCTTGAGGAATGTCCCTGTACATTTTTAAAGCCTCGCCCAGGCGGTTGACCGCCTCATACGGCAGGTTGGAATCGCGCAGAGACTTGGCGAAATTCAACAGGATTTCCACCTTTAATTGCTTCGCCAGCAGGGAATTCGGCCTGGCTCTTATTGCCTTCTCTATTTCAGTAAGGGCTTTTCCGAAATACTTTGATTCCCCCGATATCGCCCTGTCAAGATAATTGCTCGCGCGATTTACATACGTTTGAAAATCAACCCTGGGCTTCGGTGGTGTGGTGACAGCCGGCCGAGAAGGAGCCGTCCTTTGGACCATCACAAGACTGTCTATATAATTTATCTCTGCCAGAAAGATGTTTTCGGAAAAATCTTCAAATCCGCTTTTGCTAAGTTTTACGTCTATGGTATCTAACATACGGACAGCTTCTGTAATTGTCAGGACCCCGTCATCCCCGGTTTGTCCGTAGCTCTCGCCATCTACATTAACTCCGACGCCTTCTAACGGTTCGCCCGATTCATTCACGGCTACAACCTGGAAAGAGGAATAAGGCCTGATCATTGAAAAAACAACTTTCGATCCGGCATCTTCCAGCAAAATTGTGGTGTCGATATCGTCGAGAGGCTTCTTCTTCGCAATTATACGAATTTCCCCGGGTTTTGCAATTAAGGCCGTAATCTTACCATCCATATTAGTGAATCCTATGAAGTCATTATTAATGGTAAAACTGACATCGTGAACAGGCAATCGTTGGTCGTTAAGAACCCTTATATTAAGGGGAATTAATCTAATCCGATTCCAATCGGCATAAATAACGCTCAATTCATATACAGTAATAAGAAACATTATTAAAATTATTATCCCGAAGGCCGTGATACGCCCTTGTTGGTTATCCCACGCTTCCGTACGTGATTTTACTTTCATTTTATTAATTATTTTTACAGGTGCTAAAATGTCAGCTTTTCCCCGGACCATCCCACCTCTATTATCGTCCTATTTAACAGCTTACATAATATACTATTGAAAAACTAAATGCAAGATAAAATGTACGGATCAGCATATAAAATAAATGGGAAAATTTAGGCCGAAATACCTAATGATTTCGGACAGTCTTTTTCCTGTTTTATTCGGCAAATTCTATTTTGCCGGGCGGTTATTCAAGATAGAATATGTAATTCTGGAAATTCTGAAAATCATCCTGCGCAAAAGGTCGGGTATTCCAACTTCTTGCTTGTTAGTATAATCCGCCCATTTTCGATGCGATTCGATTGGGGATGAATAGCTTAGAAACCGATTAGAAGAGATAAGACTATGCGGAACGGTTAATTCGAAGAAAAAAACCGGGCTTATGGCGTTATTTGTCAATTGTCAACAATCAGCAAAACACTCCATACAACGATTGGCGGTTTTCCGCCATTATATTGGGATTCGTTTCCCGGTAACGCAACCATAAATTCAAATCCCGTCAAAGACATTACGAAAGATTTCCAGCTCGAAATATAATGATCGAAATGGATCATTTGATGCCACATTCTCGGCTTCTCAGTCCTTAAATCCGGATTGATTTTAACGCCCCTTTCAGATATAAGCCGATAAATCGACCCTAAAAGGTGATTATCTTACTCTCAACCCGGCGATCTTTACGGCCCCGCGATGGTAGCCATCCGGGAAAAGCTCTCGGAGTTTCTCAAGTTCAATATCGTTGGCTTCGCACGTCTCGTACACGTTGGGAACCACGTTATTCTTTTCGAAACTATTGCGAAGGAAACGTATTATCTTCCAGTGTTCCTCCGTCAGCTTCGGCATTTTCATCTCATGAGCCCTTGCTATGGCGAACTTTTCGTTCCATTGCGACGGATTTATGAGGAATCCTCGAATATCGATCTCGAAACTTTCTTCCTGAGGGGCTGAGGTGATCTGTTCCGCGAACTCCTCCATTCCGGACTGATCCAGATATCCTTCCTTATAGGTTATTCCGGCCAGTTTACAGGCCCCCCGAAGGTAACCGGCGGGGAATAATTTTTGGAGTTCTTGAAGATGGAGACGATTCATGCGGCAGGTTTCGTATACTAATGGACACTTCCCGGTTTTTTGATGCATTTCGCGAATGAAATTTATGATCTTCCAATGATCATCCGACAGGCCGCTGATTATACCGACCTTTGGCGCCATCCCCCGGGCATAATTCTCATCCCATTCTTCAGGATCTGAGAGGAACTCGTCCACATCTACCCGGTATTCTTTGTTACCGAAAGTGAATGTGTTCATGACCACTCCTTATTTCCTATTAACTAACCTGGTTTTCGCTAAATACCAAATTAAAATCCCGTATAAAATAAATAGAATCTACCTTACTCTCAAGCCTGCGATCTTGACCGCTCCGCGATGATAACCGTCCGGGAATAACTTTTCAAGCTCCTCCAGATCAATTTGATTGGCCTCACATGTCTCATAAACTGTCGGAACCGTTTCGTTCTCTTTGAAACTCCCGCGCAGATATCTGATTACCTGCCAGTGTTTTTCGGTCAGTTTTCCGCCGGGTATTTTCATATCATAGGCCCTGTAAACGGCGTAATATTCATCCCAATCATCGGGATCTACGAGGAAGCCGCGCACATCGACCCGGTAGGTTTTTTCAACGGAAATAACGTTAAGATCCTCCGCGGTCGTCGGCATATGGGCTTGCCCCAGATAGCCTTCCCTGTAGGTAATCCCGGAAAGTATGCAGGCCCCTCTCAGATAACCGGTGGGAAAGAGCTTTTTCAGCTCTTTGCGGCGCAGCCCATTCATTCTGCAGGTCTCGTAAACCAGAGGACATCTGCCTGTCTTTTTGAATGTATCGCGGATGAAATGAATAACATCCCAGTGTTCCCCGGTCAATCCATGGGGAATTCTTAGATGGGGGGCCATTCCCTCGGCGAAATCCTCATCCCAACGGTTAAAATCGACCAGAAAACCGCCGGAATCCACCTCGAAGGTTTTATTCTTGCAGGTAAATGTAGCCATATCCTCTCCTGATTTAGAGTTAATTTAATTAACCAAAATCCATACTATCATATTAATATCTCAATCCGGCGATCTTTACGGCTCCTCTGTGATAACCGTCGGGGAACAGTTTTTCCAACTCCGTTAAATCGATGTTATTTTCCTCGCAGGTTCTATAAACGGTAGGAATCTCTTTTGCTTTTTTATATCCTTCGCGAAGATAGTAAATTATTTTCCAGTGTTTCTCGGTCAAATAATCCGGCATTTTCATTTCGTATGCTTTGTTAATCGCGTAGTTCTCATCCCAATCATCATAGTCCAACAGGAAACCGTGCACATCCGTCTTGTAGACCCGGTTTTTATAATTGTACGATATCTGATCGATATTTCCCTCCAGCCAGTACTTTTGAATGAAAACGTCTCTGTACGTAACGCCGGCTAATTTGCAGACGCCTCTGAGATAACCGGTCGGGAATAGCTTTTTAAAATCTCCAAGTCCCAGCTTATTCTCTTTACAGGCAATATAAACCAGGGGACACCTGTTCATTACGTCGAAGGTGTTCCGTATAAAATAAATTACCTTCCAGTGTTTTTCGGTAAGCCCGTTCGGAATTTTCAACCTGGGGGCCATTCCGATCGCAAAATCCTCATCCCAGTCCTTCGGATTTTCCAAAAAGCCCTTGGAATCGACCTTGTATTTTTTATTGTTGTAAACGAACAATCCCATATCAACACCCCGAATCGCGATTAACGTTAGACTGATTCCCATCCTCCCCCATCATTTAATGCTGAAAAGAATCCTAAGTTATCGCATAATCGCCTTTCCATAGCTGCAAATACAATTTTACTTTTTTCAGAAGCGTATCCATCGCGCTTTCAACCGCCTTACTTAGCGACGCTCCCACCGTGCAACAATCCTCGACTTCCACCGCGATTATCTTGATTTCGTCGGGAAATTCCATTCCGAGCGCTCGAGATATATCGATCAGTTCCGGCAGGCCGGTATGATGCGGAGAGACGCTGGGAATAGAGCGAAAATCATTGACGTTCAGTTCGACAATATCTCCGATGTCGTGCTTTTTCGTTCTTACGGCATCGATAAAAATTGCCTTGCTGTAGCCCGATAAAACGTCGAGAAGCGAAATCCCCGAAAGATTACAGTCAATTATATCGGCGCGCACCGTATTGTCCGCTCTGAGTTTTCTGGCGGCGGTTATGCCTATCCCGTCGTCACCCAGAAGCTCGTTGCCCAGACCGATTATCAGGGGCTTCGTATTCATTCCCTGCAAAGCCTTTTTACGAGATCGTGATTTTTGTTATATATCCGGATATCCGTTTGAATTTTCCCGGGAAGAACGTGAGTCGCGCATCCGTTACACGGATCATACGCTCGAAATGCCATCTCTACCAGATTCAATATGCCATCGTCGACATTGCCTTTGGAAATAGTCCCCCTGGCGGCTTTATCGACGGAAAGGGCTATACGGGCGGCGTTGTTCTGCGTGGCGACAATCAGGTTGGCTCTTGTAATCAGTCCTTTCTCATCGGTACAGTAATGGTGAATGAGCGTTCCTCTCGGGGCCTCTACGATCCCTATTCCTTCCGCGGGAGTTTCCGTCGGAATATTCCTGATATCGGCGCCGGTTATTTCCGCATCGGAAGACAGTTCCTGCATTCTTTCCGCCGCGTTTAAAAGCTCGATCAATCTGGCCCAGCTGGCCGCCAGCGAGAAATGAACCGGCTTATCCCCCAGCGTTTTATAGAACTGTTCATACGCTTCCTGAGCCAGAGGCGTCGACATTCCTTCCGAGGCGTTAAGCCTTGCCAGCGGCGCGACGGCGTAAATGCCGCTTTCCGGGCCATCCCGGAAACCCTTCCAGCCGACCTCTTTCAGATAACACAATTTGACAAAACTCCACGGCTCCACATGTTCCGCGATATGCGATAGGTATTCATTCGCCGCGAACTTCGCATATTCTTTTCCATCCGGTCGTACGACCCTCAGATCTCCGTCATAGTAGTTTACTTTATTATCGCCATCCACCATGCCCATGTAGTAGGTTTTGTGCGTGTAAACATCGGATGTGATCAATTCCACGTACTCGGGATTTTTCAGAACAACGTCATTAAACAGGTCCAGGCAGAATTTGCCAAACTCCACCGCTCTTTGCGATACATCAATAAACTTCTGCCGGTCTTCTTCGGTGAGCGCTTTTGAAACCCCGCCCGGAAGTCCGAAAACGGGATGAATGACTTTTCCTCCCACCAGGGAAATCAGTTCGCGGAGTTCCTTTCTCATCCCGATAACTTTTTTACCGACCTCCAGGCCTACTTTGCCAAGTACGCCCAGTATGTTACGTTCCCCTTTCGGGGCTTTAGGACCGGTTACGAAATCGGGGCCCGCAAGATAGAAGAAATGAAGAGCGTGGTCCTCGACGTAAAATGTATTGTATATCAACTCCCTGATTTTTCTTGCCGTCGCGGTCGGAGCGATCTTGTATAAACTGTCAAGGGCTTTAGTCGAAGCCATGTGGTGGGCGGTGGGGCATACGCCGCATATTCTGGAGGTTATCTGGGGCATATCCTCGGCCGGACGTCCTTGAACGAATTTCTCAAAACCGCGCAGTTCGGGAACCTGGAAATAAGCCCGGTCCACGTTGCCGTCGTCATTAATAAAGACGTCGATCTTACCGTGACCTTCGAGTCTTGTTATCGGATCTATTGTCACTTTGCGAGCCATTACTTTTCCCCCTGTCGTGATGATTTTTGATACGATCTGTGAATCAATGAAGCGGGCAGGCTGTACCTGTAAAACGTCCCCAGTGGATCGATTATCTCTTCGAGGATTTCATTGATCTCCTTTTCGTCATTCGAATCGACTAACGAGGCGATCGACGAAATCGCCTTGGCCCCGTAATCGCGGGCCTGGCTAACGGGACCCATACAGCCGGTGCAGGGCATATTGCCGTTAATGCAGGCCGAGCCGCATCCTTTTCGAGTAACTATTCCCAGGCATAATAATCCCTGCGTCAAAAGGCATTGCGTCGGATCAACGGCCATTTCATGAGGCCGTTTATATTCCTTGAGCAGTATTTTTTCCGGTTTTGTATCCTTTCTCGGACAGTCCTCGCACAGAGCTATATCCGGGGCGAGAACCGTCCCTTTAGGAGGGAGCTCGCCTTTCATGATGGCGCCGACCGCGTTTTTAATTATATCGACAGGGGGAGGACATCCCGGGAGGTAATAATCGACATCTATGGCCTGATCCAGAGTTTTCACCGTATTCCAGAGAAACGGCAATTCCAGTTTTCCCTCCGGCACTTCGATTTCCTCCCGGGGGGCGGTCCCATTTTCATTTATCACGGCTGGAGATTTCGAATAGACCTCTTCAAGAATCTCCGCGCGGTTGGATATATTCGCCAGACCCGGTATGCCGCCCAGATGAGCGCAGCTTCCGAACGCGACCACGGTCTGAGATTTCGAACGTAACAATTCGACCATTTCAGACTGCTCGGAATTGCGAACCGCCCCGTTGATAAAACTGACGGCTATGCTTTTATCCGTCATCGCCTCCACATCATCCCGTTTGAAATCGAGGGCGACGGGCCAGAACACGATATCGAAAGCGGCCACGACGTCGAGAATATCCTCGTTTAAATCGACCACGGCTTCCTCGCACCCTCCGCAGGAGGCGCACCAGTAAAATGCGATTTTCGGCTTACTCATTGCTCGCCCCCTGAGAAACAGCGGCTTCCGGGTAATGTTCCGTGATTACCGATCCTTTCAAAGGCGCGTCGGGTATTTCGAGATTCAGCGGCCCGAGACGGCGAACCGTCTCCGTCATTTCGTTTATTACTCTCTGAACTTTATCGCCCTCGGAGGCCGCAATCCATTCCAGGCGAACTCTCCCTTCCTCGATTCCGATCGATTCCAGCAATCTTTTCAGAAGCGTAAATCGTCGTAACGCTTTGTAGTTGCCTTCCTGGTAATGGCAGTCGCCGGGATGACATCCTCCGATCAGGACCCCGTCCGCGCCGTCCCTTAACGCTTTCAATATGAATTGAGGATCAAGCCGTCCCGAACACATGATTCGCACCACCCTGACATTGGGAGCGTAGGTCATCCTGGCGGTTCCGGCCAGATCCGCGGCGGTATAGGTACACCAGTTACAGAAAAAGGCGACTATTCGCGGATTGAAAGGATTCGATGATTTATTGATATCAGACATAGCTCATTACTCCCTTTATTTCGTTGAATATTTCCTCGTCGGTGAAAAGATTCTGCTGCATGGCCCCGGAAGGACAGGCGGCGACACAGGTCCCGCATCCCTTGCAGAGAGCGCCGTTGACCTCGGCCACGTTCTCTTCCGCTTTGACGCCGATGGCGCTGAAGGGACACATGGCCATGCAGGTCCTGCATCCTGAGCATATCTCTTCATTAACAAAGGCCGTATTGGGCTCGAGTTCTATGTAACCCCTGTCGATTAAAGCCAGCGCTTCCGCCGCCGCCGCCCCGGCCTGGGCCACGCAGTCGGGAATATCTTTGGGACCCTGGCAGGCTCCCGCGAGAAACACCCCATCGGTGAAGGTCGATACCGGTGCCAGCTTGGGGTGACGTTCCAGGTAACATCACTCGTGACTGGATCTTATGTTGAAAAGACGTCTATCTTCATCATGATCGGGCTGAGGTTCGAGACCCACCGAAAGAACCACCATATCGACCGGAATTCTTCTTACTGTTCCGATTAAGGTATCTTCCACCCGGATTATTAACTTATTTTCCTCCTCAGGCTTCATGGCCCAGTCGTTTATCTCCGCCACCCGACCTCGAATAAAATGGACGTTCTCCTGAAGCAGCCGCTCATAAAACTCCTCGTAGCCTTTTCCAGGAGTACGCATGTCTATGTAAAAGTTAAAGATGTCGGCTCCGGTTCTCTCTTTTAGCAGATGAGCCAGCTTCAGAGAATACATACAGCAAACCCGTGAGCAGTATTTATTGGTGGCGTTATCGCGGCTTCCGACGCAGTGCACGATTCCCACCGCCTTCGGCTTTTCGCCGTTTTTTAAAAAGACCTCTCCTCCCGTCGGGCCTGAGGCATTAACCATCCGTTCGATTTCGATACTGCTGTATATATCGGGATACCTGCCGTATCCGTACCTTTCGATCCTGCCAGCATCGAAAACTTTAAATCCGGTGGCAAGAATCATGGCGCCGACGTCCAGTTCGATTATCTCTTCTGTCTGATTAAGATCGATGGCGTCGCGTTCGCATGAAGTTACGCAGGTCTTCTTGCACTTATGGGTTTTAAATTCCACGCAGGATTTATCGTCTATGACCGCCACCAGCGGGGTTGCTTGCGGAAAGGGGATATATATCGGTTTTCTTTTAATCAATCCCTCGTTGAACTCGTCATCCACCCGGGCCGTTTTGTATACGCAGGCTTCGATGCAATCCAGGCATCCGACGCAAAGATCTTCCCTGATATATCGAGGTTTTCGCTTCACTTTAATTTTGAAGTTCCCCACAAAACCCTGAACGTCGACAACCTCGCTGTAGGTTAGAAGCGTAATATTCGGATTCGCTCGAATGGCCGACATCTTGGGCGTAAGAATACAGGCGGCGCAGTCAAGGGTGGGAAAGGTCTTATCGAATTTGGCCATATAACCGCCTATGGTCGGTTCCCTTTCGACGAGGTATACCTTTTTCCCGGCATCCGCCATGGTCAGGGCCGCGTGAATGCCGGCGATACCTCCGCCAAGGATTAAAACGTCGGGATTGACCTTTACGCGCTGACGCTCCAGCGATTTGTGAAGAGCCACCCTTTCGACCGCTGCAGCGATCAGCGCCATCGTTTTTTCTGTGGCAGCCTCGTTGTCTTTGGTCACCCAGCTGACATGCTCGCGCACGTTTGCCATCTGGAACATAAAAGGATTCTCGCCCCCGGCCAGAACCGCCC
>CP070742.1:2186966-2194409 GCA_020348065.1 Candidatus Zixiibacteriota bacterium
GACTATTGACTCGCGATCTATAAGAAATGAAAGCGCCCGGGAGAAATTGCTGTCTTTTTGATAATCTCTTTCTCCATTAAAACCCAATAAAACCGAACAGAAAGTCCTGCCTGTCAGGGAGGTGTGCGACGAGGATGAAATGAATTTGGGAGGCGGTTCGCCCAGAATGGGAATAAGATCCAGCCGTCCCAGTTCCATTGAAAGAGCCGCTTCCTCGGCGTTATTAAATCTCGCAAAAATCAGACTGTCAAGATACACTTCCGACAGCTCGCGGTCAAACGGTTCGAGGGCGATGGAATTGAGATCCCGCCGCTTGATTCTATAAGGCCCCGCGCCGATTACATAACCGCCCGGGGGCGTTATTCCCGGTTTCTGTATTATATATCCACCGGGGCCGGCCAGATAATCCTCGAAAGCGGGAAAAGTCTTATTAAGCGTAATTGATAAGGTCTTTTTATTAATAAGAAAAATCCCGGCGATTTCGTTTTTGGCACCGTAGCGAAACTCACGCGCCCCTCTGATTGTAAGGACAAAGGAGGATGCCGGAGTCAATTTTGTGGATTTCGCCAGTCGCTCCAATGAATATGCCACGTCCGCCGCCTCCACCGGCTTACCGGAATGGAAAACTGCGTCAGGATCGATATAAAACGTATACGTCAGGCCACGTACTTCGTAGACATTGGCAAGATCCGAGACGATAAAGCCGTTTTGATCCCGGGCGAACAAACCGCGATGAATCAGTCTTGCGACCATTTTTTCATCGGGCGTATCCACGGAAGACGGTTCGAGTTCGAGTTCGGAAAAATATGGAATGGTTAGAAATCCCCCCTTATTTAAGACGGACACATAAAGGCGGATTTTGGCGGTGATATCATCATAGTAATAAATTTCCGCAAATACGTCGGAATCCATTTCGCTCGATCTGGAGATATTCCTGTCGGACCATTCGATCTTTCCGGCGGCGACTATTCTCTCGTCATAATAGACCTCAAACTCTTCGCCGGCGACAACTCCATCCGAAGAACCAACATCGAAATAGAGAACATTCGGGGTCTTATAAATAACAGAGCATTTGATATAATCCTGTGTGTCCGCAAGCGACAGGCTAAAAGCCAATATTACGATCAAAAAGCAAAGCGGAATTTTCATGTCTTAAAACCCCCTCCCGGAAAATAGCCTTTATTATTATCATACGCTAATATCATACCATCGGCAAATATTTTTTTTAAATATCTATTCTATTGCATAATAATAAGTTATAATTACAATGAAAGATTCGGGGATCAATCCATGTGGAAATTATGACACATAAATGGGGATATTACACACCAGGAATAATCATGTGACTACACGAGGACGGTTTTCAGACTCCTCCCAATTTTATGAGGAACATTATAAATATTCCAAAAACCAGCCAGATGAAGCTCGACGCCCTTTCTTTTTCTGAGTGAAACGCTTCCGGGACAAGATCTATTGTTGCAACATACAAAAAAGTGCCGGCGGTAATTCCGGTCGGGATTGCCAGGCTGACATCCCTCAGTTTTTCTATGAATGGCAATGAAATTAAGGCGCCCAGAGGAGTCATAACAGAAAAAAGGAGAATCAGCACCAGCGTCTTTTTAACTGAAAATTCCGCCAATTGAAAAATGGTCGAAAGCGAAAAGGCGGCGGTGGCTTTATGAGCTATTATGGCGATGAATATTATAAGTCCCAGTTCAGGATCGACCATGCCGACACCCAACCCGAATCCGGCGGTTATGGAATGAACCGAGAGCCCGATAAGAGCCACTATTCCGACTACCTCATGCCTGTGGCCGCAATCCTCGCCGCAATGGAATTTATGACTTCCGAAAAATATCCGCTCCACCAGCAGAATAATAACAAAACCGAGAAGGATCATCGAACTGGCCATATCTGCGGGACCTTCGGCAAACGCATCAGGTAAAAGGTGAAGAAATATGGCGCCCAGGAATACGCCCGCGCCGAAAGCTATAAAAAGATGGAGTTGACGATCGCTCCATTTTTTAAAAAGCGGCGGAAGACTTCCAATTATCGCGACCAGGAATATACCCGCCGTATATAGAATTAACTTGGTCAAATGAATTTCCATGCTCCACTCCCGTTTTACACTACCTTCAGGGTTATTTCTACAATAATAAGATCATCTATTTCAAGACATTTTTTAACCTGCAACCGCGCATTCAGGTTCTATAAGGAAGGCTTATATTTCTTTATGAATTTTAGAAGGTCAATCAGCGTTTTAGATGGCGAATTCCTTCTTTTCCGCCCACAATAATGATATTGGCCATATTTAAGAACAGTCCATATTCTATAATTCCGGGTTTCATTGACAATTTTTGCGCCAGTTCATGAGGATTTTCAATCGGCCCGAACCGGCAATCGAGGATATTATTTCCCTGTTCGGTTTTAAAAACCTTGCCCTCTTTATCCTCCCGTAAAGTGACCATGGCTCCGAGTTCTCTTACGAACTCGCCCGCCGATCTTATTGCCATGGGATAAACCTCAACCGGAACCGGACATAACTTGCCGAGACTATGAGAAAGCTTGGTTTCATCCACCACGATTATAACCTCGGCGCTGGAGTCTGCTATAATTTTCTCGCGAAATAACGCTCCTCTCCCACCTTTGATTAAATTCAAATCGAGATCTACCTCATCGGCGCCGTCGATCGTTAAATCGATTCTGGGATTATCATTAAGGGTGGAAAGCATCAGTCCGTTACGAAGCGCTTCCCGCTCGGACTCTTTCGAGGTCGGTATTCCAATAATGTCGGATAGAATTCCGGTAATAATTCTCTTCCCTATGGTCTCAATAACTATTTTGGCGGTTGGTCCGCTGCCCAGGCCGACGATCATTCCCGAATTGACGAAATCGACCGCTCTTTCCGCGGCCAGGTGCCTAAAATTTAAAATCTCAGTATTCGAAAATTCTTTTATCATTGTATGCTCGGACAACGCCCACGGTCGATCAATTTTCCTGTTTTACAATCCCGATATCAATCTCTCCAATCCTTTAATTGTATCGGCATTAAAACGGATGCTCAATACATTTCTTTTGGCCTGAAGCAAGCCTTTCCGGTCGCCGATACACTGGGCTTTTATCAAGGCGCCGAAAGCAATGGACCCATCCGGTCGCCCGAAATCATCGGGGATTAACAACTCCGGTTCATAGTCTTCCATAAGCTGAATAAAAAATCCTTTACCTGAATCGCCTTTATGAAGCTGTCCCGTGGAGTGAAGATACCTCGGGCCAAATCCAACCGTTACAGGCAATTTCAGTTTTTTTTCAACTTCCGTTTTAAATTCGTCCAATAATTGCCTTATTTGCTGAACGGGATCTAAATAGGCCTGGATGGAAATGTACGAACCTCTCAGATTTTTCGCCTCTTTAAAAAAGCTCTCAAGAGCCCATTTGAGTGACTTTCCGGAAAAAGGCTTGTATAGATCAATTCCTTCTTCGATCGTAATACTTTCCGGCTTCGAAAGTTTACCATTAGACCTATATGTATTTACCATTTCTGCGGCGGCGGATTTCGCGGATTCGACATCCGGCTGATTGAACGGATTGATCTTGAGCATGTGCCCCGCGACGGCGGTGGCGAATTCCCACATGAAGAACTGTTCCCCGAAATCGTAAAGGTCTTCGAGATCGATTCGGATTGCGGGAATACCTGCCTTTCTCGCATTCTCAAAAGCCTCGTCTCCGGTATTATCTCCGGCTATTTTCAGGAGCACGAGATACCTGTCATCGGCGTAACAGCAAATGTCCCCGATATCGCCGACAACAATCGGTAAAACGCCTTTGCCGTCCTTGCCGGTACTCTCAGCGATCAGCTGCTCGATCCAGGCGCCGAACAATTTGGATGATTCAGGCAGGATAATTGTCGGTTTGTTTAGCCCTTTCACAGCCAGCCAACCTATCAAAACCCCGAGAAAAAAACCGGGATTTTTGTCTTCCCGCCTGCATTTCTCAGACATTTGCCGCGCCCTTTCGAGCAATGACGATATATTCCATTCATTCAATGCGGCGGGGACAAGTCCAAAATAGGATAACGCCGAAAAACGCCCGCCGATATCCGGATCGTTCAGAAATATCTTATGAAATCCGTTTTCTCGCGCGATTTTCTCCAGCCCGCTCCCGGGATCAGTAATGGCGACAAAGTGTGCCCCAACGCGTTTTTTCCCGACGCTATCTCGAACGAGATTATAGAAATATTTTAGCAGAGAAATGGTCTCCGCCGTCCCGCCCGATTTCGTTGAGGCAATGTACAGAGTCTGCGACGGGTCAAGGTTATCGGAATATCTTTTCACAACCCCGGGATGGGTACTGTCGATTACATCGAAGTTGAAGCGGGATTTATCCTTAATTTTTACGCTTCCGAAAAATTCCGCCGCAAGGCTGGATCCGCCCATACCCATCAGCAGGACGTTTGGTATTTTTTCATAATTAATGTTATCGGCAAAATCCGAAATCTCCGGTATGCCTGACTCCATATTCTCCGGGCTATCGAGCCATCCCAGCCGGTTGGAGATTTCAGCCGGATCGTTTTTCCAGACCGTATAATCTCTGGCCCAGATTCTTTTAACGATATTTTCCGCCTTCAGCTTGAGGGTAAGACTATTTATTAAAGCTTGAAAACGTTCAAAATTCGTTAGGGTCAAATTCCCGGACATCCTGGCTCCTTATTCCGGCAATTCGGCAGATTTCAGAGCCATTCGAGCTTTAATTCTACGAATAATTTTACGCCCCCGATGATAAGAAATATAGCGTCGATAATATCATGATGCCTGTGTTTTCCCGACCGAAATATCCCGCTATAACCTCTCGAAAATCGCCGCGATTCCCTGGCCGCCGCCGATCGAAAGCGCAACCGCTCCGGTATTCACATCTTTATGAATCATCTCGTAGACAAGGGTCAGTACCAGCCTGGCGCCGGATGCCGCCAGGGGATTTCCGATAGCGATGGCTCCACCGTTTACGTTTACTTTGTCTCGATCAAGATTTAATTCTCGTTCGCAGGCGATATACTGGCAGGCGAATGATTCGTTTATTTCGAATATATCTATGTCGGGAATTTCCAATCCCGCTTGTTGCAGAGCGATTTTAAGTGCCGGAACCACCCCAATTCCCATTATATCGGGGTCGACACCGCAAAACGCGTAAGATTTTAATCGCGCTTTGGGCTTCAAGCCGACCTCCCTCGCCTTCTCTACGGAAGCGATTATCAGCGCCGCGGCCCCGTCATTCAAACCCGATGAATTGCCGGAGGTAACGACTCCATTTTTTCTTATGGCCGGCTTCAGCTGCGCCAGCCGTTCGAGAGTGGTTTCCCTTATACTTTCATCAGTAAGGACGATTATTTCCTTGCCGGAATCTCCGCCGACGTTGACCGGCGCGATTTCCTCGTTTAAACGCCCTCTGTCCCTGGCGGAAACCGCGAGCATGTATGAGCGATATGCGAACTCGTCCTGTTCCAGCCGGGAGACATTATATTTTTCGGCGATATTTTCCGCCGTGTCGACCATCATCATGTTATTATATGAATCGATTAACGCGGCCCACAGAGAGTCCTCCATATACGAATAACCGATCACGGCTTTGGCGCGGGTTTTCCTGACAATCTGAGGAGACTGCGACATATTCTCCATGCCCCCTACAAGACAAATTTCGGCCTGGTTCAGCTGGATCATCTGGGCTCCGCTGATAAGGGCCTGTAATCCCGAGCCTCCTATGCGATTCACGGTTAGGGCTGGTGCCGCAAGCGGAACGCCGGATTTTAAAGCCACATGCCGCGCGCCGTACATAGCGTCGCTGGATGTCTGCAGAGCGTTTCCGAAAACCACGTGGTCGATCAAATCCGGTTTTATCCCCGAACGGTCAATAGCGCCGCGCGCCGCTAACGCCCCCAGGTCGATGGCGATTATATCCTGCAATATTCCGCAAAATTCCCCGAACGGCGTACGGGCTCCGTCTATAATAACTACCTCTCTCACATCTCCCCGCTCTGCCTGTCATTATCCCTGTCAAGTAAGAGCCTGTTTCACAGGCGAATCGTATGAGTAAAATCATACTCAAGCAAGATATTTCAGCCTGAAAAAATATATAACCGGGCCGACAAAATATAACAGAATTCGGCTTATTTGACACCTATAAACAGCGATGATCTAAATTCCGTTTCATTTTGGAACTATAATGGCCTGTTATTTCCACGATGATGTTAAGGCTAAATTATGGGGTGGGTTAGCCGATACGGATAGTAAGATAACTCTAAGAGCCACTTCATTATTCACAATAGGGAGGTGAAATAATGCCACGGAAGACACAAAGAACGAGAAAAAGCCGCGTAAGATCCTATATGCGCACAACGCCGTCAGGCAAGAAAATCAGAGTAAAATCGTATATGAGGAAAACTCAATAGACGATAAAGTGAAAGGGGAGGTCATCACCTCCCCTTTTTTAATGACATCTACGGGAAAATTCTCAATTTTATAGGTCAATGTCCTTCTTTAAATTATTTATAACCCCCCCGGTCACTCCCTTTAATTTTTGATTTCTTGTTAAATCATTAAGCGTCTCTCTTTCACGGATTACCATTACATTATCGCCGGCTACCGCGATTTCCAGAGCGCGAACCCGGCTGTTGTAGTTGGAACTCATGGATGAACCATAAGCGCCGGCGGTGAACAGCGCGAGACAATCGTTTTTCCTCACTTTCGGTAATCTTGCGCCTCTGGCAAAAAAATCGCCGCTTTCGCATAAAGGGCCTACAATGTCATATAAGAGCTTTTGTTCCGATATCTTCCGTACAGGTTCGATTCGGTGGTTAGCGTTATACAATACCGGCCTGATGAAATCGTTCATACCGGCATCGACTATACAGTAGTTTTTCCCTCCGCTTCGCTTAACGCCGATTACTTTCATGATTAGAATACCGGCATTGCCGATAATCGAGCGACCCGGTTCTACAATAATCGTTGCCTGAATATCGGAGAAAAGATCGGACAGGGCGGAAACATAATCGCAGGGTTGCGGTATATTATCTGCAGGCCTGAAATAGGCCGCCCATCCTCCCCCGATATCTATATATTTTAGCGGTAAGTTTTTTCTTTTTAAATAATTATACAGGTCGATTATTTTTCGGGCGGCGTCAACGTAGGGCTCGACATACCCGACCTGGGAGCCTATATGCATGGAAATCCCGACGGGATTCAGCCACTTTTTAGAGCTGATAAAATCGTAGGCTTTTTTTGATTCGGATTCGCTTAATCCGAATTTGGTTTCTTTTAAGCCGGTGGCGATATGGGGATGAGTCCGGGGATCTATATCGGGATTGACCCTGACCGCAACCGGAGCGGTTATTTTGAGTCTTTTCGCGATACGGGCAATAGATTCCAGTTCCTGGATAGATTCGGCGGCGATAAA
>CP070742.1:2194509-2202768 GCA_020348065.1 Candidatus Zixiibacteriota bacterium
GCGGTCAGGCAGTTTTACAGGATGGGCGTTTTGAAAATTCTTACTTCTCCCTCTCAGGTGACGGTTTATGTCGATAACGAACTGCAGGGAATGACCGACAGAAGCGGCTACTGGGAAAAGGAAATTCCCAGAGGAATACATGATATAAAGCTGGAGAAGGACGGTTATGCGGCCAAAGATTCATCGGTAACTGTCATAAAAGACCAGACGCTAAATGTGAGGTTTACTCTTTCAGGGAAAACTGCCAGGAAAGCGTTGGCCTACAATTTTTATGGGCGATACGGGGCATCCTTAAGCTACGGCATAAGTATTACCGCCCCTCAATTTGAGGAGGAAGGCAAATGGAAAAGCGGGAATAATATTATATTCAGCCTGAAAGGGAACGTCCTGCCCTACGCCTTTGTGGATGTGGACATAAACGGGGCTAACTTCGGCGATTTCGACCCTGGGGAAGGCCAGGATTTCGGCTCATTGAGCGCCCTGACTTTCTCGGTTATTCCCGGCGTTTACATGGAATTTAAGGAAAAATTCAGGGGATACGCAGGCCTGGGGCTGGAATTTAACAGCACCAAAATTGAAAACGGGAAATATGAAGACGACGGCCTTATTTATATGCTGGACGAGAAAGGAAGCAAGACCGCGTTCGCGCTGTTGATGAAAATCGGTGTGGACGCTCTGGTTCAGGAGACGCTGTTCCTTTTCGCCGAATACAGGGGATATTCGGTGCTCGGCCAGTACTCCATGGGCTTTATCGCTATCGGGGCCGGGGTTTACGTTTTTTGAACAAAAACGGTATTCATCCTGGTGAATGCCGTTTTCAATAAAAAAGAAAAATTGATTTTCGCGAGAGGGATTGATGATGAGAAATCCAGTTATATTCAGGGCGTGTACGGCGATTACGGCATTATTGGTTTTGGTAACATGTTCGAAATTGAGCGTAAATCAAGCCGCGCCAGATGTGCCCTCGGCGCCGTCCCCGGCTGACGGTGATGCTCTTGACAGCGTGTCAATCGAGCTTTCATGGACCTGTTCCGATCCCGATGGTGATCCCCTGAGCTATGATATTTATCTGGATACCAGTTCGACTCCTGAGGTTCTTGTTGCCACCGTGGATACAACGGTGTATACGCCCGTTGGTTTGCATTATAATTTCACCTATTACTGGCAGGTTGTTGCAACGGATACTACCGGTCTTGAGACGGAGGGGCCCATATGGAGTTTCAGCTTCGGCGCGGATATGATAACCCCATCCTGCTCCTTGATCGCCCCCAACGGCGGCGAGTTCTGGTATGTCGATACCGATCATGATATTGAGTGGGAAGCCTCGGATGACGACAGCATAGCGTTTGTGGAGCTGGAGTATTCTTTAGATGCAGGCGATTCCTGGGTAAGAGTAGATTCGCTGGAGGGCAATCCCCAGGTTTATTCATGGACCATACCAGATAGTATATACTCTACCCGGTGTTTGATACGTATGTCCTGCCATGATTCCGGCGATAATGTTACAAGCGATACATCGGATGCGATTTTTACTGTATGGCCTCAGGGCGGTTTGATTGCGTTTACATCCGACCGTGATGGTCAGAATAACTTATTCACCATGTGGGCCGACGGATCTCACCAGCGAAAAATTACAGACGGAGCGGAAGGTGATTATGACGCTTCCTGGTCCCCGGATTGCTCAAAAATTGCTTTTGCCTCGTACTCGGGTGGGATTCAGGATATTTATATCATGAACAGCGATGGCTCCGATCCCGTAAACATTTCGAATAACGCCACATCTCACGACAACCGACCCTTTTGGTCGCCAAACGGCGACAAGATTGCCTTTTCGAGTTATCGAACAGGCAACTGGGAGGTCTATATTATGAATCCCGACGGTTCGGAGCAATACAATCTCACAGTCAACGGCGCCGCGGATTATTATTGTTCCTGGAACCCGGAGGGAGATCGTCTGGCATTTCACAGCAATCGCGGCGGCAACTGGGATATATATTTAATGGACGATGACGGTTCAAATCAGACCAGGATTACAACGAGTGGAGCTGTAGATGCCTATCCCTCCTGGTCTCCTAACGGTTTATTGATCGTATTCAGATCCAACATCCCGGGAAACAACGATATATACCTGATGAACGTTGACGGTTCGCTTCAGACCAATATCTCAAACCACGGCGGCGACGATCAATTTCCTCGTTGGTCTCCGGACGGAATGAGGATTATATTCTGTTCCAACAGGACCGGGGATTTTGAGATTTACGTAATGAATATTGACGGTACCAACCTGCAAAACCTTTCCAATACACCCGGGTATAGTGATGTATATCCCAGCTGGTCCCCCATATATTAGAGAGCAACAAAATAAGGTGAAAGTGGGTTGGCGGTCGTAGAAAATATGAGAGAGGAAAATCAATTTCGAGGAGGGGTAGCATGAAAGCTCCGGCTACATATCTATTGATTGCAGCTGTCTTAGGATTTTTCGTGTTTACGACGTGTTCAAAATTAAGTGTAAATCAGAGCGCGCCCGAGGTACCCTCGGCGCCTTCCCCGGCTGATGGCAGTACGCCTGACAGTGTCTTAATCGGACTTTCGTGGACCTGTTCCGATCCCGACGGTGACCCATTGACTTATGATGTTTATCTGGATACGAGCGCCACTCCCGAAGTCCTCGTAGCCACTGTTGATACGGCTTCGTATACGCCCGCTGGATTGCATTATAATTACACTTATTACTGGCAGGTTGTCGCTGAGGATACCACAGGGCTTATCACAGAAGGTCCCATCTGGAGTTTCAGCTTCGGAGCGGATATGGTTGCGCCGTTTTGCTCATTGACCTCTCCCGACGGCGGCGAGCTCTGGTATATAGATTCCGATCAGACTATAACCTGGGAAGCCGCTGACGATGATGGTATAGCGTTTTTCGTGCTGGAGTATTCTATCGATGAGATTGATAATTGGGTGATGATAGGAGATACGATTAGCGGCGATACCAGAGATACGTCATGGACAATACCCTCGACCCCCACCGTAATCGGCCGGGTGCGCATAACCTGTCAGGATGTCGGCGGGAATGTGGTAGGTGATACCTCGGACCAGGTTTTCACTATTTGGCCACAGGGCGGTATGATTGCCTTTACGTCCGATCGAGAAGGTGCGTATGACATTTTCACAATGTTTGCCGATGGGTCAAATGTACAAAACTTAACAAATGGTACAGGTGGGAATAATTGGGACGCTGACTGGTCGCCGGATTGTTCAAAGATCGTATTCAGATCTGATCGAGACGGCGATAACGAGATTTATATCATGAATTTTGATGGATCAGATCCGCAGCAAATTATAATCAATACCGAAAATGACGCTTATTGCAGGTGGTCACCTCTGGGTGACCAAATCGCTTTTTCAAGTATACGAAGTGGAACTGACTGGGATATCTATATAATGGATATCGACGGTTCAAGCCAGGTTATGCTTACAAGCAATGCCGCGCACGATTACTGCCCTGCCTGGTCACCGACGGGAGAAGAGCTCATCTTTCATAGTAACCGGGATGGTGATTATAACATTTATGTAATTGGTCAAACTCTCCCGGAGCCATTAACATCTGATCCGGCTTCAGATTCTTGGGCTGACTGGTCCCATGACGGTTCTTTGATTGTGTTTACTTCTACCCGCGGGACGGGTGGGGATAACGAAATATACACCATGAATGCCAACGGTTCAAATCAGCTTCCCAAGACAGATAATACTAATAGTGATTGGCATGCGAGGTGGTCACCGGACGATAGCAGGATTTTATTCTCGTCCGATAGAACTGCAGACTGGGAACTCTGGATTATGGATGCAGATGGAAGTAATCCTGAAAATATAACCAATGACTTGGGCTATGATAGCTACGGTGCGTGGTCGCCGATTGGCTGATCAGGGAAACCCATTAGTTGAAAGCTACCAGGTATGTTAGGTTTCTTACGATACTTTAAAAAGGCCGCCAAGCTTAAGGGGAAGGTTAAGCGCCCCGGCGCACCCGGCGAGCCTGCCGAGCAAATCGACCGGTCTATATACCGTATAGGCATATTCGGGCATAAGGATACCGGCAAGACGGTGTTTTTAACCTCCGTATACGCGTTTTTCAAAGACTCCTCCGAGCTGCAGCTTCTGGCTATGGGGGAAACCCAGGTTTACCTGGAGGAGAACTTCAATCTCATGAAGGGCACCGGCGACGACCAGGTTACGGGAGAGAAAATCAGGTCGAGAAAATTCCCGGAACCGACCTCGGACGACAAAAAACTGAGTTTCTCCGCCCAGCTCGGCAAAACCATGAATGTTTCGCTGGAAATGATGGATTATTCGGGCAAAAACCTGTACTTAGATTCATCGGGCGGGATGCCGCAAAACCTGGCGGACTTCTTTGAACTCTGCGACTGCGTGCTTTTCTTTATTGATCCTGATGGAATTAATAACGAAGGCGAACTTACCAGAAGAGTGGCCTCGTTTACGCGACTGATTGAGCAGCTCTCCGGTTCAAAAAAGAGAT
The DNA here is from genome assembly GCA_020348065.1 of Candidatus Zixiibacteriota bacterium. GTDB lineage: Bacteria > Zixibacteria > MSB-5A5 > UBA10806 > UBA10806. The sequence continues at coordinate 2,199,044 of CP070742.1, forward strand.
TAAACGTACCTGTAGGTCTCGTAGTCACCAAGGCCGATGAACTTACCGGTTTTAAATCCAGCCTGCAGTCGAGTCTGGTCGGCAGCGGTTCAGGTTATATAAAGGGTTATCGTTTTAATGATTTATTAAGCGGAGTTGTAAAACAACGATACTTATCTGATTATCCTGAATGGATGAATACCCTTAAAGCGCTGTTGATACGATTCCAGTCGTTTTTTAATCCGCTGATAAAAAATACACTGGATTACCAGGTCTTTTTTGTATCCTCCATCGGCAATGTACCCTCCGATCTTGCTGACGGAGCCGGGAAAACCGGTAAGGCCCCGCCCAGGGATTTCAGACCTCTGGGAGTGAACCAGCCGATTGAATGGGCTCTGAAGAGGATAAGAGCATGCAGAAGAGCGCTGGTGTTTGGCGGGATCTTGAAATGGGTCGTATTCATCTCATTGCTGATTACTCTATTCGTCTCTTTCTTTAATATTTACAACAAGATGAAAATTAATTCATTGGTGGCCGGGATTTCCAATTTGAAATTGGACAGACTGGAGGATTACAGCCAATTGGCTTCCGCCTTCAACAGTTACTCCAACAATATTTTTGTAAAATTATTTTTCAGTGATTTCAGGCGGGTGTCCAATGAGAAATATAATGTTTTCGCCGGCATATCCGGTGATGACTGGATAAGATCGCAATTTCAGCAATTCGATCTGATGAAGGACTCTACCGCAGTTCTGCTTTCCATAGCCGATAACCCGGGATCGGATACCGAGTTATATAAAAAGGCGTTGTCATCCATAAGCAGTATTCTTACTCTGGCCGAGGATCTTGAAAGAACGGTAAAAACCCAGGGCTACAGTACGGCCTGGATGACCAGCGATATTAGCTCATGGCGAGAGGCCCTGGGAAATATGCCAACGGCCGAAGACCACGATAAGGTCTCAAAATTGATTGGCGAATATTCCGTGCTCAAACAGGATTTCAATGAAAATTTGAGCAATAAAAATTACGTATATCTATTGGATATCAGCGACAACCGTCAATTCCCCGGTAAATTATCGGAATTCAAGGGAAAACTTGATGAGTTTGCGGAAATCCCGGGAGTCGACAAATACGCGGAGAAAGTCGATAATTATCTGAATCTGGTTGCTGAACTGGAGAGAAAAGGCAGTTACATTTACTTCACCGTTTCGGGCGCCGATCCCGGAGTGAACGGTTTTTATATTGCCTTCGGGCAACAGCCGGGTTTTCCGGAAGGGGCGATTGATGCCTCCTCCAGGGAGAGAATAAGAATCCCCGCCAAGAACGATATCGAGGTTAAATTGCATCAGGTAAATACGGCGGTAGCCACCGATAATTGTATAATCCCGGCTGGTTTTGAGATACTTTCCTGGAATAATAAAAAATTATGTTTTGAAAATCCGAATCTTAATGTTAAGCTACGCTTTGATCTTGACGAATTTGATTCTTCGTTAAGAAGCGCGCTCTAATTATAAATTAAAAAAACCGGAATACTTAAGTTTCACTATCTATTAGAAAGATATTGCCTCTAATTCCAATGTTTTTAAACTAATTATATCGTTTTGCCTGCCGAGCTCGGCCTGGTCGCCCTTCACCAGGATACCGTAACCCAGAACCGGGAGCATCAGAAAAGCCTTCAACCTTTTACTTTTACCTTTTGCCTTTAATGTAATACTCTCGACCTTGATATTTTTGCCCAGGGCGGTTTGAATCGAATCGATCCTGACTTCTATCGCGCCCCCGCTGCCCAGCAAACCAGGTTTTTTGAATTCTATTATTTCGCAATATACCGCATCGCCCTGACGGATTACGCCTATGCCGGAGATCTTCTGGTCCGATGCGATCTCAAAAATCTCACTTTCGGCCGGTTTGTTTTTTAACTCTGTAGAAAGAGTCAGTCTGTATTTGGCGGGAATTTCGGTACCTTTTGATATGTATACTTTTCCGGCATGGACGGCCGGGGGAAAAAATAAATAAATACAATATGATGATAACGCCAAAATGAAGGGTTTCAGTGAATATCTACCACCAATTCCTTTAACCACGTAAGAAACTATATCATGATTTCAAATTGAAAGCAACAATTAAATAGACAAAAGGGGATAAATTAAAGAGGATTATATTTCGGAGTAATTTTCTTGACAATAGTCGATATGGTTTTACATATTGCAATGAATTATTTTTATGAATAAAGGGATTAAATGGGTAAACTGGCAGCCAGGTTAGGCGACACAACATCTCACGGTGGCGCGATAGTCGCAGCCCCACCTACGGTTTTAATAGGCGGGATGCCGGCAGCCAGACAAGGTGATATGCATGCCTGCCCGCTGGTGAATCCAGGGGTACCGCCTCCACCGCATGTGGGCGGATCGGCTCTCATTGGATGTCCTACAGTACTCATCTGCGGTCAGATGGCTCTTCGCACGGGGGATATGGCAGCCTGTAGCGGTCCTCCCGATTCTATCGTAGCAGGTTGTCCAACGGTGCTGATAGGAGAAGGCGGTGGTGGTGGAGGCGGAGCCGGTCCTGCCGGAGCGGCGGCCTCGGCAGCCCTGGCGGGAGATGATCCGGACAGCGATGAGGATCATTTTCTGGATGTCAAGTTTACCGACAAAAAGGGCAATCCCATAAGGGGGGTTAAATACGATCTGAAACGGCCTGATGCCAAACAGATTAAAGGGACCCTGGGCGGCAAACTGAGGAAAACCGGCGTGCCCCAGGGCAATTACGAGATCCAGCTCAAAGGAGTCGCCAAACCCAAGGTATCATCTTCAAAGGTTAAGGCAGAAGGCAAAGTAGAACTCAGGGCCGAGACATTTGGAATCGAATCAGGAACTGCAGCGACCGTGAGTGTATTTATGAAGGAATCAAATTCATCGGATAAATTGTATGATGTTATTAAGACAAAGGTCGAAGGCGATAAAATAAAGGCCGAATGGAAATTTGAATATAAGGAGGGTGAGGACAGCCCGGATCTGGGCCGAACCGAAGTTTCTCAATATTCCCTCCCGCAGTTTTATTTCAATGTCGACGCGGATGGTAACAGCGTTCGCTCGGACACTCTGCAGATGACGGACGATCTTAAGTTGGAGCTTACTGACGCGGACGGTAATCCGATCAAGGATGAGCCTTACGAAGTCTACCTGGCCAGTGGCGAGGTCCGCAAGGGTAAACTCGATAAAAAAGGCAAGGCAACTATTAAAGATATCCCGGCTAAAAAAAATCGGGTGGTTTATCCCAAACTACCCGATGCCAAAAAAATTCCGGATTGATAGGGATTATGGTATAAATATGGTACAGTGGAGTCGCACAACAACCGCAGATGTATTGATATCATTTCAACAAAATCCAGGTGCTGATAATGACAGCATTATAGATGCCGGTGTCGCCAGAAATGTAACAATGGGGAAAGACGTACAGCCGGTAAGTGGTGGATATTATGGTCTGAGTATGAATACCGGGGAATATCGACAATTACTGATTTTTGGCACGCCCTATAATGTTCACCTAAAAGCTCAGGACGCGGTGGAAGCAGCTGATCGCGATAAAATCATTTCCTGGGACGATTTCCGGGAGAGCTCAAAAAACAAAAAAGTCCAATACTGCCTTCAGCTTTTAGGATATTATCGTGGTCAGATTGACGGTATTCTTGCAAGACAAACAGAAGAAGCGTTACTTGGATTCCAGGCTGATAATAAAATTCCCAC
>CP070742.1:2202868-2205563 GCA_020348065.1 Candidatus Zixiibacteriota bacterium
CCTGACTGTTCGGTTTATATCCGTGATATTTTTGTGGTGACGGATTAATTCCGGGCTTATACCCCCGTGAACAAATAGAATTCCGTTAATTATAACAATCGCGTTTTTTGTCCTCAGCCACCTGCCAAATTCGGTCCGCTCCCCGAATAGCCGATCATATGATATCCTGCCCCTGTCAACGATCCCCGCGTTATATTTTTCGGGCACATATCTTAAATCGCCGCGAAGATCCATCAATTCGTGATTTCCCAGTAAATAATGAACTCGGCCGCCTGATTTTACCGCCTCCTGCTCCAGACGGTATATCAGCCACAAGCATTCGGTAACCTTTTCTCCCCGGTCGAATACGTCTCCCGCGATCAGAAGATGTCCATCCCCGAATATCCATCGATTGCCGTCGCCTATTATACCGCCCTTTTTTAAAATATCGACCAAATAATCATATTCACCGTGTATATCGCTCACAGCGAATATTTTCGAAACGTTCTCAAAATACTCATTTTCAACGGACGGGGCTTTTACGGGAATTTTATAGGAGGTTGCCGAATCATGGCACAGGCCGTCGAATCTGATCGTATCGGAGACCTGAAATTCCGCGGTTAATAATTCGCCCCCGCAAACATAGAAGACCACGGCATGACCCATCGCCTTCCAATAGATATAGGGGCCGTCATTAATCGAATCATATTTGTTCCGTTTTTCGACATCATTGGAAAAGCCTGTTTCGGCAAAATGACCGTTAGCGCCTCCAAGCAACAAAACAAATAAAACAGCTATGGTTTTAAATGTACCGGTTCGTCTATCGGGCAACGGAACTATACCTCTATTCGGCAACGATATTTCTGGTCGTCACTGCATCCCTCCAGGCTACCTTTCATCTGATATTATGAGGAAAATGATGTCGGCGCAACCTGCTATTTGGACTAATTTCAACAATGCCGGGAACGTGGATAAAGTCTCAAATTTCGAGTATTGCTATTCTTCCGATTTATCTTTGCCCGCCCGGGCCTCTTGGGCCTGCGCCCTGATCTTTCCGGCCGCCACCGCCATAACTATCGATTGGATAGCGCCGATCTCTTTTTTAGATATACCCTCTTTTTCGGCATCTCCGAAATAATGCTTCATTCAGGGATGGCAACCCAAGGCCATGGCCGAGGCCAGATGAAGCATCAAGGTCGTTTTGGGCTCTAAAATATCGTTATTGCGAGCCGAGTCGTAAAAGTTTTCAAAAGCCTTCTTTTGTTTGTTGCGTAACATACCAACTCCCGCGTTAATTATTCCAGATAAGCCCCATCACCGCTCATCATCATTAATAACATATCAGACAGAGGAGATATTTATCAAATAAAAACTCAAATCCCGAAAGTATCCCCGGGATTTGAGTAATTTTTCGCCCAAGTTTATTTACCAACAGGCAGTTTAACGTCATACCCGGGACCCGCTACTGCACCCTTCGCTACAATGAGCTGTTCTGGGAATTTTGAAACGTTTCATTGATACCTCCTGTTTGTGGTTTATTCAAATCTAATCCGTAAGGCGGCCTTTACCAATTATCCTTTTTTCTCTTCAGGCGGACAACATTCCGACTTGGTATCGCCGCATTTGATTACTACGGGAATACAGCATCCAGCGGATTTTCCCTTCAGATCCAGTCCGGTTACTTCAATCGTGTATCCGCCCTCAATTTCCACGCATTTTATTTTGTAATTTTCTTTTTCCATTTTTACCTCCTTTCACTATTTAATATATTTATATATGTGCATATGTCAATAAATGTTTCAAAAATTTTTTAACTATTTTTTATTATCTTCCTTTTTTCCCGTAACCTCTTTTATTTCAAGGCAATCACAAAATCCTGTGCAACAAGTTTGTACGGAATCTTTTTTCAAAGTGTAAAATACTCTTTGCTTATCCCGGCGGTCAACCACCAGGTTGGCGTCTTTTAAGATACCGAGATGACGGCTTACGGTCGGCTGCGAAAGCCCCACCGCTTTGGCTATGTCGTTTACTGTCATCTCTTTAGACGCCAGAAGGGCGATGATCTTCAGCCTCGATTTATCGCCGAAGGCTTTGAATAGCCTGCTGTACAGCTTCTCGTCAATAGTACAGCAATCGTCCATTTCAACAATTCTCCTTCATACCTCTATCGGTATATAACTATATGTATATAAACTAATGTTTCCATGTCAATATAATTCTCTTCAACCTGTTGAAATATATTAAATTAAATAGCTCCCCTGCTGATCCGGAAACCGTCCCACCGGTTTGATCAGGCCATCCTTTCGATCCAGTTTGATATCCGGGATTGTAATAGTCGCGCCGGGGCCAGGAACCGAATTTTTCTATCTCGGAAAAGTAAATTCAACAATATCATCTTCCGTGTCTGATCATACTGATCTGTTTTGATTCTGTAAAAGTAAATTCCGGATGATAACCCTTCCGTGTCCCAGATCACGCTATGTTCTCCGGCGGGATAATCGGCATTTGATAAAGCCTTAATTCGCCGTCCGAGGTTATCGAATATCTCCAGCGTTACATTTTCCGGCTCGGACAAATTAAACTCAATAACTGTGTAAGCGTTGAACGGATTGGGATAATTCCGCGAGGAATTAATCCGATTCGGCGTCCTGATATTATCTGTTGAGGTAACCTCGATAGGAATGAAATCAACGGTATTGCCGTAAAAATTCGGGAC
>CP070742.1:2205663-2215719 GCA_020348065.1 Candidatus Zixiibacteriota bacterium
TCACCCTGAGCAGGTTGGGCAACTCCTGCAGGTCCCGGCTTCCGGCGCCATACCCTACCTGTTTCGGTTCCAGGATTTCGGGAGCGTTAAAATCGGCGAGGGTTGTCAGAACAGCGGCGCCCGTGGGTGTGGTTAACTCGGTTTCGATTGTGGTCATCCTTACCGGAGCTTCTTTAACCAGCTCCGCCGTCGCTGGAGCCGGGATGGGCATAACGCCGTGATCGGTCTCTATGCGGCCGGTACCCAGGGAGAGAGGCGAGGAAAATACTTTTTTGACGCCGAGCATCTTCAAACCGATGACGGCCCCGCATACGTCCACAATAGCATCGACCGCTCCGACTTCATGAAAATGTATTTTATCGATAGGCTCGCCGTGCACTTTTGCCTCCGCCCTGGCCAGACGATTGAAAATGGCTATCGATTGCAGCTTTATCTCGTCATCGAGTTTTGAATTCCCTATGATTTCAACTATGTCCTTCGGTTTTCTGTAAGGTTGTTCCTCAAGAATCTGAACATCGAATTTGGTGGCGGATATATTGTTTTTTACAACTTTATCCGCCGACAGGGAATAACCTTTCAATCCCAGTTTTTCCAGCTCCAGTCTTAAATGATCGAGAGAAAGACCGGCGTCGAGAAGCGAACCTATTATCATGTCCCCGGCAACGCCGGAAAAACAATCGAAAAAAGCTAATTTCATCGAGAATCAACCTTTTTGATATTTAACATCTTATATGCCGCCATGGCGGCGCCGAAACCGTTGTCGATATTAACAACTGTAACTCCCGGCGCGCAGGAATTCAGCATGGTAAGCAGGGCCGCTATACCCCCGAAAGAGGCCCCGTAACCGACCGATGTGGGCACCGCAATTACCGGGGCGGAAACCAATCCCCCGACAACCGAGGCCAGAGCGCCCTCCATGCCGGCCACCACGATAATTACATCAGCGCTTATTAACCTGTCTTTGAATGCCAGCAGGCGATGAATGCCGGCCACGCCTACGTCGTAAATGCGGTCGACACTGCCGCCAAACGCTTCTATCGTCACCGCCGCCTCCTCCGCGACGTTCATATCCGATGTGCCGCCGGTGACTACCGCTATTTTGCCGATCGAAACTTTTGATTTTTTTCGGCCGATTTTCACAATCATCCGGGCGGATTCGTTATATGTGAGCCCTTTATAATTTCTTTTCAGTTTATTATATACGGATTTATCGACTTTGCTGATGAGTATATCCGAACCGGCTTTATGCATCCTTCCGAAGATTTCTGTTATCTGTTTTTCGGTTTTCCCGGGCGCGAAGATGACTTCGGGAACCCCGGTTCTTTTTTTGCGGTGATGATCTATCTTGGCGAAATGAATATCCTCAAAAGTGGAATCTCTTAAGAGTTTCCAGCCCTCCTCGGCTGAAAGCCGGCCCTTTTCTATCTTTTTAAGGATCTCTCTTAATTGCTTTGAGTGCATATGATTCCGTCAGCGGTTTTTTTACTTGCCGTTTTATCCCGTAATTCGCCGGCATAACTTGTAATCGTTTCTTTTATTTCCTCGGCGGATCGGGACCGGTTTATCCTCGCTCTTATAATGGATGCTCCCGGCATCCCCTTGAGATACCAGGCGAACCTGGACCGCATTTTATAGACGCCATGTGGAATTCCAAACTCTTCCAGCGTCATTTCAAAATGCTCCAGTGCTACATTTAATCTTTCGGTGATGGGCGGTTCAGGCGGAATCTCACCGGTTTTCAAGTATTGTTTTATTCTGCCAAATATCCACGGATTTCCGACTGAAACCCGCCCCAGCATAATACCGTCGCAGCCGGTTTGATCGAACATCAGCCTGGCGTCGGTAACGTTTTTAATATCGCCATTTCCTATGACAGGTATTTTAAGTTCATTTTTCAATTCCGCGATTTGCAGCCAATCCGCCTCTCCTTCAAAACCCTGGGCCTTTGTGCGGGGATGTAAAGTAACAGCGGCGGCCCCGCAACCTTCGGCTATTTTCCCCGCTTCTATATATGTCAAATTCCGGCTGTCCCATCCGGATCTCATTTTTACCGTAACCGGAAGATCGACGGCGTCAACTACCTTAATTATAATTTCTTTGAAAAGATCCAGATTTCTTAGTACCGAGCTTCCGCCATTCTTTCCCACAACCTTGCGGGCCGGACAGCCGAAATTTATATCTATAAAATCGGGGCCAAAAGAGGAGAGGATTTTCGCGGCCTGCGCCATGGAAGTCGGATTTGCCCCGAATAACTGCAGGCCGATCATTCTTTCGGAATCATCGAATTTCGCCAGTTCCATTGTTCTTTTGCCGTTACGGATGACCCCCTCGGATGAGATCAGCTCGGAAACCGTCATGTCGGCGCCAAATCTTACCGCCAATTTTCTGGACGGAGAATCGCTTATTCCCGCTAAGGGAGCGTATATTATCGCCTTAGACACCGTAAAGTTGTTCCGAATCATTCCGACAATATACATGAAGGTCTATAGGCCTGCAAGGTCATTCTGGGGCAATTTGCCCGAGTTAAGTAACTAATGGTTGACAAATCAAAGCCGTTAGCACAAAATGCTACGGTTCCCTTATTAAGGGAGGGAATGATGCCTGAGATTATTGTGAAGTACGAAGACAAAGTGATTGAGAAGTTCATCACCGAAAAAAAGAGGGTGACAATCGGCAGAACGCCGGATAATGACATTATCCTCGATAACCGGGGCGTGTCACGCCGGCACGCTCAGATAGAGTTCGGGGATAATCAGGCGGTTATTATCGACAACGAAAGCCTGAATGGTACGTTTGTAAATTCAAGACGAATATCCGAGGAGATCTTAAAGGATAACGATGCCATTACGATCGGTAAATACACCATGGTTTATCATATTAATGCTGAAAAATCGGGCAGTCCTTTTGAGGCCGATGGCACCATGGTTCTTCAAACCAAGAAACAACGGGAACTTCTTGCCAAAGATGAGCGTAATCGTCAGTTGTTGGCCGATGCCGGAGCATCCGTTCTTCTGGGAGAAACCGGGGCGGAATTCGATCAATTCGCTATCAACAGAAACGTGATCACGATCGGAAAGTCATCGATGGCCAATGTGAAAGCCAGAGGCTTTTTCCTCTCGGGTATCCAGGCGAAAATTGTGCTTGAAGAAGATGGATTCTGGATTGTGAATCTGGGCAAAAAAGGTAAAACCAAAATTAATGGTGAAGAAATTGATCGGTACATGCTAAGAAATGATGATATTATCCAGGTTGGAAAGTCCGTTTATCGCTTTATTGAGAACAGGGTGTAATGAAATACGGTTTTTTCTCCGACGTTCATGCTAACCTCGAGGCGCTTAAAGCGTGCATTATAGATTTTAGAACCGAAAAACTCGACAAACTGTATTTTTTAGGCGACGCGGTCGGGTATGGGCCGAATCCGGATGAATGTGTCAAGCTCATCAATGAGATCGCCGAGGTCAAACTGATGGGCAACCATGATTACGCGGCTCTGGGTTTGATGGAAACCGAGTATTTCAATCAATATGCCGCGGAATCGATGGGATGGACAAAAAGTTCGATTTCCGAAAAAACCATCGAAATCATGTCTGATTTTGAATTAACCCATGTGATAGAACAAATATTGCTGGTACATTCATCCCCCCGGGAACCCGAAAATTGGCATTATATTCTCGATATGGAGGATGCCGAGGAGAATTTCGAATTCTTCACCGAGAAGACATGCCTCCTGGGGCATACTCACCGGCCTTATATCGTATATAAATCTGAATCCGGCAATGCCGTCCTGTCCAAAGAAGCCGAGGTTAACATTGAAAAGGAGTACAGATACCTGGTCAATATCGGGTCTGTAGGCCAGCCGCGGGACGGCGATCCGAGAAGCTGTTACCTGATTTATGATAGTGATACGGAATCCATAAAGTTGAAAAGGGTTCAGTATGATGTCAAGAGCACACAAAAAGTAATGGCAAAAATCGGATTGCCGGAATATTTAATTGACAGACTTGCCGTTGGAAGGTAAAATAATATTGATGGAGGGAATTTGTCTTTTGCCGTTAGAATAACGATTTTTATTCTCGCTTTGGTGGCGATGATCCTGATTTCAGGTTTTCTGCCGTCCGCCTGAGAATCCCGATTTATAACGCATTTATTTACAACAAGTTATAATATTAAATGTAGTCTCCGCTCGGTTTTAATCTGTAAGGTAAATCTGGATGAGATCTAAATTCAATAAAATTTCTGCCGATTCTTTCTTAGAAAGATAAATACCGCCAACTTTGCGAGGCTTTAATAAATAGGTCTTTTACATCTCGAATAGAGGACAAATGATTAAGAAATTTTCGGGCGTAATTCTATACGTGTTGATTACGATCCTGGTGTTGAGCCTTTACCTTGATCGTCATGAAAGTCTTGAAAAGACAGAGCAGTTTCTTCAGGATAAGATGTTTCTGATAAGGGGCGAGAAAAAAGCCCCGGAAGATATTGTCGTTGTGGGTATCGACGATCGCGCCCTGGAGACAATTGGAGAATGGCCCTGGCACCGTAATAAAACCGCGAAACTGATAGACGCGATTTCGGCACATGATCCCAGGACTATTCTTGTCAACATGACCTTTGATCCGAATGAATACCAGAAGCTCGCGGGATATACGGATTCGCTCGCGGGATCGATTAGAAAAGCCGGAAACGTCATAGTAGGTTATTATTATTCCCAAACCGATCCTGCCATCCCCGGATCCGTCTTACCGGAGGGGCTTGTATACAGCGCCTACAGAAATTTCGAGAATCCTCAGGGATTTTCAAGATATCCCCCCCCTGCCGCCCTTTCACTTATGCCGCCGTCGGAGGCTCTGGCTGATTCCGCCGCGGGGCTCGGCTTTTTTAATGTTCACAAGGATCGGGATCGCAATATCAGGCGGCAACCCCTGATCGTCGGCTACAGGGGTGAGTTTTATCCATCTGTCCATATTGCCGCGGCCTCCTCTTTTATGGGGGCAAAAACCGATGATATCTCAGTTGAGGTGGGAAAAGCGATCTATATAAGCGGGCGCGAAATACCGATTGACGCTGCGGGAAATTTGAGGATAAATTACAGCGGTCCCGAAAAATCATTCCGCTACTACTCGGCGTCGGATATTATCAATAAGATGGTATCGCCCAGGGAATTAACCGGAAAACTGGTTATTGTCGCTTATACGGCATATGCGTCCACGGACCTGTTTTCCACGCCGGTCAGCTGGAAAATGCCGGGTGTGGAGTTGACCGCGAACGTACTTGAAAATATAATTCACGGGAATTTCCTCAGAGGCGTATCTAATCAAACCTATATAAATATTGCCGTTATAATCACAATCGGTCTGTTCGGCGCCTTTGTTCTTCCAAAAATATCCTTATTGAACAGGATAGCGGTTCTGCTCCTATTCTTAATAATTCTGGGCAACCTCAGTTATGTTCTGTTCTCGGCATTCAATACCAGTCTGAAGTTCCTTTATCCCGGACTGGAAATCGGGATATTGCTTCTGGTAACACCCCTTATGAAGGTTAAATCCGTAAGCGCCGAGGATATTGATGATGATGAAGAAGACATGGATTACGAAAAATTACTATCATCCTCAAGCCAGACGATTCCCACTCAGGCCGTAACGAATCAGACTCCTTTACCCCCTTACGCCGAAACCGTTGCAAGCAAATCCGGAACCGCGGCCGCGTCCGGTTCGGGAACCGTGGCCGCGGCCGCCGCGGGTTCGGGGACTATTGCCAGCGGGACAGATATTTCCGATTCGGGAACAATGCCGGTTGCCACCGATTCCGGTCTGGTCAGTGGAGCGGCGATGGATCATTTTGGACGCTACAGGCTTATCGAATCGATCGGCAAGGGCGCCATGGGAATGGTTTATAAAGGACTCGATCCGGCCATCGATCGTCTTGTCGCTTTGAAAACGATTCGCCTGGACCAGATAATTGATCCTGACGAGTCGACTGAGCTCCGGGAAAGGCTTGAAAGGGAAGCGAAGGCGGCCGGAAAACTCTCTCATCCCAATATCGTGACCATATACGACGTGGGTGAGGAAAGCTCGATTCAATATATAGCCATGGAATATCTGGAGGGTAGTACCCTCGAAGAGTTGCTGGCGTCAGGAATCAACTGGGATTATAAAACTTTATCGAACGTTATGATACAGGTTTGTGACGCTCTCGATTATGCCCATGAGAACGGCATTGTTCATCGAGATGTTAAACCGGCGAATATCATGATAATGAACAGCTGTAAGGTGAAAGTTATGGATTTCGGCATCGCGCGGCTGGATACCTCCGCCTCCATGACACAAACCGGCACCGCGCTCGGGACTCCCAATTATATCTCCCCCGAGCAGTTAAAAGGTCAGCCCGTCGATCGCCGATCGGATATTTTTTCAGTGGGAGTCGTATTTTACGAGTTGTTGACCGGGGAAAAGCCGTTTAAGGGAGAAACGCTCTCGGCCCTCATATATTCGATTCTGCATACCAATCCGGCCATGCCGTCGGAGGTCAACCTTGACGTGCCGCGCATATTCGACAAAATAACAGCCAAGGCGCTGGTGAAAGATCCCGATCTCCGGTTCCAGACCGCCAGGGACTTGGCGGCTATTCTGAGAAAACTGGTATAATAAATTATCGATAAATCGGAGGAGGGAGCCTCGTGAATTTTGATTTGCGGGGCTTTTCCTTTTTGATTGATTTTTTTTCTTCTCCTGTAATATTCTAACCTGACTTATCCGGGAGGAGGTAAATAATGGAACGAATTGATTTCCCTTGACCGGCAATAGCAGCATTATGGCCATAGTTATACTGACCCATGTTTTTTTCGCGTTTTTCGCGGTGGGCGGATCTACACCGGGCTTTTTTATATGCAATTTTCCCTTGAATAGCCTTATCTTAAACCATATACTGATTTACGCATATAAAATAAGAGGTTCATTTTATGGTAATGAAAGCGGTAAAGAAGATTTTCGGAAGCAAATCCGATCGTGACATAAAAAAGATCAAACCGATTGTCGAAGAAATCAACGAAATCTACGAAACTCTCCACGATAAGCCGGACGATTGGTTTCCCCAGCGAACGGAGGAGTTCAGATCAGAGTTTAAAACGCTTTTTGAGGAAATAGACCGCGATCTCGATCGCGAATCTATGGATCCGGATATATACAAGAAGAGATACCGCGAGCGTCTGGACGAGAAATTCGACGAGATCCTGCCGGAAGCGTACGCTATGGCGAAAGAGGCCTGCCGGAGGTTGGTGGGCAAAAGCTGGGACGTGAGCGGTATCGAGATTGCCTGGGAGATGATCCCCTACGACGTGCAGCTTATCGGTGCTATTGTTCTCCATCAGGGCAAAATCGCGGAAATGGCCACCGGTGAGGGTAAAACCCTGGTGGCTACCATGCCCTTATACTTGAACGCTCTTACCGGCAAGGGAGCGCACCTGGTCACCGTCAACGATTACCTGGCCCGCCGCGACGCCCAATGGATGGGCAAGGTTTACGAATTCCTGGGATTGACGGTCGGATGTATCCAGAACGAGATGAATAACGAGGAAAGACGCGTTCAGTATAACTGCGACATCACCTACGGTACCAACAACGAGTTCGGTTTCGATTATCTAAGGGATAACATGTCCATCAGGGCCGAAGACCAGGTGCAGCGTGGTTTCGAATACGCTATTGTCGACGAGGTCGACTCCGTGCTTGTCGACGAGGCGCGGACTCCGCTTATAATTTCCGGCCCTGTCGAATCGACACTGAATACCCGATTCCAGGAAGTTCAGCCCCTGGTCGCTAATTTGGTGAAACGTCAGAATCAGTTTGTAGCGTCTTTGATATCCGATGCCGAGAAGTTATTGAATGACGGTGGCGATTTTAATGAGGCCGCCGAGAAACTTCTCATGGCTCATCGCGCCGCGCCCAAGAACAAACGCCTGTTAAAACTCTATAAGGAAAAAGGCATCCGTCAGCTGGTCGACGAGAAGGAACTGGTTTACCGGCGGGATAAGAGTCTGCATAAAGTCGACGAAAAACTGTATTTCACCATAGACGAGCGCGAGCATACGGTATATCTTAACGATCCCGGCCTGAAGATGCTTTCGCCGGACGATCAGAAATTGTTTGAGATCCCCGATATAAATGAGGGCCTGGTGCAGATCGATTCCGATGAGGATCTTACTCCCGACCAGAAGTTGAAGAAAAAGGAAGAGCTGTATCTGCTTCAAGGTGAAAAATCGGAGAAAAACCACGCCATAAATCAGCTTCTGCGGGCCTACCAGCTTTTCGAGAAAGACGTCGAGTATGTCGTCCAGGAAGGAAAGGTCTTAATTGTCGACGAGTTCACTGGCCGCTTGATGCCGGGACGCCGCTACTCCGACGGGCTTCACCAGGCAATCGAAGCCAAGGAATCGGTCACAATCGAGGGCGAAACGCAGACTCTGGCCACGGTAACGCTCCAGAATTTCTTCAGGATGTACACCAAGCTGGCCGGGATGACCGGTACCGCCGAGACCGAGGCGGCAGAGTTTTTCGAAATCTATAAACTCGACGTGGTGGTAATACCCACCAACCAACCGGTGCGGCGAATGGATTTCGCGGACGTTATTTACCGGACGAGAAGGGAAAAATATAATTCCATTATCGAGGAAATAGTAAGGCTCCATAATAAAAATATCCCGGTACTGGTCGGCACCATATCGGTGGAAGTTTCCGAAACTCTATCGCGTATGCTGAAACGTCAGAAGATCGGGCACTCGGTACTTAACGCCAAGTACCATCAATCTGAAGCCGAGATCGTAGCCAAGGCCGGATTTCCGGGATCTGTCACCATAGCGACCAATATGGCCGGACGCGGTACCGATATCAAACTGGCCAAAGAGATCGTAAAATCGGACGCCTGTATGCTGATTTCGCCCATGCAGAAGAAGGAAATCTGCCCGTTCTATAATGAGCTCAAATGCGATGACGACGTCCCCTGCGGCTTGCACATAATCGGTACCGATCTTCACGAGTCCCGCCGCATCGACCGTCAGCTGCGCGGCCGTGCAGGCCGCCAGGGCGACCCCGGCTCGTCGACATTTTACCTCTCCCTGGAAGACGACATGATGCGCATCTTCGGCGGCGGCCGGATCGAGCGGGTCATGGATACCCTCGGATGGCAGGAAGGCGAGGCCATCAACCATACCATGGTCACCAAGGCCATCGAACGGGCCCGGAAGCAGGTCGAATACAACAACTTCTCCATCAGGAAAAACCTCGTGGAATATGACAACGTCATGAACTCCCAGCGCATGCTGATCTACGAACGCAGGACCGAATTCCTGAAAGGCAAAAACCTCGGAGAGGAAGCCAGGGAGCTGGTAGTGATTGTTATCGAGGAAAAGGTCTGGCGGCACTGCCCCGAAAAGACCCACTGGGAGGAATGGAACCTGATGGGTCTGCGCGAAGATATGCGCAAGATATTTCTGATGGATTTCCAGTTCCCCGAATCGTTCCTGGAAAAAGCCAAACAGCCCGATATTATCGGGAAACTGGTCGAGGCCGCTATCAAGATCTACGACGATAAAGAGGAGATCTTAGGCGAGGATATTATGCGTCGCCTGGAGCGGTTCGCCTTTCTATCCGTCTTCGATACTCAATGGAAAGAGCATCTCTACGAGATGGATCATCTCAGGACCGGGATCGGCCTGCGGGCCTACGGCCAGCGCGACCCCGTGATCGAATACAAGAGAGAAGCCTACGGGGCTTTCCAGGAGATGATGGCCCGGATCGACGAGGAAATCGTGGGGATGATCTACAAGATGAAGCCGTCCACCGAACCGACCCGCCTCCCCCGGGGCCAGATGGTGGCCGCCAAGCAGTCGGCGGTTGGTATGGGCGTAGCCGTCGGCGCGCAACAACAGCAGATAGAGGGCGAGGAAGGTAAGGGCGAGTACGCCGGCCCCATGGCCGAGGCGGCAGAACGCGGCGACAAGCAGAAACCGATCCGCGTCAAAAAAGCCCCCGGCCGCAACGAACCCTGCCCCTGCGGCTCCGGCAA
>CP070742.1:2215819-2229806 GCA_020348065.1 Candidatus Zixiibacteriota bacterium
AGGGAATTCACCGATTGCCGATTTTCGATCGAAAAGCTTTATGCCGATGTCGCGGGTTCGCCCTTCGACCCGGAATCAGACGAATTCGCTGTCGCGGCCAGAAAGATGTAAAGAAATTATCAAAAGAAAATATCATATAAATTAACAATTATATTTGCCGAAATATTGGAATCTTATATAATTTCATATATTCCTGCCGATATAAATCCTATATATGGTTTTGACGTTACGAATCAGCGAAGAATGATATCATGCCGGATTATGGGAATACGAAAAGAGACAGGGTGTTCTCTCTTGGCGGGGCGCGAGTCGGAGGAGTCAATGCCACATTCCCTCTCGCCTCTTTGACCGCCAGGAAGGACAAGCTCGACCTTAGCGTCGCATTTATCGGCAATTATACTTTCACGGCGAACCAGGTGGTTTCCGTAGAAAAATACGTAACCATTCCCCTCCTGGGCTGGGGAATAAGGATAAATCATAATGTCTCTACATACCCGGAGAAAATGGTCTATTGGTGTCTTGGCAGTCCCGGCCGATTAATTAACAAAATCAAGGAAACCGGTTTTCTGCCGGGCGCCGGTCCGCACAGCGTACCGGTCCATACGGGATTCCCGGTGCGGCCGCAGGCGATTATCACCCTGGTTGTGATATGGAATCTGTTGCTTATGATGGATTTTGGCTTTCCTCCCAGACCGTTTGCCAGGCCGGGATGGTATACCTTTTCGGCGGTTTTCCTGTTATTTATAATGTCAATTGCCGTCCGGCGGGCAGAATGGCTGCAGCGATGGGTACTTAAGCCGGAACGGAGTCTGGGCGAAATAAAACCATGGCTGAATCTCCTCGCGATTGTCTGCGGCATGCTTTCGATTTTCATTTTTATTGCTTTGATTACGGGGTTTCTGAGATAGGACTTGATACTGGGGTAATGCCGGTGGTCATTTGCGCGCAAATATTTAATGTTGATTATTTTTATCAAATTCGAGTAGTCGGAAATGAGAAATAAAAGACTCTATCAAAGGAATTATAATGGCTTTTTCTTTATTTGGTTCTGCGGTTAAATCACCGGAAGAAAAATTCTGGACCTGGTTTGAAAAAAACCAAAATTCGCTGTTTAATTTCGAACAGGAAAGGGATAGGAATTTCAGACTATTGGCGAAAGAGATGAAAAAGATCAATTCAAATTTAACATTTGAATTCGGCCCGATTTTTAATAACGGAAAACGCGAGTTCGTGATATCTGCAGGCGGTATTTCAGAAGCATTCCCCAAGGTAGAATCTCTTTTTGCCGCCGCGCCCGAATTAGACAAGTGGATTTTTATTAAATATCGCCCCAGACGGGACCTTATGCCCATAGAATTCGGAAATGAGAAAATACGCCCGGAAGATATCAAATGCCAGGTATTCGAAGATAATGATAAAATCGGCATATTGCTGTTTTTTGAGGATTATTGCGACGAAAAACTGGAATTATTCGGTCATATAGGCTTTTTAATGCTCGATCAGGCGTTGGGCGAATACGACGTGGCTACAAAAGTGGGATTTGTTGAGTTCGCCGCCACGGATTCAGAATTTTATAAATATGCCCACCCTATTACCGAACTGCGAAATTGCTTCGATAATTATTTCGGACGATAATCGGATGGAATAAGGTTTTTCGGTCTGAGCCTGAATCCGCTCTTGGAATTTTTACTAAAGGCAAACAAGGCAAAAACGCATTTTTAAATTTGCCGCCCCTATAGCGATACCAGAGGTTAAATTCACGGGGATGGATTTCGGTTAGGATCGGAAATATAGCGTCCCATCCGTATATGAAACCGCCAAGAGCCGTCTTAATCCACGATTTCCCAATTTCCAGGCATCTATAAGAGAATGATAATAAACGAGTTAATATCCGAATTCCCGCTAAGATCAATGGCTTGATCTTATTGGGCGGCCCCGAAATATCTTTTCCCGAACCACAGCGCCACGTTCACCAGCCCGATCAATACCGGCACCTCGATAAGCGGCCCGATCACCGCGGCGAACGCCTGCCCGCTGTTTATCCCGAAAACCGCCACCGCCACCGCAATGGCCAGCTCGAAATTATTCGATGCCGCGGTAAAGGAAAGCGACGCCGATCTGGGATAATCGGCGCCGAATTTTTTACTCAGATAAAAACTGATCAGAAACATCAGCACGAAATATATGAAAAGCGGTATGGCGATCCGAACGACGTCCAGGGGTATGCCGATTATATAGCCCCCCTTCAGGCTGAACATCACGATAATGGTGAATAAAAGAGCCACCAGGGTGATGGGGCTGATCCTGGGAATGAATTTGCCATCGTACCATTCCCTTCCCCAGAGCCTGATAAATACAATTCTGGTCAAAAGCCCCGCCAGAAACGGTATTCCGAGATATATAAATACCGACTCTGCGATCTGCCCCATGGTGACATCGACGATAGCTCCGCTCAGGCCAAAAAACGAAGGTAGTTTGGTTATAAATATCCAGGCGTAGACGCTGTAGAAAAACACCTGGAAAATACTGTTTAAAGCTACGAGACCCGCTGCATACTCAGAATCGCCCTTCGCCAGCTGGTTCCAGACTATTACCATGGCGATACATCGCGCCAGGCCGATCAGGATCAAACCCGCCATATATTCGGGATAATTCCCCAGAAAAATAATGGCCAGGAAAAACATCAGGATCGGGCCGATGATCCAGTTCTGTACTATGGATAACAGAAGCACTTTCCAGTCCCGGAAAACCTTGCCCAGCTCCTCGTATTTCACCCTGGCCAGCGGCGGGTACATCATAAGTATCAAACCCGCGGCTATAAGTATATTGGTGGTCCCGATCTGGAAACCGCCGATGAATTTCTCGGTCTGGGGAATTAAAAATCCCAGCCCCACGCCCACGGCCATTGCCAGGCATATCCAGAGAGTGAGAAACCTGTTTAAAAACGAGAGTTTTTTGGTCGTTGCCTGAGTCATTTCGCCATCCTTTACCTGAACGTCCCGATAAAACGGAATCTCAAAAATAAACTCCGGCAATTTATATGAATTTTTGAATAAATAAAAGCGTTTTTATAAATTATAGATCAATCGGGGACTTTACGCCGACAGTCATCATGTAAACGTTATCCAGATTCTGTCGCCCCCATGAAAATCCAGAGGTGATCGCCATATTCTTATGCACGCGGAATTCGCCCCGGTAGCCCAGGGCAATATTCTGGTATTCCGACATGGAACCGAGAACTTTATGTTCGTAAATCCCGCTTATCTTCTTTACCAATCCCATCTCGTATACGCCGCCCGCTACAAACGGAAAGGAGTTGAGGAAAGATCCATAAACGAAAAAGTCCCTTTCGCCGAATTCAATTCCGAAAACCGGACGGGGTTTGCGGCCTGGATCGAAAACGTCATCTCTAAATACGTAACTCAGCGTATCGACATCGATCCAATAGAACAAGGCCCCGATTTCTAGTTTTATCCACTGGAACGATGACTGAACGGTCGGCCTGAAATAGGTTACATCTCTTCTCGAAAACGGACGCTCAATAAATGTAGGAGGTATTTCAATCCAGAAAGTAGGATAATCATAATCTTTAAGAAAGCCAATGGTTGAGGATACGGAAAATGGAAAATTAAATTGGTATTTTGCTTTAAATGCGAACTCCTTAACCATCAGTCCTTCCGGCCCCACCGATCCCGACCAGTCTGACGTGAACGGTTTCGCTTCCGAGGCCATACCCATAGCGGCTTCCAGTGTCAATTCATTTTCCGCCCGCGAAGATGACAACGGGAATAGAACGGTTATTATGGTTATTGCGATAATTATATGACTGCCCATTCTGTTTAAATATACAATTTAGTATATGAATTGTTCCGGTCCGAATGAAAACTAATTATGTTATTAGCAGTTAGTCGGAAATTGCGATTTCTCTGCTCACTTCGCCGGGATCACGCGCCAGGACCACAATGGCGATCCGGCGGTTGCGGGCGTCCGCGGGATTGTCGGTAATCATGGGGGAATTATCGGCGTAACCGCGGATGGCGTATATCTGTCCGGATTCGATCTCCTTTTCCTGCAGCAGTTTCCTGGCGGAATTGGCCCTGTCGGCGGAAAGTTCCCAGTTTGAGTAGCGATCGTTATAATGATATTGTTTACTATCAGTGTGGCCTTCCACAACGATCTTGTTATCAAGATTCCCCAGCTCCTGCCCTATTACGGTTAGAATTTGAATCCCTTTATCCGAAAGTTTAGCGCTTCCCAGGTCGAAGAAATACGACGAGTTATCATCCGTACTGGAGGCCTCGATAAGCTGTATCCTTAAGCCCTCTGGTATCATCTCAACGTGGACGTGTTCCTTGATGGCGTCAAAACCGGGGATTTTTGCCAGTTCCATTTGAAGCTGGTTGCCGGCCTTTTCAAGAACCTCTTTCAATCCCTCTTCGCCGGTGGGTTGTTTGGGCGGCGGGACATCGGAATCGAAAATTGAAGCCCCCCCGGGGAGAACGGAACTGCTGCCCTCCTTTTTCCCGAAATTCACGGGATCGTTGAAATAGCCCTGAACTGCGTCCTTGACCGCCTGTTCCTGGTTTACCAGCCACATAACCAGGAAAAACGCCATTAGCGCGGTTACGAAATCGGCGTAAGCCACTTTCCATGAACCGCCATGGTGACCGCCGCGGCCGCCGGATTTCTTGACAATTATTATGGGCTGCTGTTCTTCATCTGCCATCGATATTACCCTTTTTCGCGGCTTGCCCTGCAGGCCTCCTCGAGTTCTATAAATCCCGGTCTGAAATCAGCGGAAATCGAACGTCTGCCCAACTCCACCGCAATGGACGGCGCCATGCCTTTATGAAAACCGAGGAGGGCCTGTTTGATCAGAATATAATACTGGCTTTTTTGTTTGACCACACCTTCCATATTATTTGCCAGCGGCTGGACAAATCCGTAACATAGTAAAATACCGAGGAAGGTTCCCACCAGGGCCGCGCCAACCTTATGTCCAATCTCCTCCGGGGGCCCTCCTATAGCGCCCATGGTAATCACCACGCCAAGAACCGCCGCTACGATTCCCAGGCCCGGAAGCGAATCTCCGACCTTGGACAGCGCCACCGAAGGCTTCCCCACTTCCTCGTGATGAATATCGAGGTCGGTATCGATCAGGGCTTCAAGGTCATGCGCGGGGACCACTCCCGACTGAATCAATCTCATGGTATCGGCGAAAAACGCCAATAGATGATGATCACTTAGAAATTCCGGGTATTTCGAGATAACCGAACTCTCCTCGGGATTCTCGATATGCGCTTCGAGAGCCACAAGACCGTCCTTCCTGGCGATCTGAAATATTCCGTAAAGCATAACCAGAACCTGCATGAACGATTCCTTGGTGGGCGGCGCGCCCATAGTACCCTTGATTTGAGCGATCATTAATTTCAGCGTTTTAATAGGCAACGATACAATGATGGAGCCTATCATGGCCCCGCCTATAATTAAAAACTCCGCCGGCTGAAACAGCACCAGCAGATGACCGCCCTCCATTATGAAACCGCCCAGTACCGAAAAAAGCACTATAACAAAACCGACAATTATCAGCATAATTCGTTCTTTCCCTTAACTCGATATAAACTTTTGCCTACAATACTTATTCGTCACCTTTTTATAAAAATAAAGTTGAGAACAACTTATAGGCGAAACTTTTCCTCAAAATCCGGCTTGCCGTAACTAACCCGTTATTTTTCAAAGATATAAGATGTTTCGCCAATATATCTCGCTTTTCAAGACCCAATCGGAATTTTTATCCTGCAAATGAAAATCCGGAATATTTATATTGATGCCCATGAAAAAATCGTATCTTTACAGGAAAAATCGCAGTATCTAAAAGAGAATGCATTCAACAAAATAAAAAAAGAGGGATAAAATGTTTAAAAGATTTACTTTTTCCCTGCTGGTTCCAATCCTGGTTTTGGGTACCGTTGCGACAAAGGCAGATGAGGAAATGAAAGAATTGAAACAGAGTCAGAAAATCGCCGATTTCACGGTGGAAAACAAATACTTGAACGAAAACAAACAACCCATAGGTGTAAGGCTAAGACATTCACAAAGCGGTTTCGCGCTGGACCTGTTAAGAATACAGTCCGTACCGCAGGCGTTTATATGGGTGAATTCATTCCCTCCGTCGGATCAGGGTGAACCCCATACCTGTGAACATCTTCTCCTGGGTAAAGGAACCAAGGGAAGATATGTGGCGTCGCTTGAGGATATGTCCCTCGCCGGCAGTTCGGCCTTCACCATGCAGCTTCAAACCGTCTACCATTTCCATACCACCGCCGGCATAGAGACCTTCTATGATTTGTTCGAGGCCAAACTGGACGCCTTAATCAATCCGACATTCTCAGACGAGGAGATCCGCCGCGAGGTATGCAATATCGGCTATTCAATCGATCCCGTCGACAGCGCCCTCCGGCTCGAAGAAAAAGGAACGGTATACAGCGAGATGACTACGAGTTTTGAACGACCGTGGTCGAACATGGGACGAAAACTAGACCTTTTGCTCTTCGGCCCGGATCACCCCCTTTCCTACTCGTCCGGGGGTTACCCCCCGGCCATAAGAACCATGACCCCGGATGATATGTGGACTTTTATAGAAAAAAACTATCATTTGAATAATATGGGAATGATCGCGGTGATCGATGATAACGTAAGACTCGACGAATATCTGGATCGCTTATCGGATATTTTGGAAAGGGTGGAGCCGGATGCCGAAGCGAGCCACGATCCGACAAAGGCGGAAAACCTTATACCGCCGGCCAAATCAGCCGGTGAAGGAGCCATAGAGATGGCCGAATTTCCCCACCAGAATCCCAATGAACCCGGCCTGCTGTTATACGCCTGGCCCCCTGAAAGGGAATTAAGCTCCGATGAGGAATACCTGCTGGAACTGTTATTAGACAACATCGCCGGTGGGGCAACGTCAAACCTGTATAAAAAGTTTATCGATTCGGAAACACGAATAATGGATATTGGGGCGAACTCGGTCTTCTCCTGGTTTGATACCTATTCCGGCCATTCCGTGTATATCGGTTTTAACAATGTTAAAACATCCTGTCTGAACGTTGAAACGATCGATTCTATCAGGACCTTGATTCTCGACGAATTGATGACGGTCTACAATTTCGAAGATAACTCCAAAGGACTTCTGGATTTCAACGAACGGGCGAAAAACAAGGTTATCCGGAGGCGCAAGGATATAAGGAAATTTTTAAACACTCCTCCCGGATTCGGTTACAGGGGTACCGGTTCCAGATGGTATTATCATTTAAAACACCTGCAAAAGTCTAACGGCTTCGAAAAAAACCTGGCTCTTGTTGAAGAGCTTGAAAACGCGGAACAACTACTTGCGAAAGGCAATAATTTCTGGGCCGATTTCATCGATAAATGGGATCTATTAAAAACCAAACCGTACGGTGTGGGCACACGTCCGAATCCGGAAATCTTAAAAACGCAGGAGAAAGAACTGGAAAATCGTCTAATTAATTTTACATCGTCACTCAAAGTAAAATACGGAATTGAAAACAAAAACGAAATAAAAAGGAAATATAAAGAGGAATACGACGCTAAAACCGCCATTATCGAAAACGAAGCCGCCAAAATCCCCATGCCCGGTTTTTTGGAAAACCCTCCATTAACTCTGGATGGCAATCTTAAGTACAGGGTTGATAAACTCCCTGCAGGCGGGCCCCTGGTAGTATCCACATTTGAGACCATGACCAACGCCTCCGCAGGGCTGGCCTTCAATATGTATACCGTCCCCGAATCGCTTCTTGTTTACGTATCCGCGCTCCCCGCCTTAATGACCGACGTGGGAGTTATTATCGATGGAAAACCGATTCCTTACGACGAAATGATCGAGCTGATACGCAAGGAAATCTTAAGCCTTAACGTATACTACAGCGTAAATAATCGAACCGAGAGAGTTGAGCTTGTGGTGCGCGGTTCCGGAAGCGACAAAAACGAATCGATAAAAGCCATGGATTGGATGTCTACTATAATTTTCTCTCCCGATTGGCGCGAGGAAAACCTGCCCCGGATTCGAGACGCGGTGGATTTATCCTTCAAGAGTCTGCGAAACACTATGAAAGGACCCGAGGAGGCATGGGTATACGACCCTGCCAACGCCTACCTGAACCAGCATAATTATCTTCTTCTTTCGGCAAATTCATTCCTGACAAAAATTCATTCGTTGCACAAGTTGAGATGGATGCTAAAAGAGGGCAGCTCCGAGGAGATCACGGACGAGTTTTCGGAATTCATGAGTCTGGTCGCCGGATTCGCGATAACCTCTAACCGGGATGGATTAGCTGAACTGATAACCAATTTAATCTCATTCGAAAAGGATGATTTCGCCGATATCTCCGAAATTGAAAAGCTGAAAAACAGGATAAGAACATTATCCCCGGAAACCGGGGAACTGGTTATGAGCGCCCTGGACGATTTAAACATGCATCTAAGCGATATACCGGACAATAGCCTCGCGGAAGACTGGAAATACCTCTGTAAGCAGATGTCGGCGGATTTAAGGATCAGGCCCGGTCAGGCTCTCAACGAAATCAAGTATCTGGCCGGCCTGATTTTCAAACAGGACAACGCGCGCGGTTTCCTTATCAGCGGAGATGACGACCAGAATGATTATATTGATTATTTTGAGGGCCTGGTTAAAAGACTGGACGATAATCCTTCAGATTACCACAAATATAAAGATGAGAAAGTTGTTGTCTCACGCTTAAATAAAAGAAGCGGCGAATCATCTAAACCGGTTTATGTCGGTTTGATAAACCAGAACACGCGTCTGGGCGTTCATATCAACAGCTCGGATTGCGTCAGCTATTTTGATACAGCTCCCGATAAGCTGATGAAATATCTCTCCGCCCGGCTTTACGGCGGAGGCGGAGCGCACAGCATGTTTATGAAAACCTGGGGTGCGGGTCTGGCTTATTCCAACGGCTTGAGATACAGCGAAAATATGGGAAAACTTACTTATTACGCCGAAAGATGCCCCGATCTGGCTCAGACCATGCAATTCGTCGTAAACGAATTGAAAAACGCCCCTTATAATCCCTCCCTGGCCGAATATGCAGTGGCACAGGCGTTTACCGCGAACAGAGCAGGGGGACGGCATGAATCGCGCGGGGAGGCTATGGCCGCGGACCTGGCCGATGGGCTTAAACCCGAAGTTGTGGCGAAATTCAGGCAGAGTATACTGGATCTCAGATCGGACGAAGAACTTTATGATAAACTCCATAAGATTATGCTCGATACCTATGGCGAAGTCCTTCCCGGACTCGGCCCCGAAGGCAAAGATGTCCCCGGAGCGGTTTACTTCATAATCGGCCCCGAAAATCAATTCCAATCCTACGAGGAATATATCGATGGCGTTGGGGGCGACGTAAAAATACAACGGTTATATCCAAGGGATTTCTGGCTGATCAAGAGTGTTAAGGACCGGTTTCCGCAATAGCTGAATTGCATTAAAGTAGTTTTCAGGGGGACGAAAGGCCCCTTTTTCGTGAGATGAAATTTGATTCCATAACGTTAAATTTATATTCCAACGGGGAAAATTCGGGCGCCCGCTACTTCGGGATCAGTCTTGACGAAATCTCTTTGGCCCTCTGGGCTATTTCCGTCACAGCCTCGACGGCAACCTGAATATGATTATCCGTATTAAATGGCCCGATAGAAAATCTTACCGCTCCCCCGGCATCCGCAATCCCCTGCTGCTTATGAACCAGCGGGGCGCAATGCAGCCCGGTTCGGGTGGCGATATTAAAATCCACATCGAGCATGATACCGACATTGCCGGCATCTATCCCCTCGACGTTTATGCTTACCGTCGATAGGTGATTATTCAGATCGTCGCAACAATAAACGTTGACGCCTTCTATACCCTTAAATCCATCACTCAATTTTTGAGCAAGGCTCATCTCTGTTGAATGAATATTCTCGATCCCCTGCTCTTCGATCCATTCCTGACCGGCAAACAATGCGGCTATACCTACTATATTCGGGGTACCGAATTCCATCCTGTAAGGGTATTCCTCGAGATGATACGGATAGGCCGATTTTACGCCGGTACCCCCGCTCCGGGTCTGCCTTATATCGACATGCTTCCGGACACACATCCCCCCTATGCCGGTACAGCCCATAAGCGCCTTATGCCCCGTAAAAGCCAGGATATCGATGTTCATCTCTTTCATATCTATGGGAATGACGCCGGCGGTTTGGGATGAATCTACCGCAAAAGTGACGCCCATCTCCTTACATGTTTTTCCAAATTCCCCGATCGGCTGAACCGTCCCCAGAACATTGGACCCGTGATTAACTATGACAAGTTTTGTGTTGGGTTTTATAGCCTTTTTTATTTCATCAGGATCTACAAAACCGTTATTGTCGAATGGAACATACGTGACTTCGACATTATTATCCCTTACAAGATGATTTATCGGCCTTATTACAGAATTGTGCTCGAGATTTGTGGTAACCACATGGTCGCCTTCTGAAAGCGTGCCCTGAATGATGAGGTTTAAGGCGTCGGTCGCGTTATAGGTAAAGCACAACCTTTCCGGAACATCCTCGTCGCCCCCGAAAAACGAAGTCAATCGCTTGCGAAGGCTTTCAACGATATCGCCCGCCTCTATCGCCTTATCAAATCCGCTTCTTCCGGGATTTACGCCGCAGCTTCGGTATTTTTCTATCATGAATTTATAAACGCTTTCGGGTTTTGGCCATGCCGTAGCTGCGTTATCCAGATAAATCAGATCGTCCATCCACTCCTCCTAATTGCGAGCAAATCTCAGATGAATCCCATTGTTGCCACTACTCTCCATTATAATAATGAATTCTTATATTGATTGCAATAGTATATATAATAAATAGAAAGATTTTTTTGGATGGAATAAAAATACAAAGACGATATTTTTCAAAAGACATTCACATTTCGTTTACATATAATTCGATTTTGAAAATCGAAACAGGTAAAAAAGGGAGATTAACTGGATCCAATTTACGGTGAAATAGCGGCGGTTTTTACAGCGTTATGCTGGGCATTTACATCGACTTTCTTCACGATCAGCGGATCTATTATCGGATCCATTAATGTCAATCGTTTGCGCCTGGCTCTGGCGGCGGTAATGCTGGCGGTTGCTCATTACTTCGTCTTCGGAAGTTTTTTGCCCCTTAACGCAGGCGCCGAACAATGGTTCTGGTTGGGTGTTTCCGGCATAGTCGGATTCGCAGTTGGCGATGCGATGCTGTTCGAAGCGTTTGTAATTGTAGGCGCCAGAATATCCATGCTTCTAATGTCGCTGGTGCCCATAATGAGCGCGTTCTTTGCCTGGCTGGCGCTCGGAGAAATTCTGAATTCTCTTGAAATATTCGCAATTTGCCTAACGGTGGCCGGAATCGCCTGGGTTGTGAAAGATAAAAACAAAGATGAAAATTGGGTGAAGGGCAAAAAATTGGCTCTGGGTATCGCCCTGGGAATCGGAGGGGCGATGGGTCAGACATTCGGCCTGATTCTTTCCAAAAAAGGTCTGGAAGGCGGTTTTCCGACACTCTCCGGCAATCTCATCCGGATACTATGCGCCCTGGCTGCAATTTGGTTAATCACCCTTTTTAGAGGAAAGATATCATCGACCGTCAAAAGACTTAAAAATAAAAAAGCGTTATACCCTCTTCTGGCGGGATCATTCTTCGGCCCCTTCGTCGGTGTCTGGCTTTCATTAATAGCGATTAAATACGCCAGGATCGGAATCGCGGCCACCCTGATGTCGACCACCCCGATAATTCTAATACCGATCTCATACTGGATGTTTAAAGAGAAGATCACCTTTCAGACTGTTCTGGGTACAGTGATAGCAATAACCGGCGTGGCGATACTTATTTTATCGACATAATTATTAAAAGTAAAAAATCGAGCTTTATTTCAGAAGCTGCATTTTGCGAGTAATATTAAAAGATGGTCCTTTAACAGAATAAAGATATATACCGGCGGAAAATCTCTCCCCGTTCCAGACAATGCTGTGGTATCCTTCTTCATAATATAATTTACAGACCGGATCTATCCGGCGGCCCAGAATATCGAATATTTCGATGGAAACATCGCTCCCCTCGGACAGATAAAATCCTATAACGGTCCGGGAATTGAAAGGATTGGGATAATTCCTCACCAGAGCGATCTGCCCCGGCATTTCCGAATTTTCATCTTCGATTGAGGAGAGCTCGAAGTCGCCGCCGCCGTAAGCGCCCATATCGCTTGAGATCGTTCCCAACCCCAACAGGCTGTCCAGCGCTATATCCCGAATGTGTGGCGCCCCAGCGTCGATGCACGGCGAGTCATAAGGATAACCGTATTCGGTTGACATGAGATGGAAATCGCCATGATTCCTGTCACGGAATTCGGGATTGCTGTTAATATTCCCTTCTCCCGACCATCCCGCGTAAATATCGCTGTAGGTTACCTGTGGAGCGGAACTCCCCTCGTAATAAATTTCAGAGCCTTCCGGCGCATCGTTTCCCCAGAGAATGCAGTTGATAATATTCGGATCAGAGGAATTGGAAAAAATCGCCCCGCCGTACCACATAGCCTCGTTGTCGAAAAAGGTGTTGTTAATCAAATCCGGCGATGAATATTCGCAGAAAATACCGCCGCCCCTGCCGCCGGCTGTACCGCTGGCGCTATTATTGATTATCAGGTTGTTTAATATCGTCGCTTCAGAATTATCACAGTATATTCCGGCGCCCTGGCCGTAGGGCCAGAAACCGGTATAGGTTGAATTGTCTACAATTATATTATTCGAAATAACCGGGCTGGAATTTTCGCAATAGATCCCTCCGCCGTTATCGGAATATCCGTTGGTAATCGTAAAACCGTTGATAGCAGCACGGCTGTCCTCGCCGGTCTGGAACGTCACAACATGACCCGATGCACTACCATCAATCACGGTAGAATCAATATATTCCTGGATCCCGGTCGTAATAAATAATGAGGACAACACCAGATATTGACCGTTGAAATTTATATTCTCGTAATACGTGCCCGGAGCCACCAGAAGAGTATCTCCCCCGGAACAATCGTTAATGCCGTCTTGAATGGTCGGATATTCGCCCGGGACATGCCTTATACGCGCGTCTGTAGATGCACAAAATAGAGTTACTATGATGATTGCCATAACAGGATTTTTCAACATGACGATACTCCGCTTACGATTTTTATTTTTTACAACATAACTAAATATATAACATAAATATACCCGAAAAATATCCGAAAACAAGCTAAAATCAAATCCAATATTCAAAAAACCGATTCGTGGAATGCTTTTGTTATCTTGTTGATATACAATAGATTGTATGTGGGAATTTATTTTTCTACGGGATTGTCCTGCAATAACTTAAGGTACGCTTTTTCAATAACCTCCAGGGCGAACTCTGTTTCATCTTCTGTAGAAGAATTAATTCGTATCCCGTCGGGGATTCCGAAAGGTTTAACATGTCTTAAAATTAGACCTGAATTCAGGCATTCCTCGTTAAATGATTCAGCGAACTTCTCTGACGGCATAAGCAAAAGCAGGAAATTGGCATGGGTTTTGACATACTCGATTCCGATTTTATCGAATCTGCCGGTCATCCGCTTGAGAGATTTCTCATTGACCTCCAATGTTCTTTTGAGAAACTCGCCGTCATCCAGCGCGGCCACTGCGGCTTTCTGGGCGGCGTAATTCGGTTCGAACGGCAATTTCACCTTATATAATTCGCTTATAATCTTTTCAGGTCCCGCGGCGAATCCTATCCGTAAACCGGCCAGACCGTAAGATTTTGACAATGTCCTTGTTACTATCAAATTATCATAATCGTAATCGAGCCCGTTGGGAAAAGAGGGGTCTTTTGACGCAAATTCGGTATAGGCCTCATCGAGAATAACCAGGATATCATCCGGCAC
>CP070742.1:2229906-2271317 GCA_020348065.1 Candidatus Zixiibacteriota bacterium
GAAGAGCTTTAGGCGCTTTTTTGCCCTTCGCCGTTGGAACTTTTTTCAACCATCCAGCCGATAAGTAAAGCAACGCCTATAAAAATAGGGACTATTCCGATCGAAACACCAACCCAATCCAATATCTCGCCGACAATTATCATAAAGATCCAGCCTATGCCACCGCCTAACCACACCAGGGCAACCTTTAATGTCCCGTATTTCGACGATATATCAGGGAAATAAGGCACCGGTTGGCCTTTTTCAATTGCCAGACGAATTAATTCCGCCTCTCTTCTTTTCTGGGAATTACGATAGATAAGGGATCCGATTAAAATCGGAATGGCGATTAGCGAACTAAATACAATCGCGACAATCAGCACAACACTGAAATTAGGATCTCCTTGCCACATGGCAACCTCCTGTTTTTGTCTCTTTGATATTTCTGGAGAGGATATTGTTTCAGAAATAATGAATCATATGAAACAATTCCATCGTATTGTAAGTCAAAGGCACAGAGATGAAGCAGAATTCAGCCATATCAGCGATTTCCAATATAATCAACCAAAAAAAGCTTAAAATTGCCGAAAAGAGGGCGGAATTTACAGACCCCGATATTTCCGTAATACAGGAAATCAGGGATGGTAACTGCGAGGCATTCGGTGCCTTGGTAAGGCGATATGAGGATTTTGTATACACGCTGATATTCGGACTGGTAAAATCCGCGGAGGAAGCCAGCGATATTACCCAGGAGGTGTTTCTTCGAGCTTACAGGTCTATTCGTAGATTTGAGCAGAGATCAAGTTTTAGGACCTGGCTTTACAGGATCTCTTATAATACCGCTATGGCTCATCTTTCACGAGAGAAGAAACTAATCGAAAGAGAGGGGAACGCCGCTTTTGATCCGGTTGACGATTCTTATAAGAGGCATGACGCCAGAATAATCCTGGAAAAGATAATTCCTAAACTGAAGCCGGAATACCGGGCGGTGATTATTCTACACTATTATGAAGATTTGAAATATGAGGAGATAGCGGAAACGCTGGATTGCCCGGTCGGGACGGTGAAGATCCGGCTTTACCGCGCGAAATATGAACTGAAAAAACTCTGGAGCAAATATGCGATACAATTGTAATGATATAAAATATTATCTGGACCACGTCGATCAGGAACCCGAAAACCTGCAAGAATTTTTAAATCATATCGAGAATTGCGCGAATTGTAGCCGGATAGTAAGTCTGGAACCGGATATGGAGGAAATTCTTGCTGTGTCGACTCCCAAATCCTCTCCGCTGTCGATTGAAAAAGATATTCTACCGCGAATTTTGGAAAATGAAAAAGAGTACGCAAAAAGAAATCGATTAGAAAAAGCGTTTCTGCCCATTTTCTTATTCTTTTCGGCATTACCCCTGTTTCTGGGCGCCTGGTTATGGAAAGATATAAGATCTTATTTCAATTCCCTGGATTTAACGGGCGCTTATAATAGCCTGCAATCATTTATTTCAGAGATTCCGATTCCGGAAATAGATTTGGCAGGAATCGCCGCCACCTTGACGAATTCACCTCTGATTATCCTAAGCTTTATCACCATAACCACACTGGTCTGGGCGTTTTCGATTATTGAGGCTCAGAAAGCACTGAAGTAAAAAGGGCGCATGCAGAGCGCCCTTTGTAAATGATATTTTAGAATTCTATCTTCTTGACACTCTTCGCATCACCTGCTTGATATCGGGATTTTCAGCGAGCTTTCCGACAATCCATTCTCCGGTTGTGTCGGCGGCGAGAATATGCTGTAATAACGTCTCGCGGGATCTATCGACCTGACACATGCTGTCGATGCGGGATGAGAAGAGTTCTTCGTCCGCGAAAACCGTGTCGGCGAGGACTGCCCGGATATCCTCGTATGACAGCAGTTCGCCCATGATATAGGCTCGATATTCAGGATCTTCCTGAATTATTTTATCGAGGGCGCTGCGGCTGTCGCATCCCGCTAACGCCAATCCCGAAATCAGCACTAAAATCAACACCGTCTTTTTCACATTTCCTCCCGATTCACGCAACTTCTATTCGACTATTTCACCAATCAATCGTTTGAAATCGATCTATTCTTCTTTACTTTCATAATCGTTCACAGCCGCCTTCAGGGCTTCCTCGGCCATTACTGAACAATGAATTTTCGCTTCCGGCAATCCTCCCAGCGCTTTCACCACTTCTTCGTTGGAAATTTTCAGCGCCTCTTCAAGGGTTTTGCCCTTAAGCATTTCCGTTAACATAGACGACGAGGCTATAGCGGCCCCGCATCCAAAGGTTTTGAATTTTGCGTCCACAATAACGCCGTTTTCTATCTTCAAAAAAAGCCTCATCATATCTCCGCAGGCGGGGTTGCCCACGTTTCCAACTGCGGAAGGATTTTCCATATCACCCATGTTTCGCGGATTGGCGAAATGATCCATTACTATTTCAGAATACGGAAAGGGTTTATCCATCGGCCGTCTCCTTGTTTTTCGTGTAATCATCATAACTGGGCGACATGGTAAGAAGTTTCTCTACCAGACCGGGTAAAACCGATTTTACGTAGTTGAAATCCTCCTCCGTATTATACCTTCCCGCGGAAAGCGTAATAGACCCGGAACAGATATCGGAAGGAACGCCGACGGCATCGAGAACATGCGAGGCCATTAACTCGTCCTCATCCTTGGCCTTAAGATTGGAGCTGCATGCCGAACCCGAAGAGGCCATAATACCATTCATACTCAGCAATAGCAGCAACGATTCGCCTTCAATATGTTCAACCCAGAACGATACATGCCCGGGAAGCCGTTTTTCGGGATGTCCGGTAAAATTGATAAACCGCACGGACTCCTCCAGCGATTTCCAAAGGTTATTACGTAGATTTTTCAATCTTTCTTCGTGTGATTTCAAATCGTTTTTTATCATATCGCAGGCTTCCCCCATGCCGGCGATACCGGGAACGTTTTCAGTGCCGGGCCTGACCCCGCTTTCCTGATTCCCGCCTTCAAAAATCGAGGCCAATTTTATATTCTTATTTACATATAAGGCCCCTACACCCGCGGGTCCGTACAGGTTGTGCGCCGAAAGAGTCAGAAGATCGATACCCATCTTATCAACATCGATCTCGATCAATCCCGCCGCCGCAGTGGTATCGGAATGCAAAATCGAACCATGACGGTGACATATATCGGATATTTTTTCAATATCCTGCATAGTGCCGATTTCGGGATTGGCAATCGACAGGGAGACAATCGAGGGATTATTTTCCAGGGCTTTTTCGAGCATTTCCGGATCGACGAGCCCATAGCGGTCGACTTCAAGTACCGATATGTCTATATCATCATTTCTGAGTGATCGCACCTGATTCAACACCGAAAAATGCTCTATATTGGAGGTTATAAATCCAAAATCAGGATTGGCTTTTAGAAAACCGGTAATGGCCAGATTATTTGATTCGGTCGCTCCCGAAGTGAAAATCAGATTTTCCGGGGAAGCTCCTATCAGGGCCGAGACCTTTTCCCTGGCTTCGTCGATTATCCTGCCGGCGGCTACGCCGGCGGAATGAATATGCGAAGAAGGATTGCCCAGCCTGGAACTCAGGACCTCGTTTATTTTCCGGATCACCCGGGGATCCGGAAAGGTGGTGTTTATATTATCAAAATAAGCGAATTTCTCGGTTTGCACGGTTTTAAAAAATCGCTGAATACTAATCAATAATATTCGGCCGCTGGTTTCAGGATTTTATTCTTATTCTTCCGGTTCTTTCAAAATGCCCTCGGCGAGAGACAGCGCCACTCCGGACAACATCACCTCCACGCCGAATTTCGTAAAATCATCCGATATCAGGCTTCGGTTAACGTCGGTATACAGGGAGCAGGCGGCCTCGCGTTCTATGACCAATCCCGAAATCTTTCCGGCAGTCTCGGCTATAAAGGTGACCTCTCCCAACTCCTCCGAAATTACGTAACCGGTGCAATTATGCAGCTGCAGGTGGCAGTTATGGGTGTAGACAACGACCAGGGCTCCTTCGGCTTTTTCCCCCAGCGAGACCCTGGGATAAATTTCCAGAGAAAGCTGCCTTTTGGCCTCCTCATTAACGAGTTTTATCCGGTAATGATCGTGAAGGTCGGTAATCTGACCGTCACCGAGACAGGCGACTATTTTATCGATGTCTTCCCGGGCGAAAACAGGTTTGCTCATTGTTTCTTACTTGAATCAGGGTCGCTGTCGGTTTCCTTGTGCGTAATTTTGCCCTTCGATTTCTCGTCGATATCGATTTCCGACTGAACATCCTTGATCGATTTTTTGAATTCCCTGATTCCCTTTCCGAGCCCCGAGGCGATTTCGGGAATACGTTTGGCGCCAAAGAGAATCAGGACAATCACCAGGATAATGATGAGTTCGCCGCCGCCGGGCATCGATATTAAAATTGCTTGATCCATTCATTCACCTCAAAATTACAGATACCACCATTTGAAGTATATTATAACAAAAATTACCGCCAAAACGGAAACAAAATTTAACTTTATTAACAGACCGAACGCGAGAGAGAGGCTATACAGATTAATATAAACAGGCTCCTGAATTTCGTTAACCAGCACGCCCCGTTTACCGACACCTATTTCAAGGCTGTTTTTAAATAATGTCTTAACCGCGCCGTCCGGAAGATATTCGCCGATCAGTTCTCCGAGGAATCCCCCTAAAACGGATGCCAGAGTCAACGCTACAATCAGGAAAGTTACTTCTCTATTTTTCATATTGTTCCCCTAAGTCTTTGCCATACAAAATGATCGGATTATATGGCCGCCATCAATTGACCCCAATATATGTTCAATCGCTCTTTCAGGATGGGGCATCATACCGAGAACATTGCCTTTTTCACTAACAATACCGGCTACGCCGTTTATCGAACCATTGGGATTGGCCTCCGCGGTAACGACTCCCTCCCTGTCCACATATCTGAAGATTACTCGGCTTTCGGACTCCATTCTGGATAGAGTTGAAATATCGGCATAATAATTTCCCTCGCCATGGGCTACCGGCATTCTGAGCAGCTGGCCCTGTTTTAATCCGGACGTAAAGGCGGTATTCGCATTTTCTACTCTCAGGATCACTTCTCTGCATACAAAGCGAAGATTGATGTTTTTCATAAGGGCGCCGGGCAAAAGTCCGGACTCCAGTAAAACCTGGAATCCGTTGCAGATTCCTATTACAAATCCGCCGGATTCTGCAAATTCAATAACTCTTTTCATGATCGGCGAAAAGCGGGCAATCGAGCCGGCTCTGAGATAGTCGCCATGAGCGAAACCGCCGGGCAAGACGACAACATCAACCGACTTTAAATCGTCAGATCCATGCCAGAGGTATTCAACCTCGACACCGTCAACCATTTTGAATGCCTGATAAGCATCATAATCGCAATTTGAACCGGGGAATATGACGATCCCGACTTTCATAGAACGACCTCGACTTTAAATTGCTCGATTACAGGATTGGCCAGAAGTCTGGAGGCGGCTTCGGAAGCAGCGCGGGTCGCGTCGGATTCCGTCTCGGCCTCTATCTCCAGGGTAAATATTTTACCGGTTTTGACTTTCAAAATATTTTCAAATCCGAGATCCAGAAGAGCGTTCCCGATTGTCTGACCCTGGGGATCAAGAACTCCCTCTTTCAACGAAACATTAACTTTTGCCTGGAACTTCATTTTATCATTCCGTTTCCTCTCTATCCTTTTTTCTGCCAAGGCCGATCCGTTTGCCGTAAAAACCGCTTTTCCCCACGTTATAAAACATAAATATCACGAATCTCAGGATGGCGTAGGCTATATAGATCGCTACCACCGGAAACAGAATCAATGATGAGTTAATCATCATACCTACCGCCACCAGGAACAGGAAAAGGACCTTTAATCTGTTGATACGTTTTGAAAAATCGAAATTTGGCATGGTTTCAAATTCAATAACGCTGACCATGAGGGCCGATGTTACCAGGACGAGTATTATGTAGAATTTTTCCGGGTTAATGCCGCCCAAAACCTCTTTTTCGAACAGAATGAAAGAGACTATTGTAACGGCGGCCACCGGTACCGGCATACCGAGAAAATTAGTCTTTTCTTCAAAGGAGGCGGTCATATTATAACGGGCCAATCTGAAGCTGGCCGCCATGAGATAGACAAAAGCCAGAATCCAGGCCCAGTTGCCTTTGGAGATCAACGAAAAATTAATAATTAAGACTGCGGGTGCGACCCCGAAAGAAATAACGTCGGCCAGAGAATCTATTTCAACTCCAAACCTGGAGGAAGCTTTGGAAAAACGTGCCACCAGGCCATCCAGGATATCAAAAAAAGCCGCCAGAATTATGAGCCAGACGGCCTCGTTTATTCTAAGAGTTCTTTCAATACCGGAAAGATATTTTGCTCCGCCGGAGATAATAATGACCCCGAAACCGCAGGCGAGATTGCCCATGGTAAAGATTCCCGGAAGTATACCTTTGATATTTTTCACGGCAGCATACCCAGAATTGTTTTCCCGCCTTTAACTCTTTGCTTCAACCCGATATCGATTTTTGAGCCGAGCGGGAGAACCAGATCCACTCTGCTCCCGAACCTTATCAGACCGATTCTCTGGCCGGCTTTCAGATTGTCGCCGATTTTATAATAAAAAATCGTCCGGCGGGCGATGGAACCGGCGACCTGATACATTTTTACAACTCCGGCCGAGGTTTCAAATTCAAGCTCGTTTTTTTGATTTTCCTTCATGGCGCTATCTTTAAAAGCTGAGTGGAACTTTCCCGGATGGTATTGAATATATTTCACGGTTCCGGAAACCGGCGCCCGGTTTACGTGCACGTTAAATATGGAAAGGAATATCGACAGCACGGGACGACCGTCCATTTCATCGATTTTTATTACGCGGCCGTCCGCGGGAGAGAGTATCAGTTTTTCACCCTCCGGGATTTTTCTGTCGGGATCCCGAAAAAACAACATAACCGCCATGCCGAGAAAAAATAAGACGGTAGCGATGTATGCGAAAGTTATATCGATATACCTGCTGAAAAGAAACATGAAAAAGCCGGAAATTATTAAAAACGGTAAAGGGAAAATATATCCTTCTTTTGTCATACCGCAAGGGCCCTTTTGATTATCTCGCCTACTCTTCTGGTATAGTAGGCGATATCGAAGAGCGAGTCAATCTCTTTCGGTTTCAAGTATTTCATTACCTCCGGAGAAGAGCCCACCAGTTTTTTAAAGTCCTCCCCTCTATCCCAGCTTTTCATGGCTAGAGATTGGACTATTTTATAAGCCTCTTCCCTGCTCGGCATTTTCTCGGTTAAGGCCAGAAGCACTCTCTGGGAAAAGACAAGTCCCCGGGTCAATTCTATATTTTTTCTCATTCTTTCGGAGTTTATGTTCAAATTGAGGAGCACATGGTTCAACTTATGAAGCATATAATGCAGCAGCGTGGTTGAATCCGGCATGATGATCCTCTCCACCGACGAGTGGGTGATATCGCGTTCATGCCAGAGAGCCATATTCTCCATTGCCGCCATGGAATTGGATCTCAGCACCCTTGCCAGCCCGGCGAGACGTTCGCAGGTAATGGGATTTTTCTTGTGGGGCATGGCCGATGAGCCCTTCTGGCCTCTGGCGAATCCTTCCTCCACCTCGAGGATCTCGGTACGCTGCAGGTTTCTTATCTCGGTGGCGATTTTCTCAACGGTTCCGCCGATTATCGCCAAAACCGAAAGAAAATAAGCGTGCCGATCCCGCTGAACAACCTGGGTGGACACCTCTGCGGGCTTGATACCCAGTTTTTTACACACGGCAGCTTCTATCTCGGGGCCGATATTTGCAAAATTTCCCACCGCCCCGGACAATTTTCCCACGGATATCTCTTTAATCGCAGCATTCAATCGTTTCAAGTCGCGGGCGATTTCCGTATACCACAACGCCAGTTTCAGGCCAAAGACGGTCGGTTCGGCGTGGATGCCGTGGGTCCTGCCGATACAGGGAACATCGGCGTATTTCGGAGCCATCTCCTTAAGAATCTTAGCCGTTTCGGAGAGTTTCTTTTTTATCAAAGACCCGGCATTTTTCGTCAGGATAGCCGTAGAGGTATCCAGAATATCCGAGGAGGTTAATCCGGCATGGATATATTTTGATTCTTCGCCGACGTTTTCGGCGACGTTGGTCAGGAAGGCTATTACGTCATGATCGGTAACCGCTTCTATCTCTTTGATTCTCTTGACATCGAACGCCGCCTTCCGTTTGATAATTTCAGCCGCTTTTGTCGGGATTTCCCCACTTTCCGCTCTGGCATCGCATACTGCAATCTCGACTTTAAGCCAGGCGGCGAATTTATTCTCATCCGACCAGAGCCGCGCCATCTCCGGCAATGTGTAGCGAGGAATCATTATTTCTTGACCTTCTCCCAATCAGCCAGAAATTTCTCAAGTCCGATGTCGGTAAGGGGATGTTTCAGAAGTTTGCCTATGACGTTAAACGGCATGGTTATTATATCCGCGCCCATGAGGGCCGCCTCGACCACGTGCATGGAGTGCCGAACCGACGCCACCAGCACCTCGGTCTCAAAACCGTAATTATCATAAATGGTTATAATTTCCCGGACGAGCCTCATACCATCCGACGAGATATCGTCAAGCCTGCCTACGAACGGCGAGATAAAACTGGCGCCGGCTTTGGCCGCTATGATAGCTTGCGTGGGCGAGAAACAGAGAGTTACGTTGACTTTGATTCCCTCGGATTCGAGTTTCTTTATGGCTGTAACGCCGGCTTTGATGATGGGTACCTTGATAACGATATTGTCAGCGATTTTCGCCAGTTCCCGTGCCTCCTTTATCATCCCATCGGTCTCAACAGAGGTAACCTCGGCTGAAACCGGACCATCGCAGATTTCGCAGATTTCGGTTAGAAGCTCCCGGTACTGTCTGTTCTCTTTTGATAACAAACTGGGATTGGTGGTAACCCCGTCTAATAGCCCCATCTCTTTTGCGGCCCGAATCTCATCAGGATTTCCGGTGTCGATGAAAAATTTCATAAATTTATCCCTTCATACTTAACATCAACCAGGTACAGCCCGCACGCCGGTGCGATGTATTTTGTTTTTTCATCCGTTTTATTCTCTAAAATCTCGTAAAATTTTTCTATCCTCATCTTCCCTCTCTCAACCGCCGCCATCGATCCCACCAACAACCTTACCATGTTGTGCAAAAACCTGTTGGCCGAGATATTAAATCGTAAAAATCCTGCGTATCTGGACCATCCTGCATCAAGTATAATGCAGTCGTTGGAGGACTTTCTCGATTTGACCTTGCAGAAATTGTCAAAATGAACCGATTCTTTTATTCTGGCCGCCATATCGTTCAGTATAGATATATCAATTCTTCTTTCGATAATCCATGAAAAGTTGACATTCAAGGCCGATAATTTTTCGGAAATCAGGTAACGATACGATCGGTATACAGCGTCCTTGCGGGAATTGAATCCGAGCGGAACCTCGCGGCAGGAATGTACAACTATATCGTGAGGAATCATCTTATTGAGCTTATATTTCATCTCCGATGGTTTTAGCGGTTTGCCGGTAATGAAATTAGCGTACTGCCCCAGAGCGTGCGCCCCGCTGTCGGTACGACCCGCGCCTATGAGGCTTATCTTTTCTCTGGTGAATTTCGATAAACAGTCGCTCAGGATACCTTGGACGGTCCTCCCCTTTGCCTGGATCTGCCAGCCCTCGAAATCGGCGCCGCAATATTCGAGTTTCATCAGGAAATTCCTTTTCATCTCGAAAGCCACCCCCCGATAATCATACAGATTGAAACCGCACAAACAAAAATCCCGAACGGACCGAGCTTTACAGGCGGAAAAACAGCCTGTTTATAGCGCAAAGGATATCCCCTTAACTCCAAGGCCGTGGAAACCGATTCGGCTTTTTTAAACGTGCTTACGAATATCGAAATCATAAGCAGGTTTGCCGTTCTGAATTTTTTAAAAATTCCGCCGCTAAAATCAAATCCGCGTGACCTGAATGCCGTCAGCATCGTTTGCGCCTGCCGGGAGAGATCCGGCAGAAAACGCAATGCCAGAGAAAACGATATAAGAAAAGATGAAATGTACCGGCCGAGAGGGCCGAAGTATCTTACGATTCTTTCCAAAGGATTTATCAATTCCATGGGATCGACTTTGAAGAAGATGATATAAGCGGAGTAGACAAAAACGATCAGTTTTAAACCGTAGAGCGCCCCGCTTACGGCACCGTCAATGGTCGCCTTCAAAAACCAGATTTTGAACAAAACCGTGTCGGCACCGGAGAAAAGATGCAGCAGGAAAACCAGCAGGAAAAAGCAAAACGCCATTTTACCGATTTTCAGAATATCTTTAAGAGCTCCTCCCCAGATATAGAAGGCGGTCAGGACCGCGGCAAGCATAATAATCAGGAAGCCGGAATCGTTTGAAACCGCTGCCGCGAAAGCCGCTGCAATCGCGAATATGAATTTTGTGACCGACCCTACTTCCATCGCCAATCCGCCAGGTTAAAGCGCATTTTCAAAAAAAATATAATAATACAATCCGGCTTCATATTCAAGTGGTTGAATCGATTTATCGCTGTTGCCAAAAGCGATCCGGCCAAATATCTTTACAGCCATGTATCGACCATCCCGGAACTTCAAACACAATTACACTTTTGGTATTTTAAACGGTACGTTTTTCATGGCGGCTTTGGCCTTCGTGGCCGGATCGACGGTTTTGCCTGTTTTCATCTCAAAACTTACCGACTCCAGAACTCTGATCGGAATAATATCGCATGTGGAGTTGTTTGGCTGGATGTTTCCACAGCTTTTTGCGGCGGTTTTCCTGGCCCACAGGAGGAAGGCTCTTGGATTTTATAATAGCTTATCCGTCTTAAGATTAACTCTATTCGCTTCAGCCATAGCATCAATCTTCATATTCAAGGATAATTACGGTGCGATTCTACTTGTTTTTGGCGTGGGGTTTACAATCTTTTCACTTTCTTCGGGCTTTGCGGGAGTAGCGTTTATGGAGGTGGTTGGCAAGACCATCCCGACAGTCCGGCGGGGCGGCTT
Source organism: Candidatus Zixiibacteriota bacterium (assembly GCA_020348065.1). Classification (GTDB taxonomy): domain Bacteria; phylum Zixibacteria; class MSB-5A5; order UBA10806; family UBA10806. The sequence continues at coordinate 2,240,995 of CP070742.1, forward strand.
TTTCGGATGGCGGATGTTTTCGGGAGGGCTCCTGGCGGCGTTAGGCGGCCTGGTCATTAAAAAGATTATGGCGACTTACCGGTTTCCATACGATTTCGGATATACCTGTATAATCGCGTGGAGTTTGATGTTTTTCGGGCTCTTATGTTTCGCCTTGTTAAAGGAACCCGAGAATATCGATCCTCTCGAAAAAGCCTCGCCTAAAAGGCATCTTAAAACCGCGGTGGAAATATTCAAAGATAATGCAAATCTGAGGAAATTGATTTTTTCCAAGGCCTGGTTTAACACCGCTTTGATGGCGGCGCCGTTTTACGTAATATTCGCCATTGAATTTCTGGGGGCCGCGGAATGGATGGCGGGGATATACCTGACGGTACAAATGATCGGGTACCTGAGTTCGAATTTGCTGTGGGGATGGCTTTCCAACCGCGCTTCCAACAGGCTCGTTATTCTGCTTTCCGGCTTTTTCAGGATTTTATCGCCTTTGATAGCTTTTGCCGGATATTTTATTACAATCGATCCTTATGTATTTTCCGGCGTATTTCTTTTTCTGGGGATGGCCGAGGCCGGGATCGATATGGGGTATATGAACTATATGCTGGAAATATCTCCGGATAAGGGTCGGCCTCTTTATATAGGACTTGTCCACACTCTAATAGCTCCGACGATTCTTTTTGCCGGACTGGGCGGCTGGCTGAGCGAAATAATAACGTTGAAATGGCTTTTCGCCGCCGTGTTTGTGACCGTAGGAATAGCGCTTTTTATATCGTCTAAGTTGAAGGAACCTCGTTCCCCAACCGCCTGACGAAAATATCGGAAGCGATATCGGAGTCTATGGCAACTTCGGTTGATCCCAGCTTTAACAAATATGAGGGTTTTTTTTGAAGAAGAGTTATATGCCCTCCGGGTACAAGGCCTAAATTTGCAAGCCGTCCGAACCTGTGATGATGAGGGGTGGTAATAAACGCGATTCTGGCATCACTGGAAACGGGCAACTCCGTCAGGGGCAAAACAATAGGTTTCAATTTCCTGCGGGAAGCCCGGCAGCAGCTGCCGGGTGGAATTCTTTTGCCGTGAGGGCAGGTCGGAGGATGTCCCAGAAAAGTGCATACCGATTCGGTCACGGAGACGTCAAGAATATGCTCGAATGAACAACTGGTGGAGTTTAGTCCCGATCCTCTCAAATCCAGGATCTCCGAAAATAATCGCTCCGCCAGCCGATGATTTCTAACGAGAATTTCGGCTATTTCTCTGCCTTTATCGGTCAAGGCAAGCCTGCCATTTTCGCTCCTTATAAGTCCCGTAATTATCAATGAATCGATTTCCCGAGGTTCGAGAGGATTGGTGAGGTTTAAGGCCGATTCCTCTATAGGAAGATTACCGTCCTCTCCCGCTTTGTAGAGGGCTTCCAGGAATTCGTCTCGCAGATGACCTTTATGATCTTCCAACTGCTTTCTCTTTTCTGAATAAGTACATAAGTTTATTGACCAGGGGTGTGGATTCGATCCAGCCGTAATGACAATTGGGGCAGCAGATTCTTTCACAGTCAGATCCCACCGGACAGCCTCCACAGGTCTGGCTAAGAGAGGAGTCGAAACGATAACCGCAGACGGGGCATTTCGCTACCATAACGCAAATCCTCTTAAGGCCAGGTTCAGGATACCGCCGACGGTTATGGCGAAAGGAACGATCAACGATACCATCAAAAGCGCCGTCTTCAAGCCTCTTTCCTTAATAATAATAAAAAAATTGGCGATGCATGGCACAAATAAGGTTATGGTGGTCATAGCGACTATCGCCCCGACCGGATCGAGTATGCCGTTATCGAACATGTTCTTAAAGCCGGCCGCGCCGTAATCCCGTCTTAAAAATCCCAGGATGAAAGCCTCGGCGGATTTTTCAGGTAATCCCAAAATTCCTGCAGATATGGGAGCAAATAATTTCATGATGAGTTGCAGGACTTTAATTTTATCCAGCACAAACAAAACCAGGGTCCCCAGAATAAACAGCGGTACAGCTTCCTTAAGATACCATTCCAGTCTCATCAGGGTCTTAACTACGATATTTTCGATTCTGGGAAGTCTTAAGGGGGGTATTTCGAGAATGAATTCCGACGATCTTCCCGGAATGACTTTAGAGGCCAGATATCCGACCAGGAAAATAACGGCCACAATAACCATCATCCAGATCAATACCGCCGACAACGAGATTGAAGCCAGAATGCCGAGGGTAACTCCCAGCTGAGCGGAACAGGGCACCGCCAGTGCCAGGAGCAAAGTAACCAGTATTTTTTCCTTTCTGGAATACAGTATCCTGGCGGTCAATACGGCCATGGTATCGCATCCCAAGCCGAGAATCATGGGCAAAACGGCGCGGCCATTCAAGCCTATCTTTTTAAAAATTCTGTCGACCATAAACGCAAGCCTGGGAAGATATCCCGAATCTTCCAACACGCCAAACACAAGAAAAAACGCGGTAACAATCGGCAGTATCAATGCTAATGCGTAAGTAACCGCCATGGTTATAATGCCGAATTCCCCGACAAAAAGATCGCGGATAAACTGAACTGGAATCAGGTTAAAAACCCGTTCAAAAAACGGATTTATTATTCCTCTAAAAAGATTTTCCTCCAGAACTCCAACAAGCGTCTGGGCACCGAAAACTCCCACGAAATAATATATTCCGATCAGGATTGTTATGAGAATCGGTATGCCATAATACGGGTGAAGAGAGAGTTGCCCTATGATCTGAAAAGCCTTTTGGCCGGTGGTTTTTTTGGCCTCAACGATTTGATCTACAATCGATTGTATCGAATCGTTTCTGCGTTTGGCGATAATAAATCCCAGCGGTTCCGCGATCGCGGACTCGAGACGCATTTTGACCTGTTTGATTCTATTAAGATCAAGTTCTGTGAGTTGTTTGCCGATTCCCGATGGAAGCCCGTTATCTCCACTCAAAAAGCTCAGAGAAATTCCCCTGGCGCCATGATAGATATCCCCGAGTTTGTCTTCAATTTCGTTTACGGCGGTTAATATTTCGCCATTGTAATCGACGGGAATACTCGGAACGGCCGCTTCATGCAACGCTTCTTTCAGTCGTTCGATGCCCCGCCTTTGAGTCGCCACGGTGGAAACAACCGGGATACCGAGAATTTCCGCAAGTCTGTCGTTATCGATATTGATTCCGGTGAGTTTAGCCTCGTCCGCCATATTTAGCGCCAAGATAACTTTTCTGCCGAACTCGGCCAGTTGTGAAAGCAGGACAAGACCGCGTTTGAGATTTTTGGAATCGGCGACACAGATAATCCTGGAATCCGGATTTAACAGAAGCAGGTCCCTGGTGACAATTTCATCCTCGGATACCGGGGAAAGAGAATCGGCGCCCGGGGAGTCGAACAGCCTTATTTTCTCCCCTTTTAATTTTATCCACCCGGCCGCGTAGTCGACGGTTGTGCCAGGGTAATTAGATACCTCTACGTATCGCCCGGATAAGGCCCCGAACAGCGCCGATTTTCCCACATTGGGATTGCCGATCAGAATAACGGGCGCTATATTTGTTGCTCGTTCCTTCGCTTCGGCTAATATTTTATCGCCCGAAGACATAAAACTCAATGATATTGAAAATCATTATCATACTACCATCAAAAAATTTTTACCTGCATTTCTTACACAAGCCGTAAATCTTGAAACGGAAACGCTCGATTTTGAAACCGTGTCTTGACGCGATCCTTGCAATCGTTTTCTCCACCGAGCCCAAGGTGAATTCCTCGGCCTTCCCGCAATTAGCGCAGATCAGGTGTCCGTGCTGGCTTCTGTCAATCGCTCTTTCGAAACGCGCTCTGCCGTCTCCAAAATTCACTTCTTTCGCCAGGCCGCACTCGGTAAAAAGTTTCAGTGTCCTATATACGGTAGAAAAGCCGATTTTTGGATTTTGCTCCCTCACCATGGCGTGAAGTTCATCGGCCGAGAGATGTCGTTTGGCGGCCAAAAATTTATCGAGGATGAAAAAGCGCTGGTAGGTCTGCTTCAATCCTTTTTGTTTCAAATAGTCGGCGAGTATCCGGTGTTCTTTTTTCATCTTTTTTCCTTCTCTTCTTTCCAATCACTATCATGATAGTGATACTCAAAATCAATGTAGGCCAGTTATAAGATCTTGTCAAGACTTTTTGTGTAAAATTTCACAAATTTAAATTTATTTACAATATGAGCTTATCCTGCTTATTCCATTCTCCTGTAATTCGGGGCTTCGGTTATGATTTTAACGTCATGGGGGTGGCTTTCCCGCAATCCGGCTCCTGTAATTCTCACAAATTTCGCGGTTTTTTTGAGAGTCGCGATATCTTTCGCTCCGGAAATACCCATACCGGCTTTCAGGCCTCCCACGAACTGATAGATGGTATCCGCCAGAACTCCCTTATAAGGAACCCTGCCCACGACGCCTTCAGGGACCATTTTACCGGAATCGTTTTCCTGGAAATACCTGTCGGCGCTACCCTGTCTCATAGCTTCAATGGAACCCATGCCTCTGTAGACCTTATAGGATCTTCCTTCAGAGAGGACTGTCTCTCCGGGGGATTCCTCGGTACCGGCAAACAGGGAGCCGATCATTACCGAATCCGCACCGGCAGCGATAGCCTTGGTAATATCGCCGGAGTATTTTATACCGCCATCGGCTATCAGAGGGATATTCGATTTCTGGCATGCTTTCGCGCAATCGACGATTGCAGTAATCTGCGGCATACCCGCCCCGGTTACTACGCGGGTCGTACATATGGAGCCCGGCCCGATTCCGACCTTTACGGCGCAAACGCCGGCGGAGATAAGATCGGCGGCGCCGTCATAGGTGGCCACGTTTCCCCCGATGATTTCGATTACGGGATATTCGCTTTTAATTTTCTCAATGGCGTTAATAACACCTTCGGAATGACCATGGGATGAATCAACTGCTATAACATCCACTCCGTTTTTCACCAGTTCGGACACTCTTTCCGAAATATCGCCGGTCACCCCGACCGCCGCGCCCACCCGGAGCCGCCCCCTATCATCCTGAGATGAATTCGGATACTGTATCCTTTTCATGATGTCCTTAACGGTAATCATACCCTTCAGATTTCCGCCGGAATCGACAATCAGGAGTTTTTCTATCCGGTGTTTATGAAGCAGTCCCTTGGCTTCTTCCATATCGGTCCCCTCAGGCACCGTGATAAGGTTTTCCCTGGTCATAACCCGGTCGATCTGCACGGAGGGGTCGCGATGGAACCTGAGGTCACGATTTGTCAGGATTCCCAATAACTTCCCGTTTCTGGTGATGGGTATTCCGGAGATTGAAAATTTCTCCATGGTTTCCCACGCCTGCTGAACGGTAGCGTCGGGCGGGAGAGTTACCGGGTTAACGATCATACCCGATTCCGAACGTTTGACTTTATCGACCTCGGATGCCTGATCGGCTATGGACATATTTTTATGAATGATCCCGATACCGCCCTGCCTCGCTATGGAGATAGCGAGAGCGGACTCGGTTACGGTATCCATGGCGGCTGAAACCACCGGTATATTCAGCATGATGTTCCGGGTTAATCTGGTTTTGACATCAACCTGCGAGGGCAGCACCGAGGATTTGGCGGGAATCAATAAAACATCATCAAAAGTCAATGCTTCTTTCAAGGATTCCATTGAATCTCCTTTAAATATATTTAAAATAAACCGATTGCGACCAGGGAGAAATGGCTCGACAATCGATTTAAGGTTATTCTGCGCCGTTTTCGTCAGCCCAGATCAATATCCTGCCGCAGCTGTCACAGGAAAATATTCGGTCTCCTCTTCTAATTTCCTGAATTCTCTGAGGTGGAATTTGCTTGAAACAGCCGCCGCAGGCTCTTTTCCTTATGGTAACAACCACCAATCCCCCCTTGCCTTTTCTCACCCGCTCATAAATGCCGACCACCTGTCTTTTTATATTCTTAATCAGCTGGCTACGTTTTTCCATCCTGTCATTGATTTTTGCCTGCAGCGAAGACGATTGTTCATTCAGGTTTTTTAGCTGTTCCTTGTTACCCTCCTTAACTTCATCAAGATTGGACGATAACTCTTTACTCTTCTCCTGACACTCGTCGATAGTAGACATCAAAGTTAAAACACGTTCTTCTTTCTCGGCTATATCAAGTTTTTTGGCGTCTATCTCAGCGGTAAGGGCGTCATATTCTTTATTGGTTTTAATAACTCTCATCTGGCGCTGATAAATTTCGAGCTGCTGTTTATCCGTTTCTATTTCAAGTTCGAGCGCTTTCTGTTCCTTTAGACTATTCTGGAGGGTGGCTTTACTTTCCTCAATTTCCTTTTCCAGGCCGGAGATTTCGGTCTCCAGTTTCTGGATCATTTCCGGCAGGTAGATTTTGGAGCGTTCCAGTTCGCCCAGTTCATCGTCAATTTCCTGTAAATCCAGAAGTAACTCCAAATCACGCTGCAATTTTACCTCCCGTTATAAAACAAAAAAGCGCCGTAATACGACGCATCCATATCTTTTCCGACCCGGCCCCATAACCGGCGTTTTTCAACGAAAGGTTATGGGATTTCGGATTAAACCCGAATATTTGGTTTCTTCGTTTTCCTCGAACCATATTCTCTTTTCAAATGGTGGGCAATACTGGACTCGAACCAGTGACCTCTCGGATGTGAACCGAACGCTCTAACCAACTGAGCTAATTGCCCACAAAGACAATGTCAGACACCCTATTGCAATTTTACTCCTGAACGGGCTGTATCTTTATTAACTCGGTTTGGTTTTTGCTCGAATCGGTCAACTGGTTTCCTCAATTCTCCCGTTCAAGAGGAAATCCTCTACAAGCTTATAAATATATTCCCCCATACGGCCGATGTCAAGAACGTTATTCCGATTATTTAGAAATTCTGGAACCAAATTATGCATTCATCCGTTTAAATCGAAACAATAAACCTTAATTGGAAACGCGATTTTGGGAGTTTAACCTTTAGCCGAAAAATGGAGCCGCGCTCAAAGATGATACTTGACAATTCTTTGATCTGCAATATCTTAGAGCCATGAAAATTATAAGAGACGCATTTTTAATTGTTGTATTGACCGCGATTTTCGCCCTTCTGATCAACGCCTTACGAAACGCTACGGGGCTGAAGGGGCTCGCCATGGATACGCCCTGGCCTGATAACCGCCAGAAAGCAGAACTGGAAATACCTCCATCATATTCCGAAGGCGATTCTCTGATTTCACTGGAACAGGCGTACGGCATGTTCCTCCAGGGTAATATTATTTTTATCGATACCCGCGAGCAAGAGGAATACGATGAGGGCCATATCGCAGGGGCGCTCAACCTGCCCTTCGAGTTCTGGGACGATTACTGGGAATACGTGGAACCGGAACTCGATCCGGAGATAGAGATAATCGCCTATTGCGAAGGATTCGACTGCGAGTTGTCGCTTTTCGCGGCCAGAGAGTTGAAAAGCCTGGGATACGAAAAATCGTATACCTTCTTTGGCGGCTGGCAGAAATGGGTCGACGCCGGATTGCCGGTCGAGGAAACCGTTTACGATGACGAAGGCGATTATGAGGAATACTATGAAGATGAAGGTCAGGATGACGAGGAAGAGGAGTAATGGTCAAGACCTTCCTTGAAAAAAAGCAGATTCTGCTTATCTCCCGTATAGTCCTGGGCGGATTGTTCATTTATTCCAGTATCGATAAAATCATCGACCCGTTGGCTTTCGCGACAATTATTCATCATTACCGGTTAGCCCCGCCGAATATGATCAATTTTGCCGCCGTGGTTATCCCCTGGATCGAACTTATAGCCGGCGTATTTTTGATTTTCGGTATCAGATTAAAAGCTTCGGCTTTGACTATAAATCTTATGCTGGTGTTTTTTACGGTTGTCCTGGCGATAACCGCTTTTCGCGGAATTAACGTGGCCTGCGGATGTTTCAGCACCTCCACGGCGGTGAAATCGAACCTAGTGATAAGGATTATCGAGGATTTTGGTATGCTGGCGCTGGGACTGCACGTGATGTTTTTTAGCAAGAAATAATCTAGCTTTTATTTATCTATATAAGAGTATCTCTGGTTGCCAAGCGCCGCCTGGCAATCAAATCGTTCAGGGAATCGCGGTTCCCGAAACACAATGGCGTAAAGCGGTCGGCGGACGGCCTCGTAGACCGACATAATGTGGCGCACCGGGAGTTACGCCAACCACAAAAGAGCGGTTTTATCGGCAGCAGACCAGTCGAAGCGGGACATCTTCTTGTTATATTTTGTCAGCGTTTCGCGGATATCGTCCGGAAGCAGGAAGAACTCCACGCCGGAATAGAGCTCCTCGGTGTTTTCCCGGAAGACGGTGATATCGATATCGTCCCTGTAATTCAGCGGATTACCGGGATAAGCTTTGCAGGGGCGTAGATTGGTTCTGAGGTTATACTGCTGACGTAATCTCAATATGGGCGAGAGATAATCAATCCTTTACTTCGCAGTTCGGGATCGAGTTCGTTCTCGGCCTCCTCTTTAGGTTTTGACGTTATGGGCCGAACAGCGCGCAATCGGTTTCTTTGAGGATTTTTATGGTGCGTTCCGGCAGCGGGTTGCCTTCTTTGCACCATAATTCCCACCCGATATCGGCATGAACATATTCGGCGTCGAGTTTGATTTTATCAAGCACAATCCGGGCAGATTCCATAACATCGTTACCGACACCATCGCCGGGCATCCAGGCTATCTTATATTTTGGCACGAAATTTTCCTTTATCCTTCACAGGCTAATTTGCAGATGCAAAAATAATCGTCACTATAAGAACCATGAAATCCGGTTATAGTTTCAGAAAATCGGTTACAGTCTTACCCGCATGGTGATACGGTGAGTATCGCTCAGGTTATTGCGGAAAATTACGTAGGCGTAATCGATATAATATATGCGGTAGGCAATACCTCCCCCCACGGCCAGGGAGCGGGAATCATAACCGAGGTTGTAGCCGCTTCTGAAGAACACGAAATTATCGTAATTATATTCAGCGCCGAAATTAAGCTTGGAATCGCCGTCGCCCCATTTGGGCAGGATATAATCGGCGGCGAACAGGATGCCGTCCAAAGCGGATCCCGGAGCGCCCCGATAGGAAACTCCCAGCCTGAATTCCCTGGGCAGGTCGTATGATTTGGATATGAACTTCGGTTTTGTGCCCAGATTCCTGACGGCTGCACCGAAGGCAATCTGAGGATCGAAGGTATAAAAAATCCCAAGGTCGGTTCCGAAAGCGCTGGCGCTTCCGTAATCAAGTTTCTCGTAGGCGAATTTGAGGGTATTTCCGATTGACCATCGAGGAGATGCCGGATAGGCCCAGAAAATAGAGAAGGCGAAATTATGTTCATCGAAGGTCCCCAGGGGTTCGCTCGAGGGATAATCATCGCGACGCTCGAAGTCGGCAACCTGTCCGAGGCTCATATGCAAACCGAGGCGCATATTCCCCGAATGCGCCAAGGCCGATAACTGTTCTATGGATGCCTCCTCAAGGTAAACCAGATGCGCGAAGGAGATTTCGCTGCCATTCATAACCCCTGCGGAAGCGGGATTGAAATACGGCGCGCCCACGTCACCGCTAACCGCGGAAAAGGCCTCGCCCATGGCGGAGGCCCTGGAGGACGATCCGACAAGCAGGAATTCAAAAGAACTGCCGCCCACCTCCGCAAACGAGATGGAATACAAAAGAAACAGAATTGCAAAAGTCTTCTTTATCATCTTCAATCTAAAAAACAAACCCCAGGGTAAAAAGGTGCCCGGCCGACGTTCCCTCGCGTCCTACAAGATAAGCATAATCGAGGCTTAATGATATATTTTTTATTTCCTGGATCAGCGACGCTCCGAATGCGGGATTTTTTCTATCGATACCTATTCGCAAACCGGCGACGCGGACATCCTCCTCGATTTCAATATATGTATCTTCCTCGTATTCGTCTTCTACCTGTCGAACGGTTTTTCTGGTATACCATAATTCCGCGCCGGCCCTGAATTTGAGTTCCCCTTTATCGCTGGTTTCGATTTCCGCGGCTGATATAATTTTATCATCGACAAAATAACCCGCCGCCCCGAATTTCATTACGATCGGAAACTGTTCCTCATAGGTTGTGCCCCGGCTCCAGTATTCGCCGCCGTTCCATTGATGTTTCGAGCCTATATTCTGAAATACGGCGGCAAGTGAGACAAATTTGTGCGGTTTGGAGACCGCACCTAAATCCATGCCGACGGTGAAACTTTGAAGATCATCGAATTTTTCCTGGATATATCGAAGTTTACCGCCGAAAGAGAACATTTCCGATAAGGCCTTACCAAAGGATAGCTCGAAAGCGTCACTGCTGTTGCCGACCTCACCCAGGATTTGCCTGGATTGTCCTCTCATGGGAACATCAGAAACTCCGAAATTCAACCAGCTGGCGGCCATAGCGGCCTCATTCCTGATAGGGAACGCGACGGCGACATGGCCGAGATGCCTGTCCAGCGACAGAGATTTGTAGCTGAATCCCGCCATGGTTTTGGGGATAAAACCCAATCCCGCCGGATTATAATAGACGGCGTCGATACCCTCAGCTACCGCGGTGAAGGCGCCGCCCATACCGAGAGCCCTTGCGCCTATCCCGTTTCTCAAAAAAGCTCCGGCATATCCGGCATAGTCTCCCGAAAGGGCGACCGATGATGCCGATAAAAGTATGACGATTATTGCCAACGTTCTTCTCATTTTATCAACACCACCTTTCCCCAGAGGTCTTCGCCCGAATCGAGTTCGATTCTATAGAAATAAATTCCGTTAGCGGCCAGATCGCCGTCGCCATTGGCGCCGTCCCAGAGGATATCATCGGATTCGACGCCTCCCCGTCGAAACACGCCGTCGGCGACGATCTTTACCAGTTCAAGATTTATATCGTAGATTTTAATAGTGGCGTATGTATCCACCAACGGTTTGAAATGGATGGTCGCGCCCTGCCTGGTGACATGCGTAGGCGAAAAGGGCGACGGGTAAGCGTAATGTTCGGCGGCGTCTATGGATGATCTGTAAACATCCCAACTGCCGGCTTGGCCCTTAATTACGCCGTCCGAGCCTCCGGCCCAGATATCCGGGCCAACAACATCGACGGTAAAGAACGAGGCCTCGTCGTGAACAAAAGTCTGGTCCATAGCATCGATAAAACCGGAAAAATAATTCCATTCCGAATAGTCGCCTTCCGACCAGAAAAGACCGTTGCTCGAGGCGACATAAACGGTATCTTCCGCGAATGAAAAATCCCAGGCTTCGATGGCCTCGCTGCCGAAACGGTCGGTAATATTGGCGGTATTCCAGGTCCTGCCGTCATCATAAGAAAATGAGACTCTGAGATCCCCTGAGAAGGCGGGCCTGCAGGCGGCCCAGATTATTCTGGTATCCTGGAATTGCTGAACATCAATAGCGACCACGAAATTTCCGGCCAGCTGATGATCATAATCGTCATCCAGAATTATCCATCCGGATGGAGGAATGTTGCCATAAGGTCCCCAATCACCTTCGAAATCCTCCATCAGCAAAATTTCACCGTCCGCCAGAAAAGTGATATCGTTTAACATCCAGCTTCCCGCGCCCTCGGTAAGCTCATAAATATTTTTGAGATAAAGAAAAGCCACCATAATGGAGCTCTTCCCCGCCGCAAAGGACGATATATCGATCCACTGGCTGTCGGCGGCGGTGGTATCGCCGAAAGCGCTATCGGTGAATACGGCAAGGGTTTCCGCCCAGACATTACCGCCGTCGTCGGATATCAGTACGAGCGCCGAATCTTCGCCAATGGAGTCGCCATCGAAATAGTAATGTTCGAAGAAGAGGGTGCAGGCGGTAGCGTTGCTGAAATTAATCACCGGCGAATACAACCAGTCCTCGTTATCCTCTGTTTCCGAGCCGCCGGATACCCCGATGAAGAAATCCGCCATTACCGTATCTTTATGCCAATCGTATTGATCCCAGACGAAACCGGCGTCGATTTTGAAAGCGCGGACGATATCGGCGGGATAGGTATCGTAAACGCCTCCCGTACCCGGAAAGGAAAAGCGGTTGATTCCGACAGCGCTTCCGGCCCAGATATTAAGCGTATCGGGAAAGCCGCCGGTATCCACTGTTACCGAAAACATTCTATTGTTGAGACTATAGTAATTGCGATCAACGAAATCGATGGAATCGGTATTGGTTTCCTCAAGCTGGCTGGGGAACAGGTTTTCCCAGGACTCTCCGAAATCTGTGCTGCGGATCAGCCCTCCGTAAAAAGACGCCGAGTAGACTATGGAATCGTGTACCGCCAGATCGTAGGAAAGCATTCCCGGAGATCCGGAGTAGCCCGGAAAAAGATAGGCGAAGGGTCGGAAGGACGCCCAGGTTTGACCGTCATCGGTGGAGAAGGATATGCCGTCGCCGTAGGGAACGTCTTCGCCGCTAACGGTCTCCGAGTGGGAGTTTGCTACCCATATCGCTACATCGTTAGCGGCCAGAGCGGAGACCTCTTCGCCTGGCAATCCGGATTCGGCGCCGAATGTAGCCCAGGTATCGCCGTTATCGAAACTGACCGACGCTCCGCTACCGGTGCCGAGCCAGATGGCGTCGGATGTATGATTTATATCGATCACGGCGTTAGAGGTCAGGCCGGTAATGCCGCCGTCCATGGTTATGGTAACGCGGCCGAAGGCCAGTGTAACTGGCAGCAATAACGCTACTACAAATATTATTTTTTTCATCTATCTCCTCAGTAAGGTGGTGGTAAACTATAAACTGTTATTATTATCTGCGGGTTGTTTGATACATTTTCGTCACTGTCAATGGCGTAAAATGTAAAAAGATAGTCCCCAGGTACATTTGAGTCGTAAACTTCGATAATTCTTGAATAAGTACCATCTCCCCCAATAATATCTCCGTGAGCGAGAGAATCGCCATCATCATACAAACGAAAAGGAGGATTTGGGGGATATCCCTCCAAAATAGAGATAGAATATACCGAATCGATATCTGTAAGTCCGTCCGGATCATAGGCGTCGACGGTTATTGTGGCTCTGACCGTCTCGCCAAGAATTTGTTCTATCGAATCAGGCGCAACGACGTTAAAAAGAGTCGGATTTCCAACAGTAGTAAAAGTGGTATCGAGCTGATCCGACTGGTGACCGTCGATATCGGCGGCGAAAATACTCAGGTAATGTAAACCGATATCGAACACGCCGGTGTCGGCCATGAAGGTTATGGTAAATCGGCTGTCGCCGGAGGCCTGGTCGCCATGAGTACCGTCATCATAAAAAAGCAATTGTTCAACCGGAAAAGGGTTATCGACAAAGAACCATTCGCCCCAGACGGAATCGATATTATCATACCCCTGGGGATCATCGACAAATATGGAGACCGTCTGGGAATCGCTGTAATTATGAATAATTTCAAGCTCCAGATCGAACAAAGCCGGCGAAACCAATCCCGCCGAGTCGGCGGAAACGAAAAATGTATCATACCATGCCGACTCCAGGCCATCAAGATCAACCGCCCACAAATCGATTTTGTAGATTCCCTGAATAAAAGCCCCGCTGTCGGGCAGGAACATGGCGGTATAACGATCATCTCCCGGCGTCAGATCGCCGTTTATGCCGTCATCGTTGAATATAATTTGCGTATATACGGGAGTGATTTCATCAAAATAGTATCTTCCCAATACCGAATCGATATCTCCGGGGCCGTTGGGATCTGATACCATTACCGATACGGTTTGAGAATCGCGATAATAATGGTAGAGTTCCAACTGGACATCGGATAATACCGGATTCAAGGGCGTGGTTGTATCTATTACCGAGAATGTGGAATCGATCTGGGCCGCGAAATTTCCGCTCAAATCGGACGCCCCGATATTGATGGTATAATCGTCTAATAAAAATCCGCTACCGGGCCTGAATCGCGATGTAAACCGGCCGTCGCCCGGATTGGCGTCTCCATTCGTCCCGTCGTCACGAAATTGAATATACCTTACGGAACCGGTGTTGCCGGGCACCATATAGTTACCGAATACGGAGTCTATATCGTTGAGCCCCTGGGGATCGGAAACCAGCAGGGAGACGATCTGGGAATCCGCGTAGTGGACAGTATCAATTAGCTGTAAACTCGAAAGGACGGGATTATTCGATGGAGTGGGGCCGTTATCGCCGTCGCAGTATATAAACAACAGACAGAGGAGAATTAAAATTGTCGGAGAAGCGAATTTCTTTAACATCGGACCGCCTACTTCATTCTTCGTAAGCCATTCAAAAATCTTTAGCTGTCTAAAATAGGCGTCCTTTCCAGATCGGTAAAGTAAAAAATGTCACATTTTCAACAACTTACGACGAATTCGGGCCTCAATGCAGCGCCGTATCGCAAACCGCCGTTGGAAACCGTAATCTCGTCTTTTTTAAATATACCCAGAAGCGCCAGAAATATTCCCAGCCCCGGCAACATTAAATCCGCTCTCTGGGGGTCGAATGGTATCAATGATTTTCTTTTCCCGGGGCTCAAATTCTCGAAGTTTTGCCCAATTTCCCGCATGTTTTCAGCGGTTAGTCTCATTCCATGAATCTCCGGGGCTTTAAATTCGGTCATTTTTTTATAGATAGCTCCTGCTGAAGTGATTGTACCGCCAGTAGCCACAAAAGTTCCGGGGGATTTTTGATTCAATTCCGCAAGTTCTTTGGCGAAAACGATTTCCGCGAAACTGCTGTATTCTTTGAGCGAATCGGTCGCGGTCGCGTCTTTTAAAATCATCGCACCAATGGGGACGCTCAGGATATCCGATATCATCTCGCCCGAACCGAAAATCAGCTCGGTAGACCCGCCGCCCATATCCACCAGCAGAACATCTTCTTTATCTATATCGAGATTATGAAAGGCGCCAGAGTAAGAAAGGGCGGCTTCCGTTTCCCCGGAGATAACGGTGAGGTCCAGATTGCACTGCGATTTTATCAGGTTGATAAACTCGACCTTATTTTCAGCCATTCTAACAGCTTCGGTTCCTATTATTGTGACAGAATCGAATTTGTTTTGGTTCAAGATACCGGAAATGGCGCCGACCGTTCTTTTCATAGCTTCTTTGGAGAGCAAGCCGGAATTTTGCAGACCCTCGCCGAGACGAGTGGTAACTTTCTTATCAGATATTACCGAAAGCTCACCATGCCCGGTTTTTACAATCAGGGCCAGGATAGAATTTGTCCCCACATCGATAATTAATTTGGTTTCATTTTGCATATAATTTAGCCTGCTTGAAATAGCGGGGCCTGTTATCGTAATGCGGCCTGGAGAGACTGAGCCAGACGATCTCCCCTTTTGCCGTTTTACACGATTCGAACTCGTATTCCGGCCGTTCGAGATGGCGGTATTTCGATCTCATGATATCCCAGTAATGCCTGGCAAGCTCCAGGGCCTCGCTTTCAGGAAGAATCATCTCGGCCTCAAAGGGTACAGGTTTATTTTCAATACTTAATTCCGGCTGTACGCAACAAATTCTCATACCGATATTGGTAAGAGAATTCAGGTTCATAGACTTGAATCCGGGCACATACAGATAAAACCTGTTTTGAGCTTTTTTCTTTGCCACCAGCGGAATTTCCCCGGTGAGGACTTTTGAAAATTTTGAAACGGTATTGATGTTTTCTCCGGCGACAAACGGAAATCTCCAGAAGGGATGATAATGTTTGCCTTCTTCGTATTTCGCGGTGAGTAACCCCGTTGAAACATAATTATCTTCGGCTATCATATAAGCGCGGAAGCAGTTCTGGCAATAATAAAAAAGAGAATATTCCGAAACGGGGAGATCAAAACCGCAATTGGGGCATTTATGCTGAACCGGGTTCATTTCCGAGGCCCGGCTGAGATCGATCCCGGTCGAATGTGTTTCCAGTTCGCCGGGGATTTCGTGATAGACGCGTTTATTTAAACCGTCGATAAACATGGTGGTGTAAAAATCTCCCTGGCTAAGGCTGAAAGCCCAGACAGGATAATAGATTAATGAAAGCCCCTCGCCTATCATTTCCGACGATATTATCTCTTTGTTCAACGACGCAAACCCGACATTCATAAAAAACATCATCATGGATTTCTGTTTGGCCTCTTCGGGAGGGATTTTTATATCGATCTTAACCGAATCTTCGGGAAAATTATCGTTATGAAGAGCGGTTAATGGCATAACCTCGGGCCGGATACCGAGGGAATCCAATCCGAAGGCTTCGTTTGTATAGGCCGGAACCGTAAGATCGAAATGGCTGCATTTTCTTTGCAGTTCGCGTTTAACCATAGGGATGGCATTTTCGAAATCGTCAACTTCGCATTCAACGGTTTTTTCGCAAAAAAGAGCGTACGACATTCCCCGAAACCTGTAAAAAGGGATGTAAAAAAGCTGTCGAGAGATTTCAGAATAGGTAAGCGACAATCCTTTTTCTTTAAGATGTTTCTCGACAGAGAACTTTACGGCGAAGCCCTCGAGCTTGGGCTGATAGAAATATTTTAATATTCTGCCGGGGGAACCTATACGCATAATCAGCCCGCAAAATTTGCATTGCAGGCTGATGGTGCCTTCGAGTGTCTCGAGTGGCGAGCCGCAACCGGGGCAGTTAAATTGCGCTGAATAATCAGCCATAAGCATAATCCCCCATCAATCGACTTTTTCGCCGCATTCGGTACAGAATTTCGATCCCGAGGGAAGCCTGGCGCCGCATTTGGAGCAGGTCATTTTATCGCCCAACTTCTTTCCGCACGAGTGACAGAATTTGGCGTCGGGGCTGAGATCGATACCGCAATCCGGGCAGCGATCGGAAGCGACCATGGGATGTCCGCACTTATAGCAGAATCTGGAATTTTGCGGCGTGTCGTTGCCGCAATCGGGACAGGTAACTGTCGGAACCGATTCGGCCTTCAGGCCTTTCTCTTCCGGCGCGAAAGCGTTGGAAAGCATCGCCGGAACCATCAATCCGACACCGGCGGCCATTCCCAAACCGGCGCCGGTCTGGGCGGTGGTTCCCTCTCCGGAAGACATGGCCTTGGCCATGGAATATTTCAGGAATTTGTCAAGATCCCCGACTGCTTTCATGGACGATTTCTCATCGATCATTTTCTGGACCTCGTCGGGCGGAGTGATCGAGGTAATGTAGAAATCGATCAGCTCCATGCCGTATTTCGAAAACTCGCCGCCGATCTTCTGCTTTATTTCCAGTCCCAATTCATCATACTGTCTGGGGAGATCGAATATGGTCTCGAGTTTCTCGCCGAACAGATCGTTAATACGGGCGACTATAACGTCCCGGAGATAGCTGGAAATATCGTCGGTGGTATAGGCCGCTTCGCGTCCCACGATGCTGTTTATGAAAACCAGAGGTTCGACTATCCTGCAGGTATAGACGCCATACCCGCGCAATCTGACCAGACCCAGTTCTTTATCGCGGAAGGCGACGGGGTCGCGGGTTCCCCATTTAAGGCTGGTAAACACCTTATGATTAATAAAATATACCTCGCACCTGATGGGTGACTTAAATCCCCAGGGAAGTGAAAGCGCGCGAGTTAGAATCGGAATATTGAGCGAGGACAAAGTATGTCTTCCGGGACCCAGTACATCATACCCCTTTCCAGATTTAAAAAACACGGCCGATTGTGATTCTCTTACGATTAGCTGCGCCCCCGCCTTGATATCCAGCGAACCTTTTTCCGGCAAACGATGAATCATATCGTTTCCGGACATGTCTACCCACTCGAGGACCTCCATCATTACCGCCATGATGCCTCCCTTTTATTTTAAAATTCCTATTTTCGTTTCAAAAAAATAAAACGGGATAAGTATCCCAATTAAGATAACTTATATTTTGTATCGGATAAAATATGGGCAAAATACCGGTAAAATCGTTTCAGGCGGAAACAGCATTCCAAAATTGGACAGCCGAGATTACCACGGTAAAACCGTAAGTTGCTGTTAATTAATATGTTAATTTTAAATGCCGGTATTGTAAACGATTTACCGCAATAAAACCATCCTGATAACCTCCGAAATATCAGAGGCTTTTATACGGCAGAAGTAAATTCCCGAGGGGCAATTTTGGGCATTCCAGGATATCCGGTAAAACCCGGGCTCCTGCACGCCGTCTTTTAAAACCTCGATCTCCTGTCCGAGTAGATTGTAAACGGCTATTCTGACATTGGATTTTTTCACAATCTCATAGTCGATTGTGGCGCTGGGATTGAATGGATTCGGATAGCTTTGAAAATATCCGATACTTTGAGGTAAATCGGTTTGATGTTCTTCGACTACCCCGACATATTCCTCACCGAGATCCCCAAGGGCCTGCCCCGCGGCCGTGGTGGCCTGTTGTTGATTCATAAAATATAATGGAACATCAAACACTATAATCTTGATTTCGTTGCCGAGGTGCCTGAAGCCCACCGGTTCGCCATGCAATCTGAAACTCCCACCGAAGGAAGAATTGTATGTGTACAGCCTTTCGGTGACCGGTTCATCGACGAGGGGACTTAAGAAAGCATCCATTTTAAACATTCTATGATCGAATATCGGCACCTTTACGCTATCGATGGTCAGATCGGGATAGGCAGAAGGCATCAGAGACGTCGCGCTGATGAAATCCTGATTTGCGGGTTGAGATACGCCGAGAGAATCGGTTTTAAGATACTCCCTGAAAAAGCTCCCCTGAGGAAAGGTCGAGAATTCGGTGACCACGCCTCCAAAGCTTCCCGCCAGATTCCAGCCGCTTAAAAGGAGATTGCCGCCGTTGTCGAGGTATTTTTTCAATGCCGTGGTATCTTGAACGTGAGGGGCATTTACCCTGTCGCTATGATAAAATACAGCTGAAAATGGCGCGAAATGAGCATCTTGAATGAAAACATCAACAAGGGTACTGTCGGCGACGTCCCAATTGCCGCCGATATTAAATCCATCGACTATGGCAGCATAATAGTCATCAACCTCTTCATCCGTTGGTTGAAGCGGCCCGCCGGAACCATCTAACGTACCGTCAATTAGCAAAACACCAAGGTCGTGAGTAGCGAGTTGGCCATAACGGCTATCCGAAAATCGGCTTTCCTGTTCAAGGCTGTCAACGGCGGTTATATTGTAGGTGTAAAGATTATGCGGCTGAACCGTATTATCAAAGTAAGAGGAGGCGGGATGATGGACAATCTGGATTAGATGCGGATTGGTCTGGCCGGGGGGAATACGAAAAACGTTGTAACAATCTATATCGAGTTCGGTATTTGGAATCCACGTAAGCTGTATCCCGGTTTGCCGAGATTCGGTTTCAAACCCGGCCGGAACCGCGGGGATACTGGAGGGTGTAAATGAGATCTCCTCTGAGAATACCGATTCATTATCGTCCGTATCATATGCGGAAATGCTCAGGTAGACGAGCTGGCCTTCGGTCAGGCTATCCAGGACAAATTGACTGACATCACCGGCATCAATGACGTCGGAGTAAAAAAGCTCGCCCTGCGGCCGCACCGCGATTCTATAGCCGGCGAAATCGGGTTCGGTCTGGATATAGGGCCAGGTAAGGATGACGCTGGTGCCATTACCGGCATTCACGGCCTGAAGGTAGCCCGGCGGCGCGGGTGCGAGGGCAAGGCTGGCGATTCCGGCAATATTAATCCTTGCGATATTGGCCATATAACCGGCATTAGTATTATAATAAGACAAGGTATCATGGGCGTTATGTTGCCTGCCGTTATTGCCGCTGCCATCGCCGTTCTCATGCGCCTCGGTAAATCGGACTCCGGCGTAACCGCGATTGTAGAAAGGAACGTGATCGCCGGAGCGCCCCGGTCGATCCAATGCCGGAATCAGGTTTACCGTGAAGCCCTGGAGGTATTCCATCGCCTTCAATTTCATATACCTGGATAATTGACGGGAGATACCGGTTTCCGGCGTTCCCGAAAAATGCCTCGCGGACAGGCTATCAACGATAACCGGCTCTCCTGGCGGGCAAGCCGGGTTTTCGCAACCCTCGATATTTCCCACCACGTCGTTGGTGATAACCGCGCCGATGTCCAGCGATTGTGATTGAGCCCATTGCGCGTAGGCGGTGCTGCCGTAAAGCCCCTGATCTTCTCCCGTAACAACCATTACTATTACCGTGGACTCGAACGGATAGCGGCTCATGATCCGCGCTATCTCCATGGCGATAGCAGTACCGCTGCCGTCATCGTTGGCCGAGGGGGCGAACGAGCTGGCGTCGCAGACGTCATTGGTGCGACTGTCTATATGCCCCATGGTTAAAAAGTAGCGGTTCGGAGTAGCCGTCCCGGGCAGGGTAGCGAGCATATTGCGATGTTCCCCGTATATTCCACATACGGTGGCGTTAAAGGTAAAGTAGCCTGGCTGGAGTTCATACGTGGCCGAATCGACGGCATAGGCTTCAAATTGATCATATACCCAGCGTCTGGCCGCCCCGAGGCCGGTACTCGAAGAAAGCGTATCGGAGTTGGTATGACGGGTATAGAAACCGACCAAAGTATCGACGCCGGCGAGAATTCTTTCAGCAGATACAGAATCGATCATCTCCTCAATAGCCTCGTTGGTCAGGATTCTACTGGAGAAATTCCAGGAATCGGCGGTGTCGTATTCCTGGGTTTTTCCCATAACGGAGAATAACGTCAGGAGCAAGGATGTTGTAAAAATGATGCCGGATAGGCTTTTCATTGTGCTATCTCCTATCCATGAGCGGATCGGAAACAGAATTTAAAACGAATACATTAATAAAATAACGATAACTCCTCAAAAGTCAATCTAAATGGCGGTTTCCTGAAGCGGTTGGAATTACACAAATTATATAAAAATGGATTGATTAATGAATCAGATTTGTTAATACTTTAGAAATAGATACCCTGATTAAAGGGGAGGGAATATGAAATTAAGCTTATTAACGTGCTTTTTGGCAGGCATATTAGTTCTCGCCAATTGCTCCGGCGACCGGGCTGTGGTTGATCGAATAATATCGGAAAATGACCTTGTAAATTCAGCAGAATTATCCGGAGTACCGGGTACAGAAGATCCACTCGATAACGGCCAAAATGCATTTACGCCTCCATATCAAATAATGATAACATACAATATTCTCGGGGATACTTGCGGCATCTATTGCGAGATATTGGTATGCGCGACACCATTAGATTTTTACGCCAGGCACTATACAAATCCGGGGATGGAGGTTAATTTTGAGGTGAATCCAGAAAGTCTGGCTGCAATCAATAATACCGCCTATACAAACCAGTGGGGGGCGGCGTTGGCCAAACTGGTATATCCTTCATTCCATACTTTTGAGGAAATACAACTGATAGTTTCGTGCGGCCCTGCTGCCGACACTGTTTTAATCCTCCTTCCTATTTGTCAGGGCGAATTAGAAATGAGCGCTGATCCCGTTAGGCTCTGGGTTGAACAGCCCGGGGCATATGACACTACCACAATAGCCTGTCGATTAGTAGGTATTTTGGGTAATCCTTTCGGAGGCGGATTGATTGTTTTCGTACCATTAGTAGCTGGGGAAATCTGTGGCCCCACATCTGCTTACACAGATGATCAAGGGTGGGCCTACACGCAATATAGAATTCGCTACGAGGATATCCCGAATGGCAATAACGACCCGAATTCTATTTATACGTGGGTTAGAGCCTCGTTATTTGGAGATCCCGATATGGAAGAGGAAATCAGCCTTTATTGCGCCAGACCTTAACCGGCAATCTTCCGAATATGAGCAAAAACGAAAAAGGGACTGCACCTCCGGGCTGTTGATTAAGTACCTCGACTGGAAAGTCGAGGGCTATTATTTTGTAGTTATAATTTCATATTCTCTTAATGGCCGCGGCTTTCCAGCCGCGATATTCGATGGGTATATGACCAAAAGTGGAAGGCAATAGCTTTTTCAACACTCCCACCTCGCAGTCGCTTTGAAGAAAAAACCTGAAGTCTATATTTTTTTATCTATTCAAGACTCTTTTTTCTTTGCTCAACACTTTCGGTTTCACATTCGAGACCGCGGGGGATTTGATAATTTCACCCGGCGCGGATGTCACTATCAAGCCGCCGGGCGGGCAATCTCCACAGGGCATCGGTCCTGCGCCGCCTTTGAAATAGCTTACACCGTAGGTGATATCAAGACCGTTGTACGAGCAGCTGGCGTTAACATCACCGCAGTAGAAAAACGCGTCGCAGGGAGGAATAGGACAGGAACCGTACGGACAAATCGGATCACTGCCGCCCTTGAAGTAACTGACGCCGTAGGTGATATCCAGACCGTTATAGTTGTCGCTGCCGTTGACATCGCCGACTATGTAATCACAACCTCCCACGGCGCCCGCGCCGACCCAATAGCCGGATTCGACGATATAGCCGGGCGATGAGGAGGTTCCCGTAATCGGTTGGCCAGCGGTGCCGTTAACTCTGTAGTTTGTCGATGACATCTCTCCCCCACCCGACGCTATGACGTACCAATCGATTTGGTAGTTCTGGGCTATGGCAACCGATGTCATCAAAAGTATTAAGAGTAAGGCATTGATGATCTTCATTTGTTCTCCTCTCTCTTTTTTAAAGATATTTATTTCCATTTACTTTGCAAACATTTTTTTCAGGTTTTTGGCTTAACGATCGGTTCTCTATCGGACAATTGCCGGATCGTAACCCGACTTATAAGTCAGGAGCGGTCAGGCGACAGCACAACCTCTCTTTATAAATGAAATAATGAGACCGCTTCGTCGTCCCGCAAAAGGCGGGATTCCTCGCGATGACGGGTTCATCTGGTTCTCTCCAGTTCGGCGATCCTCCTTTCGAGTTCCGCGTTTTTGTCTTTCAGTTCGTTTATAATATTTATCATCTCTTTAATTCCGGCCAAAGCGATGCCGGACTGGTCCTGCGCGGATATATGCTCGTTATCCGTGCCAAGCCCAAACTGATTGTGAAAATCGGCAGCCATGGGGCCGATATGTTCAACGCTCTCATCCTCCGATTTGTAGCTATAGCGGTTAATGGGAAGCCGTTCGATTTTATTTAATATCTCCTTACTATCCACCGGTTTGAGATTGCGTACGCCGTCGAGAGTCGTTATGGAAGACCAGGAGGATGCGCCGGGGGTCAGTTGAACGCCGGAAGTAAGATTGGCGTTGGTATAAAATTTTACCGCTCCGGTGGCCCTGACCAGAAACTGGTTGTTGCCCGATGACTGTACGGGTATGACCGCCGGTCCGACCGGGTAATCGGCCCATATGAAGTTATTGTTGTAATCGCACTGAGAACCGTATCCGCTCACAATATTATACCAGCCGTTAACCGTATTGCCTGTACCGGCGACCAGATTAAGTTCTCCGTTATTCGCATTAGGGCCTAAAGTGATACCTTTATCGACCTGGATATAGCCATGCGTATCTAACGATATGGTCGTATCTCCAGAAGAGGGGTCGATCAGATATACAAATCCGCCGGGAATGAAGGGGCTGGGCTCAAAGCCCATGTATTTTCCTATATCGTCATACAGACCGACGCCACCCCCATCCGCACTAGTATAAACTTCAAATTTCACAGCATCCGATACGGGACTATACATTCTGAATATACCGCCGGGAGTAAAGGGCATGGGCTCAAGGCCTAAGTATCTGCCGATATCATCGTGTAAATTAATGGCTCCGCCTGTGGAATCGGCAGTAACCTCAAAAAGGGGATCGGTGATCTGATCACCGGAGCCGCCTGATTGCGGGGCGGCCATGGCGATGCTGGCGCCGTATTGGTCGGTGTTCATCTCCAGAAGCGGCTCGGCGGGCGGTTCCGGTTGCGGGTTGAACATTTTGATGCTCGCGCCGGATGAAGGCGAACCGCTAATAGCCAGAAGCTCCTGTTCAACATCCGAGGCGTAATTAAATATATTCAACTCGCCACCTATATCACTACCGACCCTGAGATCCATGGCTTTGATTTCATTATGAGGAACCAGGCCCTCGCGGAACATGGTCATATTAGCGCCGTCTGTAAACTGGGCCTGTATCTCTACTCTGCCCGAAAATGTCGGTTGAGCCGCATGTATTTTAATTCTACTGCTCGCAGTAGGATCAGTTGTCATTTCAAGCAAGGGGCCAACTTCGAGGCCGGAGAGATTATTCATTATAATGCTAGCATCCCCGCCGATCCCGCCATTCATTTCAATTAAGGAGTTTTCGTCGTCGCTGGGATCGATCAGTTTCATGGAGTTTCCTGCCGCCCCAATGAATACATCAAAGCCTACCTCATCATCGCTGGGATCGATTAATTTAAGGGAAGTTTCAAAACCGTCTGACTGCAAAACGCCTACAGGAACCTCATCGTCGCTGGGATCCATAAGTTTCAGGGAGTTACCTTCCCCTCCGATGAATACGTCAAAGCCCACCTTTTCATCGGTGGGATCCATCATTTTGAATGATGATTGAGCCGCGTCGGCGGACATCTCAATTGAGGGCATTTCAGGAGGATGCACCAATCTGAAATTAATAGAATTGGCTATCCCATCGGCCAGAATATTAATCCCAGGTCCCTCCGGGGGATGAGCCATTTTAACGCTGATTAAATCGGCAACAGCATCCGATAGAATGCTGAAAGATGAATCGCCGTCAGCGTTTGTTAATACCATATACCCTTCATTGGTGATGATATCCCCCTGCATTCTTTGCGCGATTGCGCTGAAAGGAGCGGTTGCCATAGGAGCACGTGGCGACATGATCTCGTCGCCCACCATTATCTCCATGAAAAGCGGCCCATCCAGATTATCGAGATCCATCTCGAGAAAAACGTCGAAAAAGCCGTTATCGGTGAAGACATCGAAAAACGACTCCGTCCATACCGGAACGCCCCCGGTGGAATCGGAGTAGAACCGGAATTCCATATCATAACTGCTGTCGGGCACCGGGTTGCCGGTGCTGTTGGCCAGGCGGGCCTGGTAGCTCATGTTCAGCGGTATTTGCGCTGAAGCTGTTAACGTCACGGTTGCGAAAATCAAAGCTGTCAGAATCACGGTTGTGGCTTTGCTTCGCATAGCTTCCTCCCATTAATTAAGTTTGGTGTTTGGTAGTTTTATTTTGTTCTTTATTTTCCTTTCCGTTTTATTTACGGCCCGGTGTCGGGTTTCTCTCCCCGACTAAAAGTCGGGGATTCGGAACCCGACCTACATTGAAATTTGCCGACAGCACGAATTGTTTTATCTGTTTTCCAGTTCGGCGATTCTGTTTTCGAGTTCCGCGTTTTTTATCTTCAATTCTTCAATAATGTCAATCAATTCCTTCACTCCCGCCAAAGCTACGCCCGCCACATCGCCGGCGGCGAGGTAATGATCTTCGCGTTGGCCGTCGGATTCGCGGATGTCGCCGACATCGAAAGCGTCGACGAATTCCTCCGCATAGGGACCTATATGGCGTTCGTCGGAATCGATGAAATTCCAGGATTCCACGTTCAGGTTGGAGATTTTATTTAGCAGATCAGTACCATCCAGGCGCAGACCATTTTCTTTGAATGACCTGCTGGAGCCGTTGGTCCAGACACCGCCCGTGGTGACACGGGCGCCGTTGCCGTTGCTTGTGCCTGTACCAATATGTATTGGATATAAGATTCCTCCGTCGTTATCGTCGCGATTGATACCGAGAAAACCCGAGTTGTCTCCTTCGAAAAAAGCGGCTCTATAACTCGTATCGATATAAACTCCTTTTCCGAACGCCATTGAGTAGTCTGCCTTGGTTGTTAGGTTACACTGATATCCGCCCGGGACGGCGGAATTGTCTCCATCGATAGTGTTATCCCAACCGCCGCCGATAGCGCTGCTAACGCCAGCCACAGAATTTTCGCCTCCGCCTCCAATGGCACTGTAAACGCCGGTGACTATATTATAATATCCGCCCGAAATGGTGCTTCCTGTCTGGTTTGCAAAATTAATAAAACCTCCGCCTACTGTGCTGTAGTTGCCGCTGGAGGTGTTAGTCATCCCCCCGCCGACGGTTGCATGAGCGTAGCTTGCGGTATTGTTATCTCCGCCTCCGACCGTGGTGGAAATACCGGTTGCGTCATTGGAAGTTCCTCCGCCTACCGTTGCGTAATCACCGCTGGCCGTGTTTTCCCGGCCACCGCATACAGAAGAAAATTGTGCTGTTGCCGAATTTTCATAGCCCCCGCCGACATAGGCCGCGGTGTCTTCATGGGCATCGCCGGCAATATTGTGGTACCCGGCAGATACTCCGCCCCAAAAAGCCTCAACGGTATCGGCCCCGCCTCCGCCGATAGTACCGCCATAATTGGTCACCGTGTTGGTAGTTCCACCTCCGATAGTGCTGCTTTGACCTGTCGCAGAATTAGCGATACCGCCTCCTATTGTACTATACGAGTAACTGACGGTATTATTTCTTCCTCCGGATATTGTGGTCCATGACGATTGTGCGTTGTTGTTTTGACCGCCTCCAATATTACTGGCGGTTCCGATAGCATTATTATCATATCCGCCGCCAATTGTGCTATACGTACCACTGGCATCGTTATATCGACCTCCACCGACAGCGGCGTGATCATTGCTGGCTGTGTTATCTTCTCCCCCTGAAATAACGGAACGGTCACCGTGAATGTTATTATTGCGGCCTGCTATAAATGATTGTTGTCCACTGTTAAAATTGCCCGGACCTATTGTTGCCTTGCCAGTTGTGACTAAATTTTCATCATCAAAGCTAATATTGCCATATGTACTGGTAATCCGGTTGTTTGAGCCATCAATAACTATTGCGTTCCCGCTCTCAATAGTACCGGTAGATTTAATATTGCCATAAACATGCAATCTCTCGGATGGTATAGGCGTACCGATTCCTACGTTGCCTGAAACGCCGGAGTATTGGTCGTTACCCGAAATCACCCAGTCGGAATCGCTGCCACCGGAGGGGAGTTGCCAGGTGCCCGTACCTGAGCCATCAGAGGTCAGTACATATCCGTTCGAAGCTCCAGTGGGCAATGCGAAACCGTCCATTCTCGCCGTCCCGGCCACATGCAATTTCGCCAAAGGGTTAGGTATTCCTATACCGACGTTGGCATTGCTGTTAAGAATCGTAACCGCCTCCTGGCCGGAAGCTTCGGTATCGAGCTGTAAATCGCCGCCGGCATTTGTTCTGACGAAAGCTTTTTGATCGTCGTCCTGCGAAAACCTCAAATAAGCTTCACCCGAAAGCGGCGCGTCAATCCTGATATCGGGACTGGCGTCCTCAACTTCCAGCTTTGAAACGGGCGTACTTGTCCCGATGCCCACATTGCCCGTAACACCGGAATACATATTCGTATCCACAATCACCCAATCGGAATCGCTCCCGCCCGGTGCAGCCTGCCAGGTGCCGGTTCCCGAC
The DNA here is from genome assembly GCA_020348065.1 of Candidatus Zixiibacteriota bacterium. Taxonomy (GTDB): domain Bacteria; phylum Zixibacteria; class MSB-5A5; order UBA10806; family UBA10806. The sequence continues at coordinate 2,268,387 of CP070742.1, forward strand.
CCATCGGAAGTCAACACATAGCCGTCGGAGGCGCTGGTCGGCATCTTGAAACCGTCCATTTTTGCCGAGCCTACAACGTCCAATTTCTCGGTTGGCGTAGATGTTCCGATACCAACACTATCCTCGAAATAGCCTTTGCCGCCGAAATATCCGGCCCAGCCGGCAGCTTCATCGATCCGGATACCGTTTCCGCCGGCAGATTCAATTCTGATGCCGTCGCCATTCGCGCTGGTTACCCGCAATCCATGGTTGCCGGCATGCTCCACCCACAAAGCGCATACGTTCTGGCTGAAGAACCGCGCTGCGCGAGACGACCCGTATTGCTCGACATTGAGGATCGGTAGAGATTCCGATCCCGTTACATGCAATTTATTTACCGGGCCGGAAGTGCCTATGCCGACTTTGTCATAGGACGTTTCCAGATGAACATTAAGACCATCGTCAACCCAACCTCCGCCGGCCGCGGCGTAATCGCTGGTATCGGAGCGGGCGGAATAACCAACCATAGTGATTTTTTGGCGTGGTGTGAGTATCTCTGAGTCAACCTCAAGCTCCAGCCAGTAATCCTCGTCGAACGGGATATTTATGTTGCTGAATATAGCTGTAAAATAGCCCGCTGATGTGGTACAGGGCAGAATCTCCGACCATTCGGAGGTACCGCCGCTTTCGGCATCATAAATCCGGAATGTAACGCTATAGACACTGTCGATCACCGGATTGCCGCCGGAGTCTTTCAGGATGCCCTGATAGGTCATGGCGCGGGGAACCGAGGTGATAATGTTTGGTATTGATCCATTACCCGAAAGAATACTTGATTCCTGGGCGTGAGCCAGAGATGCGGCGGTTACGGCCACCAAAAGGATAGCTATAACCGTGAAGCTCAAACGTGCATTTTTAAATGACATTTTTCCTCCTTTTTGGAGTATTTTAGAGATTTATTCTATTTTTGAAGTACAGCCTGGCCATTTTGTGGTGTCAATCTTATTAATGATAATAAATATGGATTATTATGTCAATTGCAAAGATGATTTATGGAGGATTTTATTAATATTTACGAATTTACTGTTTTAAATCGGGAATCCGGATATAACCAGGGCTTATCACCTGAACGGATTGGCCGAGCTTTTGATATTCTCGCGATGGGAGCGTACCTCCTCGATAAGTTTCACGAGCTGATTGACATTGGTAAGCATGGTCTCATCCTGTTCATTCTCCAGCCATTCCAGGGCTTTGGCGATCCGGGGCCTGTCGAGGTCGGCCTCGACGACCCATCGTTTGGTATTATTCCTTTTCGACATTTGTCCCCTCCGTCGTTTTCGGCCATTTACGTCAAAATCCGTCAAATGTCAATAATATTCTGGCGCGCAACGGAGGATTATAAAGCTGTAAACGCGAAATCAGGGGTGTTGATTTGTTCCTTTAGCAGGATTATTCATCAAATTCGAAATTATTTTAACAGGATCATTTTCCTGGTTTCCGCCATATCCCCCGCCCGCAAGCGGTAGAAATAGACGCCGCTGGAGAGTTTTGAGGCATCGAAAGTAACAGTGTGAACGCCCGCCTGTCTGTAGTCATCAATCAAAGTTTCAACCTGCCGGCCGAGGAGGTCGTATATGGCTAATTGCACATTTTGCGGTTCGGGTAATACGAATTTAACAATCGTCCTGGCGTTAAAGGGGTTGGGGTAGTTTCGGGAAAGGAAGATACGGTTCGGCAATTTTATCGGCGAATTATCTATTCCGACGATAGTCGAATCTCCGCCTCGTTCCAGGCCCGGATCGCCGTAGAGGTTAAAAGTAAATAAATCCCAGTATTCGGCAAAATGATTCCAATTATATGTATAACTACAATAAAATTCCGAATTGTAAAGCGCTTCTCCCACCTTTTCGGGTCCGCCGGGACCGTTTAACAGGTAATGGTTAAATTCATAGCAATGTTGTTCTCCACCGCCGGTAGATACCCATACCAATCGCGTTCCGCTGACGATGCCGGCGGAGGCGCCGAATGAGGGTTTGGTCAACAGGTCGATTCCGAGATTGCCCCAGGCATTCGGTTCCGGGTAGCCAACCATACAGGACAGCGCGAACAGGATTGATGGATAATCATCATCGAGGTTTGAATTAATGCTGATAAAATCGGGCCACCACATCTCGTTAGGATCATTTGTTTCCGGAATGCCGTCCCCATCGTCCCACGACCATATTTTTTGCGCGACTCCGCTGGACCAACCGTGGGCATACCAATTTACCATCCCGTATCGACCATTTCGCCAATCCCCGATAAACGCCGCTTCGCTCAACGCCAGCCAATTATGGACTGAAGGCGCCAGGCCCTGCCGTTCGCTATAATGAGTCACGGTCATGCCGTTCATAATATCAGTTTCGATCTGATTCATAAGTACGGCCCCGTCCACCAGATCCCGTCCGCTGTGGTTCTCGTTGGCATAAAATGCTATAGCCCCGGCATTCAGCACCCGATTTTTCCAGTCACCGGTGTTCATCTCGTACGCGGCAAGTTTATTAAGGGCATATGTTATCCGGTTTGTGTTGCTTGTAGGAATTCTGCCGACATAAACCTCGGCCAGAAAATCAGGTGTATCCTGACCGTACTCGCCGCGGAAACCGTCGCCATCCGAATCCCAGGATAGATAATCAGGAGCCGAGAGGTCGGCGTAGTAATAGTCGGTGGGTACATCGCCGCTCCAGGGCCATGACGATGGATCCCCGGCGCCATTGGCGTGGTTATCCGGATTAGGATAACAGTAGCGCATGGGGATTGTCGCGATATCGCCTACCAGAAGCACGTACTCGACACCCCATAATCCGTAGTAGTCTATGAGGAAATTTCGGATCTGCTCGGCGAGGTCGTCACCGGGCTGAACGGTTATCTCGATATCGGTGGTCAGGACGATTCTAACGTTATATCCCAGGT
>CP070742.1:2271417-2293471 GCA_020348065.1 Candidatus Zixiibacteriota bacterium
ATATCTATTCTAAATATAATATATGCCTTATTCGAAAAAATCATTTGTATTTTTTTTTCACCGAAAATAAATGTTCGTGTTCGTCCTGCTAATCCGAGGAAACAAAAAATGTTATCTTTGGTCTTTATTTAACTGTTTCTTTATATTAATTTTAGTCCAAATATATAGATAAGAATATAATAGAAACCCACCAGCAGGAATATCACCCCCGTAACCCTGCGCGCCCAGAACTCGAATTGCGTCAGACGGTTGAAAGCGGCTCCCACAAAACGGGCCCCGAAGGCTATCAAAATCGAAAAACCTACAACCGGTAATGCCGTTCCCAAACCGTAGATACCGGGCATAAGAACCGCGGATTGATGGTTGATAGCCAGGGGAATCAGGCTACCGAAATAAAGAGCCGCGGATATCGGGCAAAACGACAGCGCGAAAATAAGACCCAGGAGACCAGCTCCCAGGAGGCCGGACTTCTCAATCTTTTTCTGTAATCCATCACCGACTCCGAAACCCGGCATTTTAAAACGAATTACTCCGAGAAGAAAAAGCCCGGCCAGAATAAGAACCGATCCCAAAATCTTATTCATGTATCTCTGAAGGAACATGGCCACATCCGGAACAGCCAGCAGGCTCGATACGATTATGGCTGCCAGGCCGATATAGGAAACCATACGGCCCAATGTGTAAATAAGCCCGGAGGTCAGCGCCAGCGAGGGTCGGGTAACTCGTTTGCCGATAAACGATACCGCGGCGATATTGGTTGCCATAGGGCAGGGGGAGATTGAGGTCAGAACGCCCAGCCAGAATGACGAGCCCAGGGCGATCCAGATCGACTCCATCAATCGGTTTCCTTATCCATAAAAGCCCTGGTTTCCTTTTGGACGTATTTTAGAAACTCCTCTTTATTGCCGACAAGCTTCCAGATTTTAGCAAGATTCTTCCATTCGACCTCGGAACCGTCTTTAACGCGTGACAGAATCAGAGCTTTTGTGTAAAGGCTGTAATCTTTGAGATAATGCTCGTTCTCTTTCTGGTCGTAATTAACTGTCCGCCAGATTAACGTGCTGTCCTCCAGTTCCTCCTGGAATGCCGTTGTCAAAGCCTCTTCCGAATAAGCCTCCAGTTTTCGGCAGGTCATACAGCGCCTGTTGCCATGCAAATAGGAGGCGACAACCTTTTCGGAAGATACTTCCTGATTTTCACTGGCGACGGTGTCGGCTGGCTGAACATCGTCCGCCGGTTGCAACCCGGTATCCTGGGCAAAAGAAATCGCCAAAAAACCTATCATACAGATCATTAACGTAGAGCAAAAAATAAATCTCTTCATACTATCACCTCACTGTTGTGTTGATAAAACCAATCATCAAGTCAGCATCTCTTTCAGGTCGTCGGGCGAGGGAACCTTGCCGCTCATTTTCACCTCTCCGTCAACAACTAATGCCGGAGTCATCAAAATCCCGTATGATGTAATCTCCCGCATATCGGTAATCTTCTCGATCTGACAATCCAGCCCCATTTGCCCCGCCACCATCTCCGTCAACCGGTAAAGGTCGTTGCATTTGGGGCATCCCGGTCCCAGCACTTTAACTATCTTCATATCAAATCCTCCTCTCAAAAAGAGCCAAAAATTAATCCTGATATGGTGGCCATAATTATCACCAGCATTACAAAAACAATCGTCTTTTTCGTACCCATCACCGAGCGTATGACCAGCATGTTGGGCAGCGACAGCGCGGGACCCGCCAGAAGCAGGGCCAGGGCCGGCCCCTTGCCCATGCCGCTTCCCATTAAGCCCTGCAATATAGGGACCTCGGTCAAGGTCGCGAAATACATGAAAGCGCCGGCGACGGAAGCAAACAGATTAGCGCCCAACGAGTTTCCACCGACAGAATCGCTTATCCAGTGTGACGGTATCAATCCTTCGTACCCTGGTCGTCCCAGAAGCAATCCCGCCACAAGCACCCCGCCAAACAGAAGCGGCATAATCTGTTTGGCGAAACCCCAGGTTTCGGCAAACCAGTCTCCCGCCTCGTCCTTACGGCCTGCTGTGATTATGGATAAACCCAGTACCGCCGCCGAAAACGGTAAAAGCGGCCATTGCGGAAAAATAAAAGCCAGGACAATCGTAATTATGCCGGCAACCAGAACCTGCCAACGGTTCAGTTTCAGCCAGACGATTAAAATAACTCCAAACAATACGGCAAAAAGGCCTGTAATAATCCATTTATTTTCATAGACAAAATTCCAGATCCCGGTCATCTGCTCCGGTTTTCCCCAGTTGGCGAAGACGAGGATACCGATCATTAAGGCGAAATAGACAACGTTTTGCGACAGGGGACGATTTACATCGGACTCCGGTAATGCCATATCCGTTCGTTTTTTTTCGCTTTCATTTTTAATGAAAAACAGGTGCATTAGAAGCCCTATGACAATGCTGAAAAACACCGCGCCCACGGCGCGGGCTATCCCCAGCTCCATGCCCAGAATTCGCATGGTTAAAATAATCGCCAGCACGTTGATGGCGGGACCCGCATAGAGAAACGCCGTCGCCGGACCGATGCCGGCGCCCATACGGTAGATGCCGGCGAAAATCGGGAGCACCGTGCAGGAACAAACCGCCAGAACCGATCCCGATACCGAGGCGACGCCATACGAAAGTATCTTGTTGGCTCTGGCGCCGAGATACCTGATTACCGAATCCCTCCGAATAAAAACCGCAATCGCTCCGGCGATAAAAAAGGCGGGAATCAAACACAATATCACATGTTCCCGGGCGTACCATCCGGTTAAATAGAACGCCTCGAGTATCGAGTTCTGAACGCGCCCGGATTCGACGGGAAGGAAATAGAATAATAGAAATACCGCTATAATCGCCGTAAATGGTTTCCACTCGGATTTGAAATCCACCTTAGTGAATCCCTAAAACATTCTGATCAGAATTGTTAGTCCGCATCGTGAAATGTTCCAGGGAATTATTTCGCCGCTCTCTGACAGCTGTCGGCCTTGGCCTCTAACACGCTGTCGACACAGCCGAAAAAGTTCAGGATACAGGGCATCTTCAGGCTGTAATAGACCTGAAGACCCCGCTTTTCGTCAATTACAATCCCGGCTTCCCTGAGCACGGATAAGTGTTTCGATACGGTCGAAACGTCGGAGCCGATCATTTCGGTCAGTTCACGGACACATCGCTCTTTTTTCGCCAGCTCCTCGACTATGAAGAGCCTGGAGGGATGAGCCATTGCCTTAATCACCCTGGCTCGCTCCTCGAATCTGGCTTTTAATTCAACGTCTTTCATAATAACCTATTTGGCTAATCGGCAAAATAACCAAAAAGATGTAGCTGTCAAGGAAAATCCTAAGCTGTAAACATTAATATTATCGATTACAATATTCATCGTTTTTTTATTTTCTTCTTGAACTTAGAAAGCCACAGTATTATTATTCTTATGGATAGTGTCATCCGGGATCGGCTATCTTGTTCTTTATAAAATAAAGATTATACTACGATGCTGAAAGGCAGTTTTTCGGCAGGCATTCGAGGTTATTTAAAAATAATCTCCGATTTATAACTCGTTGTTAATGTTAATCTTAACGGTCGTTTCGATGATTTCCGGATCAAAAACTGTTAATTATTTGTCTTTAATAGATGGCGGATAAAATATGCCCGGAACTCAAAAAATCAGATGCCCTTACGGGGAGGTCTCGATTTATGCCTGATCCCATTGATGAAAAAGAGCGTGCTCTCCGTAAAGAGTTGAGCGAAAGAACGCTCAGTATGCCTTCATTGAGTCCTCGGGACGAAAAAATAAACGCAGATCCCGAAGATATCAGCCGGGTCGGCAGCGAAATCAGCCGGTTGATTCATGAGGAGAGGCTGGAAGAGGCCAGAGAGCGGCTCGAAAAGGAAATAGAACAACATCCCGATGAACCGGGTCTGCTAAACCTGCAATTCGCGCTTAACATGATGCTAAAGCCGTTTGGCGACTATAACAAAGCCAAAGAATCGACCGGCAAAGCCATGGAACTGGCGATAGAGCGTAAAAGCTCCTATTTCGTTCGCGTCGCCATTAACAATATGGCCCTGGTGGCACAGAAAGAGGGACACGAGGAATTCAGCAAAACCATGTACCTTGCGGCTCATTTCATAGATAATACGGCTATACCGCCTATAGCCAATATCGCCGGATGGTACTCCAGAAAAGGGGAGCTTGAGAAAAGCCAGAAATGGATTGAGAAGATTATTGAGCTTTATCCGGATTGGTGTGAAAATGAGGAAATAACGACCTTTTTGTTAAAAGACGAGATGCTAAGAAATTTAAGATCATACCAGCCTTTTAAAAAAAAGGTCCTTAAGGTAATAAAGAAAAAAAACAGGAGGCCTAAATGTTGATGATATTTCATCAAGCTTTGTACGCTTTTTTGATTTCAATCTTCGGGCCGTCATTCCCTTGCCAGGAAGTTTTCAGCCAGCCGCCTTACGGCAATCCCACGCAGGAGTTGCGCAGCGACAAAGATCACCTGATTGCCCGGCCGCTTGAACTGATTGACGGCAGCTACAGTACAAAAAAGTAGGATCTACGGGGCTAAATCTGTTTAATGAAGTTTTTATTTTGAAAACAGTAAAATACCGGAGGTCATAATGGGGAATCCCCCCAGATTAGAAGGAAAAATAGGAGAAAAAATCAGACTTTGGTTTATTGATAACGGTGAAGAATTTGTCTTATGCACAAGAGAGTTCTGCCAGGGAAACCGATTATCCCTGCGTCCTTTAATGGATCTGCTGAGAGATCTGGCAATTTATGTTTTCGCCTGCGATGGAAACAGCCTGAATGACGATCTTCTGGATGATCTTGAGTACGGCATTTTTGATCTAATCGGCCGGTATACTTCAACCCCGGGCGGCGATAAATTGCTTGAATCCTTGCAACACACTATAATACAACATGTTACCGACATGTTCGCCGATACCAAGAGACGTTGGAACTTAAACAATTTTAAAATTACCAAATCCATAGAAGAGCTTGATCCCTTTAACGATTTAATTGAAAGCCCCTCGAAAGAGGCCGCGGTCTTAAATGAACATCCTTGTGAACCGGTTGAAGTCCAGGCCAGACAGGCATTGAAGACTATGGCTATATTCGCTCAAAAAAAATTCCGGGGAGACAAAAACAGGAAAATCGCCGTAAATGTGCTTGAAAATCCGGACAGGCTGAAGGATTTCCCATGGATGGCGGAGCTCGCCGATAGCAGCATAGGAAGCGTGAAAGTAACTCTAACCCGCATCAAGCAGACGCTGGCCCGCAATTTCTATTTTAAAAGGTTGGGCAGCGAGCTCTATATTACTCAGGTACGGGAACCTACAAAGTAGCTTAATTTTCATTTTCATAATTAATCATAGTCAAATAAAACCAAACTGTTATTAATTTATCTGAAAACTGACAGTCATGTTTGGAGATCGGACACAAATCGAATTTTGTCAATCAGGAATAATGTTTATGGCCCTATCTGCTGACAATATGGATCTTGGGGGCGAATTTGAGGTCGGGCGCAAATTGAAAATTAACAACATTATCTTGAATTTATTCGACTTATAAATTATTAATCATAAAATCGATAGGCTGTTGGGTTTCTTGTTTCCGATATCATGATATCTCTGGGATTAAATTTAGTCAGACTTACAAAACCCAGGATCATGTTGTTGGTTCTGACCGCAGGGTCTTCGGCGCTGATTGCCGATGGCAGCATGATTTCGAAACCCGGCAATATTATCCTGTTTCTTTCGGGGCTGTTTCTGACGGGCGGCTGCGCTAACGCCATGAATCAGTATTTTGAAAGGCATATCGATTCTGTAATGATCCGTACCGCCGGAAAAAGACCTCTGCCGCTGGGCGATGTTACCCCTTATCAGGCTCTTGTATTTTCCATTATCATAGGTATTGCCGGTGTTGTTCTGTTGACGCTGGTGTTCAATATACTAACCGGCGTTCTGGCCCTGGCCACCATACTATTCTACGGCCTGGTATATACCTTATGGCTGAAACCGAAAACTTCCCAGAATATAGTAATAGGCGGTATCGCCGGCGCCATGGCGCCCGTGGGCGCCTGGACCGCCGCCACCGGTTCCATGTCGCTGATGCCATGGTTCATGTTCCTGGTGATCTTTCTCTGGACGCCGTCTCATTTCTGGTCCCTGTCGCTCTGCTATAAAGACGACTATATAAATGCAAAGTTGCCCATGATGCCCGTGGTCAGAGGCGATAAAAAAACTCTGAATCTGATTTTATTCTATACCATAATAACGGTGTGCGCTACTTTTGCGCCGCTGTTTATTAGTTTCAGCTGGATATATTTCTCCTTTGCGCTGGTTTTCGGAACTATCTTTATTTACAAATCGTTGATGGCGAAAAGAAAAAAATGTCGGAGCTTTTACCGGGGTCTTTTTCAATATTCGATAGTCTATCTATTCGTTATACTCTTGGCCCTGGCGTTTGTTGATATGATTTGATTTGGGAATATCGGACTTGATGATCAGGTAAGGGATTCTCGTGGCCCAGATTTTCCCCGAATGGACAAATAAACTTCCTCCCTATATCGCTCTCGGAGTCATTATAATTATTACGGGCGTGGTGGGATTCGTATGGTATTACTTCTCACCGTGGTATACCGACGTGGGCTACCGGCCCGAGCAGCCGGTCACTTTCAGCCACAAACTGCATAACGACGACCTGGGCATAGATTGCCGGTACTGCCATAACCTAGTGGAGGTATCGCCTCACGCCAACATTCCGGCCACTCAAACCTGCATGAACTGCCATACTCTCATAAAACCGGACAGCGAAAAACTGACAAAGATAAGTGAAAGCTGGAATCTGGAAAAGCCGATGCAGTGGGTACGTATACACAAGCTTCCCGATTATGTCTATTTCGATCACAGCATTCACTTAAGAGCCGGTGTGGGATGTGCCAGTTGTCACGGCAATATAAACCAGCTCGAGGTTGTAAAGCAGAATATGCCCTTGAGCATGTCCTGGTGCCTGGATTGCCACAGGAATCCCGACGAACACTTAAGGCCTGTTTCCGAGATTACCAATATGTACTGGACCCCGCCCGACGATCAAATGGTACTGGCTAAAACGATAAGGGCGGAAAAAGATATCAATCCCAATACCGACTGCTCCGCGTGTCACAGATGAACAAAAACGATAAAAAGAACGGTCAAAAATACTGGCAGAGTCTCGATCAACTGACAGATTCGCCCGAATACAGGAGATACCTGCTGGAGCGCTACCGCGATGGCAACGGTGAACCCGACAATTCTTTCAGCCGCCGAAGCTTTCTTTTGTTGATGGGAGCCTCGCTGGCGTTGGCCGGTCTGGCCGGATGCCGCCGCCCGGTGGAGAAGATCATACCGTATGTCAGCCAGCCGGAGGAGATAATACCGGGAGTGCCCAATTATTATGCCACAAGCATGCCGTTCGGCAATTCAGCTTACGGGCTTATCGTGGAATGTCACGAGGGCAGGCCGACTAAGATCGAAGGCAATCCGGCTCATCCCTCGACCATGGGATCATCGGATATCCTTATACAGGCATCCATCCTCGGACTCTACGACCCCGACCGTTCCGGAAGCGCAAGACACAAAGGCGGCGAGAAAACCTACGATGAATTTGTAGCGTTCTGGAATTCACTTTATGAAGAGTTTTCGAAAAATCGCGGTGAAGGCCTGGCGGTTTTATCAGAGTCTTTTTCCTCGCCCACTCTGGCCAGGCTGAAAAATAATTTCACCGGGAGATTCCCGAAAGCGCACTGGGCTACATACGAACCCATCAGCGATGAAAACATATTTAAAGCCATAAAAAATATAACCGGCGAGGATCTGCGCCCAGTATATCATTACGATAAAGCCGACGTGATACTCTCCCTCGACTCCGATTTTCTGCAAACCGAAAGTGAAAATATAATCGCCGCCCGCGGATTTTCCGAAAAACGCAATGTAGCAAAAAACGGCGGAACCATGAACCGCCTGTATGTTGTGGAGAGCGCCTATTCGGTAACCGGCAGCATGGCCGACCACAGGATGCGGCTCGCCAGTAATCAGATCGGAGGTTTGCTCATAGAGCTGGCAAAGCATTTTAGAGACTTTCCCGAATTCAAAGCCATAAACACATCCGGTGGATTTGATCAAGACTGGATCAAGAGTCTCTTCTCAGATCTGATTCATCCGAGGAAAATAGCCATTATTACAGTCGGACGCAATCAGCCGTTCTGGGTACACGAGTTAGCTTTTGCGATTAACTCAGCCCTGGGATACATGGAGAATACAATCTCATTAAAAAAGATCAAAGACGCCTCCTTGCCCGATAGAAAAAGTCTGAATGATCTGGTAGAGAAAATAGATAACGGATCCGTAAAATCGTTAATAATTATCGGCGGAAACCCGGTCTATAACGCGCCTTCGGATTTCAGACTAAAATCGGCTCTTAAAAAACTCGAGCATTCGATTCATTTCAGCGAGTATTACGATGAGACCTCCGCTGTAACCGAATGGCATATCCCCCGCGCGCACTACCTGGAAAGCTGGGGTGACGTACGTTCTGCCGACGGCACGTTGAGTGTGATACAGACGATGATCGAGCCTTTATTCGGCGGAAAATCCGATGTGGAGTTTTATAATCTCATATCAAGCGGCGAGGATAGAAAAGGATATAATATCACCCGCGAAACCTGGAACGATATCATCAAAGGCGGCAATTTCGAAACCGAATGGCGTCGAGTGCTCAACGACGGCCTCTTAAAAGAGAGCTCCCTGCCGGATGAACAATTCAAATTGAAAAAGCCGAGATCCTCGATAATAGAGGATATATCATATGCCGAATTCAAACCGTCTAAAGATAATCTCGAATTGACTTTCCAAGCCTCAAAACTATACGACGGCCGCTACGCCAACAACGGCTGGTTGATGGAGCTTCCCGATCCCATTAGCAAACTCTCCTGGGATAACGCCGCTCTTATAAGTCCGGCTACCGCTAGAGAGTTGGAATTAAATAATGGTGATATAATTCAGATATCGCACCAGGGTAGAAGGCTCGAGATGCCTGTCTGGATCAGCCCCGGCCAGGCTGATTATTCCATTGCATTACCGCTGGGTTATGGTCGCGAGTTCGCGGGACGGATCGCCCGCGGCGTAGGATTTGATACTTATAAATTGATAGATTCATTCAATAAATTCCTATTAATAGAAGCTTCCGTAACAAAAACCGGCCGCAAACATAATTTCGCCAACACCCAGGATCATAACAGCATGGAGGGCAGGCCCATAGTCCGCGAGGCCGACCTGCTGGAATTCAGGCGGAGTCCGTCGTTCGCTAAAGAGATGGCCGAGCATCCCCCGTTAAAATCGATTTTCCCGGATCACGATTACAGCCGGGGATACCAGTGGGGGATGGTGATCGACCTGAACGCCTGCATCGGGTGTGGCGCCTGTACCATCGCCTGCCAGAGCGAGAACAATATACCCATAGTCGGCAAAGAGCAGGTATCCCGCGGGCGGGAGATGCACTGGATAAGAAACGACCGTTATTATGTCGGCGATACGGACGAACCTCAGATCGTCCATCAGCCCGTCGCCTGCCAGCAATGCGAGAATGCCCCCTGCGAGCAGGTTTGCCCGGTGGCCGCCACCACCCACGACAAAGAGGGTCTGAACACCATGAATTACCACCGCTGTATAGGGACACGCTACTGCTCCAACAACTGCCCCTACAAAGTGCGCCGGTTCAATTTCTACAATTATGTGAAAGACATGCCCGAAGTTATAAAGATGGCGCAGAATCCCGATGTTACCGTCAGGTCGAGGGGCGTCATGGAAAAATGCACCTTCTGTATCCAGCGGATCAATCGTGCGAAACGGAACGCGAAAAAGGAAAACCGGACAGTCAAAGACGGCGAGGTTCAGACCGCTTGCCAGCAGGCCTGCCCGGCTAAAGCCATACATTTCGGCAATGTTAACGATCCCGAGAGTAATGTATCAAAATTAAAGACTAATGACCGAAATTATGATTTGCTGGGAGAGCTCAACATCAGACCCAGAAATTCCTACCTGGCGAAAATACGTAATCCGAATCCATTGTTAAAGGGATACAAGCCCGATAATGTTTGAGAGGATGTGACAAAAAGTGGCCAACGGAACCGAAAATATCGCTGAATATTCCGGCACGGAGCAGGCTCTCGATCCAGATAAACTATCTTTCAGGGGTATTACTGATAAGATCAGTGGAATTACCGAGCGAAGGACGCCGCCTGTCTGGTTTGTGGCGTTCGGCGCGGCCTTTTCGCTGTTTCTGGTTCTTCTGGGCTCCATCGGTTACCTAATCTGGGAGGGCGTCGGTATCTGGGGGCTGAACAATCCCGTGGGATGGGGATGGGCCATAATCAACTTCGTCTGGTGGGTCGGTATCGGTCACGCCGGAACTCTGATATCGGCGATACTCTTTCTTCTACGACAGCGCTGGCGCACCTCCATCAACAGGTTCGCCGAGGCCATGACCCTCTTCGCCATTCTCTGCGCGCTGATATTCCCGGGCATCCACGTCGGCCGGATATGGGTTGCCTACTGGATGGCGCCTTTACCCAACCAGATGAGCATGTGGCCTAATTTCCGATCGCCGCTGTTATGGGACGTTTTCGCGGTGAGTACATATTTCACCGCTTCGCTGTTGTTCTGGTATACCGGGCTGATCCCCGACCTGGCCACTTTCCGGGATCGCGCCAAAAAGAAAATCAAAAAGCTGATTTTCGGAATACTATCTCTCGGCTGGCGCGGGGGCAACCGGCAGTGGAGACATTACGAACTGGCCTACCTGATACTAGCCGGCATATCCACGCCGCTTGTCCTGTCGGTCCATAGCGTGGTCAGCACCGACTTCGCTGTCAGCATTCTCCCCGGATGGCATACCACCATATTCCCGCCGTATTTTGTGGCGGGAGCCATTTTCTCGGGATTCGCTATGGTGGTAACACTTACCATAATAGCCAGAAAGATATTCTCTCTCGACCATATCATCACCCTCGACCACCTGGAGAAGATGAACAAGATTATGCTTCTGACCGGCATGATGGTGGGTTACGCCTACAGTATCGAGTTTTTCATAGCCTGGTACAGCGGCAATATATACGAGCAATTTGCTTTCTTAAACCGCGCTTTCGGCAATTATTCCTGGGCCTACTGGATCATGATATCCTGCAACGTGCTGATTCCCCAGATATTCTGGGTGAAGAGATGGCGCCGGGCCGTACCGGTGATGTTCGTCGCCTCGATAATCATAAACATCGGTATGTGGTTCGAGCGGTTCGTTATCGTGGTGACATCCCTCTCCCGCGATTTCCTCCCCGCCAACTGGGATTACTACAGACCCACATTCTGGGATATCAGCACCTTCGTGGGATCTTTCGGACTGTTTTTCACCCTGTTTCTTCTGTTTATACGGCTCTTGCCCATGATATCTATGACCGAGATCAAGGGCGTATTGCCCCAGGCCGACCCGTATCATCACTGTCCGGGAGGGCATAATGAGTGATAAAATTATGGGAATAATTGCCCGGTTCGAAAACACGGCCGATCTTTTATCGGCTGCCGAGAAAACCCGTGACGCCGGTTATAATAAATTCGATTGCCATTCACCCTTCCCGATTCACGGAATGGATAAGGCTATGGGTCTGAAAAGATCGGGGCTGGGATGGCTGGTTGGTATTTCGGGCATAATAGGCACCTCCAGCGCCCTGCTCCTGCAATGGTGGACCAGCACCATAGATTATCCCCTCGTAATTTCCGGAAAGCCGCTGTTTAGCTTCCAGGCTTACGTGCCGGTGACCTTCGCCCTGGGAGTTCTCCTTTCCGCCTTCACCGCCCTGTTCGGCATGCTGATATTGAACGGCCTGCCCCGGCTGTCTCACCCGGTATTTTATTCCGATAAGTTTGCCAGGTTCTCCGATGACGGTTTCTTCTTAAGCATTGAATCAGATGACGCCAATTTCGATCCCCGGCAAACAGCTAAATTCCTCGAATCCATCGGGGGAAAAGATATCGAGTTATTGAGGAGAGAATAATGCGCGCGGGTTTTATGAAATATTTCGGATTAGGCTTAATCATATTTCTCTTAACGCTATTGTTGATATCCGCCGGATGCTACCGTAAGAGACCGTCGGACAAGCCGCCTATACATCTCAACCCCAACATGGACCGGCAGGAAAAATACAAGGCCCAATCCGAAAGCGAGTTTTTCGAAGACCATTCAACCATGCGGCAACCTGTCAGCGGCGCCGTGGCCCGCGGTTATCTGCGTGAAGATACTGAGTATTACGAAGGCAAGAACGCGAAAGGCGGATTTATCAATAAAACCCCGGTCGAGATAGATATGAATACGCTGGAGCGGGGGCAGGATCGATTTAATATCTACTGCTCGCCATGTCACAGCCGGGTCGGCGACGGGCGCGGGATTATGATCAACAAGGGCTACCTCCCGCCGCCGTCATTTCATATCGACAGAATCAGGGAGATGCCCGACGGCCAGGTTTACGATATCATTACCAACGGTGTGCGCAACATGCCGTCCTACCGTCACCAGGTAAACCCGGACGATCGCTGGGCAATCGTGGTATATGTCAGAACGCTGCAAAGAAGCCGGAACGCCACCATAGGCGATATTCCGGAAGAAAAACGGGAAGAATTGAAATAATGGAATTCGATAAAGAAACATATCGGGTGTCAGGCATCGGCAATCCCGGCAGAAATCCCCTCATTATAGGTATTGCCTTTCTCGCCTTGAGCCTGGTCGGCTATTTTATCGATTCCGGGCAACTCTTTCATTCATACCTTATCGCCTTCACCTTCTGGTGCACCATCAGCCTGGGGGGATTGTTCTTTGTTATGATACATTACCTCACCAACGCCACCTGGAGCGTGGTGGTCAGGCGAATCGGGGAAAATATCATGGCGCTGCTGCCGGTTATGGCCGCTTTCGCGATTCCCATATTGGTCGGCATAGGGAATCTGTATCACTGGAGCCATTCCGATATGGTGCAATCCGACCATCTGCTAAAAGGCAAATCGCCATATCTTAATACTACCTTTTTCATAATACGCATGGTCGTCTATTTCGCCGTCTGGATTCTTCTCAGCCGCTATCTATACAAATTATCCCTCAGGCAGGATACCGAACACCATGACTATCTGTTGCGCAAAGCAGCAAAAGCCAGCGCACCCGGGATGATCCTTTTCGCCGTGACTATTACCTTTTTCTCCTTCGATCTTTTGATGTCGCTGGACGCCCACTGGTATTCCACCATATTCGGGGTTTATATTTTCGCCGGCAGCTTTTTGAGCCTTTTATCCTTTATGACTATTAATATTATATTCTTGAGAAAAAGGGGAATACTTGCAGATACCATAACTTTAGAGCATTTCCGCGATCTCGGCAAGCTGATATTCGCTTTTCTCATCTTCTGGGGCTATATGGCCTTCTCGCAATATTTCCTTATCTGGTATGGCAATATCCCCGAGGAGACCGTGTGGTTTTTGCACAGGTGGGACGGTTCCTGGAAGACCATATCGCTGATTCTGGTTTTCGGCCATTTCGTTATACCTTTCTTCGTTCTTTTCCCCATGGAGATTAAAAAGAATATACCGGTAATGCTGGTGATGAGCGTCTGGATACTGATCATGCACTGGATCGATATTTACTGGCTGGTTATGCCGTCCTTTCACTCCCATGGCATTCATTTCTCCTGGATGGATCTAACAACCCTGGCGGGAATCGGGGGGATCTTTATCTGGAGATTTTTAAGAATAGCCTATTCTCGCCCGCTGGTATCGGTTAACGACCCGCGGCTGGAAAGTTCAATTAAAATAATAAGTTAGAAATGGAAAAACAGGAAAATCACAAAAGCCCCGGCTACGAGAAGCGGGATGTCAATGTAAAAAAAGTGCTGCTGTGGGGGATCGCGGGGATTATAATCGTAGTTATTATTGTGGTTTTTATAGTGCAGTATTTTTTCCTCGTTAAAGAGGATTATTACCACGAAATTGTCGAGAAACCGCGTTCTGAGGAATTGATGGAGTTAAGAGAGAGGGAAACTAAAGAATTGAACAGCTACGGATTGCTCGATGAGGAAAAAGGTATCTACCGGATACCGATTAAAAGAGCCATGGAGCTGATGGTTGAAGGGGAGTCAGAATCGGATAAACGCTGATTATGAAATAACCATGCTTAATATTATTAAAAATATTGCCTTTATCTTAATTAACGCCATAATTCTTAGTATTTCGCTTTTGGCCGGCCTTTCGTACGCTCAGCTGATCGAGGAAGACCCCTCCCAGTTGAGGGACATCGATGTTGAGGAACGTCTCAACGAAAATATTCCGCTCGATTTTACTTTTGTCGACGATAGCGGGGACAGCGTTACCCTCGGCGATTATTTCCACCATGGAAAACCGGTTGTTCTTATGATGGGATACTATTCCTGCCCCATGCTCTGCGGCCTCATCATGAGCGGTATAGTCGAAGCCGTAAATGAAACGTCGCTGAAATTCGGCGAAGATTATCAGATAGTCAGCGTCTCAATCGATCCCCGGGAAACCGATCTGCTGGCTTCCGCCAAGAAGAAAGATTACCTTAAACGAATAGGAGTGCCCGAAGATCACGCCGGCTGGATGTTTCTTACCGGAAGCGAGAGCCAGTCAAGGGGTTTGGCCGATGCCATTGGATTTAAATATTATTACGACGAATCAAAAGATATGTATGCCCATGCCGCGGTTCTAATTATTTTAGCCGAAGAAGGGAAAATATCCCGCTACCTTTATGGTATCAAATATGAGAGTAAAGATTTCCGCATGGCCATTCTCGAGGCGTCGGAAGGAAAAATCGGAAATACGATAGACAGGATAATTCTGTATTGTTACCATTATGATCCGGACGCCGGCGGATATGTCATCTTTGCCGGAAATGTTATGCGGCTCGGAGGAACTTTAACGCTGGCGATACTGGCGGTTTTTCTGGGAATATTATGGTATCGGGACAGGCACAAAAAGGCCACCGCCAAAAAAGAAAACGGGATTTAGAAGGCGAATGGATACCACGGAGACATTGTTGCTGCCGCCCGGCGGCTCCACCATTGCGGGAGAAGTCGACGCTCTTTTCTATTTTATCGTCTACGCTTCCATCGCAATTTTCGGGATTGTCCTGTTCGGCATAATATATCTTAGTATTAAATACAGAACCGAAAAAGCCGCGGTTGAAGGCACGACGTCCGGAGTTTCCCACAACACCAGGCTGGAGCTTGCCTGGTCAATCATCCCCGCAATCCTCGTCATAATCGTGTTTATCTGGGGATTCAACGTCTACATGAAAATGAGCATTGTGCCCAAAGACGCCATGGAAGTGAAGGTTACCGCCCAGAAATGGTTCTGGTCCTTCGATTATCCCGATGGTATTAATACGGTCAACGAGCTTGTGGTGCCGTTGGGGAAACCCGTAAAGCTTCTCATGTCTTCGCGAGACGTTATCCACAGCTTTTTCGTACCGGCCTTCAGGATAAAGATGGACGTTCTCCCCAACCGATACACATTAACCTGGTTTGAAGCCACCAAAATCGGACGTTATGATATTATGTGCGCGGAGTTTTGCGGGGACAGGCATTCCGAGATGCTGGCAAAGGTCAGGGTGGTATCGGAAAGAGAATACAAAGAATGGCTTGAAAGCGGCACAGAAACGGCCGAAGATATAACGCCTGTCGATTACGGCAGAGCCCTTTTTAGAACCAAAGCCTGTTACACCTGTCACAATGTTGACGGTACTTCGGCCGTGGGGCCGGCTTTAAACGGCATCGTCGGAAAACGAAGGGCGCTGGTCGGCGAAGGAGAGGTAACGATCGACGAGAACTACCTCAGGGAATCGATCCTCGAACCCCGGGCTTCGATCGCGGCCGGTTACCAGCCCGTGATGCCGACATACCAGGGAATGTTGAACGATAAACAGGTCGACGCTCTCATAGCATACATAAAATCCTTAAAATAACGGTTGCAAAAATGAATAAAATTCCGGAAGTAAACTACCTTAATGCCGACAGGGGAATAAAATCCTGGCTGTTCACACTCGATCATAAACGTATCGGGTTGCTCTATCTATTCAGCATCATGGCCGCGTTCCTGCTGGGCGGTGTTTTCGCTATCCTTATACGCCTCGAGCTCCTCGGCCCCGGCAAAGATATCATGGAAGCCAGAACCTACAACCAGATATTCACGCTCCACGGCGCGGTGATGATATTTCTCTTTATTATCCCATCGATACCGGCGTCACTTGGCAACTTTATATTGCCTCAAATGATAGGAGCCAAAGACGTCGCTTTCCCGCGGCTCAATCTTTTAAGCTGGTGGATTTACATGTTCGGCGCCATATTCGCGGTAATATCCATGTCGGCCGGATCGGTGGATACCGGCTGGACTTTCTACACTCCCTACAGCACCACCACGTCAACGTCGGTCGTCGCCATGACCCTGGGCATCTTTATACTCGGTTTTTCATCCATTTTCACGGGACTGAACTTTATTGTTACAATCCATAAAATGCGAGCGCCCGGGCAGACCTGGTTCAGACTGCCCCTTTTCGTCTGGGGACTTTATGCTACCGCTATTATCCAGGTGCTGGCGACGCCTGTTCTGGGCATCACGGTACTGCTTCTTATTCTCGAACGGGTAGCGGGAATAGGAATATTCGACCCCGCAATGGGAGGTGATCCGGTCCTGTTCCAGCATTTCTTCTGGTTCTATTCCCATCCCGCCGTATATATAATGATACTTCCGGGCATGGGCATCATAAGCGAGCTGATCTCCACCTTCTCACAAAAGAAGATATTCGGATATAAAGCCATAGCGTTTTCCAGCCTGGCTATAGCATTCATCAGTTTCCTGGTCTGGGGCCACCACATGTTCGTCAGCGGGCAATCCCAGCTCGCTTCAGCCATCTTTTCATTTCTCACCTTTCTGGTTGGAATACCTTCGGGTATCAAGATATTCAACTGGCTGGCAACCTTATACAAGGGAAAAATCCGCTTTGATACGCCCATGTTATATGCTTTCTCATTTCTGTTTTTATTCACTATCGGCGGCCTTACCGGAATGTTTCTCGGCACTTTGGCCACCGACGTTCATCTTCACGATACCTATTTTGTCGTCGCCCATTTTCATTTCGTCATGGTGGGCGGAACCGTAATGGCTTTCTTCGGAGGATTGCATTACTGGTGGCCCAAGTTCTGGGGACGGATGTATAACGAAATCTGGGCGAAAATATCCATCGCTTTTACATTCGTCGGTTTCAACATAACATTTCTATCCCAGTTCCTGTTGGGGGCGAAGGGGATGCCGCGCAGATATTACAGCTACCTCGAACAGTTCCAATCGCTGCATGGCTTTTCGTCGTTCGGCTCATGGATTATGGCGGTGGGATTCATTATCATGGCTATTTATCT
Organism: Candidatus Zixiibacteriota bacterium; assembly: GCA_020348065.1. Lineage (GTDB taxonomy): Bacteria > Zixibacteria > MSB-5A5 > UBA10806 > UBA10806. The sequence goes on from CP070742.1 coordinate 2,288,935, forward strand.
CATATATGCTGTCTTCAAAGGGCCTCCTGCCGGAGACAATCCCTGGGGCGCTCTCACCTTCGAATGGAGGACAACCTCTCCCCCGCCAAAGGAAAATTTTAAAGAAACTCCGACCTTAACCCACGGACCGTATGATTATGACAAAATCATACCGAAAAGGACGATCTGAAAGTGACATCAGGCAATTCCAGCGGACATCGCGCTCATCTGGCGCACCACTTCAGCGAATCCTCCCAGCAGAGCGAATCCGCAAGGATGGGGATGTGGATTTTTATCTTGACCGAGGTGCTTCTTTTCGGCGGCCTGTTCGTCGCTTATACGGTGTACAGGTCGGCAAACCCGGAAATGTTTTATAACGCTCATAAACATCTCGATATACATCTGGGAACTCTGAATACCATCGTATTAATAACAAGCTCCCTGACCATGGCGCTGGCCATCAGGTCTATACAGTTAAACGACAGGAAAAAGTCCATCAAGCTGCTGGCCACGACTTTCGCGCTGGCGGCCGTATTTTTAATCGTAAAATATTTCGAGTACAGCCATAAATTTCACCTGGGCCAGCTCCCGGGGAAATTCTATACCTACACCGGCATCGAAGGCAGCAATCCTCATATATTCTTCAGCGTCTATTTCATGATGACCGGACTGCACGGCATACATGTTATCGCCGGTATGATCGCCATAAGCTGGGTGATGAGGATCACCATACAGGGAAGGTTATCGTCGGAGTATTACACCCCCATGGAACTGACCGGCCTGTACTGGCATCTGGTGGACATGATCTGGATATTTCTTTTTCCCTTATTATACCTGATAGGGTGAAAAAATGAGCGGGCATTCTACACATGAAAATCGTCACGTTGTCTCGTTTAAGACCTATCTCGCGACGGGAACGGCTTTACTGATTCTTACCGCCGCAACCGTGGGAGTATCTTTTATCAAACTGGGAGGCTGGAACGCTATCGCGGCCGTCGGTATCGCCTGCCTGAAAGCGATTCTGGTGGCGTTTGTCTTTATGCATTTATTGTATGATAAAAAAATATTCCTGGTTATTTTCTCCGTAGCTATCATATTCCTGACAATATTTCTGGCTCTCACAATGTTTGACATACTCAGCCGGGGGGAGATATACCCCGATTATGAAGAACCGATAGAGAAAAACGCGGTCATCTACAAAAAAGCCGAGCCCGCTCCTACAGGCGAACCGGTCGAGGATTCGACCCCGAAGAATCATTAAACAACATTTATATTGCTTTATATCCTGAAACCATTTTATAATTGTATCTGCTGAGAGGGGAGAATTCGATGAGAGCATTCGGAAGATTCGCCATATTCACCGCCATCGCCACATATTTCCTGATATTCATGGGCGGTTTGGTCCGGGTTTCGGGAGCGGGGTTGGGATGTCCCGACTGGCCCAAATGCTTCGGCCGATGGATACCGCCTGTATCCATCAACCAGATCCCGGCTCATATCGACGCCGCCACATTTAATCTAACCCTGGCCTGGATCGAATATATCAACCGCCTTTTCGGAGTAACCGTCGGGCTCTTGATACTTGCCGTCGCTATCTGGGCCATAGCCCGTTATCGATCGAATCTCAGAATCGTCATTCCAGGCGTTCTGGCAGCGTTACTTACGGCTTACCAGGGATGGCAGGGCAGTCAGGTGGTATCGTCGGGTTTGAAACCGATTATCGTATCCGCCCATATGGTTATCGCTTTAATCATCGCCGGATTAATGATATATATATCTATTCAGGCCTACTATCGAACCAGAACGGATTCGGGGGGGAAATATTCAAAAAGATCGCGGCTGTTGACTGGAATACTGCTTTTCGCCGCCCTAACCCAGATTATCATCGGCACCCAACTTCGAGAGGCGATTGAGATTACATTTTCGGAATTCCCCCTGATTTCATCGACGGAAGCCTTATCGCAGTCAGGCGGGCTGACATATGTCCACGCCTTTCTCGGAATTATCATTATGATCCTGGCTTTTATCACGTCATATAAGCTTTTATCACGATCTCCCTCGCCTCTGGTATGGCAATCCGGGTGGACAATCGCCGGATTGGGACTTCTGCAGATAGTTTTCGGCATAATTCTGTTCTTAGCCGGTATCCCGCCCATCGCCCGGTTGCTCCACATGTGGATCTCCGCTCTCCTCCTCGGAGTTGTTCTAATAACACTTTTCGCCCTTGGCCATGAAAGGAGCGCCGGATGAATCCCGGAAGGTCTTACCCTAAAATGCTGATACTTATTGTAATCGCCATGCTCGTCCTGGGGACACTGGCGACTCTGGTGGTAAACCAGGCGAACCGCTCACGCTCGAGAATCCCGATGCTCAGGGAGCTCACGGAATTCGAATTGATCGCTTCCCATAACGGCGAACCTGCGGGCCCGGAAGATCTCAAAGGCAAAATCTGCGTCTATGATTTCATCTTCACCAGCTGCATGGGGCCGTGCCCGGTAATGGCCGTAAATATGGGCGAGCTCTACAGGCTGTATAAAGGCTCCGGTAAAATTCAATTCATATCCATATCGGTCGACCCCGAACGGGATACCCTGGAAGCGCTAAACGAGTACGCCCGGCTGCAGGGAGTCGATGACGACGGCTGGATCTTCCTGCATGGGCCTATCGAAAAAGTGGCAGAAATCTGTGAAAAGCAGTTTATGCTCCCGGCCGAGGATCTGCCCGGCGGGCATACAACTAAATTCATACTCGTCGATCATCTGGGGCGCGTCCGCAGCTACCATGACGGCCTCAGCGATAGCAGCATGGAGATCCTGCAAAACAATATCCGTCAACTGGCCAAAGAGCTGCCATGACATTCTCCGATCTTCCGACACTGAACGCCCTGCTGAATTTCATAAGCGCCGTATTTCTCTCGACAGGATTCTATTTCATAAGAAAAAGAAAGGAAAATATTCATAAACGTTTCATGATCAGCGCCGCTTTCACCTCGGCTCTTTTTTTAATATCATACACAGTCTATCATTATAAAGTCGGCTCCGTGCCGTATACGCGCTACGATTGGACCCGGCCGCTTTACTATTCTATCCTTATTCCCCATGTCATCCTGGCGGGAATCATGGCGCCCTTTATAATCCTGGTTCTTTATTACGCGCTCAGTAAGAAATTCAGCAGGCACAGGAACCTGGCCCTCTGGGTCTGGCCGGCCTGGATATACGTTTCGGTGAGCGGTATCCTGATATACCTGATGCTCTATAGAATATAGGAAATTCGGCGCTCAACGCGGGCCGAAAGCCAACCTGCTAAATATCATATTATTATGAAGCGAAGAAAGCCAGAGATTGTGTCGATAAGCCTATTACCGCGTTAAATGCGACTCGAATTCAATGTTAATTAATCTTATTAAACCTGATGGAATCACCGCTTAATTCCGCCCACACGGAGACGACCTCAATTTCGGGATATTTCTCTTTGATATTGTTGGCCGCTTGTACGAGGTCGATCTTGCCTTTCTCTTGTAGATCCGGCGTTTCCAGGTCCGGTTTTTCCTTCTTATACCACAGGCAATCATCATGGTTAATTAGAATCACCTTTCTGACGTCGCCTTTTGTAATAAAAAAATCGACCTGATCCCAGATATAGGCGTAACGGCTGAAATGTTCCGAGCTAAGGGCGAAGGTACCTCCGGCAATTACGATCGGATTGAATACCGCAATTCCCAGTTCGTTCACAATAAATCCCCTGAAAGCTTGCTGAAACCTGTGGTCTACGCAATGGATTACCAGAGTATGCGAGGGTTTATTTTCCAACGCATGGGTTTTTTTTGTCATATCTCCCCTCCCATTCCTCACATCGACTTGGCCGATAATATAGTAATCTGTTTGAAATTTCCACTCATTATTTTGGCTTAATTAGGAAACGGATTGGAGCCGGACGGTAACGGGTGTCAATATGTCCGGATTGAATCTATAAAAGCGGGGGCCGGGTATACCCCGACCCCCATGAAATTGGACTACATTTGGAGTGATACTGTTACCAAGGAGGCTCCGGTCCCCAATCACAGTCGCCGACCACGTTGCAGTCCCAACCTCCAGGTATAGGACAACAAACCCAAAGATTTCCGCCAAGGCAGGTTTGGATACATCCTATGTCTGCCTTTGCCGAGGGCGTAAACCCTGTAACCGCGAATGATAAGCAGAGGACTAAAATACAGGTAATAGCCACTAACTTCTTCATTCGGTTTCACCTCCCTTCCTTGATTTATGATAATTAGGTATATAAGCTGACCATTTGCGGCCAGCCTATCCGATCTCATGCAATATTAATTATTATTATTGTATGCGCTATGTGCTGCGCTCAATATCGAGCAAGTTCCTGGAGAATATCCTCAAGCGCGTAATCCTCCATCATCCCGAAATTAATGTATCTTATAATTCCGTTTTTATCCAACACCATAAGAGTAGGAAATGCCATTATACCGTATTCAGATTGAAAACTCCGAGCGGTATCGCAGTACAGAGGAAATGGAATATTCCGTTCATCCGCGTACAACCTCGCC
>CP070742.1:2293571-2301995 GCA_020348065.1 Candidatus Zixiibacteriota bacterium
GCCTTTTATCCTGACGTGATCGCCGGCCTTGGCGATACCCTGTATGTTGTCTGGACCGAAGTGCTAATTCGTTCTTGGGAACCAGACTATCATGATGTCCTGATATCCAAAGGCGATACCCTGGCCACCGGCACAACGGATATCGGGAGTCAAGTCGAGTTGCCCGAACAGGTTACGCTTCTTAAGAATTATCCGAATCCCTTTAACGCTTCAACAACAATCAAATTTAACCTGTCTGAGACTCAGGTCGTTGAATTGATCGTTTACGATTTGCTCGGCAAGGAGATTTCCAGATTACTCGAAGAGGAAAGACAGGCGGGAATGCACAGCATTACATTTGATGCGTCCGATCTATCCAGCGGCGTATATTTCTACAGCCTAAAGACAGGCCAAGAGATTAAATCCAGGCGGATGATATTGCTGAAGTAAGAAAAATCAGAAAAGGGCGGAATATTCCGGCCTTTGGATCTTTAGGCAAAAATCATTATTTATCGTAAAATCCTTAAAATATCGCCTTATTTGCGAGGATTCACCTAATTTTTAAAAGTTCTTGCGAATTTATGCAATATAATATATATTTATTTTGTTGACTTCTTTGGAGGTGTAAGTAGATTAAGTAAGATAATGAAGGAATAGTTAACAAAACTGCTGATTTGTCATCTTCACGGCATTTTAAGACACCGAACAATTTTCGTTAAAATTAAGGAAATCGGGGCAACCGGAAATTTTTGACCTTTAAGTTCACAATAACAAGAAGGGAGTAAAGGTGCGCAGTTTTTATTTATCAAGATCTAAGATCTTGTTAATAATCGCGGGGATTTTAGTGGGGGCGTTCTTCTCGGCTTTATCCGCGGCAAATGTTAATACCGATCCACCGCCAACCATAACCACCGTTGATACATTGCTTTACGAAAATTTCAACGGCACGCCGGGACCGCTTGTCACCTATCCTATCACGGGCTGGACTGTGATCGACAGCGGAGTCCCCGAATGGGATGAAACCTCCTGGGCGCGGTACGTCAATGCTCCGTACCCGCAATACTGGAACGGAGACCTGTGCAGAGTGATGTTTTCGGGCGTAAACGCCATAGGCGACTGGCTGATTAGCCCTATGTTCGACTGCGGTGGAGAAACCGTGGTAACTTTCTCCTATAAACAAAGCCACTCCAACAGGGCCGCTTCGGACAATGATACGATTTTCGTTTATGGATCCACCGATGGCGGCGTTACCTGGAGTAATACCATATACATGTCCACAACTACAGTTGGCGCATTGAATCACCCTGATACCGTCATAGTGGATATCTCCTCCTGGGCAGCCGCCAATGACAGCATAAAGATAGCGTTTTATTTTAAGGGCGATGACGTTTTAACCTGGTATATTGACGAACCGTTTGCCGGGGGAAATGTAACCGATACTTTGCTTTACGAGGATTTCAACGGCGTCTGGGGGCCATATGGCAATAACCCTCCGGCCGGATGGACCATTATTAATGAGGTCAGCCCCGATCCGCCAAACAACAATGACTGGAACAGGTGGCTTTATTCCACCTGGCCGGATACTGTCGCCAGCGCTTACGATAACGCCAACGACCAAACCGCAAACGAATGGCTGATTACACCGACCTTATCGTTTTCCTCAACCGCAATTTGCAGTCTTATTTATTATCATAATTTCTGGGAAGACGATTGGGACGACACCGATTCAGCCTTCGTTCTGGGATCAACAAATGGTGGTTTATCCTGGGACCAGACAATAAAGATCTACAGCGTCGATGATGGGAGCACCATAAAAGCCAATTGTCGTCGCGGCTTTGATATCAGCTCCTGGGCGCAAAATCAGAGCGACGTAAAAATAGCCTTTCGCTATATCAAGGATGAACCCTCATACACCGGCTGGTGGTTAGTCGACGACGTTATGGTCACCGAAACGCCTCTCGGGACGGATAACGTGGCGGCGCTCTCCTTCGACAATCCTTCGGGTTTCATGGTGGTCGGGCAGTCTTATGATCCCAAGGCCACGGTGCAAAACCAGAGCCTGTTCCAGCAGCCCATAGATATGAACCTTGTTATTCGTGACGCGGGTGATACCGAGGTCTACAATTACACGGAAGTCGGCGTCATTCTCGATTCGCTTGAAATCGCTCAGGTCAATTTCAGCCTCCCCTTTGTTCCGGCGTCCACTGGAAACCATACATTTACTGCCAGGGTGATCAACCCCGGCGATCAGGATCCGACCGACGATACCACCGACGCCGCTGTTGCCGCCTTTGAACATGTCGCAACGGGAGGGCCGGATGCGTTCGGGTATTCATTTATCGATAACACCGATCCGGGAGGCCCGACATTCGACTGGATTGAAATCTCCTCCACCGGCACCCAGATCGAACCGACATCGCATTATTTTATGTCCGGCGAGATTCCCCTGGGCTTTTCCATGGATTTCTATGGATCGACCTATTCTTCCATGTGGGTTAATTCACACGGCGAAATACATCTTAATGCGCGTGGTTCGTGGGATAGTTCAAACGACTGTCCATTGCCGGATATTTCCACCCCGAACGAGGCTCTCTTGGCTGTTTTCTGGGATCGGCTGTATATTCATTATGAAATCGGCGCAGGAGTCTATTATCAGTACTTTGACAATGGCGACAACGATTACATGGTGGTCGAATGGCAGGCCAAAGTCAGCAGTTCGAGCGCGGATACAGTCGTCTTTGAAGCCATTCTTTACGAAAACGGCGAAATCATCTACCAGTATAATTACGTTAATGACGGAACCGGAGGGCAAGGACAAACCGCAACCGTCGGAATGGAATATGATGTACTTCCGTCAGGTTTAACATACTACTGTAATGACGAAAATCCTGCCAACAGGCTTCAAGACGGTTTGGCGATTAAGTGGTATTTTGAGGGTCCCGGTGGCTGCGATTACGTCGTCGGCGACGTCAACGGCAGCGACAATTATAACGGGCTGGATATAACCTATGGTGTCGCTTATTTCAAGGGCGCCGCCGGTCCGTTATGCCCCGATTGCCCGGTCGGCGATTGCAACAGCTGGAATTATTGCGGTGACGTCAACGGCAGCTGTAACTACAACGGCCTGGATATAACCTACGGTGTGGCGTATTTTAAAGGCGGTCCCGGGCCGATCCATTGCCCCGACTGCCCGCCGAACTAATTCTGCAAGGAATTTTGTGTAAATAAGGGCGGAATATTCCGCCCTTAGAATTTTTTGGAAAATCGATTATTTTTCATGAAATTATTAGATATTTGGATTAAAACTCAAATTTCACGTAACATTTTAATAATTCTTGCAAAATATGGAATATAATATATATTTATTTTGTTGACTTCTTTAGATGGTGCAGGCGAAACAAATTGAAAAAGGAGAACCGATGAAAAAGATTGCTATCTTTTTACTTTTTCTGGCGTTTGTGGTTCCCGCTGTTAATGCGGCCTGGTGGTCGGGAAATGCGTCCGATAATAATATCAGCTATGACACTACTCCCGATAGCCTGTCTTCAAAACAGCCGCGTATTACTATGGGGCCGGAAGGGAATCTTTATTGTATCTGGAGTCACGGCCCGATATCCGGAGACGGCGAGATGCATTTCGGCAAATCTACGGATAATGGCGTTACCTGGTCGAGTTATAATTCTGATAAAATGATAAGCGCTGACGACGGTCAGAATATCGTGGAACTCTATCATGCCTGGGCGATTGCCACCAACAGCATGGGAGATATTTTTATTGTCTGGTCGGAGAGCCTGACCACCAATCGCGAAATTATGCTGTTGAAATCGACCGATTACGGTGACACCTGGATCCATGGCAATACCGATTTCAATGTCAGTTTCGCCGGATCAACGGTCGACGCTTACGATCCGGAAATCGCCATCGATAGTAACGATAATATTTATGTGGTCTGGAGCCAGTATATAGCTGCCGTCGACTCCTTCGAAATCCATATCTCTATTTCAACCGACGACGGCGATACCTGGACCGGCCGCGCGGCTGACCGCGCGATCTCGTATTATGACGGGTTCAATGCCTTCGGCCCATCCATAGCCATAACTCCAAACAACGATATTTATGTTGTCTGGTGTGAGCTAATTACTCCCGGTTGGATGAGCGCCTGGCGAATTATGTACGGCAAATCGACTGACGGCGGGGCAACTTTTAATTCAGAAAACGCAGATAATCCGATCAGCCTGGAGGTAATTGGGTCCTGGCCGCCACAGGCGGTGGCTGATAATTTCGGTAATGTTCACGTCTTGTTTTCGGCGTGCTACGAAATGTTTCCCCTGGAAGAACTGTTTTATACCGGCACGACAGACGGCGGCGTTACCTGGAGCGGCAACTCCGGGATGAGGAATATTGATTTTGGTGTCGGGGACAACAATTTTGTTCGAGCTCCGGCATTGGCCGCAACTTCAACCGGCAAACTGGCTGCGGTCTGGAGTGAAAATGCCGTGCCGTATTATTACGGCGTAATTTACGCCAGTTATTCCCATGACGGCGGTCTGACCTGGACCGGCACTGTTGAGCCCGAAATTCTGGACTTCCCCGATGGACGCTTCGCCCATAATCCTGACGTGATCGCGGGTGTTGGCGATACCCTGTATGTTGTCTGGAACGAACCGCTGACTCCCACAGGACCCGTTTACTGGGATATCCTGATTTCCAAAGGCGATACCCTGGCTGCCGGCACAGCGGATATCAGCAGTCAAGTCGAGCTGCCCGAACAGATTACGCTTCTTCAGAATTATCCGAATCCTTTTAACGCTTCAACAACAATTAAATTTAACCTGTCTGAGACTCGGGTCGTCGAATTGACCGTTTACGATTTACTCGGCAAGGAGATTTCGAGATTACTCGAAGAGGAAAGACAGGCGGGATTGCACAGCATTACATTTGACGCATCCGATCTATCCAGCGGCGTATATTTTTACAGGTTAAAGACAGGCCGAGAGATTAAATCGAGGCGGATGATATTGCTGAAGTAAGAAAAATCAGGAAAGGGCGGAATATTCCACCCTTTGGATCTTTAGGCAAAGATCATTATTTATCGTAAAATCCTTAAAATATCGCCTTATTTGCGAGGATTTACCTAATTTTCAGAAATTCTTGCGAATTTATGCAATATAATACATATTTATTTTGTTGACTTCTTTAGAGGTATATGCGGTACGCTAATGCTCCGTACCCGCAATACTGGAACGGAGACCTGTTCAGAGTGATGTATTCGGGCGTAAACGCTATAGGCGATTGGTTGGTCAGCCCGATGTTTGATTGCAGCGGCGAAACGGTCGGATAGAATAGCCCGGTGGGAAAGCGACCTGGGCACAACCGGCGTAGTTGACGATGAATTGAATCTACCGGATAAAGCTATAATTTCTTCCATATATCCCAATCCTTTCAATCCCTCGGCCACGGTCTCGTTCGTAATTCCATATGAAACAGATGTTACTCTCGAGATTCACGATTCGCCGGGCAGGAAAGTGCGCACCCTTTATAGCGTTATTACCGAACCCGACCGGCATAACATCACGATTGACGGTTCGACTCTCGCTTCGAATATTTATTTCGTCGCCATGAAAACCGAGAGGTTTTTCGATTCCGGGAAGATCGTACCGCTGAAATAATATTTACGAGGATAAAAAAAGCCCCGGCCATTCCAAACCGGGGCTTTTTAGTGCCTGTATTGCATCGATTACTTAATCAACAGCATCTTCCTGGAGTCGCGGTAATCGCCGGCCTCGATGGTGTAGAAGTAAATACCGGATGATACATTGTCGCCGGAGCGGTCTTTACCGCCCCAGCTAATCGATTTGAATCCGGCTGTCTGGAATTCGTTCACCAGAGTTACAACGCGCTGACCCAGAATGTTGAATATATCAATTCTCACGTCGGAATCTCGGGGCAGGCCGTAAGAGAGAGTGGTATACGGGTTGAAGGGATTGGGATAATTCTGAGAGATGAAAAAGTTTTCAGGTATAGCGATGGATTCGTCTTCGGTGCCGGTGGCGTTATCAGTGGAACCGTAAGCCTTATCGGAATCGATAGATTCGGCATCGCCGAAGCTGCCCGAATACGCGGCCGTTACAGCATACCAGTAAGTGTCGTTGTCGGGAATGGTATTGTCAGTGTAATTCGTATTGGCCACGGGATCGGTATTCAGCTTGACATAGTCGCCGTTCTCCCAGTTGGCGCGATAGATATTATATCCCGCCAGGTTGGAATGCGAGACCGCGTTCCAGGTAAGCTCGATTCGGTCGCCGAGTCCTTCGGAGGCGTCCAGGTTACCGGGTATATCGCACTGCGTCATGATGAAATCGACATCCTCGGTGATAGCGTTGGCCAGAATATTAACGTCCGTAATTGTCATGGGGAACCATCCCCTCATTTTTGCGGTAATATCAGTGTAACCCGGCGGTACATTCCTTATCCAGTAAGAACCATCCCCCGCCGTAATACGATATCTTCCGCCGGAAGTGGAGACCCGGACTCCTTCGTTGGTAGCTGTGTGATTCAGATCGACCAATCCCCTGATGCCGCCGCGTCCGGTGTTGGTGGTGATTCTCAAAGCCCTGTTATTAACGAGAGTGGCGGCGCCGGGTTTGTAAAAGTTGTCGAAGGAGTATTCGAGTCCCCTCAACTCATCCCAGCTCTCGAATCCGACCGAGGCGTAGTTCTCCTGGCTGTCGTTGTTGATTATGGTTTTATACTGGTATATGATCTCGGAATCGCCGGTTAATGTGGAATGATACCGCGGATCGGTTATTATCATCTGGAAGGTCTCATAGGCGCTGGTATTTCTATGAACCATTTGATGCCACTGGATTATGAAACGGTGGTTGTCGCTGTCGTGCCAGGTATAGACTCCGTTGACGCTTCCGCCGTAAGAGAGATCATCCCAGAACGGCGATATCTGCCCGCGGGCGTTACCCGGATCGGGGATGGGCCAGTTGAAGAAATTGAACCAGTAGCTGCCGCCCATATCGTAAGCGAACGTGTCCAGGGCGGCAAAACCGTTGGTGCAGACGATCATGGCGCCGTAAGATTCGCCGTAATAAACAAAATCGAACGGCAGAATGATAACGTTAGAACCGTCATCATAACCGCCGATGAAGCTCATCCTGGTTCCCGGACCGGGCGCAATCTCAATCCATTCGTATGTGGGAGCCGGATCATATCCGATATCCGTATTATCGAATATATGATAACCGTAGGCGTCAGGACCGGTGGGATCTGAGGTCAAGACCTGGCCGACGACCACGGTGAAAGGAACCTCGGCGCTGTAACCGGCGGCGGTCACGGTGTGAAGAACGAGATTTATGGTGTGGCCGTTAAAGGTCTCGGTATCCGAGGAAATAATAAGCGGATTGCCGGTGTTGTCAGCCGAACCGCCGGCAGGAATATCGCCGAAAGTACAGCTTGACGCAGGTAAAAATGTGAAATCATCGAGCGTCGTAACGGACGCCGAAACATTCAATGCTCCCAGGGGCCCGTCGTTTTGAACCGTAAGCACCATGTTCAGAGTCTCTCCGGGATCCAGACGGCCGTTGGCGTCCAGTAAGGTCACCGCGCTTACCCGGAATTTGGGAGCCTCCACTGGTATTTCTATCGAAGAATCCCAGGTGTTATTGCCCGAATCGGTAGCGGTGATTTTCAAATGCGCTATATCTCCGTCCTGCGATTCGGGCTTGATTTTTACGACGTAAGGAGATAAAGAGGTTACAGTCCGGTTGGGGGGGATATCGCCGAAATCGCTTTCGGGACTATAAATAACCGAATGCCCATCATCAATGGATTCGAGAACCGCGGTCACTCCGGTGGCGACTTGGGCGCTTCCGAAATTCTCAAGGTCTATCGATAACTCAATGGTCTCGCCGGGATTCGCGATTCCGTCGCCGTTGCCCGAAGAATAACCGCTGTTGTCGTCATCAATCGCGTGGGAATCATAACCCACAATCTTATTTCCGCTGACCACCTCGATGACGCCCTGATACGGGAACAGGTTGCGGCCTGAAACCGTCAACATCATATCGCCGGCGGAGGGGGGAGTAAATGTCAGAGTCGCGTCGCCGTTGGCATCGGTCTTCTCCACCACCCAGAGCTGCTCTTCACCGCCGGACTCTTTGTATAACGTAACATACGCTCCCTCGACGGGATGTTCCGCGTTGTCCGTGACGTTTACGGAAACATGATTCAGCCCGTAATCGATTTGACCGGGACGATTGACCGTCAGCGTGATCGGAGTTTTGGTCCTGACCGATAATTCCGGATCGCCCAGCATGTTGTAGGTGTGGAAATATTTTTCCACAGTTCCGCCGGGCGACGTATGACGCGGGAAGGTGTTGAACTGCTGAATCTTTCCTCTAACCGCCGCCGCCGCGAAATGATAGTTGTTCTCTTTAA
>CP070742.1:2302095-2327803 GCA_020348065.1 Candidatus Zixiibacteriota bacterium
AGAGTTATTTTGAACCGATGATATCCAGGAAAGTGGCGCAGGCAAAACCTTTTTTCATTATACGGTGTCTTAATTGTTCGCCTTCTTTTTTAAGTTCATCATAACCAGGATATTTTTCAATCTTGGAAAGCTCCTTGTCTATATCGGCGAGCTCATCGGCCATCTTCCCATCTTTTTCAGGATCACATTCATGGCAGATATATTCCTGTGCCTCGAAACCACCAAGATCGAGCTTTTCGACAAATTTGATAATCTCATATTTTTTAAATGTGGAATTATGAGTTTCCCCTATCATGCGGCTGATTTTTGCTCCCCAATGATGTAGGAGGACGTCGGACATCTGTTTTTCGGTTTGATTATCACAGAACTGTTCGCGTATTATAAAAAAGCCTTCAGGTTTAAGGACCCTTTTCATTTCATCAAGAACCGCGTTAACATCCGGAAGATGATGTAATCCGTTGCAGATCGAAACGGTGTCGAAAGCTCCATCCGCGAATAGCAGTTTACCTCCGTCCATCACCTTGAAACTAACTCGATCTCCTTTAAAATCCTCTCTTGCCTTAGTGAATTGCTCCTCCGATATATCGATTCCTGTAGCCACATCGTAGTCTTTAAAAGCGTCTATCAGTTTCCGGATAAAATCACCGTCTTTGGTGGCAACGTCAAGTATTTTGCCACCGTATTTGGTTCCGAGTTTTTGTTTAAAAAGCTGCATAAACCATCGGTTTTCTATACGTTGCCAATCGAAAACGGTTTCATTCCGGGCCCGGCGCTGGAATTAAAATACAGGCCGCATCAAAACGTCAAATCCCATACGGAATTAATCCAAAAACAAGCAAAAAAAGACGCCGGATACGGAGATCCGGCGCCGTAAATTCGCTTTTCCATATGATTATCTCAATAGAAGCATCTTGTTAGTCCTGGAGAAGCCTTCGGCTTCCATTCTGTAGAAGTAGATGCCGGAAGCCGATCTGCCAGCATTCCAGATGACCTCGTGCACGCCGGCTTCTTTATCCTCGTCAATTAGAGTAACTACTTTTCGTCCCAGAAGGTCGAATATCTCGATTTTCACGTGAGAATCTCTCGGCAATGCGAATTTAACCGTGGTTTGCGGATTGAACGGATTGGGGTAGTTCTGGCTTAAGGCAAACTCTCCGGGAAGATTGCTAATATCTTCATCATCGGTACCAACCTGATCAGAGATATGCATAGTTACCGGGATGGTGACAGTCGGCTCATTGTGATAGATGTCAGAACCCTCGACAATGATAGTACCGGTGTAATCGCCGATATCAAGCCAGAAACCATCGAATGTAATCATTACGGAATCTGTCACATCCGGAGAGATAGTACCGAATTCCGGATTGGCGAAAAGCCAGCTGCGGGCAAATCTTATGGCCAGGTCGTTTTGAACGTAAGGCTGGTTGTAAGCTACCTGCAATCCGATTGTTCCGTTATTGTTCTCAATACCTATGGTGGCTTCGTCAAGACGGCTACCCATGCTGTCGTATTGGAAGATTATGGTGCCGTTTGCCAGAATGATAATCTGGAAGGTATAGGGGCCGCCGGAACTCCAACGCGGAACGCCCACCCATGAGACCACTGCCGAATCGTTAGACTCGTATCTATATACCTGTCCGCCAGAGCTGGGATTCAAATCATCCCAGAACCCCGCGAGTAAATTGTTGGGCTCGCTGTTATTCGGAATAGAACTATTGTTGTAGGCCGTTGACATCGATGTGAAACTGACCCAGCCATTGGAACATACTCGGTACGAGGTGAAATTGGTGCCGTAAAATGAGAATGTGAAACCTAATGGAAACGGCCCGATATTTCGGTCATCGCCAAGGCTTACGGGAGTCCCGATCGATGAGATATCGATCCAGTTGTACTGTGGGCCGCCGGGATCGTTGGAGTCTTTCCAGGTGTAACCAAAAGCATCCGGGCCGCCGCTGTCATCGGTCTGAGGCGGATTCTTAGACACATTGTCGCTGTCCATTATGGATTTATCACTGTTATCGGAATACTCGGTGTATGGGCCGATTTCATCGCCCCCGCCTGACGATACCAGCAGAACATCGATTTCAGTCATGACCGCAAAATCAAGATCGAGATCGCCGCCGTTGCGAATGTGCAGGGGCAAATCGACAACGTTTCCGGGATTCAGCCAGACATCATAGCTGGTCTGCGTAACTTCCAGTCTCGCGCCGGTTACGGCATAGCCACGCGCCGTATTTGAGGGTAGCGACTCGCAATTGCCGGGGAACATTGAGGTTACCTGATAGTAGTAATCATGGTAGTTCACCACGGTTTCGTCGCTATAGGTTAATTGAGTGCCGGGGACTGTACTTAGTTGTTCAAACGGGCCGGTTTCACTATCGGATCTGTAAATTATATACGTGTCCGGATCAATACGCGGCGCGGCCCAGTTAATTTCAATTCTCTCGTCCATATAGAGGGTCGCGGCAAGATTAAGCGGCGATGGGTATGGGGAATCTATAAACAGATTGTCGGCTTCATCATTGAAAATGAAGGTATAAGATTCAGTTACATTCGGCGTGACCTCAAAATCAATACCTCCTACACCGCCGCTGCCATAGGCAGCCGAATCCGAGTGCATGGGATAAATGCGGAAATGGTATGTCGTTCCGGCGTTCATGGCAGCGTCGCCCGACCACAGATAGTCGGTGTTATCGTATCCGGGAGTCATTTCCGCCACAAGAGCGTTATCGCCCTCGACAGTTAGGGTCCAGTTATTTTCGGTTCCGGAAGGATTCACCGCCAGCACAGGGACCGTTGGGGGAGTCCCCGGATCGAGTATTGAAAAATCACTGCCATAATGCAGGACGGCGTCCTCAGTATAATTTTCGGAATAAACCGCCCAGCCGTAATCATTAATCATATCTGTCGCCAGCAAAACCGAACCGGCGAATATGCCATCGCCGGCTGTCTGGTCGGGATAAACGCCGTCATCTCTCATGGGGAAAAATTCCTGGCAATCCCAGGCGGCGCTGAAGAAACCATCGTCGTCCCAGCTTCCGCGGAAATAGAAGGTTTTATACTGAATATCGCTGGGATTTCCGAAGGAAGCTTTAAGAATAGTCTCAACTTTGAGCTCCAGCTCGAAATTCAACGTAACGGTATCGCCATCGCTGATGGTATAAGTGATAAACGACGGCAGATAATCATGCGTGTATTCGGCCCTGATATCCCAGGCGGTATCGGCAGGAATATACACATAGTAATAACCGGTGTCGTTGCAATGGACAATGATTTGGGGATCGCGGTTGGTAACTGTTATCATTCCATCCAATCCCACGCCGCTGACCAGATCGGTAACCAGACCCTCTATCATGCCGTAGCCGCTCGGAGGTATAACGTCAACCTCGGAAGAATAGCGGTAATAATTCGGTTTGGTTACGGTTACAATCATGGTATTGCCGGGATTCTGAGGAGTAATGGGAATAACCACAGGCGTTCCCATGCCCATGGCGGCGCCGATAATTTCGCCGTCAACGGTGAGTCCAATCCAGGAACCGGAGTCGGCGGTTACATAATATTCGGATAATCCGCTGAAAAGAACAGGGTCGTGAACCACATCCAGGTTACTCGGCACTTCCGAGTAAATCGTATTGAAAGCGTCGCCATGATGATGGAACAGGTGATGCGTATATACTTTATGCTCCGGATTATACGGCCAGCTGGAAGCCTGCAGGTAATGTTTCCCCGAGGCGTTGGCAAAACATGGATTGAGGTTCGGCAAACCACTGTCACCGTATCCGGGATCGAAATTAGGCCAGAGATAATCCCAGAGACCGAATATGTAGGTATCATTCACAAACGAATACGAAACCTCTGAAGCGGCAATCAAACCGAGGGCTCCATGCTCCATACGATGGAACCGTTCAGCGAACACTTCGCTGCCGTAATCGTACATGCCGGTAAGACAGTTGATGGAGAATACGAAACAGAGATCGTCGTTATTCAAGACGCTGAGGTTATTGGTATGGTAATCCGGCTCTTCCCATCCCGAAACCAGTCCGTGATCGCGGTGAAGCATCAAAAATGCGCCGCTGTTAATATCGTTGTTGATGCGGGTGGCGTTTGCGCCCCAGTCGGTAAGATGCTGAGGAGTCGAAGGGATATACTCAAGGCCGCCGGGGCCGAAATAATCAACAACCATCCAGGTGTTGGAATTACTCGACCAGACCGTGCCCGGGTACCCGGAAAAGATGGCATATTCGCGAACGGGAGATTTGCCCAAGACATGGGTCATGAAGCCCCAGCAAATCTCGGTACAGAGAATGAACCATCTCTCCGTCTGCCACCCCCCGGCAGTAATGGGATGTTGATAAAATGAAGGGTTGGTCGGAGGATTACGCTCGTAATTCAGAAACTTCGTGACCATGGTATCGAGTTGGGCGACGTTATGAGCGGTTATCCTCGCAATCGCTATATCGGGAAGATTATCATTAAACTCGATATCCGCGTAAATATTGTCCGATACGCAATAGTTATTCCACATCGGTGAGGTGATGCCGTAAGACAATCCCGAATTCTGATAATCGGAAAGCAACAGCACGGCGACGGGAGGGATATCCCAATTGTTGTAGGCGTCATTGATATAATTTTCAATCATGTAGGAGTTATTGCCGCCGATTTCGGTCAATGTCACCACCCCGGTCCTGATACCCTGGAGAGTACGCCACTGCTTGATCGTATCCGCCCAGGCAATGAAATCGGGGTCGTCCGGAACGATGATTATATACTCGTAGTCATCCGTTTCTGTGGGATTCAGAAACCTTTCGGAAAAATCGATTTTGGGAAGAGTCGAGTAGTTCAGAAGATTCCCGGCCAAAATCGGCTCCCAGTAGCGGTTTCTCAGACGATCCTCGCCAAAATGACCGTTTCCGCCTATGAAATTAACCTGAACGCTTAGATTCGTGTATACGACGAGTTCCTTGGTTACGGGATTGTATTGGAACGGGGTGATGCCGAGGATAACGTAATCAACGCCGCGCATCCCGGAAGGATCCGATATAAGCACCGGGTTTTCAGGGTAATAAGAATTGTTATTGTATATTTCCGGGTTTTTTTCGTAAACGGGTGGCGAGTCATCGTTTTCAAACTGAATAGGCGGCGCGGGAGCTATATATACATTCTGAAAATACTCGGTGGTTGAGGAAAGAACCTGCACGGTCGCGGTGGCGCCCCGGGGAATGGCAATCATTCTCCCGGTACCGGGCAAATTGGGAGCCCCGGCATTATTGGGCAGAAACATCCCGGGAATCATTACCATCTGCATGAATTCACCGTCAATAATGAGATCTTCCAACGCCATCTCCGGGACATTGAACTCGACCTCAATGCCGGCTTCATTCTGGTTAATCAAGCTGAATCCGGATTCGGGATTCGCAGATGAAAAGGTATAAACTTCTGCGGAACCGAATGAAACGAGATCGGTAAGAAGCAGAATGATAGAAGCAAAAACAACGAATCTCATTAATTCTCCCTTTCTCTCAATATTTAAACTTAATTATTATCATCACCAACATACTAACAGTAAAAAATAGCATATAGATCCGTAAATTCAAGCTTAAGCTTAAATCATTTATGTGACTTACGCGCCAAAATCTGATATAATCAGGTTATAAAAATTAATGTATTAATGGAGCAAATAGTCCACTGTGAACGGACTGTTTCCGCTCAAATAAATCCGGACATAATTTAGATCCCATCGATAATGACAGTTCGAGCAATCGGGCGGTTTTTTTATGTAGAATGTAACCGTATTGTTATCGCAGGGAAAACTGTATCTATGCCGATTCCCCTTAACTCCCTGCTGCACAACTTGGCGCAGGGACTTGAACCCCGGACACGAGGATTATAATCCTCATCTGCATATTTTCGCTAAGTCCATGCTGATTGGCGTATTGCGATGACCCGCAAAAGGTTAACCCGCCCTCGATCTGCACTTTTCGACACTGGAAAGCGCCAGAAAACACCACAGATATTACAGCGAGCGTTGCCGTATTATTGACGCGGGATTACTTCAACAAAACCATCTGCCGAGTCTCTACCTCATCCCCGGGCTTGATATGATAGAAATAGACGCCCCTGGAAAGGTTGGTTCCGCAAAATTACCCTTTGCGGAACTAATAATAGCCTACAGACCAACCACAGACGGCTATCGCTAGGAAACCGAATATAAGCATTTTTAAATAGCTAACGAGAAGAGGCCTTAAACAAGCCCCTATTTTAGCAGGATCATTTTCCTGGTTCTTGTGAATTCTCCTGTTTGAAGTTTATAAAAATATACGCCCGATGATTTTCCAGCCGCCCTCCAAGTTATTTGATGATAACCTGCTTGCTGATCTTCATCAACTAAAACCGATACTCTTCTTCCAAGTATATCATAGACCTCAATTATTACATGGGCAGCCTGAGGAAGAGCATAACTAATTTGAGTTGAATTATTAAACGGATTGGGGTAGTTTTGTTTTAATTCAAAGTATTTCGGTAATGATGGCTCGATTGCTATGCTGCTGGTGGTTGAATCTCCACCACCGTATGCTCCCATATCGCTGGCGGAAGTCCCCAAACCCCATGAACAGTCCAGCAGACTGTCCAATACTCCGGGATTTCCCGTATCGATACAGGGAGAATCCAAAGAATCCCCGCATTCAATCGCCATAAGATGAAAATCAAGGCTCTGTACATCGCGGAACAATGGATCGGTATCAATGTTCCCGATACCCGTCCAACCTCCATAGATATCGCAATAAATTAAGGACGGAACGGTACCGCTATAGTAAATTTCGTCGCCGCTGCCCTCTGCCGAATCGGCCCACAATATAGAATTCTCAATCATAACTTGCGAATCTCTACTATAAATCCCACCGCCGTTTCCCGAAGTAGAATTATTATAGATTATATTGTTTATGAAAAAAGGCTGGCTTTCAACTACGTAAAGCCCGCCGCCATGGAAATTCGAATAATTATCAGCTATTACATTGTTAGAGACGAATATATCATAACCTTCATCTATTCTTAATCCTCCCCCTGAATTGCCGATCATACTATTTCCTGAAACAATAGAATGAGACCTGGAGCAAAATATGGCACTACCATTATTATCCGTTATTTCGTTATCCAGAATCTCAATGGTCAGGCAGGTATCTACGTAAATTCCGCCCCCTCGCTGTTCATTGACATTTTCACGAATTTTATTATCCGATATTTGAGCGTCTGAATTTTCACAATAAATCCCTCCGCCCGATACAGCCGAGTTGTTCTTAATGAAGTTGTTAAAAATCATCAGAATTGAATTTGTTCCTGCGATTCCACCGCCATTACCTCCCCAAGAATAGTTGTCTTTTATGATGTTGCTTACGATGTCGACATCGGATTCATAACAGTGAATTCCTCCTCCTAAATAAACGCCATATTAACTACGCCCCCTGCCGAATCTTATGGTAAATCCCAGGATCTTAGTTGTACTGTCGCAAAATTCAAATGAAACTGTTGTACCCGCAGAATCCCCATCAATTATAGTATTCCGGATATCCAGTGTATCGTTGGAAAACAGATAATTTGATACCAGCGAGAGATTTTTACCGTTGATCACGAGGTTTTCCATATATGTGCCATTTTCTACAACAATCGTATCCACCGAATTGGAGATATTTATGGCATATTGTACGGTTCTAAAGGGATTCTCGTAACTCCCGTTACCAGTACTATCGTTTCCGGTTGTGGAAACATACCATCTGTTGCCGTAATCACAATCCGGATGAAAATCAAAATATACGCCGATATCCGACCTCGTGCTATCGGGATCTATAATAGAAGGATCGCCCGCGTCAATACAGGGCGATTGGGTACAGATATTGAAATCCCCCAGGGAAGGATTGACAAACATGGGATGGGAGTCGATATTTCCGGTTCCCGGCCAGCCGCCATCCACGTCAGAATAACTTATCTGGGCCTGTCCCGCACCTGATATTTGAGGCGAGACATTATTCCAAACAATGCAATTCTTTACCGTTAAGTCAGAACCTCCTATATCTATTCCTCCCGCGCCTAAGTATCGGTTATTCTGGCAGATGGTGTTGTTCTGTATTAATGAATGTGAACCCGGCGCCCTGATCCCGGGACCTCTATTGCCGATTATGATATTGTTTATAATATCCGGTGATGATCCGTAGCAATAAATGCCTCCCCATTCAGGTGTATCGTTAGTGCCGTTGTTCATTATTGTATTCGATACGATAGTCCCATTTGAGGAAGCCTCGCAATTTATCCCGTATCGCCTGTTTTCAGATATAAGATTATCTCTTATCTCCAGGTTTGAATTGTTGCAGGTTATGCCGCCCCCTTCGCCGTTACCCGTTCGATTCAGGCGAACGTTATTACTTAAAAATAAGCCGCCCGAATTCCCGAGGTATACTCCGCCACCCTCCCGGTAGCCATAATTATTTTCAATCCTGTTATCCGTTATATTCGCATTTGAGTTCAGGCAATAGATTCCGCCGCCGCAAGTGTCAGCCCTGTTATAATTAATGAAATTTTGTGTTATCACGATCTCTGAATTTAAACAAGAAATACCTCCGCCGTTTTCGCTGTCCCCATTAGTGATGGTAAATCCCGTTATTTTAGACGAATCAGAGCAGTTTTCAAATAGCAAAACAGAGCCCGAATCGTTACCATCTATTATGGTATTGGCAATTTCGAGGGTATCATTTGAAAATAGAAAATTCGACGCGATTATAAGATCTTTGGAGTAAATATGAATATTTTCCTGGTATGTTCCTTGTGCTGCAATAACCGTATCCTCGTCATTGGCCAAATCGACCGCATGTTGAATTGTCCTGAAGGGATTTCCCTGCGATCCGTCGCCGGTTTGATCGTTTCCCGAAGGGGATACAAACCAGATATCTCTATCTACGTAACTCGGATGCGTGTAGAAAAACTTCCCTATATCCGACCTGGTGCTGTCTGGATCAATTATCGTAGGGTCTCCAGCGTCTATGCATGGCGAATTGCTGTAAATATTGTAATTGCTACCGATCCTATCGACAAAGAGAGGATTATCGGGTATATTGCCGGTACCGGGCCAACCTCCCTCGACGCAGCAATATGTGATATCTCCTCCTTCCGCGACGATCTGATTAGGAACGTTATACCATAGTATATTATTAAGGACAACTGCGTCTGACCGTTGCGGTATGCTAATTCCTCCGGAACCCGAATATGATAAATTAACATTTTCACATATTGTATTGTTCATTATGATCGGGTCACTGTCATTCCCGCATGATATACCTCCCGATTCCGCCAATGCTGAGCTAGATGAATTTCCTCTAATAAGGTTATATTTTATTAGAGCATTAGAATATCTCAGGACTATACCCCCTCCTGAACGAGCTGAATTATAGCTTATTTCACAATTTAATAACGCAGGAGAACAATACGAAAAATAAAGCCCACCGCCGTCAGAATCGGAATAATTGGAAATAATTTTATTTGCTATAATTACAGCGTCTGATTCTTGGCAATAAATTCCTCCGCCTTGATCAAGATATCCTTCTGCGACATTATCAACTATCTTATTATTCCTGATTATCGGAGTTGAATTCAAACAATAAATTCCTCCGCCAAGTGGTGCGTATCCGTTTTGAATAGTGAACCCGGTAATTATGGCTGTACTATCCTCCTCATTTTCAAATGTCACTACCGATCCAGCGGAATCTCCGTCAATGACAGTCGACGAAATATAACTCGTATCCCCCGTCGTCAAAAAAAGCGAGCCCAGCACGATATTATGCCCGTTGAAATTGATGTTCTCAATATACGTCGCCGGTTGAACTAATACCGTATCGTTGTCAGCGCTGGCGTCGATGCCCTGTTGGATGGTGGGGTAGTCGGCGGGGATATTGATCACGGTGGGCCAGGATAAGCCATAGGCCAACGCCAGAAGAATTATGGTTAATATCCAGATCCTATTCATACATCCTCCCATTAAACCCTTTGAATTAGCTCTGTTTGGGCGGTTCTATGGTGTCAGTGCAATATAGTCTATAATCTTTAAATAGCAAGATTTATCTTTATTTGACATCCGGTTCCGCAAACGTCCCATTTGCGGAACCGGGAAATCATCAAGATCATCCACGGATTGCTACTTTATGGCGATTGGGTATTGGTGTTAATAAAAAGCTAACAAAAAGGGGCCGTGGGTCGGCCCCTAAGGTTATCAATCAGGAAGAAAATCAGCTAATCGCCATTTGTTGATTTTATTGTTGGCGAGGAAGCCTCTTTTTCTTCCATGCTTCCAGTTACAGACGTTGTGACTCTATCGGGAGGACAATCCGCGCATGGTATCGGCTCGGCTCCCCCTTTGAAGTAGGCTACTCCATAGGTTATATCCAGACCATTATAAGAACAGCTCCCGTTTACATCACCGCAGTACGACCAACCCGGGCACAAGGGACATTCTTCGCACATCGGGTCGTTTCCACCTTTGAAAAAGGCAACGCCATACGTGATATCGAGTCCGTTGTAGTTGTCGCTGCCGTTTACGTCACCCACAGCATAGCTGCAGCCTCCGCCCGTTTCAATCGTGACAGAATAATCCTCCGATTCGCCGAAGGAAAATTGGCCGCAGGCGCCGTTGGCACCGGGATCGAAGTCATAAACATTCATCACCCTCATTCGGATCGAGCCGACATACGAATCCGTCGGTATGGTAATCGGAACCGTAAGAACCGGGTCAATCCCCGATCCGAGATAGTAGCTTTCGTCAGGCTCAAGAACGTAATTCCTGTTCCAGTCGAACCAGGCCCGGACCTCCTCATTCCATTCACCGCCGGAGTAGACGCTAACGGTGAGATCGTAAATCTGATCTTGAGTGACCTCCGTGGTAACCTGAGAGTAATCGCCATATCCGCAGGTGTCGCTTTCCTGACCGGTTGAATTATTAATGGAGTTGAATGTCACGTTGGTTATATATTCCCCGGTATTGTCGTCAAGGCACGGTTGACAATATGACGGTTCCGGGCAGGTATAGGAAGCGCAGTCTTCCCCTATATACCAGGCCCCGAATAAAGAATCGCATTGAGACCTGATATTTGTCCCGACACAGACCATATCAACACAGCATGCGCCGGTAGGTGGAGGACCGACTTCAAGCCAGGCGGTATATGGCGACCCGCAGGGGATACCGGTATAAACCGATGGTCCGGCCCAGAGCCAGTACGTGCCGGGAAAAACGGCCACTGTAACATTCAATGTGTCACATTCGCCGCCGGATTCATCTCCCAGAAGAATATAGTTGTCGCAACCGCCCGTACCATCGATGATCGCTACCTGGTGCTGATATTCGGCGACAACTGTCCACGATAATGTCGCCTCCTCGGTAAGAGCGATTTCGTACCAGTCGGTGTCCCTGCTGTTTTGTCCGCCGGCCACAAATGTGCCCGCTTCTCCGCAAATCGTATCGCCGTCGGCTATAGCCTGGAATACCGGTACGGTAGAGTTGCATCCGCCGTTGTAGATGTCGTCATATTCGTCACCACACAACGGCTCGCCCTCCGGTATTCCATTTTGAGGGCATGAAACGACGCATGGCACACATGATATGGGATCGATACATGGAGTTCCGTCATCGGAAATATCCAGCTGGAAATCTCCCATCTCATACATATTTCCGTGGACAAGGATAAGATAATCTGTGCCCTGCTCGGAACACCAACTTGCCGTACTGCGCCGGGGATAGCTGAAACAATCGTCGTCGTTACCGTTCTGGCAGATTAATTCACCGCAGTTGTCGCAATAAACGCTTATTCTGGTATCGTAGGCGGTATAAGCGTTGCACGTGGAGGCCGTCATGGTATACCCCGTTCCGGAGACCTTATACCAGACCCCCGGCGCGGTCACCATCGTGGAATTGCAGACAGGCGCGTCATCAAACGTGGCATATAAGGTTGTACCGGTAGTATTCGATGGATTCGATACTGTTATCGCGTCTTCGCAAAGATCATTGGTGGGAGGGGTTGGCGGTTGAGTCGCCATTACGTTTATATTGTAAGGCCCTTCAGCGCCGTTCGCCGGATCGAGCATGACCGGGTAATAATAGGTCCCGGCGGGAAGCCTGTACCAGACCATTTCTATATTGCCGTCCGTGCAGGTATAGTCATAGGACGCGTTATAGGTAAGGCTGTCGCAGGGACAGCCGCAGGCAAGAACAAGATAGGAATTGTTCCAGACCGTTGAGGTGCCGCAGTAATCGAGAGTTACCATACTCGGCTGTATAAGAGTGAAAGCCTCCCAGACATGAGGAAACACCGGCGACAGGTTGGTGCATTCGATTGTGGCGTTACAGTTATCGCCGGTGAATGTCTGCGGAACGTCCCAGGTTAACGTGACCGGCGTTACGTCCGCGCAGTTGTCGTTGGGGGGTATATAGCTGGTATCGCTGCAAATCGCCGCGTAGTCCGATATCTCCAGCGTGTACAGGCCGTCGTTGGGCGCGAAACCCGCACCGTCCACGATCAGCGCGTACGATCCGGGAGTACATTCATAATCCAGTCTGGCGTGGCCCGTACCGTTGAAACAGGTGCCGTAATTGGAGTATATCAGGGATGTTTCTCCACAATCATCGCCGTTGTAAAGCCAGAGCAGCGAGTTATAGTCATCCGTGGAATTGCAGAGCGAAAATTCAAGATGAGTAGTGGTGGAAACGGTAAATGAATATACCACATCCTCGCCACCGTAACCGTAATCATTGTCGAAATCGCCGCTGTTTCTCGTATCCGAATAACCGACCGGATTTCCGATTATCTCTATGGGGATTTCGCAGACATCGCCGGTAGGCGGGGGGGGCGCGACGGTCACGTTAAGATCAAAATCCTGGATACAACTCGGACCCACGTCCGGCCGGGAACTGATCATCGAGTAATATGTTCCGACAGGTAAAAATACCGTCTCATTTCCGGGCAATCCCATCGCTAGCAAGATGGTGAAAATGCAATCCGCGGGAGGACAATCGGTACCTAGGGACATCCCCACAAAGACATCACCATTCGGATCGAATTCGAAATTATACCAGTCCGCTGTGGTTACATTAAACTGGTATATTATATCCGCGCCGTCGCCATAAAAATTTAGACATTGCGCGAACCCGCCGTAATCGTTTCCGTGGCCGCAGGTTGTCTGGTTTAGATCGGAATAGGGAAGCTGAGCGGGCAGATATACAATAATCGGTTCCGAGCAATCGTTTCCGGTGGACGTGGGACAGGGATTATCGGTGCAATTAAAGCCGGCCACCCAAGAGCCGGAATGTATGGTCGTGCAGTCATCCAGCGTAATATTATCGGCACACTGCGGATTGTTCGGATTACCGTAACAGCAACGCCCGGTAAGGCCGGCGCAACCACCCCCGATACTGGCGACGGTATCGGCATCCAAAAATGTTCCGCCGGAATCGACCAGGGTTCCATTGAAATACACATTGAAATAACCGTCTCCGTAATCGCAACAGATTCCATCACCGTAATCATCATATATGATGAAATCATAGCAGCTGTCGGAAGGAATGCAAACCTGCACGGTATACAGCGTATTACCCAGATATGGTCCGCCCGAGTCGACAACGTTGCTTGTACCGACTTCGAAAACTTTCCAAGTCGTCTCATCTCCATATTCATCCGTCAGGATCTCAATGGTTATGGAATCCTGCGTACAACTGGGAAGAGGAATATAAGGAGTACAACCCAGACCCAGATGGTAATAACCGGAATCTTCCCAGACGTTGTCGCTGAGGATAACATAGGTACCGGCGTCAAGGGTGAGGGCAATTCTCGAATACAGGTTATAGGGATCGCCCCCGATATCGTCGTTTTCCGCCAGAGTATCCGTACAAGTTGAATTCAAAAGGTATAAATATGTGTCCCCGTGCGCTGACGTTCCGGGACCGCATTCATCCGAAGCTACGGGGTATGTTTCAATTACAACAGCCATCGTTTGCGTCAGCGTAAACGAAAAATAATCCTTGTCATCCATGCCGAACTCCAGGCTCGCGCAGGCAACGGTATCCCCGCAGGCGATAACCTGGGCCGAATCGCAGGTGTTGTTTGGTTCGATCTCGGATACCTGGTTCATGACTACCGGAAGCTGGAATTTCCGTGCGAAATCGCTACGCGTTTTGACGGTTTCGTAATCCGAAATCTCATCCCCGCTGATAATGCCATCTGCCTTAATCTCCGCAAGACGTTGTTTGTCGCTGATTCCGTATGCCATATTATTCTCGATCGATTCCTGTGAATAGAATATCGGTCGGGAAGTTCCCGATACGGTATTCAAGTCATCAGAATCCGAAGCGCGGCTTTTCCCGCCGGAGTCATCCCGGACTACGGATTCGTCCATAACGTCCCCGCGGTCCATCCGCTCCGTCGAGCCCAAATACGGACTGTCCGGAACCGGCCCCGGTTTTTTCGCGGTTTGAGTGGAACCATCTACATAGGTTGACGACGAAATATTACCCGTATCAGCGTAGGAATTAATCGAAAAAACGATCGTAACTAAAAGTAAAGTGTAAAGAGAATATTTTGTCATTAAGATCTCTCCAATTTCAAAACGCTGTTAACACCAAATAATATTAAGATACTTAGCCCGATTTCCAGATTTCAAAGTTAAACGATTCATCGCACTCGGTTAAATATTTTTCTATCTTACCTCCTTCTCAATTAATATATGTTTATTCCTTATGCTCGATTGAGTGGCCAACCTTCCATCTTTAATCGTTAAGAATAAATTCGAGTAGCATTCATTATTTATCGGTCAAGTCTCCCTGTTTTTTTATGAATAATTTTAGATTCATTTTTCAGGGCGGATGAGCCTTCCGAATTAATGCTTATCGGGGGACAATCAGAGCAGGGCTGCGGAAGCGGCCCGCCCTTGAAATAATTTACGCCGTAAGTTATATCCACCCCGTTATAATGACAGCTGTTATTGACATCTCCGGAGACGTACCATACGTTTCCGCTTGTACATTCGCACTCATAAAACGGCCCCCGCCCGCCCGTGAAATAAACGACCCCGAATGTAATATCCAGTGCGTTAAAAATCCCGTCCTCATTCACGTCGCCGGTTACATAATCGCATAACCCGCCTCCAACCACGAATGTTACCGGAACAAGATAGGTTAGATCATCGATGTCGTTGGTGGCCAGGATTATGTTTCCGGTATAGAAACCCTGGGCGAGATTGGATGCGTTGCCGGTTGCCTCTATATCAACGGGCGAGCCGTTTTCAGGTATCGTAAAGCTGGAAACGTCGGTGGTCAGCCAGAGAGTTTGCCAGTCGATCTCGATCTGATAATCGTTGCCGTATTTGCCGGATCCGTCACAGGGCTGGTTTGACCATTCACCGGGGCCGGCCCATAACCAGTAAACTCCCGCGGGAACCGTCTCTATTATGGCAGTCGTCGAGCAGGCGTCCACCTGAACAACATCCTCCACCTCAAAATCATAGCAATTCTGCGAACCGGCATCAATCCACATTAATTGCAGAGGAAACTCCGCCCTCCCGGATATGGTAACCAGCGACGGCTCAATCAGGGCTATTTGATACCAATCGGTATCTCTTAAGGTCCCGTCAGACCAGGCCGTCCCGCATATGGTGTTGGAGGTGGTGATCGGTTCGAACATGGGATAAATCATATTACAGCCGCCGTTCAAATCATAGCCGCACATTTCGTTTTCAATATAGGCGCCGGGAGGACAACCCATCTCGCAGGGAACGAGTTCGGCAACATTTACCGATAGGGAAAAATCCATGGGGGATCTGGTATAAACCGGCAGGTAAATTAAACCCGGGCCCGGGACGTTATACCAGCATATAACCGGATTTCTGCTGCCATTTCCGCAGTCGATATACATAAAATCGTCCGAAACCCTGTAATCCATGCAGTTGGAGCAATCGTTGTAGATGATATTGCCACAGCTGGGGATTTCATAAGTGGGTCCGCAATAGCTTATTTCGAGATTATTCTGGACATAGGGAAGATCGATCTTATACCATACGGCCTCCCAATCGAGAATCCCGGGGCAATCGATGGTGGCGCCCCGAGTGGTGCCCTGAACTGTGGCCGGGTAGGGACCCGATATCAGGGAAGCCCTGCTGCAGTTATCATTGGAGGGCGCCGGAGGACATTCCTCGATGATCAGGGTATAATCCGGTATGCAGCTGTCTAAACGGATATCTATTAATATATAATATGCTCCTGCCGTAAGTTCGACGTTCCCGACCCCGTGCGGATCGCCGCCCACCACTACGCCGGATGAGGCTATGCATGTTGACGCATCCAGAGGACAGGAGTCATCGATGGCGAAAGCGGTCCAGCCGGTACCGTGAGGATCCAGCGTAATATTAACGCAGACATCTCCCGTTATTATCAGCTCGACTATAACATCCTCCCCGTCGTCCCAGAAACCCAGGCAGGTATTGAACCAGTCGTCATCATAACCGCAGGTGGCGGTATGGGTTCCGGTAACCGGAGAGTATCCCGGACCGAAGGTAAGGGTCTCCACCGGATTGCAAACCGGGGGAACATAATCAAATATATCCAGAACGTAATCGCCGCATTCTGCCCTGTAGCCGTCCACAACTATATAATAAACACCGGGGACGAAAAGAGCGGTTATCTCCGACTGCCAGTCGCACCAATCGTCATTATACGCGAATTCGGTACCGGGGCCGGCACAGCAATCATTTTGAAATACCGCCAGCTTGGTGTCGAAATCGGGGTCGGAATCGCAGAGAGATACCGTCAGCGTATGAGAGGAGGTTATGGTCATCTCGTAGATCGTTTCGGTCGAATTTTCACCGGTTATATCGCAGACGTCCTGCATGCCGCAGGTGTTTCCAGAATCGGAGAACGGAAATAATTCCGGAATGATAATGGGATTGGCACAACTATCCCCCACAACATCGATAACGGGAGGATCGTTTCTCGTCGATTCCATAAAACTGCTCGGGCCGGATTTCTTTTCTTCGGATCGGATTTGCAGCGCCAGTAACTCATCCAGTTTTTCGGCCTGCCGTATTTCATCGCCAGGCGTTACGAAAGGATTGTTAATCGTTAGCTGCGCTTCCCGCTCCGGTTTGTGGATACCCGTCTCCGGGCTCTCGATTAAAGCGGTTCTTTCAAGCCGTTCCCGAGCAGAGTTTACCATATATGCTAACGTGGTCGAATCCTGAGAGACCCGCACAACCACATCCAGCGGGCCGGTGCCGAGATTGCTTACGCTGAAAGTACCGGAATCGGAAGCCCCGGGGTCGGCCGCCAGGGCGAGAGATGTGGAATCGACCTCGATATCCGGCGCCGCCAGCTCCACCTCCAGAGTATATCTTCCCCAGTAACCCGCGAATCCACTGATCTGGATTAGATATTGAGTTCCCTGAGAAACTACAGCGGAGCCCTCGGAACGGGGCCCGCAAAAATCATCATCGCATATCAAGGCCGGGCCCGGGCTATCGCAATCCGCCCCCTCATAAACGGCCAGATAGGTGTCATACATGGACTGGCACAAGCTAACGGTTAAAATACCATCGCTTGCCGGGGTATAACTGTACCAGACATCGGGGCCGGTTTGAATATATGAGCATTGCAGCCCGCTGAATGTCGCGAATTCGGTGGTGCCGGTATATATGCCGTCGATAATGATTTCCGCGTCCGCGCACTGATCGTTTGCAGGCGGACCGGGAATATCCTCGCAGTTAAGCTCGAACCAGTATTCCACATCACAGGGATAACCCGACGTCTCATCGATACCCACCCATACGTAATGAACACCCGCCGGCATGGTGACGGAAAAAGATATGGTATCACAAGGATCCGCCATCCTGTATCGCGCGAAATGAAAATCGCTGCAGTCGCCGCTTCCCCCATCCATAAGAAATAACGCATAGGGAGCCTCGCTGTACCCTGTCAAATATACTATCTTCGCGGTGTCCAGCGTAAACTCGTACCAGTCATTATCGCGTTGACCGAAATTTCCCCACATGGTGCCGCAGACCACCTCTCCGCACGATATATACTCGAACTCCGGGATATCCGCCAGACAACCCGCGTTGCTGGCATCCCCGCATTGTTCGAGTTCCGTATATGTGCTCCAGGGAACGCAGCCGGCATCGCAGGGGTCGGTCTCCTGTACATCGAATGTAATACTGAAATCGCCGACAGGGCTGATATATACCGGTAATAAGACCGTGCGGGGTCCGTCGAGATATTCCCAGTTAAGCACCGGATTAGTATGGTTGTCGTTACAGTCGATAAATTCATACCAGTCATTGTAAATAAATTCGGAACATGAATCGCAATCGGGAATCAGCATCGATCCGACCGTTTGTAAATCCACCGGGCTGCCGCAGTAGTTAACCGACAGGTTGTTTGAAACATAAGGCAGATCGATCTCATACCAGACCGCGTGCCAGTTAAGAACGTTGGGACAATCGATAGTTGCCCCCGCGGTCGTCCCGGTGACCGCAGTGGGATAAGGACCCGTAACCAACTGCGCGTCGGTACATTGATCATTGGAGGGGGGCGAGGGGCACTCCTGAATGGTCAGATCATAATTGATGATACAGGGCGGATTCGGCCAGGTATCCACCATTATATAATAAGTACCCGCTGTCAAACTCACTCTGAATCCATGGGGTTCGGGAGGTAGTGAATTGGCCGAAACCGCCAGGCAGAAATAAGGATCGGGTGGGCATTCATCGTCAATTAATACCCCCGTCCAGGGATCCTGTCCCGGATCGAGGGTCACATCAAGACACATATCCGCGGATAATATTAATTCGACTACCACATCCTCCCCGCCGTCATAGAATTGGAGACAGGTAAAATAAAGGTCGTTGCCATACCCGCAGGTCGTATGTATGGAACTCGTTAGAGGCGGATTTCCGGGACTGAACATCAGGGTTTCGTCGGGAAAACAATCCGGTGGGACGTACTCGTAAACATCTATAACATAGTCCCCGTAAAAATCGCCGGAACCATCGACTACAATATAATATGTATTCCCGACGGTCATGAGAACGACGTAAAGCTCCGGAAGAAAATCGGGGCAATTGACGTTATCATCGTTGCATGCTATCATGTTGCCGGGATCGTTTTCATAAACATATACCATGGCGTTAAACGTGGTGCCGTTACAAAGCGATATATCGATATACTGGTCTGACGTCGGGATGTATGAGTATACTACATCGGGGGCGCTTCCGCTGGCGTATGGGCAGATTTCCTGGTAATCGTCTGTATAGCCGGTCGTGGTTCCGCTGTCGGAATAAGGCAATGAGCTGATTATGGTGGCGTCATTGATATTATCTCCGCCCTGAAGGATAATATTCGGATCGGGAATGTTAATCTCGTTGCTGAATTCCGGCTTAGTCAATCGCGCCAGCTCTTCCTCAATCCCTTTTTGATGAGCCTCGGGATCGGCGTAAATCAATAAGCCGTTGTCGCTTCTCATTATTGTCGATTTTCTCAGTTCACCGGGATTCTCCTGGGATTCCGCCGCTAAGATATTGAATGACAGGATGTTAATGGTAACACCTAACATTACTACAATAAAAAATTGGCGGAAAAATTTCCTTGTCATAAAGATCTCCAATAATAAAATACAATTAGCTTCCTGTTTTAGGTCTCAGGAAAGCATATTTTTTTTTCGACAGGGACCAAGGATTTTTTTTCAAAGAACCAGGAAAATATGGATACGGTCTCCCGCCGCCGATAAAAAACATATCCAAATCACGGCCTCCATCTATATCTGCCAGTGATATGCGGGTGTAAAAGGAACTGCCCAGAAACAGGTTTTCATAATAGATATCGTCTACCCAGCCGCCAGGAACCTGCTGCCAGATGGTGTCCTGGGCGTAAGTCAAAGTTATAGAAAGGTTCAAAATTATACAAACGGCCAAAAGCAATTTAATACTCCGGAGCATTTGTTCTCCCAGAATTTTTATAAAGATAACGTTTCTGGATTGTCTTGTCAATAATTTATATGACAATCTAATGAGGGATTTTGTCAACTTAATTGTGTAAAATTGAAGTCTGGTTTTCATTTTTCCGGGTATCCAGCACATAAGCCGCTATTCCGTATATGATTCTATCAACACTTCCGGCATTTACGAATTTTCTGAATGGTTTTATCCTGTTTTGCAGTTCCTCCAGATATCTCTCCAGAGGATTGTTGGTTTCTGGAACTTGGGGGACATTCCGGATAGATAAGGGTCCGATCGAAACCTATACTGGCACTGAGGACTAGGACATCCCGTTCCCCATCTTTATTTTTCTCCACAGCGTACAGAGTCCTGCGTCAAAAACGATAGAAAATGTTCTGATAATCTTTCTTGATATGTCCTCGAAATTTATGGCGGAAACCATAAATTCCATCAAAGATAAAATAGTATTGTCATTATGGAAGTCAGTATGATTTTGTATTATCGGTCGCTCTGCCTCCATTATACCCTCCTTCCTGCGATATTCGCCTATTTACTCCAATCGGCAGGCTATTGCCGAATAATGACCATATAGGCCCGCAAAAGCCGCAGGTTCCCCATTGCCGGAACATACAAGAAACATGAGGATTTTCTGCGATAGGCATTAGAATAGCCTCTCTCTCAATAATCTTCCGCATGCCGTGCGGCTTATCCTGGCGTGTTACGCGGATCAGCATAAGAATTGCCTTGTCAATACTCGCGCCACGTCTTTCGGACAATCCGGTGAATGACTCCTCAATTGTCAAATCAGACCCTATCCAGTCATGCCACCCGCTTTCAGACAGTGCGCAACTGACATTGCCGCTTTCGTTGAAGCACTTTGTGTTTCGCGCCACTGCCTTAAATTTAGTTTAGCGGGATATTAATGCAACAAGCGAAGCGGTGCGGTTTTGCCAAGGATTTTTATTGAAATATAGAAGTATTTTTTGTATTCTTGGATATATTATGAGACGTGTGAAGTTGACACTTGCTCGAGTAATTGCACCACTCATGAGGAGCACTTTGTAAAATATGGCCTCTAATTTTTACGGCTCATGGCAAGTGGTAACGCTGTAAGTTCTTGTGGGATAACACTCAATGCCCCCGTAGCTCAACTGGACAGAGCATCTGCCTTCTAAGCAGGAGGTTTCCCGTTCGAGCCGGGACGGGGGTATTTTTTTGCGCTGATATTTGAATTGAACTCCGATTTACCCGCAGGTAAAGTTTGTTCCGGATATATATTTCTTGTCTATATTGGAAGCAAGAAATCATATATTAATGTTAATGTTAAATACGATTCAAATCCTCTATTCAATTTAAATTTTTCTTGACATCACCAAGAAAATTCATTTTAGTCCAAACAAATAAGAAACGAGTATATTTTAAAATCCATGGAGGAAGATTATGCCGGTAAAAGTAGGCAAAGTCGAAATGTACATGGGGCCGTCCACGGTTGGAGGTCCTGATGATTTGGAAAACGCAATAGTTAATTTTATCGACGGCGCACAAAAAAAATTGGATATTGCCGTGCAGGAACTCGACAACTGGAACATTGCAGAAGCCATAATTAACGCTAGAAAACGGGGAGTAACCACAAGATTGGTCCTGGAGCTGGATTACTTAAGATCGAAAAAGCCGCAGGTTAATCCTTATCAAGCGGGAGGAAAACTAAAGGCCAATCGGGACATTCACGACTCGATACTTAGAACCGCAATAAAAGTGAATTCGGATTTTAACACCAATATATTTCATCAAAAATTTATTGTTCGTGACAGCAACGCGTTATTAACCGGATCGACTAATTTTACCGACACCGGGACCGGCACCAACCTGAACCATTTGATAATAATCCACGATCAGGAGGTGGCGAAAATTTATTCGCGAGAATTCAAGGAGATTTCTCAAGGCCGTTTTGGAAGGTACAGCATGGAACACGGCGAAAAACCCAAAGAAGGATTAGAGGTCTCCAGGCTGCCGATTAAGGTTCTTTTCGCGCCGGATCATAATCCGGAAATGGAAATCATGAAGCAAATGGCAAAAGCGAAAAAGAGAATTGACTTTGCGATTTTTACTTTTTCCGAGTCTTCCGGTATCGATGACCAGATGATAATGCTTAGAAAAGCCGGGATACCTATTCGCGGAGCTCTCGATAAAAAACAGGCCAATCAGGATTGGTCGGCAAAATTGCCTTTAAGAGAAGGCGAAATAGAGCTTTATGAAATCGCGCCCAAAAAACCGCTCAGAAAGCTGCATCACAAACTCATAGTCATTGACAAGCAACTGGTTATAGGCGGCAGTTTCAATTTTACGGGCCCGGCCAACCTGTTGAACGATGAAAACATAATAATCGTGGGTGACCTGGATTCGAAAAACCAGGATTCTATAAAAAATCAGCAAAAATTCGCAAAATATGCCTTCGACGAGATAGAAAGGATAATAAATACTTATGGCAAGAAAATATCCAGGTCTCGTTTGCCAATATCCGGCTCACAATTGTTGTAGCGCGCCGTGGATTTTGCGTTAAGACGTGAATAGCGTTTGGCGCGCGAATAAATGAATCTTTAATCCACATTGAAATAGGACAATTCTATTGACATTTGCCCGGTTGCCGATAATATTTAAAGTGTCAAGAGTTCGTGGTGGATGTAGCTCAGTTTGGTTAGAGCGCTAGGTTGTGGCCCTGGAGGCCGTGGGTTCGAGTCCCATCATCCACCCTTTTTTAATTTCGGAAAGACATTACATTGTTATCGACTCAAAATAGGGATTAGGTTGAATAATGCCGAGAATTTGAGACATAAAACAAATAAGCCCTATATTAAATAAGAAGTTACAATATTCGAACCCATATATTGATAATACGCCGTTCATTTCCCGTTCTCTCCGGAAAATGTCCTATTAAGTAACAATTGTTCATAGATTTACATATCCGCTTAAGATGGCTTTTTCCAGTCCCCGATAATATTCATGATAGCCCGAAAAAGGAGGAGAATCGTGAAAAACTCAAATAGAAAATATATGTCGGTTGCGGCAATTTTTCTGTTTTTGTTTGTTAGCCAGCATTGCGGCAAAGAACCGCTTGATGCCTCGTATTACCATCAGCGCGGCCTGGCATTCCATGAAAACGGTCATAACAACCGCGCCGTAATCAACTATCTTAAAGCGCTCAAAATCGACGAGAATTTTGCCGAATGCTACAAAGATTTGGGGAATTCTTTTTCGGATCAATATCTCTATATGGACGCTATGAACTGCTATATGCGGGCGGCTGAGATAAATCCCGAATATAAGAACGCTGTCCTGAGTATAGGCAACGCATATTCCGATTTTGGGCAATATGAAGCGGCTATTGCCCAATTCAACAAAGCCATAGACATGGATTCGGAATATATCCAAGCTTACAATAACAGAGGTCTGGCATATAGCAATATCGGAAGATACGATGACGCTATCGCCGATTACAAAAAAGTTCTGGAAATTGACCCGCTGCAGGAAACCACTCATAATAATCTTGGAGTCAGCTACGCGAACAAAGGCGAGTATGCTCTGGCTATCGAAAACTATCTTAAAGAAATCGAAATAAATCCGGATTTTCTCCGGGCATATTTGAACGTGGCGCACAATTATTACACTATAGGGGATTACAGACAGGCGGCATTTTATTATGATAAAGCGTTTCAATTGGCGCCTGATAATTTTAAGGCAAGGAGAGGTCGACAAATCGCGAATAGAAGCATTGATAAAAATTCGAAAGTTGTCGCCGACATTGAAAAAGAACTAAAGACTCAAAACGATGCTATAGCCGGTTACATCAGTATGGGCGTTTATTATTACAATAATGGGGATTTCAGAAGGGCGATTTCGGAGTACGACGAAGCTTTGAACATTGACCCGGAACACGATTTAGCCTTTTTTAATAAGGGGCTTTGCTATTATAAACAGGGGCTCCTTGAAAAATTCACAGCCGTATGCGACAGCCTTCAGAAAATAAACCCAAACTCGTATTATCCCCATAGGGGCAGGGCAATGGTCTTTTTTTTAAAGGGGAAATACGATAAAGCGATTGAGGAATACAACAAGGTGATTAAATTAAATACAAGAAATTCAATGGCTTATACTGGCAGGGGCGACTGCTACATGGCTGGCGCCCAACGGGAGTTGGCCATTGCGGATTATAACAAGGCCTTAGAATATGACCAGAGCGTGACCGAGTTATATTATCGTCTTGGATATCAATACAGCAAAATCGGCGCGACAGAGGAGGCAATCGATGCGCTTGAGGTGTATATCGCTCTGACCGATCCCAAAGGTGAAGACGCCAAGTACGTATCCACCGCGAAAAAGGCCCTCAAGAAACTGGGCTGGAAAGATATGATAAATCTCGCGGGATATTGACCGCTATCCTCCCGAATATAAAAAAAATAAAAAATATAATAAAGCGGAGGACGAGGGATTCGAACGCCCTTAAGTAAATTATATTTAACTTATTTTATCATATGCAATTACAATGTAATTGATTGAATCACAATGAAATAAGGTGTTTTATTCCATTTCATATCATTTCATGCTTTTGCGAAAATTATAAGAATTATGGCACATTTATGGCACAATATTTCTTTCTTAACCAGGCTATATGAGCATGAAGATACCAGCCAAATTACAATTGCATATATACCCGGATTTGATTTCTCTCGGAATGGGGAGACGAGGCTCGAATCCGTTACCCTTGAAAACCGTAACCTATTGATATATATGCGATTTATTTATTTTTCAATGAGTTACATCCAAAAAACCGACCACAACAAGCCACAACAAGCCACAATTTATCACTATTTTGGGCGCGTTTTGGGCACATGGCGGGCGCACATATTCCACCCAAGACCGATTAAGAATTGAATTGATAAATAGTTTACGCCATGCTATATATGTTGCTGATGAATATGGCAAACGAAGAAATAAAAAAACAACTTAATATAATTTCTTTTTATCAAAATCGCCCATATGGCCGCCTTGAAGCACTTCAGGAAGCACGGGAAGCGCACTCTAATGAATGTAATAGGTTTCCAGGATTTTTTAATATATCATACGCTTTTAAATGTTTATTCTCCGTGCGGTCAAGTCTCCGCACTTGACCGCCCCTTTACCGTCAGGTGCGGAGACCTGACGACACTTGTCTAGCTACTCCACCACCTCGACCCTGTCGGCCATCACGGTGAGGCCGCTTATGTGTAATAGTCATATTTCTCAAATAATTTTATCTGGTGATCGCGATAGTATTCAAATTCATTTTCCAACATATCCTATTCTCTATTCGCCAGGGTTCCCAGCAGGGGTTGAACTCGA
The DNA here is from genome assembly GCA_020348065.1 of Candidatus Zixiibacteriota bacterium. Taxonomy (GTDB): domain Bacteria; phylum Zixibacteria; class MSB-5A5; order UBA10806; family UBA10806. The sequence goes on from CP070742.1 coordinate 2,327,476, forward strand.
TCCATGGCTAGGGAGCCCGGTTTAGGTTGGCCGACGGTACTGCGATCGGCCGCCGGCCTCCCCGGGATCCTCCGGGCTCACCTCAGAAACTCCGCCCTTCGGTACATTTTCAACCGCCGTTTACACATAAGATGTATGACCAACCCCAAATTAAAATTATTGGTGTTAAAATGGGACCACCAAATCCCAATAGAAGAATCAAAATATTTCTGTTTGTTTCTGGGAAGTCGTCTTTTTTAAATTCTCTTGGGGTTTTTATGTAAAATCTAAAATAAGCTATTATGGCAGCCAAAATGCAAAGGAGGAAGCCAATTGACGAAGAAAGTCC
>CP070742.1:2327903-2344217 GCA_020348065.1 Candidatus Zixiibacteriota bacterium
ACCCACCTTTAAAATGTAAAAATAGGTTCCTGAAACTCGATCCTTTGCTTCCCATGTGACTTGATGATAACCCGCCTGTTGATATTCATCTACTAATATTTCCACATTACGCCCAAGTATGTCAAATATTTCCAACGAAACGCGGGAATCTTGAGGCATTGCATATTTGAATACTGTTTGAGCATTAAAGGGATTGGGGTAATTCTGCATTAATGAATAATCTAAGGGAAGATCTCCATCTATTTGCTTAGGATTAATAATGTTGTCACGGAATCTGATAGTGAAATTCGGCACCGAAAAGGTAATACCATTAGGGTGGCCAAGCATAATTGAACCAATTCGCGGATCATCAAACTGAATAAGGTTAAAATCGCGGATATCCGAAGTATCTCGTGCTGAAAACGTGAATTGACCCAAATATATTTCCTGGCCATTACTGACTATCGGATCTTTATTGCCGTTTTGTTCGCCGCCCAGATCGTTCCATGCAGAGAATAATAATTGACCGTTTCTAAAAGCCGTGCCTACCTCTTCCCAGCCGGAAATGGCGCGACCCGGTTGAAATTCCATTGCCGCGATATTTTCCGATTCCCATTGAAGCGGAATATTAATAAAAGCTACCGAATCATCACACGCCAGATAAATATCTGCAATGATTTCTCTCCAACTGGAATCGCTTCTGCTTATCTCAACTATAATTTCCGAGTTCATTTCAGTTGCGATGGTCTCAAAGGAATTCATATTGTTCCCGGCGGAAAGAATTCCGATACCGTATGGAGGGCAATCGGGGCACGGCATGAGAGCGGGACCGCCTTTTAGGTAAGCGACTCCGTAAGTAATATCCAGACCATTGTATGAACAACTTGCGTTAACATCTCCGCTTACATACCAGATATCGCCTTCTGTACATTCACACTCGTAAACCGGCGGCGGCCCGCCGCCCTCAAAATAGGCAACGCCATATGTAATGTCCGAGCCATTAAAATGGCCGGAACCGTTTACATCGCCGACCACGTATTCGCACGGGACGTCGACTCCAATGGTAACAGGGGTGGGCATTTCAGATTCAATACCGCGATAATCATATGCTGTAACGGTGTAGTGCGCATTCTCAATTACAAGTGGTACAGGAACCTCCCCGGGCTGGGATGGTTGAGATAGCGGGATCGGAGGGGATTGCGAAGACGATGAGGAGAGTGGGGGGGGAATATAATATTGCAAATCCTCATATTCTAGAATAGTAGCCTGATAGACGAATGCTATATGAACAAAATCATCATCAACGGTCTCAACCTTCCTATAGATGGCCAAACCTTCAACATCATTGCTGCCGCCGCTGGGACCCGGTTGCCATTGCAATTTGGGATGATTATTCTGGGAATTGGTTACGGTGAGGTTAACGGGCGGTTGGGGTGTCGCATCGACTACTATCGTATAATCAAAGTCGACATTATCAGTAGTATTTGGATACCAACCAATAAAATGATGCGGGGGAAAGTATTCTCTTACTTCGTAAACAAATGTCGCCAACGTTGCGCTGCTATTATCAGCGGAGACTACTTTACTATAGCGAATCCCATTAATGGGAATCGCATCTGACCATCCATTCGTTAAACAGTCTATTCCCCATACGTCAGGTGCTTCGTTAAATTCGGTAAATCCACTGATAAAATCACTCACTTCAGCACAGTCTCCGAAAAATACATCCTCCCAAACTTCATAACGCGTAACTTCATAAAGAGACATAGGTAAATCTCTACAACCTGCGACTATACCAGTATAAGGGCCCACTACTGCGTGAATATAAGGATCATCGCTGTCTGTCTCACACGTAAAAATCTCTTTCGGCCAGCTTACATAATCGAGCGCCGCCCCCGCGTTTATCCGGCCATGACCCGTATGTTGGTCGTAACCTGGTGTGAACATGTCATGAGCGGTTTTAATGATGACATTTTTAAAATTGCTTGCAAACGCGGGCAACTGGTTGTAAAAATCCAATAACCCCACGAGACCGGATACATGGGGCGCGGCAAACGAGGTTCCCCCATTAAAATAATAGGTATCCCCGAAGCCCGTTGAAATAATTTCGTTTATGGAACTGCCCAGTGTAGTGCCGCCCGGCGCGACCACGTCGATACCGTTCCCATAACCTGAAAATTCGCTCCTTCCATCCTGATTGTTGAAGGCGCCGACCGAAAACGTCCAGGGTAAGGCGGAAGGCCAGAAGATAGTCTCATTTCCCTGGTTACCGGTACCCGCCACTATTAAAACCCCCCAATCATGCGCAAAACCAAAAGCCTGCGTAACTAAATTGCTAAAATCAAGGCTACCCCAGCTATTATTTAATACGTCCGCGCCTCCATTTCTTACTGCGTCTCTCACCGAATTGTAAATATCTACCTGATCATATCCCTCGATGTTTTTCGAGTAAATTTGTGAATTCCAGGTAACGCCTGCTATACCCTCATCATTGTTAACCCCGTTATCGGCCTCTGCGGCCGCGATACCTGCCACGAATGTTCCATGATCCTCAAAAGTAGGGCCTTCACCGCTCACTCTCCCTTGTAAGTCTAATACCGGGTAAACGCCGGTGTCCATAATCCCGATTACAGTTGAGGAATTGCCCTGCGTATGGTCCCAGGCCTCCGGTGCGTCGATATCCACGTCCGGCAGTCCGGGATTTTCATCGTCGCTGTGCATTCCCCATTGTTCAGGAAAATGTGTATCGTTTGGCTCATAGCAGGTTTCGCCCGTGCCGTTTTTATCCGAGAAATAGACTTCGTCGAGTTCCTCAAGAGCTGCATTCAGTTCATCTCTAAGCGCCTCCTCCTTTAATTGAATTCGGTATATCAAATCCAACCTGCCCTGTTTGGCAAACAGGCCCGGAAAGCGTGGAGATTCGATTAGTGTGTCCGCCAAATCAAAATCGGGGAAGGCCACCGAAATTACTTCCGCGGTATGGGCCAGTAATATGTCTTTTATAATTTCCGGTTCGAAGTTTACTTCCGAGACCTCAGCCGATTCAGCTCCGCCGGGCATTTCCACCACGCCTTCTTGAAACATAGTAATAACCTGATAATCAAATTCATCGCCGCGCGTCGGAGAATAAGCCGCTATAATGCACAGCGCGATAATCAAGATCCTGAATTTCATAGAACCCTCCCATTTATTCTTTAAAATACATTAAAATCAAAAACTTTAATGATTATTATTTCATAAATCAGCCTCCTTTATCAAGCCTCAATGGGTTAATTGTCTCAATGCACTTCCATCCCAGTTAATTATCCAGAGACGGCCGTTGTCTTCGTGCGTATCCGTGTATATTATCTCTTCGCCATCGGGTGAGAAATTGGGATATATCGCAAATGCTTTAATTCTCACCGCGTTTTCAAATCCATTTTCCAGTTTCCATAGACTTCTCGTTTCTCCAGGTAATTGGGCATGGAATACAATTCGTCTCGTAACGGCGTGCATTCTCGACACTAATTCCGTGGGTATGAATATATCGTCCATGAATATTTCCCTTCGGTAAGCCCCGCTCGTAACAGCAATATATAGGGAACCAACTGTATAAGCAGTATCTGCATTTAAATATAGAATTGAATCGGCGTATGGCCAGTTCACAAAATCGCCATAAGCTATAACCAGCCTATCGTTATTTCCACTTTCGCCCATCACACGTATTCCGCGATCGTCACCAATTCGTCTATTATAGGCTATCTGTTCGCCGTCAGGTGACCAGACCGGCCCATAATACTGCCCGGAGCCCGTTAAGGTATCCGCGGCGCCATCCGGGTAGGATATCTTCACCAACATATAATTAGAGTTCGCTATTATCATTTGGCCGTCGTCACTCCAGTCGATTCCGAAAATAAAAATGCCCTGATAGATCATCCTTTTTCCCGCACCGTCCGGTCTTATAATATAGATTCCGGCCGAATCGGGATCATCCGAACCCGGTATATGTTCGTGAATATAGGCGATAAGGTCATGCGCGCCCGACCAGACCGCGCCGTAATCCAGTATCAGGGTTCTGGGGAACGGCTCCGGGTCTGTAGATTTCTCCCCGCATGCGGGATTTACGCAAAGCATTGCTATCATCAGCGTAATTAATTTTCCCTTGAACATGGTCATTCCTTTCTTTTTACTGCTGCTCAATAGGTAAGCTGCCTCAGCCCGCTGCCATCCCAGTTAATTATCCAGAGACGGCCGGTGTCTTCATGCGTATCGGTGTATATTATCTTTTCACCGTCCGGTGAGAAATTCGGATATATCGCAAATGTTTTAATTCTCACCGCGTTTTCAAATCCATTTTCCAATCTCCATAGACTATTCGTTTCTCCCGGTAATTGGGCATGGAATACGATTCGCCTTGTAATGGAGTGCATTTTAGGTACTAAGGTCGTGGGTATAAACATATCGTCCATAAATATGTCCCTTCCGTAAAGGCCGCTCGTATCGGCAATATTCAGGGTACCAATTGTATAGGCAGTATCCAGGTTTAAATATAGAATAGAATCCGGGTAAGGCCAAACGGCACTTTTGCAATGAGCCAATATTTGCATATTATTTTCGCCATTACTATCAGCTATGTAGACCCCCGCATCATCACCCGCATGTATCATATATAAAATATTCTGTCCATCAGGCGACCAGACCGGCCAATAATACTGCCCGGAGCCGGTTAGGGTATCCGCCGTTCCATCGGGGTAAGATATCTTCACCAGCCTGTCATTTGAGTCTGCTATGATCCAGTTGCCGTCGTCACTCCAATCGATTCCAAAAATATAAATGCCCTGATAGATCATCCTCTTTCCCGTGCCGTCCGGCCTTATAATGTATATGCCGGCCGAATCCGGATCGTCCGAACCCGGAATATGTTCGTGAATATAGGCGATAAGGTCATGTGCCCCCGACCAGACCGCGCCGTAATCCAGCCTCAGGATCGTGGGGAACGGCTCCGGGTCGGTAGATTTCTCCCCGCAGGCGGGGCTTACGCAAAGCGCTGCAATTATCAGCGTAATTAATTTTCTTTTGGACATGGTTGTTCCTCTTCTTCTATTATTTCTTAAAAAGTTAACTGCCTGAGCCCGGTTCCATCCCAGTTAATGAACCAGAGACGGCACTAATTTCGCGATAATTGGTCGTGATTTGCTGATTTTTTGTTACAGGCGGCTAATAGAAATGAAGCGAAAATTAGTATTGCCATAAACCTTATTACCTGGCACCGGCCAAAAGCCAACATAGTCAATCCCGATTATTAGCCATGCTCAAATTTTAATACTATTTAAAATATTCCATGTATTCTTGTCAAGCGAAAAATATATAACAATACCCATATTGATCTTGATCACTTAGGGTCATATAGGCCTTAATTTTGGTTTACATGATCCGCCATAACTATTGACCGTACTAACGTTTATCAAAAAAACACGTCTAATCCGCCCCGCCTTAGGCGGGGTTTTTTATCCCTCAGGATGGAAGTCGAAGACAACATCCTGACGCATATGAAAAAGCCGGAGCCAACGCGCCGGCTTTTATTTTTATACATTGTAAGTTTCTAATTCGAGAACAATTCTCTCAGTTCATCTCCCGTCAGGTACTCTTTCCCGGAATCGGAAATCTGCACCACCTGGGTCCCGACCTTGAGCCTTACCTCATCGCCTACCGCCAGGTAGCGTCCCAGCGATGGATCGTTGTCGATAATCTGGAAATAGGCCTTTGAAAACCTTTTTATTTCAATATCAAAAGTATCCTTTTTGATATCCGACTGAATCCAGTTATTGCCGGATTGATAAAAGGCCTGAACGCCGACCTGCCGAGCGTTGGTGAATTGATGTTTGCTTTCGCCAATCTGCATTTCGTTTGCGGGGGGAGCAATCATATCCATTTGCTGACGATTCAAATTTGAGGACTGCGTTACCGCTCCCTTACCGGATTGCGCTGTTCCAAGTTCCTCAACGCTCTTCTTAAGACGTTTGTAAAGAACCGGCGCCTCCGCTTCCCAGTAGCCGCTCGCTATCCGATTCTCATCTCCGGTAACCAAAAACGAAGTATATTCGGTTATAATCCCGAATTTCTTGGAGAGCTCGATTACCTCAGACAGTAATTCATCGCTTGTGCCATGAAGCCGCATCTGTTGGAGCAGGTAGCCGATCCTTCGGTTTGCCCATAGCAAAGCAATATACTCGTCCGACATAGAGCCGTCTGAAAATTCAACCGGGAATTCGTATTCCTTATATTCGCCGCCGATTTTTCCCGAGACGATGGCGTTTGATTTGCCGGTATTCCTGAATCTCCCGGTTATTATAACCTCCGATCCATAGAAAAGATCGGAGAGTTTCTCGGGGTAAACGTTATAGCCGTTATCAGAGGCAAACCTCAATTTAACGTCGGTCATGGCGGGATGGCTGATCTTGCCCGCCAGCCGCGAGACTTTCACTTCGATATCCTCATTCGGAAGAACATATTCCGGCACCCCGCTGTTTTCCTCCGCGAGACGATCGAGCAGGTGCGCGTTAACGTCATACCCGACCCCGAACACGAAAAGCCTCGCCCTGCCTTCATTCAGCCTGGTCGTATTCTTTATAATCTTTTCAATGTTTCTGTTACCGACGGTGGGCAGGCCGTCAGTTAGAAATATTAGATACGTCGGATCACCGTTTTTCGGAATCATCTCGCAGGCTCTGGCGAGGGCATCGTATATATTAGTGCCTCCCGAGGCGTCGATTCGGTTGGCGAATTCGACGGCATTATCTATGTTTTTGCCGCTTGCTTCCAGAAGCCCCGATTTATACGGCATCACCGAATCATCATAATCAATTATGTTGAATCTGTCGCCGGGATTAAGCCCCAGCAGACAGAATTTCAAGGCCTCTTTTGCCTGGTGCATTTTCTCTCCGCGCATACTGCCGGATGAGTCGAGGATGAAAATCAGATTTTTATCGACGGTTTTGGATTTGTTTTCAAGAGGCGGCGATAGTATGCCGATAAAGTAGCCGTCTTTTTTGCCCGGCTCGCGATAGCTCAATAGATGAAATCCGAAATCGCTCTTCTGACGTGTAAAATGCAGTATGAAATCCTCAGCGGGTTTGATATTTCTTTCAAGATACGATACCGTCATTGATTTTTCGCCTTCGCGCTCCGATGTAACATTATGAGTGGGGCAGTAAACCGATCCGATTTTTTCGAATGAACTAACATCAATCTCTATCTTGCACTCTTGGAGATTAGAGTTTGAATACTTTTCCGTATTCAAAGGGTAAAGATAGGTTACCGTTCCGTAATCGGATTTCAGGGTCTCCTCGTATTCCAGCTTAATTCGCACCTCGCCGTTGGCCGGGATGGGATAAATTCGCATCCTGTACATCCCCCGTCCGGCGTATTCCAGAATCGCCGGGTCCTTATGCTGGCGGACAATATCCTCGTAAATTCTCCTGGCCTCCTTGGCGTCCAGAAGCTCGGCCTCCATTTTACGGCCGTTGAGCCAGGCCACGAATCGGCTCACCGAGGCGTTTTCCGGAATTGGGAAAATATAGTCCGCCTCCAGTTCGCGGCCGAAAGGATTGACGAAAACCTGGTCTATGCTCGTAATCGCCACAGGATCGTTTATCCGAACATCGACGTGATGATATTTGACGTTCACCTTGGGATGAGGGGGCATCCAGGGTTTGGGATGAGGCATAATAAAACCGTCGGCCAACGCCGTGCCGGAGATCCCGAGTATCGTCGCGATTAAGATCAACTGCTTTTTCATCGTTTCCTCCAATTCCGATTTTAAAGTTTCTAATTCCAATACGAATCAGAATTTTCATTATTCCGTAATTTCTAAGGCAAAAGATTCAACCGCTTTCTATTCGGGGACTTACACAGGACATTAAAGGCCGCTTGACAAGTTGCGGCAAAATCATTACTTCAGTTGTCGTAGGCGGTTATGAGCAAGCAGGATCCCTAATAAAAAAGGAAAGATGTGATGATCGACAACCTTTATTTTCTAAAAAACAATTCTCCGGTTATTGTATTCTTTATTGTTATAACCTTATTTTTAATTATCGGAACAGTTGCCGCCCGGTCTCCGTCTTCGGTGGAATCGAGTAGTCCCGATAAGATTGCAGAACAAAACCAATCCGATACAGCCGATGTTGTTGCGGCCGAGTCTGCTGATGAGGAAAAAAGCGAAGCCCCCGCAAGGAAAGCGCCGGGGGTCCTGGATTTCCTGCTTACCGGCAAATTCGCCGGATTCCTGGTGTTGATGGTTGCCGGCCTGGTTTTGCTTTTCGCCAAAAAGATAAATATATGGGTGAGAGTCATAATGATGCTGATCGCCTTTGTGCTTTTCGGTCTGGATTATTTTTTCCCGTTACATCCCAGCCCCATGTGCGCGGTAACTAAACTTTTCATGTTTAAGGTTGTATTCGGCAAGTTTTTCCCGGTGTTTCTGGCCATCTTTCTGGCCATTTTCATTCCGAGTTTGATCGGCAGGAAACTTTTCTGCGGCTGGGTTTGCCCGCTGGGAGCCCTGCAGGAAATCGTTAATAAAATACCCCATAAATTTCATATTAAAAACTTCAGTTTTTCCGCCTTTAATACTGTAAGATTCGTACTTTTGGGATTGTTCATAGTTACATTCTTCTATGTCAGAGATATGATGGCCGGACTGGCCGAGAATCCCGAAGCCTATATAAACCCTCCGCTCTTAAAAGCCTATTCGGCGTATAGTGTTTATGAACCTGTAAATTTCTTCGAGCTTCTGCACTGGAATATCGATACCACGTTTATCGTAATGATGATAATCCTCTTGGCGGTCAGCCTGTTTTTATATCGGCCGTTCTGTTATTTTATCTGTCCGGTCGGTGCGCTGACGTGGCTGTGCGAGAAGATCGCTCCCGGCAGGGTCCGCGTCGACCACGCCTTATGCACCGATTGCGGTGACTGCGAAGATAAAAGTCCCTGCCCCACAATCAGGCAATTAAAAGACGAAAAAGCTAAATATATGCCCGATTGCACCTCCTGCGGGGAATGCGTGAATACCTGCCAGGAGGGCGCTATTAAATTCGGATTTAAATCCTGATTTAAAAAATCGCCCGCGCAGACCGATCATATCGACCAACCCGCCCTGTAGATTGTAGGTCGGGTTTGAAGTTTACCTGATATTCTGGACACAAATAGAAGCCCATGTTATTATGGAGTTAGGAGGTGTCAAGGATGTCAGGAAAAAGGCGGCAGTATGATCGGGATTTTAAGATTTCGGCCGTGAGGTTGCTTGAGAGTTCGGATGAATCTTCGGAACAGGTGGCCAGGAGTCTTGGTATTAGCGGCAGTATGCTTCGCAGATGGCGCAACCAAGTCAGGAGCAAGGGGGTTAAGGCGTTTTCCGATAGTGGTCGTATGGAGCGTTCGGAGCTGGCTCGTCTGAGGCGGAAGAACAAGGAGCTTCAACGGGATTTAGAGGCTCTAAAAAAAACCCTGGATTATCTGGGTCGAGCCGGGAGGAAAGGTACAAAGCCATAGAGGCTTTAAGGGGAGATTATCCGGTAAGTGTTCTTTGTCGGCTCTCGAGGGTATCCCGGAGCGCATTTTATCGCTGGAGATCTGGTCCTTTGAGTCGTCGGAAGCAGGAGGATATACGTTTGTTGGAGGCGATAAAGAGGATTCATGTGGGTTATAAGAGGGCTTATGGCAGTCCCAGCGTGTATTTTGAGCTTCGTTCTTTGGGGTATTTCTGTGGGCACAACCGGGTGGCGCGGCTGATGAGGGAGAACGGGGTAATATCTCGGGTGACGGTGCGTTTCAGGTCATTGACGAAGGCTGGCAAGAGGGAACCTGTGGCGGACAACCTTCTGGCCCGGAACTTTGCGGTAAGAGAGCCGAACCGGGTGTGGGCGTCTGATTTTACCTATATTCCTACAAAAGAGGGTTTCCTTTACCTGGCGGTGGTATTGGACCTTTACAACCGGCAGGTAGTGGGCTGGGGCATGTCCCCTCGACGGGGATTGGAGCTGGTCTCGGACGCCTTAAGGCAGGCTTTGAAGAAGAGACCGATCGAAGATGGTCTTTTGCATCATAGTGACAGGGATAGTCTTTATTCGAGCGGAGTTTATCAGGGCCTTCTTGAGGAAAACGCTATGGTTTGCAGCATGAGCCGTAAGGGAAACTGTTATGATAATGCCTGTGTGGAGTCATTTATTGGTAGCCTGAAGAACGAGATGGTAGCATTTGAGCGCTTCGAAAGCCGAAAGGAGGCTGCACTAAGGCTATTTGAATGGATAGAAACCTACTACAACAGGGTCAGACGCCATTCAACCCTGGGGTTTATGAGCCCCGTAGATTATGAAAGGAAAAGTATTCAACCTAGTAAATGTGTCCTGCAAATCAGGTAAATATCAGTTTCTCATCACGCCAAAGGCGGGATTCGAAACCCGACACTCGGTCTTGAAATAAAATTCCGCGCAAACGCAAAGACCCCGGGGCTATGCTGTTCGGGATTCCCTGCGGAATCCCGGTTACGATTTGCCGCCTTACTACCGAATTTCTTTAAGATACTTAAAATAGTCTGAATCCGTAGTCAGGATAAGCCAGGAATCCTTGTCTATAGTCTCCGGGTAGGTTTCCAGGGCTTTTAAGAACGAATAGAATTCCGGGTCTTTGTTGTATGCGCTGGCATAAATCTGCGTTGATTTGCCATCGGCCTGACCCCTGATTTCCTCAGCGGTTCTGTATGCCTCGGATGTTATTTTCTGCAGTTCTTTCTCCATATCACCGAGAATCTTGGATCTTTCCCCCTGGCCTTCCGAACGATACTGCTCCGCGATCCTCTCGCGCTCAGCGATCATCCTGGAGAACACCTTTTCCCGTACGCTCTGAACGTAATTTATATGTTTTACCCTTACATCGATGAGCTCGATGCCGTATTGCGGGGTCATTTCCGAGGCTTTCGCGAATATTTCCCTGGTAATTTTTTCCCGTCCCATCTCTATTTCTATATCTTCTCTTTCGATCTCCTCGCCTTCGGACTGAACCAGGGGCCTGTTCGAGTTTCTCACTACCTCTATCAGGTTTTGTTCGGTGATGAAATCTCTGACGGCGGCGTCAATGACATTATCGAGTCGGGTCTGGGCGCTGAGCTCGTTTCCCACCGACTGGTAAAATTTTAGCGGATCGCTTATTTTCCAGCGGGCATAGGTGTCCACCAGGATAAATTTCTTATCTTTGGTCGGGATCTGGGTGGCGCTGCCGTCCCATTCCAGTATCCGCTTTTCGAAAAAGGTGGCCGCCTGAATGAATGGGGTTTTTATATGCAAGCCCGGGTCTTTTACCACCCTGACCGGCTCGCCAAACTGGGTTATGACAACCTGTTCTCTTTGATCCACCGTGTAGAACGCGGCCGCCAGAATAATTAACGCCGCCAGGGCGACGATTCCGGTAATTATCCATTTTGTGCTAATCATTTTGCGACCCCCTTTCTCGAAATCTCGTCAAGGGGGAGTATTCTGAGAATACCGCTTTCTTTGTCATCGACTATATATTTGCGTTCAACCTGGGGAAGAACTTTGGCCATGGTCTCCATATAAAGACGTCTGCGGGTTACGTCCTTTGCCTGGGAGTATTTCCGCCATATGGATAAGAACCTCGCAGCGTCCCCTTCAGCGCGGTTTATACGATCTATGGCGTAACCTTCAGCTTCCTTTATGGTTTTCTCGGCATCGCCCCTGGCTTTGGGAATGATCGTGTTGTATTCCTTCCGGGCCTGATTTATAAGTGTCTCATATTCCTGTTTGGCCTCGTTAACGGCGTTAAAGGCCGGTTTTACCTGATCGGGAGGCGTAACGTCCTGCAATTTCACCGTGACTATTTGTATGCCGGCGCCGTAGCTGTCGAGTATCTCCTGCATCTTTAGTCCCGCCGCATCGCCGATCTCCATGCGCTCGATTGTAATGACGCCATCCACGCTTCTGTCGCCTACCACCTGTCTCATGGCGGATTCGGATACGTCCCTTATGGTTTCCTCGACCCGGTTAACGTTAAATAGATAATCTTTCGGATCTTTAATTTTGTACTGGACGATCCATTCCGCTACCACAACATTCAGGTCGCCGGTCAGCATCAATGATTCATTTAAAAGCGACTGTTTGCTGCGGATGGTTCTGACACCGGGTTTTTCAGTTCGGAAACCGAACTCCTGGGTCAAGATCCTGGTCACCGGCACTTTGGTTACATTTTCAATCCCGAACGGCAATTTCATATGTAACCCCGGCGGGGTGGTCCGAACATATTCACCGAATCTCTGGATTACCCCCACCGATTCGGCGCCCACCGAATAGAGTACGGTGTTCGCCAGCACTATGACGACCAGCGCGATTACTGCCGCGGTAATATACTTCCGCTTCTTCTTCAGATTGATGCTTTTTAGAAATTCATCGATATTGTCCCGTTCTGGAGCCATTCAAACCTCCTTTATATCTGATTATTAACGAGCATTATGCCATGATATTATGGCAATAAGATTAATTAAACAAGGGATATTTGAATTATCATGATAATCGAATATAGTAGGTCGGGTTTGATCTCTCCCCAAACCCGACACCCGTACTGCAGGTCGGCAGTTTATCTGCCGACGACCGGGTGCGGGGAGACAAGCTCCCCGCCTACAGCTCTCTCTCGCCGTAAGGAGATCTGCGCCCCACAGCCTGCTGTCGGTTCTTTTAAAATAGACGTGCAAATCCCATTTGCTTTTATCGGCTGCGCGTCACTGCTTGCAATGACCGCAGCTGTGCTGTAAGCCCCGCATCCGGCGGGGTTTCCTTACGGTATCGGGCCGTACTGTCATGCCGGACTCGATCCGGCATCAAGTCATTTCTCCCGTTTCTCTCCTTCTTCGGCGGATTCGGAAGGCGACCTGGCATCCCTTGCAGCTTGTTCAATATCAGGAGAAAAAAGCTTCCATTTACCCTTTCTCGGCCTAACTTTCCTATGAAACATGATACTCTGGATCTCACCCATATGAGAGTTTGTTATAGGGTCGATTTCGGTGGCAGATTCTTCAAATTTCTTGATCCCATTTATTAAAGATTTAGTATTTATTTCGTTCAAAGGTTTTTTGACTTTTAAACCCTCTCTCCAACCTGGCAGATGCTTATCCCATAAGCGCGTAACCAAAAACCCAGTATCAGCAGGTGGTTTTTCCGCGAGTTTAAACAAACCTTGCTTTTTTAATTCCTCAGAAAATACCGAATAATAGATATCTAGCATTTTTAGATCGGCTTTAAAATCCTCTGCCCAGACGAATGTCTGATTTTCTCTAAGAAAATAGGGTGAGATTTTTTTATGTAACTTATCGCCTGAGCAAAAGACCATACAAAAAGGCAAATAATAAAAATATGCGAAATCTATTTTATTACTCAGACGATCCTTGGATATCAAATTGGCTGCTATTCCTAAATAAAAGAAAAGCTCCACCGACAATACATACCTAAAATAAGGAGAAAAATCATGTAATGTAGGTTTTCCTTTTTCAATCCATCTGTCAAATGTAATTTGCTGAATATCATCTGGGATGCCTAATAAATTTAAGCTAAAGCGGAATATTCGTTTCTGGTTTGATTGATCCAATAAAGAGTCGACTAGTGTTTTTAGATCAGAAAAATCCTTTGGTTTTCGCCTATAATCATACAATTGACCAAAGAAAAGCGATACTTCGTCAAAATTAGTGCATTGCAAATATCTTCTCCAAGATTTTGCAAATAGGCGCTCGATGTCAATAAATTGGCTATTTTGCCATCGTTGAAATGCTTCTGCTTCTGCGGATTCCTGGAATACTACTCCGGTTTGACCGTTAAGTTCCTTATATTGTCCGCCAGAAAGTATTGGCAATCCCTTCATTGGAATGTTCTCCGCTCCTGTAATTTCAGCTGAAATCATTGAGAGATGATGTGTATTTGGAGAAGAGTGAATTTCAGGCGTTTTGTTGGCGAGATTTCCGACTATCTGTTCTGCAGTTCGTCCATTTCGTATATGTTTTTCCAAATCAGCTAACGTTTCTATATAGAATAGAGGTGTAATATTTGTCCTATAAAATAAATCCATAAATACCGCTTCATCTGGATTTAAGCATTCTAACGCGGATTTATCGAAAATTAAAATAGGCCCCACTGATACTCCTACTTTGAGTTAATTTTTCCTCCGTGTTGCAGACCGAAGGCCGTTTTCAAAAGATGCTCAATAAGGATGCACTTCAGTCTATAACTGGCCCTTTTATTAAAATACTGCCAAGAATTGACATTGTGGTATTATGTACATTATATATTTTCATACCAAAATTGATCTATCTCCACAACTTCAGTTATTCTCTTTTCTACTTTTATACCTAATGATAATATCTTTAATTTCTCTGCAAGTTCATCTCCATCAATAAGATCTATGGGGGGCGCTCCATCTCGTTGTGCTTCGGCCCTTGCCTCTCGGGAGAATGTGCCTGTAGTAATTATTAAGCCTTTATCGGCTCTTCCGACCATTGCGCCTCTAAAATCCCTTACAATTGAAGACGATACAGTTCCCTTATATCTTTTACTTTGAAAAACGATGTGAAATGACAATAATCCGCCAATCTTTACGACGCCTTTTCCATCGATACCTCCATCAGACGTCCTGCCAGTTACCTCAACATGTACAAATCCAGACTCTCGTAATAATCTTTGGCAAAGTCTTTCAAAAGAATCCGGTGGTAAATTGTGAATAGTTTCTAATAAATTTTCCTTCCAATCATCCTTTAATTCAGTGTCAGCTTCTGTAATATCCTCATCCGCCTGCGCCACATCTTGATTGTTCGTTTTTTTCGATCTCACCTCTTTTATAACTTCTTGAGGATCAACATCCATAATATTTTTGCCCTTGGAAGTTAATGCCCAAATACCCCTTTCGGAGTTTTCTAACAGGCCATACCATTTTAGATAAGTCCTTGTCCAGGCCAGTCTATAACTGAATTTTGTTTGATTACCTCTATGAATTTCCTTTAATTCTTTTTCTGATAGTTTTAGTATTTTGGAAACTGAATCCTCAAGTTCACCTATTGAAGCTGATCCACCTAGATTCCTTATTGCTTCTAATGCCGCATTCATCATCTCATAATATTTAGGTACGGTCATAAATCTCCCTTTTCCAATAAAACGATTATTTTTAATAGCTTTCTTTACCGCCCAATCTCTAGTTGGCAATTTATATCTTCTATATCGATATGTCAATATTCATCTGAATTTTCGAGGATGTACTAGGCAGTGCATAATTATATTATATTTTTTTACCAAAAATACACGTCCGTTCCGCATTTGTTTTCAAAAGTCCCTATAAGTAGAGAGGCGACTCCCGCCCCGGGGTAACGCCCCCGCCTTTGGCGGGGGAAAGGACATCGCCTGAAGCGAGATGTGTGAATGTTGGCAAAACCTCAAACAGATAATCGGTGCTGGACACAAAACGGCGTCGTTAATCTCGCTAAAACAGTAGCCGGGGTCTTGGAAAGACCCCGGAACCAAGCTAAACCAGAAAAGGAGTCCCGCATATGACGGGACTCCCCTGGTAAATCAAAAAATTATATAGGGATTACTTTAGAAGCGTCAAAAACACTCCCGCCGCTACCGCCGAGCCGATAACACCTGCGACATTTGGCCCCATGGCCGGCATCAAGGGATTGACCCTGCCGTCGGTCTCGTCCGAAACGAATTTCTGTACTACTCTCGCAGCCATCGGCACCGCGGAAACTCCCGCCGCCCCGATACAGGGATTGATTTTCTTGGCCCCGGGCAAAAATATATTCAGAATCTTAGCGAAAATGACTCCGCCGGCGGTACTGAACGCAAACGCCACAGCGCCAAGAACGAGGATTCCGAGAGTCTTGGGTGTAAGGAAATGACCCGCGTCCATAGTTGCGCCGACGGCCAGTCCCAGGAAAATCGTTACAATATCTATTAAAGCGCCGCCCGCCGTCTTTTTCAGACGTTCCGTGACCCCGCACTCTCGAAGAAGGTTGCCAAACATCAGCATACCCATCAGAGGCGCGCTGGAGGGTACCGCCAGGGAAGCCAGGGTGCCGGTGATTATCGGAAATAGTATTGCAGCGGTTCTGGAAACGGGCCGTGCCTGCGGCATGTCAATGGCGCGCTCTTTTTTGGACGTTAGAAGACGTATTATTGGGGGCTGTATGATGGGCACAAGCGACATATAGCTGTAGGCCGCCACCGCAATCGGTCCCAGTAAGTGGGGAGCCAACTGACTCGCCAGAAATATCGATGTCGGCCCGTCGGCCCCGCCGATTATTCCTATACT
>CP070742.1:2344317-2355390 GCA_020348065.1 Candidatus Zixiibacteriota bacterium
GAATCAATATCCATACATTCCAGTAATACTTTCTCAGCCTCTTTGAATCTTTTCTGCTGCTGATAGATTCTGGACAACTCGGTGCGGGCTTGAAGGTTATTATTATCAATCTCAAGTAGCTCCAGCAGCACTTTTTCAGCCTCTTTGAATCTTTTCTGCTGCTGATAGATTCTGGACAACTCGGTGCGGGAATGTAGATCATGCGGGAATTTGAGAAGCGCCTCTTTTAAATGATCGATTGCCGATTTATATTGGCCTTTTTTTAATTCTATCCAATGTTTGGTCAAATATATTGTCCTATATAAAACCAAACATTGTTTTAATTTGTTTAAATTCGATCCTGATAAAAGGAAATTAGACAGTTTATCATAATTCAGGTGACCCTCCCTTATATTCTTTTTATTTCCGAAAAGTTGAATTAAAATATTTACTTCATCAGAATTATTGGGATCAAATTCCCGTATAATGTCGGCAATAAGGTCGTTTTTATCCAATTCGCTGGTTTCAAAAAAAATACTTGAAATTATTTCATGCTTTGTCCTTAGGTAATATTTGTAATTAAAATCACCGTGCTCAAAGGTTAAGAGTATAAGCGGCTCTTTCCCTTTTCTGCTGAAGGTGGTTAAGAAATAGGAAATTTCATGGCTTGTTGGGGAGAATAATTTCTTAAGTATGGAAAAGGGCGTATTTATTCCAAATAGATATAAAACGGCGATGTATTTATACGCCCCTTTGAGAGAAGGAAATTTATCTTTGGCTGTTAAGGCGTATTCTTCCCAATCAAAAACGAAATGAATCAACTTGTTTATGGTTAACTCCAAAAGTATTTTGTAAGTAGCATTTACAAAGGCAAGGTCGGTTTTAATCCCGATTTCATTTATTATTTGCCATATTTTATTATCTCTCGTGCCGATTATTTCGTAAAAACGTTTATAAACTTCTTCTCTATGGGATATCGGATTTTTAATTAATAATTGCTCGGGCATGTCTTGTCCGTAGGGAAATCTTAGTAGGTTGTCCCTTTCCAGCATGTCGAAGCGGAAAGTCCTTTCCGTGAAGACCAATATAAATTCAAAACGATGATTGCTAATATCCCTTAATATTGCCTGAAGTAGATTAATATTTTTACAAGGATTATCAATAAATATATAAAGTCTATCTTCCCCTGCCTTATCCTTTAAATAAGAGAATGAATCATATAGTATGTGCTCATTTAAAAGAGGATTTTCAAAATCCAGTAAAAATGCTTTCTTTCCGTTATCTGCAAATTCAACCGCAAGCCGAACAAGAATGCTGGTCTTACCGGTGCCGCCATCACCGGTAAGCCAGATCGCCGAATTTCTTTTTGAATTAAAAATTAATCTTGCAGCTTTATCAATAATCTCGTTATTTCTTACATCAATATTATTACAAATAACCTTAAAGACCACCTCTTCATTATCATTTATAGTAAGATAATTGTATGCTAATTCTCTTAATTCTTTTTCTTCCTTAAAAATGTTCTCATTAATAACTTCCTTAGTTATATGTTTAATATATCGGTTGGCATTGAATCTGTAATCGGGGTATATTTCGGGATAATATTTACATCGTACATTAATGTCGGATTGTATGAATTCTGAGATCGTATCCCAACTCCAGTATATAACAGGGAAATCCAGCAATGACGACAATTCGGTTGCCTTGTTCTGTAAGTGCGTATCATTCTTAAATGTGGTAGCGAAAATATATTTTGTTGCTTTAACACCCAAGTTATTAAAGAATTGCCTAGCCTGCGAAGATTCTTTTTCCATTTCGGTCAAAAGCATATATCTTAATTTATCCGTTGGCGTATTTAAAATATCTTTCTTCTTGCATTGGTAAGAAACGGCCTCATCGCCAACAATAAAATATCCATCAATTCCCGATTGGCTTTGTCCTTTGCGGCCATAAAGCTGAGAGCCGGGTTCACAATAAAGTGCTCTACAAATATCTCTTATAATTTTTTCGAATTCTTTTTCGTCGTCTGGAGGTGGAAGTTGTTTCATTGTTTTGATATTTGCTTTACGGTTAGATAGTTTCGTTAAACGCCGAACAATATCCTTAACCTAAATAGTACCAGTTTCTTATATATCCATTTAAAGACTATTTGTCAATGTATATCTATGAAATCATAATTCTTGAGCTACCAAGCGTCGCCTGGTAACCGGGGGAAAAGTCCCCGTTCGGTCAGGTCGTAGGCCGAAGGCCATGACCTGACCGCTAAAACCGTCGGATCACGCCCGCCTTCTGCTTCCTACGATCCGACGGAACGAATAAGCCTGTCATTCCCGAAATCTCTTATCGGGAATCCAGGGCATGACCCCCCCTCTGGATCCCGGATCAAGTCCGGGATGACAATTAGGTCCATTGCCTGCGCGTCACGGCTTGCCGTGACCGCTCCCCCCCCTTTTGCGGTCATAGCAAGGCTATGACTCGCATTAAAAGGCCCGCATTAGACGCATTGGGCGTTTTACGGTAAATACCTAATCCCCGCGGCTGGGGTCGTTCCAGAAGAAGCGGATGAGGCCTCGTGGAGTGGCAAGCCAGATATAATCGCCGTCAAGAACCAAGCCGCGTATATCGTCGGAGATCATACCGTCGCCGGCGGTGAACAGGCGCCGGTAACCGTCGCTGATGCGGTATTTCCAGAGGCCGATATCGGTGGCGGCCCAGATATTCTGCCCGTCGGTGGCGACCTTACGCAGACGCCATTCCGGGAAATACGACAGATCGGTTACGATGGAGGATTGTTCGGTTTTGGTATTGATAATAACGATATCGTTGTGGGTGAGAAAATAGAGGCTGTCGCCCTGCGCGATAATCTCCAAAATTTCGGTGGAGAGTTTGCTGTCCTCGGTTTGGAGAAATGTAAACCTGGAGTTGCCGTTGAGATTTTTACGCAGCGCGCCCCGGTCAGAGGCCATGTACAGGTAGTCGCCGATAATCTTGAGGTCGTTGATGCGCCATCCGATAAAACGTTCTTTACTCAGAAGCTGTTGCTGAGTCAGCGAATCTTCATCCTCGTTGTTTGATTCAGTTTCTCGCTTTTTCTTTCCGGTTTTGTCTATATAACCGAGGCCATACGCCGTGCCGGTAAATACATAATCGGGGCCGACCGCCACCGAAAGAACCTCGACTGACGGCAGCGAGGAGTTATCGGCGAAAGCGGCAAAGTCTCCGTTTTTCCTGCTGTAGCGAACCATCCCGTATTCCGTCCCCAGCCAGACCGTGTTTTTGTCGCCCCATCCATCGATAAGCCTCGCCGACGCCAGACCGTCGGTATAACGCGGCTCAAACCATCGCCATTCGCCCTTGCGGGGATTGAAGAAACTCAACGCCCCGGAGCCGAGGCCGACGCCGCCATCTCCCAACCAGAAATCATCGCCGATCTTAACTACGGTGGAGATGTTATCCCCGTAGGGGCCGTAGGGAATCAGATCCAGGTCGTTGTAACGGACGTTGATATGCACCGGCCCCATGCCCCAGGTGCCGACATAGAGGTTGTCAAAGTCATCAGAAATACCATAAGTTAATTTATACCTCCGGCCGAAACGATCGCCTATGTAGCCGTCCTGGTAAAAATACCCGAATTGAGTATTGAGGATGGCGAAGTTTCCCGGATGGTAATCATTCCGGGCATATTGGGCGGGGAATTCCCCGCCTGCGTACCATCGCTCCAGGGTGGGATCATAATAGGCGTTTCCCGATGACGTAGCTACCCAGATTCTATCCCACTCGGGATCATAGGCTATGTTATCGATTCTCTCGTTGGGGATCCCGTCGGTGACGGTTAAAGGATCGAGCCATTTTTCCGCAAATTTGTCGTAACGTATGACCCCGCCGGTGGTGCCGAAATAGACCATAGTCTGATCCATGGCGGCTGAGGTTACGTACCTGAAATTGGTGAAGTTAACCCAGTCGCCCTCCTCGAAACTGCCGGTATAATTGATCGACGCTAATAATGTTATTAATAAAAGTACAGAGTTCATCCTATAATATTATACTCATCAGGTTTCCTGAAATGAAGCAGAATTTGACAATCGATCATAATAAGATTTCCAAATATTGCTATTGACGGTATTCCTCCCTGAAAAACCATCGCACCCACCGGTTCAGGTCATTACGCCTGATCTCGGAGCGCATCAATCTCATCCTCCTGGCCTTTTCCTCGTGGTCCATGTTAAAGGCCTGATAGAGGGCGTCGGCGGTCTGATCGAAATCGTAGGGGTTGACCATCAGGGCTCCCTTTGAAAGCTGGGCCGCGGCGCCGGCGAATTCCGACAGAATCAAAACCCCGCGATTATCCGATGTCGAGGCGCAATATTCTTTTGAGATCAGATTCATGCCGTCGCGAAGCGGGGTAACAAGGGCTATATCAATCGCTTTATAATGCCCTATTAACTGTATCCTGTTAAGGGTCCTGAACTGGTAGTGAATAGGTACCCATCCATGTATGGAAAACCGGGAATTAATCCGACCCACGAGGGAATCAAGCTCGTCTTTCAGATCCTGGTATTCCCGAACGTTCAGCCTGGATGGAACGACTATTTGCAGAAATGAAATTTTTCCCACCGTATCGGGATACTTTTCCAGCAATCTTTCAAAAGCCAGAAATCTTTCCGGGATACCCTTGGTGTAGTCCAGCCGGTCAAGTCCCAGCGCCAGGATATCCACGTTGGTGTTTTCCCTGAGATACCAGGCGGCATCGGCGGCTTCCCTGGATTTGGAGGCCTCGTTGAATTCGTTGAAATCAATGGAGATGGGATAATAACCGACAATAGTCTCATTTCCCTCGTACTGAATTTTCGTCTGACGTCTGTTAGCCGTGGTAATGGTGTCGGGCAATAGCCATTTTACGGAGGATATAAAATTCCTGCGGTCTATGGCCGTCTGAAACCCGATATGATTATAGCTCAGAAGCGCTTCTATCATTTCGCGATTATGCGGAAATCGGCGAAACAGGTCATAGGATGGAAAGGGAATGTGTAAAAAGAAATTGAGATTTCTCTTGATGCCGAGTTCGCGCAGATATCTGCCGACGCAGATTAACTGGTAATCATGAATCCAGATAATGTCGTTTTCACCGGCATATTCAGCCACCTTTTCCGCGAATTTGCGGTTGACATCTTTATAAGTATTTAAATTGGTAAAGTTATATGAGAAATGTCCCAGCATGTCATGAAACAAAGGCCATATGGATTTATTGGAGAAACCTCTGTAGTATTGGGCGATTTCTTTCTCGGTAATGTCAACGGGAACTAGTTTGAAGTTGTTTTTTTCGCCATAATCGGCAAGTATTTCATCGGATGGGGCGTTTTCGCCGTACCCGGACCACCCGATCCAGAGACCTTTGGATTTTCTAACAATAGGCTCGAGCGCGGTGACAAGCCCTCCGGTTCCCGGTTTAATCTCCCAACCCCCTGATTCGTTTTTGAAGATGGCTATGGGAAGCCTGTTGGAGACGACTATAACTTTTCTATTCGAGAATTCCATTGTACCTATTTGCCTTTCGTAATCCCAATATAGAATTTATAATCATAAAAAGCAAATCGGCCCTTAATTTTTAAAGATCTATTTTGGATCAAGCAGTGGATTTTGACCAACGGCCTAAAAAATCCAGGAGTTCTTCCGGCGGGGACAGGATAATATCGGCCGCCGTGAGGCGAGGGACTTTTCCGATGAGTATTTTTAACCCCTTGTTGCCAAGGGTGTTAAAGGCGTCCTCGTCAGTGTAATCGTCTCCCAGATAGGCGGCAACATAGTCATCTTTATATTCTTTCATAATTTCCGAAACGGCGGAACCCTTATTTATTTTATTGTGTCTTATTTCGATACCGCCGTCGAATTTCTTGAATTCCAGATCATGCTCGGCCAGACGGTTATTCCACGCGGCCTCGACTATGGTCTCGATTTCGTTCTTTTTTATATCGCTGGCTCCCCGCCAGTGGAAGGCGATGCCGAAAGGCTTGATTTCGAGAGAATCGTCAAGATTGTTTTCTTTGGCCCACTTTATTACGGAAGATAGAAAATTCCGCGTAAATTCGGCGTATTGGATCGCCGTGTAGCCTTCTTTTTGTGAATAACGTTCGGCGCCGTGAGAGCCCCACATCTCAGGCAGATGTTTTAATCCGAGAAGATTTTTTAAGACGTTTATGGGGCGGCCGGATATTATTATCAGGCGCGTATTGCCTTGCGAGATAATTTCTTCAAGTATCGATTTAACATCAGGATAGGGTAAAGCGTTATCCCTATCCTCGGTGAACGGGCTCAGGGTGCCGTCGTAATCGAGCATTAAAATTCTATGCTTCGCCGATTTTAACGCCGTAAAAAAGGTGTCGAGTGAAATTCTGCGATTTAGAATTTCCATAAAGAATCTTAATCGGTGATTAAATGGTTTGCCAGACCCCGCCGGAGCCCGAGCATCAGGGTTAAATTTTCCCGGAGTTGCCTGTTGCAGAGATAATTTTCTTTAACAAACTCTTTGGCAGTTTCACCCATAATATCAATCAGATCGGGTCTGCTGAGCAGTTTCCTGATTCTCAGCGCCGCGCCGTCAGGCGTATTTACGAGAAATCCGGTGTGGTAGTTATGTACCTGTAGACGGATACCGCCGGTATTGCCCCCGATGACCGGTTTATGTTTCCACATCGCCTCCGTCACCGTAAGCCCAAAACCCTCCTGCAATGATTTCTGAATAATTATGGTCGAGGCTCGCTGAAGGGCGTTGATTGTCCTGTGGGCGTCGGAAGGCAACATCAATACATGGATGGAATCGTTTCCCTCTGCGGCATCCGTAACCTCTTCTAAGACGGCGGCTCCCTCGGGATCGTCTGTGGCGCCGCCTCCGGCAAGAATCAACTGAGCGTTAAAGGCTCCGTTCAACAGCTGGAATGCCTGAATAACCCCGATGGGATCTTTGAAACGATCGAACCGGGAAATCTGGCATAATATCGGCCGATCAAGGTCGAGACTAAATTCGGTCAAGGTTCGATTAATATCATCTTCGGATAATTCCATGTTTTTGACCGATAAAGGATCTATGCTGGGAGCGATAATGAACTGGGGATGATTTAATTTGCGGGCGAAATCGGGCATTGAAAAGATGGAGGCGTTATAACCATTGACCTTCGAACTGATATAATTCCAGACCTTTCTGTTCGGTTTGCTGACATCGATATGGCATCGCCAGATCCACTTACCTTTACGCTCGGGGCATAACTCGTGCAGCATCGCAGGCTGGGGGTCATGTATTACAACGAAATCGGCCTCTTCCAGGATAGGACGAAGGCGATCCGCATTTGCGGCCACCGTATCTTCGTATGCTCTGATCATCTTATCGGATAGAATCACGTTATCGCCCTGCAACCCGTTATGAAAAGATTTGGTCGTGTTAAAATATTCGAGATTTCCCTCCATTACCTCCCAGGATGCCTCAAGCCCCAACTCGTTCAAAAGGGGAATCATCCAGAATAATATTTCGGCCACCCCTCCGCCTTCACGGGTGGAATTGACATGAACGACCCGTGCGCCTTTGAGGTCGCGGGCAACCTGTTTCAGTTTCGATGCCGAAACCTCGCCGATGATCGACTCGTATTCGGGAAAGGTTCTACGCATACATTTCTCCCCCTACAAAGCTCGAAACCGTATCGATGAGAGTTTGTTTCAGTTCGGCGAGGGAAAGAAAATAAAAATCGATTTCCGAAAGAGCTTTAACAAGAGGGTCTGTTTCCTCTTTTTTATCGGACAGCCAGACGGAAAAATCGTCTACACCGTTTTCGGTTCGGCGTCGGGCCTCCACAAAATGATAGTAAACCGATCCATGACTCATATGGGGCAATTGATCGTTAAGATCCTTTATTGAATCTATTAATATACCGGTGTCATAAACTACCGTAACCGCCTGCATGAAATGGAATACATTGCCGTTGGGAGCCCAGGGTATATGGTCAAGTTCGGAAAGCCTCTCCTGTATTATTTCCAGAACCGCTCTTCGTAACTCTTCAAAGGAGCCAAACTTATAGGGATTCATATTGGCCAGCCGTTCCGCCAGAACCCTGTCTCTTAATTGACGGCTTGCCCATTGCGCGAAATCGTTCGGGTAATCGGGATCGTCGAACGTCGGCCTGATTACCGTTTCACAAAAATGATGAAAAAGACACTCCACCGGGCAGGTACTTATTCTCTCTTCCAGTTCCCTTAAATTCATGGCCTCGCGGAGTCCGGCCATCCTCACGATAATCGTGCAATCCTTTATCCGGAAAGGCATATTATTTTCTTCGGTATCAGTCATATTATCTTAAACTCATATTGCCCTCATTGCGGTTTCAGATTTGAAACAAGGATTTTCTCTCATTAAAGCGACATAGAACACTTGTTCCAGCACAAGACGCCATTTATCCGAATATATGCATTATCAATTCCCCCTCAAGGATTTATTAAGATTTTTTAGACGGGATGAAGGCAATTCTTATCAGTTTCTATCAAGAAAATCGTTTAAAATGTTATTATTATTATATAAAATTAATCTGCCATATATGTTTTTAATTTGGGGAAAGGTTGTAAAAATAGCGAGTAAATAAGGGGACAAAATGATCAGGTTTATAGGAATAATCGGGATCGTATTCATGATGGGTATCGCGTATCTTCTATCCTCCCATCGAAAATCAATTAACTGGAGGACAATCGCCTGGGGATTCGGGCTGCAGCTTCTGTTTGCGGTTATCATTTTGAAAACCGCGCCGGGACAATGGGTATTCGCGCGTTGTAATGATGTGGTTCTGGCTATTCTGGGATGTTCCGACCGGGGCGCCAGATTCGTATTCGGTAACCTGGTAAGCATGTTTGTGGAGGTGGGGAAAGTCGATCCGGACGGCGGTTTTATGCAGGTTGACGGTCTTGTCGTCAATAACGGCATGGCCATATTTGCCTTTTCGGTGCTTCCGATAATAATATTTTTCTCCTCCATATCGGCCATACTCTATCATTACGGCATACTGCAGAAAGTTGTTGAATTTATAGCGAAGATCATGGCCAAGAGCATGAAAATATCGGGGTCCGAATCTCTGGCGGCGGCGTCCAATATTTTCGTGGGGCAGATTGAGTCGCCCCTGGTGGTCAGACCGTATCTCTCAGGTATGACCATTTCGGAGTTGAATGCGGTCATGGTCGGCGGTTTCGCTACCATCGCGGGAAGCGTCATGGCTGCCTACGTGGGGATACTGAAGGACATCGTGCCCAACATCGCCGGGCATCTGCTGGCCGCCTCGATAATGTCAGCGCCTGCGGGGCTTATGATGGCCAAACTGTTTTATCCTGAGACGGAGCGATCCGAAACCGTAGGCGGCGCGAAGCTTTCCTATGAAAAAAAACAGAACGGCATTGATGCCGCCGCGGCTGGAGCCGGCGAAGGCTTGAAGCTGGCTTTGAATGTGGCGGCCATGCTTATCGCCTTTATCAGCATTGTGGCGTTAATAAACCTGGGATTGGGATTGATTCATGATGAGTTAACGCTGTCAAAGATATTCGGCTGGATTCTGTCGCCGCTGGCGTGGGCCATGGGGGTACCGTGGTCGGATGCGGCCCGATTTGGCGATTTGCTGGGAACCAAGCTGATGGTGACCGAGTTGGTGGCATATTTGAAACTTCAAGGGTACGCAGAGTTGATGAACCCGAAAAGCCAGATAATCGCCACCTACGCCCTGTGCGGTTTCGCCAATGTCGGTTCCATAGCGATACAGATCGGCGGAATCTCGGCGCTTGTCCCTCAACGTAGAGGCGAGCTCGCGAAACTAAGTTTGCGCGCCATGATCGCCGGCGCCTTCGCCTCCTGGATGACCGCCTGCGTGGCGGGGATACTAATCTGAAATGTCTTGACAATTTGACCTTAATTTGTATTTTGACTGACCGAAAATAGTAGCGTACGCCTCAGTAGCTCAGCTGGTAGAGTCCCCGCTAAAGCGGGGATTAACCACGGGGTCGTTGAGGCAGAAAAAAAATACGCCTCAGTAGCTCAGTTGGTAGAGCAAGTGGCTGTTAACCACTGGGTCGTTGGTTCGAGTCCAGCCTGGGGCGTAAAGTGATTGAGCTACATTAAGATATTTCTTGACAGGTCAGACAGACGTATAATATAATTAAGAAAAACTAACTCATTAATAACCATCATCGGC
Source organism: Candidatus Zixiibacteriota bacterium (assembly GCA_020348065.1). Lineage (GTDB taxonomy): Bacteria > Zixibacteria > MSB-5A5 > UBA10806 > UBA10806. The sequence continues at coordinate 2,354,505 of CP070742.1, forward strand.
GGGTTAGATATTGAAACACACAGTAAAATTTGTTGTAATCTTAACGATTTGTTTATCGATTCCCGTCAAGGCTGAAATAAAGAGCGGTAAATACGGAATATTATTTCAGAGTGGTGTTCTCAAAGCAAAAAATCTATTTGCAGATACTTTTGTGAATAGAACAGTTAATAAGAGTATTGGATTACCGTTCGGTGGCGGGATGTATTATTGTATTAACGATAATTTTCTAGGGGCGATCGAAATTAATTATGTAAGGTTAACTGGCGAACTTAGAAGTTCTTAGGGTAGTTATGTGTTGAAGTTTGGAAAGTGGTCGACAATAGAGTTCGGAGCTAATATGCGATATTTGTTTCGAAGGAACGCGAAAATTGGTCTATTCGCGAAAACAGAAATCCAAATATTCCATTTTAGAGGAACATACGAGGATTCAAATCTAGAGGGCAACGAATTTTATTCCGAAAATTCTACGGCTCCGGGACTAGAATTATCTATAGGAATGATAGGTTTTTCTGAATTCGCTGGTGTTTTTATTGAAATCGGGTATGGTAAAGCCTTTGGAGCGTATGACAGAAACCAGGATCTATACCGGCTTGGAATCGGTTTTTTGAGAGAAATTCCCCATAAAAAGCGTAATGTCAACAGGAAAGAATAGATTAGCATATATTAAACATAAATCAGAAGTTTTGAAATTTACCCGATAAGAGGAAGAAAGTTATATTCCGAATTTGACCTTAATGGTTCGCAATTTAAAAAGTCTTGGGCGTTTATTTAAGGCATACCAACTCAACTGGCAAAGCCCCGTCTGAACGGAATCAATATAAAAAGCCCAACAAATCCTCCCAATTTCAAATCATAATGCTTGCGCTTTGGGGCGAAAAGCCCTTTG
>CP070742.1:2355490-2362678 GCA_020348065.1 Candidatus Zixiibacteriota bacterium
CTTAAGGATCTCATCGGAGGCGGCAAGCTGTTTTTCCAGTGTGGATTTTACCTGGTCGATGGGGATTTTATCGATCTCCTCGTCGGAGAAATCGATCTCGGCCTCGATGAGGGTCAGAAGCTCGCGGATCCTGGTTTTGATGCTGTCGATTTCATTGAACAGCTCGCCCTTGAGGTTCTTGGCGGCGGCTTTGAGCGCCAGCTCCGATTTAGCCTCTATAGCGGCGGCCACCGCCTCCGCTTGAGATAACGAGATCCGGCCATTCAGAAACGCTCTTCGAGTAAATTCACCGGGTTCAGCGATGCGGGCGCCACTTTTGATGAGATGTTGTATGATAACGTTAGTTGAAGCGTAACCTCCGTGGCAGATAATCTCCACCATCTCCTCGGCGGTATAGCTTCTGGAGGTAAAGTAAGGGATAAGCGTCACCTCATCGAAAGCGACATTGTCGGAGTTGACGAAATAATCATGTATCAGCCGCCGGTCGTCCATGATATCGGTCTTTCGCAAAGCGGGAACCGATCTGGCCACCAGCTCAATCGATCCCGGGCCCGATACCCGGATTACGGCCAATGCCGACTGCCCCGGCGGCGTGGCGGCGGCGCAGATGATGTCGTTTTTCTCCACGTGGGGCAATATAGGGAGCAGGGAATGGGGTTACAACGCGTTTTTTCGAGCATCCGGTAGAGTGGCATGCTTTCCCGAAGGGTAAGCATGCTTATTCGACTTCGTCGAAAAAACATGCCACCCGACGATGTCATTCCCGAAATCTCTAATCGGGAATCGATAAGGGCAAGCCATGATGGATCCCGGACCAGGTCCGGGATGACAGCCGCGTGGGGGGTTGTTGCGTGTCGCTACGCCTCCGGCATGTTTGCGACCGCATCCGGATTATCGCGGTCAGAATAAATTCTGACACGCAGGCGAAATAGCCCGGGTGTCGGGTTTGGGGAGCGATCAAACCCGACCTACGGCTGACTATTTATTTTGTGGTAATGATAATCTAATACCGTTATAATTTATTTCGAGACGTTTTGCGGTATACGAATAAAATGAAAAAGCTGTAAGCGATGAACGAACTGACCTATTTACGCGATCTGATAATCATTTTCGTGGTGGCGGTGGCAGTGGTGATAATTCTGAGTCGTTTCAAGATACCCTCTATTGCGGCGTATATTCTGGCAGGGGTGTTAATGGGACCTAAGAGTCTGGCGCTCATAAATGATATTCATCGCGTGGAGGTGCTGGCGGAGATCGGCGTATCACTACTTCTGTTCGGCATCGGGATGGAGTTTTCCCTGAAAAAACTGCGTACTCTCTGGCTCAATATTTTCGTCGGGGGCACTGTGCAAGTGGTGTTAACGGGCTGTATCACCGCCGTTATTGTATACTCGATGGGATACGATCTTTCCACAGCGATCTTTATCGGATTCTTCGTTTCGCTTTCGAGCACCGCCATTGTGCTGCGAGGCCTCGAGGACCGGGGGGAGCTCAACGCCGAGCACGGCCGTTTCGCGCTGGGAGTACTGTTGTTCCAGGATATATGCGTCATTCCGATGATGCTGGTTATACCGATACTCGCCGGCGGTCGAGGCTCCAGCGATGTGTTTGGTTCGTTGATATATTCTGTTTTGGTAATAACCTGCTCAGTTTTAGCCGCCTACCTGATTGTCCCCCGTCTATTAAAATTAGTGGCCAGAACCAGGCAGAGGCAGCTTTTCATTTTATCGGTTCTCTTGATCTGTATAGGTGTGGCATATGCCATATCGAGCTCAGGGGTATCGCTGGCCCTGGGCGCCTTTATCGCGGGCCTGGTGGTGGGCGGCAGCGAGTTCCGGCATCAGGCGACTGCCGATATCATATCGTTCAAAGAGGTTTTCACCAGCCTCTTTTTTATCTCGGTGGGGATGCTTCTCGATCCCGGTGAGATCATGATGAATATTATCCCGATTTTGCTGATTTTGGCGGGAATTATCCTGGGCAAGATGATTATAGTCTTCATAACCGGACTGCTAATGCGGCTCAGGACCAGGGCGGTGATACTGGCGTCGGTGGCTTTGGCCCAGGTGGGGGAGTTTTCATTCGTGCTTTTCGGGGCGGCGGCGGTGTATAATCTGGTACCGGAACCGTTGATGGGTAATCTGCTGGCGGCCGCCACCATCTCCATGCTGTTAACGCCTTTGGCGATTGCGGCCGGGCCTCATCTCTCCGCCGGGCTGGGAAAACTGCCGGTTTTTTATCGCGCCATGAATATCAAGACTGCCGAGGAAGCGTCATCGGATACGAAGGGATGGGAGAATCATGTCATTATCGGCGGTTTCGGGTTCGCCGGAAGACAGCTGGCTAAGGTTCTTAAAGAAAATAACGTCAAATATATGATCCTGGAACTGAATATCAACACCGTGCGCGAGGTCTGCCGTGACGGCGAGCCGATATATTTCGGCGATGTTACCAGCCGGGATGTATTGGAGCGGGTGGGGGCGGAACGTGCCCGCGAGCTGGTCGTGGCGGTCAACGATCCCCGGGCGGCGGAACGGGCCATAATAGCGGCCAAAAGCATCTCGCCCGATCTGCATGTAACGGTGCGAACCGATTATATCCTCGATATCGAAAACCTTCGCAAACTGGGCGCGGATGATGTCATACCGGGCGAGCAGGAAGCGGCGGTGGAGCTGGTCAGAAGGGTAGCATCCAGATATGGCTGCGACGAGGACCGTCTCGAGAGTAGACTGAAATTGATCCGGGAAGAAAAGGAATAGAAAGTATAGTCCTTCTGCGAGTCATAGCTTGCTATGACCGCAGAATATTATGATACATTACTGTAGGCGGGAAGTTTGTTTCCCCGCGACCTAATCGGTCGGACAAGGGAATTCGGTTAATAGAATCCGACACTGGAAAGTGTCGGCTATTATGGAAATATAATATAAATTAATAGCCCCGACTTTCCAGTCGGGGCTTATCAACAAACAAAAAAAGCCGCCGGGCGGCCTTATAGAAATCGATATACAGGAAATCGTTACGTTGCCGCGTCGCCCTCTTTCAATCGCTGTTTCACAAACCACTGCTCGCCGATACCCATTATGCTGAACACAGTCCAGTAAAGCACCAGCCCCGAGGCCCACTTGGAGAATAGGAATGTGAAAACCACCGGCAAAATATATACCATCATCTTCTGCTTGGGATCGGTGATAGTCATCTTCTGCTGGATAAACATGGCGATTCCCATAATAATCGGAAGCACGCCGACATAGATATATTCGCCCGTGGGATCGGGTTGTGAGAGATCGGTTATCCATAGTATAAAGGGAGCCCCTCGAAGCTCGATGGAGTTGGAAAGTACCGCGAACATGGCCCAGAATATGGGAAGCTGCACCAGCATGGGAAGACAGGATCCGAAGGGATTGACGCCGTACTCTTTGTAAGCCGCCATGGTCTCTTTCTGCAGCCGGGCGGGATCGTCTTTATATTTGGCCTTTATCTCCTGGATTACCGGCTGCATCTGCTTCATCTTGTGCATCGACTTGGCGCTCTTATGCGAAAGCGGCCAGAAAACTATCTTCATCAAAAACGAAAACACCACGATAACCCAGCCGTAATTCGGAATAATGGAGAAAAGACTGGTGAAAACCCAGTGTATAAAAATGGCGAAAGGCCTGAAAAATTTCCATCCCATATAAACCAGCGAGGAGAGATTTTTCCCCATACTCTTAAGAAGATCGTAATCGTTGGGACCGGCGTAGATAGAGAATCTCAGCGACAGGTTATCGGGAGGGTTATTATAGGTTATTCCAACGCCGTACTGTTCCCATTTGAACTGTTTTCTCTCCGGATCGGGACGGATTATTTCATCACCGAGAACAATTACCTCATCACCGGGGATATCCTTTGAGATTATGATGGCTGAGAAATACTTGGTGCGGGTAGCAACCCAGTCGGTGACGCCGGAGGATATGTCCCGAAGTTTGCCGTCTTCAAGATCGTCACGGTAATCGAAATTATCGCCGCCGTTGAAAAATCCACCCAGACGGTCTTTATCATGACTAAAATTTTTCTCAGATGGCTCCAACGGCGTAAACCAGCCCAGGGTTACTCCATTGCCCATTCCCAGACTTCTCGGCATCCCGATATCTATATCAAGATCAAAAACATATCTATCGTAAAGGAAACTGTACTTTTTTACTATGGCTGAGCCATCGGGAGCGTAATATGTAAATTTTACACTGCCTTCGGGATTAGATTCGGATAGATAAAGATTCGCGCCCTCTACTTTGAAATTAACGTTATTAAAGGCAGGAATCTGATCACGATATCCCAGAGTAAGGGCTCCATGCGTCGCCCATATCGGGTCGGTATATTCTCCGATCAGGGCGACATTCGCGCCATCATATCTAATATGATCCCTGAGAACCACCTGCTTAACAATTCCGCCTCTTGAAGATAGCCAAATCTTAAGGTATTCGGTCTCAATAAGTATCTCCTTTTCAGGCTCCAATTCCGCTTCTGTTATTTCTGCCATTTTGGCAGTGTCAAGGGCTGTAATGGCGGGAGCTTGCATGGGAATCTTCTCGGCTTGCTCCATAATTGTATCTGTTTGCTGTACGAGACCTGTCGAGTCTTCACCTGTAGGTGCGGGTTGTTGAGGCGGTGGCGGGAAAACATACTTAGAGAATATTAATATTATGGCGAATATTATTATAAAGCCTATTATCGATCTTTTATCCATAACTTAGCTCGGATCGTAACCGCCCGGATTCCAGGGATTGCAGCGCAAAAGCCGCCAGGCGGATTTGATGGTTCCTCCAAATATACCGTATTTTATAAACGATTGGCGGGCATACTCCGAGCAGGAAGGGTAAAACCGGCATCGGCCGGCGAATGCCACGCCCAGAGTCAATTGATAGATCTTAACCACGGTTGATAGGATTTTTCCGAGAGTTTTATTCATTAATACCCGTCAACATCTTCCCGATCTCCGATGTCATCTCTTTTTCGTCTTCTACAGAGTTTGAAAGCGAGATTACCACCGTTTTACCGCCGGGCCAGAGAGACTTATTGTTTCGTAGATATTCCCTTATTACTCTTTTCAACCTGTTCCGCTTGACCGCACCGCCCACCCTGCGGGAAACCGTTATTCCGAACCTGGTCGAACGGTCGGGGAAGTTCGCGACCGCCATCCGGCAGTATTCTCCCTGGAGTATGCGGGAATTTTTTCCTTTGACAGCCTCAAGGAAATTGGTCCGTCCCCTGAGACGTACGGATTTCCCGAACGATCTGTCGCTTTTGACCTCGGCGGTGCTCAAAACCTACCCCGATGCGGGATTATTCGTCGGAGACAGAAAGTCTTACGCGGCCCCTGGCGCGGCGGCGCTTGAGAATCGCCCGGCCGGCCCTGGTCGACATCCGTTTACGGAAACCGTGGTCGTTTTTTCTCTTTCTATTCGATGGTTGAAACGTTCTTTTCATTCTATCCTCATTCTAAACAAGACCGCAATATACGACTATTTGCGGGATCGTCAAGCAAAAAGGAGCCTTAATTCTTTGGCGTTTGTTAAAGAAAACCGGATTTCTTCTACGTTAACCTGGTATCGGAATTCTAACTACGACCACTGTTCTCTGCGTTTCTCCAAAAGATCGACATAGGCCGGCTCAATTAAATCTTGATTGTCAATCCCGAGTTTCTTCATCAGGTCTTCCGCGATCGCTACGCCCAATTCGGCTTTTTCACCCTGATTCAGCACTACCTCGAGTTCGATAAATTTGCCCAGGTCCTCGACCTCATCAAAGTGAATCCGGGTTTGGCCGGCGAAATACACGATTCGTCTTTTGCGAACAACAGCGCGAATACCCAGCGCCTTTGTAAGCGCATCCTTTAATATCGTTGGCTTATCGGCCGGGTAGAGAAGATATCGGCATTCTGCAGGCTCTAAGGAGTCGCCCCTCTCATACTGGATCAGCTCGCCTTTGCCGTCACCAAACTCTCTTAGCTTCAATCTTCCGGAAGGGACGTAAAAAAAGGTGTCTTCCTGAAACAGGTGCTGGACTTTGCCGTCGCCAAGGCTTTCGGCGATTAACATCTGTTTCTGAAAATCCTGGGCTTTTGCTTTTATCTCTATGTTACGCGCCATTCCGTACGATATCCTTATCCGCCCGTTAAAATATTATACAAAACAGAAATGACAAATAAAAAACGGCCGGATCTGGTCAATCCGGCCTGTGGGGGAAATCAGCCCCGCCTTCGGCGGGGTTTTCGGAGGCTATTTCAGTAGCGCCATTTTCCTGGAAACTTTGTAATTGTAGGCCTGCAGCCTGTAGAAATACATTCTACTCGCTACTCCCGGGGCGTCATCATCCGTCAAGTAAGGACCTCCTGTAAATTCCGCGTTTTACAGCAAACTCATAGAGGCTTTTCTTCAGCAGTTTGCGACCTCTGAAAATCCTCGATTTAACGGTTCCGATATTGACTCCCAATATTTCCGATATTTCCTGGTAATTAAATTGTTCGGCATCCGAAAGCAACACCGGCATACGAAATCGAACAGGAACGGATTCCAGCGCGTTTATTATATCATCCGATACAACGGATTTCATGTATTCGGTGATATTATCGATATTGCGGGTCTCTGATTTGTTAGCCGGTTTTCTCAACGTATCATGCGCGCCGGACGACAAATAATTTTCAACCGCGTTATAATTGACGGTTATGGGCTCTTTCTGTGATTTTCTATATTTGGTTCGAAACGTATTCATCATAATCGTCATTATCCACGCCTTGGTATTCGTATTTTTATCGAAATTGTCGAAAAATCTGTAGGCCTTCAAATAGGTTTCCTGAACAAGATCCTCGGCGTCATCCGGATTGCGAGTTATTCTCAAAGCCATATTGTGCAGCCTGTCGATAAGCGGTATGAACAATTCTTCGAATTGTTCTTTTCTTTTCAGGTCCGTCCTAACCGATATATCTACGGGCTGCATGGTGTCATTTGTTACATGCCCGGGGAAATATTCTTCGGATTCACGCTGGTTTTTTGCTGCTAACATGACAATTCCTTCTCCTATTTATTTGACGGCATCATATAGTTTAGTTTGGCCGCTATTATATGCTTCGGTACCGAACCGACTATGTGATCTACGATTTCTCCGTTGTTAAAAAAGATGAGGGCCGGGATATTATTTATGCTGTAATCTTCA
>CP070742.1:2362778-2367290 GCA_020348065.1 Candidatus Zixiibacteriota bacterium
AAGAGGATTGAGACGTTGTGGGAAACAGCATTAGTCACGGCAAGATCAAAGTCACTATCGCCGTCGAGATCGGCCGCGAAAACCGAGCGGGGCCAATCGCCCGCACCGTAATTTACCGCCGCCTGGAATGTCCCATCGCCGTTGTTTAAAAGAATGGAGATGTAGTAGGAAATATCGCTGGTCACCGCGAGGTCTTTATCTCCGTCGCCGTCGAGATCTTCCGCGAAAACCGAGCGGGGCCCGCTGCCCGTACCGTAATTAACTGCCGTCGGGAAAGCCCCACTGCCGTTGTTTAAGAGGATGGAAACGTTGTGGGAACCATAGTTGGCCACGGCCAGGTCAAAGTCGCCATCGCCGTTAAAATCGGCCGCGAAAACCGAGCGGGGCCTATCGCCCACACCGTAATTATCTGCCATCGAGAAAACCCCACTGCCATTGTTTAAGAGGATGGAGACGTTGTCGGAATTAAAGTTGGCCACTGCAAGGTCTTTATCGCCGTCGCGGTCGAGATCGGCCGCAAAAACCGAGTTGGGTGCGTCGCCCGCACCGTAATTCACCGCCGCCTGGAATGTCCCATCGCCGCTGTTCATTAATATTGAGACGCTGTCGGAAGTCCAATTTGCCACCGCCAGGTCTTTATCGCCGTCACCGTCGAGATCTTCCGCGAAAACCGATTGGGGCGAGTTACCCACAATGTAATCGATTCTGACGTCAAAAAGGGGATCAAAGGCGAATGCCGCCAACGCCGGCAGCAACCAGATCATAGTAAATAAGACTATACCGCTTTTTCTCATCTCTTTCTCCAATTATCTCAAGTTATCGTAATATTTATTAAAGGCCTTATTTCATCAGCGTTTTCAACGCACTTCCTTCGGAAACTCATCCCCACGAATCCCCTTACCATAAAACCGATCCTCCTCGGCATCCACCAGTCCCACTTGCTGTAAAAGTTCCTTAACCTTCTGGTCCGGTTCATAGTCTCGAAACTTCATGGCATGACACTCCTTCTTTTTCTACCAGAGTATCATACCATAAAAATTAAATCATGATAAGGTTCTCCGAAAGACTGCTGGTTTGGCCTCACCGCCTTTTTCTTCTTGTTCTCGCATTATTCTCCATAATATCGGCGTCTTTGCTTTTAACGGTAATTATGGCTCCTCTTAGGGTTGTGGCGGGCAATCGGCGCAGAACATAGGATCGGGACCGCCCTTGAAATACGCCACACCGTAGGTTATATCGAGCCCGTTATAGTTACAGCTGCCATTGACGTCGCCGCAGTAATTCCAATCGGGGCAAGGAGGACAAACCGGGCATAGAGGCTCAGGACCACCCTTGAAGAAAGCGACACCGTAGGTGATATCCAGACCGTTATAATTGTCGCTGCCGTTAACATCACCGGCCACATAGTCGCACCCGACCGCTGTCGTTGTCATCAGTACATCCAACGCCGTAACGTTTCCCGAAATAACCTCAACACCGGCTACTGTGGTATCCCGGTAATCGGGATGGGAGAACGATACATCGTAGATTCCTGTCGACACACTGTCCAGGTCGTAATTGCCGTACTGGTCGGTCCAGGTTTCATATTGGCCGGCCGATACATACACACTCTCAATGGGCGCTCTCTCGATTTCATCCGAAACATGCCCGGCAATTGAGCCATAGTAATCTAACGCCATCTGTACATTCAGAGATGTCGTCCTTCCCGGAGTAACCTGGACATCTGTTACGACGGTATCCCGGTGATCAGGATGAGAGAACGATACCTCGTAGATTCCCGGCAACACTCCGTCCAGGTGGTAGGTACCGTACGGGCCGGTCCAGGTTTCATATTGACCGGCCGATACATACACGCTCTCAATCGGCGCCCGCTCGATTTCATCAAAAACAATCCCGGCGATTCCGCCGTAAAGTGACGCCATCTGTACATTCAGAGACGTCGTGTTTCCCGAAGTAACCTGGACACCTGTTATGATGGTATCCCGGTGATCAGGATGAGAGAACGATACATCGTAGGTTCCTGTCAACACACCGCCCAGCTCGTAAAGACCCGCCAGCCCGGTCCAGGTTTCATATTGACCGGCTGATACATGCACGTCCCTGATCAGCTCCCTCTCGACTTCATTCGAAACCTGCCCAACGATTGCGCCGTATTGTTGTGGACCGGCGATTTTAAGAAGATACGCCTGGTAATGACCCGGCGAAAAAGAGGCTGAGCCGCCTGCTACCAGATACGAGCCGTCAAGGGCCTGAATAACCGAATTTCCCCGATCCCGGTCTAAACCGCCGTACAATCTGGTCCACAACGTATCACCGCCGGCATCCAATTTCAAAAGATGAAGATCGAAATCGCGATCTGACACTCCGAAGTAACCGGTGGCGATATAATTGTCTCCGTATGCCGGGTAAATCGAGTAAGCCTCGTCGGTATACGAACCGCCGTATATTCTGGTCCAGAGCGTATTGCCAGATGAATCGGTCTTTATAAAGTAAGCATCCAGAGTACCGCCGGGAGGCTGTTCGGTAGAACCGGCTATTATATAGCCGCCGTCGGATGTAGCTTTGACCGAATAGCCTACGTCAATCAGGGTATCGCCCCAAGTTTGCCCCCACAATGAATCGCCGTCGGCATCAACCTTTATGAGATACACATCATAATCAGGCGAGGTGCCCGTCTGACCGGTAATAACATATCCGCCGTCGGATGTCAGCTCTACATCATAACCTTCCTGATGGTCGGGCCCGCCATACACTCTTGTCCAGACGGTGTTCCCACCCGCATCCAGCTTTACCAGGTAGATATCATAATCCGAAAAAGGAAGGGCGGTTTTTCCGACGATTATATATCCGAGATCGGGCGTTATTTCAATGTCATAAGCACAAGCGCTGCCGAGACCGCCGGATCTCCTGGTCCACCTTATATCGCCCCAGGGATAGGTTCTGACCACGTAGAGGTTGTGGGCCGACATGCCGGACGAATCCAAAACCGACCCGGCCATTATATATCCGCCGTCACTGGCTCGCTTTACCGACTGGGCCTGTTCATTATCGGCGGCGGCGTAAGTGTGGGTCCACGACGTAGCACCGTTGGGGTCGACTTTGAGCAGCCAGAAATCGGCGGTATTGAAACCGCCTGTCAGACCAGCAACGGCATAATCGCCATAAAGTGTCTGCACCACGGAATTAGCCATCTGGTCAATGGTGTCACCATAAACTCTGGTCCAGATTGTGTCACCCTCGTTCTGTGCCCAACCATGGCTGGAAAGGACCAACAGCATTAATCCCGAAAAAATAATTATTTTAAATTCTCTCTTTTCCAGAAACCTAATTCTCATATTCGGGCTCCTTTTTTAATTCTTAGACATCTTCGAACGGAACAAAATTCTCGATATGCTCTTAATAAGCACTTATACAACTTTGGCGAATTCGAATTACAAAGTTTCAGACGTTCTTTCGTGTTTTTTCAAAAACACGGGCGGCCATTTTTTTCACAAATGAGGGCTACTTATATCATAACTTTTTACACCACCTCCCTAAAACAACCGTCCCAGAATCTGATGATATTCGGCTCTTTCCCGCATCACTTCACCCGCGTACAGCCCGAATTACCCCGGAATTTATAGATAACGCCTTGATCATAATGAGTTAAGCCGAACCTGAGGAGCTTTTGGGGATCTATGTCTTTTTGCACGCCGACTCCTATTCCGATTACTACTATCATAAAAAATAGTAGCAGAAGTTAAGCCAACTTCATTATAAATATAATATCCAGAATGTCAAGATTAAAACAACTTTTTTTCGAAGATCCGGAAGAAAATCGACGGGAAATCCAATACGGTCCGATCGCAAACCATGCTATTGAGGTACCTTATGTAAAAACGGCAAGTTATAGGGGGTCGCAGCCGCAGCTAGTCCGAGTTTATACTCCGACAAAGGCTGTCTTAGGGCCCCATCTTATTCCCCCGAATTCCTCTTAAACTCTACTCGGCCTTCATTATTATCTCATCCGAGAGATCCGGCCTGAAACAGCGATATTCCCCGTCGGCGGGCAATCGGCACAATGGATCGGCCCGGGACCGCCTTTAAAATAAGCCACACCGTAGGTTATATCGAGCCCGTTATAGTTACAGCTGCCATTGACGTCGCCGCAATAATTCCAGTCCGGGCAAGGAGGACAAACAGGGCATAACGGCCCAGGGCCGCCCTTGAAGAAGGCAACGCCGTAGGTGATATCCAGACCGTTATAATTGCTGCTGCCGTTTACGTTACCCACAACGTAATCGCATTCTCCACCAGCACCGCTCAAATTTTCCAGGATCGAGACGTAGTGAGACACTCTATTGGCCACGGCCAGGTCTTTATCGCCGTCGCCGTCGAGATCGGCCGCGAAAACCGAGTTGGGCACAACGCCCGCACCGTAATTCACCGCCGTCGAGAAAGCCCCACTACCGTTGTTTAAGAGGATGGAGACGTTGTAGGAACTATCGTTGGCCACCGCCAGGTCTTTATCGC
>CP070742.1:2367390-2373275 GCA_020348065.1 Candidatus Zixiibacteriota bacterium
AACACGGTACATTTGCTTGCCCTGAATCAGAGGGTTTTATTACCCGACGAAGTAAGCGTTTCCGAGAGCGTTGAGGCTTTAAAGAAATATTGTAGATCGGTGAAAGTATTTAAAATCCCAACCGATTATAATAGAATCAGGTGGTATTCGCTTTTATTCCTTAATATATTTTCATCGGCTCCTTTTACAAACTGGTGGTTTAGGTCAAATGAGCTGGCCGCTGAAGTAAAAAATCAAATTCAGTCAAATGATTTCGCTTTAATTTATTTTGAGACAATCGACCTCGTCCAGTACGCTCGATTCACCCCTGATATTCCCAGAGTTCTCAATCACCAAAACGTTGAATCATCGCTTTTAAGGAGAAGAGCGGCGAACGAAAAAAATATGATTGCAAAATTATATCTTTATCTTCAGGCAAGGAAATTGCGAAATTACGAAAAAAGGGTTTTAAACAAATTTGAAATGAATCTGGCCGTATCTGAAAATGATAAGGATCTCTTTATGCAGATGGCGCCGAATTCGATATTCGAGGTTATACCCAATGGGACCGATACGAGATATTTCAGGCCGACAGACGGCAGTGTCTCCCGGGAATTGATTTTTGTGGGCGGATTGAACTGGTATCCCAACAGGGATGCCATGATTCATTTCTGCGAGGATATTTATCCTGTGATAAAAAGGGAGATACCCGATGTTAAAATGAATATAATCGGGCAATGCCCGCCGTCCAAATTGCGGAGATATATGGATGGAGATGTTTCCCTAAGAATCCATGGTTTCGTGAAAGATATCAGAAGTCATATTTCCCGATCCGCGGTTTTCGTGGTCCCCATCAGAGTCGGCGGCGGAACCCGATTGAAAATTCTTGATGCTTTTGCCTGCGGAAAGGCGGTGGTTTCGACATCAATAGGCTGTGAAGGCATAGATGTTACCCCCGGAGAGAATATTCTTATCGGTGATTCTCCCGAGGAATTCGCGTCACAGGTTATGAGGGTAATGAAGGACGACGGATTGAGGACAAGGCTTGAAAAAAACGCAAGAAAGCTGGTTGTGGAGAAATATTCCTGGGAGATTATCGGCAGAAAACTTGACGAGATATTTGGAAGCATTGTTAAATGAATCGAACGTTGGAAAATATATATAACTTAAGCCCAGCTGTTTTTCAGAACGCGTGTGTCAGCCTGTACGGTTTGAAACTTTATTTTAGAGAGTATGGGAAAAAATTCCACAGGCTGCTGGACAAATTTGAAAAGATGCAATGGTATTCGTATGAGGATTTGAAAGAATATCAGGATAAGAAACTTATCGGCCTGGTTAAACACTGTTACGAAAATGTGCCGTATTATAGAAAGGTAATGGATAAGAATAGTATTAAACCATCGGATATTCAGACTGTCGATGATTTGCATAAATTCCCGGTGTTGACAAGGAAGGATATTAAAAATAATTTCTCATCCCTTATAGCAAAAAACTACCGAAGATCCGAACTTACTATCGGTCACACCAGCGGGACCACCGGCTCCCCCCTGGAATTTTTGTACGACAGGCGGATATGTCTGGTGAAAAACGTTACCGACTGGCGTCAGAAGAGGTGGGCGGGGATAAATCCCGGCGATAAAATTGCCTTTTTTCTGGGGCGAGTCGTGGTTCCAATCACCCGCAAAAAACCGCCCTTCTGGAGATCGAACTGGATAATGAATCATAAGTTCTTCTCAAGTTTTCACCTTTCCGGCGAAAATATCGATACGTATATCGAAGAATTGGAGCGTTTCAAGCCGGCGGCGTTAGAGGGTTACCCGTCCACGGTCTATATTATAGCCCGGTTTTTATTGAGCAGAAATAAAACATTGCCTCTCAAGGCTGCGTTTACATCGTCGGAAACACTGTATCCTCAGCAGCGGGAGGCGATTGAAAAGGCTTTTGAATGCGAGCTCTTCGATTTTTATGGTCTGGCGGAGAGAGTGATATTCGCCACCGAATGCGCCGCCCATGAAGGCCATCATTTAAATATGGATTTTGGCATAACCGAGGTTGTAGATAAAGATGATCAGCCCGTAAACAGGGGCGAATTGGGACGTATAATTGCGACCGGCCTGCATAATTTCGGTATGCCCTTAATAAGGTATAAAACCGGCGATATAACCGCTCTGAAACCCGATAAGTGTTCCTGCGGAAGGAATTTCCCCTTGATGGAAGACGTAACCACCAAAGCCGAGGACATAATAACCACCTATGACGGAAGGCTTATCTCGTCCTCGATTCTCACTCATCCGTTTAAACCGATGCACAACATAGCGGAATCGCAGATCATACAGGAAGATCTGAAAAATATCAGGATAAAAATAGTAAGACTCCCGAAATATTCCGAGGAGGATACCCGTTATCTGACAAGCGAACTGGGGAAAAGACTCGGCGGAGATATGGAAATTCATGTAGAATACGTGGATTCAATACCCCGCACAAAAGCGGGCAAATTCAGATGGGTTATTTCAAAAGTACCGTTGGAGTTTTAAGAATAAAGATCGTAAGTTAATATTATTAACAAAAAGGAAATTAAAAATCGCCTGCTGAACAGATTATGTGCGGAATTTGCGGCATAGTAAATACAGATTTCGATAACAAGATTGATCGGGAAAATCTCGTAAAAATGCGGGACACCATGATTCACCGGGGACCGGATGACGAGGGCCTGTATTTGAACAATAACGTCGGTCTGGGTTTTAGAAGACTCAGTATTATTGATCTGCAGTACGGTCATCAGCCCATGTGCAATGAAGACGGGACGATCTGGATAACCTTTAACGGTGAAATTTATAATCACTCGGAACTGAGAAAAGAGCTTATATCCAGAGGGCATATATATAAAACGAAATGTGATACCGAGAGTATTATACACCTCTATGAGGAATACGGCATCGAAGGCTTTAGAAAGATGAACGGCATGTTCGCATTTGCCATATGGGATAATAATGAGAAAAAGCTCATTCTGGCAAGGGACAGGCTGGGCATAAAACCCTTATATCTGATTCGCACAAAAGAAGGTTTGGTTTTTGCCTCGGAGATCAAATCGATATTGAAGTATAACGGGGTCAAAAAAGAGTTGAATTCAGATGTTTTATCGGAGTACCTGATATTCCGTTTTCCGGCCGGGGATAAAACGATGTTTAAGGATATAAAAAATCTTCTTCCGGGACACGCAGCGACTTTTCAAAACGGAATTCTGGAAACCTCGATACTATGGGATCTGACGGACTGCAAAAACAGGCTGGATTTTGACGAAAGCGAGATCCTGCGGCAGTTTGAGGAGTTGCTGTCGGATTCGGTTAAATTAAGGTTGATGAGCGACGTACCGTTGGGCACGTTTTGCAGCGGAGGGGTCGATTCCAGCCTGGTGTCGGCTTATGCCCAGAGGCTTTCCGGGTTGAATCTGAATACGTTTTCAGTAGGATTTCATGAGGCCGAATTCGATGAAAGCCACTACGCCGAATTGGTATCGAAAAAATATGAGACCGTTCATCATCAGATGAAAATAGACAATTATATGTTCGCCGAATCGCTTCCCAGGCTGATCTGGCACAACGATGAGCCATTAAACCACGCCAATTCGGTTCAGATTTATCATATCAGCAAACTGGCCAAAAAGTTTGTTACTGTAGTCCTGACAGGCGAGGGAGCCGACGAGTTATTCGGGGGTTATCCACGGTATATTATAGCAAAGACCTGCGGGCGATTTTATGGGCTGCCGCATTTTTTTAAGGCGTTTATGGGAAGAATGGCCCATTTAAGCTCTTCTCATAGGATAAAAAAAATGTCGAGATTTTTCCCTTTGCCTTTGCCCGAGATATCGGCTTTCAATTCTTATTTTACCGAATGGGAACTTGTAAAAAGGATTTTGGACGTCGACTTTAATTTTCAGACTACCATAAATTCGCGGCTTTCTTTGCTCGGCAATTTCGATCTCAAGCCGGATAATTTGATGGAATACCTTTTTAAGCTGGAGTTGAAAACATACCTGGTGTCTATTTTAAATCGGCAGGACAAGATGAGCATGGCGGCGAGTATAGAATCCCGCGTACCCTTCTTGGACCACAGGCTGGTAGAATGGGGGCTTGGGATTCCTCTAAAATATAAATTAAAGGGGGTTCAGACAAAATATATCGTAAAAAAGCTGAGTAAGAGAACGTTGCCGGATGAGGTTATATACCGGAAGAAGTTCGGTTTCGGGGTCCCGATCTCGGAATGGCTCCGGGATAAGAAGGGAATGGGGAAATACCTGGATCTGGTCACGGAACCGCGATGCAAGCAGAGAGGATACTGGAAGCCGGCGGAGATAGACCGCCTGGCAACTCAACATCTATCGGGGAGTTCCGATAACGGCGATATCCTCTGGGAAATAATCAATCTCGAGCTCTGGAGCAGGATTTTTCTGGATGGAGAAACAAAGTTATTTTAAACGATTTTCTTTTTCGCCGATAAAAATTATTTTAAAATGAAAAGTTGAAAGAGCCAATCCGGTATATTATTAATAATAATGGATGAATAAGTACGGAGTGCTAAAGTAGGATTTTATTTATGAAAATCCTAGTTGTTATAAATCGTAAGGTTGATGAAAATATTTGGTGGTGGGGATATATTCCACCCCTGAGCAAAAATTGTCAGTTGGATGTTGCCAAAATTCGAGATCAAAGGTTCTTAAGTTCGATATTACCTTTACTGAGGCTATATAAAAAACTGAATAAATATGATATGGTCATAACGCAACAGGACGGATATGCGACTTTTATAATCGCTTTTCTTAATTCCCTGTTGAGACATTCAAAATGCAGGCATTTTATAAATCATTTCATTACTAAAGAGAAGTCCGCAAGTTTATATTCCAGAATTAAATATATGTTTCTTAGTTTCGTGCTATCTTCCACATATTGCATAATGTGCGCGTCTAAATTGGAAGCGGAATATTATAAAAGCGTATTAAAGCTTAAAAATACTCAATTCAGATTCGTCCCTCTTGCCACCGACCCTCAATTTTTAAAGATTAATACTAAAAATATGGGGGATTACATTATTAGTTCAGGCAGGACCGGACGCGATTATAAAACTCTACTTGAAGCCGTCGCCGGTTTGCCCATAAGATTGATAATAGTGGCGGATTATTTCAATTTATCCGGTCTGAATATCCCTGATAACGTGGAAATTAAATATAATATTCCGTATATGGAGTTAATTGATTTGACTTCTTCTGCGAAGTTCGTGATTTTGCCTTTACAGGATAGACGAATATCCGTTGGTCAGAGCGTGCTTCTGGAAGCAATGGGCCTGGGAAAGGCTACCATAGTAACTCGCAATGCGGCAACTGTCGATTATGTAAAAGATGGAGAAACCGGGATTTTTGTTAAGCCTAACGATTATATGCAGATGCGAGAAGCCATACTGTATTTATTGGATAATCCTCAAAAGGCCGATGAAATAGGAGTCAAAGCAAGAGAGTCCGTAAAGAAGGATTTTACGATTGATAAGGTTATTTATAGATATTGTTCCGTTTTAAAAGAAACATTGGGAAAGAAATCCAATTAAGGATTAAACGATCTGGAAGAAATATCAGGTATTTATTTTACGTAAAGATTCGGCTTATGAGGAATGGATAAGATTCTATGCCTGCTCTAAAGAGCCTGATGAAAATTTACCGAAATAAAGGTGCGTTTTCGACAACAACAGATGTATTAGAATATTTTTATTATTATTCGTGTGCAATTCTAAAATTTTGGCAAAAGCCCATTTTTTCAAACCTTGAGGAATTAGTTGATTTTTCCCTTACCGGTTTAGGCGGATTAATTACGCCTCTGCAAATAAGAAAAGAGTTTATAGCGTTTCTGGAATTGATTCAG
>CP070742.1:2373375-2408376 GCA_020348065.1 Candidatus Zixiibacteriota bacterium
CAGATTCCGGTTGATCGTATTGCCTCTTATGGACGGGGAAGACTGGCGGCAGAAAATCCCGCCGCCCCGTACAGCCTCGTTTTCGGTGATGAAGTTGCCGGTTATGGCGGCATCAGACATATTGCAATAAATCCCGGCGCCGTCGTTAATATTGTAATTTCTGCTAATGTAATTAACGGAAATAATAAGCTCCGGACTGTTTTCGCAGTATATGGCGCCGCCCAGCTCGGCGAAATTCCCCATGAAAGTATTACCTGTAATCTTGGCCCGCGACCAATAGCACCCGATACCGCTTGATATATTCGCGGATATGCTGTTTTCGCTTATGATCGGATCGGCTCCATAACAGTATATTCCGCCTCCGTATTCGCCGTAGTTTTGCATAATGTAATTGCGGGTTATCAAAGGATTGGTTCCATCACAGATTATTCCGCCGCCTTCAATGCCGCCGCCATTAGTGATCGTGAAGCCGGTAATAACAGTTGAGGAGTTCTCGAAATTCGAGAGAGTAATAACCGCCCCCGATGAATCGCCGTCGATAATAGTCGAGGAGATATAACTTTCATCCCCGGTCGTCAAAAAAAGCGATCCCAGCGCGATATTGTGCCCGTTGAAATTGATATTTTCAATGTAGGTCCCCGGCTGCACCAGCACCGTGTCGCCTTCGGAACTGGCGCCGATCCCCTGCTGGATGGTGGGGTAGTCGGCGGGGATGTTGATGATAGCGGCGGAGGAGGTCGCCGCTATTCCCGAAACTAATAATATTACGATTATCTTCTTCATATTCCCTTTTATGTCATCCCCGCGTTATCGAAGATCCCCGAAGGGAAAGCGGGGATCCAGAGCATTGACCCAATCCTGGATTCCCGATCGGGGTCGGGAATGACAGAAAAAATTAATGCAACGTCAGGAACCCTTTCCTGACGCATTCCCGGGCTGCATATCACCGCTTACGGTGGCCGCAATCCAGATATCATTTCAATAACACCATCCTCTTCGTTACAATCGCATCTCCAGCCTGCAGCCTGTAAAAAAATACACCGCTGGAGAGGGCGGAGGCGTCAAAAGTGACACTGTGAATTCCCGGCTCCCTGTATTCGTCAATTAAGACCTCGATCTGGCGGCCGAGAAGGTCGTAATCGGTTAATTGCACATCTTGCGATTTCGGTAAAATGAATCTGATAGTGGTTTGAGCATTGAATGGGTTGGGGTAGTTTTGCGTTAAAGCGAATTTATCCGGCAGGATATTATATTCACGGAGAACATCGGCAGGGTCGCATCCAACTCCCAACGCGCCGATATCTTCGCCGTTCTCTCCCGCGCCGGCGCAACACGAGTTTTCCGCAAGATGAAAATCGCCCGTTTCCGGATCGCAAAACAGCGGATCGCAATCGATATTCCCCACTCCGCTCCATCCGCCTTGAATATCGCAATAGGTAACCGCGGTCGAACCATAGTATGTATAAATCTGGGAGCCCATCATGAACGCCTGGTTATTCCGTAATATGTTATTTTTGGTTACGGGGTTGGTATTGGAAAACAATAGACCACCACCATAGCTGGCGCTATTTTCGATTATGGTGTTATTTTTAATCAGGGGGCTGCTGCCCAGGCCGCAATGAATGCCGCCGCCATGAGTTCCGGCGGCGTTACCGCGTATGACATTGAAAGTAATGGCAGGATTGCAATTATGATGACAAAAAATACCTCCGCCGTCTTCTCCGGCGAAATTCCCCGAGATCTCATTCCCGTTTATGGTGGGATAAGAGCCCACGCAACAGATCCCCCCTCCATAGGCGCTGGCGCCCAGCGCCGAATTATTATTAATGGTGTTATTTGTGATTACGGGACTCGAGCCGGTTTTGCACACGATCCCGTTGCTCTGGTTATCGCTGATTATGTTATTGTTTATCGACGGAGCGGCGCTTTCGCAGGTTATCCCGCTTCCGATGTTCTCGATAATCATATTATTGGCGATCTCGGAATTGGACTCGTTGCAATAAATCCCCCCACCGAGGCCGTAAGTCCCTTGGGCAGTATTATTCCTGACTATGTTATCGAGAATTGACGGTTCAGATTGAAAACAGTAAATTCCACCGCCGTTATAGGCGGAATTTCCGCTAATAATATTACTGATGATTGCGGGATTGGAGTTATATTGGCAGATAATTCCCCCGCCGCACAGACTGTATCCATCTGTTATTGTAAATCCCTTTAAAATGGCGAGGCGATTCTCGCCCATCTCGAAGGACACCGCGGGCGCCGCCGAATCCCCGTCTATCGCCGTCTGCTCGATATAGCTCGTATCCCCCGTGGTCAAAAACAGCGATCCCAGCACGATATTATGACCGTTGAAATTGATATTCTCATAATACGTCCCCGGCTGCACCAGCACCGTGTCGCCGTCGACGCTGGCGTCGATCCCCTGCTGGATGGTGGGGCAGTCGGCGGGGATGTTGATGATGGTGGCGGAGGCCCAAATCGGGGAGATAATCAATACCGCGGTAAGGGTTACCGTTTTTCGCATCATAAAATCCCCTTTATAAAAGATCCGCGATTAACACGCCAATGATGCTATATCAATCCATAATAATATAGCAGGCACCAATTTCGATGTCAAGTTATTTTTTATCAATAAGTTGCGCTACAATGAATGTGGTGTCGGGTCACCTGACCCGACACCTTCCTCTGTTTCGGGACCTTTGATTTTATGTGGTTGGCGTACCTCCCGGTGCGCCAACCCGGCGTTAATTTATTATGACCGCCCTCTATTTTTTTCAAAAAAAAGCTTGACACCTGCACAAATGTTCAGTATATTGACCGATGAATAATAGGATAGGGGGAGGCTGACTGGCTGGCTGTTGTGTCAGGAGCCGGGGGCTCCTGACCTACGGTCTGGATAGGCAAAGTAGCTTGAGACTGCCGGATCGATAAACCCGGGCCCCTGAGGCCTGCTGATCGAAAACTCTATATGAAATACGCGATTAACACAAAACGGGAGGGCAAAATGACCAGGACACTGGAATACGATCTTTTCGCCGCCAGGAAAAAATGCCACTGCGGGCAGGGGCTGGTTTACGACGGTACCCTGATGGTCTGCGTGGGATGCTATGATATTTTCTGCCCCAGCTGCTTCAACCGGGCCGTAACCGAGGGCGGATGCTTCGCCTGCGCCGTCTGCGGCTGGAGCGCCTGTATTTAGACCGGTGAAGACCGAGGTTCTCGAAAGGTACGGCATTCCGAAAGAGGTAATCAAACGATGGCATACAGGCGGCATCAGGCAACTTCTCCCCATCCAGATTCAATCGATTACCAGGTTCGGCATCCTCGACGGTAACAGCCTGATCATATCAGGCCCCGGGACGTCGGGAAAGACCTTCTGTGGGGAGATGGCGGCCCTTAAGACCGCTTCAATCAGGGAA
Source organism: Candidatus Zixiibacteriota bacterium (assembly GCA_020348065.1). Lineage (GTDB taxonomy): Bacteria > Zixibacteria > MSB-5A5 > UBA10806 > UBA10806. The sequence goes on from CP070742.1 coordinate 2,376,798, forward strand.
AAGACGGTATTCCTGGTGCCGCTCAAGGCCATCGCGATAGAAAAATATAAGATCTTCAAAAACCGCTACTCGCCCCTGGGTTTGAATATAAGGCTGTCCACAAGAGATCATACAGATCAGGAAAAGGATATAATAAAAAACCGCTTCAATATTTTGATCTCCATATACGAAAAATTCAATTCTCTCACCTCAAAGGATATAACCCTCATCAAATCCTGCCGATGTTTCATCCTCGATGAGTTCCAGATGATATCTGATCCCGAGCGCGGAATGGAGATCGAGCTTATTATATTGAAAATCAAGAAATTCAATCCCGGCGCCCAGATCGTTATCCTCATGGGCGGGGGAGCGTCGGCTGATGGTATTTCCGAATGGCTGAACATCCCGGTACTGGAGGAAACCCGGCGCCCCGTCGATCTCAGGCTCGGCGTCCTCTTCAGGGGGACGTTCCATTTCAGGGGATTCAACAACCACGACGAGGGCGACGAGCGCTGGCTGCAGGAACGCGAACAGATAGAGGAATCGCCGGTAAACCCGCAGATATTTTCGGCCATCAAACTCCTCGCCGAAAGGGGAGAGCAGACCATCATTTTCACATCTACCAAGCGCAATGCTGTCGGTTTGACCCGCTTTCTTTCAAAGGAACTGAATCTAAAGTCGGCGAAAAATACAATCGCTGGTCTGGATGATCTTCCGCTGTCAGTCCAAAATGAGATCCTCGGCGAATGCCTTTTCGGGGGTACAGCGTTTCATCACGCCGAACTGGACCAGGACCAGAGAGAACTGGTTGAGGCCGGTTTTCGTTCCGGGGAGATTAGAATACTTGTATCCACCACTACCCTCGCCTGGGGAGTCAATCTTCCCGCCAAAAACGTCTTCATCGAAAGCATGAAGTATTCCGGTTCCAGGTCGTTTAACTGCAGGGACACTCTCATACCGCTATCGACGGTCGACTTCAGCCAGGCGGCCGGGCGGGCCGGACGAATTGGATACGACAGAGATTACGGCCGCGCCGTCCTTACCGCCACCTCGCCATTCGAGCAGGAGATCCTCTGGGAAAACTATATCTACGGCGAATCCTCCGACATCATGTCCGGCCTGAATGAAGAACGTTTGCCTGAATTCATGGTGCGATTGATATCATGTCGCATCATCGGCTCCAGATCAGAAATAAACAGCGCGCTTTCCGATACCTTCTGGTCCCGGTCTGTCGAACATGACGATATATCAAAAACGGCGGAAGCGACTTTAGATTTCCTCAAGAAAGGCGATCTGATTCAAATCACCACCGGCGATCAAATTCGGGTCACGAAACTCGGAGAGATCCTCTCCTCCAGCGGCTTCTCGGCCAGGTCGATAATCGATATCTATGAAAAATCAATTGAAAACGAACTTTCCAGCATCCTCGATTGGATCTATTTCTCCTTCGGCCTTATAGAATGGCGCGACAATTGTGGTTATTACGTCTTAAATCATGTATCATCCGATGATCTTTATAAAAGGTTGAACGAATTATCCAACGGGGCCTTCGAAAACTCCGCTTATCTGGCATCGCGGTTTTTTGATGCAAAAAACGGTCTGATCAACCGACGCTTTATTGAGATGTTATTCGCGCTGGAATGGATTTCGGGAAGACCGACGAGGGATCTGGAAAGGTTATTCAGTCGCGGTTCCGGCGGCCTGCGCCAGGACGGTTCGCTTTTACGCTGGATTATAAGTTCAATATCGAAAGCCCTGGAGATAAATAAAAATTCGGCGGATGAAGCCAAGACGATCGCAGCGTGTCTATCCGCGCTCGCGATAGAATTAAAGCACGGGCTTCCTAACGAGAAAATCGGGATTGCTAAGACTTTAGATCTTGATAGAGAATTCGTAAACCGACTATACGATTTCGGAATCAATTCTGTCGCTGATATAAAAAACTCCGATTATACATTTTTGCGTGAGATTCTACCGTCAAAAATTCTTGCAAGAGTTGTGAAGATAATAAATGGACCTGATAAAACTGAGATGAAAACCTCTCCTTATTTGTCGCGGGATTCCGGAAGTGATACTATTTTCACGGGAAAGAGCCGAAGGCTGAGGAAAGAGATAAAAATCGCGGGAAAATCTCTATTTCTTCAACCCCGGCTTTATTCATATTTCCAGAAACTGTGGTGGGGGATAAAATCGGAAAACCCCTGGGTTCATAAAGACAGCCTGGAACCGGGATTAAACCAGGCCAAGTATATAAGCAAACTGAGAAGAGTTTTCAGAGATAATAAACTGGAAATAAAGATTATTTCCGATGGAGGCGGCCATTACAGGCTGTTTCTATCTGAATGCGAAAACGACGCCGTTGTCGTTGGCGACGATTAACATATTATCATAAATGGCGGGCGACGATGTAATGGGGGCGCCGAGAAATTCCCTCCAGACCGGGCCGCCGGTCTCGGTATCCAGCGCGTATAGATAACCGTCATGGCAGCCGATATAGACCCGGTTTCCGCACACCGCCGCCGACGAATAGACTATCCCCCCGGTGCGATATCTCCAGATCTCCTCGCCGGTATTCTGGAAGAGGCAGTATATGGTGGAATCGGTCGAACCGAAAAACACTTTCTCGTTGTGTATGGCAGGCGATGAGAACATCGCTCCCCCGGTATCAAACTCCCATATCTGTTCGCCGGTCCTGCGGTCCAGGCAGTAAAATTTCATGTTGTTGGAACCGAAGTATACTCGCGACGTGTCTATGGCGGGCGTACAGCTGATATCCCCGCCGGCGTCAAACTCCCATTCGGGATTGAAATTTACCTTGTTGAGTGCGTAGAACTTCGAGTTGCGGCTTCCGAAATAGAACGTTTCCCCGTCGAAAGCGGCGGAGCCGACTAACCAGTCCCCCGTGGTAAATATCCTCCCGACATTTCCATTGTTGAAATTTAACGTCGTGAAAAAGCCGGTGAAATCGCCTGCAAAAATCCCGTCCTCGACTATCACCGGCGAACAATCAACCACCGCCGGAAATTCTGTCGCCCAGACCTTATCGCCGTTTTTACCTTTCAATCGGTAAACATATTTATCCCAGGAGCCGAAAACGATATCTCCTCCATAATAGGTCGGGGTCGAAAACACTTTCTTTTCGGTCGAGAACTCCCAGCGAATCTTGCCCGAATAGGGATCGACCGAAATCATGCCCTTATGGTATCCGAGGTACATCCGGCCGCCCGCGATTATCGGCGATGATAACGCCTGATCCTGAAAATCGATCTGCCAGATGATTTCGGGATTATCGGACGGCCCGGCGTCGGGACTGTACCCGGTTCGATGATAATTCCCCCGGAATGTCGGCCAGTCGGCGCCCCTTCTCGGTTCGGAACAGAATAATAAACAGAATATAGGAAGTATGATAACAAGCTTTTTCATTGAGATAGTTTATCCAGCGAATCGGCGTACGCGGCTATTCTACCCCTGGCCGGAGATCCCGGATATTTTTCCATATATTGTCTTAAAAGATTAGCCGCTTCGGACCTCCTGCCTAACTTGCTGGCCAGGATATCGGCCGCCTGCGGTAACGCCGAATGCCCTTCGGCAGTTCCCGGATATTTCAAAGCCAGCGTTTTTAAAATCTCCACCGACTCTTCCCATTTTTCCTGCAGGATTTTACATCTTATGAGATAAGCCGTAGCCGACGCGGCAATCGCGGGTCTTGCAGTGTAAGTATCGGCCATCTTTCTATAATCCCTCTCTGCTTCCGAAAATGATTGCCCCGCCAGGTCCGTCTTGCCGCCGCGAAGATAATATTCGGCGATATGAAGAGGTATCGCCATACCCTTTTTTGTGGTGCCGTGGTTTACCCAGACAAAATCGTATTCGCCCAACGCCCGGTTCCATTTTCCTTCCTCCTCAAAGCAGACCGCGGTAAGATAATGAGCGTCCGCGATCAGACCGACCGGCACATTAGGCATCTTGTCCAATAACGAGAATTCATAACGGGCCTTTTCGTATTCTCGTTGATGATATAATACGATTCCGATTCCCATCCGCGCCGATACGGCCAGCCGGTTGTCCGGATAATTGGCGATAAACTCGCGGAAGGTTTTCTCCGCGGCTTTATAATCCTTCAAATTCCTTTCCTGTATGGTCCCGATATTGAGCAATACCAATGGCGGTATCTTTCCGGTATCAGGATTTTTTACCGACGAAAGAGCCGCTATGGCGCTGTCGGCCAGGTCTCCCAGCAATAGCGCCGAGGCCAGCTTACCCACCGCCGCGTCGGCAAGGGGCGTGCCCTCATACGCGGTTATTATATGAAAATAGTAATCTATGGCGTCCGCCGTCTGTTCTCTGAATCTCCTTTTTTCATCCGCCTCCCTGTAAATTTTGGCCGCCAGAAGGGGCGATTCCAGAACGTCGAGGTTGGGATTGTATATCGGCTCCGGCATCTCCGCGTAATCTTGAGCGACCAGGTTGTATAAGACTATCGCCTCCGGATATCTCTTCTGCTTGTAACGCGCCAGAGCCTGCATGAAAATAGCCCTTTGAACCTGGTGACGCCTGAACCCGTAGCGATTTACAAGTGTCGATAAATTTTCGAACGCTTCGTCGTAATTTTCCATTTCCATCTCTAAGAGGCCCAGATTGTAATACGCCAGTCCCGCCAGCTGCCATGACAACTGCAATGCCTCCGGAGAATTTGCTATAGCTGAAGAATCATCCGGAGGAACCGAAACCATTTCCGTAATTGATTCGAACGCCTCCCTCAATTCCGCTCTTTCCGAATCGTTCAGGCCCCCATCCGAAAAGTAAAACTGTTCCTTGAGCTTATTGACATCGTTAATCGCCTTTTCCATCCTGAACTGGCGCTCCAGCTCGCCATCGGAACAGCACAGAGCCAAAATACCAGCAAGCAAAATCAATCTGAATGGACGCGAAAATCCTTTGAGTCTATTCGTTTTCATACAATAATTTTACGACATACCGGTATTCCATGCAAGGAATTTTGATCGGAGAATTCATTTCCTCCGCGTCCATAACCGGTCCGTAGGTCAGATCTCCCCGAGATCTGACATCAAAGCCTTAGGTCCGGTTTGACATTTCCCCAAACCCGACGCCCGAGCTGTCGGTCCATAATACTGGTTACCAACCCGCCTGCTTGGTAACCTCACATGGCTGCGGCAGTTCCTCAATGCGGCGTCAGGAACCCATTCCTGACGCCTTCTCCGCTCTCCTGACGTGCCCTCATGATGATACTCCGTTCCATCATGAGGGATATTGCCTGTTCCGTCAGGTCGTAGGCCGAAGGCGGTGACCTGACGGCTTTTTTGTTGTGTTTCGGGAAAGGTGATTCCCGAAATATCCGATATAACGAATGCAAAATGTGCTGCCGGGTCACCGACCCGGCAGCTTAAAGTAGTCGTAGGTCGGGTTTCGCAGAAACCCGACGCCCGAGCCCTATAGAGTTCCCCGTTCGAGCTCTGTTAGGAAATGAATCTCGGGATTCTCGATTACGCCGGCCTTCTCCATGGCGCTCTTCAGCTCCGGAGATTTGAAAAATGTCCGTGCGTTATCTGCGTTATCCCACTCGAATATAACGTCCAGTTCGTTGGGATCGTTTTCCGTATGGCAGATACGGTACGATTTTTCTCCGCCCTTTTTGCGGGTCTCGCGGAAATCGTCGAATACTGTCTTCCAGGTGTCGTAATCCCGGACCTTGTGCTTAATTCTTAAAACTGTCATGGTTCCTCCGTTCTTTGAGGTTGCTGGTTACGAAAATTCGTGAAAATGGGTTCTCTTTTTAAAAGGCTTTTTAGAATAATCTTCCTGGTCAAATTCATTTTACCGATAAAACCGGGAACCGCCTTTCGGGTATTGTTAAATTGACCACGATCTAACAAACAAGATTATTATGATAATGGTTCCCATTTGCATAATGGATAAAATGGCATTCGATCCAGTTTTGCTGTGCCCGCAGATATGGTAGGTCAGGAGCCCGCAGGGCTCCTGACAATATTGGATAATCTAAATGGCGTCAGGAGCTTTCAGCTCCTGACCTACCGACTGATGCGGTTGAGATAAGGGCGGCACGCGAATTAAAGCTTAGTGCGTTCTATTTAAAAGGATGTCCGGAAAATGTAAAATAGCCCGATGGAAAATAAGGTTCAATAAACCTGAGCATGGTGCTATCCTGATGGTATATGTTCTCATCCATCTTGATGCCTGTAGGCCATAGCGCTATACTCCTTACTATTTTATTTTCAGGAGAATATAACACGCAACATATTCGGCAATCGCCGGTGAAAACAGCCATATCCCATTTTTCGAGAGAAAGGCTGTCTAGCATTTTAGACCATTCCCTGATTTCATCGGAATCATCTATAGATATACTGTGTATCATTGAAGATGATGCTGTCATTAGATCTTCACAATCAAACGGTGGATTCAGAGTCATAAACCAGAAGTTTAAGTAGTGTAATTCGATCCTGGCTATTTTTCCCTTTTGGCTATAGTCGCCTTCACATGTAAACATAGCGATAACGCAGATCATTAAGGAAATTTGTGATAATATTTTCATATCAATCTTCAACTCCGATAGTTCAAGCCTTGTTTCCAATTTTAATCCTGCCAACGCTTTTGTCAACGATTAAAAATTCCTCGATACCGCGAGGAGTCCCGATCGGAGAAGGTAGACGATATTGAATAATCTAAATGTCGTCAGGAGCTTTCAGCTCCTGACCTACCGACTGACCGCAATCCCCCAAAAAACACGTCCAAAACGCATTTGTTTTCAAAAGGGTCCAATTTATGAGGACGATAAAATGAAGAAAATTCCAGGGAGCCCCCATGTTCGGACTTAATATCTTCAATAAAAAATCTGTCACAGGCAAACCCCGGCCGGTCGACCTGGCCCAGCGCGCCGGGTCGTTTACCTTTGTTACCAAACGCGAAAAAACCGGCTCGGCGCTCAAAAACGATGATGCCATGCTGAGCTTCATGGGCGATTACGGATATTACGAACGTATCACCCTTTACCGGTTTATAAAAGACAACATCCCCGTCATCAACGGCGCCATCTGGACCTGGACCCGGCTCTGCTCCAGTCCGCTCGAATTCTATATCCCCGAAAATGAAAGCAAAAAAGACCTGAAGCTCCTGAACGACTCCGTATCGGCCTTAAACGAACGGCTGGCCTCCGACGATTACCGCAAGTCGGGCGGTCTCGAAAGACTCTCCGATCTTTTCTTCAACTCCCTGTTCACCGACGGCGCTTTCGCCGGGGAGATTGAGTTCGGCAGGGGAAAAGGGATCACCCGTTTCCTACCCTCCGATGTCCGCCGCCTCTCGTTCGAGAAGGATGGAGCTCCGTCCTCCTGGAAGATCTTTCGCGAGACCGAGGATGGCAAGTCCCTGCTGGACCCCGCCGCTTTCATCTACATACCCCTCGATGACGACGCCGTCGATCCCCGCGGCAAAAGCATATTGCAGTCGGTCGGATTTGTAAGCCGAATGGAGCAGAAACTCCTTTATGATATGCAGCAGACCCAGGAAAAGGCCGGGTATAACAGGATGCACGTGAAAATCAAAAAACCCGAACGCCGCATGGGGGAATCCGAGGACAACTTCCTCGACCGCGCCAACCGTTATTTCGACGATACCGTGACCCTCTTCTCCGGAATAAAACCTGCCGACTCGGTGGTTACCTGGGACGACATCGAGATCGAGACCATCGCCCCCAAAAGCGGCAACACTTCCGCCTCCAACTCCTGGTATCTCTCTCACCGCAGCCTGGTGGAGGATATCTGCGCCGGCGTGCATCTCGATCCCTTCATGCTCGGCTATTCCTATGGCAACACCCGGAGCTGGGCGCGGTTCAAGTTCGAGCTGGTATTGAGGCAGGTGGTATCGGTTCAGAAACCGGCGGTCAGGTTTTTCGAGTGGCTGGTTAATACTCATCTTGCGAAATCGGGAATAAACCTGAAGGCGGCTGTCCGGTTCAACAACGACCGTATCAACGGCGCTCTTGCCCGATATGAATCGGAAAGAGAGGCCTGCGGCAGAATCATCGAACTTTATAACGCGGGATTGATCGATAAAGATGAAGCCAGAAACAGAATCTTCCGGATCGAAAGCGAAAACTGAACGAAAGACCGCAGTTGGCGTACTGGGCGGTTCCGTAACCAGGAAGAAAACCTCCAAACGCGCCAAAGGTTCAAAATCGGGACGATCCGATTTATCGGCGTGCCAATCTGTAAAAGAAGCACATCCCGAGCAAATCAGCCCCACCGTTACTGTAGTCGCTGCCCCGCAAAAACATGTGACCGACCTCGAATTCCTCGATACCGTTAAAGAAACCGTATATAAAAAGCTGGTAGACGGCGAACTCGATCTCAAAATCGATTCCGGCTTCAAAGCCATCGAGTTGAAAAACAAGATCTCCGAGACCTCCGAAAACGAGAGATTGCTTCTGGAGATACTTTCCGAAATCAGGTCCGAGGAACTGAGCAAATCGAAATAATAAAAGGTTGATATATGTCGCCACTAAATTCGGCCGGTTACGGACGGTGCTGGCGGCGTGCGGTTAGCGATCCGGTTTATTTTGCCCGCGCCTTTCTGGATTTCCATCCCCATCCCGGCCAGGCCAAATGGCTTAAAACCTCCACAGGTTCGGAAAACGCCCTGGTTACCGGCAACCGCTGGGGGAAATCGGAAATTCAGGCGGTAAAACTGATACATCGCGCTTTCTTCCAGATCCGGGAAACAGCATACGATAAGCCGGGAGTCTACCGCTGCGCCAACGTTTCCATTACGCAGGATCAAGCCGGGATTATCTTCGCGAAAATAAGCGGATTTATTGGACGTTTCTCGATTTTACATCCCTTCGTAAAGGAAATCAGGCAAACCCCCTTCCCGCATATCGTTTTCAAAAACGGCTCCGAGATCTGGGCTCGCTCCACTCATAACAGGGGAGAATATCTCCTGGGACACGATTTCGATTATATTAATTTCGACGAGGCCGCTTACGATCCCGCCGGCGAGTGGGTGGTGGATAGCGTAATCAAACTTCGTCTCGCCGATAGAAACGGCGTCCTCGATTTCTCTTCCACCCCCAACGGCCTGAACTGGTTTTTCAAGCGAAGTGAGATAATAAAAAGAGAAAAGCGGGGGATTGTCCGTCACGGCTCCACGTTCGAGAATCCGTATCTCTCCAAAAAATATCTTGCCGATCTGAAAAAGGGCTTATCGGAATCCCGCATAGCCCAGCATTTATACGGGAGATTTACATCCTTCGAAGGACGGCTTTTCCCGGAGCACGTCATTACCAACTGTCTGATCGATAAAGATAAATGTTACGTTGACAAAGCCGGTTTCTTTATCCACGGCTGGGACCTGGCCAGGAAAATGACTCACACAGTCGGAATTACTATTGACGCTGCAAATAAACCATATAAGGTTATTGAAATCCTGAGAACCCAGCGCGAATGGCCGGTTATCATTAACGCCATCAAGCAGAGACACAAAAGATACGGGGGAATTACCATCATCGATTCCACCGGCCTGGGCGATGTCGTACTGTCGGAGCTCGACGATATCGGGGCGGTGGGGTTCAATTTCGGCGGCGGCAACCGTGACCTGCTTCTGGCCAACTTCGAACGCGCCGTTTTCTCCGACGAAATAAGATGGCCGCACGAGGAGTTGCCCGATAACGGTTCGGTCTGGAGCCTCACCGACGAGATCCGCGCCATGGATAAATCGTACATCAACGTCGGCGACGGTGTCTGCGCGCTGGCGCTGGCTCTCTGGCAGGTCCGCGAACGCTCGGCGGTGGCGCCGTTCCTCAGAGCGTCTATCGGCCGATTTTGAAGGTTATTAAGTATTAATGCGCCGTCAGGAATCCTTTCCTGACGGTGAATTAGCCGAGGGGGATGTGAGCCCCGCGCTCCTGATACTATGCATAATGTTAAAATCCAAAAAGAATGTGGCTTTCTTTTAATTATTGACGATATGTTACATAGAAAGATAAAATTATATTTATGGCTGATTATGACCCGGAGGTAACAATGCTTAAATTCGGAAGCATAAGATACATAGTTATTATGACGATATTTTGCCTATCCAGTCAAACCGCATCGACAGTATCAAATGAAAATGACCCAAAAGAATTCTTTAAATCCGGCGTTACCTTCGGCTTCCAAGGGGACGGCGTCTTATTCGGCGACCCGGAATTTATCGGCCCGGATTATAACCCGGAAAATGACGAATTGCTGCAAAAATATTTACATGATAATACTCCGATCGGCACCGTTATAGGAAATTACGAATTGATTAAACTCCCGTTTGAATATATTGATAGCAAAATAGCAGATTCCCCCGGGGATACGGTACAGATAATTTCCTCAGGAAACAAAATTTATGCGGTAATTGACAGAGTAGTGTATTTTTTTGATGCTGTAGGATGCTATCAAGGCGTCGAATGCGTCTTGGCCCCTATCGATAAACAGGATATTGAAATACGAATATCGGGCGATTTTGTTATTTTAAGAAGGGGCAAATTTTATTCGGGTTCGATAACCCCTTATCGGGAATATGTAATTTCCGGCCCATCATATGAAGCCATAGTCGATTCGGTTGTCGTAGATTTGGCAAATGCGGCGATGGATTATAAGGACGGCAAATTAAGAAATATTAACAACCGGGGCGAAAGCGACTTTATCCGATCATGGAGGGAAAATCGCCAAGACCCCTCTTATGCATTCCCATTAATAATAATTGAATCAAAAGTCTACAGTATTAAGGCATTAGATATGCCCGATACGCTGTTTCTGGCTGTATACGCAAACGTCGAGGGTAATACGTTTCATGGATGGACAGCGCTGCTCAAACTGTATAGAAGTGGAAATGAATGGAATGCGATACCCTTGCTCGAATCCCATCCTGGATGGGGTATTAGTATTAAGTGCTCGATAGACCTTAACGAAGATTCTATCCCGGAATATTTTGTATTAATCTGGAGTGGCGCTCTCTATACATATATAGACGGTAAGATGGAAATGGTCGCTTACGCAGGTTATAGCGGATGTTAAACAAGACCTGTAAAGAAATACTTAAGGAGGCAAATTATGAATATCCATGTATTGCTTAGACGGACTCTTTTGATATACATTTTCTTTTCGTTTACCGCCTTTACATACGCCGATGATTCTCAGATTAAAGCTTTCTTCGATTCCGGCGTGACGTACGGTCTTTTTGGCGACGACGGCCTGTATTGTTATCCCGAATATCAAGAACCGCGCGCAGAGCCGCCGGAAGATTATATCAGACCGAAAGTTTACAAAATGTATGAAGAAAGAAACGGAAAAGACATCTTCGACCTCCCGCCCGGATATATTGAGAATCATATCAAGGACCGGGTCGGCGATACGGTTATGGTTATATGCTCCGGGACCAGAGAATACGGCATAATCGACACTGTTGTATATTACTGGCCGGAAGTGGAGGAGGGAGTGGTATGCGTGGTCAGATCCCTCGGAGCGGAGATTAGTTCACCCGGCTATCCGCCTGACATAATGATTCTGCGAAAAGATAAATTTTACAACGGTGTCTTCATTCCATACGTGGAATATACCTTCGTAGATTATTCTTATCTTGATCTTAAGGATTCGCTTAAGGCAGTTATGATAGATAGCTATGTCAATCACATGATATCATTTTATGACAGCCTGGTAAACAAAGCCTACTATGCACGTATGATAACCGCTTTAGACAGATTCGAGAAATTGAAGGAGACAGGTGAAAATCCCTTTTACACCACCAGCGCCAGGTGTTATGGCGAAAAATCCGATATAATTCCCGATACTCTGTATATGGTTTATTCCTGCTGGCAAAACTCCGAAGGGTGCTGGATGACTCTTCTCAAAATACACAAGGAGGGATATCAATGGATCCCGCAAACGATACTGGAGCCGCATAGGGACGTGACGACTTCAATTGAATTCAACTGCGCCTTCGACCTCGATAACGATGGAGTGCTGGAGTATTACATTAACAATTCCATCTATCAATTTAAAAATGGAGAATTAAAATTGATACATGGAGGACCGTTTATCGGCGATATATAACCGATTCCGCGGGTTCAGGAAGTATTTCCGGCGCGAGAATCGTAGGCGGTTAGCCCCACGATACGCGGGGCTGCCGGCAGCCTTTTTATAAATCAATCAAATGCTCTCGAATAAACTGTTTTATCGCCTCTGTAACCTGTTTTTTGAACTCTATGGGACTTGGGCCTTTCTTTTATGGCAAAGGATTATACGGTTTTTTCGCTTCAATTTCGTAATCTCTTTCAACCTCAATAACGATATTGAATTACGATGTTAACCCGGGGCACTTAGGTTAACATAGGTTAACTTTAAGCTATGAAGTTAACATGAAATGCCGTCAAGTAAGCATTTTATTTCAACAAATAAAAAGGTCGGCCTCAAGGAGGGAGGGAAAGACCGACCTTCTTAGTGGCGGAATGGCTCCGCCTCGTTCGGACTGGCGCAACACTCAGTTGGAGGGAGTGAATTTTCTATGCCCAAACACCCATGCTGCCGGTTATTAACGCAACATCTATGCCGATTAACAATCGATTTTCCTTTATTGTAATTTCTTAATTAATAGAGAGTTACATTCCCGCCCGAAAGACTAGTACAAAAAAACCATGTAAAACTGCCTTCACACCTTCATTATGAGTGAAATGTCCTGCACACACCATTTTACAGGTTAATAATTGTAGGCGGCCTTATTAATAACCGTGTTCTGACTGTGCCCCTAACTGTAAAAAACGCGTCCATTCTGCATTTGTTTTCAAAAGTCCCTATAAGTAAAAGCAGGAGGAAAAGGGAAATGATAACTGAAACATTATCCGGCGAACTTTCCCTGGATAAGCCGAATGAACGCAAAGCATTCCTAATCGAAAGAATAAACGACGTAATAAAACCGCCGCGTCACGCTACGGAGGATAATGTCAATATCAGGGCCATGTACCTCTTAAACGACCTGGTAAACACCCATGGCGGCCGGTTCGAACGCGATGAACTTTCCGCGTTATGCGAATTGATCCTGGATACCCCCGTTATGATCGGCCATAACCGCGCCGAAGCCCCTATGGCGCGGACATTTCACGCTGACCTGGAAGAAAAGGGCGACATCCTCTGGCTTAAAAGCTATTTCTACTGGCCCAGCAGGGGAGAGGGCGCCGCCGATGAGACCCTGGAAAAGATAGATTCCGGTATATTAAAAGAATGCTCCATATCGTTCGTATATACATTCCCGCAATGCTCCGTCTGTGGCGAGGACATGAGAAAATGCCCGCATGATATCACTCTTTCGTCTGACGAAAACGACAAACAGTATTTCTATTATAAAGGCGTTAAAGAGGTGCTTGAGACCTCATTAGTATATAAGGGCTCCGTGAAGGGCACCTTCGTAACCGACCGCCTTGCTCGAGCCAATGTGGTTCAGGTTACCGTCGGTTTAAAGAATTATAAGAAAATAATATCAATTCCAAAATTAGACAGCCGGCAGGCCGGCCTTTATTTTCTCGCCAAAAACCATAACGCTCTGCCTGAAATATCGTTCGATGATCCTGATATAAAGACAACATTTGCCGTAAGAGAAAACGGTCTTTATCTGGTAACCGCAAAAAAATAGACAACATTATGTCTTTTAAAGAACCGATTGTAAGAAATATCATCGCCGTCGCCATAACCATATCGGCTGCGCTATCCGGTTACTTTGCCGCCTATACCGGCCTGCGGGTGGAACTGGCGGGGAAAGCGGAGGAGCGTTATGTCGCCGAGATGGATATACGTCTGTCGAGGCTGGAGGCTGTCATAAACGAACGGTTTGCCACTAAAGACGACCTTGTCAATCTCAAAAAAGAGATGCTGGACAAACTCACTGCCATCCAAACGGTTCTGTCGGATATGGAATAGTAAATGTGTGAACGTTTTATAAAACCAAAGGGGAGAATTTTGAATCAGGGTGAAATAAAAGAAAGATTGGAGAAGATAAAATCGGATATCGAAAATGCTTTCTCAATAGAGCTTATCGACTTCGATGAAATTGAGAGGAAATTATCCTCGGTTATCGATGCCATTCAAGATCTTAATCGAACCGCAATATCCGAGGACAAAATCGTTCTGAACATCGTCAATTACATTTAAATCAAATAAATGCCAAAACAAGGAGAGTAAATGAGCGTTAGAGACCAGAACCTTCAAACCGTCGGATTTCTCGCGGCCACCTTTAAAATCCATCAGACCGCCGGCGAGGACGACCTGCGGGATGATGACGTCGGGAAAGCCGTCACCATAACGGGCGATTACGAGGTCGGGCCCGGCTCCGACGGCGATATCCTGCTGGGAAAACTGATATCGCTTTCATTAACCGACGCCGACAACGGCAAGAGGGTCGCCACCGTACAGATAGGCGGAATCTGCACTCTGCCGGTTGTATCGACTGTTCCCTCGGTGGGCGACAGGGTAGTGGTAAACGGCAGCGGGTCCGTGAAGCAGGCCCCCGCACTGGGCGGCGACGATCCCGCTGGCGGAAACGTGGCCAGGGGCACGGTTGTCGACGTTAACGGAACGTCAGAAGTAACATTAATTATAGGATAATCACAGGGGATATAAATGGAAATGGAAAAACTGTTATCATCGGATCTCGGCAGGACCCTGGTTACCGCCGAGGAAAATAAAAATCGGGCAGGCGGCATTGTCGATCTCTCGCGGGCAAAGAATATAGAAATCGACAGGGATCTCTACATCGAAGCCCAGTCCCGTGGAATGAGCCTGACCGAACTTCTGGAGCAGCCCGAATACGATCCCAGCCCGCCGGGATGCTCTCTCGACGCTTTCGAACGTCAACTGGCGGCAAAAGATCTCCGCGTATCCGGCGGAAATCCCATCACGGTCGAGATGTTCTACCGCGGAGCGCCGGCCTTGATGCCGGAATTCATGCAGAGGGAAATCCGGCGCGGAATGAGCATGCGGCCGGAGTTGGGAAGACTGCTGGCTTCCACCTCGCGGGTCAATACCTCCCGCTATACGCCCATCTATATCGATCATTCCATGACCGATAGCGAGATGTCTTTAAGACCGGTGGGTGAAGCCGCGGAAGTCCCTGCCGTAAACGTCACCGAGCAGAACAACACCATCGCCATCCCCGATTACGGCCTTTCTTTGAAGGTAACTTACAAGGCCCTTCGTTACCGTAGCATGGCCCAGTTCAAGGTGCTCTTGTGGTATATCGGCTACCGCCTGCAGTCCGACAAGGCCGCCCTGGTAGTGGATACCATCATCAACGGGGACGGCAACTCTAATCCCGCCGGCGTCATAAACACCGACGTTACCGGCACACTCGATTACGACGACCTGGTGAAGTTCTGGAACGAGTTTTATCCCTATCGGCCCAACGTCCTGGTATGTCACAAAGATATGATCAGGAATATTCTTACATTGACCGAGTTCAAAGACCCCATCGTGGGATTCAGCTTTCAGGCCAACGGCGAGATAACCTCGCCCCTGGGCGCTACGCTGATACGCTGCGATGAGGTTCCCTCCGATTATGTCATAGGTCTCGATAACCGATTCGCCATCGAGGAGGTTGTCGGCCAGCCCCTCATGGTGGAGTATGACAAGATCATCAACCAGAAGATCGAGGAGGCGGTCATTTCCGAGTCGGTGGCCTACGCCAAGGTCATAAAAGAAGCGTCTCTGATTCTCGATAACTCCTGGACCTGATCCTGATTAGCCATGCAGAAACTGCTTGATACATCCGGGGCGGCTCGGCCCACCGGGTCGCCCCCGCAAAAAGCGCTCTTCAGGGTACCTTCGGGAGTTTTCAAAGGACGGCTGGCCGCCCTCTATATGAGTTCAACCTCGGCCGTCAAACTGATTTATTCGGATTATCCTTATGAAAGCTGGTCGACACCTCAAACGATTGTTTCAAATTCTTACGACTCTCCCTTCAGCTCATTTATGGATTCGGGCGGAAATATACATCTTGTCTACACCGACAGCTCCAAAGATATCAAGTATCTGGAAATCTCCTTTGCTGCAGGCGCGTGGACGCCGGGTTCGGCCGTCGACATCATAACGGTCGACGATAACTACAATCCCTTTTTCCTTATAGACGCTGATGACAACTTCTGGTGCCTGTTTGTCAATCACAAAACTTCGGGAGATTCCAAGTATTATGTCCGGGTGAAAATATCCGACGACAAAGGCGCCACCTGGGGAACGGGGCCGACCGATACCGGTACCGAGCTGTCATCGGGATCGGGCGATATCGCCTATGTTGCAGGAACTCGAATAGGATCGAGGCTCTATGTTATATACGCCGACGGCAGATCCGATCTGAAATACCGCATTTACGATACCCAGAACGAGATCTGGGATACCGAATACTCCATATATTCGGGAAATTATATCGATGACGATTTCGATATGGCAGCGTCTAAAGACGGGAAATTGAGTGTCGCCTTTGCGGTTAGCTCCGAGAGTAAACTGTATTTCAAGGAATATGACGGTTCATCGTGGAGCGGCGTTATTGAAGTGGAAACCGTATCCTCCCGATCTCCGCAAATAGCGTATTTCGATTCCGTCCCCCATATTTTTTACGCCAAAAATCATGGAAGCAACTATTACTCCTTAAGAAAAGCCAAAAAATCGGGAAGCGGGTTTGCAGTTTCCGATTACGCTCCCGCAGTAGGAGCTTTCGATAAGGTCTTCTTATACGACGATTCCGCGTCAACAAAATACCAGGACAAAACCGATGAGGCCTCCTCCGATACGTCCGGTGATGTCTTCCATAGTGAATCCTCCGCCCTGTTAGAATCCATCGAGGATTGTCTCTACCTGGGGAAGCAAAGCAGGTTCTATTGCGTCGCCTCAGTCCTTTCAACTGCCGGAGCGGGAGGTTCGGTGGTTTGGGAGTATTTCGACGGCGAGGACTGGGATCAGTTCACCCCCGATAGCGGCGCGTATAATTTCGATTCATCCGACAAATTGGTCTATCTCTGGGAAGACGGCGAATCGTTACCTTCGGATTGGCAGGTAACTAAAGTGAATAATTTTAACGCATATTGGATTCGCATAAGGGTTACGGCGGGATTTTCCACAAAACCGGTGGGAACTCAGATAATCGCCGCGACTAAGTGCGACGACCTCGCCCTGGTTAGGGAGGCGGCATGAACACTACCATAGATTATCTCAAATCCAACAGGAAATGGCTGGTGCGAGATTATGTGGTATGGGGCGATAATGGAACATTTGAAGCCGATATGATCATGACCGAGTTCGTTTCCGGCGATGAAAGAATCGTTTTCAACCACGAATTTACCGGGCAAACAGCGCAAACGGTGATCTATAATGACCTGGTCGATCATCGCGGTAATCAGCTTCCCGAAAAGATCGTTAATCCCGAAATTATCCTGATCCCCAAGAATCCAATCAGGAGTTTCATTCTCGGAAGCGTCGGCGAAAAATCGTTTTGTATCTCGAAAGATTCAAACCAGCTGTCCAATTCGCTGGTTGACCTTTTAATAATGGAGATGAACTGATGGCCTTTACCACCAGGGAGATAGTGAAAAAGCATATCCTGGATCATCATCTCGGTTCGGAGAACGTGGAAAATGAAAAAACCCGGTTTCAGGGAACGGATTGGATACAGCTTTATAAAAGGATGATTCTCGGGGGTTCGGAAAAAATAAAAGGCAAAGAACAGATCGAGCCGACCCGCGAGGATATAAGCTTCGATACAGCCGATATTCAAAACCTGTCGCATACGGAATTGATACCTGATACGGTGGTGGCCGCGGGCGACAGTTCTCTCGGGATTATCTATATCGAAAATGTCGATTACCACGTTGACTATGATATCGGCCGAATTACCAGGATAACCACCGGATCGATTCCCCAGGGCGCGGCCATTGCGGTCTGGTATCTGTACTATCGCGTCTATGAAAAGGGGGTCGATTATGATATCGATTACCAGAGAGGCAGGGTCAGGCGCAGATCGGGTGGGGCCATCGAATCGGGACAATGGATCTGCGCCGATTATACGGCCGAGTACGGTTCTCTTGATGACGACGCTATCGCAAACGCCATATCCGAAGCCAACAGCAGGATTATGGATTTCATCGACGGCATCCATCACGATTCCAATGACAAACTTCTGGTGAGCGCCGAGACCTATCTGGCGGTTTCCATTATTTGTAAGATAAGGGCCATGGAATCAATTTCTCCCTCCCGCGGGAAAACTGAAAGCGCCGACGCCATGTCCTGGACCGCCCTTTCGGATATGTATAAAAAAGAAGCGTTTAACATTCTTTCGAAATACGCCGCCCCCGGCGACAACCTGAATTCTCCGTCAAAAGCATAAGCCGATTATGAGATACCTTTTTTTGACACTTCTGATTTTTTACTCTGCGGCGCAGGGCGATTCCGAGATCCTGTACGCCGATTCGGTCTCATCGCCCGATCAATGGATCAATGTCGGCGGCGCCAGCAAGGTCGAATCTGTGTCCGATGATGTTGACGGTAATTATATCGACGAAATCACCCAGGGCGAGAAGCAGAGATTCACTGTAGAAGACGCCGGGGATATCGGCCCCCTTGACATAATTGATTCGATTGTTATTCACAGCCGTTTCAAAACGCCCAGCGGCACGGGAGTTGTCGCCAGGGTAAACCACATCGTTTCATCCACCGCCAACGGCACCAGTAGGACGCTTACAGGCTCATGGGCCAACTATACGGACACCTACTCCACCGATCCTGACGGTGGCGGTTGGAGTCTGCCAAGTATTAATAATCTCAAGGTGGAAGCGGAAACCGTTACCGTGCCCGCTTTAAAAAGAGCGCAATGTACCAGAATATATATCGTCGCTTATTATACTCCGGTTCCCGCCGCGCCTGTTTATCGCCGTAGAATATATCAACAGCAAATGTTATTGGGGGATTAAATGAGACCTGTTTCAGTATTCCTTTTGATATTCCTGGTATCATCGATTTCGTACGCTACCGATTTCGGCCTGCTATCGGTTAATGATACCGTCAATTTCCCGCTGGTCTGTATGGATACTCTGGGACGAAACGCCTCGCCGGATTCCGTACATGTGATAACCTGGTATCATGGCGAAAGCGCCAACGACAGCACCTATGCCGTGGGCTCGACGTCCCCCCTCTCGACATCCTACATAGACAGCGTATACATGGCGGGAACGTCATATTATTTCTTCAAAGATATCGTGAACAATCTTGACGCTTCCGAAGGCAACGGGCCTTATTCCGGCGTCGTGGCGTTATGGAGCCAGGGATATCCCACATACAACAATTTTTCATTCACCAAAGTCTCTGATGAAGCAAAAGACCTGGCGGGATGTCTTATCGCCATTAAGGATTCGGTCGAAAATCAAGATAATTGGATCGCCAGACAATCGGAGGTCGCCAACATCGACGGCTGGAATCCGATTACCGATAACGATTCGCTGATAATAGATCTCGAATCTTTTTCCTCAGCGGCGCCCGATGTAAATATAGCTTCCGCGGACAGCAACGCTCTGGAATCGGTCGATTTCGAGGATTATTTCCTTAAAGAATCGAAAATCGACAGCGGAGCCGTTTCCGAATCTAAGATCGCGAACGCCGCTTTCGACAGCGCCAAATTCTCCGTTGATTACTGGAATGCCCACTCCAATATCGGGGGATCGGCCTCTGTTCCTGATTCCGTGGCCGCCAGGATAGATTCGATACTTGCCAGCCTCGGCTATGATGCGTCCACCAGCGCCCACGATAAAATCGATAATCTTTCTCTTTCCGGCGGCGGGTCGGAACCGGAGACCCTGATCGTCATGTCATCGCCGGATTCTACTTTGATAGAAGGAGTATCCGTCATTGTCCGGACTCTCGATCAATCAACCGTAAAGGTCGACGGTCTTTGTACGGATCAGAACGGCCGCCGATTGCTCGAACTGGACGCCGACAGCTTCTTTGCAGCCTTAACGCATAATAACTACACCCAGACTCTTGATACGATCGTAGTAGAATCCGGCGGGGGAACGGACACTCTCTGGATGACAGCATTCGATCCCGGCCAACCGTCGTCGCCCGATTTGTGTCGGGTTTATGGATGGATATATGATATAACAGGCAACGCTGTCGAGCGAACCAGCGTCACGGCGGAGATTCCCTCGGAGTTTCATCCGGTTAAATATAACAGCGTGATTATCACGCCCTTTAGAAAAACCGCGGAATCCGACTCCACGGGATACTGGTATATCGACCTGTTTCCGAATCAGCTTTTGTCTAAAACCGAATCCGAGTACTTGTTCACCATCGAGTATCCGTCGGGAGTGATATTTAAAACCGAAACCGCGGTGCCGGATTCGTCATCCTGGCAACTGGAATAGAAAGGGGATATTATGATATCGCAAATGGTTGGGATTTATACCGAAGCGTCGATTTTTTCATGGATCGGGGATATGCTGTCTGAAAAATCGCTGGCCGCAATCGGCGCGGTGTTGATGTTTTACCTGGGATACATCATCAAAAAGGAAATCCTTCCGATTTTGAAAATAAAGCGTAACCGCGAAATGGCCGCGCATATTCTGGTTATTGCCGATGACGTTACCGATTATTTCCGTTTGAAATTCCCCAATGCCCACTGGTCGGTCTGGCTGGATAAAGCGGTCGACAGGATTATCGATATAACCGGCGTCGGCCGGGACGTCGCCGGGAGAGCGGCGAGAGCCTCGGTGGCCCGAAAGGATGTTCCGAAAATAGAGAAGTAACCGCTTGCTCAGCAAATACTTGAAGGTGTCGGGTCAGGTGGCCTCACCTGACGCCGCTTTGAAATCGGACAATAACCGCTTATTGAACTGAAACTTAGAGTTTTTTAAATTTCAAGGCCGGGCATCCGGCCTTTATATATTTTTATAGAATTATCGGGATAACAGATATCCTAAAGCAACCCTCTTTTTTTCCGAAAATCTATGTAAGAAAAGCAAATAGCTAAAATCATAAATAAATCTCAAGAGGGGGATTATTATGAAATTCAAATTGGCGCTCGTATTTTCTCTTTTCGCAATGCTGGGCGTGTTGACCGGGTGCAGCAGCGATCCGGTGATGCCCGAGGAACCGGACACCGCCACGGGCACCACGGACGGCACCGGTATTTCGACTGTTTCGGCCGGGCCTTATTCTATCGAGGTTTCGGTTGTAAACACTTCACTTTCGCCCGTTTCGGGAGCGTCCGTCGCCTGCTACCTGATGCATGAACATCTTTTGACAATAGCGAGTCTGCCCAACGGTTCCTACTACCCGGGACTGGTTATGACATCACTCGAGGATGCCCAGAGCAGACGTAGCGTCGGCGGAGGCGCCGGCCCGGAAATAGTCGGTGCGGCGAAGGCGGCCAGGGAAACCGAGATATCAGTGGAGATAATCGTCCATAACGCCAGTATCGCCTCCCATGGTTATGACAGCGAACCGCAAAATTACAGCCTTATTCAGTCCGATTCCTGGACGATCGAAAACACCCAGACTCTGGACATGGAATCGTTCTACCAGTTTATGGATACCGTCGATTTCCAGGGCTCCGTATTTGTCCATCTGAATTCGGATATTTCCTTAGCCGCGGGCGCGGGCCGTCAACTGGCCTCATTCCTGCTCGGTCATATCAACTCCTTCGAGGCTTTTGCCAGCCTCATGAGCTGGGAACTCAGGCTTTTCAGCGGCGATACCGTTACGGTGACCACCATGACCTACATGGAGGGTAAACTGCCGCTCATGAATATCAGCGGTCTGTCTATGTACAGGGATTTCTGGATGCAGTTTACATTGACCTGGGGAGAGAATCCCTGGGATCTCGATTCGCACCTGTTCACTCCCGAAATCCCCGGAGACTCCGATACCCTGGCATATCATGTTTACTACGGCTCGCCGGGCAATGCCAGCGAACCTCCCTACGCCGATCTCGACGTTGACGACGTTACCAGTTACGGGCCGGAGCATATTACCATCTGGGACGAATTCCCGGGAACCTATATTTATGCCGTTTACCATTATTCAGGATCAGGGACGATCACCACGTCTGAAGCCGATGTCGGCGTATTAAAGCCTGATGGAACCGTAGAACTGTTCTCGGTGCCGGACGATATCACGGCCGGCGATAATTACTGGTGGCACGTGTGCAACATTGACGGAACCACCGGCGTGATAGCCGTTGTGGATACCATTGCCTCGGCGACGCCGGGATGGGGATATTATTCGATCCCGCCCGGCGCAAACCAGGTCATGCCGCCCAAGAACCGGCAATAAAATGATTTTAACCGTGGCGTCAGGTGACCTCACCTGACGCTACTTTTTTAAAAGTAAAGGTGTCGGGTCGGGTGACCCGACACCACGGTGAATAAATACTGTATTCCTATCCTGTATTAAAGGCCTCTGGAAACGGATTTCCGGGGGCTTTTTTGTGGGGAATATTTGGCATGTTGTCGGCGGATTTCCGTATTCTGTAGGTCGGCCCCGCGATACGCGGGGTCTGCCGACGCTTTGTTGCGGGGAGACAAGCTCCCCGCCTACATTGAATATGTCTTATAGTAGCATGTTATAATTCATTATGATCGCAAACCCATCCCTACCGCGGTCGCAGTAACTTGTGACACGCAGGCCACAATCCCCAACCCTTTTCACCTCAAGCACTTCCCCCTTTGCCATTGCCAATTCCCCCATTTTGCTTATATTTACATAATGGGTAATATATGCGAAGAATCTTGATTAAATCCTGCCTCTTGATTTCCCTTTTCTATGTTTCAGCCTTCTCGCAGGTTCCATACAACACCGAACCGGGATGGCTGTCGGAATACGACAGCTACTACGGCACCGGTTGCGCAATCGATGATGTCAACGGTGATGGTTTTCCCGACCTGGCGGTCTCCAACGGCAATGATATGGTACAGGCGCCGAACCTGATTTATTTTACTCCTGACGGATTCATGTCCGATTCTGCCCTGTGGATATCCGCCAACTCTCTTTACTCCGGACACTGCGATCTCGGCGATTACGATTCCGACGGTTACCCGGAGCTGGCGGTATCCAACTACATCTCGCCCGGCTGGGAACCGGAGCTTTTGGATATATATGACAATACCCAGGGCGCATTGGAGACGTTCCCCTCGTGGAGATCAGACGATTCTCTCTATTCGTTCCGGCTGGCCTGGGGCGATGCCGATAACGACGGCGACCTCGATCTGGCCGTCGCCACCGGCGAGGCTTATCATGCTCAACGAAAGCCGAATCTGGTCTATTTTAATATCGACGGTATTATGCAATCCTCGCCGGGGTGGGTTTCCGCCGATTCCGACGCGAGCTATGATGTCAAATGGGTCGATATCGACCTCGACGGCGATCTCGACCTGGCGTTCTGCGAATCGGGCGGGCCGGTTAAAATATATCTTAATTATGTGGATTCGATAGCTACGTTTGCGGGGATTCAGACAGCGGAAAGCGACAACTACAACTCCTTCGATTTCGCCGATGTCAACGGCGATGGTTTTCCCGAACTCGGGGTCGCGGCCAATACCCAGTTCAATGGAACCGGCCTTTTCAAGCTGTTCGCCAACGATAACGGCATATTGGACTCATTGCCGTTCTGGACCTCCGCCGACTCCGGTTTCGGTTCCGAGGCGGCCTTCTCCGATGTTGATGAGGACGGCGATTTCGACCTGGTATGCGGAAGATGGTCGGGGCCGGTTTTTATCTATTTGAACGACCAGGGAACGTTCCCGGCCTATCCCGATTGGAGCAGTTCGGACTCGTATACGAGCGTTATAGAAAATATCGTTTTCGGGGATTTCAACCGAGGCGGCGAGAGATGTTACAGGACGGTTTATCCCTCGCCCCGATCAAGATTATTCTACCTGTCTCGCAGACAGCTGACCGGAGTCGATTCGGTCAAAATCGATGGAATCGCGGTCGGTCTGGAGGATTACTGCTACAGCCTGTGGGACGGCTGGATATCCGTAAGTGTCTCCGTATCAGACTCCTTTGAGGTTTTTTATCGCTATTCGCTGTCCAGGGATATGGCGGTAACGAACTGGGACACCGAAACTTATATATTTTATAACGCCTCGATTCCTTTTATTCCGGGGGATGCCAACGATTCGGGTCGTCTTAACGGCCTTGATGTAACCTATCTGGTGGCATATCTTAAAGGTACGGGACCGCCTCCGGCCACGAGATTTCAGGGGGATGCCAACGGGAGTTGCGACGTGAACGGGTTGGACGTCATTTATCTGGTGAATTATTTCAAGGGAGGTCCGGGACCATTCGCCGGAGATTGCGATTAAAAAATGTCTTGCAATGGGCCTGTGTAGTTCCTATTTTGAATTCGGCGGTTTGCGATCAACAAATCGGCGCCGCCGGTTTTGGATCCTTCATTCGGCAGTGATTTTCGTGATCTACTAAATGCCGGATTATGGTAAATGTTGTTTGGCTGGTTTTTTAAAAAAATCACATTATCTTGGATAAGGATTGTAATTGCCGTTTTAGCGAGGGGTATAGGGGAAAACGAAAATTATTGATTTCCTTTTAATAGAAAATTATTAATCCCTGAAGCGTAAAACCAAAAAAAGAGGTTGGAATAATGAAACGAATCATGATGGCAGTAGCGTTCTTTAGCATCTTTTCCGTTTCTTTGGCTCAGAATGTAGATTTTCTATCATCGACTATCTGGACCGAAGCCAAGGACGTTAAAGTGTCGGGGCAGTACGCGTATGTTACTTTTTTCTCAGGATTAGGCATTTTTGATATTTCTAACCTCTCGGAACCTGAGCTAATATCGACCATAGGCTTTCGGTTTAACTCGCTTAATATGGATATAGACGGAAATTATCTCTATATCGCCAACGAAGAGGCTGGAATGAAAATCGTCGACGTAACCAACCCCTATCTTCCTGTCGTCGCCGCCCAACGGCCCTTAAACGCCACCGCTGTCGATGTGTCTATTTACGGCAACTACGCTTTCATAGCCGCCCTGAATTCCGGTATGCATGTTGTGGATATTTCTGGACCGCTACCAACAATTGTGACAGTATTCGATACGCCCGGTGAAGCCTGGGGCATAAAGGCCATCGGAAGCTATGTCTATATAGCCGATGGAGATAGTCTTCTGGTGGTGGATATCTTTGATCCGTCCAATCCTTACAGGGTGGGTGCTTACGGCACTGACGGCTATGCGGTAGCGGTGACGGTTCAGGCCAATTACGCTTACATATCCGATAGCTTTAATGGAATGGTAATAGTAAATATAAATAATCCTACCAATCCCAGTTTCGTCGGCCGATACGCCGGTCCCTATGTCAATAGAATCCGGGTTTCCTCCAATTTTGCCTATATAGCCGATTTTGCCAACGGTCTGGATATTGTCAGTATAACCAATCCCGGGAGCCCGTTTCTTCTGGGGAATTATTCCACCCCCGGCATCGCGCGATCGCTATGGGTTACACCGAATTACGCTTTTTTAGCCGACGGCCAGGCGGGATTGGAAATTTATAATGTGAATGATCCCTCCCTGCCGATACCGGCCGGAGAATTTCAGACCTCATATGTGAGAAAATGTGTGGCCTCCGGCAATTACGCGTACGCGGCAACATGGGAAACCGGTCTGCAGATCATCAATATTCAGGACCCGGAGGCGCCGGAGTGGCTGGGATCGGTGGATACGCCCGATCGCGCCGAGGATATCGCGGTTGTCGGAAATTACTGTTTTATCGCAGACAGGCAGAACGGGATAGTCGCCGTCGACGTTTCCACACCGGCTTCGCCTCAGATTGTCGACAGCTATGATACTCCCGGTTTTGCTAAAGCCCTGGCCGTTTCCGGGACATACTGTTATCTCGCCGATTATAATTCGGTGCAGATATTCAACATCGGCAACCCCGCAAATCTTGTTTTCATAACGAGTTTCGCGCCCACGGGAAATCCCGTAGGGGTTTATATTGAAGGGGGATATCTTTATGTAGCCTCAGGCAGCGGCGGATGCCAGATCTACGACCTGCTTGATCCCACATTGCCCTCCCTTGTAGGGTCATACCTGTCCACGGGAGACGTTACCAGGGTCGTGGTCGATGGAAATTACGCTTATCTGGCGGATGTTGCGGCTGATCTGGTATTGATCAATATCAGCAATCCCGCCGATCCCACGTTTGTCTCCAGTTATGCCCTCGACGATCAAATATCGGACCTTTATTTCGCGTCGAATTTCGTACACGTTGCTCATGAATACGGAGGATATACCGTGATCAATGTCATCGACAAAGCCAATCCCTCCAGGAGCGCGTCATATGATACTCCCGGCGTCGCGGTAGGCGTGTTTTTATATGATGAAAACACTTATGTGGCGGATTATTATGCGTTGCTCCTGCTATATTTCCAGGATTTCTCTCCGGGAGACGCGAACGCAGACGGGCAGGTAAACGGCCTTGACGTTATTTATTTGGTAAACTATCTTAAAGGAATCGGCTCGCCGCCCGATCCTCTTTTAAGGGGTGACGTAAACGGCGATTGCCTGGTAAATGGTCTGGATGTTATTTACCTGGTGAATTATCTTAAGGGCGTGGGACCTCCCCCGATTAGAGGAGATTGTTAACGGGAGTTTATCGAATAAAAGGAGGAAAATTGAAGAAAATTTTGGCTGGCGTTTTTGTTTTATTTCTTGTGGTGATAATATCCGCTCAGGAAAAGGAAAGCGAGCCCGAGGGAAATATCTGTTACGCCGAGAGCGTGGAGGTTGAAAAGGGCGCTTCATTTCCCGTAAAAGTGTTTGTGAATAACGTGGACACTCTTGCCGGTATGCAAGTTCCGATTTATTACCGTTCTGAGGATGTCGATTTGAGCTGCGATTCCATAACGTTCGAGAAATCTCGCTGCTCGGAGTTCGCCCTCAGTCTTCCTCTGATAGAGCCGGTAGGGAAAACTGCGTTTTTCGCCTTTATTTCCATGACCGACCCGAACGAGGAACATCCACCGCTTTTTCCGGGCGAGGGAATGGTGGCTACGTTATGGTTTACCGCGCCGAAGGACGTTAAATCCGGAAAAGTAGAACTTTACAGCGGTCCCAACGCCATTTATCCTCATGACAAAATAGACTACAGCTTCCTTTTCTGGACGCCGAGCGCCGAACAGAAAGAGTGTGCCTATAAACCGGGTTACATAACTGTAAAATAGGATTTATTGCCGGCTGTTATAAACCGCGGTATTTTTTGCCGCGGTTTTTCATTTTATATGTTGAAAACGACAAAAAGGATAATGATATCCTGCAGGAAATGTGCCACTACGCAGGGGAAAACGCTTTTCCGGGCGATAAAAAGACCCGCGAACAGCATGCCGTAGATGAATGTTAAAATAACTCCGGCGATTCCCTGATAGAGATGACCCAGCGAGAATGCCAGCGATCCCGCCAACGCCCCGATCAGGTAATTTCCCGAAAGTATTTTCAGGCGGGAAATAATAAAGCCCCTGAAACAGATCTCCTCAAAAAGCGCCGCGCTTACAGACAACATTACCCAGAATAATTTTTCGTCGAAAGTTACCGGCAGAACATAGGCGAAATCTTTTTCCGGGAGATACCCCGAGCGGGCGATGGAGCTTTTGATTATTATCATCAGGGCGAACGCGCCGATGAAAAATATAATACCCGACAGTAAATTGGATGCCGTAATATCTTTTTTCCCCAGCCCCAATTCAGCAAAACCGCCCCCGCTTTTTTTCATCCCGATCCAGATACCTACCAGGATAATCAGGTGGATAACGAAAGTGGGAACATATACCTGGTTCATTCTCGATTCGATTTCGACGGTTTCACCGGCGCCGATTAAGTTGAAAAGGATGCTTAGTAACGGATAACCGAGAAGCAGGAAAATCAGCAAGACCTTCTGCGCGGCGGGCAGTCCGGAAATGGCCGGCTTAATGATGTCGTTGTCGTTTTCCATGATCTTTAAATATAAGTCAATGAGGAGATTTGAAACAAAATTATTTTCGTTTTGAAATTAGAATGAGATCTTGAATATGTCGATCAGTTTTCGACGCCGAGGTATTCGAGGACTTTTTTCCATTCGGGGTCTTTTTTGAATTCGATCGATGTCGAATAGCTCGCCAGTTCCTTGAATTTTTCATAAGATTTCTTGGTATTCTTGTGATCTTCCAGCGCGTGGTAGGTTATGGCAAGATAGTACTGGGCTTTGGGATCGGCGAAATGCAGTTCTTCCGCGCCCTTAAAGGCCTCCAGAGCTTCGCCGTATCTGCCGTCCCTGTAGCAGGAGTTTCCGAGCTTGTAGTAAGCCTTAAGATTGCGGCGATCCAGGGTTATTACTTTTTGATAATCCTCGGCGGCGCGGGAATAATCGCCTTTGGAATAGAGCAGATCTCCTCTTTTGAGATAGACGGTGAAATTATTCGGATTCATCCCGATAATCCCGGTCAGGGCGTCGTATTGGGTCTCGGTATCGCCCCTGTCCGAGGCGATTTTACCCGCTTCCATAAAACAGGATAAGGCGCTGTCATGCATGTTGCGGTTTTTCAGGCAGCGGGCTTTCCCCAAAAGAGCCGAGACATCGCTGGGATTTTTCTGAAGGATTCTTTCATAGTATTTTTGCGCTTCGCTATATCTGCCGGCCACCTCGTTTTCATAAGCTATTTCGCTGTCGGTTTTTTTATCCAGGCTCGAATCTTTTTTCAATGTGAAACTATAAGAAAACGTTTTCCCCGATTTTACGGTGATATTTTTGGATTGAGGCCGGTAACCGCTCTTCTTAACCGACAGTAGATATCTGCCCGGCCGGACCCTGTAAGTGTTCGAACCGACTCCCATCGGTTTGCCGTCGAGATATGCCCTGACGCCCGCCGGCTTTAAGGTGAGTTTTACCGCGCCCGGCTCATTCTTTCCACGCGAGGAGGTTAGGTTGCTTGATTCCGTTTTTTTTTCCGCCGCGGGAGATTTCCGGTCGGACGCGGGAGCGGTCTCAAGGCTGCTTATCGGTTCGAACCCGGATTCCGATACCCTGATAGTGCTGGTTTTATCGCCTAATACCGTTATTCTTTCTTCGCCCACGACCTCTTCATCGATGAGATACTCCACCGTATAAATACCCGCGGGCAAGTTGTTAAATACAAAAAAACCTGCGTTGTTTGTTTTTATTTTCGCTCCCGCTTCCTTGATCCTTACCTCCTGTTCGGCCAGGGGACGATCATCCGGACCCACCACGATTCCGACCAGGTTGCCATATGGCGAGGAATTGAACGCGCCGAGGAAGTATAAGGTTATGAAAATGGCCAGGACGGATGAGCCGATTATAGCGTAAAGACTGTTTTTATCTCTGGGTTTCAATCTTACCTCGTAAGCATTTTCGCCTACCAGTATTTCATCGCCGGCCGATATTTTCGGCCCCCCGGATAGGGTAAGGCTGTTGCCCGAAAGATAAGCGACCCTGTTCGAGCGTTTAATCTTCGTCAGATCCAGACCTGAAGGGTCCGGGAGCGGTTTTAATTCCCGGAGTTTGGTTGTGCCGGATTTGGAATTTAGATCCTGATTTTCGAATTTACTCGTATCGTCCAGTTTAATTTTCGTTGTCGCGACTATATTTTCGCCTTCGTTGAAATCAGTCTGTCGGGGAAGATTCAAAAGGGGAGGAGACTCGTTCTCTTCGGATTGCTGTTTTATTGTGGCTACCGCCGGTCCGGGCAGCTCTTTTTGGGGAGAATTGATTTCCAGCGGAGAACCGGAACCTGCTCCGCCCATCAGTCTATTCATATCCTCATCATTTCCGGTTTCAAGCTTGTCGGTGGAACTTGCGTTCGGGGGATCTCCGGAGATCGATGGTTCCTCGGCGCTTTCCTGCATCAGGAAATCGATGGGATCCGACATCTTCAATGCCTCGTCATCGTCGCCGAATTCGAGATTTACGCTGGTGGGGCAGGATTCCTGATTCGCGTCCCGGGGCTCCGAAGCCGGTGGCTGTTTTTCGGGATCGGATGGGATTATCAAAAGCGGTTCCCGGCAGTTTACACAAAAACTGGCCTCGCTGGATATTATCTCCGTTCCGCATTTATGACAAAACATCTGGCTATCCTTCCGTTAAATTTATACGTTTTCTAAAATTATCGGTATTGACAAATAGGATTTTAAGATTTTGGAGTTATTCTGGAATTTTAACGAAAATTCGCCATTAAATTTTGCAACAGAAAACCCGGTAATAACTATACTGTTACATTGGACGAAGATCATTTTTAGCGCGAATCGGATTTGACCAAAAATTAAACAGAGGGAATTTACATCGTGGAGTCGAATGCTTATAAACTCAACATTTGACTTGATTTATGAGATATTTTTGGTATTTTAATAGCGAGTGCCATGAGCAGAATCATTCTAAATTCGCTTTTGTTTTTCCTGGTTTTCGTTGCCGACAGATATACTTTTCTACACCCCGACGATTACGGAGAATGCACCATCGGAGTGTTTTCCGGGTCGGCTACCGTCGACGGGCGTCCCATAATATGGAAAAACCGCGACGTTACCGACGATGTTCAGAAATTCTGCTATTTCGAACCGCGACTGCCGTATATGGATACGACTTTTTACGCGTATATAGGAAATGTTTATTCCTCGGATACCAGCCGGGTATTTATGGGAATAAACGAGGTCGGATTCGGAATTATAAACTCCAACTGCTACAATTTGAACGATATTCTCGGTCGGGGGATAAGCGACGGCGAGCTTTTGCGGATGGCCCTGGAGCGATGCCGGAATATCGGAGAGTTTGAGCAGTTTCTGGAATATACCGCGACGAAAGGGCGAATAGACTGTTGGAATATCGGAGTTATTGACGCCTTTGGCGGGGCGGCTCTTTACGAATGCTCGAACTTTTCTCATACCAGGTATAACGCCAATAATCCCGAGCAGGCCCCCGACGGAATTATAATCAGGACGACCTTCGCCCTTTCGGGAGGGAGTCATCGTCCCAGTATGAATAGATATAAAAGGGCATACAAACTCGCCCACGAGAGAAAAAATGAGGAGCGTCTGGATGCCGGGTACGTGCTCCAGACCATGTCCCGCGATCTATTTAACTATCTTGACGACCCCTATCCGCTGCCTTATACCGGGCAGCAGAACGGTCGTCCCCCGGGTTTTATACTGAGCTATGATATTACGATTAACCGTGACAAGACCAGATCGGTTATGGTCATCCGCGGCGTCGCGCCGGGTGAGGATCCCCGATTGAGCACCGCCTTCTGTACCATCGGCCCGCCCGTCATATCCGTCGCTTATCCCCTCTGGGTATTTTCGAGAAAGGTTCCGATACAGTTGAATTTCGGCGAGGAAGTCCCCATGTTTTCAAAGGTATTGCTTCACAGGGCGATGCTGTATCCGTCGTTAAAAGAACCTCTCTATCTCAACAGTCTTTATCTGAAAAACTATGAAGGAACCGGATTATACGAGTATTCTCTACCGCTCGAAATGGAAGCCTTACGAATGGCGGATTCGTGTGTGGAAGCCTGGGGGA
>CP070742.1:2408476-2424785 GCA_020348065.1 Candidatus Zixiibacteriota bacterium
TAGATAAGGGAATTATAAGAACCTTTGTAGAATCAGGGTGCGTCATAGTAAATCCCGGATGCGGTTCCTGTCCATCTTCATATCAAGGATCTTTTATTCCCGGTGAAAAAATCCTGACCACAACCTGCGGCGAGCATGACGGTAAACCGGGCTCCGTAGATTCCGGGATTTATATGGCATCGCCCGCCACTGCTGCGGCGACAGCTCTTAAGGGCAGCATAGCCGACCCGCGTAAGTATATGAGGTAAAATAAGATATAGTGACAGGAAATTTTCATTGACGACTGCGGCGAATTTCCGAAAATATTTAAAATTAATTATTAAAACTCGACATGATATCTTCTCATTATGCGCTTCTGTTATATCCGTGGTAAGATTAAAAATTACCTTGACAATAATATGGGCTGTAATATAGATTATACCTGTAAATCTTAATACGGGGAGGCCAAAATGCTGAAATATACTATAATTCTGGTTTTATTGTTTGCCTCGGTTTCGGCAAACGCGGAGGAGATTGAATGGATTGAGCACCCAATCGACACTATTTATGATTGTGCATGGGGAGTTTATACGATTGACATGGATGGTGATAAGGATATCGATATTTTAAGCGCGGCACATGAAGGCCATGAATTAACATGGTGGGAAAATGATGGCAATCAAGTATTCATTGAGCATCTCATTTTCAACTATTATAGCGTCCATGAAGTTCATGCCAATGATATCGATTCTGATGGTGATATTGACGTAATCGGTGTAGCTTATCATCTAAACGAGATATCGTGGTTTGAAAATGATGGAGAGATGAATTTTAATCGATATATTTTAACTCAGGGCTATATTGGTGCTCATTTCGCCCGTTCAATTGATATAGATAA
Organism: Candidatus Zixiibacteriota bacterium; assembly: GCA_020348065.1. Classification (GTDB taxonomy): domain Bacteria; phylum Zixibacteria; class MSB-5A5; order UBA10806; family UBA10806. The sequence goes on from CP070742.1 coordinate 2,409,354, forward strand.
TGATGGAGATCAAGACATAATAACATGCAGCAAAGATGGAGGAAATGTAACATGGTGGAAGAACGAGGGGTACCCATATTTTTCAAGGCAAGACGTTGACAATAATTTTACTGGTTGTCGCCAGATAAGTATATATGACTTAGATTTAGACGGTGATCTAGATATCTTGGGAGCTGCTCAATTCATAGATCAATTAGCGTGGTATGAGAATATAGAAAACCAAGCATTCCAAAAGCGGACTATAATTGGCAATTATGATGCTTTTTGGATTGAACCGAATGATTTCGATTTTGATGGAGATATTGATGTCCTAGCATGTGCGGCCGAGGATTACGATATATCTTGGTGGGAGAATGATGGTTATATGAATTTCGTAAGACATATAGTTGATAATTATGTGGATTATCCTCAATCAGTTAATGCAGCGGATTTCGATATGGACGGTGATTTAGATATTGTTTGTGCGATTAGATGTTCTGATGAAATTGTATGGTGGGATAACGATGATAATATAGCATATGATAGATATGAAGTCAGACCGAATTATTATTATGCGGTTACCGTGCTTCCTTACGATATTGATTGCGACGGCGATATAGATCTTGTAGGCAGTGCTAGTATCGGAGATAGGCTTTCCTGGTGGGAAAACTGCACAAATACAACTCCAGTCAGCGATAATGAGCCGCCGGATAACTTTGACCTGGAATCAATATACCCCAATCCCTTCAACTCATCGGTGACGATCCGCTACAATCTCGAGAGACCGGCCGATGTATCGATCTCGGTTTATAATATGGCCGGGCAGATGGTAGAGTCCATCGTGAATGGATTTTTTAACGCCGGCAGATACCAACTCATATGGAATGCCTCCGAGAAATCATCAGGAGTCTATCTTTCGAAGATCGTAATTAACAATAAGACCTATACGGAAAAGATCACCTTGTTGAAATAGAGATCCCGCGTAGGCTTATATAAAACTTCATAAGTAATTTATTAGAATCCTGATATTTTATTTCAGAAAGGTCATTTTATTAACCAGGAATTCTTCACCGTTTCTCACACGATAATAGTAGATTCCGGATGAAACTTCGGAATTATTGCTGTCTTTGCCGTCCCATTCTAATTTATGAGAACCGCTATCTAAGTTACCTTCGAATAGAGTTTTCACGGGCGAACCGGTAATATCGAAGATCGCCGCTTCAACATAGCCGGTTTCCGCCGTGAATTCGATATTGGTTTTGGAGTTAAATGGATTGGGATAATTTTGCTCCAGCCGGAATTTGTACGGGAGTTCCGTGATTTGTTCAATATCCGTAGTATTATTCAGGTCCGGGATCTTTATTCTTGCGCCCTGCAGTATTTGCCTGCCTTGATCCGATTGAACAAGTGCGATCAAAGCACAATTACCGGCGTCCAGCGGTTGCGGTACGTTATATTAAAGAATGTAATGTTTGGTTTCGCCCTGTTTTATCTTGATATCAAGCCCCTCGGTTGAAGGGATCATATCGCGGAAAATATAGTTATGGAGGTTAGCGCCATTGGGAGCCTGGTAGTATATCCTCGATTCGGTCAACGCAATTCTGAGCCAAAGATTTGAAGCTCCCGGATCGCCCTCCGCGTAAACCGTTATCGTGAACTCCCCGGAAAGGGAATCAGGATTATAACATCCGGAGAAAGACATTACCAGGGACGACGGATTCGGTATCCGGTTTTCCACGTAGGGTCGCCAGAGTTCCGGAGCGTTGCCGCAGTCTATCGTGCCATCGACGATTAAGCGAGGAGCACCCTGGATGTCATAATAACCGATTCGATCCCGTATTTCGCTCGGATTATATAGATGGAAAGGATCATCGGGAAATGGAAACACAGGTATGATAGGCTATGGGAACAAATCCTTGCTCCAGTTCGGCTCCAAGTTGATCTATGACCAGACCAGCATTATAGCAGCCACCTCACGAAAAGTTGGTGAACAGCTCGCCCACCACCAGCCTCTCGGCCGAATATGAAGATGGCGAAAGGCATGAGGTTATAAGGGCTGAAATTAATACCGGTTTTTTCCAATTTCTCATTTTGTATCTTATCATATGCCCGAATATACCATGTTATGGAAAAAAACAATATTTGTTTTAGTTCCTTTTATCGTTTAAACATCGACCGGATTATTTATTATTTAAATCAATATATCGAATTTTGGCTAAATTTACGCAATAAAATACGGCCCTCTCCTCATGAAAGGGCCGAAAGTTTTTGAATATAAAAGAGCAATTACTTCAACAAAGTCATTCTGCGGACGTTATTTCCGCTGGAATCGCTAAGGCGATAGAAATATATGCCCGAGGAGACGTCAGATCCGCTGTTGTCTTTGCCGTCCCAGACGACGGAATGCGAGCCGGCTTCCAATGAGCCGTCAAGCAGGGTTTTAACCAGAGAACCGGTGACATCGTATACGGCCAGGCTAACTTCGTCAGCTTCGGTACGGAAATCTATCCTGGTGGCGGCGTTGAATGGATTGGGATAATTCTGGCTGAGATTGAACTCCGTCGGAGTAGCGATTTCCTCATCAACCGAAGTCTGGAGTTCAATCACCCATTCTCTTGTCGACTGGAGGATTTCGCGATTCTGATCTGATTGCACAAAAACAACCAACTGGCAATTGCGTGGCACAAGTGGGTATGACACTGTAAAATCATAGGTAAATTCAAGCGTTTCGGATTGAGATATAGTTATGGATTCACCATATGTTGATGGGATCATATCCCGGAAGATCTGATTCCAGGTTCTGCCCCCATAGCTAATATTTGATTCTACGAGCGCCGTTCTCAATCTCAGATTTGATAGACCGGGAGTTTCTTCGGCGTATATGGATACCGTGAATTGCCCGGTACCGGTACCCTCATCGAAGTTTCCGGTAATATTCATCCGGAGGATGGAAAACACGAGACTTCTGTTGTCGACAATACCCTCCCAGGCGTTATAATAATACTCGCCGTCTATCGCCCCGTCAAAGAAACCGTGAGGGGCATAATTGTTGCCGTAGTAACTGTTTCTTGTCTGCACTTCGGGTTGGTTATAGAGCCAGAATGGGTCACCAGAACCGGGCCACCAGACATGATAACGGATAACGGTGAACACCTCTCCCATGTTATCAGCCATCTGATCAAGGACCTGATCAGCAGGAGGACAGGACGGTCACGAGGTGTTTGAGAACATCTCACCTATCACGACCCTGTCAGCGGCCAGAGCGGAACCAGAGATACACAACAATCCCGCCGCCAAGAACAATGTCGCTTTAGCTATCTTCATTAAACCTCCTTAAGAATATAAATTTTTTGCATCGCCCAAATATAATATATATATCGAAAAAAGCAATAATTTTCGGTTGTCCATTCTTTAACCTGTTGATTCCTTTTAAATTAAAGTTCAAGGCGTTTTCCATATTTTACAACAATCCATGTTTTCTATTCGTTCCATATTTATCAGATAATTTAGAATCTTGAGAACAAAACTATACGCGTTCCCTGGAACGTCGGTCGCGTCTGGCAGATACCGGAAGAGCAGATCAAGCCGCCTCGTTCGCCGCCATTGAATATGACCAGCTCGTGGTTCGGGAATCTTACGGTAAGTTCCGCGAAGGCGAGCTTTTTCGGATCTTGTTGGGGATTGGTATCCCGATTGGAGGTCGAGCCGCCGAGGCTGAGCTGAAACTTATTGGCCAGTCCAAATCCCAGGGTCAGGTAATTTTCATGGTAATCCTCACCGCCTTCGGGAATAAACCGGCGGGTATAAGCGGCAAGAGATAATGTTAAATCATACCGCAAGTAATAGTAAACGTCGAAGTAGTTTTCGATTTCGTCCTCAATTGTGTAATCGATTCTATCCCAGTTGTAATTAATCACCAGATCTGAAGTTATACTCCATCGTACGCCGCCATATTTTTCAGCAAGGTAGTAATCGACAGGGGCATTTCTGGAAAAAGCCTCGGAGTATGAAAAATCGAAGTTCAGGTCGTAGGTCGGCGAGAGCAAAGCCCCCGCCTGATACCCTCTTTCTCCTTTTACCGCGGCGAGATCGGTAAGGGAGCGTCCGCTATGACTGACCGGAGGAGGGGCGTTGAACCGGTTCTGGGGATTGGGATAAACCAGGTTTATTATGTTTTTGTATTCCGAGAATATGCTGATTTTTTCGAAGACCAATGAGCCGGAAAGATAAGTGCCGTCACCGTTACCTTCCGAGAAAGGATCCGGTTTTGCGCCCCTTCTTACGGCGTATTCTCCGTATAAATCTATAGGTCCGATCATAAACCGGGAATTGATTCCGGTGATATTGGAATTTAAGGATCTGTTGAAGTTCATAAAATCATTTCTCTTGAAACGAACGTAGGAAACCCCTATAGCCGTATGTTCAACAGGTCGAACCGCTCCACGCGCTCCGCGGAAGACGTAGTCTCTTTCACCATTGGTCGCTTCTATACCGCGGGCCGAGAGAACATCGAATTCGTATTTATCGAATAGCCCGGACGCTCTGACCCCGTCGAGATTGTTATCGTAATAAACGGCGTCATCCAGGAACGTATTCAGAGTGAGTCCTTTATCGAAAACCTGGTAGAAATTACCGACATGGATATTAAATCCATCCTGGCGCCAGCCGAAGTATCGCTGGGTGATTTTCTCGGACGATTCATCGGGCCTGTTAAGCTGAAGCAGTCTCATCCACATGCCGGTATAGAAATCCCCGAGATTGAAATCTACAATGAATCGGTTATCGAGCGAATCTTCCCTGGCATCATGATTTGAAGTTGAATCTTCGAAATACCAGTACTGCATCCAGTTGGCAGCGGATACCGACCAGTAATCGTCCTGGGCCGGACAATATTCAGCGACAAACAGCAGGCATATCAGGCCCCCGGTGAAAATGGCTATATATTTTTTCAATTATTCCTCCGTCTCGGTTTCGTTAATAGCGCACGTGGTCGGAGAAATATGATCGAGTATTAATTCCTCAACGTGCTTTTCGTCACCGGGTTTGAAACCGACGGTGGAAAAAATGATATTGCCCTCGGGGTCGGTCATCACCGTATAGGGGACGGCAAAACCCTTGTATTTGCGCCGGAAAACCTCGCCGTCATTGTCGATAAGAATATTAAAGGTCCAGCCGTTTGATTTAACGAAGCTTTTGATTTTTCCGCTGGCTTTGGGCCCTTCGGTGTTAACTGCCAGGACTTTAAATCCACACTCCTCGTATTTTTTATAAAGTTCCTGAATAATCTTCAATTCTTCGCGGCAGGGTTTGCACCAGGTGGCCCAGAAGGAGATATAAACCGGCCCTTCGCCGTAATTTTCTTTTAAAGTGACTTTGTTGCCGTTAATGTCCTTTAAGGAAAATTCCGGGGCGGTTTTGGATTTAATTGTCTGCCCGTAGGCAAAAGATGTCAACAAAAGGACACAAAGAACAATGATGAAAAGTCTCGGATTCATGATTCTCCCTACGTTAGATACAGCATTATGCCATTTAATGTTTATTTGTTTCATGAAATATAAACGATTTATTAAATCCTGATTTGTCTTATTGCGATGTTCAAAGTTGTCTTTTTTCAACAAGGCGCGATCTTTCCTTAATTTTTCGCCTCAATTTAGTTTTTCCAGCAAGATTGTCAATTCAAATCTACACGCATGATTTAACCTGTTATAAATATGGAAGTTAGCTGGGAAAGCCCGGTTGCATTACTAAAATTCCGCTCCGAAAGAGAAGTAGGTTTCCGGTTTGTCGGCTATGCTGTCCAGATCGGTAGCCCAGGCGAGATCAACTCTTAAGACGAAAATTCCGAGATTTGCCCGAGCCCCGATTCCGAGACCGGCATTTACATTTCCGAGCACCGGAAAGCCTTTATCCTTATCGAAGAAGCGGACTTTTTTTCTATCGTTCCAGGCGGCGCCCATATCCCAGAAAATGGCACCGGAGACCTGCTGAAGAGAGATGGGGAGAGGGAATCTGAGCTGGAAGTATTCGATAAAGGGATAACGGAATTCCAGGTTGGCGATACCGTAATGGGTGCCGGATTCCTCGAAATAGCTATAACCCCTAAGCGGGACGATCAATTCATTGATGTAAATATCGTCTATGCCGTAGATATCGGCCTGTTCCCTTTTCGGTCCGATCCAGTTGGAGGAACCTCCCAGATAGAACGATTTGGCGTCCCTGCCCGAGGATCCTCCGCCGCCTATTCTCAGGGCCAGGTTATACCTGTCCCAGAAATGCCAGTATTTGCGGAAATCGCCTTGAGCGGACAGGTATGAAAGCCCGGTGCTCACGGTCTTAATCGACTTTTCGAATTCCAGTTTATACCTCTGACCGGATACGGGTCCGACAATACCCCAGATAACAGCGTCATTTACAAACTCACCAGAAAGCGACAGTAGATTCGTAGTTCGGTCGGGTTTTAGACTGAAATTATCACGGGAAACCGTCATCTGCGTCAGGGTGATATCGAAACGGGAGAACCTTGAAAAAGGATAACTGGCGTATCCCTGGGTCCCGAACACCCGGTCGGAAAAATAATATCTTTCGTAATTATTGAAGTAGGTATCTTTAAAATGGAAAATTCCGGCGGCATAATCGATTCTTCTCTCGGTATAAGCATAGCTTAGAAGCACGTTGGACTGATCGATGGTGTTAACGAGATCGGTTACGATATAGAAGTGGTGATTTCCAAAAATATCGGATATCGATAAGAAGGATTGTCCCTGCAAACCGTAGAAATTATCATAGGAAAAACCGCCGGTAATCAGTTCCGGTGAGAATTTGAGTTTATATTTATTGAGTTTGTACTCCCCGCTGGGCAGGAGGTATTCCAGGGTGTCGGGTTCCATGACTTTGGCTATTTCGGATGCTCCATCGTCGGGGGTCTCCGGATCCCGTTCGGCCAGATCTTTTTTAATAAGGTTTTCGCCGGCCCGGAAAACGTAGGTATCGAAATCGCTGGTTAAATCGGAGGTGGAGTCTATTGCGATTTTATCCAGCTGTTCTCTTGTTAATTGAATTTCCGGTACGAATATATTCTTTTCATTATTCCGCAGTTTCCGCATGTATGGCGTAAGGGCAAGCTCCCCGTCATCCGGGGCGATATTCTTCAAATCTTTTAGTATCAATATATCGTAACCGTATTTATTGAAGGCCGAGACCGCAATCTTATCACCCGACGGGGACCAGGTGGGAGAAAACAGGCCGGAAACAACGTCCGAAACGGGAAATGTAACGCCGGTTTCGATTTCATGGAGATAGATATTATTTATTCCGTTTCTATTTGAGACAAAGGCGATTCTTTTGCCGTCAGGAGAGCAAGCCGGCTGAGTATTATTGTAGGGATTGTCGGTTACATGTTTGATTTCGTCGGTTTCCAGGTTGTAGACAAAAATATTGTAGTTGCCGTATTTAAATTCGCCCGTTTTATCATCGCCAACGGGTCTGTCGGATGAGAAAGCCAGATTTTTCCCATCGGGCGACCAGGAGGGGCTGTTATCATCGTCTTTATCCGACATTAATCTCGTCGTTTCTTTTGTTACCAGGTCATAAATATAAAGATCAGTGAAGCCGTTTTTGAAGCCCTCGAATGCGATTCGATTGCCCTCGGGGGACCAGGCGGGATTTCTCATTCCCGAAAGACCGAGCTCCATTTTCTTTTTCTTTTTTCCCCTGGAGGCATTATATATGAACAGAGCGTCTTTACCGTGGCTCTTGCCGATGAAGGCGATAAACTTCCCGTCAGGGGACCATGTCAGCCCGGAAACGTAGGAGTGAAGAGATTCCATGTCTCCCGATCTTTCCGCTTTAACCAGGCGCGATATGATTTCACCGTCTATCGTGGAAATTATGAAGATCTCGTTGAATCTATCCGAGTAGCCGTTTTTAGGATTCGACCTGTCGGAGAAAAACGCCAGTCTATCGCCGGAAGGCGACCATTCGGGCTGCTGGTTGTATACTGAACCGTCCTTGCGATGATCGGTAAGCATTTCTCCTATTTCATTGGGATCGTCTCTATCGGCGATTTCAGGCCAGTATGTTTTTTTCAGCGTTTTCTGCCATTCTTCAGATAAATCTTCAAGTGAAAGTCCGAGAGTCGCCTTAACCGCTTTTTCCATGGTGATAACGGAGCGTCCCTTGCTTAGAATCTCAAAGATTTTTTCTTCGCCATACTTTTCTGTGATATAGACCAAGGCTGATTGCCCGCTTTTGTAGGCCAGAAAGCCGCTGAGAAACTGCAACGGGGGCATATACCCCTCGATTATGGCGTCTCGAACATACATGTCCGCCTCAATATCCCAACCCTGGCGGGACGAGTATTCGGCGTAGCCCTCCCTGAACCAGTCGGGCGGCTGGAACAAAGCCTCGCGCGAAAATATGGATTTTAGAGCGTTTCCATATAGAAAATCGAATACCACGGCATGCGAAAGCTCATGATGCAAAACATGCCTGAAATCTTCGTAAGAACCGGTGAAAGGAACGACAATTCTGTTTTTAAAAACCTCCGTGAATCCGCCCACTCCCTCTGGAATAAGTTCGCTTATGACATTTGTTTGTTGAAATTCGTTATGTGAGGCGTAAATTATCACCGGCACTCTATCGGATAAAATATAGTTTAGTTCATTTTTTATTTCTTTATAAGCGTCGTTAAGTACGTTGGCCGCGAATACAGCCAGAGTATCCTCGTTTTTGTAGAAATAGATATCGAAATCGGCAGTCTGAATGAAATACCAGTCGAAATCTCTATACTGGACCTTGTTCTGGCCGAAAAAGACATTTTGCGCCGTCGCTATCTCAGCAATTAAAAAAATGAGAATGATTAGGTATGATCTCCTGAAATTCATCGGCTTACTCCTGACTAATTTTTCTGCCGGTATTTAAAACACCGCAATCGGATATTCAGTTCCACCCTCTTATTAATTACACCGCTACCCTTTTAATATTCCCTCCGATTCGCGCCAATTTTTCTTCTATACGTTGATATCCCCGATCGATATGATAAACCCTGAGTATCTCCGATTGCCCTCCGGCAGCGAGAGCGGCTATGACCAATCCCGCGCCGGCGCGGATATCGGAGGCCATAATCGAGGCTCCTTTCAATCCGTCGACTCCGCTAACGATCGCTTCATCTCCTGTAATCTTAATATCGGCTCCGAGACGGATAAGTTCCATAATATGCGTGAATCTTTCCGTGAAAACCGTCTCCCTGATTTGTGATGTGCCTTTGCAGATTGTAGCGTAGGCCATGGCGGCAGCCTGCAGGTCGGTCGGGAATCCCGGGTAAGGGTAAGTGGTGATTTTGAGGGCGTTCGGGCGCCCGTCGCGGGAAACAGTCATCTTATCTTTGGCGATTTTGAGTTTAACGCCGGATTCGGACATTTTTGAGATCAGGATTTCGTTATGTTGCGGAATTATTCCGCTTATTTCGACCGACCCTCCACAGGCGCCCACCGCCAGCATAAATGTGCCTGCCTCGAGCCTATCGGGGATTACCGAATGGGCGGCGGCCCGAAGATTTTTCACGCCGGTTACCTCAATTCGGGGGGTACCGGCGCCCGAAATTATCGCGCCCATTTTATTCAGGAATTCCGCCAGGTCGACAATTTCCGGATCGCATCCGGCGTTTATTATGGTGGTTTTACCTCGGGCGAGAACGGCGGCCATCATTATGTTTTCGGTACCGGTATGTGAGGGTCTGTCGAAGAAAATAGCGGTTCCTTTGAGGAATTTGGCGGAGGCGCTTATATAGCCTTTGCTTTCGGTAATTCGCGCGCCTAGTTTTTGAAATCCCAGTATATGCTGGTCTACGGGACGAGGCCCCAGCACGCAGCCGCCCGGGAGAGAGACGCGGGCTCTGCCCAGCCTGCTAAGAAGAGGCCCCATTACCAGAAAGGAGGCTCTCATCTTTCTCACAAGTTCATAGGGAGCGGTGTGTTTTTTTAGGGATGTTGCGTCGATTTCCATCTGTTCGCTATTAATGTCGAAATTTACCCTGGCTCCCAGGCCCTCGATGACGCCGCTTATGGTCCTGATATCCATAAGATTGGGTACGTTGGATAGAACCGTTTTGCCTTTTTCAGCCAGAAGCGAGGCCACGATAATCGGCAGGGCAGCGTTTTTTGCGCCCGATACTCTTACCGAACCATTAAGTTTTCTCCCGCCGTCAATTATGAATTTATCCATAATTTGTTCCCTTTTAGTCGCTTATCTATTTCAGGCTTTTAATGTGGAATATTATTTTATTCCACATCATCTTTTTGACACTTTCTATTCAGGTTCAGTTTAAGGGCCGGAAAGCTTAATATTATTACGCGTCGAAATTCTTTTTGCTCCCGCCTTTGTGATTATATTATAATGGTTTTCATGGAGCAAGACGTTAAAACAAAAGAAAAGGTATATTTTGTATCAGACGCCCATCTGAACCTGGAAAAAGAGAGATCCGACAGGGAATATAAGCTCTTACGATTCTTTGACATAGTTAAATCAGACGGCGAATTCCTGTATATTGTGGGAGACCTTTTTGATTTCTGGTTTGAATATAAATATACCATTCCGGCGGGGTATTTCAGGGTCCTCTCTGCTCTTTACAATCTCACCAGTTCCGGCATCAAGGTTAACTATATCCCGGGCAACCATGATTTCTGGATGAAAGATTATCTGACAAAACAGATCGGCGTGGAACTAACGGGGGATCGGTTTGAGGCCGATCATTTCGGAAAAAAAATATTAATAACTCATGGGGACGGCATCAGGGTGGACGACCGGGGATACAGGTTTATAAAGAGTATATTCCGAAACAGGTTCTGTATCTGGCTTTATTCGCAATTGCCCGTAAATATAGCCTATCGTCTGGCTATGTCGACATCGAACGTATCGAGAAGTCACACATCCTCCCGCGAGATGAAAGATTCCACCGATTATATCGAGTTCGCGAAACGGGAGAATGAGAATGGGTTTGATGCCGTGGTTATGGGACATGTTCATATACCTGAAATCGAGGAAGCCGGCCCCGGTTTGTACATTAACTGCGGCGATTTTATCGAGCATTATAGTTATGTCGTTCTGGACGAAAAAGGTTTTCAGTTGAAAACTTTAAAATAGAGGATAAGTTTTAGAGATAGATAGGAGAATCAATGGAGCCGACGGTCGATCTCAAGCTTGTAAAAGAACATGGTTTAAGCGAGGAAGAATATCAGACTATCCTGGATATTCTGGGCAGGACCCCGACATTCACGGAGTTGGGGATATTTTCGGTGATGTGGTCGGAGCATTGTTCCTATAAGAACTCCATAGCGCAGTTGAAGACCTTGCCGCGAGAGGGCACTGCTTTGCTTGCTAAGGCGGGCGAGGAAAACGCCGGGGCGATCGATATCGGCGACGGGCTGGCGGTGGTATTCAAGATAGAATCGCACAATCATCCCTCGGCTGTGGAGCCGTACCAGGGAGCGGCCACGGGAGTGGGCGGGATCTTGCGGGATATTTTCACCATGGGGGCTCGGCCGGTGGCGGTATTGAACTCGCTGCATTTCGGTTCGCTGGAAAATCCGAGGGTACGTTACCTTTTTGATGGCGTAATTCGTGGTATTGGCGATTACGGCAACTGTTTTGGAGTGCCTGATATAGGAGGAGAAATATATTTCGAGGAGGCTTATACCGGCAACCCGCTGGTCAACGCCATGGCGGTGGGGATCGCCAAACATTCCGAGTTGGTATCCGCCGTAAGCAAGGGCGAAGGGAATATAGCGTTGATGGTCGGGGCGTCCACGGGGCGCGACGGCATCCACGGGGCGACGTTCGCCTCGGAGGAGCTTTCGGAGAAGTCGGAGGCGAGACGGCCGTCGGTGCAGATCGGCGATCCCTTCATGGAGAAGCTGCTTCTGGAGGCGACGCTGGAGATAATAAGGGAGAAGCTTATAGTCGGTATTCAGGATATGGGTGCGGCAGGGATAACCTGCTCGTCATCGGAGATGTCCGCTCGAGGCAAATCGGGCATGAGGGTCGATATCGATCAGGTGCCGGTACGGGAAGAGGGGATGACGCCGTATGAAATCATGCTGTCCGAATCGCAGGAGCGGATGCTGGTGGTATGCGAACCGGATAAGCTTCCCAGGGTAAAGGAGATTTTTAGAAAGTGGGGGTTACACGCCAAGGAGATCGGCGAGGTGATTTCGGGCGGTAATTTAGTGGTACGCAACAACGGCGACCAGGCGGCGGAGATTCCGGCCAATATTCTGGTGCTGGGCGGCGGCGCGCCGGTCTACGTAAGGCCGGCGAAAAAGCCGGACTATATCGATGAGCATATGAATTTCAACTTGATGTCGGTACCTAGTCCCGGCGATTGGAACAAGGCTTTTAAGACTCTGCTTAGTTCTCCCAATATCGCCTCCAAGAGATGGGTATATGAGCAGTATGATACCTCGGTAAGGACCTCCACGGCGGTGAGGCCGGGATCGTCGGCGGGGGTGATCAGGATCAGGAAGACCGATAAGGCGATAGCGGTGACCACCGACTGCAACGGACGTTATTGTTATCTCGATCCCCGCATGGGGGCGAAGATCGCGGTGGCGGAGGCGGCCATGAACGTGGCGGTATCGGGGGCGAAACCGGCGGCGATCACCAACTGCCTCAATTTCGGAAATCCCTACGACCCGGAGATATATTACCAGTTCACCGAATGCGTGGCGGGCATGGGGGAGGCCTGCAGAACGTTCGACACTCCGGTCACCGGGGGTAATGTCAGCTTCTACAATGAGGACCCCGAAAGGGCCGTGTATCCGACTCCTGTTATCGGAATGGTGGGGATAATCGAGCATACCGATCATATAACCACTATCGATTTCAAAGCCGAGGGGCACGATATATTTTTAATCGGCGATACCAAAGACGAGATCGGCGGCACCGAGTATCTCAAGACGGTTCACGGCAAGATAACCGGCAGGATACCGGAGGTATACCTGGAACATCATAAGAATACAATCAATATGATGCTGGAGCTGATAAAGGCCGGGGTGGTTATATCGGCGCAGGACGTTTCCGATGGCGGGCTGGCGGTGGCGCTGGCGGAATGCTGCTTCAAAAACGGCATCGGCGCTGATGTAACGATTGAATCCGATATTCGGCCGGACGCCTTGCTATTCGGAGAGACTCAGTCGCGGGCGATATTCACCGCCGACCCGAATGATAAAGAGAAGGTCTGGGAAATATACGGCCGGTTCGGAGTACCGGTGAAACTTATCGGCCATACCGGCGGCAAACTGCTGAAGATAAACAACCTGATCGATCTGCCGGTTGCTGACTTACGCGATATATACGAGAATGCTATTCCGTCGTATATGGGGGTGGTTGCCGGGGGGTAGGGGGAAGCAAATTGGAATTTAGAAACACATTTTAAATTATGTTATGAGATTCTTAAAATATCTTTTAGTATTATTAAACATAGTTCTAATTGTCTCGAATCTATATTTAGTTGATCATATCTTTTTTAATTATTTTAATATTTTGCCTTCATATTTCCTTAAATCTATTCTAAATGAAAAATTAATTGTTATAGATGACGAGGTAATAAAATTACCAAAAGGATATTTTTTACATAATAGTAATATTAATAATTTTGGAGGTCCGGTTTATAGTGCCCGAAAAATCGACGGCTCTTACATGGAAATTATTGCGTATCGTCCATTACAGGATTGCCGAGATAATTATATAGGATTTTATTTAAAGGCACATTTTGAATTATTAGAATCATCGCCTGAGCCTATTACATATGGTGTTATCAGCCAATACAAATATGGGGATGCTGACGTTTATATTTATAGGAAACCTATGTTTAATAATGAATATTATAAGTATTCTTATTTTTTTAAGGCAATTATTCCGGATAAGTGTATTCAAATTTCACTTATCAGTTTTAATGATAAAATCGAGGATTTTCTTTCCATAATTGGAGGAATTTGTTTTAAAGACCGAAACGCCGAATTCGTTAATGTAAGTAAAGCCAATCATGAATAGAATTCTTAAAATATTTGCTTCTTGGAAATTTGGTCTATTTCTATTTGTTTTTATTATATTTCAAACCGTATTAAATGAAGAATGGCATAATATTAGCATCCGCATTTCTCCGGATTACTATAAATCTAAGTGGTTGTCTGTTGCAGAAAATGATATTTTTATACCCAAAGGTGTTGTTATTGAGAGGATAGATTATTTTGACAACACGGATAATATTAACGCAATCTATCTGAAGAGCGTAGGTTGTATTATAATAGTAAGTAGTATTAAAAACTATGAGGAAGACTATTGGGATAAGCTCCTTGATAATTTATTTTCTAAGACTGAAATAAAAATGTCTTCGGATGAAAATTACTTTTATGGACTCTATAGTTACGGGGATACTGCTATTGCTTATCATTTTCAAGATTTTGAAAATAAGGGATTTTCGTCGGAGAACATTTTCTTTTTTGATCAAGAAGTATTCTTCCTTTTTTACGGTAGGGATATGAACATAGAAAAGGCTATGAGCTATGTAAGAATGATGTTTTATTATAATATAGAAAAGGATTTCGATTGGGATTATATAAAGGTTACGGAAATAGACGACTTGAGGTTATAAAAATCAGTAGGGGCGAGGTAACCTCGCCCCTACAATTACTAATTGTAGGGAAAAAAGATGAAATTTGATTCCATATCAATCCGCCCCACGGCTGAAGCCGACCTCGATACGATTATCGCCATGGAGCGATCCGATGACAACACGCCTTATATCCGGCAGTGGCCGCGGGAGAAGCATCTGGAGGCGATAAGCGATACGAATATCGGGCATTTTGTGATACAAGCGTCGGACGATGACAGAATCGTCGGATATATAATATTGATCGGCCTGGAGAATCCCGATAAAAGGATTGAATTCAAGAGGATTGTCATCAATGAGAAGGGGAACGGTTACGGCCGGGCGGCGGTGCAATTCATAAAGAGGTATGTATTCGAGGAACTCGGTTTTCACAGGCTGTGGCTGGAGGTGCTGGAGAATAACCAGCGGGCGTATCAACTATATAAATCCGAGGGTTTTGTTGACGAGGGGGTGCATCGTGAGAGCCTGAAGCAGGGGGAAAGGTACCTTTCGCTTATTGTTATGTCGATGCTGAGGCATGAATATGAAAATAAGTAGGTCGGGTTCCGAATGTAATGAGGAACCCGACGTGTTAACCACAACACGGCCAGGGCGTCGGGTTTGAGGAGAGATCAAACCCGACCTACTCTTAAGCTATTTCGTGGTTGGTGTACCTCCCGGTGCACCAACAAGAATGCGATCCCGGCGTATATGGGGGTTGTGAGTGGGGGGTAAGAATTTTAATATTGTAGATACAAATTATGATTATATCTGAGCATATTAAATGCGGTTGACAAAAAAGAAAAAGA
>CP070742.1:2424885-2427909 GCA_020348065.1 Candidatus Zixiibacteriota bacterium
ACAATTCGAAAAGAAAGGCAGGAAGCAACACTGTTCCAATGCTTGCAAGCAAAAATCCTATCGTAACAAAAAACGTTACGATACTGGAATATACAACGTAAGCCGGCCAATTTTGCGCTATCACGGCGGAAAGTGGAGAATAGCAAATTTGATCAACTCATTTTTCCCGGAACATGAACGATATATCGAGCCATTCTGCGGCGCGGCAAGCGTTCTGCTCAGAAAACCTGTATCGGATATAGAAGTCGTCAACGACAAGCACGACAGACTTATCAACCTTTTAAGAGTACTTAGAGACCCCAAAAAGATCGAAATATTAGAAGAGAAACTTGTGGCCACTCCCTATTCAGCTATTGAATATTACGATTGCAGGGAAAAATCCGAAGATTCAATCGAAGACGCGAGACGGATGATAGTTTTAAGTCACCAGGGTTTTGGATCGACGGGAGTAACCGGCGGCAAAATAACAGGATGGAGGCGATCTATCAGACGTAAAGGGTACCACGGAATAAACGAATGGAATAAAATATCCGATCATCTTCCGGCCTGGTCCCATCGGCTAAATAACTGTTATATCGACTCGAAAGACGCAATCGATATATTAAAAACATGGGATCACGAAACAGCCCTTTTTTATGTAGATCCGCCATACCTCCACGATACCAGGTCAACGTCGATGTCGGACCGGGGATATAAGCACGAAATGACCGACGAACAGCACGTCGAACTAGCCGAAGCTTTAAGTAAACTCAAAGGATACGTAATCGTATCCGGGTACCCGTCGGATTTATATTTCGATCTTTATTCCGGTTGGGAATGCCATCGAAGACAAGCGAGAGCGGATAAAGCCAAAAAAGCGACGGAATGCCTCTGGCTATCGCCGAAAACCAGCGTAGCGAATAGAACGGGGATTCATACTAGTTTTTAGCTGTCGGAAGCGTATTCGAAATTCAGCGGATTCAATTGTTCCGCCCACTCGTAAAAAGCTCGGTTCCCTTCATACAAATATTTCATCTTTTCGAGCGGACTCGTTTTGCACGTTACAATATCGGAATCTAAATAATATACAAATGTCGCAATATCATCTTCCCTACGTAATCCGGAAGAATTTGGAGGAACTAAGTCTACAATTATATCTTTTATCTCTTTATCGAATTCGATATAAATCCCGCTACTTTCAAGATCCGTTATATGCCCGGAACAACATCCCACCGTCCGATAATTCTTTCGATTCAAAAGAATTATCGTTTCTATCATCAAATCGTCGACAATAAACAATTGCTTATTGCCGCACTTTTTGTTTGGGCAGAGATAAAATAAGTCTCCCGAAAGATTGTCGTATTCTTTCAATTTATCGACGGAAAACAGTTGCAGACAACTTGGGCAAAGCATCGACCCGCCAAAATTTTCTATTACTATTTGCTTGTAAATATCGTTCATAATAACCTCTTTAACGGTTCACGAAGACAAAAACGCTTTCAATTTTTTCTCTAGCCCTTTTTTCGTGGAATCGAGTTTTCTAATAGCGTTTTTAGTTTTTTCTACCTGGCGTTCTACGGAGTATCCTTTTTCGAGTTGAATTTCCATCGATCTGTTCATATTCCGCCCGTGGATCTCGAAAAGAATGTCGACTATTTCCTCCTTATCGAAACCATCAAAGATAAAGATATCGGCGTTTTTTCTTTCCAGGTTGTCCCGGAAGGTTTTTGAATCGTACATAAGGGATAGGATTTCCTTTATTTCTTTTTCGTATTTTAGATCGTTCATTTTTAACTCAAAGATATACTGATCCAGTTCCGCTAAGGATCTTAGATCTTTTTAGAAATCAATTTATCGAAAGAATTTTTTAACTTTTCCGCTTTAGAAATCAATTCACCGAAAAATTTTTTCGATTTTTCCAATTGCCGTTCTATGGAATAACCGTTTTTGATTCCCTTTTCGAATCCGTCGTTCATTTCTTTGCCGAAAAGCAAGAAATACATAATTAATATTTCTTCTCTTTCTTCTTCGTCGAAAGCCCAATAATCGTCTTCAAGCGAATCGATAAGCCCGGAAAAGACTTCCTTAATCGTTTTGAAATGCTTAAGATTCTCATATTCTTTCAATTCGTTCGTCATTTAACTTATCCTCCTTAAATACTTATATTTCAAAATAGCCTTATCTTCTTCCGAAGACAAAACCCCTATATCCGATTTATCCAAGTCGAACGAATTAACACATCCTAGTAATCGTTCGATATATTGAAAGAAATAGTCATCTATCTTATCCAAATCAACATCAATTCCCAAGGACAATGCAAAACCAATAGCTTCCAAATACCGCTCGAAGATCAACCCGCTGGTCCAAAAAGTGAACGTTCTATTGGCTGCCCTTCCGTCGTTCGATAAATAATTGTATTTCCAGGTAAAATAAAACGTCCTTTTAGATGGATCTTCCCTGCTGTACCTATTTAAATTATTGAATTGCTTGGTAAACGTGAGTCCTTTAACGGCGTTGGTTTTAGGAAACATGATCCGTTTATATTTATCCCTGTTTTCTTTGACCAATTCGACCGCTTCGAGAAACGCTTTAACTCGATTGCCGCCGTGCTTGGAATCGCCTATATATCTTCTAAAACGAGGCGTTCCCATGTGGGTGCCGAGCCTGACCAGCCAACCGCTTTGTATTCTAACGATGCCGAAACGGTCGATTTCTTCGAATTTTGGATCTTTTTTTCTGAGTCTTTTAAACATTACTTTTGTTACTTATATTTATTAATTTTCATTAAAAAACTTCAAGGGAGAAATGAAATCTTTTTGATTTTCAACTAAACCGCAATAAGCTTTAGTCGTTGAAACGTCTTTATTCCCGGTATTTAAGAGGAAGAGGGGCGATCAACTCCTTTCCGATATCCGTAAGTTCGTGATAGCGATAGATGTAATTGCATTCGGCCGGTTTTTTAAATTTAGATTCGTCGAACCTGTCTATCAAGAAAAGTTTAACGAGGACATTTGTATACTTCGATAGATTAGTGTTTAAAATTTG
>CP070742.1:2428009-2431552 GCA_020348065.1 Candidatus Zixiibacteriota bacterium
TCTAATCAAAAGCGGCGCACGCATGGCCGAGCCGGGCGAGTTCACCAGGCGCGCGTTTCTAAACGGACGGATCTCGCTATCTCAAGCGGAGGCGGTGGCCGCCGCTATCGAGGCTAAATCGGAGCTGGCGCTCAAAGCCGCCGCCAGGAACCTGAAAGGTGAGCTGTTCAATGAGATTGATGCTATAAAAACCAAGATCCGCGAGCTTCTGACCCTCATCGAGGCCGAGATCGATTTCTCCGACGAGGAGATCGATAAAATCCCCATCGACCAGGTAAAATCCACACTGGAAAAACAGCTTGCCGCCTCCGATGAGATCCTTAAGAGCTACAACTTCGGGCGGGGCCTGCGCGAGGGTTACCGGGTTGCCATCGTGGGGCGGGCCAACGTCGGCAAATCCTCGCTGTTGAACGCCCTTTTGAAACGGCAGCGCGCCATAGTAACCGAGATCCCCGGCACAACCAGGGATACCCTGACCGAATGGATCGAGATCGACGGTTTCCCGGTACTTTTGACCGACACCGCCGGTCTGCGCAAAAGCGTAGATATGGTGGAGCGGATCGGCCAGGACAGGACCAGGCAGGAGATCGAGAACGCCGATCTGGTGCTTTTCATGATCGACGCCGCCGAGGGCTACACCGATGAAGATAAGGCGATATTCGAAGCGATCAACAACGAGCATATTATAGCGCTGGCCAACAAGATCGACCTGGTGGAGCGGGTCGAGCTCGAACGGTATTTCCATAATCTGCAGGTATTGAGGATCTCCGCCCTGTACGGCACCGGGCTGGACGAGCTCAAGAAGAGCATGGCGGGCACGTTCCATTTCGACGATTTCAGCCTCGATATGGCGGTGCTCTCCACCCAGCGGCAGTACGAGGCCATGAGCTCCGCCTGCGAATCGCTTTCCCGCGCATTGGAGGAGATCCGTGCCGGCCAGCCCGCGGAGGTCTACGCCCTCTTTATCCGCGAGACCCTGGACCACCTCGGCGACCTGACAGGTGAAACCACGTCAGAAGATATATTGAACGATATATTTGGCCGGTTTTGTATCGGGAAGTGAGGGGGGAAATTTATGCATCAGGATGAAGTGTAACTATCATAACGCTCCCGTGCCCTCACGATGTCGCGAGCTCCATCATAGGGGATAGCCAATTGGAATTTGAGTATATGAAATTGTTCTGGCGATAGTGCAATATAATCCAATCGAACATATTTGCTCTTAAGGTATATTAATGCAGGGAAAAATATTGACATTTTTTGAAAAATTAATAATTTTCAATTAAGGAAGGGCCATGACAATTCGCTTTACGTTTTTTTCTGTAATTTTAGTTTTATTTATAAGTTTTTCGGTATTTGCCCAATATCCAGATACTATTTGGACAAGGACTTATGGGGGTTACCATTATGAGCAAGGTCGATGCATTAAAGAAACGAATGATAATGGATTTATAATTGCCGGATATTTTTCAGAAGGTGGCAGTTGGGAAGACATCTATTTGCTGAAACTTAATAGTAATTGTGATACTATGTGGTCAAGAGTATATGGTGATTCACAGCATGATAGAATAGAATCTGTCGTTCAGACTGAAGACAATGGCTATATTTGTGCTGGATATCGCTTTTCTTCTGAAGGCTATGATATGCGAGTAATGAGAACAGATTCTAATGGCGATTCATTATGGCTAATGAGCATTGGTGTAGCCAATTATTGGGAACAAGCATATTACATAGAAAAAATAGGGCCTGATAGATTTGTAATAGTTGGCAATAATGAAACCCAAGGCAATCCTGGTTTCAATATCTATTTAGTTTGCATTGATTTAATGGGAAATATTATTTGGACGAATTCTTTTATTGCTCCGGGGTATAATTTTGGATATTCCGTTAGACAATGCTCAGATGGGAGCTTAATTATTGCAGGCCGTCAGGGGGCTGGTACAGGGGGATTTGACGTTTATCTTATAAAAACAGACCAAAACGGTGACTCATTGTGGGCTAAGACTTATGGTGGTAATTCCAGTGACTGGGGATATTCGGCCATAGAGACTTCGGAGGGTGGATTTGCAATAGTAGGATGGACTGATTCTTTCGGTGCGGGTTATAGAGATGTATATTTAATAAAAACCGATGTAGACGGTGATACCCTCTGGACAAAAACTTTTGGGGGTTCATTGGATGACGAGGGATATACTATTCTTGAAACTGCTGATGGAGGTTATCTTATTTCAGGACTTACAAAGTCGTTTGGTAACGGTGGAGAAGATGTTTTTCTTATACGCACCGATCAATACGGAAATGAAATTTGCACAAGGTATTACGGTGGCACAAGTAATGAAAGGGGCCAATCAATAATTCCAGTCTCCGATAATTCATATATGATAGCTGGATATACATTTTCATTCGGCGGCGGTTTTGCAGACGTTTATTTGATGTATCTCGAAGAATTTGAAACAACTATATTGCAAAATAGTGAGGAAGTTATATCAATGAAGCATATTATCGCAACTAATTATCCTAATCCATTTAACTACTCCACAACTATTGAATATGACTTACCTAAATCAGGTCAGGTTAGAGTGAATATTTATGATCTATTAGGCCGATGTATTGAAACGCTCGTAAATGAGGAGAAGCAGGCGGGACAGTATCAGATTGTCTGGGATGCATCAGATTATTCGTCTGGAGTATACTTTTATCGAATAGAAGCGGGCGATTTTACGAAAACCAGGAAAACGATTCTTCTGAAATAAAATAGGGGCCGAACACACGGCCCCTGCAATTAACGATTTTTCAATACCTATATCCGGTCACCGGGCGATAGCCGCCTGTGGCTGATCTCCCGTGCTTGTCAGACGTCCTCGTCTGCCAACAATGCGTTGGCGCACCGGGAGGTACACCAACCACGACCTCCCTTTTTTGCCTTGCGTGTCATAATTTATTATGACCGCAAGTTTGGCTTGGCCGCGGTCACAACCACGCCATCGGCGTGGTGACACGCGATTCCCAAGCTCAATAATAGGCGGCTCTTTCCAGAGTCGCGTTCCGCAGCTGGAAAGCCGCGGCTATCAACTTAGTTCTCTTCTGGCCGCAATCTCTTAATTTCGTTGACATTGATAGTCAGGCATGCCATGTTGATATAAATAACTGCCGCGCGATATTTCGTTGGGCTTCGGTGAAATGAGACAGGCAATCACGGCATAGGCGGTCCGGCCGCGCCGCCGGTGGCAAAACTCTAATTGGCAAACGGAAAGGAGTCACATAATGGGAGATAAAGGCGGAAAAAAGGATAAGGCCAAGGCTCAGAAACAGAAGAAAAGCAAGCAGCAGCAAAAGCAAAAAGATAAACGGGAAAAACAGCAGAAGAGCGCCCCGTAAGAATTATCAGGATTTTCTCGTGCGGTCAGGTGGCCTTGTTTGTACCGTGACATAGGAAACAGGTGTTCCGGGACATGGGTAACAGTATTTTGGCATATATGGAACTTCATGAAATGGATTATGGAGGGAATATATGCCTTGGAGTGTATGGAGCGTGGTTGAGCA
>CP070742.1:2431652-2434697 GCA_020348065.1 Candidatus Zixiibacteriota bacterium
GGAGGCTTGACCTTTGATCCGGATTATACACAGGCGGGCGTTCATCCGGTTCGTTTCATGGCGCAATCCAACGCGCTGGCGGATACCCAGTTGGTCGATATTACGGTAGCCAATATCGATTTGCCTCCTGAGCTGGCGTCAATATCTCCTCAGAGCGTTGCCGAGGGCGATCATCTCGATCTGCGGGTAACCGCCTACGATCCCGATGGTGATACAATCACTCTGACCTCGGAGTTCACCTCCGCCAACATGGCTTTTGCGGATTCTACCGGCGGAGTCGGGGGTCTAACCTTCGATCCAGATTATACGCAGGCGGGATTGCATCAGGTAAGATTTATCGCGCAATCGAATACTCTTGCCGACACGCAGCTTGTTGATATTACGGTGACTAACGTCAATCTTCCGCCGGTACTTGATTCTATAGTCACGCCGCAAACGGTTGCTGAAGGTGAGGTATTGCAGTTCACCGTAACGGCGTCGGATCCGGACGGTGCGATTCCGGCGCTGGTAGCGCTTGATATTCCGCCGAATGCGAACTTTGTGGATTCATCAAATGGACTGGGCTTGTTCACCTTTAATCCCGATTATACGCAGGCCGATGATTACCAGGTGTTGTTTATAGCGTCAGACGGCGATCTTGCTGATTCGCAATATGTCGATATCACGGTAACCGAGATCAACCGCGCGCCGGTACTTAATTCCATCGTCACGCCCCAATCTGTACCTGAGGGTGATTCACTGCTGTTTACAACCACGGCCAGCGATCCTGATTTGACCGTTCCCTCATTGACAGCGGAAGGTTTACCGGCGAACGCTACCTTTATAGATAACGGCGACGGTACCGGTGACTTCAGATTTCTTCCCGATTTCACACAGGCCGGGCTTTATCCGATATTATTTATGGCGTCGGATGGCGATCTGGCCGATTCGCAGTATGTCAATATAAATGTAACCGACGTAAATCTCGCCCCTGTTCTCAATCCGATCATCTCGCCGCAGAATGTTAATGAAAACGATGCATTATATTTAAGGGTAACCGCCACCGATCCCGACGGCAATATCCCCGCTATCGCTGCCGATAATCTGCCTACTAACGCTTTGTTTGTCGATTCGTCGAATGGAGCCGGGGGCTTGGTGTTTACACCGGATTATACTCAGGCCGGGACATATCCGGTCCGGTTTATCGCCTCCGACGGCAGTCTTGCCGATTCCCAGCTGGTGGATTTAATCGTGGCTGATATTAATGCTCCACCTGTCATAACTGTTGTAGGATCGCAGGGAGTAACCGAGGGCGGTTCGCTCCTGTTCACCGTCAGCGCCACCGATATTGACGGCACGACCCCGGCGTTATCATATTTTAACGGCCCGGTTAATTCTTCGTTTGAGGATAGCTTAAACGGTGTCGGGCTGTTCAGGTTCTATCCCGACTTCACGCAATCGGGTTCATATAACGTAGGCTTTGTCGCCTCGGACGGTTTGCTTTCGGATACGGGATATGTCGATATAATAGTAGTAGAGGTTGGCAACCAGGCTCCGATACTATCCGCCATAGGTCCTCAAACCGTCGGTGAAGGTGAAACACTGCCTGTAGTTGTATCCGCGGTCGATCCGGACAGCTCCGTACCCCAGCTCTTGACCGGAACCCTGCCCCCGAACGCCGCTTTCGAGGATTCGCTTAATGGGCATGGTCTATTTACGTTTATGCCCGATTACACACAATCCGGTATAGACACGGTTTTGTTTATCGCAACCGATGGATTATTATCCGATTCCGAATACGTTCAGATAACGATTACCGAAGCGGGGAACCAGTATCCCGTGCTCGATTCCATAGGTTCTCAAACGGTAGATGAGGGAAATTCGCTGATATTGACCATAACCTCCAGCGACCCCGATAGTACCATTCCTGCTCTCTCGGCATTGAACCTGCCTGCCGGGGCGAGTTTACTTGATAACGGCGACGGCACGGGAGATTTCTCGTATTATCCGGGATACTTTGATGAAGGATTGTACACGGTTATCTTCATAGCCTCCGATGGAGCACTTGCCGACACCGAGATTGTCGATATAACCGTTAATGATACTCCCAGGGCGCCGGCTCTTGATCCCATCAGCAACCGTTCCATGTTTGAGGGTCAAACAATCAGCTTCGGGGTGTCCGCCACCGATCCTGATTCGACGATTCCGGTTTTGAGCGCGGAGGATATGCCGCCCAATGCGTCCTTTATTGATAGTCTCAACGGACGAGGCCTGTTCACGTTCTCTCCCGATTATACCCAGAGCGGCGTTCATGTTATAATATTTATTGCCTCCGATGGTGTGCTGGCCGATTCCGATCTGGTAACCATTACGGTATATGAAATGGGGAACCAGCCGCCGGAAATCGATTTTATCGGACCGCAGTCGGTGATCGAAGGTCAACACCTGGAATTCACGGTCTCCGCGAGCGATCCCGAAGGCATCATCCCCGCGCTGCAGTCATTTAATCGACCGCCAAATTCGACATTTATCGATTACGGGGACGGCAGCGGATTGTTTGCCTTCGATCCCGATTTCACGCAGGCGGGTGTTTATAATGTTTTATTCCGGGCTTTTGATGGAGAGTTATACGATTCTTTGTGGGTAGAGATCACGGTAATAGATTTCGGATTCCCGCCCACTCTCGATCCCATCGGGCCGCGGTCGGTTACCGAGGGAGAGATTCTGTATGTATCAGTTTCGGCCTCCGATCCGGATAGCACCATACCGCAGCTTTTAGCCGAACAGCTTCCCGCTAACGCCGCGTTTGTCGATTCTCTGAATGGAACCGGATTGTTAACGTTTATTCCCGATTATACTCAAGCCGGAATCGATACCGTTCTGTTTATAGCTACGGATGGAGCGTTATCGGATTCGGAGTATGTTGAGATAACGGTCATAGAAGCGGGGAACCAGCCGCCGGCGCTTGCGCCCATTGATCCGCAGACAGTTGACGAGGGTTCCTTGCTGCAATTTGTGGTTAGCGCCAGCGATCCGGACAGCACCATACCGGTATTATCGGCGGAA
>CP070742.1:2434797-2447916 GCA_020348065.1 Candidatus Zixiibacteriota bacterium
ACGTTGATGGCGGCGAATATCACCGCCCCCAGCCCCAGGATCTTCGAAGGCTGCGGGCTTTCCAGCTGCCCCGCCAGCACCAGCGCTCCGATAATGGTGATACCGGATATGGCGTTGGAGCCGGACATCAGGGGCGTGTGCAGGGTGGGCGGCACCTTGGTTATCACCTCGAACCCGACAAATATCGCCAGGACGAATATGGTCAGGGCGGTAACGAATATTTCCATAAAATCTTTCTCCTCAGGATTTATCTTTTGTTATTAATTTTCTCTTGATATTACTTTGCCATCGCGGATAATCATAGTTGCCCGAATTATCTCATCATCGGAATCGAGCTGCAGTTCACCCTCTTTTACCAGAATCGACATGAAATTTGTCAGGTTTTTAGAATACATCTGGCTCGCATGGTATGGAACATCCGAGGGCAGATTTGCGGGGCCGAGGATTTTAACGTCATTTTCTATCACCGTCTCGCCCGCTCTGGTCAGTTCGCAGTTGCCGCCTCTTTCCGCCGCCAGATCCACGATAACCGATCCCGGTTTCATGCCCCGGACCATTTCGGCGGTCACCAGAATCGGGGCGTTCTTCCCCGGTATCGCTGCGGTGGTGATAACAACGTCGTTTTCAGCCACGACCCTGGTCATCATCTCACGTTGCTTTTTTAAAAATTCCTCACCCATCTCTTTGGCGTAGCCGCCCTTGGTCTCGGCATCCCCGGTATCTAATTCGAGTTCCACGAACTTACCGCCCAGGCTTTCCACCTGTTCTTTCACAGCTGGGCGAACGTCGTAAGCATGCACGACGGCGCCCATTCTCTTGGCGGAGGCTACAGCCTGCAGTCCGGCGACTCCAGCTCCCACCACAAAAACATGTGCCGGGGCGATAGTCCCAGCTGCGGTCATCATCATGGGAAACATCCTGGGAAGAGCTTCCGCCGCCAACAGAACCGCCCGGTATCCGGCAATGGTCGCCATGGAGGACAGCGTATCCATGCTCTGGGCCCGGCTGATGCGGGGCGTAAGCTCCATGGAGAAAACCGAAACCCCCTTTTCGGCCAGCATCTTAATAGAATCGGGCTCGGAGAGAGGCTCGAACATACCCACCAAAACCTGCCCCTTTTTCATCAATTCCAGATCTGATTTCCCGGCATCGGGATTAGCACCCAGGCCTCGAACAAATAGCATAACATCGGCTGAGGAAAAAACATCCGCTCGATTCCGGACTATTTTTACCCCTTTGGTTTCATAAGCCGAATCGGGATAACCCGCATCAGATCCGGCTCCCTTTTCCAGGAGGATCTCAAGCCCCAGTTTTTGATATTGAGGAACATTGGCCGGCACTAACGCCACCCTTTTCTCGCGGGGAAACGTTTCTTTCACAATCCCGACCATCATAAATTAAATCCTTTATCTGATTAGAGTTAAAATCTCCATACATTAACAGACCAATTTATAATCGGTAAACTATGTCGATTTTACAATGGTTCCCGCTCCATGAATTATATTGCCCTTAATATCAACCAGTTACCATAATAATGCTAAAGTTAAGGGTAAAAAATTTTATTGGGTTTTTAATTTTAGACTTTATTAAAAGTCTATGACTTGGTATACTTATTTAAATTATGTTTGCTGCTCGGAATAAAGTAATAACAAAACTAATTTCACAATCTATCAAGGAGGTATCACTATGGCTTTTACTGGTGATGAAGATCAGACTATCAAATTGTCAGAGGCCGTAAAATTCACCCAAAAATACCGCGACAGCGCCAAAGAAGGCGGATTTCTCGGCGGATATTTCAGCAGGGACTCAATATTAAAAATATTGGATCAGGAAGACTGTGTAGGCATCAGGATTTATAACGGGATCGACGGCAGCGACAAAAATACATACGTTGTAGTGGGCGTAACACCCGATGAAAAAGATATGATCGATGGAGAGCTGGCTGAATTTGCCATCGGGTGCCCACCGAGATGCCCCGGAGATAGTCCTCTGGCCGGTACAGATTAACAGCCCGGAGGGATTGATTGACAGTTAATAACCGTGCGGTTTAAGGTTCCTATTCGGTTTTCTTGTTATTATATTAAAACAGCGCTTTCGACACGGGATCCGAAAATTCACGAATATAACCAGTAACTCTGTTTGCGTTACGATTTTTAGAACGCTGGTGTAATAAAAGTATACCAATTTAGAAGTTTTTACGTATACTATTCAGGGTTTGTTATTTTGTTCAAATTTGATCGACCGATTTCGATGAATTAAGGGCGCGGCTTTCAATTTTTGATGGATATGAACACAGGTTTCGTGACAGCATTATTGTATACAACGGTTTTCAGTTTCAGTATTCCCTTAATAGTCGGGACCATTTGCTTTAAGCGATTGAATAGACAAATGAAACTACTATTATTACTCATCGTGATTATAGGAATAACCGAATCGATAGCGTTTTATTTTTCAGAAATATTGCACAGAGATTATCACTGGGTACATCATTTATACCTTCCGATCGAATATACTATTATTACCCTTATTTTCTCATCATGGATAAAAAACGCGCTTTATGCGAAGCTGTTGAGAAATAGCATTCCGTTTTTCTGGGCATTCTCAATATTAAACTCGTTTTTCCTGCAGAATTTGAATGAACTGAACAGCTATCCCATTACGCTGAGCTTGATTGTCTACACCGTAATTTCATTATATGTTCTATTCCAGATTATGTCGGAGGATACGGGACATATTATAAAAAACCACATTTTCTGGATTTCCTCGGGGCTTCTGATATTTTCGGCCGGTGATCTGGCGTATTTTGCTTTCTATTCGCTGATCAGGACGCATTATTTGATTGCTATTTGGGCGGTGCACGCTATATTTAATATAGTTATGCATATTTTCTATTCCGTCGGTTTTGTCTGTCAGGGAGGGAAATGGGAATAACCTGGGGAATAATCGCCGTAATCGCGGTCACGTTCAGTCTTGCGGCCGCCGTAATAATCGGCCTTGCCATCCATAGCGGGAAAATTAGAGAGTCTGAGGTTAAGTTCAGAACTCTTTTTCAAAATGTCTTCGATGCCCTTTTTTTGATAGACAATCGGGGGAGGATAATTGATGTGAATGCCTCGGCGTGCAAAATCTCAGGCTATTCAAAAAAAGAGCTTCGAAGGATGAGCATCGACCGGCTGATTCCATCGGAAATGTCCGCTATTATAAAAGGGAAAAATGCAAAAATGGAGTTGGGCGAACTCATATATTTCGGTGAAACGAATTTCAAAAATAAAAATAGAGATATTATTTACGTTGAGGTCGGCGGGATCAGAACCTTGATAAATAAAGAGGAGTACACTCTGGCGAGTTTTAGAGATATAAATGCCAGGAAGCTTGCCGAAATTGAACTGGAAAAGAAAAATATCGCCCTGCAGGAAATATTGACCCATCTCGAGGAGGAGAAAAAGCATTATAGAAACGAAATTGTTAAAATCGTAACAGACTCACTGTTGCCCTCGCTGCGAAAATTGATAAATGACAATGCACTTGCTAATGACACTTATTACAATATAATGGAGGAAAATCTGCAAAAACTTGCACTGTCAACTGGAGAAGACATTAAATTGTTATCGAGATTATCACCCCGTGAGATAGAGATATGCAATTTAATCAGGGACGGAGCATCATCCAAAGAAATAGCCAAAACTCTTAATATATCATTGATAACGGTAAGTAAGCATCGTGAAAGAATAAGAAAAAAGCTATTTATCTCCAATAAAAACATAAGCTTATCCACATTTTTGAATAAATCATAATACGTATATAAAGTTACGTAAGAAATACGTATTTTTGTCGTATTGCTATATTCCCTGTAAAGGAACATAATATAAGATAGCCATACGCGCTATGGGCCCGGACATAACCAGGGCGGGGATATGTTCCGGGCCTAATTTTTAATAAAAGGAGAAACAGCTTCTTATTCTGATTCCTATGGTTACTATGCAACACGGGTATAATATGAAACATCTTATTTTTGACATAAATCCGATTTTTCTAAACCTGATAAAAAATCCAGCCGATTCCATATATTAGAATCATGGCAAATATCTTGATCATCGAAGACGACCAGCGGTTACGTTTGGCGCTCAAGGAAAACCTGATGTTTCGAGGTTATGAGGTTAACGACGCCGCAAACGGTTTGGAGGGTATCGATAAGTTCACATCCAATAAACCGGATCTTATCGTGATGGATATTATAATGCCGGAGAAAGAGGGCATTGAGACCATAAGAGAGATTAAGCGCGATTTCCCCTCGGTTAAGATTATCGCCATATCGGGCGGCGGAACACTTGGCCCGGAGCATTATCTCAAAGTGGCGCTCGCCATCGGAGCGGATAAAGCCCTGAAAAAGCCGTTTCGCACAGATCTTCTGGTTGGTTCAATCGAAGAACTCTTGAACCAATAAACCCCCAAAAAAAATCTTGACATAAAAGCAAAAATTTCTATTTTGCTGGAACAAAAATTAGCACTCATCAGTATAGAGTGCTAATTATCAATGTAAGTCGTTAAATGTCAACGAAAATTTACAGTAAAGACTGGCGATTGACCCAACAAAATAGGGAGGAATAAATGAACATCAAACCATTGTCTGACCGCGTGGTAGTGAAGCCTCTGGAGGAAGCCGAGATGAAAAAGGGATCAATAATTATCCCCGATACCGCCAAGGAGCGTCCCATGCAGGGTGAGGTTATGGAAGTCGGCCCCGGAAAGGTTGAGGACGGCAAGAAAATCGACATGGAAGTCAAGAAAGGCGATAAGGTCCTTTACGGAAAATATTCCGGAACCGAAGTCACGGTCGATGACGTGGAATACCTGATAATGCGAGAGTCGGATATTCTCGCCATAATTTCATAATGGAGGAAGATAAATATGGCTAAGATGATAGAATATGATTCCGCCGCACGCGAGAAAATTAAAAAGGGTGTGGATAAACTCACCAACGCGGTGAAGGTTACTCTCGGTCCCAAGGGCCGCTGCGTGGTAATTGATAAAAAATTCGGTTCGCCGACCGTAACCAAAGACGGCGTAACGGTTGCTAAAGAGATAGAACTTGAAGATCCCTATGAAAACATGGGCGCCCAGATGGTAAAAGAGGTCGCCTCGAAAACCTCTGACGACGCTGGCGATGGCACCACCACTGCCACCGTACTGGCGCAGGCCATGTATCGCGAGGGGCTGAAAAACGTGACGGCTGGCGCTAATCCCATGGCTTTGAAAAGAGGCATGGAAGCCGCCACTGCCGCCATTGTCGATGAGATTAAGAAGATTTCCAGGGATGTCGCGGGCAAGGAAGAGATCGCGCATGTCGGGGCCATCTCTGCGAACAACGATCACGCTATCGGAGGGCTTATTGCCGACGCCATGGAGAGAGTCGGCAAGGACGGAGTGATAACGGTTGAGGAAGCCAAGTCGACCGAAACCACTCTGGACGTCGTCGAGGGTATGCAGTTTGACCGCGGATATCTTTCACCTTACTTCGTCACCGATCCCGACTCCATGGAAGCGGTGCTCGACGAACCCCTGATTCTAATTCATGATAAGAAAATCAGCACTATGAAAGATCTGCTTCCGATACTGGAAAAGGTGGCGCAGATGGGTAAACCGATGCTGATTATCGCCGAGGATGTTGAGGGCGAGGCGCTGGCTACCCTGGTTGTCAATAAACTTCGAGGCACCGTCAAGGTTTGCGGGGTCAAGGCTCCGGGATTCGGCGACCGCAGGAAAGCTATGCTTGAGGATGTCGCCACCCTGACCGGCGGTAAGGTTATATCCGAGGAACTCGGTTTCAAACTGGAAAACGCGGTTGTATCGGATCTCGGCAAAGCCAAAAGAGTTACGGTTGATAAAGATAACACCACTATCGTGGAGGGCGGCGGCAAGACCGATGATATCAAGGGCCGCATAAACCAGATTAAAAAGCAGATAGAGGACACCAGCTCCGATTATGATCGGGAAAAGCTCCAGGAACGTCTGGCCAAGCTCGCCGGCGGTGTTGCCGTTATCAATGTCGGCGCCGCTACCGAGACCGAGATGAAGGAAAAGAAAGCCCGTGTCGAGGATGCACTTCACGCCACCCGTGCCGCGGTGGAGGAAGGCATCATCCCGGGCGGCGGCGTGGTTTATCTCCGCGCTCAAAAAGCGCTCAAGGATTTGAAGCTCGAGGGTGATTTGGACGTGGGAGCGAAAATCGTTCTCAAGTCGCTGGAAGAGCCGATCCGTCAGATCTGCGAGAATGCCGGAATGGAGGGTTCCATCGTGGTCAACGAAGTTCTGAACAAAGAAACGAACTACGGCTATAACGCTGAGACCATGGAATACGGCGACCTGGTGAAGATGGGTGTCATCGATCCCACCAAGGTGAGCCGTTCGGCGCTGGAGAACGCCACATCAATTGCGGCGCTTCTTCTGACCACCGAGGCCTTGATCGCCGACAAACCCGAGAAAGAAAAACAGATGCCCGCCATGCCTCCGGGCGGTATGGGCGACATGGGCGGAATGTACTAATCCCGCCAAATTCTGCTTGGCAGGCGGCTGTTTTTGCCGCTAAATATAAAAGGCCGGTCGACGCGACCGGCCTTTTTCATTATCTCATTAGTATTCATTGAGTTAGGGGCAATAAAAGGATGTGCATTTTGCATTTATATTAAAAAATCGCATATTTATAGGAATAATGAAACATTTTTACTTGATTTTTGGTTTTAATATGCGATAATAGCATAAGGAAGTGAGGACTATGTTTGATACAAAATTAAAAGAGCTTAGAAAAGAGCTTGGGCTAAAACAAACCGAAATTGCCTTAGTCTTGGGTATTTCCCAGGATATTGTTTCAAAAATAGAAAATAATAGGAGAGTTCTGACCAGCTATGAAATCTATAAATTATCTCAGACTTATGACGTACCAATTGAATTTTTCTTTGAGAAATTTAACTTAACTAAATATCGGGAGGTTAGTTTTAGAGCCACTGAAGAATTAAAAGATTCCGACAGAAAGAAAATTCCTAAATTGAAACAAATCGGAAATAAGTTCTATGATATTGAGGAAGTGTTAAAGAGAAGTGCGGATACCATTTTAAGAAAATATGATGTTAAGGATATTGATATAGAGGTTATTAGGAATATTGCGTTAGAAGAAAGAAAAATATTCGGATTTAATGATCAAGAGCCTATTTCAAATTTATTTGAGTTATTAACTTCGTATTCAATAAAAATACTAAGCCCAATCCTAGAATTCAATATACACGGCATATTTTTATCGCTTAGTGCAGATAGACATCTAATTATTATTAATAAAGATAACAGTCCAGCCATTAGGAATTTTACACTGGCACATGAATATGGGCATTATCTTTTCCACCGTGAAAAATCTTTTAATCAGGTCAGTAAAAATCTAGAGAATCCCGATTTATTGAGGCATAAAGAAAAAATAGCAAATATATTTGCGATAGAGTTTCTAATGCCTATAAGAAGCTTTGATAATTTAAAAATCAGCGATGAAACAATATCGCTATATATGCATAATTATAAAGTCAGTCGTCAAGCCTTGATATATAGGTTGGCAAATATTGGAATTATAAATTATGATGAAAAAGAATATTACCTTAACGAATTTATGCCTATTGAGGCTCTGAAAAAATTAAGAATTGATAGTCCTGAGGTAAAATGGTTCGAAAATGCCAGCAAGATAAAAAGGAAAACGTCTGCAGACAGGGAAAGAAGAAAAAAAATGAATGTTGCTGATTTACTGTCTGATAAATACAAGACGGCCGTGATTGAAGCCTATGAAGGGGGGTTGATAACCTATAGTAAAGTGGCCGATTATCTGTTTTTAAAAGAGAAGGAGTTGGAGAAAATTGTTGAAAAAAAGGAGGTTGCCTATGAAATTTAAGATCTTCGGAGGGAGAAATGGCCCTAAAAAGAATTGTCCTGGCTGATACTGACATAATATTTAATTTAATTAAATTTCAATTTTTTGATTTATTAGAGCAACTTGCAAAATATTACTCTTGGGATTTGTATATAACATATAGTATTGAAAATGAATGCAAAGACCACCTGACCACATCATTTTTAAAATCCAAAATTAGAAATAAAAATCTTAAGTACTTCGAAAAAACTTCCTCTGAAATTGCGAAATCTGTAGTTGAATTAAACAAAATAATGACACCGGGGGCTGAAATAGAATTGTATGCAATCGCAAAATGCGAAAATTGCAACATTCTTTCAGATGATCGAGAAAACTGCGAAGTATTTTTTAAAAACTATACATTGCATCGGGGAAAACTATGGATCTACAATTTATATCATGTTTTATATCTCGCATATAAGGCTGCTCTGCTGACAATAGGGCAAATTGACAATGCGTTAACTGAGAGCCATAAATCGGGAATAAGACATTTGGATTATCGTATTCTAAATAATGGATTTTCATGGTATTGTCATGAAATTGAAAAATACATTGACAGACATATCGATCCGGTTGATAGTGAGAAATTTAAAATATAGAAATCCACAAACACCATAATTAAAAGGCCAGTCGCGTTGACCGGCCTTTTAATTTTCTCTTTTTAATAAATTCTATCTTTGATATGTCCCCACCAGCTCGCCGTAGCCGATGATATGCCCCTTCATAGCCTTTTCGAGTTTTTTCTTGTCCGCGCCCGGTTTCAGGCCGAGTTCTTTATCCAGCGCGTAGAGCTTGAAGAAATAGCGGTGCGGTTTGCCGCGCGGCGGGCAGGGTCCGCCATAACCGATCCGCCCCCAGCTGTTTTCGCCCTGCAATATTCCGGTCTCGGTCTGTTCCACTGGCGGAAACGATTCCTCGAAACCGCCGGTATCAGCCGGTATGCCGTAGATGATCCAGTGTATCCAGGTGCCCATGGGAGCGTCAGGATCGTCGCAGATTAGGGCCAGCTCGACGGTTCCCTCGGGCGGCTTGCTCCAGACCAGGTCCGGCGAGATATCCTCGCCCTCGCAACTGTATTTGGCCGGAATCGGTTTCTCATGTTCGAAGGCGTCGCTCTTCAGCTCTATCGGCGGAATCTCCGCCTCATCGTCCGCCGACGCCGAACCGCCGGAAAACGCTGTGAAAGCAAGGACGAATAACCCGTAGATGATATGCTCGAATTCCATTTTACCCTCCCCGTGATTTTATTGTTTGTTCAATAATTATATTTTTTCCAAGTCGATGCGCAAGAGAAAAATGGAATTGACTTATCATAAATTCTAGGGACCGTTTTACTGCGATTCACCCTGTTTTATATAGCTTGACACGAAATATTCATACGAATATATTGGGCCAATTGTGATGGTAATATCGAATCATCAAAAGCCTGAGGAATTGCCGAGTCCTCATTAAGATATGGATTCCGATCTTAAAACGGTTTGCCCCCTCTGCGGGAGCCATAACCATTCAAGCACCGGAAGGCCGAAGATATCAAAGGCGGCGGCTGAATTCATAAATAAAGACTATCTGGTTGTCAGATGTAACGATTGCGGTTTCTTTTTCGTTGACCCCAAGATCAATTTCAGCGGGGAGGCATGGGAAAAACTGTACGGGGCCGAGTATTTTTCCGAATTAACCGGATGGTGGCAGAAAAGAAGAAGCAGAGATAGAAGACTCAGGCTGGATCTGCTCGAGAGGCTTTACGAGAACAGGGTTCGAAGGTTCCTGGATATCGGCTGCGGTGAGGGAGCGGTATTGATCGAGGCCTTTAATCGGGGCTGGGAAGTTCACGGCCTCGATATTTACGACAATCGAAACGATGAAGCCAGAGACGAGAAGATACATTTTATCAAAAGCGATCTTTTCAATTCTTCGTTTCCCAATCGTCACTTCGATTGCGTTTACCTGGATTCCGTGCTCGAGCACGTCCTGGATCCCGTGCGGCTCCTGCTGGAGGTCAGACGGATACTGGCGGACGGCGGCTGCGTATATATCGGCGTTCCCAATGAGGATTCTCTTTTAAACGACTTCAAAAAAATCGTGTTCACTCTTACGGGGCATCCCGATTTATCCACCAGGGCCAAACCGTTTGTGTCGCCTTATCATGTTGTGGGATTCAATAAAAAATTGCTGAAATTGATATTAAAAAGCTGCGGCTTCGAAGCTCTCAGGCTGCGAAATTTCTCCGGCCAGTATGAATGGAGAAAACATAAGGCGTTTACGCGAATGTTTTTCATTCAGTTACTCCTGCTTCCGCTACACCTCTTATCCATCCCGTTGGGAAAGAGAATCTACCTGGACGTCGTGGCGCGAAAAATCGGCGATAAAAAGGGGTAAACCGCGCGGGTAATTATCTACCGGCAATTACATAAGTCCCTCATTCCCGATTTCCCTTGACAGCTCTATTAAAATAGCGTACTTTAATTACGGAAAGGTTTATCCTGTTAACAGGTATCAAGGACGGAAAAGGCTGTGCGCTCAAATAGCCCAGGTATTGAATATGTTTTAACGGTAATTGCCGTATTTCTATCTCTTTCGATACCGAAATCCTCCGCCACCGATGTTTCCGGCGATGTGTGTGGGGAGTGGGCCGCCGCGGGCAACCCCTACAACGTGGTGGGCGACCTGCGGGTGCCGCCCGGCTCCACGCTGGTCATCGGGCCGGGATGCTATATCGAGTTTCAGGGGTATTACCAGTTTCTGGTTGATACTTTATCTGTTTTGCGGGCTTTAGGCACGGAATCGGACTCAATATACTTTAATGCAGCCGATACCATAACGGGTTGGAGAGGAATTACATTAGACCACGCTTATTCTGGCAGCGTGATAAGTTACTGCGAATTCGAATATGTTAATTATAATTGGGGTGAAAGCGTGATAAAAGCTGAATCGTCCAATCCTATCATCAGTCATAATACATTTGCAAATAACGCTTCATTTGTAATTTTATGCGACGGTTCTGATCAGATTGAAATATACGATAATCTTTTTGCCTTTAATTCCATTGAATATGGGGAAATTATCGTAAATTCAAGTACTCAGCCTGCATTTATTTCAAACAACATATTTAAGTATAATTCCTGTGAATTTATCATATTATCTTTCACCGAAATTAATATTATCGGAAACAGATTTGAATATAATGAGGCCGGGATTTTTTGTGCCTGGGGTGCCCCTGCAAATTTCAAAAGGAATATCGCTTGCTTTAATAACTCCATCGTTGCAACATCGCTGATTATAGGTATGGATGCCTTGTGCCATATCGAAAGTAACACCATTTGTAATAACATTGCCGGGTGGACCGTTGGATATTTTGTGGAGGAACATAACTCACAACCCGTATACATGACTAGCAATATTTTCTGGGGCAACGTTTGCAGCTGGGATACCCTTTTCTATCATCTGGGTATTTCCTTAACTATTAGCTATTCCGACATTCAGGGAGGCTGGTATGGCTGGGGCAATATTGATACGGATCCCCTTTTCGTCGATACCGCCAATAGCGATTTCCATCTCATGCCGGGCTCACCCTGCATCGATGCCGGCGATCCCGCCTCGCCTCTCGATCCCGACAGCACCCGCGCCGACATGGGCGCGCTCTATTTCGACCAGACCACCGGGATAACGCCTCTGCCTTTGCTGCCGCGAGAGATTACGCTTTATCAGAACTACCCCAACCCGTTTAATGCTGGTACGATTATTAGATTCGATGTGGAGGATGAAAGCCGTATATCGATAAATGTCTACGATCTTCTGGGTAGAAGGGTATCTTCAATCGTCGATGGTTATTATCGGCCCGGTACTCATGAGATATCATGGGACGGATTATCTCGATCGGGAAAAGAGTTGCCGACCGGGATTTACCTGTATAAATTAAAGAGCGACACCTTCGAACAGACCCGCAAGATGATACTCTTGAAATAGGTTTTTCGGGGGAGGCCTTAGATGAAAAGCCAAATAGCGATTTTAACCATAATATTATTGATCGTCTCCTCTCAGATTTCCCACTCCACCGATGTTTCCGGCGATGTCTGGGGGGAGTGGACCGCCGCCGACAATCCCTACAACGTGGTCGGCGACCTGCGGGTGCCGCCCGGCTCCACCCTGATGATCGGGCCGGGATGCTATATCGAGTTTCAGGGGTATTATCAATTCCTGGTGGATACATCGGCTGTATTGCAGGCGATAGGATCTGAGATGGATTCAATCATCTTTACGCCTCTGGATACATCAAGCGGCTGGAGAGGATTCACTCTTGAACTTTCTGACTCGAGTACATATATCAGTTATAGTAGGCTTCAATACGTCAAAGGTGCCCTGCATTCTTCTGTGATAAAGAGCCATAATTCTCGAATTTCAATAGACCATAATTCAATTATTCAAAACGATGTTTCCGGCGTTATTCATTGTTATCCATATCATCAAGATGAAATCAAATATAATGTGTTTGCCTATAATACTTGTGCCTTTGTTATCACAAAAAGCAGTAACGCTTCCATGTCAATTGTGGGGAATTTATTTGAGTATAACTCCTGTGGAATTATAATTGAGCAATTCGGTGGTGAAATGTTTGTTGAGTGGAATATATTTCGCTACAATAATGGGTTGGTTATGTATAGCAGATGGTCCAGTACTGAATTCACGAGAAATATCGTTCACAACAATTTTTCCGATGAATTGCCATCGGTGTTTTTCGGCATGGATGCTGATTATTTAATAGAAAACAATACTGTCTGCAATAATATTTCAACTTCCTTCTTTTTCCCTCTTGGATATTTTGAGACAGAACATGTACCCCAGCCGACATATATGATCAATAACATATTCTGGGGAAACGTTTTCGAAGGAGACTCTTTATTTAAAACTAATTTGGCGTATATAACAATACTTTGTTCCGATGTTCAGGGTGGATGGCCAGGCGGTAATATCGACGCCGATCCGCTATTTGTCGACAGTGCTAATGGCGATTTTCACCTTACGGCTGATTCTCCATGTATAGACGCGGGAAGCCCGTTCTCTCCCCTCGATCCTGATGGCACCATCACCGACATGGGCGCGCTCTACTTCCACCAGACCACCGGGATAATACAACCGCCTCCGCTTCCGCGGGAGATTACGCTTTATCAGAATTACCCCAA
>CP070742.1:2448016-2473605 GCA_020348065.1 Candidatus Zixiibacteriota bacterium
CAGGAGCTGAAAGCTCCTGACATCCTTTATTGTCAGGAGCCCTGCGGGCTCCTGACCTGCCGCCTCTATCGGCCCATTATTATAAGGAAAATCCAGTTTAAAATGATAATGAAGAAAACCGAATACCGGATTATTCTCTTCCCCCTACGGGTGAGATTGATTTTCAGCGATCTCCTCGTAACCGCTCCCGTAAAAAATAAAAGCGAAAAGGCAATTAGCCCAAATGCGAATAAAGGCACCAGCGGATTCAGCATAAACGACGAAACCAGGTCGAATTGAGAGAGCGCTATCAGGGAACGGGTTCCCCCGCAGGTCGGGCAGGGGAACCCGGCTATTTCGTGAAAAATGCAGTTCGGTAAATGGGGAGCGACATTTTTGAAGAAACCCGCGGTAATTATAAACAAAACCGCGATCGGTCCCCAGACCATGTGGACCAATTCGGCCGGCCGGCTATTCCTGATTTCGACGTGCATTCCTTATCGGCTCATATTATCGGATTATGAAATTATGGGCAATCCAGTTGTACATTTCGTTTTCCATACTCTCAAATAAAAACTCGCCGACGTTAATACCGACGGCAAGCATAACAATAATAAAGCCCATACAACAACAAAAACAGAATATCAAGGGCAGGAAATAGACGAACGCCGCTTTTCCACCGGTTGTCTTCTGCATATGCTTCAAACCGATAATCGAAAGGACAATAGCCCAGCCCAAAGAGATTAACCAACCGCAGAATGGGACGATTAGAAATACGGTTGCCCCTTCGGCATAAGCCAAAGCCCTGAATGTCGCTTCGAAATCTCTCTTACTCCAACCGAAAATGAGAAATATCAAATGGTAAATTCCTGATATTATAAATAGACCGATTATGATGAAAATCGGTGTAAAGATAATCTGTATAAATGAGAGAATTGATTGAATCCCCGTTTGATAAATCAAATCCTCAAATTCCGCGAATTGCGAGAGGAATCCGCCCCAGGCACCGGTCCAGAATAATCCGTATAATTGATTTACTCCTATTCCGATCCACCCGACAATTACGGCGTAGAGTAAAGGATTTCCTATACCGCCTCTGAAGGGCAGTTTCGCGAAGAATTTTTCCGGGTAGAATACCGACTCTTTCCAGGTTTCCCAGAGGGCCTCGAAGAAACCCCTGTTTTCCCTGTCCTCCCAGGCCACATATTTCCGTTCGTCATCGGATGGCGGGGGTTCCTGGGGAAAAACCGGCTTTATTGGCTCTTTGGAGCGTTCCGGCTTTTCGTCGCCCGGTCCTTTATCCGGCTCCGGTTTCTTATCCTCGAACGGTTTTCCGCAGTTACCGCAGTAAACCGCGCCCTCGACACGTTCCGCGCCGCAATTGGGACATCTTTCCTGGAACTCCATAAGAAAGCTCCTTTCTTATCTTAAAGTCATAATTGTATTCTAATTAGGATTACCGGCATATCAAGGATAATGTTACCATAAAAATCAGGGTATATGCAAGTCGGATTAATATAAGTATGAAGTGAGGCCAGAAGTTGCTTCTTACACCAATACAGAGAAAATACCGCTCGGTTTCTTTTAATAAATCCGGTAGGACAGACATTCCTGTCTGTCCTTTAGGGCCGTAATGCCATTTTCGGCCGGACAAGAATGTCCGGCCTACCAGATAAAAAAGAAGTATTCCCGGATTAAATATATTAAAACCTTACCAGATTTTTAATTACTTACAAAGGTTATTTTGATAAGACTCCCCGTCAATCCCCTTCCCTGTGGCCCAGGAACGCCTGAATGAAGGGATCGATAGCGCCGTCCATCACGGCGTTTATATTGGAGGTCTCGTGACCCGTCCTGTGATCTTTGACCATGTTATAAGGATGG
Source organism: Candidatus Zixiibacteriota bacterium (assembly GCA_020348065.1). Classification (GTDB taxonomy): domain Bacteria; phylum Zixibacteria; class MSB-5A5; order UBA10806; family UBA10806. The sequence continues at coordinate 2,449,880 of CP070742.1, forward strand.
AACACATAGGATCTTATTTGCGAGCCCCACTCGATCTTCTTTTTGGAGGCTTCGACCTCGGCGAGTTTCTCCCTTTCTTCCTCTATGGCTTTCTGATAGAGTCTGGCTTTCAATACCTTCATGGCCGATTCGCGATTCTTGAATTGCGAACGTTCGCTCTGGCATTGAACCACGATTCCGGATGGAATATGCGTTACGCGCACCGCGGAGGAGGTTTTATTGACATGTTGTCCGCCCGCGCCGGAGGCCCGATAAGTATCGATCTTCAAATCGTCAGGATCAATTTCCACCCTCAGATCATCATCGGTTTCCGGGAATACGAAAACCGACGCGAACGAAGTGTGTCGTCTGCTGCTGGCGTCAAAAGGAGAAATCCGCACCAGCCTGTGCACGCCGGATTCTGATTTCAGGTAACCGTAGGCATATTCGCCGGATATCTCTATGGTGGCCGATTTGATCCCGGCCTCATCTCCCCCCTGATAATCCATGGTATCGGTGCCGTAGCCGTGTTCCTCCGCCCAGCGGAGATACATGCGAAGCAGCATGGAGGCCCAGTCCTGCGACTCGGTACCGCCCGCCCCGGGATGAATAGTTAAAATCGCCGAAAGGGGGTCCTCCTCTTCGCCCATGAAACTCCGGAATTCGAAATCCTCGAGCCTTTTTATGAATTTTTCGGCGTGAATATTAATATCGCCCGCCATCGATTCATCCCCCTCGGACTCCGTCAGCTGTATAAGTTCCTTGATATCCGAAAGATCTTTTTCGAGCGATTTATAACCGTCAATAGTCTTCTTATGGGAATCGAGTTTCTTGAGAATTGATCTGGCCTTCTGGTTGTCGTTCCAGAAATCTGCGGCCTGGGTTTGCTTTTCGAGATCCTTCGCCGCGGACTCCAGCCTGTCTATCTCAAAGATACCCCCGTAGTTTCACCAGACGTGATTTCAGATCCTCAATATCAATATCTATTTCCATCTTAGTTTCTCTTTTTTATTTTGAAGTAGTTTTTTTTGCCTATCTTGATAATAATTTCCTCATCGCCGGATATCTTATAGTCCTTATCCGTTATGGTTTCATCATTAATTTTTATCCCGCCCTGCTTTATCAACCGAATCGCCTGACTGTTGGATTTAACCACCCGGGAATCGCTGATGACTTGGGGCAGCCAGGCCTCGTTGTTCTCGTCGAAATATATGAAAAGATCGGGAATCTCATCCGGTACCTCACCCCGTGAAAACTGCTTTACAAAATTCGCCTGGGCTTTATTTGCCTTTTCGGAATCGTGATAAGTCTCCACCAGTTTCCACGCCAGCCGCTTTTTAAGATCCATGGGATTATCTTCCTTTGAATCCAGCCGGCTTCTAATGATTTTAAGCTCATCATCGTTAACATCTGTCGCGAGCTCGAAGTAATCATAAATCAGATCATCAGGTATGGACATGGTTTTACCGTATATCTGGTCCGGCGGTTCGTTAATGCCTATATAATTTCCGAGCGATTTCGACATCTTCTCGACGCCGTCCGTGCCCACCAGCAAAGGCATGGTGATAACAACCTGCGGCGCCTGACCGTAACCGGTCTGCAGGTCTCTTCCTACCAGCAGGTTGAATTTCTGGTCGGTGCCGCCAAGTTCAACATCAGCTTGCAGGGCCACCGAATCGTAACCCTGCACCAACGGATACATGAATTCCAGCATACTGATGGGACGACCCTCGGAATGTCTCTTGGAAAAATCATCCCTCTCCAGAATGCGGGCTACGGTATATCTTGATGTCAGGGCCAGCACGTCCTCGAATTTCATGGGCGAACACCACCGGGAATTGAAATCAATGACGGTTTTATCGGGATCGAGGGCTTTGAATATCTGGGCCTTATAGGTTTCGGCGTTTTCCAGAACTTCCTCTCTGGTCATGGCTTTGCGGGTGGTGTTTCTTCCAGAAGGGTCGCCGATCATGCCGGTGAAATCGCCGATTAAAAATACGACCGTATGACCTAAGTCCTGGAAAGTCTTAAGCTTATTTAATTGAACCATGTGTCCTATATGGATATCCGGGGCGGTGGGATCGAATCCCTCTTTGACAATCAGCGGTTTGCCCGAATCATACGATTTTTTCAACTTTTCCCGAAGCTCTTCCTCGCGGATAATCTCGACCGTGCCGCGCTTTATCTGTTCGAATTGCTCTTCGGGTTTCAACATTTTCATTGGGAACTCCTTCGTAAATAAAGCATAAAATTATTACGAATTGACAGGGTTGGCAAGCGAATAGTATGGTTTTAGGCTTGACACCCGTTCCGGCGAGGCGTAATTAAATACTATGGCTATCGTATACAAAGATCGTTCGCAATGGTGGAAAAAATATATCGTCATCGGGCTCGGCCTGATAGGAAGTTTTGTACTTGCCGGAATCGCCACCGCCGTTATCCTGCAGCATGACCTGCCCTCTCCGGCGCAACTGAATAATATCCAGCCAAGATTAATTACCAGGATCTACGATCGTAACGACGAGGTCCTGATGGAATATTTTGCCGAACGCCGTATCCTCATCCCCTACAGCGAAATACCGCCGTATCTGATCGATTGTCTGCTGGCCACCGAAGATAGAAAATTCTACGACCACTGGGGAGTGGACATGAGGCGGATATTCGGCGCTCTGGCCCATAACATAGCCAAATTCAACCTGACAGCGGAAGGGGCATCCACCCTGAGTCAGCAGCTTTCGCGATCGCTGTTTTTAACTCCTGAAAAAACGCTTACCCGAAAAATAAAAGAGGCGCTTACATCTATCCGTATCGAGCGAACCTACTCCAAAAACGAAATAATCCAGATGTATCTGAATCATCATTATTTCGGACCCAGGGCGTATGGAATTCAAGCCGCCTCGCAATTATATTTTTCCAAAAACGCGCAGGAATTAAACCTCCTGGAATCAGCTCTTTTGATCGGCCTGCTTAAAGCGCCCAGCAAATATAACCCGCTGGAACACCCCGACAGGGCCCTGGTGAGAAGAAACATAGTCCTAAACTCGCTTGTAGATTACGGCAAGTTATCGGAGGCCATGGCCGACAGCCTGAAACAGCTGCCGATGGTTTTGAATCCTCAGAAAAAAGATATCGGCAAGGCACCGTATTTCACCGAACTAATTCGTCAGAGGATTTTAAACGACTACGGCGAAGAAGCGCTCTACTCGTCCGGCATGTCGATTTATACCACCCTTGATCTGCGATATCAAAACATCGCAGACAGCGCCCTGTGGGAGGAGATAGACAGGCAACAGGAGCTTCATGAGGGATATTACGGTCTCGATAACGAGGATTATTCCTATATGATCCCCGACACGTCGGGAGCACCGGATTCCATCAGGGTTTATAAACAGATTCAGGGCATGCTGTTCGCGATGGATAACGAAACCGGGGCGGTACTGGCGTTTGTCGGGGGGCGTGATTTCGAAAAAAGCAAATGGAATCGCGTGGTACAGGCGTTAAGACAACCCGGTTCCGCGTTTAAACCCGTGGTATATGCTACTGCGATAGACAACGGTTTTTCGCCGTCGGATCTTCTTCTGGATTCCCCGATCGTACTTACGATCGGCGGCGAAGAATGGAGACCCTCCAATTTTGATCTTACCTTTAAAGGAGAAATGACCTTAAGGAACGGTCTGAGGGCATCCATAAATCTAATAGCGGTAAAATTGATAATGGATCCGCTGGTAACTCCCAGGCAAGTGGCCGAATACGCGCGCAGATTCGGTATATCAACCAAACTCGATCCGGTGCCGTCGCTGGCAATGGGATCGTCCGACGTACTTCTGTGGGAGCTTGTTCCGGCTTTTTCCATATTCCCCAACGGCGGAATCCTCAGAAAGCCGTTTTACATTACGAAAATCGTCGACCGCAACGGATACGTCAAATACGAAAGGACGATGGCGGACCAGGAGGAGGTTCTATCCGAACAGACTGCCTATATAGTTACTAACATGCTGGAGACAGTCGTAAACCATGGTACCGGGATCGGTACCAGGCTGAGAGGATTCAAACGTCCCGCAGGCGGAAAAACCGGCACCACCAACGATTATACCAATAACTGGTTTATCGGATTCGTACCGCAGATGACCTGCGGCGTGTGGATCGGTTTCGATGACTACACCAGGATCGGAAGCCCCTCCAAAGGCGAGGTCGGAGCATCCACGGCGCTCCCTGTATGGACTGGATTTATGAAAGCCGCCTGCGACACCCTGCCGGTCAAAGAATTTCCAATACCAAGTGGAATTTATACGGCGACAGTATGTCTGGATTCCGGGGAACTCGCCAAAGGCGACTGCGTCTGGACGATCACCGATTTATTTACTGACGAGACCCTGCCCAAATCTGAATGTCATCTCGACCATCGGGCGGACCAGACTAAAAAGGAAAACGAGAAAAGATTCAGGATAGACGAAAAAAATAAAGGGCAAAAAACCAGGTTCTAACCAAGACGCTCTTTTATAAATTCGGGTATATTCGGGCGATCCTCGCCTATTTCAATATATCTGTATAGTTTCTTGTCAATATCATTAGCCAGCCCTTTATCCCGGGCGTAGATTTCAGCGATTATCTCTCCAACCGAAACCTCATCGCCTATTTTCTTATAGAATTTGAAACCGACCGCCGGGTCGATAAGGTCCTCCTTAGTCATTCTACCGCCACCCAATTCAATGACCAACCGTCCAACTTCATAAGTGGAATATCGCTGTAAGTAACCATCCTGATTTGCTTTATGATCGACGATGTATCGAGCCCGGGGCGTTTTTCCTCTGTCAAATAAGCCGGAAAAATCCCCATTTTGATATTCGACCATTTCCTGAAATTTCCTCAAAGCGGAACCATCCTCCAATTTCGACTTCAGAAGCCTAATAGCCTGCTGGCGACCGCTTTCGATTCCGGCGAGCGTCAGCATTTCGGCGCCCAACTCCATGGTAACGTTATAAAGATCATCCTGCCAGAAGCCTCTTAAAAACTCAATACATTCCAATACCTCAAGCAAATTACCTGCCGCAGATCCCAGGGGTTGATTCATATCGGTGATTAAGGCGCGGACATTTCTCCCCATGAGTTTGCTAATGCGGATTAAATTTCGGGAAAGATTTCCGGCGGATTCAATATCTTTCATAAACGCGCCGTTTCCGCATTTAACATCGAACACCAGTCCCCTCGGCCCGGCCGCAAATTTCTTGGAGAGTATCGACCCGCAAATAAGAGGAATAGATTCTACGGTAGCGGTAACGTCCCGTAGGGCATACATCAGCCTATCGGCGGGCGCGATATTCTCGGTTTGCCCGGTTATTACGCATCCGATTTTTTCGACGCCTATTCTGAATTCATCAAGCGTTAGATCTGTTCGGAAGCCCGGGATTGATTCCAGCTTATCCAGTGTACCGCCTGTATGTCCCAGTCCTCTCCCGGAAAGCATGGGTACTCTGGCTCCGCAAGAAGCGACCAACGGGGCCAGAATCAACGATACCTTATCTCCGACGCCGCCGGTTGAATGTTTATCAACGTAGATATCGTCCGGTATCGGGAAAACTATTTTATCTCCGGAATCGACCATGGCCTCTGTCAACCACACCGTTTCATCATCGCTCATACCGTTAAGATATACGGCCATCAGAAGAGAGGACATCTGGTAATCCTTAATAGAACCTTTGATATAGGAATTGAGGAAAAAATCGATCTCTGATTTTGAAAGAGATATACCGTCACGTTTCCTGGCGATTATCTCTACCGCTTTCAATTTCCCCGCCTCAGGCAGTTGGGGCCGACCATTCGCCTAATACCGGTTACGATATTTATGGAAGCCGATGTTCCGATTCTGGCAGCTCCCGCTTTAACCATGGATATAGCGCCGGCGGCGTCTCGTATGCCCCCTGCCGCCTTCACACCTATTTCGGGGCCGACGACTGCTCTCATAAGTCTTACGTCATCAACGCTGGCCCCGGACGGGCCGAATCCTGTCGATGTCTTCACGAAATTGGCTCCCGCCGTTTGAGCGAGTATACATCCTTTTATCTTTTCATCTTCATTAAGATATCCGGTTTCCAGTATAACCTTTATAACCGTATCATCGGAAACCGCTTTCACCACGGCGCGAATATCGTCATAAACCGCGGTTAATTCATTTTCTTTTAAAGCGGAGATATTGATAACCGTATCGATTTCATCCGCTCCCGCCAGGACCGCCTCCCTGGCTTCAAGAGCTTTTATCCTGGGAAGGAAAGCGCCGGACGGGAAACCCGCGACCGAGCAAACCCTCACATCCGAACCCTCGAGAATCTCACTGCAATACCCCACGAAGGGGGAATAGATACAGACCGAATAGAACCCATACTTTTCGGCATCTTCGCAAAGCCTTTTAATCTCACCGGAATCCGCATCGGGACGCAGCAATGTATGATCGATCATTCCCGGCAATCTTGATGCTAACTCGGCATCCGATACGGTGGCATCCGCCGTGTCGCCGGACAGTTCAAACCAAAGGGGAATCGAGATGTTCAACTGAGATTCGATTTCAGTCTTTATCTCACCAATTTTACCCGATAATTCTTCCATTGCCTTATCCTCAGCAAGTTTAAAATCAGCACTTTATTTTTTAAAGGTGAATCCCTCCGGAAGGAGTTTCCTCAAATTAAATCTATCTTTTTCTCCTTTCGAATTACCGCATAAAATCTCAATATCCGATCCGAATTCCGAAAGCGCCTGCAAGCATGCCCCGCAGGGCCGCGCGGGCGGAATTGCTTCGGAATATACCGTTAAGGCCTTAAAATCTCTGAATCCTTCGGATACGGCTTTGAAAACCGCCACCCTTTCGGCGCATACCGTTAAGCCGTATGACGAGTTTTCGATATTGCATCCGGTAAATATCTTGCCCTCAACCGTTAAAATCGCCGCCCCGACCTTAAAATCGGAGTAAACCGCATAGGCGTTTCGGGCTGCGCTTTCCGCCGATTCAATCAGCTCATCCCAATCTATCATTTTAAATCTCCCAGAAAACTTTCTCCATTTGGCTGCGTTAATTCGAAATAATCAAGAACGGTTGCGCCAAGATCCGCAAACGTTTTCCTGACACCGAGATTTTTACCTGTCGACTCGAGAGCATAAATCCCCGCCAGGAGGGGAACATATTCTCTGGAATGATCGGTCGAGGGCATCGTGGGATCGCATCCGTGATCGGCGGAAATGATAAACAGATCGTCCTTTTTCAACCGGCCTCTGATTTCAATTAATCGACCGTCGAAATACTCAAGGCCTCTCGCGAATCCTTTATAATCGTTCCTGTGGCCCCATAACATATCAAAATCAACCAGGTTGATATATACAAGCCCGCTGAATTCCTTTTTTAATACTTCAATCAATGTATCAATTCCTTCAGCGTTGGATTTTGTCGGAAGAGATTTCGTGATACCGGAACCGGCATACAGATCGTTGATTTTACCGACGGATATAACCTCAAAACCGTTCTCCGAAAGAATGTCGAGCCCCGATTTCACAGGAGGCTTTATGGAAAAATCATGGCGGTCGGCGGTCCTCACAAAATTGCCGGATTCTCCTTTAAACGGTCTGGCGATGACACGGGAAACATTATGCTCGCCCGTAAGCATATTCCTGGCCGTGCGGCAGTAATCATACAATTCATTTAGAGGTACGACATCCATATGCGCCGCGATTTGAAAAACCGAATCAGCCGAAGTATAGACTATAAGTGCGCCTGTCCTAATATGTTCGTTCCCCAATTCCTCGATAATTTCAGTGCCCGAGGCGGTCTTATTGCCTATAACCTTTTTACCGGTTTTTTTCTCAAACTCTTTTATCAGAGCTTCGGGAAAGCCGTCGGGATAAGTCGGGAACGGTTTTTCGGTAATGATTCCGAAATGCTCCCAGTGACCGGTGGTTGAATCTTTCCCCGCCGACAGCGACGCCATTTTACCGAATGACAATACCGGCTTTCGGTTTTTCGGGACTCCCTTAATATCAATTATGTTTCCGAGTCCGCATTTTTCCAACCCGGGCAGGTTCAGGCCTCCCATTTTATCAGCGACATTTCCGATACTGTTGGATCCGGAATCGCCGTAAATTGCGGCGTCGGGTAGCTCGCCCACACCACAGGAATCGAGTATCAGCACGCAGGCCCTCATTGCCACGGTTCAAGTATATATGCAAATTTCCGTAAACACAATCCTATTGATTCGGGAAAATAAAAAAAGCCCGGCCTGACCGGGCATTTCTATAACTGAAGATGTACTGGTCTTGTGATTATTATTCCGATTCCGCTTTTTCCTTGACCTTTTTCTTAGCGGCTTTTTTGGGGGTTTTACCGGCCGTTTTCCCAGCGGCTTTCTTGGTTTCCCCCTTGGGGGATTCGGTTTTTTTCCGTTTCTTGCCCTTGGATTCCTCGACGACCTTTTTCTCAATATTCAACTCAACAACAGACAAAGAAGCGCCGTCACCGAGCCGATATCCGTAAAACGCGCGCCGGGTATATCCGCCGTTGGTATTTTTAAATTCGCCGGCCACCTCATCGAAAAGCTTTTTTACATTATCGCGATTTCTGAGAACAGCGAAAACCCGCCTTCTTGCCGACAGATCGCCTCTTTTTGCCAGCGTAATCAATCTTTCCACTTTGCTCTGTAATACCTTTGCCCTGGCGGTGGTCGTTTTTATCCGGTTGTGAAAGATAAGGGAATTGGCCAGGTTTGAAAGCATAGCCGTGCGATGAGATTTATTTACTCCGAGTTTTTTAAAATGTTTACCGTGCCGCATTACGTCGCCTTCACTTCCTCTGTTTCCTTGTACTTTTCGACATCCATTCCAAATGAAAGCCCCAGCTCCGATAATATGGCGTTCAACTCATTCAGCGATTTTCTTCCGAAGTTGCGGTATTTCAACATCTCCGCCTCGGATTTGCGAACGAGATCCTCCAGGGTAACGATATTGGCGGCGTGAAGGCAGTTTGAAGATCGTACCGAAAGCTCGAGTTCATCAACTCTCATCTTCAACAGGTTTCTTATCCTCAGAACCTCCTCGTCGATTTCTTCCTCCTCCGCTATCTCGATTTCCTGATCCCCGCCCGCGAATACATTGAGATGGTCTCTGATCAGCTTGGCGGAAAAATTGAGCGCCTCTTCGGGACTTAATGATCCGTCAGTCCAGATTTCGACATTGAGCCTATCGTAATCGGTGCGTTGCCCGACCCTGGTATCCTCGACCCAGTAGTGGACCTTGATAACCGGGGAGAATCTGCTGTCGAGGAATATTGTCCCGACGGGTTTTCCGGGCTTTTGGTTGATCTCCGCCGGCACGAATCCCCGGCCGAAATCGGTATCGATCTCCATACGGAATTTTACGTCCTCGCTCAAGCTTAAAATATGAAGGTCCTTATTTATGATTTCGACATCGGCGTCGGCCTCAAACATTCCCGCGTTATAATCGCCTTTTTTATTGACATTGAATACCAGCGTCTTGGGTTCGTCGCCCAGTAATCTCAATTTCAGTTTCTTGATGTTCAAGACTATTTCGGTTACATCTTCCCGTATACCCGAAATAGTGGAAAATTCATGCATCACTCCGTCAATCCTGACGGCTACGGGAGCCGCGCCCTGGATAGAGGAAAGCAGTACCCTTCGAAGCGAATTTCCCAGCGTATGACCAAAACCTCTTTCCAGCGGCTCAATTATAAATTTCCCGTAACGATCAGTGGCGGACTTTTCATCCAATACCAATTCTTTGGGCATTTGCATACTTTTCCACTTCATCTATTTAGCCTCCGGAAATTTATTATTTGGAATACAACTCAACAACCATTTGCTCCTGCACGGTTACAGGAATATCAAGGCGCTTCGGTTTCTCCAGGAGTTCTCCCTCCATTTTGGCCTTATCAAGCCGAAGCCAGGGATAATCGAATACTTTCCCGATCTCCTTCAAAGAAGAGTGTATGATATCGAGATTTCGGCTCTTCTCGCGTACCCTGATGATATCGCCGGGGCGAACCTGGAAAGACGCTATATCGACAATTCTATCGTTTACCGAAAAATGCCTGTGAAGGATAAGCTGTCTGGCCGCTTTGCGGGACGGCGCGAAGCCCAGCCTGTAAACCAGGTTATCCAGACGGCATTCCAATAGAACCAGGAGGTTTTCGCCGGTTATACCTTTTTGCCGGGCCGCGGTCTTAAAATAGTTACGGAACTGCTTTTCCAGAATTCCGTATATCCTGCGGATTTTCTGTTTTTCACGAAGCTGGAAACCGTACTCGGAGCCCTTCCTTCTGCCGGACTGCCCATGTTGTCCCGGCGCATAACCCCTTCTTTCAAATGCGCATTTATCCGACGTGCATCTGCTGCCCTTGAGAAATAGCTTCATACCCTCACGGCGGCATAATTTACAGTTTGGATCTCTGTATCTCGCCATAGGTACCTCTATACCCTGCGCCTTTTCGGCGGACGGCATCCGTTATGAGGTATGGGAGTAACGTCTTTTATGACGGTTATTTCGAGGCCCGCCGCCTGAAGCGACCTGATAGCCGCCTCCCTGCCGGAACCGGGTCCCTTTACCCAGACCTCAATCCTTCTAACGCCCGCTTCGATAGCCTCCTTGGCGGAAGTCTGCGCCGCCAGCTGAGCCGCAAACGGGGTCGATTTCTTCGAGCCCTTAAATCCGCTCTTACCCGCTGATGACCAGGAAATAACATTCCCGGTTTTATCCGAGATGGAAACGACGGTGTTATTAAAGGTGGCCTTGATATGTGCCACTCCCACGGAATCCGCTTTTTTTACCTTTTTCTTCGTTTTTCTCTTTTTGGGATCAGCCAAACAATCCTTCCTTTATTTCTTGGATTTTCTTCCAATCGTTTTTCTGGGCCCTTTGCGGGTTCTGGCGTTGGTCTTCGTTCTCTGGCCCCGCGCGGGAAGCCCCCTTCTATGTCTGAGCCCCCTGTATGAACCGATATCAATCAACCTTTTAATATTCATGTTGATCTCGGCCCGGAGGGCGCCCTCTACTTTATGGTCCTGTTCGATAACCGCCCTGAGCTTGGATACATGCTCCTCGGTCAGGTCCTTAACACGGATAGCGGGATCGATACCGGTTTTTCCCAGAATCTTTCTCGATGACGACCAGCCGATACCGTATATATATGTCAGGCCGGCTTCGACTCTCTTTTCCTTTGGCAGATCGACACCTGCAAGACGCGCCAAAAATGCCTCCTTTTATCCTTGACGTTGCTTATGCTTGGGATTGGAACAGATCACTCTTACCACACCCTTGCGTCTCACGACTTTGCATTTCTCGCAACGCGGTTTTACGCTCGAACGGACTTTCATTGTATCTCCATATTATTTATGACGGTACGTAATTCGCCCGCGGTTTAAATCGTACGGCGACAATTCAAGGGTTACCTTATCTCCGGGCAATATTTTGATGAAATGCATCCGCATCTTACCCGAAATATGCGCCAATACCTGATGACCGTTATCCAACTCGACCTTGAACATCGCGTTGGGTAACGGTTCAATCACCTTACCCTCGACCTCTATTACGTCTTCCTTAGTCATGCTATCTTAATGTTAAAATCTCCGGCCCGTTGGAGGTTATCGCGACGGTATGTTCGAAATGCGCCGACAGCGATCCGTCATCGGTAACAATCGTCCATCCGTCAGACAACATCCTGACCTCGTATTTTCCGGCGTTGATCATCGGCTCTATGGCCAGCACCAAACCTTCCTCCAGCTCAATGCCGGTACCGGGCTCGCCGAAATTCGGCACCTGGGGCTCTTCATGCATCCTGGTGCCTATTCCGTGACCCACCAGATCCCGTACGACCGAAAAACCTCTGCTCTCCGCATAACGCTGAATCGCCGCCGAAAGATCCCCGAGACGGTTCCCGATCACACAGGCTTCAATTCCCCTGTTCAACGCTTCCCGAGTTGCCTCCAGGAGTTTTCCGGCGCCGTTGGTGATTCCGCCGACTGCGAAACTTCGAGCCGAATCACCATAGTAACCGTCCACAATGGAACCCACGTCCACGCTAACTATCTGGCCCTCTTCCAGCCTGCGATCGCTCGGTATTCCGTGAACCACCTCGTCATCGATAGAGACGCAAATATGCGCCGGGAATCCCTGGTAACCGAGAAAAGCCGCCCTGGCGTTTCTCTTCTTAAAATGAGCGGCCGCCAGATCGTCCAGTTTCTTGGTGGTTACGCCGGGTCTTACGTTTTCAGAGATCAAATCTAAAACTTCAGCAACTACCCGTCCCGCCTTTTTCAGTTTTTTTATCTGGGCGGGAGTTTTCAGCCTGATATTCATCCCTTTCCGACCGATTCGGTAATGGATTTGAAAACCTCATCGAAACTTCCACTGCCGTCGATCTCGACAAGCTTACTCGTCTCACGATAAAAATCCTCGATCGGTTCGGTATTTCTATGATAAAGCGACAGACGATTTTTTATGGTTTCCTCGTTGTCATCGGAACGTTGATAAAGCTCGCCGCCATCTATATCGCAAACGCCCTCTTTTTTGGGGCGCCTGGTTTTCAAATTATATTCAAAACCGCATGTCCTGCACATCCGCCGGGCGCTGAGCCTGTCTACGATCATTTGATCGTCCACATTAAGATTCACTACCTTATCGATATCGATATTCAATTCGTTCAAAATGCTTTCAAGCCCTTTAGACTGTTCCAGAGTACGGGGGAATCCATCGAAAATGAAACCGCCCTCGATTTCTATCAGCCTTTCTTTGATCATTCCGAGAATGACATCATCCGGCACGAGATCTCCCGCATCCACATACTCTTTGGCGGTTTTCCCAAGCTCGGTGCCTTCTTTCATCGCTTTTCTTAGAAGATCCCCGGTCGAGATGTGGGTCAAACCGTATTTCTCCACCAGCTTTTTCGCCTGAGTGCCCTTACCGCTTCCCGGACCTCCCAAAAATATCAGACGCATCAGCTGTACCTTCCTTTCATCCTGCCTTTTTTCATAAAACCGTCATAATGCCGCATCAAAAGATGCGATTCGATCTGCTGCAAGGTATCGAGAGCCACACCCACCACGATAAGAAGCCCGGTACCCCCGAAATAAAATTGCACGTCGGCCATATTAGACATGATATTGGGCAATATTGCAATGAATGCGAAAAAAACGGCGCCGGGGAGCGTGATTCTGGTCAGCACCCTGTCGATATATTCGGCAGTCCTCTGACCGGGCCGTATTCCGGGAATAAATCCGCCCTGTTTTTTCATATTGTCCGCCAGATCGACGGGATTGAATACAATGGCGGTATAGAAATAAGCGAAAAACACAATAAGCAAAGCATACAACAGCATATAGAAAGGATGCCCGGGATCGAGCCAGGTCGATACCATAATCATAAAATCGCTGTCGGGGAAGAATGAAAGAATGGTCTGGGGAGCAAACATAATAGATTGAGCGAAAATGATCGGAATAATTCCGGCGGTATTAACAGATAACGGAATGTGGGTGCTTGTACCGCCGTACGTTTTCCTGCCGATTACTCTTTTGGCATACTGTACGGGAATCTTTCTCTGCGCCCTGGTCACCAGAACGATTGCGGCTATGATAAACAGCATGAAACCGATAATAATAAGCTCTTTAATGATATTTCCTCTGGCCGCGCCGGTAAGACCGAAAAGGGAGGGGAAGAATTTCTGAAGTTCGTCCATGACCGCCTGGGGCAGTCTCGCTATTATGCCTATAAATATTATAAGGGAAATACCGTTTCCGATGCCCCGCTCGGTTATGCGTTCTCCCAGCCACATTATAAATATAGTGCCGGAGGTGAAAGTAAGAACCGTAATGGCGATAAAACTGGTCCTGGACATTCCCTCAAGCAATAACGACGGATTCGTCTGCCCCGCCAGAAAAACAGCCGTCGCCATGGCCTGCATGGCGCAGATAAGGACGGTGCCGTATCTGGTATACTGCGTAATCTTCCTGCGCCCCTCCTCCCCCTCTTTCTGCAGTCTCTGGAAAAACGGCACGACCGCTCCCAGAAGCTGAATAATAATCGACGCTGAAATATAAGGCATAATCCCCAGAGAGAAGATGGTCACTTTGGTGAACGCGCCGCCTACAAACAGATCATATAGATTGAAAAGCCCCCCGGGATTGAACTGCTGAATGGCATTTATGTCCACGCCCGGGGTAGGAATATGACCGCCGATACGATAAACTACAAGAAGACCGAGGGTAAATAATATCCTCTGCCTCAATTCATGTATCTTGAAAATATTCCTAATACTTGCGAACACCGGTTATCCTCGCCTTCTAACTTTTCTCGCCGCCATCTTCACCGCCGCCCGATTCGGAGGCGCCATTCTTTTTCTTCTCCTCGTTCTTACCGATAATCTCAATCTTTCCACCCGCTTTTTCTATCTTCTCAACTGCGGATTTCGAAAAGGCATGCGCTTTGACCCTGACGGCCTTATCTATCTCTCCATTCCCCAGGATCTTCACGGGAATCCCCTTCCTGCTTACCGCTCTTTCTTTAAGTAGAACCTCCGGGGTTATATCATCTATCCCCAGCACGGCCAACCTTGAAACAGCAACCTCCTGATATTCGGTCCGGAAGATATTGGTGAAACCGCGCTTGGGCAGTCGTCTCTGCAAGGGCATCTGACCGCCCTCATTCCAGGGCTTGGATTTATATCCGCTGCGGCTTTTCTGTCCCTTGTGGCCTTTGCCGGAGGTCTTGCCCGTTCCGGATCCGGCGCCCCTGCCCAGTCTCTTGCGATTTTTTACCGAGCCCCGGCTCGGCTTCAGGCTTGATAGATCAAACATATTATTTCTCCGTAACCTGCACCAAATGCGCGACTTTTTTTATCATACCGCGAATAATAGGATTATCATCATGAACGACGATTTGTTCCCGACGTCTCAAACCCAGAGCTTTGATGTTTCGTCTCTGGTTCTGGGTAGCGCTCGCGATCGACCTGACCTGTTTGATCTCCAGCTTTCCGCCCATATTATTTACCCTTTTCAATCCTTTGTTCCTCGAGCCTTTCAAGGTCCTTCAAACGAAGCAGACCCTCCATGGTAGCCCTCACTACGTTATGAGCGTTCGGCGAACCGAGAGATTTGGTCAGTATGTCCTGGATGCCCGCGGATTCCATAACAGCGCGAACGGGGCCTCCGGCGATAACTCCAGTACCCGGTGAAGCCGGTTTCAACAGGACGCTGGCGGCGCCATAGCGGCCGACAATCTCCCTCGAAATCGATCCTTCGCTAATAGGCACCTCAACCATATTTTTCCTGGCAGCTTCGCTGCCCTTGCGAATCGCTTCCGCTACCTCGGAGGCCTTGCCCATACCAATTCCCACTTTACCTTTTTTATCGCCGGTCGCGACCAGAGCGGTAAAGCTGAAGCGACGTCCGCCTTTAACTACCTTCGCAACCCTGTTAACGTCGATTACTCTTTCCTGATATTCAAATTGATCCTCGGTAAATCTCGCCAAATTTATCTCTCCTGATAATAAAATTAACTAAAATTCCAACCCGGCTTCTCTTGCGGCCTCAGCCAGGGCCTTAATGTTGCCATGATACCTATACCCGGATCTATCGAAGATAATCGATTTTATTCCGAGATCCTGCGCTTTTCTGGCTATGTCCGCGCCGACCGCCCTGGCTTTCTCCGTCTGCTTTCTTTGAGCTTTTGGATCACTTTTCAAGCTGGAAACGCCGGTTATGGTCCTTCTGGATGTATCGTCAACCAGCTGAGCGTAAATATGATTCAGGCTCTTAAACACTACAAGCCTCGGCCGTTCGGCGGTACCGCGTATTTTGCCGCGCGTCCTCCTCGAACGTTTTAGCCGCGCTTTTTGTTTTTTTATATTTCGGTCTTTCATACTACGATCCCGCTGTCTTCCCTGCCTTGCGCCTTATATGCTCGCCTTCATACCTGATGCCTTTACCCTTGTAAGGTTCAGGCGGCCTGAGCGAACGGATCTTCGCCGCTACCTGACCGACCAGCTGTTTGTCGATGCCGGAAACCAAGACCTTGTTCGCCTTTTCGATATTAATTTCTATTCCTTCCGGCGGAAAAAATACAATCGGATGAGAAAATCCGAGTGAAAATGTCGCCCCTTTACCGGTCTTTTCCACCCTGTAGCCGACTCCTTCAATTTCCAGGTTCCTGGTGAATCCTTCCGTAACACCCTTTACCATATTGGCTATCAACGCGCGATAAAGACCGTGCTTGGCACGATGCTGTTTGGTGTCGGATGGTCTTTTAAATATGATCTGATTCTCCATCACTTCGGTTGAAATGATATCCTCTATTTCTTGCGTGAGTTTTCCTCTGGGTCCCTCTACGGTAACAACTCCATTGGCGCGTTCGAACTTTACGCCCGACGGTATTGAAACAGGATTTTTACCAACTCGCGACATAAGTACCTCCTGAATTACCAGACTCTGAAAAGCGCCTCGCCGCCTAATCCGGCATCGAGAGCCTTTTTGTCGGTCATAAGTCCATGCGATGTGGAGATCACCAGATTACCCATTTTACGGGATTCCCTGATCAGGTCCTTTTTTGTCATGTGAATCCTGAGACCCGGTCTGGAAACCCTTTTAATCCCGCTAATCACGCTTTCCGAATCGGGAGTGTATTTCAACCGGATTCGTAAAATGCCCTGTTTGCCGTCCTCGATAAAATCGACCGACCGCAGAAAATTCATATCCACGAGAAGTTCCGCGATCTTAAGCTTCAAATTGGAGGCCGGAATATCCACCCTGCGATGACGGGCACTGCAGCCGTTCCTTATTCTTGTAAGAAAATCGGCAATCGGATCGGTCATACTCATAATAACACCTACCAGCTGGCCTTCACGATTCCCGGTATTTCGCCCGCGAGCGCCAGTTCTCTAAAACAGATTCTGCAAAGCCCGAATTTCCTTAAATAACCTCTTGGACGGCCGCATCGTTTACATCGATTGTACCTGCGGACTTTGAATTTCGGTGAGCGCTGCGCCTGAACGACTTTGCATTTTTTCGCCATATCTAATTCCTCTTGAAAGGCATCCCCAGTGCCTGCAAAAGTTCGAAACCTTCCTTGTCGGTTTTCGCGGAAGTAATAAGCGTAATATTCATTCCGCGAATCTTGTCTATTTTATCATATTCGATTTCGGGGAAAATTATCTGTTCTGTAATTCCCAGCGTATAATTCCCTCTGCCGTCAAATGACCTGGTAGGAATTCCCCGGAAATCTCTTATCCTCGGTATGGCGACATTGATAAGTCGATCGAGAAATTCATACATCCGCTCGCGTCTTAACGTGACCGAACAGCCAATCGCCATGCCGGTTCTTAATTTGAAATTTGATATGGATTTGCGCGCCCGCCTTGTTACCGGACGTTGGCCGGTAATGGTAGCGAGTTCATTCGCCGCATGGTCCAATTTCTTGGGATCCTGCAAGGCTTCGCCGACCCCGATATTGATGACTATTTTTTCGAGCTTCGGAACCTCATTGACGTTCTTATAACCTGCGCTTTTCATCAAGCCCGGTCGGATTTCATTCAGGTATAAATCCTTCATTCTGGCCATTTATTCAATAATCTCCCCGGTTTTCTTATTAATTCTTACCTTTTTACCGTCCATTAGAATTCTGTGCCCCAGACGGGCTACCGTATTGGATCTGCTGTCAAAATAAATGACATTCGAGGAATTAACGGGTCCCTCTTTTTCAATTATTCCACCTTTGCGGTTCTTTTGAGTCGGCCGCGTATGCCTTTTAATAAGGTTAACACCTTCTATAATTATCCTGTTGGTCTCCGGAAAAACTTTCAGGATTTTGCCCACTTTACCCCGGTCGTTTCCGGATATTACCTTTACCGTATCGCCCTTTTTCAATTTCATATCATAAAATCCCTATAATACCTCCGGCGCCAGAGATACAATTTTCATAAACTGCTTTTCCCTGAGCTCTCGCGCTACCGGGCCGAAAATACGCGTTCCCCGCGGCTCTCTCTGTTCGTTTATAATTACCGCGGCGTTATCGGAGAATCGGATATAAGATCCATCTTTGCGCCTGGTAGGCTGCGTGGTGCGTACCACAACAGCTTTGCAGACTTCTCTTTTTTTAACGGTTCCACCTGGAATGGCGTCTTTAACCGATACCACGATTATATCGCCTACCCGGGCATATCGTCGGCGGGT
Organism: Candidatus Zixiibacteriota bacterium; assembly: GCA_020348065.1. GTDB lineage: Bacteria > Zixibacteria > MSB-5A5 > UBA10806 > UBA10806. Next base: position 2,468,065 of record CP070742.1, read on the forward strand.
TCCTCCAAGAACCCTGAAACATTGCACTACCTTGGCCCCGGAATTATCCGCCACTGTTAATTTTGAATATTCCTGAATCATTTCTTGATACTATCCCGCTTATCTGGCTTCCTCGGTTATTTTCACCAAACGCCACCGTTTGGTTTTCGAATGAGGTCTGGTTTCCATAATCAGGACTTTATCACCAACCTTTGCCTTGTTTTCCTCATCATGGACATAGAATTTCCTACTTTTACGCACGATTTTGCCAAAAACAGTATGTTTGAATAACCGTTCCACCGATACGGCTATAGTCTTATCCATATTAGCGGAGACAACAACTCCAGCTCTCGTCTTCCTGCTGGGTCTATTCATTCTTCGTTTCTCCCCTTGCCGTCAACGGCCTGATTTTATTGTCATCCTCGTGCAATATGGTGGTTATCCTGGCCAGCTCCCGCCTCAGGATTCTAATCCTGAGCGGATTATCCACCTGTTTGTACCTCTGGCGGATTTTGAGATTGAATATCTCTTTTTCGAGCTCCGCCTTTCTTAAAAGGATTTCGTCTTTTGTCATGTCTCTTATTTCACGAGGTTTCATTTTTATACTTCCCTGGCTAAATCCTGTCTGGTAACGAATTTTGACTTTATGGGCAACTTTGCCGCGGCCAGTCTTATGGCCTCCCGTGCCAGCTTTATATCGACACCTTCGAGCTCAAAAAGAATCCTTCCGGGCTTTACCACGGCCACCCAGAATTCAGGGGCTCCCTTACCTTTACCCATCCTGGTTTCGGCCGGCTTTTTTGTAACCGGCTTATCCGGAAAAACGCGAATCCAGACCTTTCCTCCACGCTTTATATGACGTGTAAGGGCGACACGGGCGGCCTCAATCTGCCGGTTGGTAATCCAGGCCGGTTCCAGCGCTTTCAATCCGTACTCGCCAAAATCGATATTCGAACCGCGGTAGGCCTTCCCCTTGCGACGTCCCCGCTGCTGCTTGCGGAACTTTACACGCTTCGGCATTAACACTATTCTTTACCTCCGCCGGAACCCTGATTTCGCGATTTGCCCGAATCTTTACTCTTACCCACCGGTTTATCGGAGGGGGCTTTATACGATTTTTTTCTGTCCTTTGCGGATCTGCGCGAATCCCCCGACGGGCGCCTCGATCCCGATTCCGGCTTACCGGTTTTAGCCCGAGGCCTCCTCTGAGATTTGTCCAGCTCCTTGGCGGAGGGTTTGAACTTTAAATCGGGGCCCTGCTTATCCTCAACCTGTTTTCTGCGGCGAGCCCGACGGCGTCTGGTGTCGGCAGGCTGCTCCTTCAACCCCAATGCGGATTTTTCAGCCGTCTCGGATCTGTCTTCCTGATCGCCGATTATCTCACCTTTACAAATCCAGACCTTTACGCCGATAGTCCCGTAAGTCGTATGGGCGGTGGCAGTGGCGTAGTCTATATCGGCCCGCAAAGTGTGTAAAGGAACACGCCCGTCATGATATTTCTCGCTGCGCGCGATTTCCGCACCCGCAAGTCGTCCGCTACAAACTATCTTCATCCCCTCGGCGCCGGACTTCATGCCGGCCGCCAGAGCTTTCTTCATAGCTCTTCTATAGTTGACCCGCCCTTCAAGCTGCTTGGCAATAGACTGAGCAACCAACGTCGCAGAGAACTCCGGCTTTTTAATTTCGATAATATTCAGAAGAATTTCCTTTCCGGTGAGAAGCTGCAACTCCTCTTTCAACTTGTCGACTTCGGCACCTTTACGTCCGATGACAATGCCCGGTCTCGCGGTAAGTATATCTATCGTCACCCTCTTGGGCGCTCTCAAAATCTCGACTTCCGCTATGCCCGCGTGCTCCAATCGCCGGTTCGTATACCTTCTTATTAACAGGTCCTCCTGCAAAAGATCGGCATAGTTATTGGACGCGAACCATTTCGACTTCCAGCTCTTTATTACTCCAAGCCTTAAACCGTATGGATGTGTTTTCTGTCCCAAACGGCCTCCCTATTTCTTGCCTTCCACAATTTTCGTTTTTTCTTTTTTCTCCGCCACGATAACGCTGATATGGGAGGTTCTTTTTCTTATCATATACGCCCTCCCCATACTCGCCGGGCGAATCCTCTTCCAGGTGGGACCGACATCGATAGATATTTCCTTTACGACCAGATCCTCGACTTTCACCTTGGCCGAACCCTCCGTCGCTATGGCGTTTGAGGCCGCGGATTTTAAGGTCCTGAAAAGAGCTTTGCTGGCGGCCTTGGGCGTCAATGTTAATACATTCAACGCACGATCCACCGGCTCGCCTTTAATCAACGCCGCGACCCTTCTCAATTTCCGAGGCGACATCTTCACATATTTCGAAACGGCTTTCGATTCCATTTAATCACCTATTTTAACGCAACGCTTCTGTCGGTTAATTTGCCCGAGTGTCCCCTGAAGGTTCTGGTGGGAGCAAACTCACCCAGCTTGTGACCGACCATGTTTTCGGTTATGTAAATCGGGATAAATTTGTTGCCGTTATGCACCGCAAGCGTATGACCGACAAATTCCGGAGATATGGTTGTTCTTCTGGCCCAGGTTTTTATTACCCTCTTCTGATTGGATGTATTGAGCTCCTCGATTTTACTTGATAACTTCTGATCGATATACGGGCCCTTTTTTAATGATCGTGCCATTACTATCCTCCCGAACTACGTCCGGCGTTTTACTATTAATTTATCGGATGCTTTTTTACGCTTACGGGTCCGAAGGCCCTTGGCCAGCTGTCCCCAGGGACTGCAGGGATGTCTGCCTCCGGATGATTTTCCTTCACCGCCTCCCATAGGATGATCCACCGGGTTCATGGCGACGCCCCTGACACGGGGTCTGCGGCCCAGCCAACGGGATCTTCCTGCCTTGCCGAGGCTGATATTTTCATGGTCAATATTACCGACCTGTCCCAGGGTAGCTTTACATTCCAGATTGAAAAGCCTCACTTCGCCCGACGGCATTTTAATATGGGCGAAACCGCCCTCTTTGGCCAACAACTGGCACATGGTTCCGGCCGAACGCGCCACCTGACCTCCCTTGCCCGGTTTGAGCTCGAGATTGTGCACGTTCATGCCAAGCGGTATTCTGGATAACGGTAGAGTGTTCCCGGTCTTTATTTCAGAACTCTCACCGGCCATTAAAATGTCGTCGATCCTCAAATCATGCGGCGCGATAATATATCGCTTCTCCCCGTCAATATAATGCAGAAGCGCGATCCTGGCGGAACGGTTGGGGTCGTACTCGATAGATGCAACCCGCGCCTGGATTCCGGTTTTATTCCGTCTGAAATCAATTAACCGGTAATTTCTTTTATGTCCGCCACCCCTGTGCCTGACGCCGATCCGGCCGGTATTGCCGCGACCGCCGGATTTTTTAAGGGGCCGAAGCAGTGATTTTTCGGGAGTGGGATGAGTTATTTCGGCGAAATCCGACACCGTCATAAATCGTCTGCCCGGCGTTACCGGTTTGTATTTTTTAATGCCCATAATTTATTCCTCAGACACTCTCGAACAGGTCGATGGATTCTCCCTCTTTAAGGCTGATAAAGGCCTTTTTCCAGCCTGCCCTGCGGCCCTCGAATCTTCCCAGTCTTTTTGTTTTTCCCCTGACGTTTAAGACGGTAACCGAGGTCACCTTAACATTGAAACCCTTCTCAACGGCCTCTTTTATCTCGAGCTTGTTGGCGTATTTCGCCACTTTAAAAACATAGCAATTCTGTTTCTCCTGGAGTTCCGTAGCCTTTTCGGAAACCAGAGCCTGAATTAAAACCCTGCCCTCTTTAACCATCGCCGAATATCTCCTTTATCCGGGCCAATCCATCCTCGGTTATTAGAATATGTTTATGCCACAGGAGATCATAAGGATTAATAAGCTCAGCGCGTTTAACGTTGAAATACTTAATATTCTTCGAGGCGACTGATAGATTATCATCTCTACCCTCATAAAGCAGAATCGTTTTCTGATGATAAAAGCCGAGTTTTTTAAGATAATCGGCGATAATTCTGGTTTTCGGCTCGATAACATCAGGCTTTTCAACAATATTGATATCGCCCTCTTTGGCTTTTAGAGACAACGCTGAAATTAACGCTTTTCTCTTCAACCGTTTAGGGATCTTCCGGTAAAAATCTTTCGGAACAGGTCCGAACGCAACAGCTCCGCCGGTCCATAACGGAGATGAATTGGTTCCCGCGCGCGCTCTTCCAGTCCCCTTTTGCCGGTATGGCTTTCTTCCCCCGCCCCTCATACGGGCGCGATTCAGAGTGCTTGAGGTTCCCTGTCTCTGATTTCTCAAATAACCCTTAACATACTCGTGCAGAATATTGCCGTTCGGCTCCGATTCAAAAAGCGGACCGTCCAGCGACACGGTTCGTGATTCCGCGCCTTCTCTTGTCAAAAACTTCGCGTCCGGCATTTTTCGCTAGCCCGCCTTCCTTACGAAAAGGATGGAATTCTTATGTCCCGGAACAATGCCTTTGACTATCAGGAGAGATTGCTCCGGTTCCACAGCGAATACTCTAAGGTTTTTCACGGTAACTTTTTTATTGCCCATATGACCCGCCATTTTCATTCCTTTGAAAACTCGTGACGGGCTGCTGGATTGCCCGATGGAGCCGGGCGCCCTTAATCTATCGGATTGCCCGTGGGTTTTGGGGCCTCCCTTGAATCCGTGTCTTTTCACGCCACCCTGAAAACCATGCCCGAGAGAATTACCGGTTATGTGAATTCTATCGCCAGGTTTGAAGATGTCGACACCGAACTCATTCCCCTCCTCGGGAATTTCATTCCCTTCCGTCCTGATCTCGCGAATAAACCTTTTTGGCTCAATCCCCGACTTCGCGAATTGACCCCTGATCGGCCTGGATAAGAGTTTTTCGCGAATCTCGCCGAATCCCACAACCACGGCGTTATACCCGTCTTTCTCAACGGTCTTGGTTTTCACCACGGTGACCGGGGTTACCTTTATCACCGTGACCCCGACGGAGTCACCCTTCTCATTAAATACCCTTGTCATTCCTATCTTTTGTCCAAAAATCGACTTCATAATTCAAAAAAACTTTCTAATATACTAAACTTTTATCTCCACGTCAACCCCTGCGGGTAAATCAAGACGCATTAATGAGTCGACGGTCTGCTGGCTGGAATCGTAGATATCGATCAACCGTTTATGAATACGCATCTCGAACTGCTCTCGCGATTTCTTGTCGACATGAGGCGAGCGCAAAACCGTGTAAACCGTCCTTTTTGTCGGAAGGGGCACAGGTCCGGATATCTTCGCCCCCGTGCGCGTAACCGTACGGACAATCTCTTTTGCGGAGCGGTCCAGAGCAACATGGTCATATGCCTTAAGCCTTATTCTTATTTTCTGTCCTTCCATATTCTCTACGTTCCTTATTCTATAACTTCCGTTATGACGCCTGCGCCCACGGTGCGGCCGCCCTCGCGTACCGCGAACCTGAGCTCCTTCTCCATGGCAATGGGCGTGATCACCTCGCAATCCATGGTCACGTTGTCGCCCGGCATCACCATCTCACGA
>CP070742.1:2473705-2500657 GCA_020348065.1 Candidatus Zixiibacteriota bacterium
ATCCCTTATTATACTGCAATTTGATCCTCAGACTGGTTTTGAAGAAATTATAAGTATGCCAAATCAGTTATCACTTGAGCAAAACTACCCCAATCCCTTCAACTCCTCCACCACTATCGAATACGGCTTGGCAGAGGCGGGGCGAGTCAGAATCGCTATCTACGATCTGCTGGGGCGCAGGGTTGAAACGCTGATTGACGAGGAAATACAGGCCGGGCGGCACCAGGTTATGTGGCATGCGTCGGGGTATTCGTCGGGAGTTTATTTCTATCGCTTCGAGGCGGGGGATTTTACCGACACGAAGCGGATGATGTATTTGAAATAATTGTTAACCTAATCGCTTGAATAAGAGCGATGATGAAATCGATTGTATTCGTATTTTTAATTTTGCTGGTTTTTTCATATCCCGCATTTTGCCAGGTGGATACCCTGCGGCTGGTGGAGATCGGCTCCATCCAGGCGCCGTCGACGATAAACGAGCTTTACGTGGAAGACCTGGACGGCGACAGCCTGAAAGAGATTATCATCTGCACCGATTATTACGTCTATATCTACAACAGCCAGACCTGCCAGGTGGAATGGACCAGCCCGCCGTTGGATCATCCCGCCGACTTGCTATTTGAGGACATAAATCGTGACGGCTTAATTGATTTATCGGTTAAAGACAGCGTCAATATCTACCTCTTCGACCCGCATACACCTCAGACGATTTGGACCGGCCCGGAGCTGGATAGCACTTATAAGTGCTATACGATAGGTGACAGGAATGACGACGACTGGGTCGATGTAGCCATAGTCACGAAAGAATGGTTTACGAGGGCCGGAGATTATAATAATCTGGATACAAACTGGGTAAGCATATTTGACGGTCCTTCTTTTACTCTTCAAAACGAATTTCTTATCCTTTTACCGAATTACGCGATTATTATTATTCCCTATTACTGGCACGGATATCATTATGAGTTTATTGAAAAAGTATTAATTTACAATATAACAGCCAGCGCTGGGCCGCAAACAGTTATTGCTATGTTTTCCAATATCTATGATCTGAGCGAGCATACTCCCGGACCCGACGAATGCTTAAAAACCGGCGATTTAATATTTATTAATGCCACCACATTTGAAGAATTGCTTACATCTGAAATAGGCTTAGTAGAACATCGTATTTTATCACAAAGCGATACCGTCTTTACTTTGCTAACCGTTTCATCAAGATGGTTCACTTTCGGGCTTGATTGGAGTAAAGATATAATGCTGAGTCTTTTTTCGGCTGATTCTATGCTATATAGCAATACCTTCTGGCAATCGTCATTATGGCAATCAGATGACTGGGAGGGAAGTTTCATTTCTGATGTTTATACTAATAATGAAGAATTGGAATTATGCTTCGGCGAAAATGATTCGCTGGTTCTTTGCTCGTTAGAAGATCCGCAGGTCATATGGACCTCAGATAGAATGTCCGGCTTGGATTCCTTACTTTTCGCTTTCAGGAATACTGAAATATATATCAATCCTCAGGTAATCTGCTCTTTTACTAATCCACCAGCAGAATACCGTTTCATCAATGGCTCCAACGGTTCTCTTTCGGCGATATTACCTAATCTTGGTTTTGGACTATCTCAAGTCGCCGATCTTGACGGCGACGGCAGCGATGAGATTCTTTCAATTCAATACAACTCGATTATTGTCTATCAACTCGATGTTGTTACAGGTATTAGCGATGAATCAAAGCTTCCGCGGAGAGTATTTTTAAATACCAACTACCCCAACCCCTTCAATTCTTCCACCACTATCGAATACGGCCTGCCGGAGCCCGGGCGGGTGAGAATCGAAATCTACGATCTCCTGGGACGCAAGGTTGAGACGCTGGTTGACGAGGAGAAGCAGGCCGGGCGGCATCAGGTTTTGTGGGATGCGTCGGGGTATTCGTCGGGAGTTTATTTCTATCGCATCGAGGCGGGGGATTTCGTCGATACGAAACGGATGGTGTTTTTGAAGTAATAACATCTATAAATATCGGAAACACTGTAGGGGCTCAAAATTTTTAGCCCCTACCGGAAAATATCGATTTTAAAATCTATTGTTTATTGCTAATTCTATTCCTCGATAATCTCATAATCATAGGTCATCTCGGCGGTTTTTCTGAGCATGGCCGAGACCGAGCAATACTTCTCCTCCGAAAGAGTGATCGCCTTCTTCACCTTGGCCTCATCGATATTCTTGCCCTTGAAGATATACTTCACATGAATCTTGGTCCAGACCCTGGGATGCTCCTCAGCCGTTTCGGCGTCGGCCACGACCTCAAACGAGTCGAACTTCACTCTCATCTTCTCCAGAATGGTGATAACATCGATACCCGTACAGCCTCCCAGGGCAACAAGAGTCAACTCGCCGGGTTTTACGGCGGAATCGTCCCCTCCCGCCTGTTTGGGACCGTCCATGGCGATGGCGTGCCCCGACGGGGCTACTCCCATTAATTTCAGATTCTCAACCCATTTTACACGCGCAGTCTTCATCGAAAAACCTCTCTTTTATCAAAATTATTTATCATCATAGGGAAAAACCGAAAACACCGGGAAATTTTGCCGGTATTCATATGCCATTTTTTAAACGGTAAATCTAAGGCCATCATGAGCAATAATTAGGTCTGTAACACCATACTTTGCGGCCAACGTTTTTATCGGTTCGGGATCGGCATACATTTGCGATGAAAGATGCGTCAACACCAGCTTTTTAAGAGCTGATTTCGCCGACAGCTCAAAAAGCCTCTCGAGATCGAGATGAAGCCCCTCGGTAATCAATAGACCGCAATCGTCCAGAATATCGGCGTAATCGGAAAGAGATCCTATATCGCCGGAATAGATAATTTTGGCGCCGTTCGTTATTATGACGAATGAATACGACTGCATTTTGTTATCGTACGCATTCTCTTTGATATCCTGTTCATACTGCTTCAAATGACTGTTGGCGCGGGCGTAAACGGTGATATTACCGTCTCTAAATACAGGATCGGGTTTGACCGGATTAAATATGATTTCAAATCCCAGTCGCTCCGGAAACATATACGCGGTCAAAAGGAATTTTTTGACCGGCTCGACCAGTTCTTCCGGCATATAAATCGAAAGCTGTCGGCTTCGTCCGGCCAGATGCATCATCTGGATTTCGAGGAAGAGGCCCGTAAAATGGTCGGCATGACCGTGGGTCAAAAAGATGGTTCCGATATCAGAATGATCTATTTTTTGTCTGAGGATCGAAGACGAGAAACCCTCGCCGGCGTCAAATTGATATAATTCATTTTCGGCGTTTAAAAGAAATGAGGCGTTGGCTCTATCCGGCGACGGAACGCCGCTGGAGCTTCCGATGATTATAATCTCCGCCATTATACCCTTATTTTTATCTTCGATCTAAAATAATCTACGGTTTTTCGAATGCCTCCATCGAGGGAGACGGAGGGCGACCATCCCATCTCCTTTTGAATGAGATCGTACGTTATACAGCTTCGTCTCTGTTCGCCCGGTTTGGCGGGCCCGTTTATTCTCTTCTGCTTTGATCCCGTTGCCGTCTTAATCATCTCAAATACGGTATTGATATCGGTTTCCAATCCCGTGCCCACGTTTAAGCAACCATTCTTGTCATATCGCATAGCGAGCAGATTGGATTTTACGACATCATCGACATAAACAAAATCCCTGGTCTGCAAACCATCACCGTTCACAACCGCTTTCTCTCCCTTTAACAGCCTGGAGCAGAAAATCGCCACCACGCCGGCCTCCCCCTTCTCGTTCTGCCGGGGCCCGTAGACGTTGGCGTAACGCAGCGATACATAGGGTAGTTTATGTTCCGCATGGTAATAATATAGATATTTCTCCAACGCCAGCTTGGAAACCCCGTAAGGACTGACGGGATTCGCCGGATGGTTTTCGTCGGCCGGGAAATAATCCTGTTCGCCGTAAATGGCTCCGCCGGTGGATGAAAAAATAAACTTCTTTACCTTATATTTAACGGAGGCCTGGAGAAGATTGATTCCCCCCAGAATATTAACGTCGGCGTCGAAAACCGGATTCTGCACCGACTTTCTGACGTCCATCTGGGCGGCAAGATGAAAAACCTGGTCGAATTTGCCTCTTTCAAAAATCTTGTCGACAACGGGAGATGATATATCCAGTTTATGGAATTCCGCTTTCTGCGGGATATTTTCGTTACGCCCGGTCGAAAGATCATCAATAATTGTTACATTATGACCATCCCCAATCAGAGCATCCGCGAGGATTGATCCGATAAATCCCGCTCCGCCGGTCAACAGTAAATTCACAAAAGACTCCTCGAATTAATTAATAATCCCGGTTCTTCAACGAACGAAGTCCTAATTTAAGGGGAACAGTAATAGTCGTCAAATTCAAAATAAACATCAGGCCGGCGGCGAGTGAAACCTCGAATACGGGGAAGGGCAATGTCGGGTCCATTTTGAAAACGGAATACCTGTGCGCCGGTAAGGCCGCGATGCTGACCATTAGACCGACATATATAAGGCTTAATACCGTCGCCACCATGCCGCCCATCGATGACGCTATCTTTCCCGGATTGCGTTCCTCGAACCGGGGGTAGACCGCCCCCATCCCCACCGCCAGGCTGGTCAGCGAAATCGACATAAGCAGTACCGATATAAATGTCAATATCATCAGCATTCCCCGCAGTCCCAGCATAATGTTCGAGACAAAAGCCAGCACCTCCGAAATAAAAAGGAAAATAATAAACGCCGACCAGAACTTAACCCAGAACAATCTTCGCACCGGCATGGGCGACGATATTATAGCCCAGAACGATCTTCCCTCAAGGCTGATATTGGGAAATACGAAGCGTATCGAAAGCGTCGCCAGGATAAACCCCGTGAAGGCAAAATTCCCGAATCCGATAAGAGTCTTCCAGTAGGAGTCTCTGACGTCGGTGGGAAAATACTTGAGGTTGACCAGGTATATCGCCAGGAGAGCCAGAAGCACGGTAAACTGCGCCCACTGCGCCGGTTCTCTTATGAATATTTTCAGGTCCTTCCGCAACACCGCTCTAAAATCGGATGGAAGCCATCCCGGCATTCTGAAAAACGGTATGCTACGAGAGGTCTTTGCCTTCATGGTTATTTTGCTTCCTCGAGTCTCCGCCGATGCCAACCAGCTCTCGTAATACAGATAATGCGCCAGCCTGAATACCAGGTTTAAAAAAAGTATCATGGTCGAAATTAAAGCCAGTATATATGTCAGCAACGATTTCCCTTCTCCGGCCGAAATCGTCCTTAAAATCTCCGATATCCAGAAGCTGGGCAGAAATGCGAACGAAGTCGCGCCCATGGAACCCAGATATCGATTCAAAACCCGCCAGTCCGATATCACATTAAAAGCCAGAGAAGATGGCTGCCCGAACTTGAAATATAGCACAATGATCAGGAACAAAATCGAACTGAATGATAGCAGCAATAGACGGGGGCTTATCGATTTCGACAACCGGAACATGAGCATGGAAAAAGCGACACCGAGACAGGCCGGAATAATAATAAAAGGCAGCAGCGCGAATAATATGGTATAGATATAATGCCAGAATCTGAAATCTCTTACAATCCCGTAGGCGAATATTATAGGCATTCCCAGAAGCAGAACAGCCCAGGTGGAGAAGAAAATGTTATCTATAAACTTGACCGTAAAAACATCACTGTGCGATGCCGGAGTTGATATTAAAAAGGAGGTCTCTCTCGACCTGTACAGCGTCGTGATTGACGTTACGATATTCGAAATGATAAGCATTATAAAAATCGCCAGAAAACCCAGGGAGATTATCTTATTAATCAATAATAAGCCTATATCCTGCAAACCGCCGAGGTAGTTGAAAATCCGGTAGAAGAAAAAGAAGCTGCCTCCGAAAAAGCAGGTTACGACAAAAAAACCCACGATGATTTTCATCATCCGTTCGCCGTCGATATTCTGGAAAAAAGATCCGGCGGATACGGATTTGTATCGCAGCATAAGGCTGATATTACTCAATTTTGACACCATCCGGCAGGTTCGCCGCCCTCGAGCCCCCCGTTAATTTCAGAAACAGGCTCTCCAGGTTTTCACCCGCGGTTTCGGCTTCATATCGGAGTTCTTCTATTGTCCCGGATGCAATCAGCCTGCCGTTATGCACTATCCCGATTCTGTCACACAACTCCTCCGCCAGGCTCAACGTATGAGTCGAAACAAACACCGTGGTTCCTCTCTGGGAATACAACTTCAGGAGATCCTTGATCAATCGTCCCGACTGAGGATCGAGCCCCACCATAGGCTCATCGATAATCAAAACCTCCGGATCGTGGATGAACGCCGAGGAAAATACTACCTTCTGCCTCATCCCGTGCGAATACTCCTCGCATCTGGAGTCAGCCCAGTCGCTCATCGCAAAAAGATCGAATAACCATTCAATCTGTGAATTAATCTTTTCCGGCGCCAGCCGGTACAGGCCGCCCGTAAATTCGAGATATTCACGGGCCGTCAGTTTCTCATAAAGATAGGGTGAATCCGGTACGTAACCGGTTTTCATCTTCGCCCCTTCAGGATCGTCCTGAACGTCAATACCGCAGATTTTCAATGTTCCTTTATCCGGTTTTAACAAACCATTCATCATTTTTATAGTCGTAGTCTTACCGGCGCCGTTGGGACCCAGAAAACCGAAGAATTCTCCGGAATTAATATTCAGCGATAAATCGGATACCGCTGTATTCTCGCCGAAGGATTTCGATACGCTTGAAAGTTCTATCATAGTTGATGTTCCGCCGTTTCGGAAGTTTCCAGTACCGTTACAGACATTTTCCCCACCACCCGGAGCAAATCGGCCTGCCTTTCAAATCCGCCCTCCAGAATCTTAATGTGGGTGGCGTCGGCGAGATCCTGCCCGAAGGTGGGATCAACCGGCCGCCAACCATCCAGATAAACCGCGGGCCAGGCGTGATAATAAAAAAGACCGTCCTTATAAACAATACCTATGCATATCTTGGTCGGTATACCCGATGCCCTCGCCAAAGCCGTGTAGAGGGCGGTATGCTCGTTGCAGTCGCCCTTACGAACCTTTAATACGTCCACGGCGGAGGGCAGCGATATCGCGTAATCCTTCTCAATATTCTTATAAACCCACGAGCTTATGCCGTCGGCGATGGATTCTTTTCCGGATAAACCGGAAATAATCTCGGAAGCCGCATCCACTATCCTGGCATCTTCGGCCTGCACAAATGTTTCGGATTTCAGATAGGCCGCCTTATCGTTTAATTCCGATGATCTGATTCTGTCGGGGTGAATTTCAATTATCAAAGGATCGGTGGAAATAACCGTCTGAAAATCATCGTTCAGATTAAAAAACTCCGGTTTAATACCGCCTATTAAGACCTTGAGGTAATTTAAATTTCGGGGATCCGGTATCCGGCCCTCGCATGATACGGCAAGATCATCCAGCAGATCCATATCGATATTATCGATATAAGGCATATCGAGAGCTTTCTCTCTCGAAACGGCGACCATCTCCATTCCGCCCGTCTCTTCCTCCCGGATCACCCGGCCGATTTTGTCAACCCACATGAGACTCGATACCCCCGAAAAAACGAGCGAGAGTCTATAGGCTTTCTGCATTCCGAAACCGGTGGCCACCTCCTCAAGCGTGTCGATATTCACCTCGAGTTCATTTGTAACCAGGGAAAACGGATCGAAAGTGGGCAGAAAAAATTTACCGATCGGGAATCCTTTCGCCTTTGCCATCAACGGAACAACTGCGGGCAGGTATACGCCGTTATCAGCTTCAAATGAAACCACGGATTCATTATTCTGCGACATGACTTTTACCGTCAGCTTGCCGTTTCTGACTTCACCATAAACGTCGGTGGTATAATCTCCGGAAACCATACCGAAGGTAAAGTTCTTTAATGAATAATCCACGTTTAAAATCGCGTATGAATCCAGATAAACCTCGCGTACGACGCCGCCCAGCGGGATTTTTACCAGCGAATAGTCTTTCAGGGTATAGCCGAGCGGGGTGTTTCCGAACGATTGCATTGTATACCCGATTTTACTTCCCCCAAGGTTAACGTCCATCCAATTCTGGAAAATATCGCCATTAACCTGATCGAGCGGGATATCCGATAAATCGTAGACGGGATTTGTCGCGTAATTGTCCTCGAATACCATAAACATCGAAAAACCCCATAATATTACGGCTAAAATTAATACTATATTTGAGGTTATGTTCGCCCTAATATTCCGTTTCATGCAATATCCGACCTTCTTCAATGAATATCGGCGAGTTATGGACGCTTTTAAACTAAGGGAGCGCCTAAATCTCCGTTTTGGCGGTTTCTACTAATATTTCCGCGGCACGGCTGATATCGTTATCATCCACATTCAAATGAGCTACGGCGCGAATCCTGGCCCTGCCAAACGGGACAACGAGCAAACCGTTGGATTTGAGTTTATCGATAAAGGTGTCTAATTTAAGCTGTGCGGGAAGACCGATGACGACTATATTTGTTTGAACTTCATGGGGATCGATTTCGAATATTCCCGATTCTGCAAGCCGGGTCGCCAGTATCCCGGCCCTTCGGTGATCTTCGGCAATTCTTTTAAAATTATTCTCGAGGGCATATAAAGCTGCGGCGGCGATAATTCCCACCTGTCTCATTCCACCACCGAGCATTTTTCTGATTCTGCGAGCTTTTTTTATCATATCCCTCGATGAAACGACGGCCGAACCCACCGGAGCGCCAAGCCCCTTGGAAAAGCATACAGATACGGCGTCAAACTCCTCCGCGATCGCGGATGGTGAAACGCCGTGAAACGCGGCGGCGTTCCAGATCCTGGCGCCGTCCAGATAATATTTAAGACTGTTCTTTCGCGCCAGGTCCCCGATATCCCGAAGCAGTTCCATTGGATAAACTCTTCCGCCAGCCCGGTTATGAGTATTTTCCACGGCTATGACCGCGGTATTGGGATGATGGATATTTTCGGGCCTGATAAAAGGCTCGATCAAATCCGGCGTTAAGATACCGTTCGGGGCGTCGATGGGCGTTAGCTGTACCCCGGAAAGCGCCGAGGCCGCGGCAACTTCATAATTTACGATATGAGTGCCTCTTTCACAGAGTATCTCGTCGCCCGGAGAAGTCAGCATTCTCAATGAGACCTGGTTCGCCATGGTGCCTGACGGTACGTACAGGGCGGCCTCATGACCCAGGATTTTCGCTACTCTGTCTTCAAGCTTTTTTACGGTCGGATCGCCCTCGAATACATCATCGCCAACCTCGGCTTCGGATATCGCCCTGCGCATTGCAGCGGATGGAGTTGTAACCGTATCGGATCTGAGATCGATTGTCTTCATTTAAAAATCCGGTTCGGGGGCCGGATTACTCTATTTTACCAAAATTACGTTAGAAGCCCTTAATCCTTCGGGTGATTCGGTAACATCGCACTCTACCTCCTCACCGACTTTTAATGTTCTATAACCGTTTGCCTTGATCTCGGTATGGTGAACGTAAATATCGTTGTTATCGTCAAACATGGTAATGAAACCGTATCCTTTAAGGTCATTAAACCATTTCACCTTACCTTTAGCCATATTCCCTCCTGATAGGTCATAGATTTAAATCAATATATAGCTCAGGATTTTCCAAGTCAAGAAAAATACGCCAATATAACCGGTTGATTGGTAATAAATTGCATTACGACGCCCGATATCAGCGGCACCGTAAGATTATCGTCGATTTTGACAGTAAAAGCTTCCGTTATGGTCGCTATAAATGCGCCGGCGATCTTTACCCAGAACGGTATTCCGGGAACCAGCAAAGCCACAATGGTACAGGCGATAAAGAAACTGACAGAACCCTCCAGCGATTTGCTGCGATATTTGACCTTGCCCCAGATACGCCCGATTATTGCCCCGGCGGTGTCTCCCACCACAATGAAGGCAATGCATGCCACCGCGACCGGCTTATCGAAGATCAGAATGGCTATAATGGAACTCGCCAGTATATAGGTCGCCCCCGTAAAATCCTTTTTCTCACGCGGGCGAATCATAATCCCCAGGTACCTGGTAATAAAGGTCTTGCTCTTTTCTCCGCCGTAAAATCGTATCATATCAACCACAATAGAAAAAACCAGCCCGCCGACGAGAAAATATAAGATGATTTCCCCAAAAAAGAAATAAACCACCGGAATAGATATCGCTCCCAGATGGGTGAGCTTTCGAAATACCTCGCCAAGCATGGCGATATCTTCCTGCGTATCACTGGAAAATACCGATTCGGCCGGAGGACCGTTCGGCCTCCCGTTGATGGGAAGTATAACTTTGTCTGTCCCCTTGTTGTTTCCGGGGCGTTTTTTCAAATCAAATTACCTGCTGAAAAACGGGTCGTACCTACCTAAGAGCTTATCATCAATTTCAATGGCGGCGATGGATTTCCATTCCTCGAATAATCGCCGCTTTTTCTCTGCGTCCCGCAGGTTTTTAAGCGTATGCTTTATGCCGGGTTTGACCTGTGCGATGGTCCTGTCCTCTTTCCTCTGCATCAACTTTATCAGATGATATCCCCATTCGGTCTTTACGGGATGACTTATATCGCCTATGTCTAGATCATTGGCCGCGTTATAAAAAACTTCCCCCATATCCTTGGGACCGATATAATCCAGGTTATAGGCCACCTCCCTTATTTCCGGTTCTCCCGGATAATATCTCTTGGCCATCTCCACAAAATCGGCGCCCAGTAAAATCGAATCCCGTATGGCCCCGGCGAAGGCCGAATCCTGGAAAATAATATGATATACCATTAACTTTCTTTCCACTTTGTAATCGTCGATATGCTCGTAGAAATATGACTCGATCTCCTCCTCCGTCGGTTCATATTCGAGGTCTTTCATAATATTGATCACCTTTTGCCGGGCCTCTCTATTAACGTAATCTTCATTAGCCTTTACGACCTGGGGCTTATCCATATAACCTTCGGCCTTAACGGCGTGCATTAAAAGAAGATTGGTTTTCATATAATCGAGCATTTCCATTTTATTTTCCATGCTGAGGGTATCGACCTTTTTCCATTTTTTAAACCTGGGCATTGCGTCGGCGTAAACATCATAAAAAAGGGTGTCGGTGCCGTTCGCGGCCATCACCCAGGTACCCGCGGAAAACGAGGAGTCATTGCTACCTAAAACGTCATTGTTAAACTCGAACGTACCGCTTTCTTTCAGGGAATCCACGTATGCAGTGGCGATTTCCTTTTCTTTTTCTCTTGCCAATATGCCTCTGATCTGAGATGTCACATCAGCATCGAGAGGTTTGATAGAGGCGGATTTATATTCTTCGACCTTAATAACATGATACCCGAATTTGGTCGAAACGGGACCGACTATCTCCCCCGGAGGAGTAGAAAAGGCGACAGAATCAAACTCCGGAACCATTCTCCCCCTGTAGAAAAAGCCGAGATCTCCGCCTTTCGAGGCGTTCTGCTTGTCCTCGGAATAGGTCGCCGCCAAAGAATCCCAATCGTCGCCTGCCAGGGCCTTGTCCAATACCGCCCCCGCTCTGTCTTTAGCAAATCGGTCGGCCTCGTCAATCCTTTTCTGCCTTTCGTCTTCCGATTCCACTCCGGCTGTATCGGGATCGGGTCTGCGGATAAGTATATGCTTGGCCCATGCCTGTTCGGGCACGTTGAAATCATTTTTATTGTTTTCATAATATTCGGCTATCTCGGAGGAGTCCACTTTCGCGGCGGCGCTGATTTTCTCCTGGTACAATATCTTCTTTGCCGTCTCGCCAATGTTCCTTTCCTTTTTTCGGGTAAATTCCCAATCTTTATTCAACTCCTCGGCAACCGAATCGATCCGTATCTCGATCAGCTTCTGCATTACCACGCTGTCCAGGGCCGCGCTTTTCAGATCCTGAGGATTCTGTTTTTCTCCCTCATTTTTCATCATAAGTTTGGATACGGAATCCAATTGAGCCACCGTTATAATTCTTCCGTCGACGGTGCCCAGAGTACGTTCATAGTTGACGATTTTCGACGAGCCAAACAGACATGCTACAAAAATCATCGGTAAAATTACGACAACAAGTTTTCTCATTTCCACCTCTCTAAATTGTTTCTACCCCAAGGCGCATATTTTACCAAAAGATACCACTTTTGTCAACATATATAACTTTCCGGAAAAATTCAACTCACATTGCACGAAACGGTTCACAGCCCGAAAGTAACCGACACCAGGTAGGTGTTGTCCAACTCCGAATGATCTCTCATGGCAATATCAATGACAAATCTTTTCACATCAAGCCCTACTCCCAGGGTCAGGTTGCCTACATCGGACCCTATACGACCATAAATAGCTTCACGATAATCGATCTCGAGCCCGAAATGGGAATCGATGGACATCCCGTCTATGTTGTACTGAGACGCAAAGCGGCGGCCCTCAAATCTGGTCTCGGCATCCATATACGCGGCCGCCCCGAAACCGCCCCTCCTGGATTTCAGTGATGATCCGAATCTTGCCGTGGGGATTATCGATTCCTTTTTGCCGGTTGAATAGGACAACAACGTCGTGGTTATATCCTGCAGTGATATTCCGAGCGATAACCAGTTTTTCGGCGAATAAAAGCCGCCCATATCGATTCCCAGGCCGAACGCCGATTCGTCGACTATATCGCGATAAATTAACTTGGCCGAAATCCCGCCGCTCAGCTTTCCCGAAAAAGACCTTCCGTATGAAAAATAGGCGGCGTAATCGGCATGAGATTCCTCGCGTATAACATAGTAACGGTTGTTTTGATCGATACCCGTAACGTAAACCCCGCCGCCACCGAGACGATACAGCGATACTCCCAACGCCGCCCTGCGCTCGCCGGAATCCAGCGGCCTGCTCTCGGCCAGAAAATCATGATTGAGAAGCGATCCGAACGATTCGGAATGCATAAAAACGGCCTGAGATCCTTTAACCAGAGACAGGCCGGCAGGATTATAATAGCCCGAAAGCACCTCCCCTTCGGCCGCCATAAAGGAACCGCCCAGGGCCAAGGGTTTGGCGCCGGCGCCCAGGTTAAGAAATTCCCCCGCGTATTTCGCGCCGCTTACAATGGATGTGTATATAAGCAACAGGATTACGGCCGTTGGTGCCGCTACTTTAAGGGATTTTCGCATTCTATCCTTTTTATCGACTCAAACCCGTTTAAATATCGTCAAAGTTCCGCGCCAGATCCAGCATAGCATAAAGCCTTCGGAATTTCAACCCGTAAAACCGCAACCTGTTTTAATTACAACAGTTATACAACCTCTTCCAGACGTTGTTCCATTATATATAAAAAATCCCCGAAATCAAGGACTGAGTCCGGGGAAAAAGGCTCTTTTCGCATTATTTATCTTGGGAATTCTTATCAACATACTCTCTGTACGACATATTTTCATAGTGTTTGCCACCCATATACTGCAAGACCGGTAAGAATTTTTGAGGCGGGGCATAACCCGAGATGAAATTAATTTTCGCCCCATCCGGTTTTAGAAACCAGTAAGTCGGATATCCTCTAACTCCAAACATCCTGGCCAGCTCTTTCCCGTTGAAGTCGCCATCCGGAAGTTTCATTTTGGTCTTCGATTCGCCGTTTATTTTCACGGCTATAAAATGCTCGCTAAAATATTCTATAATTTCGTTATTTGAGAAGGTCTCTTTATCCATTTTATGACAGAACTTGCACCAGTTGGTGTAAAAATCAATAAATATCATTTTATCCAGTTTCTCAGCCAGTTTCAAACCCTCGTCATATTTGACCCAGGTGATGCCACTTTTTTCTTTTTCTTCCGGCGTTGGGCTTTCGTCAGCCGTGCAAACGCTGGAAAGAAAAACCATCACGGTCAATACTGCCAGTATATTTATCACTCGCGAGAAATGCATGGTTCGCTCCTTTTAATTCTCGATTCCTTATCCGGATTAAAGTCCGTATTATCTCATCGGCCTGATCTGCAGGTTATTGATACAATATCGCCAACAATATCTCCAGAAGCAACTGCTTTCCAATTTTAAAACGATTTATTTTCCGACCTATTTAAATTAAAGTCTGAATTTTAAACGAATTCGCTACAAATATTGTTCCATTCTAACTCTTTACCAATGAGACATTCTCCGGCCCTACAAGAGTTTTCAATCTTTCGATAAGTTTGACCGAGGGCTCGACCTTATACTTTTTCGATTTGAAAGTTACCTGGCGTCCATTTTGTTTATAATAAAAGACTACGTCGCTTTTTCCGGCGTTTTTTTCAAACTCCTCAAGTAATTTTTCCGGCAGACCTTCGGGGAGTCCCTCTTCCAGCCTGATACTTAAAGAAAGCGGGAATTCCCTCGGCGCCGATTCCAGAAGCGTCATATCATCGCCCCTTATCTTCGTTTTCTCTCCCTCACGCGTAGAGGCGGTCCCAAAAACCACCACGATATTGCCCTCAATGAGCAACATTCTTCTTTTCTCAACGATATCCGAAAAAATTATGATTTCGCCGGATCCCGAAAAATCTTCTATATTGAGCAGAGCGAATTGATTGCCCCGGCGGCTGGTCTGGATTTTTACCTGTGTCAGGACCCCCGCTATAATCACCTTTTTTCCCTCCGGGATTTTCTCCAGATCCGCCAGCGGGGTGTCAATATAAGCTTCGAAAAGCTCTTTAACGGGGTCCAGGGGATGTCCCGAGAGCCAGTATCCCAGAGAATCCTTTTCCCTCGCCAGAAGCTCCATCTGCGACCACGGCCTGGTTTCGGGATATTTCGGTTTGGCTTCCGCGACATCCTCCCGGCCGCCAAAAAGCGTTGACTGCCGGGTCTCTTTTTCTCTCTGGATTTTGGCCCCGTAATTTATGGCGGTTTCTATGCTGTTAAAGAGGGCCGCCCTATCGGAACCGATCTCATCCATGGCGCCCGCCATGACGAGATTCTCTATTGTCCTCCTGTTTACCGCCCTAAGATCCACGCGACTGCAGAAATCGAAAATATCGGTGAATTTCCCCCCTTCCTCTCTTGTTTTCACAATAGATTCGACAGCGTTCCAACCGACGTTTTTTATGGCGGCGAGCCCGAAGAAAATCAATGAACCTTCCACCGAAAATCCCGGCTCGCCGGAATTGATGTCCGGTTTTTTCAGTTCGATTTTCATCCGCTCGCATTCGGCCTTGAACTCCATGATCCTCGACGTATCCGACATTTCGGAGGTCATCAGGGCAGCCATAAATTCCACCGGGTAATGAACTTTCAGGTAGGCCGTCTGATAGGCGATAAAAGCGTAACATGCTGAATGCGCCTTAACGAAACCATACCGTCCGAATGTCTCTATCTGCTCAAATATTCTTGCGGCGGTGGATTTATCGACTTTACGATCCTGCGCGCCTTTAATGAATTTATCTTTCTGCTCGGCCATAACATCGGCCTGCTTTTTACCAATGGCCTTTCTGAGGACGTCGGCCTCCCCCAGCGAATAACCGGCCAGCTCCCTCGCTATTTTCAAGACCTGCTCCTGGAATACAATTACCCCATAGGTTACTTTTAGAATCGATTCGAGAATCGGATGAGCGTATTCGATCTTTTTTACGCCCTTTTTGCGATCTATATAGACATCGATCATCTTGGCATCCAGAGGACCGGGCCTGTAAAGTGCGTTCATGGCCGTAAGGTCCTCCAGGCAATTCGGTCTTAGCTTCTTCAAATATTCGCGCATTCCCCCGGACTCAAATTGAAAAATCCCGACCGTTTCGCCATTCGAGAAAAGCTCATAGATCTTAACGTCATCCAACGGAATTTTATCGATATCGAGATTGATCCCCCGTTTTTTAAGTTGATTCAGACAATCGTCGATCACTGTTAGGGTTCGAAGCCCCAGAAAATCCATTTTTATGAGACCTATAGCCTCGATCCAGCGCATATCGTACTGGGTCGTTATTTCATCCTTATTGGATTTATAAAGCGGCGCGTAATCGGTTATGGGACCGGGGGCTATGACAACGCCGGCAGCATGGGTGGAAGCGTGACGGGCCAATCCCTCGAGAATCCTGGAGCGATCGATTAGAGTTTTTATCGATTCTTCCTCCTCGTAACGCCGCTGTAATTCCTGCTCCGCCTTAAGAGCTTTTTCCAGGGTCATATCCATTTCCATCGGAATTAGCTTCGCGATTACATCGACCTCGCCGTAAGAGAGCGACATCACCCGCCCCACGTCTCTGACAACGGCCCTGGCAGCCATGCTGCCGAAAGTGATAATCTGGGCCACGCTCTCCTTACCGTATTTATTGGTAACATAATCGATGACTTTATCCCGGCCGCGATCGGCGAAATCTATATCGATATCGGGCATGCTGACCCGTTCAGGATTCAAAAATCGCTCAAACAGAAGACCGTATTTTATCGGATCGAGATTGGTTATTCCCAGGCAATAGCTGACTATGGAACCTGCCGCCGATCCCCGCCCCGGTCCTACTCTAACATTGTTGGCTCTGGCGTAATCGACGAAATCCTTCACTATAAGAAAATAGCCGGCATAACCCATCTTATTTATTACCTCAAGCTCATATTGAAGCCTGTCTTCGAGCGAGGAGGTAACCTTGCCGTATCTTTTTTCAAGCCCCTGGATTGTCAGATAGCTAAGATAACTTTCCGTCGTCTTAAATCCTTCGGGCAGAGGGAAATCGGGGAGCCTGATTTTGAAAAGATCCAGCTCGAGGCTGCATTCCTCGGCTATCCGAAGCGTGTTTTCTATGGCCTCGGGTGTATCGGAAAACAGTTCCACCATCTCCTCGGGAGACTTGAAATATATCTGGTCGGTGGCGTATTTCATCCTGTTGGTTTCCTCCAGGAGTTTTCCGGTTTGAATGCAGAGCAGGGTGTCGTGAGCATTATTGTGCTCGCGTTTCATGTAATGGCAATCGTTGGTGGCCACAAGCCTCACTCCGAGATTATCCGCTATATCCTTGACGGAGTTCGCGACCTTTTTCTCCTCCGGCAATCCGTGATTCTGTATTTCCAGGAAGAAATTCTCCGTTCCCAGAATATCCAGATACTCTCTTGTCGCCTTTTTTGCCTCTTCATGCCGGTCGTTCTGTATATTCAGGGCAATCTCACCCTTCAGGCACGCCGACAGGGCAATAAGCCCGTCACCGTATTCGCGTAATAACTCCTTATCTATTCGTGGCTTGTTGTAAAATCCCTCCGTATAACCCAGCGACGAAAGTTTTATCAGATTCTTATAACCGGTCAGGTTTTTGACCAGCAGTATCAGATGATAACCGGATTTTGTCAGCCCCTTCGGCGATCTGTCATGACGGCTTTCGGGAGCGACATAGGCCTCGATACCTATGATCGGCTTGATTTTCGATTTTCTGGCTTTGGTGTAAAACTCTATCGCCCCGAAGAGATTACCGTGATCGGTAATTGCCAGCGCCGGCATTTTCATCTTTACCGCCTCAGTAAGCATATCGTCAATTCTGCAGGCGCCGTCCAGAAGGGAGTATTGCGAATGATTGTGAAGGTGAACAAACTGAGCCAGGCTCATAAGTTTAACCCCGTTTTTTTCAAGAATTAACCGTAAAACGGACCAACCGCGTTCCGAAGGCAGGCTAATTTATAACCGCGTTTACTTAATAACTAATTATCCGGGTATTTTCAAGATAATATTAGTCGGGATCAACTTCTATTACCGAAGCGAGAAATTATCGGCCCAGGATCGTAAAGTATGTTGTTTTCTCTGTTTTGTTTCCCTGATTATCAAAGGCGGCTATTTCCAGCTTGTGTCTGCCGACCTTGAGATTGTTATTAACTTTATACCGAAATTTTTTGGTATCGATATCGTATTCGGCAGGGATCCAGATACCGTCGATTTTCATCTCCAGGCCCGACTCGAGCCGGACCCCCGAAATATTATCCCTGACGACACATGATAGAACCGGTTTTCTGGAGCGAATTTTTCCGCGCGGCCTGATGCCGCTTATGCTGGGAGGGGAATCATCCTTGATTAACGCGATTCGTCCGAGGCCGAGGCCCGGAAAAACGATTTTCGGACCCTTCGCTTTCTCAATAAATCCCCACTTACCTTTCTTCTCAATATATCCGTACGCCCCCAGATGATCCGGCGAAATTCCGGATTTTAATAAATCAAATTCGTACCGAATAGGGGAATCGGCGATAAGATGAAGGGGTCTTACTTCATATACAACGGCTTCCATCCCCATGATCTCGGCGTTCATCCCGAGCGATGGAAGCACATAGACGGGGAAAAACGCCGAGCCTTCGTCAAACTCTATCGTCAGGCTGTAATCCGGCGAATAAACTTCAGCAATTTTTTCGGGATAAACGGGATATAACGAAATAACGGTATCGACAACCGTTCTGGAGCCATTTTTAATTGAAATCCATGTCGGACCGTAAATCTCCCTTTCGATTATATCGGTTGAAAAAAGCCCGATGCCTCTCTGGTACATCTCCAGATCAAACGCCACCGCCTCGTTTTGAATTTGTATCGTCAGATCGGTATATATGGAATCGGGGAAATAATCGATCCTCAATCTACCCGGCGAGCCGTAAACCTTCAGCCCTGAAATTTCATTGGCGTCTTTGAAGAAAATCCAGGGAGAAATCCGTCCATCGGGGGATACACACCTGAAACGATACTCATCTTTTTTGTAAGGATTAATAATCCTGACCGTATTCAAATAGGCGATGTGGCCGATTCTTCTCCAGGTTTTGGTTTTCAAGGAAGCGCTGATTTCCTTAAAAGGATCGATCATGCCGTTTCTATATTCGACGTCAACCCCCGCAATTTTCTCATCGGTAAGAAAATCGACCTCGATAGTATCGGCAAACTTATAGTAGGAGGTAAAATCCGGCAAAGGGGGAGACATTTCAGGAGTTTTTACATATAACGTCAGAGAGGCCCGGTTGCCCGGCTCATCGCTGGCTTCAATCATTACCTGCCTGATTTTTCCGGGATTTTCGGATAAATTTATGATTCCATCATAATCTTTAAAACCGCCATAGAAATACTGCTTCGCTCCGGGCGGTATATATAATCGATAAAATACGCCCTCGTCGTTATCCTGATTACCTCTGTTCCCGGCTATACCGTACATTTCGAGATCCCTGATATAATCGATTTGCCCCGTGGTTTCGTAAGAAATGCTGTCGGAATTCATGACAAAAACAAGACTGTCATCCACAAACATCTTAAGCCCGTAATAACCGTAAATAAATTTCTTTCCGTCAACCAGGTCGCCGCCGGATACCGCAAGAGCGACTTCACCGGTACCGACCAGGGTATCCGGAACAAGATATTCTACGCCCTCGCCCTTGATTTCGGGGAACTCGATTTTACAGGGATCGCCCGGACTGAATTTATCGTCATAAAGACGCACGGCCAATTTCTCGAACGCCGGCGGAGATGAATCCTCTATAGAAAATCCGGCTTTTAAAGGATTCCGGGGGAGGTTATTCGGGGACCTGATTTCGAAATGAAGATGGGGCGATCCGGAGCCGGATTCGCCGGTGAGTCCCACATTCTGCCCTTTACCGACAGGAAACTCATCAGGTTTGAAGAAAAGATTCTGACAGTATTTTTTATCTTGCATCTGTTTTTTTCGTATGTAGTCGTTCAGTTCTTCGCCCAGGCTCGAAAGGTGACCGTAGACAACGATATTCCCATTTTTCAGCCGAAGATACAACGCCTTTCCATAACCGTTATGGGCGGTCGAAACCCGATAAACATAACCGTCGTCAACTGCGTAAATCCTATAGCCGGATTTGCCTCTGGTTCTAAAATCGAGACCGGCGTGAAAATGCCCGTTCCTGTGGTCACAGAATCTCGATGATAAATCGGGGGTAAGCTTTATGGGCCAGACATATTCATTGTCGGCTAAAGCGATTGACGCCGTCACGAAAATCGCCGTCAAAATTAACATTACAATTATTTTACGCATAATCGAAACGTAGAACAGAATAAAAATAAGATCAACTCCTTATTAAAATCGGAATATTATTCCGATTATTTAAAAGTTAAAAATCGATAAAATAAGTCCATAATGGAATATTAGCTTGCATAAGTCAGTTCCATATGTTTAATAAGATTGCGATACGACCGTTATTGCACGATGAGAGTAGCTTATTTTACAGAATCATTACCGCCGCTTACCGATGGCGTGAGCAGGACTCTATCCTACTTGAAAAAAACCCTGGATTCTGAAAATGTCGATTATAAGTTCTATTCGCCGTTCTGCCCTGTCGATGACGACTGGAAGGATAAGGTCTACAGGATTATTTCGGTGCCGTTCCCGTTGTACACCAATTACCGGATTTCCCTCCCCTCATTTCACGATCTCGAACATGCCCTAAAGAATTTTCAACCTGATTTAATCCACATTTGCAGTCCTTTTCTATCCGGCCTGGCGGCATATGATTTCGCCGAAAAACATGGTGTTCCTGCCGTTAATTCCTTTCACACCAGATTCATATCATATTTGAAATACTACGGGCACGGCTGGTTTGAACCGTTCGGCTGGAATTATTTGCGATGGTTTTATAATCGTGGCGATAAAAACTTCGTGCCGTCGCCGGCCACCATGCGGGAATTGGGTGAAATGGGATTTAAGAACCTGGCGCTCTGGGCCAGGGGAATCGACACGGATCGATTTTCTCCCGCATTCGCGGATAATCTCCTGAGAGAAAAATGGTCCTCCGACGGCAAACCGATAGCGCTTTTTGTAGGAAGGCTGGTCGCGGAAAAGGATATAGGAATTTTACTGGACGCCCACAACATCCTGAAACAGAGAAAGATAGAATATAAACTGGTGCTTGTGGGAAAAGGTCCTCTGAGGCCGAAGATTGAGGAGATGATGCCGGAAATAATTCTAATGGGGCATCTTGAGGGCGAGGCTCTTTCGCGGGCCTACGCCTCCGCCGATTTATTCACATTTCCCTCAACAACGGAGACATTCGGCAATGTGATTCAGGAAGCGGCAGCCTCGGGATTGCCGGCGATCGGCGCGGCCGAGGGAGGAGTCAGCGATCTAATCCGTGACGGGGAAACCGGTTATCTGGCCAGACCGAAGGACGCTCTGGATTTCGCGGATAAAATGGAAATGATAATAATGAATAATCCGCTAAGAAATTCCTTTGCCGCCCGAGCGCTTGAATCGGCGTCAAAGAACAGTTGGGATGTTGTAAACCGGACTTTGATAGACGATTACAAAAAAATAATCGATATATTCAAAAAAAGATTGAATCTCCAACTAAACTAATTGCTATATTGCCCGGGTGCGTGAATCCCGAAGCTATCAGGTGAAACCCGTTTCAAAATTGCCTTGCCAAAAAAATGAGCCTGCCGAATCTGCATGATACCATAAAGGCCATAGACCAGAGATGTTGTCCGAAAATAAAACCGTCTTATTTTTAATTAGAAAGAATCCGGATACAATCGGGGGTATTCAAAGACATAATGCCCGATTGCTTGCGGGTTTATCCGGGTCTTTTCAGATTGAACGAGTTATCTGGAGGGGGCCTGAGTGGGGAGCGCCTTTTTACTTTCCTTTTTTCTATTTTAAAACCGCCGGAAACGGGGCCGGTCTGATACATTGCGATGACGCCGTTACCGCCATTATAGGCTCGACCTTAAAAAACAATACCGGCAAGAAGGCGACCGCCACGGTTCACGGTCTGGACGTTATTCTTCCGATTCAACGTTATCAGAGGGTAGTCTCTCGGGCCTTAAAAAATCTTGACAGGGTCATTTGCGTGAGCAAAGCAACCGCCAGGCAGGTGGAAATCCGGGGCGTTTCAAAGGAAAAGATAGAGATAATCCCCAATTCCGCTGAGAAAGTGTCGGCTGTCTTACCGAAGAACGAAAGCGTCCTCGGCAAGATCAGGAATCTGACAGGCATAGACCTGGAAGGAAAAAAGGTGCTATTCAGTCTGGGCCGGCCCCTGCGCAGAAAAGGATTCGATTGCTTTATTAAGAACATTTTCGTCCACCTGCCTGAAGATTTCGTTTATATAGTCGCGGGATCGTTGCAAAAACCGCCGTTATGGTTGAAGGCGGCCGCGCCCTTTATCAAGGATGAGACTCGCAGAAAGCTGCTAATAGCATCCGGATGCGACAGTATTTCGGACGAACTTGAAAAATTATCAAGAATGCCTCGAGTTTATTATCTTAAAACTATATCCGAGGAATTGCGGGAACTCTTATATGTTGCCAGCGATCTTTTTATTATGCCGAATAAGACGATTTTGGGAGACATGGAAGGCTTTGGCATAGTCGCTCTGGAAGCGGCGATAAGAGGCGTACCGGTCGTCGCTACCGGAATCGAGGGCATTACTGACGCGGTCGTTCACGGCGAAAACGGTTTTTGTATCGAAGAAGGCGATGATGCTGAAACGATAAGAACCATAATCTCCCTTACCGACGATGCCGATAGATTGAGCTCGTTCGGTGAAAAAGCCAGAACCTTTACGGAGAAAAGATTCGCGCCCGAGACAGTATACGCGCGGTATGAAAAAATATTCGACGAACTGCTGAGCAAATCCTGAGTTGTAGGAAGTTTATGGGCAATGTAAATCCGGACAATAATAAATATCGATTGAAAATAAATCGTCTGTTTAGAATAATTCTGGTAATACTCCCTCTCGCTTTTGCCGGAAACATTATTTATGCGCTCCTGTCATCCGAACTGGATATGTTGTCTGAATTGCTGGAATTCAAAATCGGTTACCTGTTTCTGGCGGCGTTTTTATGCATAGTCCCCTGGTCAGCCCAATCATCGAGGGTCATTATATGGGGCAGGGTTTTTAAGAAGCCGGTTTCTCCATTGCAGGCTCTGCAGGTGGTTCTTTCCAGCGATATCGCCGCCGCCGCAACCCCGACTCTGCTGGGAGGGGGATACGCTAAAGCCGGATATCTTGTATCCTATGGTTTCTCGGCCGGTGAGGCTACAATTATTACGCTTCTGGGCACCATCGAAGACGCGATATTTTTCATGATCGCTCTGCCCGCGGCGATCCTTTGGAGCCGGGCCTGGGATAACCCTTATGTACAGAAGGCGGGAGCAGGTCTGATCTCGCACTGGCCTGCGGTGCTGATTGTAGCCGCCATAATATCCGCCGTTTTTATTGCTCTAAAAAAAATCGGGAAGTCGAAAAACCCTGATACGAGTTTAAAATCTTCAATAAATAAAGTATCTGTCGGCCATAAAATCCTTTCAGCTCTGCGAAACTATAAAACCGATCTTGTTTCTGCCATGAAATTCGCGATAACAAGGGGAAAAATATCCTTTGTCCTGGCGGTTATGGCGGCGGGAATCGGCTGGTGTTCGCGGTACGGCGCCATTTCGGCGCTGGTTCTGGGTCTGGGTCTCGATGCCGACCCGGTCCTGTTTTTTCTTTTGCAGTGGGTCGTCTTTACCGCCATGACCATGATTCCCACGCCCGGCGCCATCGGGGGAGCGGAGGTTTCATTCGCGCTGGTTTACGGCGGATTGATACCGTCATTCGCCATCCCGATTGTTACCTCGGGATGGCGCTTTATAACGTTTTACCTGCCGGTGGGATTGGGATCGCTGATATTCGCTCTTCTCGGCGGTGCAAATTTAAAAAAGAAAAACAATATTAATGTTGTAGAAAAAGAAGACATAAAAGCGGCCGTTTATAGTGATAGTACTGGGAAATAAGGAGCTTCTGGGAAACGAGCTCGCCGCCGTATTGAATTCCAGTCAATCCAAAACTCCCTGCGGAGATGATTCCTGGGTAAAAGGCTCCATTGCCGCGGTGAAAAACCTGATAGAACTCGGATATACGATTGTCACCAGCTTATACCTGAATACCTGGGAGATCCCGGTCTACCTGGTTTCGGAATACGGCGGCTCTCAGATTATCGTGAGCCCGGTTTCCGGCGAGGATCTCGGCTATAATATCTATTATAAAACTGTAGATCAGTTCAAACTCGACAGGAATAAGACCGCCATGGTTTTCATAAAATCCGAAGCAGATTCAAAAAAACCTAAATCGACCTGGTTTAATAGAGACCTGGCGGTTGCGCAAATCGCCGATCTGCTGGTGCCGGTATCAATTCGCCCCAGAGGAAAACTGGAAAAATTATTGTCTGAAACGAATAAAGAAATCGAATCGAAATTCCGTATTGATTACGCTAAGCCTCTGATTAAACCGCCGAAATACGATTTCGGTAAAACCGTATCTCCGGAAGGCGATTGGGATTATATAACGCATTGGACGAGGACTCATCACGGTCCCTGGCCCGGAGAATCGAAATATGATTTTTACCGCCGGATGGTGAATTCGGAATCGGAATACCCTAATAATGCTTTCAACTCATTGAAGAATATGATACAGACTAAAAAAATATATGCCTCCTCGGAACGGATCAGAAAATCGATCAGATGCATCGGTTTCAGCGACCTTAAACCGGAATCTATGCTTAAATGGATGCGCTGGCTTCCTAAAAGGGTGGGATGGAATTTCGAACCTTACGGGATAGCCATAAAAAAGGAAGCCGCCGATAAGGCTGGAATGCGGCAGGTGATTTATGGCGATGACGAGCTTTACGAAAAACTTCCCGAAAACGACAGGCCTTATTTTCAGAGCAAAGGCAAGAAGGATGTCGACTGGTCGCAGGAGAGTGAGTGGCGAAAAATCGGAGACCTGAATATTAAATATATGCCTGAAAAAGAACTGGCATTAATGGTTTGGAGAAAAACAGAAGCGCAGGAGCTTTCAAAAATAACCGATATAAAGAGCATTTTTTTGTATAGCGGATAATCCCTAATTATCGCAGATTGCACGTTGATTATACTTGATTAATAAAAAACTACCTCTTAGATTTTCAAAAATTTTGGTCTTTTAAACGGCTTACGGAGGTCTGATGTTGACAAGAGAGAACTGGGGATCGAAAATCGGGTTTATTCTTGCGGCCACGGGAAGCGCTGTCGGACTGGGTAATCTCTGGAAATTCCCTTATATCACCTGGCATAACAACGGCGGAGCTTTTGTTCTTATCTATCTTGTCAGCGTGGTAATTATAGGCTGGCCCATCATGATGGCGGAAATTCTTCTCGGACGACATACCAGCGAAAGCCCGGTACCGGCTTTCGAGAAAGCCGGCGGAAAAGGGTGGAGTATTGTGGGCTGGTTGGGCGTATTCACCGGTTTCGTAATATTGGGGTATTACAGCGTCATAGCCGGCTGGACCATAACCTCTTTTATATCGTGCGCGAAATGGAGTTTCAGCGGTTATGTGGCTCCCGCGAGCGGCGCGTTCGGCGATTTTATGGCCGACGGCTCGCTGCAGATATTCCTGTCCTTCCTCTTTATAGCGGCCACGGCAATAATAATATGGAGAGGCATCAAGGAGGGTATTGAAAAAGTTACCAAAATCCTGATGCCGATTTTATTTGTGATATTAGTTTACCTGGTTATGATGGTCCTCTTCCTGCCGGGGCGGAACGCGGCTTTTGCATTTCTTTTCAGTCCCAATTTCGGCGAACTGCCCTGGGAAGGTGTCCTGGAGGCTGTGGGGCACGCCTTCTTCACTCTCTCTCTGGGTATGGGAGTCATGATTACCTATGGCTCCTACATGAGAAAAGAGGAATCGATTGCCGGCAACGCCGCGCTGGTGGTCTTCCTGGATACTTTCGTGGCTATCTGCGCCTGTATTATTATGTATACGATCATCTTTACGGCGCCGGGCGTTAAGGAAAGCGTATCCGGATCGACTGTGGGGATGCTGTTTATTACACTTCCCAATCTACTGTATACCGAAGTTCCTTTCGGTACCATTATCGCCCCCATTTTCTATATCCTGGTCGCCTTCGCGGCCCTGTCGTCCACCATCTCGCTATTGGAGGTCATAGTATCGTTATTCATAGATAAGCTTGGAATGACCCGTCACGCCGCCACTTTTATAGGCGCCGCGGCCTCGTTCATTGTCGCCATATTCTCCGCTTTATCACTGGGAGCGCTGTCGTTTCTTTCGAATTTCAGCTTCTTCGGCAAGGGCAAGGAGGGAGTTCTCAGCACCCTGGATCACCTGGCCGCCAACTGGCTGCTCCCGGTGGGAGGCCTTTTTATTACTCTTTTCGTCGGCTGGAGATTCGATAAGAAAATCTGTGAAAACGAGATCGCCCTGTTCGGTCCCGACGGCAACACCACTCTTACCTATAAGCTGTTTCGGTTCTTCCTGAAATTCACCGCTCCTATAGCGATCCTCGCCGTAATCCTGGCGGTAATAATTATGGGGAAGGATTTCAGTTAGGGAAATTGTCATCGGATAATGGTAAACGTATCGTATGTTATATAGTTGGTAGGTCAGGAGCTGAAAGCTCCTGACGTTGACGCATTTGAGAATCGTCAGGAGCCCGTTGGGCTCCTGACCTACCGATCTAGTTTCTGAGGATTATATGTTTGAAAAACTGGCCCAAATCAATTCACGTCCCGCGCCATTTCAATTTTACACCGCCGATGAACTCTGGACTGACGAACATATATCGGCGCAAATGCTTAAACACCATTTGAATGAAGATATCGATGTTTCTTCCAGAAATATAAGATTCATCGATCGCTCGGCGAAATGGATAGTATCCAATTTCAATATTACCGCAAAAACCAGGATAGCCGATTTCGGTTGCGGACCGGGTTTATACACCACGAGATTGGCACAAACGGGGGCGGATGTTACCGGTATTGATTTTTCGAAAAGGTCTATCCATTACGCCGAAGAATCCGCCGCTAAAGAGGGACTTTCTATTAACTACGTAAATCAGAATTACCTGGAATACGAGACTGATGAACGTTTCGATCTCGTTCTCATGATAATGTGCGATTTCTGCGCCCTCAGCCCCGTCCAGAGAAAATCTGTTATGGACAAATTCCATCTGATTCTAAAGCCGGGCGGCGC
>CP070742.1:2500757-2518932 GCA_020348065.1 Candidatus Zixiibacteriota bacterium
AATTTCTTCAAACATCAATGCGTCGGGTTTCTCATTACATTTGAAACCCGACCTACTTCTTATACCCTCTTCACAAACAGCGGCATCAACCATTCTATACCCATAACCATGACGGTGGTAACGATGATACCCGATATAATAACCCCCACCAGTACCGCCAGCATGGCACGCTTGAATTCGACGTTGAATAACCAGGCCGCGAAGGTGCCGGTGTAAGCGCCGGTGACAGGCAGGGGTATAGCGACAAATATCGTAATTCCCCAGAAACCGTATTTCTCGATCAGATGAGTGGTCTTCTTGCGCACCCGTCTCTCGAACCAGTCGAACAGCTTCTTATAGATGGTTATATGGTACAAAATTTGATGAACGGTATTTAAAAATACGAAGACTATCGGTCCAACAAAGAAGTTAGCGATAACGCAGCCGACATAGCTCGACCAGACCGGGTAACCGCTTAACAGAGCGAACGGAATTCCGCCTCTTAATTCCGCGATCGGCAGAAGCGACAGTATCAGAGCGTAGATGTAATTCGACATATATTAACGGTTTTATTGATGCATTTGAACATGTGCGACGGCTTATTTAAAATAGACAATCTTCCAACTGCCATCGGGCTGTTTTTCAAGCTGAATTTTGGTGTAGAGCAGAACGCCTGTAACTCTATCGATAAAGGAGACGTCCACTTCGGCGAAATCGCCTTTGACATGTTCCTTATTAACCAGAATCTGAGATTTGGTCCAGAAAGCCCGTTTCTCGCCGTCGCCCAGAAGCGATTGAATGGTCTTAACTCGATATTCTTCCAGGACCGCCGCGGAATCCTCGGGCGACATCACCACCATATGCATTCGGTTATAGGCGTCAACATCGAGTATATTTACGATTTTAGTGGAGTCCGAATCGTAAACCGCCCTGATGAACTCAAAAACCACGTCTTTGGGGCCGGGTTTGCCGGAACAAACGATTAGCCCTAAGGCGAAGACAAATAATAATTTTCTCATGCCGGAAACATACAATTACCGATATGATCTGGCAAGAGCAATTTGTGGCTTAATCTATCCGGTTCCATGAGAAAAATCCCCATTTCGGCAGGTTAAACTTGACAATGATAAATAGACTGTATTATTTCCTCCGCATGGAAATAGATGGATCTATTTTTAAGGCTTATGATGTCAGGGGAACCTACCCGGATCAGCTGAATGATGAAACCGCTTACGCTATCGGCCTGGGTCTCGCAACCCTGCTCAAACCGAAGTGCGCAGTGATAGGCCATGATATGCGTAAGTCGTCGGATAGTCTGAATTCTGCCGTTATCAAAGGTCTTACGGAGGGCGGGGCTGACGTTGACGATATCGGACTTGTCTCAACTGACGGAATGTATTTCGCCGTGGGAAAATACGGCTACGATTGCGGGATCATGATCACCGCCTCCCACAATCCGCCGGAATATAACGGCATGAAAATATGCGAAAAGGAAGCGGTTCCTCTTTCCGGGGACGGCAAGCTGGCCGGGGTGAAGGATATTATTGTAAATGATAAGTATGAAAAAGCTCAAAAACCCGGTTCGATAGCCAAAAAAAGAATAATCTCCGATTATATTGACCACATACTGAGTTTCGTGGATTTATCTAAAATCAGACCATTTAAAATAGCGGTTGACGCCGGTAACGGAATGGCCGGTATGATTATTCCGGAGATTTTCGAAAAACTTCCCTGCGAGTTGATCCCGATGTATTTTGAGCTTGACGGCAGTTTTCCCAACCACCCCGCGAGCCCCATCGAGCCTGAAAACGTGGCCGATCTGAAAGCGAAGATCGCAGAAACCGGAGCCGATCTCGGGGCGGCTTTCGACGGGGACGCCGACCGGGTATTTTTAATCGATGAAAACTGTAAAACGCTTGGCGGGGATATGGTGACCGCTCTGGTCACAAAAGCGCTTCTGAAGAAAAATCCTGGTTCCACCATCCTATACAATCTTATCTGCTCGAAAGCGGTACCGGAAGTTATCGAATCCTCCGGCGGAAAAGCTGTTCGCACCAGGGTGGGACACGCGCTAATAAAGCCGCTTATGAAAAAATATAACGCCATTTTCGGAGGCGAGCATTCGGGGCATTTTTATTTTCGGGACAACTGGTATGCCGATTCGGGCCTGATAGCGCTGCTTGTTTGCCTGGAATTGATATCGGAGGCCGGTTTGCCACTGTCCGAACAGGTGGCGGCATTCGACCATTATGTCCGTTCGGGTGAGATAAACAGCAAGGTCGATGATATAGAGGGGAAGCTTCAGGAAATCGAGCGGGAATTTCCGGACGGGAAAATAGATAAACTCGACGGTTTGACAAAAGAATATGATGACCGGTGGTTTAACGTAAGGCCGTCAAATACCGAGCCCCTGCTGCGCCTGAACGTGGAGGCGGATGACGAAAAAAGATTGACGGAAACAATCGAACTTGTCCTCGATGTTATAAGGAAGTAATGAAAAAATCGGCGTTTGAATATTCAATAAAGATCCTGCTTATAGGCGAAGATAAAAATGCGGAAGAATTATTGAGCGATACTCTCAAGGCGGTCGGATATAATACAATTGTTGCGGATACGGCCGGCGATGCCCGGGATGTGTTAAACAAGTCCGGAATAGACCTGGTTATCGCCGATCCCGGACTTTCCGATAGATCCTGGCAAGAACTTCTTGATTTGGCTGTAAAGAATGCGAGAATTCCGATTATCTTCATCACCAATCGCGACGATCAGCAAAAAAATAAATATTTCGAAATGGTATCGGACGGTATTCTCACCAGGCCCTTCCGTATTAATCAAGTTGAAGAATTGATAGCCGCCACTCTGCTTAATTACGATAAATCATCAATTGTTTCGGGGAATAGATTTAAGAAAATTATAATGGTCGACGACGATGAAGCGATACTTTCAGTCTTAGGCAATGCGTTGGCTATTCTGGGTTACGATACCGTGTTGGCCCGTTCCGGCGAAGAGGCATTGGAAAAGTTTAAAAAAGAGCAATTTGATATTTTAATTACCGACTACATGATGCCCGGATTATCAGGGAAAGAATTAATTACAGCTGTTAAGAAAATAAAACCGGATATTCCGGTGGTTATGATAACGGGATATCCACTCGCCTATCCCCCCGGTGTCGCCAAGTCGGAAGGTATAGACGCTTACCTTTTTAAACCGTTTCGAATCAACCAGTTGAAAGATGTAATATCAAAACTCCTGCCCGATGAAAATTAGGCAGCTGGTATAGCAATTAGTCAGCGAATTCCGCTCAGGATTTCACTCATTTGCGAATGAATCCATCCATTTGAAGCCAATGCCTCGCCGGTAAAGATATCATAATTTCCGCCTTTGAATGACGTAACCTTTCCGCCGGCTTCGGTAACCATCAGAATCCCGGCGGCCAGGTCCCACGGAGAGAGCTTGAATTCCCAGAATCCATCGAACCGCCCGCAGGCGACATAAGCCAGATCCAGGGCGGCGGAACCTGCCCTCCTTACAGCCCTGGCCGATTTCGCGAAAGCGGTGAACTCCTTTATATTGTCGTTATCCGATTCTCTTATGTCGTAGGGAAATCCGGTCGCCAGAAGCGATTCGCCGAGATCAGCTTCGTTTGATACTTTTATCGGCCGGTAGTTGAGGTAAGCCCCCTGCTCCTTTATAGCGGTAAAGCATTCGTCAAGATTCGGATTGAATATGCATCCGGCAATAATTTGACCGTTTTTCAGCAGCGCGATCGAGACACAATAAACCGGGAAACCGTGGGCATAGTTGGTGGTGCCGTCCAACGGATCGACCAACCAGAAATATTCCGAATCCGTAACCGATTTTTCGCCTTCCTCGGCCAGCAGTCGATGATCGGGAAATTCGTTTAATATAATTCTTTTAATTATTTTTTCGGATTCTCTGTCGGCATCGGTCACCAGGTTTATGGCGCCTTTTTTATCAATCTCCAGAGAATCATGAAATCTCTTCGATAAGTAATCTCCGGCCGTTCTGGCCGCTTTTTCCGCGACCGCCAGGTATTCGTTCATGCCACTTTTCCCGCAATTTCCTGGTCTTTATATTGCAGTTGATACAGGCGGCGATATATACCCCCGAGCGCCAGCAGATCGGAGTGGGTTCCCTC
Organism: Candidatus Zixiibacteriota bacterium; assembly: GCA_020348065.1. Classification (GTDB taxonomy): domain Bacteria; phylum Zixibacteria; class MSB-5A5; order UBA10806; family UBA10806. Next base: position 2,504,896 of record CP070742.1, read on the forward strand.
CTCCTTGATACTTCCTTTGTGCATGACAATTATTCTATCGGAGCTCTTTATCGTCGATAGACGATGGGCGATGACTATGGAGGTCCGTCCGGAAAGCAGCTTCTCCAGGGCCTTCTGGATCAGGATCTCTGTTTTCGTATCTACCGAGGAAGTTGCCTCGTCAAGGATAAGGATTTTGGGATCGTATGCAAGCGCCCGCGCAAAAGCCAGAAGCTGTCGTTGTCCCACCGATAAATTGGCTCCTCTTTCCATAAGAATAAAATTGATGCCTTCATCGAGTTTTTTTACAAAACCGTCGGCACCAACCGTTTTTAACGACTGAATAATACGCTCGTCGGTAATGCTTTTCTCGCCCAATCTTATATTCCTCGCTATATCGCCTGAGAACATGAATATATCCTGCAATACCAGGGCGAAGTCCTGTCGATACGATTTTATATTGATTTCTTTAATAGATACTCCGTCAAGGTAAATATCACCCTTCTGAAATTCATAGAATCTTAAAAGCAGGCTGACCAGGGATGTTTTCCCGGATCCCGTCGCCCCGACGATGGCGATTCGTTCTCCCGGTTTTATATTCAGGTTAACGTCCTTAAGTACCCAGTCTTCATCCTTATAGGCGAAATGAACATTTTCAAACCGGATTCCGCCCAAAACACGATCCACCGTTCTGGGCATATCAGGTTCTTTTATATCCGGCCTCTCGTCGAGAAGCCTGAATATGCGTTCCGACGAGGCCATAGCCTGCTGGAGAATGTTATATTTTTCCGATAAATCCCTGATGGGATAGAAAAACCTGTCGGCATACTGAATGAATGCCACCAGCGCGCCAAATGTAAGAGTCCCCTTGATAATTTGCCCGCCGCCGTACCAGATTATCAGGGCAAGGCTTACAGCGCCGAGTATTTCCACTACAGGGAAAAAAGTGGCGAAGTAAAAAACTGCCTTCAGGTGATGATTCCTCAAATCACGGTTTATGAAAGCGAATTTATCGAAAGTATTTTTTTCCGCGGCGAAACTCTGCACCACCCACATGCCGGTTATGTGTTCCTGGAGGAACGCGTTGAGTTTTGCCACCCGGGTGCGGATCGCTCTGAACGATTTTCTGACCTTGATACGAAATATTATAGAAGACATGAAAATTAAAGGCAATACAATCATTGAAATTAAAGCCAGCTTCCAGTTCAGATAAAACATTACCGCAAAAATGCCTATTAGAGTGATTATATCGCCGAAGATAGATACGACCCCCGAGGTGAACAGCTCATTTAATGCCTGAACGTCGCTGGTTGCCCGCGTGACCAATCTCCCAACGGGATTTTTATCGAAAAATGCTAATCCCAGGTGCTGGATATGAGCATAAATTTTCATTCGTAAATCATACATGGTTTTCTGACCAACCCATTGCATGATGTAGATCTGGAAATATTGCAGGATAAAATGGAGGAATAATGCCGCAATGAATAATAATACTATTCCGAATAGCCCCGGGATATCCTTGTTTTTTATGTGGTTGTCGATGGCGATTTTGGTTAGATAGGGTCCCGCAAGCTGGGCCAGCGACGCCAGTATTAAAAGTATAATGGCGAGCAATATATGAAGACGGTACGGCTTCAGATATTCGCCTAATCGTTTTATAAGGCGGGAATCGTAAACCTTCCCCAGGGATTCTTCTTCGGGTCCGTAACCTTCAAGCTTCATTTATTCGATTTCGCCGGTTTCTTTAACATTAAGGAAATAGGTAACAACCGATTTGGCCACCAGAGTTCCATCGGATTTCAAAACGTCCACCTCGCCCACCGCGGTATGATTTCCTTTATGAATTATATGGGCCTCGGCGAATATGTCATCATCGGCGGGCGCGGTGTACTTGGTTTTGAGTTCGATGGTTAACATATATTCGCCTTTGTCGATCATGGTGGCGAGGGCGAGGGCCACGGCCGAATCACAAATCGATGTGATGACGCCTCCATGAATATAGTTTTGACCCTGCGTTAACCGGAAATGGAACGGCAGCCTTAAACGGGCGAATCCGTGTTCGAGACGATCAACCTCAACGCCCAAAAGACCGGGGAAAGGGAATTTTTTAAACTCTTCCCTGATCCTTTTTTCCATCTCCTCCGGGATTTTTTTCGGCATGCTGGCAAATATATGATTGAAGGGTACAAAGTCAAACCGTTTGAGAATCCGGGAATTGGTCAGACAAATCAAAAACCGGCAGAATCCGCATATTTTTATAAAGATCAATCGATTTCTTGAAAATCGTAAAAATTCCATTACATTGCATGGCTATGGATACGGAAAAGATAAGGAATTTCTGCATAGTGGCGCATATAGACCATGGTAAATCGACACTGGCCGACAGACTGCTGGAGCGAACGGGAACGCTGACTACAAGGGAGATGAAAACACAGGTTCTCGATTCCATGGATCTCGAGCGGGAACGCGGCATTACCATAAAGTCGCACGCCATCAGAATGAATTACAGGTCACGGTATGGTCAGGAGTATGTATTAAATCTTATCGATACCCCGGGCCATGTCGATTTTACTTATGAGGTTTCAAGATCGCTTTTTGCCTGCGAAGGAGCGATCTTAGTCGTGGACGCTTCCCAGGGAATAGAGGCGCAAACCCTGTCGAACCTTTATATGGCGCTGGATGCCGATCTTCGGATAATACCGGTCATCAATAAAATCGATCTGCCCGCCGCCGATGTGGAGAGGACCGAAAAAGATATCGCCGGTTTGCTGGGGATAGAAGATGGGGAGATTTTAAAGATCTCGGCCAAAACGGGCGCCGGTGTGGATAAGGCGCTTGAAGCCATAGTTGACCGAATTCCGCCGCCGAAGGGAGATCCCGGCAAACCCACAAAGGCGCTGATTTTTGATTCGGCCTTCGACAGCTATCGGGGCGTGATCGCTTATGTGCGGGTGTTTGACGGCACCATAAAAAAGGGGGATTGGATAAGGTTTTTCGCGCATAAACGTCAGTATGAAGTGGATGAACTTGGCTTTCTAAAGCTCAAGATGTTTCCGCAGGAGACGCTATCGGCCGGCGATGTAGGCTATGTCATCGCCAATATTCGCAATGTCGCGGATACGCAGGTGGGCGATACGATTACCGTACGCTCGAATCCGGCCTTGAATCCTTTGCCCGGTTTTCGAAAGGTCAAACCGATGGTCTTCGCCGGGCTTTATCCCGGTGCCAGCGAGGATTTCGAAAAGTTGAGGACCGCCGTGGAAAAACTGAAGTTGAACGATTCCGCCCTCGCTTACGAACCGGAGACGTCCAATGCCCTGGGGTTCGGTTTCAGGGTCGGCTTCCTGGGCCTTTTGCACATGGAGATCGTGCAGGAGAGGCTGCAAAGAGAATATGAGCTCAGCATTATCAATACCGTTCCCAATGTCGAATATCGCGTGACCATGTCTGACGGCCGTCAAATACCGGTAGAAAATCCATCGTTGATGCCCGAACCCGGGAAAATAATCTCCATAGAGGAACCGTATGTTGACGCGACCGTAATAACCCCCTCAGGATATATAGGCAATTTGATGAAGTTATGCCAGGATAGACGGGGAATATATAAAACGACCAATTATATCGACCCGGATCGCGTCAGCCTGCGATACGAGATCCCGCTGGCGGAGATAATTTTCGATTTTTACGATAAGCTGAAATCGATATCCAGGGGCTACGCGTCGCTGGATTACGAGTTTATTGATTATAAAGAATCCAGACTCGCAAAACTTGACATCGTCTTAAACGGGGAACCGGTGGACGCCCTGTCTTATATAATACATCGAGATAAAGCCTATCAATGGGGTAAATCGTTATGTGAGAAGCTGCAGCAGTTGATACCGAGGCAGATGTTTGAAGTGGTTATCCAGGCGGCCATAGGAAACAAGATCATAGCCCGGGAAACCGTGAAACCGTTGAGAAAAAATGTTACGGCCAAGTGTTACGGAGGGGATATTACACGCAAACGCAAGCTTCTGGAACGACAGAAGGAAGGCAAAAGACGGATGAGACAGGTAGGGCAGGTCGAAATTCCCCAGGACGCGTTTTTCGCCATTATGCAGGTAAATAAGTAAGTTCAGATGTTAGAAATCGGGATATAATTTTTTGGAACATTCGGGGCAAAGCCCGTGCGAGAACTCTGCGTCGGAACGCTCCATGATGTATGTCTCTATCTGTTCCCAGTATCCTTCATCATCACGGATCTTCTTACAGGAGGCGCAGATGGGAATGAATCCGGACAGGGTTTTAATTTCACCGGCCGCTTTTTGCAGATCGGCGATTAATTTTTCGCGAAGCTCTTCCGCTTTTTTTCTTTCTGTTATATCCGTAACAATCCCCAGGAGAGAATATTCGCCTTCATATCGAATTATTTTAGTATTGATTATTACTTCGATCTTTCTCCCATCACTTGCCAATAGGGCGTATTCATAAGGTTCAACGTCTTCGCCTTTCAGATGCTTATCATACTTTTTCTTAACCATCTGGATATACTCAGGGGCGATCAGCTTGAAGAAATCGAAATTTGGAGAATAGAATTCCTCTTTATTATAGCCCAAAATTTCCTCACATCTGTTATTTACATATACGATCTTACCAAGCCTGTTGATAAAAATCATGTTGGGCGACTGTTCTGCAACATTTCTGAATTTTTCCTCGGATTCCTTTAATGCTTCCTCGGCCCTCTTCCTATCAGTGATATCCCGCGCGAAAGCGCAATTGTACTCCTTCCCATCTATCTTAAGATAATGGAGAGCTATTTCAACGGGAAATATCCGTCCGTCTTTAGTCTTGTGTTTCGATTCTATAATGAAAGAACCTTTCCGCTTTAATTCCTCCCAGTTAGATGGCCATACTTCCGCCGGGAAATTGGGATCTATATCGTGTACTGTCATATTTAACAGCTCTTTATTGGAATAACCCAATGCCTTGCACGCGGCTTCGTTAACATCTGTAAATTTCGCGTCGGGATCTACCCAGAATACCGCATCAACGGACCGGTCAACGGAAAACTGAGTACGCTTTAGAGTTTCTTCCGCTTTTTTGCGATTGGAGATGTCCTCAATGACTGAAATGAAATATTTCGGCTTGTTATTCTGGTCGCGTAATAACGTGGTTGTCAAATTAACCCATACGACTGTGCCGTCCTTGCGGCAATAACGTTTTTCGATTGAATGGGTCTTCAAGTCTCCTGACACCATCCGGCGCAGGAATCCGATATCTCTTTTCACGTCGTCGGGATGAGTAATATCCTGGAAGGTGCGCTGAAGCAGTTCTTCCCGAGTATAGCCTGCGATATCGCAGAATCGTTGATTGATCCTTATAAGACCTCCATCGGGCGCCACGTGCGCTATACCGACGGCGGCCTGTTCGAATGTGCTCCTGAAACGTTCTTCGCTTTCTTTTAATTCCTTCTCAATTATCTTCTGCTCCGTAATATCAAAAAACGACGCCACCATCCTGTTTTTGGCTGTCTGGAAGGCGACTACCTGAAAAGCTCCTTTGATTTTTTCATCTAAATAATTTACCTGTTCGGTTTGCCAGGTCTCTCCATCCAATGCCGCCGCCCTGTATCTTTCAGGAATCTCAGTTCCCTTGCTTCCCGGGAAAGCCTCTTCAATTGTCTTTCCGATAAATTGTTTGTTGTCTAAACCCAGCAATTTATCGGCGGCAGGATTCGCGCCTTCGAAAATCAGCCTTCCATTCGGTTCAAGTCTGTAAAAATGCATACCCATCGGCGAGGAATCCACGACGTTGCGGAACTTTTCCTCGCTTTCCCGAACGCTGTCGTTAACGCTTTTGCGGTCGGTAATATCATATCCCGTGACGGTAACACCGGCGGGATAATCCTTCGTATCGGGAATTCTATTGATGCTCCAGAGATAATTTCTCTCCCGCCCCCCATTGGTTATGATTGTATTCTTATATCCCATTGATGGTTCGCCTGATAATACTCTCTTGATTTCTCCGCCGAAATATTCTCTATCATCTTCGGGCACAAACATTTCCAGATAATCTTTTCCAAGCGCTTCCTCTCTCTTGAAGCCGTAAATTCTTTCAGCCTCGGGATTGAATTCCTGGATTTTGTAATCCGGTGAAAGCTGCAATATTACATTCGGCGCGGTTTGAATGATAGAATGGAATTTTTGCTCGCTTTTCTTAATTTCAAGTCTGGCATTTTTTCTTTCGGATTCGTCCCTGAAAACCAGGACCGCGCCCTGGATTTCCCCCGATTCATTAAAAACAGGCGCAGCGCTGTCCCCGATCAAAATCTCGCTATTATCTTTTCTTACCAATATCTTATGATTGGTCATACTGACCGCTCTGCCGTCTTTGATAACTTTCTTTACGGGATTAGCCGCTTTTTCGCCGGTAATAGCGTCAACGATTTTGAATACATCATCTATGGAGCGGCCTGACGCTTCATTAGCTTTCCACCCCGTCACTTTTTCGGCCGCCTGATTCATGAAAGAGATATGGCCGGAAGCGTCGGCGGCAATCACCGCATCTCCAGTGCATCGAAGAATCGCGGTCAATTTCGCCTCGGTCGCAGATAAAGCGCTTAAAGCGTTTAGCCTGGACGAGAAAAGTCCTGAAACGAAGATTCCAAACATTACGAATACGGTCACAATAAGGAAGCGCATGAAAAGTTCATGGGGCGGCACATTGAAAATTAGGAGGTTCCAAAAACCCTCTTCATGGAATGTGTAATATTCTAAAACCACATCCAGTATGTATGCCAGAAATCCGAATAATACAGAAAGGGAGATAATCTCAAGCCTTATTCTCCGGACATTCTTCATAATATCAGCTCCCACTAACCTGTTATCGTCAATAAAAATACGATAATTAAGCCCATTCCGTTAAATAGTCTGAAAAGAATTGTCCCGCGCGGATTTGAAAAAGGGTCAATTGGATATATTCAAGTTCTGTCAAATGCAATAACGCGGGAATATCCATTATGCGGAAAATCTCCTGTTTTACTTTTTATATTCTCTATTAATTTGCCTTAGAAGATGAAGGCGAAATATCTCCATCGTTTTCCGTAATGAGTCGGGGTATAGATAGTCTCTAATCGGTTGTTTCACATATAAGTGTTTTCACGGCTTTATCATTTTCTTCATATCCGTTAATCCTCTACGGATTAAAAGTCGGCAAAAAATATCGTTTCAGGTGCAGTTAATTTGAAACATCAGGATGAAACCGTTTTCAAGTAATTCCGATAATAAAATTGGATTATGGGGATTTGTATTATTGTCAATTGATGATTCCGGAGGGTTTTTATTTTCGTTTGCCATAACGAATGGAAGCCAGATGATATCCGACTTATATTATTGATAGTAAACCAGGTGAATTTTTCAGGCCGTTGTCAGAAATGATCCGGAGATACTGATGAGGAGTGGACATCCCCGTACCAAACAGTCAATAGACGAATCAAGGAGAAGGCATTATGAAAGTGCTCGTGGTCGATGATTCGGTGATAATGCGCCGTATCATCTCCAATAACCTGAAAACAGCAGGTTTCACCCAGATTGTTGAAGCCAACAATGGCGCCGAGGGATTGGAAAACCTTGAGGGAATAGACCTTATATTGACCGATTGGAATATGCCGGTAATGGACGGTTTAACATTCGTCAAAGAAGTCAGGAAAAATGGCAGCAGAATCCCGATCGTGATGATTACGACGGAAGGCACTAAGACCGAAGTTATGGAAGCCTTGAAAAGCGGCGTGAATAACTATATTGTAAAGCCGTTTACGCCGGAGACGTTTGTGGAAAAAATTAAATCCACCATTTCAAAATAGCCCTCGGGTTGTTTTTAAGAAAAAATGCACGTCAAATGCAACAATCCTCTCATTAGATCTGTCCTGCTGTTGTCGTGTTAAGCCCGGGGTGAATAGACAGACCGAGCTCCGGTAAAATTATATGAGAAGTCTTGAGTGATTATATCTAATCTGAATATAAATAGAATTATTTTTTCAATTATCCGCCCGCGATATTCTCCTTTGTGCATGGATTCGGTAATGAGCAAATAACGGCGTATTGATTTTCTTATCAGCCGATCTAAATTAAAATTCAATTATCTCCGATATTAATAAAGGGAGAAAGGACGATTTGGTAACGGCGGGTAAAATATGGAATCGATAAATATGGAACACCACATGGCTGATTTTAAATGTCATGATCATGCAAGCCTCTTTTACTCCTCAAAGGAGGAACGGCTGCCGATCGTTTCAGGTTATATGAAGGACGGATTGAAACTGGGGGAAAGATGCGTGTATATTTTTCATGAGAACGGGCATGACTTCATTCTTGAGAGACTGAAGGTTAAGGGCGTCAAGGTCGACTCGGCGTTGAAAAAGGGCGACCTGCTGTTGCTGGATAAAAAAGAGGCTTATCTCCGAAGGGATTTTTTCGATCCCGATTACACCGTAAAAAAGTTACGACAATTTACGGATCTCGCGATTTCCGAGGGTTACAAAGGTCTCCGGATCACCAGCGAAATGTCGTGGGCCAACGGAGACTATCCGGGATCGGAAAAATTGATGGAGTATGAGGCGAAACTGAATTTTATTATTCCCCGGAATAAAATTACTGCTTTATGCCAGTATGATATAAACAGTTTCCAGTCCGGAAGCTTGATTCGGGCAATTCAGACCCATCCCGTAGTTGTCTTCAATAATATCCCGTGTAAAAACGGGTATTATGTTCCTCCATCCGAGTTTCTGCGGAACAACCATACGGATTGCGGCGCGAAAAGGAGGTTGAAAAAAAATCTGCATAAAAGAGAATTCGAAAACGTAATTTCAAACGGGGTAAGTGTGGAAATATGGAGAAACAGGATGTTGGATCGTCAGGTCAACGAATGGGAAAAGGCGCTCGAAGTTTTCAAGGAAAGCGAATCGTATTTCCGTAACCTTGTTAATTCGGCGCCGGTCGCGTTAATAATGACGGATACCAGCGGCAGATGCCTTTTCGCCAACGAGCACTGGCAGATGTTGTCCGGCCTTACCCTGCAGGAATCAATCGGAATCGGCTGGCAGAAAGTGATTTATCCTGATGACGTTGGCAAGATCGGCTCCTGGTGGTACCGGGGCGAAAAAAAACCTGCGGACCCGGAAACCGAGTGCCGGATCTGTTCAATCGAAGGCCGGAAGAAACGAATCGCATTGAAATCATCGCCATTGTATGATGATAACGGTTCCATGATCGGTTTCATTGCGGCTTTTTCAGAAATTGTGCATCACATGGAAAACGAACATACTTTTACGGATAAAATCATCGGTTTGAGAAATCCCGCCGGGTATGAAAGAAGTAAGTCTGCAATTTTTGATCAACCATAAGTCATAATATAATTCCGGATAGCCATCGTAAATCACATCTTCAATATTAGTAAAACGTCACCCCCGGCCCGGAGGAATCGCTTCACAATCGTTACAATTCGTTGCGAGTAAATATGTTACGGGGCGGCAGCGGTCTAAACTCTTACCCCATACTGTCGACAAACTAATAAAGGACTATATGAAAATAAATTTGAATATGTCCCGGTGGAATCTTTGTATGATACAAGCCGGATAAGTGTCTATAAAGCGGATCTCCGGCAGGGATAGGATTTAAAATATTTAAATGCCCAATATTGGAAACGGAATCGGAATGAAATTGAAACGGACCGGATTGAAATCCTTAATTATGATTGCAGCGTATATATTTGTTGCTGAATTATCGGTATTGTTGATTCTCTTCCGTTTTACCCGAACCTCGTTTATAGGAGAGATAATGATCGGTTCCCTGTTGTCGGTCGTTTTAATATTGCCGGCGTTGTATTTTCTTGCGGTCAGACCGCTGGCTAAATATCTGAATGCAGTAAAATTGATGAAAAATGCGCTTGCCGCGGAGGCGGCCTTTCCGGAAATTAATCCGTCTCCGGTTTTACAGGCCGATTATAAAAGCGGCGAGATTATTTATCTTAATAACGCCGCCCGCATGGTTTTTGGCAAAAACAGTAATAAGAATATTTTTGGATTATTAAAGGGATTAAATGAATCTCTGATTCGGGATGAGAAAACGGTCTGGCCTTTTTATCTCGATGAAACATTCGACGGTTCCTCGTTCCGATTTTCCTTCAATCTGGATAAAGACAAGAATTGGATTTTCGTCTACGGTTCCGACGTTACCGAAAAGAAGAACATAGAAGAGTCAAAAACAATAATTGAAAGTAGGTACCGGTTTCTTACAAATAACATTAAGGACGTGGTTTTTACTATTTCACCGAAAGGGATATTAAAATTTTGCAGTGAGGTAATAAGGGATTTTGGCGGGTATGACCCACGAGATGAAATCGGGGAATTTATCGGAAGATATTTTGCTCGAAAAAAAGACCTTAAAACCGCGTTAAGGCTGATAAAAAATATAACGTCAAAAAAGAAATCGGATTCCATAGAGTTTCTATTTAAACCGAAAAATCGCGAACCGTTCCAGGTGGAGGTTACCGGCAACCCGGTTTTCACCGGCGGTAAAATTAAGAGTATTTTATGCGTAATGCGGGATACAAGCGAAAGAAAGAGGTCCGAGCGGGCATTAAAGGAAAGCGAGGAAAAATTCCGCACAATTGTAACCAACATCCAGGCCGTCATTTTTATTATAGATAAAGATGGAAGGTTTATACTTTCCGAAGGAAAGGGTCTGTCAGCCCTGGGTCTGAAACCGGGCCAGGTTGTCGGGCAATCGGCCTTTGAGATGTACAAGAATCATCCGGGAGTAATAGAGGGCATCAACAAGGCATTGGAGGGGGAAATACATAATGCTACTCAGGACATTGACGGAATTATATTTGATGTTTTTTACTCGCCCTACAGGAATTCCGCGGAAGAAGTAACCGGCGCTATCGGAATGGCGATAAATATCACCGATCAAAAGGTGGCGGAGAAAACCAGGGAAACGCTCTTTTTAATCTCCGATTCGATAATCTCAACCGATAATCTGCGGGAAATGCTGGAGAGGGTGCAAAAGGCCCTCGGTATCATAATTGATACAACCAATTTCTATGTGGCTCTGTATGACGATAATAATAATACCTATTCTTTTCCCTTTTGCGTTGACCGGTATGATGAAGATATAGATGGTGCCGTAGAACTCGAAAACAGCCTTACCGACTATGTAAGAAGGACCGGCCAGCCGCTATTCGTGGACGAAAAAACAGCCGCCGAATTAACGGACGGCGGCGAAATTAAACTGTATGGAAAAAACTCTCTTCTCTGGCTGGGCGCCCCGCTGAAAATCTATAATAAGGTTATAGGAGTGGTGGCGGTTCAGAGCTATAGCGACCCCGACCTTTATTCCCGGAAAGATCTCGATCTGCTTACCTATGCCGCCGGACACCTGGCTATGGCCATAGATAGAAAGAAAAAAGAGGAATTGCTGGGAAAACTTTCCCGGGCGGTGGAACAGAATCCCGCGTCGGTTGTTATCACCGACACCGACGGCAGAATCGAATATGTGAATCCCAAGTTTACTAATAAAACCGGGTATTCCCTGGAAGAGATCCGGGGGGAGAATCCCCGGATTCTAAAATCGGGAAAAACCCCCGCCAAAATTTACGAAGTGATGTGGCGGACCTTGCTGAACGGGTTTGAATGGAAGGGTGATCTTTTAAACAGAAAGAAAAACGGCGAACTTTTCTGGGAATCGGTTACCATATCGCCCATAAAGGATAATTCCGGGAAAATCTCTCATTACGTGGCCGTCAAAGAAGATATAACGGATATAAAAAATGCCGAGGAAAAAATCGAAGAGAGCAGAATTCTCCAGAGCATTATAACGAAACTCCTCAAAATATCGCTTGAGAGATTGCCGCTGGAAAATCTTATGGAACGCTCCCTTGAGGTAATCCTCTCAAATCCGCTTCTGCCGACGGCAAAAAAAGGATGCATTTTTCTGGTTGAGGACAATCCCGACCTTTTGATCCTCAAGGCTCAAAAGATGTTAGGGGATGGCTACTGCGAAATCTGCCGCGAAGTGCCGTTCGGAGAGTGTCATTGCGGGCGTGCCGCCCTGAGCAAAAATATAGCCTATTCCAGATGCGTTGATGATAGCCATAAAAAAATCGAGGGGAATAAGGGATTTACGCACGGCCATTATTGTGTTCCCATCATATCCGAAGGAGCCGCAATCGGCGTCATTAATCTGTATCTCAGGGAAAAAACCGAACGTGTTGACAGCCATTTAAAATTACTGGAGGCCATAAGCGATACTATGGCGGGAATGATTAACCGCAAAAGAGGGGAGGAAGAACTCCGGAAGGCAAAAGATATTGCGGAAGCTACAAGTCGCGATCTTGAATTTACCAATAAACGGTTGGAGAAGGCTATCAAACGTCTAAATCAGATGGCGGTTACGGCGGACGGGGCCCATCGAACCAAAAGCGAATTTCTTGCCAATATAGGCCACGAAATAAGGACGCCGATGAACGGTATTGTCGGATTAACCGAACTGATACTCAATACCGATCTCGGCGGTGAACAGCGCGAACACCTGATTATCATCAAGCAATGTGCTGAAAATCTTCTGAATCTTATTAATGACATTCTGGATCTCTCGAAAATCGAGGCCGGACAGTTGGAGCTCGAGGCGGTCGATTTCAGCCTGTATGAATTCGTGGAAAAAGCCCTGGATCCATTTATGCCGAAAGCGAATCAAAAAAGTCTGGAACTGATTTCATTTGTTTCTCCGAACGTACCGGATGATGTTTCGGGGGATCCCACCCGGTTAAGGCAGGTGATATTTAACCTCCTGGCCAATTCTTTGAAGTTTACTGAAAAGGGGGAGGTTGTCTTGAAGGTGGATCTGGAGGCAGAAGACGGAGATCTGGCCCGGTTACATTTTAGCGTCTCCGATACCGGTATCGGAATACCCGAAAACCGGCAGGACGCGATCTTTGAGAGTTTTACCCAGGCGGACGGTTCCACCACCCGCAAGTACGGCGGCACGGGGCTCGGGACTACAATTTCCAAACAGATAGTGGAGATGATGGGTGGACGTATCTGGATTGAAAGCCCCAACAAAAAAACTATGAATCCCGAATATCCCGGTACCACCATGCACTTCACTATTCAAATGGGATTTAGAGAAAACAGCTATAATGAAAACACCGATCTGCCGAAAGGGGTGAAAGGATGGAGAGTCCTGATCGTCGATGGCAACAATACGAGACGCGAGTTTCTGGGTATTCTGACGGCGAATTGGGGCTTCAGGCCCACAGCCGTGGAGAACGGATCGATAGCTATATCGAAGTTCATCAAAGGAGAGCAAAAGGGAGACCCGTACCGGCTGATCGTACTCGATTTTGATTTGACCGATATGGACGGCTTAAAGTTCGTGCGGAAAATACAATCGCCCGATATCTACAGGGGTCAGCCGATAATAATTCTCTCCGGCCTGCAAGACAGGAGAATTCTTGAGAAATATATAAAAACGGACCTTCTGGCAATATTAACAAAACCGGTAAAACAATCGGTTTTGTTTGAAACCATAAATAATCTCACCGGCGGCGGTAAAACTCATTTCAACGCATCGGAAGAGAAGGAGATTGAACGGTCGGTCCCCGACAATTATCGAAAGAGGGTGTTGATAGCGGAAGATAACAAAGCCGGCCGCCTGCTCGCCGCAAAACTGTTTGATAAAGCCGGTTGTGACGTAAAGGTTGTTCGTAACGGCAAACTGGCGGTCGAGGAAGCCGAAAAGCGCGATTATGATTTTGTATTTCTGGATATCCGTATGCCGGTCATGGGAGGTATCGACGCGGCGAAAGCCATTCGCGATCTGGAAAAAAATACCGGCATTCGAAAAACCATAATCGCCATGACCGCGGAAGACCTGTCGGGCGACAGGGAAATTTATTTTAGCGCGGGAATGGACGACTGCATAATTAAGCCGGTCGATCAAACAAGCATAAATGGAATCCTGGAGAAATATGGAGCCTCAACTGCAACGGATCGGGCGGCCGAAAAACCCGAATTGAACTTAA
>CP070742.1:2519032-2523275 GCA_020348065.1 Candidatus Zixiibacteriota bacterium
CCATATGTTCTGGATAGCCAACCTGTTTACGGTTGAGGCTACCGGGGTTGGCATTGAAGCCATAGCTTTCAGGCAGGATCTGGAAGCGCTTTACTCCAATTTTCCGATAGAGACCATCGAGCCGGTCAAGGCCGACCCGCAGAATATTATCGAAAGCGTTGAGATCGGTCTGGAGAGGATCAACGCCCCGGCCGCCTGGGCGCAGGGCTGGACCGGCGCCGGCAGGGTAGTTATGAATATCGATACCGGCGTTGACGGGAATCATCCGGCCCTTGCCGACAGGTTTCGCGGCGACGTAAACGGGAACGGTCAGTATGAAGAAAGCTGGTTTGACCCCTACGACACCCACTGGCCTTTTCCGCAGGATGCCGGTGTGCATGGCACGAATACCATGGGAACTACCTGCGGACGGTCGCCGGCCGGCGACACCCTCGGGGTTGCCTTTGACGCTCAATGGATTGCCTCAGCCGCAATCAGCCGCGGAGATATCCCCCGCACCGTGGCTGACATCATACTATCATTTGAATGGGCCGTAGATCCCGACGGCGATCCCAATACCCAGGACAACGCCGATGCCTGCAACAATTCCTGGGGAGTGCTCACCGGCCATGGTTACCCCCCCTGCGATCCTGCTTTCTGGCAGTCTATCGATAATCTCGAAGCCGCGGGTACGGTGGTAATATTCTGTGCCGGAAATGAAGGATCCCAGGGTTTAAGAAGACCGGCCGATCGCGGCACCACACCTTACAACTGCTTCTCGGTAGGAGCGGTCGATGGCGGCAATCCCAACCTCCCGATAGCGGAATTTTCATCATTAGGGCCGACCAACTGCGGTCCCGGCGGCGAAACCGTGATTAAGCCTGAAGTTGTTGCGCCCGGCGTGAGGGTTCGTACTTCGCTCCCGGGAGGCAATTACACAACCGCGAGCGGGACATCCATAGCCGCGCCGCACGTTACCGGTGCGGTTGCTGTTATTCGCGGCGTGAATCCCGATCTCGACGTCGATACCATTAAAGAAATCTTAATACTAACGGCCCACGATCTTCCGTTCAACAATCCCGACGGCGAGGACAACACGTTCGGCCACGGTATCATCGATGTTTATGAAGCCTGCCTTCTTGCTCAATCCGGGTACGGATATATGCAGGGCAGGGTCGCTGATATCGGCAATGTCGGTATAGGCGATGCGTTAATAGAAGTCGTAAATACCATCAGACATACATTCGCGGATGAAAACGGCGACTACATAATATGGTCGCGCGCCGATACAACCTATACTGTCAGAGCCTCATATTTTGGCTATATACCGGCCGAAGATACTGTAACCGTCAGCGCCGCAGACACGGCGACTCTCGATTTTAACTTGCTTGCCGCTCCTTCGGGCAGTCTGCATGGTTATGTGATAAACGATGAAGATTCGACTGCCGTTGTCGGCGCCGCCATGGAAGTTGCCGATTCACCATTAGATCCTGTATTTACGAATGCGGCCGGTTACTATTTCTTCCCGGAAATTCCGGGAGGATCAGCATACTTGATTCGGGCAAGGGCTTCAGGTTTCGGTATCGGCGAGGACTCGGTATTCATTCCGGTCGGAGGCAATCCGGAGCTTAATTTCGCACTCGAACCATTCGAGTCTTTCGAAAACGACAGCGCCGGCTGGGTCGGCGAAGGCGTATGGCAATGGGGCCAGCCGACATCAGGCCCGGGTTCGGCATATAACGGCACAAATGTCTGGGCCACCGTACTTGGCGGACAGTATCCGGATAACGCCGATGACGGGCTTGAGACAAGATACTACTTGATAGAAGACAATATCGCATCCATGAGCTTCTATCACTGGTACAGCATGGAATCCAACTATGACGGCGGAAACGTCTCGATTTCAGTTGACGGCGGAACGACATGGGAGCTTATAACGCCTGACGGCGGATACCCCGATCCCGATGTTGCCGGTCTCGATGGGGAGCCCGGATTTTCCGCATCATCCGTCTGGGAACAGGCGGTTTTCGATCTCAGTAACTACACAGACCAGATAGTTAAGTTCCGTTTCCGCTTTGGATCTGACCACTCGATAACGGGGGACGGCTGGTATCTGGACGTTTTTGTGGTCAATGGCGGGATACTAATCGAGGAAGGCAATCCTGTGATAGGATATAATCCCATGTCATTTAATGTAGAACTACAGCCGGGAACGGCCACAGATCAGACATTAATCCTCAGCAACAACGGAGGCGAATACCTTATTTATGCGCTGATACCGATTACGGATTTGTTATTATCTGGAAATGGAGCTCTTGTCCCTGAAACTCCCGATCCGATTATGTCGGATCCGAACCGGGGTAAGTATATTACTCATGAAAGGGACGGGGATCAACTGTCGGTGACCTACGGCGGACCCAAAACCGAATCCCCGGATGGCGAATCCAATCCGCCCATGACCGCCGATTTCGGAGGTCCCGATGAATTCGGCTATATGTGGTACGATTCAAATGAACCGAACGGACCGATATTCGATTGGGTGGACATTTCCGGAATCGGCCAGCTCCTGAATTTCAGTGACGACGAAAACAAGGGACCTTTTACTCTCGGATTTACAATGCCGTTCTATGATAATCTCTTCAATTCAATACGAATCTGTTCTAACGGCTGGCTTTCTTTTACCAGTTCAGCAACCTCTTTTTCAAATTTCACGATACCTTACAGCCTAGAGCCAAACAATTTGATAGCGGTTTTCTGGGATGACCTTAATCCGTACCAAGGCGGGGACATATATTTTTATACCAACTATGCGGATACCACAATTGTCCAGTTTAGCAATATTCCGCATTTCGACGGAACGGGCGTTTACACATTTGAGGCCATCTTAACAGCTGACGGTAATATTACATGCCAGTATTTGAGCGTAAGCGGAATTTTGAATTCATCGACGATAGGCATTGAGAATTCGGATGGTATCATAGGGCTGCAGGTCGCTTACAACCAGAACTATTTAACCGACAATCTCGCAGTTCAATTCAGGATGCCGGAATTCTGGCTTTCGACCGATCCGGCCTACGGTTATGCTGCAGCCGGAGAAACCGATAACATAACGGTCACTTTCGACGCCGCCGAGCTTGACGAGGGCGATTATTTCGGACAAATCACAATCGAGTCAAATGATTCGAACAGCCCGACGGTTATCGTCCCCTGCACTCTCACGGTGTCTCCCGCTGTGGGTATTGATGAGTTGGCGGAAAACATCCCCGCATCGTTTGCACTTGACCAGAACTATCCGAATCCATTCAACCCGGGAACGGAAATCGGTTTCGCTCTTCCGGAAAAAAGCGATGTTAATCTAACTATTTATGATCTTCTGGGCAGACGCGTTCGGACATTGATTTCCGCCGAGCTTGATGCCGGGTATCACACTATCGCCTGGAACGGAGACGACAGTTCCGGGAAATCTGTCTCCTCCGGTATTTACTTCTACAAGATCGAAGCCGGAGATTTCAGAATGACCCGGAAAATGATAATGCTGAAATAAGCGGCATTATTGGACCCCCGCCCATTTTAGCGGGGGTTTTTTATACATAAAAATAAAGTGGGAAACCCAAAAGTCAACAGAATTGCCATATGCAATAGAATATAATTTTTATCGCAATATACTGTAACTTTTTTACGCGTAATCGCTTGAACCTCATATTCATTGGAACCGACCTTCATTGTTGAAGTGTTGATCGTATGGATATGGTTGTGCTTAAGAATCCTCTTAATATTAAAGGCGTTATTCACGATCTATTAGGTTATTGTAATGTAGGAAAGGGGCAGGTAAAGATTTACGGAAACGACCCAAATACGTCCAAGCCATTGAAAAATGCGGCACTAATTTTGCCATTTAATCAGTGATAATAACATAGCGGTTTGATTTCATAAAAGTTTTACGCGATATGAATGAGGAAAAACGATGAGAAATTCTGCATTTTTATGGTTGATTCTATCGTTATTTGCGATTACGAATTTGAATGCGGCGGTTATCGATGAATCGCTGCAGAATGAACTCAATCAACTTACTACCGGCGACTATATCGAAGCCCTGGTGACGTTTGAGTATCAGGCCGATATTGCATCCATTAACAAACAGCTAATACTTGAAAGGGCGTCCCTGGCGGAAAGAAACAGCAGGTTAATTCTGGCGCTGCAGGAGGCGGCCACGGAGACTCAACCGGCGGTTGTTTCGTTTCTTGAATATCTTAAATCTCAGGGG
>CP070742.1:2523375-2530119 GCA_020348065.1 Candidatus Zixiibacteriota bacterium
GAAAGATTCCCTAATTTGTTGTTGTGAGATACCTTTTACTTGCGTTATCGGCGGTTCTTTTGGCCATACCGGTTTCGGGGGAAGAGCCCATTGACGAAACGCCGGAGACTCCGGTTGTCACGGTTATGCGTATAAATTCAGCAATCGGTCCCATCACCGTACGCGAGATAAAAAACGGCATCGAGCGGTCGGTGGATATGGGAGCGGAGGCGTTCGTAATAGAGCTCAATACACCCGGCGGTAACATGGAATCGACCTGGGATATTATTCAGGTGATACTGGCGTCCAATGTGCCGATTATTATATACGTTTATCCGCACGGAGGCAGGGCGGCGTCGGCGGGCGTCTATATAGGCTATGCCGCCCATATCCTGGTCATGGCGCCTCAGACCAATATCGGGTCGGCCCACCCGGTTTCCATGGGCGCGCCGATGGATTCCACCATGCTTGAAAAGGTCACCAACGACGCCGTGGCTAAAATCAAGACCCTGGGACAGAAAAGAGGCCGCAATGTCGAATGGGCGGAGGAAGCTGTCAGGCAATCGGTCTCGGTCACCGAGTTCGAGGCCCTGGAAATGAACGTGATAGATTATGTGGCCGACGATCTGGATGATCTGTTGGAGCAGATCCACGGTGAAACCGTGGACATGATAACCGGGGAATACATTCTCAATACTGAAGGCGCCGAGAAAGTCCCGCTCAACGTCGGTTTCGCCAACCAGATACTGGAAATTCTATCCGATCCCAACGTCGCCTATGTACTCATGACCATCGGCCTGCTGGGCTTATATTTTGAATTCTCCAACCCCGGCGCGATACTTCCCGGCGTGATCGGGGGAATAGCATTAATCCTGGCGCTGTTTTCATTTCAGGCCCTCCCTATCAATTTCGCGGGGGTTCTTTTAATATTGCTGGCAATGGTGTTATTTTTGCTCGAGGTGAAAATTACCAGTCATGGAATCCTTGGAGGTGGTGGAGTGATAAGCCTGTTTCTGGGGTCATTGATGCTGGTTAACGATGCCGAATGGCCCTATAAAAGTATATCGCTTTCTGTTATTATTCCGGTCGTAATAGTATTTACCCTGTTCTTTTTCCTGGCCGCCTGGCTTTCTATAAGAGCTCACAAAAGGAAAGTGGAGACCGGTCAGGCGGGAATAGTCGGAGAGATCGGTGTCGCAAAGTCGGTTATCAGCCCCGACGGCGGTTCGGTGTTTATCCACGGCGAATATTGGAAAGCTATTTCCGAAGTCCAAATCGAGCTGAATACCAAAATTAAGGTTGTCGACGTCAAAGGTATGGAGCTCAAAGTAGAGAAATTATAAGGTCTAAATAAACAGGAGGGTAAAATGGTACCAGGACCGACATTTCCTATTATCGTAGTAATTGTTTTGGTTTTGTTTATACTGGCCAACGCCATCAGGATATTGAGGGAATATGAGCGAGGTGTGATTTTCAGGCTGGGAAGGCTAATCGGAGCCAAAGGCCCGGGGCTTATTCTGCTCATACCGATAGTAGATAAAATGGTGAAAGTCAGCCTGCGAACGGTGCCCATGGACGTTCCTCCGCAGGATATTATAACCCGCGATAACGTCACGGTAAAAGTCAACGCGGTGGCTTACTTCAGGGTTATGGACCCGCAGAAAGCCATAGTCGACGTAGAAGATTATATCTACGCCACCTCGCAGATCGCCCAGACCACTCTTCGCTCCATTCTGGGGCAGGCAGAGCTTGATTCGCTTCTGTCAGAAAGAGACAAGATAAACCAGGAGCTTCAAAAGATTATCGACGAGCAGACCGAACCCTGGGGCGTCAAGGTCAGCGTTGTAGAAGTTAAAAACGTGGACCTGCCGCAGGAGATGCAGCGCGCCATCGCCCGCCAGGCCGAGGCCGAAAGAGAACGTCGGGCGAAAGTCATCCATGCCGAAGGTGAATTGCAGGCCTCAGTAAAAATCAATCAAGCCGCTAAAATCCTCGGCGAAACCCCCGTCGGTATTCAACTTCGTTACCTGCAGACTCTGGTGGAAATATCGTCGGAGAAAAATTCTACCACACTGTTCCCGATACCTATTGACCTGGTAAAACCGTTTCTGGAGAAATGGACGAAGACTGAATCGTAGTTATAGATAAATATATTGTAATAAGAGCCGGGCTAACATCCGGCTCTTATATATTGCTAAAATCTATTTTTTTTCTGCGAAGAGCATTTTCTCTTTTAATCCCTCGGCGGGCAGTCCGGGCAGGGGATCGGCGCGGGGCCGCCCTTGAAATAGGCTACGCCGTATGTGATATCCAGGCCGTTATAAGAACAGCTCCCGTTAACATCACCGGAAACATACCAGACGCCGTGAGGAGGACACTCGCATTCATATGTGGGAACGGCGCCTCCCTTGAAGAATGCGACACCGTAGGTAATATCCAGCCCGTTATAATTTTCGCTGCCGTTCACGTCGCCAATAATGTAATCACATCCCGGTGATGAACCTGAATCGAACCGCAATATTATAAGCGAATACAATTCCGCAAAATAAACATAATCGCCGGCCACGAAAATATCCCGGCCCCTCATCGGCGTTTCTTCGTAGCTGTCGACAAAAGCGGGATTTAGGGGATCGGATATATCTAATATCTGAAGGGAAGTCTTATCGTTGATATAGGCATAATTCCCGGAGATGGATACATCCTCCGGAACGCCCGGAGTGTAGTAGCTTCCGGCAAACGCCGGGTCGGAGGGGTCGGAGACGTCGATTATCTGGAAAAAAGATTCATCGACAACATAGGCGTAGCCGTCCGAGACGACGATGTCACAGAGCGATCCCGGCGTGTAATAATATCCGACAAGCGTCGGGCTGGAGGGATCGGAGACGTCTATTATCTGTAAAAAAGTCGGACCGACCACATACGCGTAGCCATCCGAGACGAAAATGCCGTTAATATCACCCGGCGTATCATAGGCGCCAACAAATGTCGGATTTGTTGGATTGGAGATATTTGCCACCTGAAGCCCGTAACTTCTGTCAGCCATATAGGCGTAATCCCCGCTTATAAAAACTCTATCGGTACCATCGGGAGTATAATAGGCCCAAATCCATATAGGATTGGACGGATTCGAGATATCAATTATCTGCAGGCCGCGAAACCCATATGGCACAAAGGCGTAACTTCCGGAGACGAAAATGTCTCCGGGGATGCCGGCATATTCGTAATATCCGACGATCGCCGGCCTGGAGGGATCGGAGATATCGGCTATATAAATGCCGCGGGTGAAACTTGCCTCGTAGGCGTAATTTTCCGCGACGAAAATAGCGCAACCCCGTCCCGCCGTATCGTAACGTCCAGCATACGTTGGTGTTGAAGGCTGAGAAACATCGATTATATAAATATGCAAATAAGCGGTCGCATAGGCGTAACTGCCGGAAACGAAAACACCCCCGGGAACACCGGGAAAAGTAAAGTTTCCGATAAGAGCGGAATCCACGGGGGCGGTTAGGTCTATTACGCGAAGCCCGGTCGAAGAAAAATTCTTGTAAGAAAGATAAGCATAATCGCCGGATACGAATACGGCCTCCACAGTGCTTAAATATAGAGAAACTCTTCCTGTAGAATAAGGACCGGAGGGGTCGCTTATGTTAATAATGTCAAAGTAACCATAATAACCGGCCGAATCGGTCCAGCCGATATAGGCGCAACTGTCGACGACATAAACATCGCTGGCATATCCAGGCGTTTCATATAATCCCATGGCGGTGGGGCTTGAGGGATCACCGATATCGAGTATTATTAGCCCCCCCATAGAGCTGTCCGCCCACTCCAAAGCGACATAGGCATAGCTGCCCAGAACAAAAACCGCCTGGGCGTTGTAGGGAAAACTGCAGCTACCGGTTATCGCGGGGCTTGAAGGATCGGAAACGTCAATGACCAGAAGAGCGGAGTCGCTGTCCGCTACGTAGGCGTAATAGCCCGAAACAAAAACGTCATAGGCGGCGCCCGGCGTCTGGCAGCTTCCGGTCAGCGCGGGAGTCGAAGGGTCGGAAACGTCAACTATTTGAAGACCGGATGAATCGCCGGCCAGATACGCGTAGCTTCCGGATACGTCAATACTTTCCCCCGGACCCGGACAACGCAGATTGCTGACGAAAGCCGGATTGGCAGAATCTGAAACGTCAAGAATCGCCAACCCGTTAACGAAAGCGCAGTAGGCGTAGTCTCCTGCAATTTCGATATCATTTACTCCTGCCCAGAACGTCGAGCTTACATACTCTACGTTCTGGGCGCCGGCATTACCTACCATAGCCGGCAACAAACAAATTAAAAAAACGGCGGCCACATTTTTCATTATCCTCTCCTGGATAAGCGTTATCTTCGTTAACGATTCAAAGACGCAAAATCAACGTTGCCTTTTTAACATAGATAACCTATTCTATAAAAATGTCAAGTCTTTTGTTTCGCCGTATGCTATGGATAACTTTTACTAAAATCGGCTGAAGAGATAGACGGCGAAGTCGCTTTGTTATGCGTGCCGATTTGACAAATGTCAATTCGCTTTATGGAACAAAACAGTATTTTTTACTTGTTATGGAGACAATTTCGGCAGGAATTAAAAAAACCCGACACCGAATTTCTGAAAAAAAGACGGAAACGGTACAACAGCGGTAAGAGAATACGTAAACTTATCCAGTAAGCAAATGGCGTCAGAAGTTATTTCTGACGCCACCGGTATAATCTCTATCTCAAAATAGCATTTCCCTAAAATCAACATATTTGATTTTAATCCCTCGGCGGGCAGTCCGGGCAAGGTATCGGCGCGGGGCCGCCCTCGAAATAGGCGACACCATAGGTGATATCCACCAGGTTATATGAACAGTCCCCGTTGACGTCGCCTGCCACATGCCAGGTACCATGGGGAGGACAGTTACATTCGTAAGCGGGGGACGGACCGCCCTTGAAAAAGGCAACGCCGTAGGTGATATCCACCCCGTTATAAACGTCGTCGCCGTTCACGTTACCGACAATGTAATCACATCCCGGTGAACCGAACCCCAATATTATAAGCGAATACATGTCCGCCAAATAAACATAATCGCCGGCCACGGAAACATCCCGGTAGAACCGGCCGAAAAATGGCACATCGTAGCTGTCCACAAAAGCGGGATTCGAGGGATCGGATATGTCTAATATCTGAAGGGAAGTCTTATCGTTGATATAGGCATAATTCCCGGAGATGGATACATCCATCGGATTACCCGGAGTGTAGTAGCTTCCGGCAAACGTCGGGTTGGAGGGGGCGGATACGTCGATTACTACCAGGAAAAACCCATTAGCCACATATGCGTAGCCGTCCGAGACGACGACATCATAGGGGTATCCCGGCGTGTTATAACCTCCGACAAGCGTCGGATGCGCAGGGTCGGAGATATTGACGATTATCAGCAAACGCTCCAGATGATCGGCCAGATAAGCGTAATCGCCGGAAACGAAAACGCTGTAAAGATCACCCGGCGTATCATAGGCGCCAACAAATGTCGGATTTGATGGATTGGAGATATTTATCACCTGAAGCCCGGAACTTCCGTCAGCCACATAGGCATAATCCCCGCTTATAATAACTTTGCGGGCATTATCGGGTGTATCATAGGCTCCGGCAAGTACCGGATTGGAGGGATTCGAGACATCATATATCTGCAGGCCGGAATTCCCATCCGCCACAAAGGCGTAACTTCCGGAGACAAAAATGTCCCGGGCGAAGCCGGGGGTATCGTAATTTCCGACGACCGCCGGCCTGGAGGGGTCGGAGATATCGGCTATATAAAGAAAGCCGTCGGGCCAATTTGTCTCGTAGGCGTAATTTCCCGCGATGAAAACAGCGTGAGCGAACCCCGGCGTATTGTAACTTCCAGCAAGCGTCGGAGTTGAAGGCTGAGAAACATCGATAATCTGAATTCCGTTAAATTCAGTGGCCACATAGGCGTAACGGCCGGAAATGAAAACACCCTCTTGCAGACCGGTAAAAGTATAGGTTCCCATAATAATCGGATTCACGGGGACGGATATGTCTATTACCTTAAAAGCGGCCGTGTTAAGAGCCAGGCCCTTGGAGATATAAGCATAATTGCCGGATATGAATAAGCCTCCCGAACTGCCCTGAGGGATACGAACACTTGATGTAAAAAGAGGACCGTATGGGTTGCTTATGTTAATAATGTAAAAGAAGCATTCATTCCATATTGCAGGGAAAGTACAGCAGATATAGGCGTAACTTCCGACGACATGAATGTCGGTGGTTCTTCCAAGATTTTCATACAATCCCACTGCGGTGGGGTTTGAGGGATTACCAATATCGATTATTATTATCCCTCCCATACGGCCATTCGCCCACTCCAGCCCGACATAGGCATAGCTGCCCAGAATAAAAACCGCCTCGGCGTTGTAGGGAAAACCGCAGGTAGCGGTTATCGCCGGCCTTGAAGGATCGGAAACGTCAATGACCAGAAGACCGGAGTCGCTATCCGCAACATAAGCGTAATGGCCCGAAACAAAAACGTCATTGGCGTTGCCCGGCGTCTGGTAGTTTCCGGTCATCACTGGAGTCGAAGGGTCGGAAACGTTAAATATTTGAAGGCTGGATGAATCGCCCGCCAGATACGCGTAACTTCCTGATAAATCAATACGTTTCGAATGACCCGGACAACGCAGGTGGCTGACGAAAGCCGGACTGGTAGAATCTGAAACGTCAAGAATCACCAATCC
>CP070742.1:2530219-2534843 GCA_020348065.1 Candidatus Zixiibacteriota bacterium
ATCATTTGACTCGATTGTGATTTGTCCGAAATAATCGCCCTCGTCAAGCTCGGCGGCGTCGAAAGTGACCGTTATGTTATCGGTTTCTCCGGCTGCAGCATAACCGTAGGCCGGATCGGCTAAAAGCCAGAATTCCGGCATCCTGAATTGAACGGCCAGGTTATCAGTAACGTAATTCTGATTATACACAACCTGAAGTCCTATGGAACCGTCGAAATTTTCTATACCTATTGTGGCCGAATTCAAATATCCGTATACGCTCAAATACTGGCATGTAATATTACCGTCGGCTGTTAAAATAGCCTCAAATGTGTAAATACCCAATCCGCTCCGGTAATAGACGCTGTCAAACTGGACAATTGCTGTATCCGCATAGTTGGTATAGAAATAGATAATCCTCCCGTCTATAGAGGGATTGAGGTCATCCCAGAAAACCGCTATCAAATTGTTTGGGGGAAAAAAATATGGTATTCGTTCATTTGAATAGGCAGTTTCTGAACTGGTAAAAGAAAGCCAGCCGTTGGAACAGATTCGTATCGAATTGAAGAGATTATCATAGAACGGCATCGTAAATCCGAGAGCAAAAGGTCCCTTGTTTTCGTCGTCACGGAAGCTCAGGGGCTGGCCGATTCCGGAAACGTCCACCCAAGTGAATATCGGCCCGTTCGGTTCATTTGAATCATACCACATATAACCGAATCCATCGGGTCCGCCGAAATCGGCGATCATGGGCGGGTCGGATTCGTCATCCGGAGACCCGAATTTGGGACCGTTATATGTAACGTTTAACAGGTCTCCATCTCTCTCATGAATAATATAATCGCCCCGGTTACGGTCTATTCTCAGCGGATCGTCTGTCTCCGGAGCGGGAATCGAGCCTTCAGATAATAATAAACCTGTGGTCGGGGTAAGGGAATATATCAGCATACCGTCACCGTTGTTGCTGACGGTTAAAGTCTGACTCGTGGAGGTTCCCGGCTGCAGTCCAACATTGAATGACGAAGGATTATAGGCGATTGACGGATTCCCTTCGTCGAGCAGCGATCCCCCGTTTACGACGAAAGCATCCAGGTACCAGCCATCGTCGTTATTATAACCGTCCGAGCCGAAGCGGAAGCGGAATTTAACGATCTGATCCGTATAATCGCTGATATCGAAAACTACCTGTTCCCAGGCGGATGATGATCCTGAGAATCCGGGCTCATTATCGAGGCCCACAACATCGGGATCAGGATAATCGCCGAAAGGTGTGATGAGCTCCCATGTTGTGCCGCCGTCAACCGATATCGAAACGTTGCCTCCGTCCCTGGTGGATTGCATATCATACCAGTGATAGAAGCTCATGGATGCGATATCATTTTCTATTAAGTAGTATTTTGTCTTGAGGTTGTCATCGGCGTTGTTCGGATACTGCCCGCCGAGTATCGTGGCCCAGACTTTCGAACCGTTAAACGCCGAATCCGGCCCCGATGTCGGCTGGCCCCATTGCCATACGCCTTCGCCAACCCAGCCGGCGTTATCGATTTCGAACGATTCAAACGGATTAAGGCCGAAATTTAATTCCGGATTGCCTCCAACCGGAATAAACACGGTATCTTCTCCGGTCCCGAAACCTATTGCTGCCGCACAAATCGTATAAGTGGAATCGCCCGGGATTTCCGGGAAGAAATAGTAACCGGCCATATCGGTTAAAACAGGATCCATAGGAGTGCCGGCGGCCTCCATAGTGGCGCCGACAATGGCGGTTGAATCTTCATGGTTTATCACAAAACCATGCAGGCTGCCCGAAGGAGCGGCAAGCAAGTTAAAATCGAGAGTCGCCGTGTCTGCGGCGCTGACGGTTACGGTATCTTCGGCCGGTAAATAGCCAAAAAAGGAGGCTCTGACCGTATAAGTTGTATCGGGGGGCAACCCGATAATATAGTCGCCGTTCTCATCCGCGAATGTACGCCGGATGCTGTTTACGATTTCTACTAACGCATCGCCTATACCGACATTGCCGATATCAGCGACTCTTCCCTGTATATATCCGTACCCGGATTGAGCAAGAAGGCAGGCTTCATAAACATCGATAATACCGTGGCCGAACGTGTTGTCCTCGCCGTTTGGATTGTTGAAAGGAAGATCGTGGGCCGTCGACATTAAGATTTCTTTAATGGTATCGACGTCGAGATCGGGATTCACGCCGCGAATAACGGCGACCGCACCGGTAACGTGCGGCGAGGCCATGGATGTCCCGCTCATGGTTGTATAATAATTGCCGCCCGGGATCGAAGAGCGAACGCCCACGCCGGGCGCGACCACCTCAGGCTTTATAACCGTTTCGCCATTAGGACCGCAGTTGGTGGGCCCCAATGATGAAAAACCCGCTATCGGTAGGTTGGGATTGCTGCCGTCAACCGCTCCCACTGAGAAACAATTGTAGGGGGTGGTGCCGCGATCGGCTGGTCTTCTCAAACCCTGTGATCCTTCGTTTCCGGCCGAGAATATTACCACCGTACCGGCGGCTTCGAGATTATCGATAACCTGCCAGAAGGTCGGATCGCAGGGGGGATAACCGTGCGCGGTAACCAGTCCCCAGGAATTGCCGCAGGCGTCGGGATTATCCTGGGTATTGGGATCGCCGTCCGGATCAACTGCCCATTCAAAAGAGAGAATCGCGTCCGCCACGGTTCTTTGGGTGCTGCCGCTGCGGTCGATGGCGGCCGCGGCGATCCACTGAGCGTCTATGGCAACCCCGATGGTGTCGCCGGCCGGCGAACGTCCGCAAATAGTCCCCAGGGTATGCGTGCCGTGCTCACCGCCATCCTGCGGAAACGGCCAGTGAGTATCATAAGGATCAAACCAACTTTCTTCATAATGACCGTTCCCGTTCACGTCACCGCGAAACCTGTCGGCCAGGGCCGGATGATGCCCGTCAACGCCGGTATCGATATTCATAACGACCCTGCCGGCGCCGGTCCATCCCATGGCCCAGGCGGCCGGAGCGTTGATTCTCTCAAGACCTATCTCGACGCTTTCGATAATATTTTGCGGGTCGGCCTTGACCGGCTCGATGGTCTCTATAGGAAAATTGGAATAAAGCGCCTCCAGATCCTGCCTGGAGGCTATGGCCTCAATGCCCGCCCTGGTAGCCTCCACCGTAAACAGGTTGGCTATCCAGAACATGCGGTAGTCTTTCACAAGCCCTTGAGATTTAAGATCTTCAAGGAAAGAAACAACCGCCGGCTGAGTCTCCGTAGCCGCCTCCTGCAGCGCGAAAATAACTCGTCGGTTTCTTTCCGCCAGGGACGCCCTTTCAAGTTTTAGCTGTTTGTTAAGCGATGCGATATCGGCCTGATACTCAAACGTCACCAGGGCTTCAATATAATCGCCGGCGGTAAGCTGACTCAGTTCATTCTGCAGCGATTCATCGATAACCGCGGCATTTATGCCCGTAATTGCAAATAACGATAGAATCAACCACAAAATCGTAGAATTTCTCATTGTTTCTCCTCATTCATATCGCATAAAACTTTCCTGCAACCGAACCGTTATTTTATTATCACTGATTAAATGGCAAAATTAGTGCCGTATTTTTTAATGGCTTGGACGTATTTGGGTCGTCTACGTAAATCTTTACCTGCTCCTTTCCTAATTACAATAACCTAATAAATGATGAATAACGCCTTGAAAATCAAGAGGATTTTTAGGCGCAACTGTATCCATATCCATATGATCAACACCTGAACAATGTAGATCGGTTCCAATAAATATGAGGTTCAACCGGTTGTGTGCAAAAAAGTTATAGCATGTTGCATCGAAAATTGTATTTTATTGCATATGGTATTTCTATTGACTTTTTAAAATAACGTTCCCATTATTAGCCGCAATGGAAAGGAGATTCGATGAGTGATTTGAATATGTCGGTAAAAGAGGCCTTGACGACCGCCATCGAAATGGAGAAAAAAGGGTATAACCTCTTTTCGGATACCGCACAAAAAGCCGATGAGGAACTGGCCAAAGAGGTTTTCACTTTTCTGGCGACCGAAGAATTGAATCACATCAAAGCAATAGAGAAATTCAATCAGGAATCTCTTTCGGGGGAAAATACCAGCGTCGATGAGGTAATTGCCGAAATTATAGACAATAGGCCTCGTAGGACAATTAACGAGCTTTTTAAGAATCTGTCAGGTACTGTGCCGCTGGAAGGCACCAACCTCGACGCCTATAAGTTTGCCATGGACTTCGAGCGAAAGGGCGGCGAATTTTACAAGAAAGCCGAGACTGAAGCCGCCGATCCCGGGGCGAAAAAACTCTTCGGTTTCCTGGTGGGGGAGGAACAAAAGCATTTTAAGATTGTGGAATCCTGTCTTTTATATTTTGAAAATCCGGAGGAGTTTTTCCACCAGCGCGAAAGCTGGCATATGGAAGGTTAAGAATATCCTATTTAAGGTAAAGGCGGGGAAATCTCCCCGCTTTTTTATGTATAAATAAACCCCCGCTAAAATGGGCGGGGGTCCGATAATGCCGCTTATTTCAGCATTATCATTTTACGGGTCATTCTAAAATCTCCGGCTTCGATCCTGTAGAAGTAAATACCGGAGGAGACAGATTTCCCGGAACTGTCGTCTCCGTTCCAGGC
>CP070742.1:2534943-2562753 GCA_020348065.1 Candidatus Zixiibacteriota bacterium
ATCACCGTGGGCGTGTTGGCTCAAATCATCCCCCGCTCGGCGACCGATTTTAAAAGTTCGGGATTCAAGGCAATAAACGCTATCATAAAAAAAGGAGGATTAGGAGGTATGGATATACTCAAAAAACTGACGCTGGCCTCGATAGGCGCGGTGAATATTACCAAAGAAAAGGCCGAGGAGATTTTCGAAGAGATGGTCAAACGGGGCGAGATGACCACCGACGAGAAATCGGAGGCGATAAAAAGCTTCGTCGATAAATCGTCCCAGAGCGCCGAGAAGATGAAGGAGAAGATGGAGGAAATGGCCGGCAAAGTGGCGGAGAAATTCTCATCGAGATTCGATAAGAAATTCGAAGAGCTTAACTCCAAGATGGAGAAACTTTCGAAGAAGATTTCTGATATCGAGAAAAAGATGGGGTGATAAAAAACCTTGTCATTACTGTAAAAGTTATATATTTCGGAGACAGACATTCCAGCCTGCCTTTAAATGCTGATACAACACCAAACCGGACCGGACAGGAAAGTCCGGCCTACCATATAATTACGTTTCGATCTGTCGAATCGTTTCTACGGCGATACCATATCCAGATATTTAAACTTCCCGTTCTCTATCTTCAGTATAACCGCGGGCTTGATGGCGTTTCTATTTTCGTCGATGGTGATCGGCCCCACAACGCCCGCGAAATCTCTGGTTTCGGAAAGAGCCTTGCGAATCATTTGGGGTTTATCGGTTCCGGCTCGTTTAATGGCATCGAAAAGCACCATGGCGGCGTCATAGGCCAGTATTGCGGTAGCATCAGGAGTTTGACTATCATAAGCGTCTTTGTATTTCTCCACGAAATTTCTGACCGTCGGGAGATCGATTTCAGGGGAAAAGTGGTTGGAGAAATAACATCCTTCCAACTCTTTGCCGGCTGATTCGAGGATTCTCGGCGAATCCCAGCCGTCGGTGCCGAGAAACGGTATTTTAAGCCCCAGAAATCTTGCCTGTACGGCTATCCGGGAGACCTCGCCGAAATATCCGGGTAAAAATACCGCCTGGGGAGCGGAGTTTTGTATTTTTCTTATCTGGAAAGAAAAGTCGGTGTCGCCTTCGCTGTAGAATTCCGTGGTGATTATTTTTCCTCCGAATTCGGCGAATTTATCGTTGAATATCCGTCCGAGATTCATCGAATACTCGTTCTTCAAGTCCATGAAGGTGGCGATTGTCCTCAGTTTCAGATTATTGTAAGCGTACGAGGCCATAACCTCACCCTGAAAAGGATCTATAAAGCAGGTCCTGAAAATATAGTTTCCCACATTTGTTACTTCCGGATGCGTGGAGGCAGGCGTTATCATGGGGATCTCGGCGGCTTGGCAAAACGGCGCCGCGGCGTGAGTTCGGGCGCTGACAACCTCACCCAGGATGGAACAAACACCTTCATTTTCTATCAGGTTTTTCACCGCCATAACCGCCAGGTATGACCGCGATGCGTCGTCAACGGTTACGAGACTTACTTTTTTGCCCAACAGGCCGCCCGATTCATTGATCTCGTTCAACGCTATATCGAATCCCCTTTTCGCCGATATGCCGTATGAATCGGTGGAACCGGTCAGGGATAAATATGCTCCTATCCTGACCTCGTCCGGCTGGTCCGAGCATGATATCGATATCATTAGAACGCCAAGAAAAAGCGATATGGATTTAAACATATCTCCTCCCGATATTTTTTAGGTGATAGCTAGCATAATCGAAAATCAGAAAGGTGTCAAGGTAAAAACAGTTGACCTGTTAGGGCCGAATCCATACAATAAACAGGTTTGAATTTTATCCAGAAACGGAGTTTTTAAATGCCGATTCCCAGGCCCGATTTAACGATAAAAAATATTAAAAGATACAGGGCCATAGCCGGCGTATTCATAAAGTACGGGTTCGGGGAGATTGTCGACAGGCTCAACCTGCGCGCCGCTTTCAAGCTGGGCAAGAAGATCTTAAGAAGAAAACCATCCCCGGATTTATCGTTCCCGGAGAGAATCAGGCTGGCCCTGGAGGAACTCGGCCCCACATTTGTAAAACTGGGGCAGGTCCTTTCCATGCGGCCGTTTTTGATTCCTTATGAGCTGGTAGTGGAACTCACCAAATTGCACGATCAGGTGGCTCCCATGAGCCCCGAAACCGCCCGGCGGGCGATCGGGGAGAATCTGGATTGCCGAATCGATGAGGCTTTCAAATCCCTTGATCCAGAACCAATAGCTTCCGCTTCTCTCTCGCAGGTTCACAATGCTGTTCTGCATGACGGCACCAGAGCGGCAGTAAAAATTCAACGTCCCGGAATAAAGGACGTTATAAATTCCGACATGGTGATCTTGAAAGATCTGGCCTCATTGCTGGAAAAGCATATTCCGGAGTCCAGGCAGTATGAGCCGGTGGGCCTTATATACGAACTGGAAAGATCGACCAGCAAAGAGATCAATTTCCTTTACGAGGCCCGCAACATCGAAATTTTCGCCCGGAATTTCGCCGACGATGATCGCATTTTTATCCCCCGAGTTTTCTGGGAATATACTACTCGGCGTATGATAACCATGGAGCGAATCGAGGGAATCAAGATAACGAATACCCGAAAATTACGGGAAATGGGCGTTGATCCCGTGGAAATTTGCGAGGCTGGCGGGGAGATCGTTTTCCGAATGGTATTTGATCATGGATTCTTCCATGCCGATCCGCATCCCGGAAATCTGTTTGTTACATCCGACGGCAAAATAGCCCCGGTCGATTACGGAATGATGGGCGTGCTTTCCAATTCTCAGCTGAACGAACTGGGCGATATTCTAGCGTCGGTGGTATCAAATGACGCGGAGTCTCTGGTTTATTCGTTTTCGCGGACCGGGGCTCTTCCGGATACCATCAACAAGCAAGCGCTGGAGGCCGATATCGGCGAGATGCTCGTGCGGTATCATAAAGTCCCCCTGTCAAAAATAGACATGTCGACCTTATTTGATGAATTCTTCGATATCGTCCATCGTCATGGAATCAGGGTAAAATCCGAGTTTATGTTATTCGGGAAAGCTGTCGTAACGTATGAAGAGGTCGCCCGGAAGCTGAATCCCGATTATGATCTGATCAAAAGCGCGGTACCCTTTGTGAAAAGACTGATGTTGAGAAAAATGAGTCTTTCGCAGTTGAAAAAGGATCTAAGAATCAGCGTTACCGAAATGCGGGATTTCGCCACCAAGGTTCCGATGGAGATTCGGGAGTTCACGTCCAAACTCAACCGGGGGAAAGGCAAAATCGGTCTTGATGTTCTGGGGCTGAATAAGCTGATAAGCGAACTCGATAGATCGTCAAACCGATTGTCCTTTGCGCTGGTTATCGCCGCCATAATCGTGGGATCGTCTCTGGTTCTCACCATCGATATCGGTTTGAAGGTTTACGGAGTGCCGGTACTGGGATTGATCGGCTATCTTTTCGCCGGCATCCTGGGAGCCGGCCTGGCCATTTCAATTCTTCGTTCGGGGAAATTGTAATATATTTTGGTACAACCGCTTAATCGAAGGAAACCTTTATAGCCTTGACTGGTTATAAAAGATAATTATATTGAACCGGAAGGTGGCTGGAAATGTCTTTTGAGAATCTGTCTGAAAGAGAAATAAAAATCCTCAAGATCCTTATCGATCATTATGTTTTGACCGCGGAACCCGTAGCCTCACGGGCCATCGCCAAGAAGTACGGGCTGAAGCTATCCCCGGCGACTATCAGGAATACCATAAAAGATCTTGAGGAGTTGGGCCTGGTCAGTCAACCGCATACCTCCGCCGGCAGAATTCCCACCACCGAGGGCTACCGACTTTACGTAGATTATCTGCTACAGCCTGACGAGCTTTCCGAGTCGGATCGACAGATGATAAGCGATTTCCTTACCGGCGCCCTGGCAGGGATCGATCAGATTCTGGAACAAACATCGAGGGTGCTCGGGTCGGTATCAAATCAGCTCGGTATAACAATAGCGCCGAAGTTCGAGTCCGGTATTATAACGAAACTTGAGCTGATTCCCGTGGCGGAAAGAAGGGTGCTGGTCGTGCTGGCCATGAAATCGGGTCTGGCCAGGACGGTTCTACTTGAAGTGGAGACCGATCTCAAGGATATCGGTTTACGGGAAACAGCCTCGATATTGAATGAGCGGTTATGCGGTTTGACCATAGGCGAGATGAAAAGAAATATTAAGAAGCGGCTGGCCGAACCGACCAGAGGCAACCCGCAACTGATTAAGATGTTTATCGAATCCTCCGATGAGCTTCTGAGTTTTTCCAGGGAGAGCGATATTCACCTTGGCAGCGCAAGTTATTTGATGAATCAGCCGGAGTTTAATGATCCCGGGAAGATGAGGGAGTTGTTAAACCTGCTTGACCGCAGGGAAACGGTCGGGAGGTTGATGTCAAAGGCATCCGGTATCGAAGGGATCAAGGTGGTTGTCGGGGTGGATTCTGAGGAAAAATCGGACGAGATCGGCAAAACGGCGGAGCTTTCGCTTCTATCTTCCACGTATTCGGCCGGTAAGTTTAAAGGCGTTCTGGGGATAATAGGTCCGACCAGAATGCCTTATTCGCGCCTGATAGGAATAGTTGATTTTACAGCCAAAAGACTTTCTGAAATTTTGTCTGAATAGACCTTGACATATAATTTTTCTACCCCATAAAATACGAAACTTCTTCGGAAGGTATGAATGAGATGAAGAAAAATAAACTGCATCCGGCGGCCGAATTGGCGGCATATAAAACGGGGATTTTGAGACCGGAATCGGCAGCGGAAGATGAGGAAAAATATATTCGACTCGCGGCGGAATTTGATAATTTCAGGAAAAGATCATCCAGGCAATACGCTCAGTTGATAAAAAGCGCCAACGAAGAGCTGATCCTGGAAATCCTGGACGTGGTTGACGATTTCCAGAGGGCTCTTGAAACAATGTCCTCGTCCGAATCCGAAGCCAGACTTGAAGACTGCGAAAATGTGCTGTCGGGTATGAAGCTTATATATGAGAAGCTGATATCCGTGCTGAAAAACAGGGGTGTCAGAGCCATAGAGGCTCTTAACAAACCATTCGATCCCAATTACCATGAAGCCGTGATGCAGTCGCCGTCGAAGGATCACGAGGCGGGCACTGTCATAAATGTCGTGTCTCCGGGATATATGCTGGATGATAAAGTGATAAGGCATTCAAAAGTAGTGGTGGCTTCTTGAAATAGACAGGTTTTTTAATATCAATTAAATCCGGAAAGGCAGATCGCATGTCAAAGACTATTGCAATTACGAATCAAAAGGGCGGGGTAGGGAAAACGACCACGACGGTTAATCTGGGTGCGGCATTGGCCGGTAAATCGTTCAAGGTGCTGCTTGTAGATCTCGATCCCTCGGGGAGCCTGTCCAACTGGCTCGGCGGTGAGGATCGTGACGAAGTCTCCGGGCTCGGCGAACTTATTTACGGCCGGTCCGCGACGACTGATGTTATAAAAAAATCAGACGTTCTGGGATTGGATTATATCCCCTCCGGGAAAAACCTTCGCGATATTTTACCCAAGGGAAGTTTCAGTATCTACTCCCTGAAAGAGAGTATTCGGGAATTGAGAGATAATTACGATTATGTCATTTTCGACTGTCCGCCCTCGTCGGATTTTTTAATTGGAAACGCTCTCATCGCCTCCGATTCCATAATCATTCCCCTTCAAACCGAAACGCTTCCCCTGCAGAGCGGAATAAGATTTCTGGACTGGCTCGATTCTTTTATTAACACTCAGAACAGTTCGGTTAATATCCTGGGCATTTTACCCTGCATGTTTGATTCCAGGACCAGGCTGTCGAACGTGATTCTGGACAGCATGAGATCCAGCGAGAATCTGGGACCGTTGGTTTTTGATACTGTCATAAGAAAAAACGTCAGGCTGGCGGAGATCGCCGGCACCGGCAAATCGATATTTAAATCGGCTTCAAGCAGTTTCGGGGCCGAGGATTACGAAAAACTGGCTCAGGAGGTTATCCGGAGAACCGGATTAACCGTCCCTGGCCGCGAGGAGGAAATTCAAACAGATTCCCGAAACGAGGCTGTGGAAAATGAGGATGATCTGGTGGCAGTTGCCGTGTCCCCCAATAATTCCTCTGCCGAAGACAAGAACCCTGTGGAGGAACCTGCCTATCGGCAGCATAGTTATCATTCTAATGCAGGCGATGACGCTGAAAGCGGGGAGAAATAGAATGAAAATCGCTATTGAATATTGCGCCGTTTGAAAATACGATCCCGAAGCCGTCAGTTTGGCGGAGGCCATCAAGGACAGGTACGGAATAAAATCGGAACTGGTCGCATCCGATGGTGGAGCCTTCGAGGTTATTATCGATGGCGAAAAAATATTCTCGAAATTGCAAAGCGGACGTTTCCCGGAGCATGGAGAAATCCTCGGCGCCATAGAGAATATGAAAGCATAGCTCCCGGGGACTTTGATTTCCCATCCCTCAGGTA
The DNA here is from genome assembly GCA_020348065.1 of Candidatus Zixiibacteriota bacterium. GTDB lineage: Bacteria > Zixibacteria > MSB-5A5 > UBA10806 > UBA10806. The sequence goes on from CP070742.1 coordinate 2,541,431, forward strand.
TATTCCGGAGGGACCTGCAATTTAAAGGGATTCGGACCGATCCCACAATATATGCAATAAACGATTTTTCTTTCTTGTATTTTCGGCGTTCATCTCTTATTATATTATCCATGCTTGATTTTTGGAATATTGCCTGCATAATTTGTGCGGGGAGGTAATTTGATAACATTAATCAGATACGCTGTTAGTATAGTTGTCTGGGCCATGGTGGCGATTGTGCTTCTATTAACAGGAAAAGTTGTTTATTTGATGTTCTGGTTCCTGTTGGGCGCTTTGCTTGTAATTATATGGCTCGGGCATATGGCTTATAAAATCATCTATCTTTTCAATCCCGATTTTAAGGCCATCAAGATCGTGGTGCTGTTTTTGGTCCTGATAGCGGCCGGTGTCGGTTATTTCAGGCTTTTCCTGGCTCCGTCCTGGAATAACTGGAATTCCACATCCCAGGAGATAGAGGACGAATATGTCGCCGACCGGTACTGCCCCGACGCGGAGCTCAGGACTGTCAGGACCCTTGAGGTAAATGTCCCCCGGGAGTATATTTTCCGCTGGATAAGACAGTTGCCCGAATTCGATTCTTACGGTTCGGGATTTCTGGGTATCGGGGGCGGTAAAGCGTTCGATAAGCTTGTAGATGATCTGCCTGACTTAAAAGAGGGCGATAATTTTTTAATGGGGCGGGTGGCGGACATCGAACCGGGAAAAAGCATTACCTTTAACATCGGCGAAGATCCCAAATTTCCCAAACTGGGGATAAACTGTTTTTACGGGGGATATTATCTCAGAGAAGCGGGCGATAACAGGACCAGAATAAACATGGTCATGAGAGCCGATTACGAGGGTTTCTGGGGATGGTTTTATTCTCAGGTTATCATCGAGTTCGGCGATTTTTTAATCGCTACCAGGCAGCTTTCGAAATTGAAGGAGATTGCCGAAAGAAATTTCACAGAATAGTCGTAATGATACTGAAAGTAAAATAAAATGTGAGGACGGCAGATGGTTAGAGCGGTCGAAATTAACAAACAGGCATTATGGTGGACAACGATTATTGTGACGATTACGAGCACGTTAATCGATAAGTTGTTTGATATAATTAATAAAGGCGTTAACAGCGATGCTTTCGCCTCGGCCCCGGGCTATTTCTCGTCATCTCAACCCGATTATTTTCCCTTGATATACATGATTGTCGTCTTTTTTGCCACCTTGATCACCGTCTGGCTCTATGCCATTCTTTTGCCCCGCATGCCGGAAAACTGGATCTTAAGAGGCCTTATAGTGGGTTTTGTTTTATTTATTGTGGCTGATTTGGCCAATACCGTGGAGGCGGGATACGCCACCGCCCTTCCGGGAGCCGCCGCGCGGGGTAAGGCTTTTTTCTCGTTGACGGCAAGCCTTGTAAACGGATGTATCCTTACTTATATTTACAGCTGGGTTTCCGGTGAAAGGAAGAAAAGCAAATAGGAATAAATGATTTTCAAATAGAATTCAGGCAGTTTTTCGGAGGTTTGCGATAAAATGGGTAAAGTAATAGGAATAGACCTGGGGACGACAAATTCCTGCGTGGCCGTTATGGAGGGCGGCGACCCGGTCGTTATACCGAATCCCGAAGGCGGCCGAACAACGCCGTCCATCGTGGCATTCGCCAAAGACGGTCAGAGGCTGGTGGGACAGGTTGCTAAACGGCAGGCCATAACCAATCCCGAGAACACCATTTTCTCTATTAAAAGATTTATGGGACGGCGCCATTCCGAGGTTACATCCGAAGAAAAGATCGTGCCCTATAAAGTCGTCGGAGCTCCCAATGATGATTGCAGGGTGATGGCCGAGGATAAAGAATACGCCCCACCGGAGATATCCGCCATGATTTTGCAGTATCTCAAAAAGACCGCCGAGGATTACCTCGGTTTCGAGGTCAAACAGGCCGTAATAACCGTCCCGGCTTATTTCAATGATTCCCAGAGGCAGGCCACCAAGGATGCGGGCAAAATCGCGGGGCTGGAGGTTTTGCGTATCATTAACGAGCCGACGGCCGCGTCGTTGGCGTACGGTCTCGAAAAGAAAAAAGATCAGAAGATAGCGGTTTTCGATCTCGGCGGGGGTACCTTCGATATTTCGGTGCTGGAGCTGGGGGAAGGTGTGTTTGAAGTCCGCTCCACCAATGGCGATACTCATCTAGGGGGCGACGATTTCGACCAGCGGATTATCGACTGGATGGCCGATGAATTTAAAAAGAACGAAGGCATCGATCTTCGTAAAGACAGGATGGCGCTTCAGAGATTGAAGGAATCGGCTGAAAAAGCCAAGTGCGAGCTTTCCACAACCATGCAGACATCGCTGAACCTGCCGTTTATAACCGCCGATCAGAACGGCCCCAAGCACCTCGATTTGACCCTGACAAGAGCTAAATTTGAACAGTTGGTTGATGATCTTGTCGAGAGGACGGTAGAGCCCTGTAAAAAAGCGTTAGCCGACGCCAAAATGAAATCATCCGATATTGACGAAGTTATCCTGGTGGGCGGCATGACCCGCATGCCCAAAGTGCAGGAGACGGTGAAGACCCTGTTCGGCCGCGATCCCCATAAAGGGGTAAACCCCGACGAGGTCGTCGCCATAGGCGCCGCCATTCAGGCGGGAGTCCTTGCCGGTGATGTGAAGGATGTTCTTTTGCTTGACGTTACCCCCTTATCTCTTGGCATTGAAACATTGGGAGGAGTATTTACCAAGCTTATCGAGAAAAATACTACTATTCCTACCCGCAAATCGCAGATCTTTTCCACCGCCTCCGACAATCAGCCGGCCGTTTCTATTCATGTCCTCCAGGGTGAGCGCGAGATGGCTTCTCACAATCGCACGCTGGGAAAATTCGATCTTGTCGGCATTCCGCCGGCTCCGAGAGGAATACCGCAGATAGAGGTTACATTTGATATCGATGCCAATGGTATTTTCCATGTTGCCGCGAAAGACCTTGGTACGGGCAAGGAGCAGTCAATAAAAATCGAATCGTCCTCCGGCCTTTCCGAGCAGGAAGTTGAAAAGATGGTGAAGGACGCCGAAACCCACGCCGCCGAGGACAAGAAAGCGCGGGATCTGGTGGATGCCCGCAACAAGGCCGATTCCACGGTATATCAGGTAGAGAAAAGCCTGAAAGATTACGGCGATAAATTATCCGAGGATGACAAAAAGAAGATTCAGGAAGCTATAGAGAAAGCGACCAAAGCCAAAGATTCCGAAGATCCCGCCGAGATTGAAAAAGCGGTTGAAGAACTGCTTTCGGCCTCTCATAAAATGGCTGAAGAAATGTACAAACAACAAGGGCCACAACAAGCCGCGGGAGGGGGACAGGAACAGCCTGCCGGTACCGAATCGGATAAAAGCGGAGAAGGCAAAGAGGATGAGGGCGCTGTCGACGCCGATTTCGAGGTCGTCGACGACGAAGATAAAGAGAAATCTTAGTCTTTAATCGGATGTAGGATCGGCAATCTTCCCCAGAAATATTACCGTGCCGGAACCGGATTCCCTTATCAGGAACAGGAATGGTCTATCGACCCTCATAACGAATTTCTCCGAGGGTCCGGCGCTGGACAGCATACCGACCGACGTTACTGCAGCAGCTTCCGTCCCCTCCTCGTCAACTTCGATATATGTTTTATGTTTCACGTAACTGATGAACACACGATTGTCGCTGTTGATCCCGGTAAAATCGGCCTCTCCGGAGAAAGCTAAGCCCATTCCCAACGACGATAGCATACGCGTTAGTTCCTTGTAAAATTCAAGCTTGAATCTGGGCATCGAGATTGCTCCCCTGTGCCGGCGGAGACTGTCTGTCCAAAGCTTCAGGTTATCATCGTCGAGACGCCCTATCAGATCGTCGATCCCTACATCGGGTTTGGGTAGAAAGATTATCATGCTGAAGGCGCGGTTGCCATACGGAAGCTCAATAGCCTGGAAGCTGTCATTCTCGAAATACCGGAAACGATTCTCCTGATTCATCATCTTACAGGTAACCCTGGAACCGTCGGTTAGCGTAAACTCATCGTCTCGGGTATTTTCGACGTCAAATTTCTTTGCCCAGTCGCCATGAAAATAGATGGCGTTAATAAGGATCATCAAGAGATTCGGGTTTATCGGCTTTTCGACTATGTCTGGAATCTTGCCGTTCGTATTCTCGTATACCCAGGCGTTAATGGTATCCGCCGTAGCCGAATCGCGGAAATTGCAGGGGCTGATTTGGGCTTTAAAGAAGGACCTGTTCATATCGAGAAAATCGTCCTCGACTCGAAGGCCCTGACGATACCAAATGGAGTTGGCAATCTGAAATACGACCGTGGAGTCAAGTGAGGTCAATGTTTCGCTCAGGTTCTTATAGGATTCATTGATTTTGTTGGAGAAAGCGCCGCGTAACTCCAGCGTTCCGGCCATGGCTTCCCTGGTTTCCCCTTCGGCCCCATTGTAAACCATCGTTAGCGCCATGGAAATCGATAGCGGCGAGATTATAACGTTGTTTCCTTCTTCCGCTTTAATGATTTCCTGGAATAGCTTCAGACCGAAATTATTAATCGAGGAGCCGATATTGCCGTCGTCGGCATGACCGGAACCCGCGAAGAAGGCCAGCAGCGTAATCAGCGTAATTGCCGGAATAGATCTTTTTCTGCGCATAATCCCTCTCTTTTTAAATGATTTATTGGGAAAACCCCGCATGCTTGTGGTGTTATTATACGACGACCGTAAGCGTTCGTTCAATGCATTTCTGCAGAGCACACTGAAACTCCTGCGAAACCTTGCTCGCTGCCTTTGCTGTTGATCGATTGTGGAGAAGATTCATGATGAACTGTACCCGGGTCATGGAATGTTGACTTAAGGGATTATATCCGATATATTTGGTGAATCCGAAGAGGAACGGGAAATGAATCGAGCAACCGATGGCTAGGAGAGATTACTACACGATACTCGGAATAGGCCGGGATTCCGGCGAGGACGAGATTAAAAAAGCGTACCGCAAACTCGCCGTAAAATATCACCCCGATAAAAACCCCGGAGATAAATCGGCGGAGGAATCCTTCAAAGAGGCCACCGAGGCTTACGAGATCTTGAAAGATCCTCAAAAACGCCAGATTTACGATCAATACGGCCATGAGGGACTTCGCGGGGGAGGATTCGCCGGCGGTTTCAACGGTTTTGGCGGCTTCGATCTGTCGGACGCCCTGCGCGCCTTTATGAGAGATTTCGGCGGCTTCGGCGGGCTGGATGATCTTTTCGGCTTCGGTTCTACGAGAACCGAACGCGCCGGGCCGAGGCGCGGACAGGACCTCCAAGTTAAACTTGAGTTGACATTGGAGGAAATCTCGCAGGGCGTCGAAAAGACCTTAAAGGTCAAAAGATTTGTGACTTGCGAGAGCTGCAAGGGAAGCGGCGCAGAACCGGGAACCTCACCATCCAGGTGTCCCACCTGCGCCGGACAGGGTCAGGTCAGACGGGTTTCCAAGACCCTTTTCGGTCAGTTCGTCAACATTCAATCCTGCCCCAACTGCGGAGGTTCGGGCGAGATTATCGAAAGCAGATGCCATAGCTGCGGAGGGAGCGGTCTGGAAAAGGCGTCGACGAAAATCAAGGTAAAGATTCCGGCAGGTGTGGCGGCGGGTAATTATCTCACGGTCAGAGGATCCGGCAACTTCGGCCCCCAGGGCGGCCCCCACGGCGACGTTCTGGTAGTAATTGACGAAAAAGAACACAAATACTTTACCCGCAGGGGCGATGATGTCATCTTCGAGCTTCCCATTTCAATCTCTCAGGCGGTTCTGGGCGCCGAGATCGATATACCCACACTGGATGGCGATTCCGGTCTGAAAATCCCGGCCGGTACGCAGTCGGGTAAAATATTCCTGATGAAAAATAAAGGTATTCCCCATCTCAACAGCTATGGCAAGGGAAGCCAGCTGGTTCGGGTAGTCGTTTGGACTCCCACAAAATTGTCCGATGAAGAAAAAAAACTATTCCAAAAGATCGCCGAGCACCAGGGTGAAAAACCGCCCGAGCCGAGCAGATCGTTTTTCGATAAACTGCGGGAAACTTTAGGGGTATAGACATATTCATTGCGCGTATTCAGAAAACTGACAATCGTCATCACGAGTAGTCGAATCCCGCCTTTGGCGGGAAGACGACGAAGCGATCTCATTAATTTTTATAAAGACAAAGGCAAAAGGCTTTTTTATTCCATTAAATCGTCAAGAGGTTTATCATCGAAGTTACCGTGACCAATTTCATAGTCGAGCCGTCCGATGTTCACAGCAAATCCCTCATATTAAAAGGCGATGAGGCCAAACACTTGGTCAAGACCATCCGCGCTCGAAAGGGCGATTCATTCTTCGCTATCGACGGTTCCGGCAAGAGATATAGGGCGGTTATTGAATCCGCTTCTCCGAAAACGGTTAAGGGTATTATCTCCAATGTTACCCGTCTGGAAAACGAGCCTTATATCGATATCACGCTGGCCATGGGCATCTGCCGTCCGGCAAAGATGGATGAGGTAGTTGAAAGAAGCACCGAACTGGGCGTCTCATCCTTTTTATTTTATTTTTCTGAGAAAAGCTATCTGCATGAATATGACGAGAACTCCGTTAAAAGAAAAATAACACGCTTAAACAGGATCGCCCGCGCCGCCGCCAAACAGTCCCTGCGATCGGTCATCCCGGAGATCAGAGATTTCGTCATGTTTAGTGATGTTATAAAGCTCAGTATCGAATATGATATAGCGCTGGTTGCCGAATCGAAGCCGGGATCCAAACCGGTGGATGAGACCATATCACCATCCCCCGATACCAAAAAGATTCTGCTTTTAATCGGACCCGAAAGCGGCTTGACCGATGACGAGTACGATACCGCGGTGGAATACGGATTCAGGCCGATTAATCTCGGTATCCGGCGTTTACGGGCTGAGACCGTCGGGATTATTTTTCCGGCTTTGGTATTAAACAGGCTGGGGGATTTATGATCGAATGTATCTTTTGCAGGATAGTACAGAAGAAAACGCCCGCCAAAATAATATTTGAGGATAACGATTGCCTGGCGTTCGAAGACGCTCATCCCCAGGCGCCCACCCATTTCCTGGTTATCCCCAAGAAACATATCGAGACCGTTCTAGACGCCGACGAGACGGTTCTCGGCAAACTCACCCGTGTGGCCGCTACCCTGGCGGAGAAAAAGGGCGTTTCGGAAAACGGTTTCCGCACGGTGATAAACTGCAATCGCCACGCCGGGCAGACCGTGTATCATATCCACGTGCACGTCATGGGCGGCCGCTGGTTCTCCTGGCCGCCCGGGTAGGATGCTGTTTTGGTATTGCCAAAGTTGGCAACTCCCATTCTGGCAGGCCGGACACTTTTGTCCGGCCTTTATGTTTTGTCTTCCCGGATTTGATCCGAGATCAAGAACTGGGCACCTCCTGGATTCTCGATAGGAGATTTCGGGGATGACACAAGCGTAACGTTTTATAGACAGACAGGAATGTCTGCCCCCCGAATCCCGGATTTATTTATCATTTTCCCCAAACCGATTATTTGATATTGACATCGGCGATTCAATTGTTAACTTGTTCGTTTGTATTTATACGGAATGCGAAGATACGATGGAGGATAGATGAAAGAGTTCCCGACAGATAAAATCAGGAATATCACCCTGGTAGGCCATGGAGGCAGCGGCAAAACGTCGCTTCTGGAAGCTATATTGTTTTCCGGCAAGGTCACCAACCGCATGGGGGTAGTGGATGACGGCACTACCGTATCCGATTACACCGACGATGAGATCTCGAGGAAAATATCCATAGGGTTGTCGCTGGCGCATCTGGAATGGAAGAGCCACAAATTCAATATAATCGATACCCCCGGTTACGCCGATTTCTGCGGCGATATGTACGCCGGTTTGAGCGCCGGAGATTTCGCGCTCATAACGGTAAACGGCGTTACCGGCCCTGAAGTTGGCACCGATATTGTCTGGCGGGAAACCGAAAAAAGCTCCATGCCGAGGGGGTTTTTCATAAACCGTATGGACAAGGAGAACGCCGACTTCAGCAAAGCGCTGGCGCAGATAAATTCCGTTTACAGCCATAAGGCTATCCCGGTTACGGCGGCGTGGGGAGAGGGTCCGGCCTTTAAGGGCGTCATAGATGTCTTAAAAAAGAAAGCGCATTCGTTCGATAAATCGGGCAACGTCACCGAAGCGGCCGTTCCCGACGATCTCAAGGTGGCAATTGACGGCTACCATGAGAAACTGGTCGAAGTCGCCGCCGAAGCCGACGATGAGCTTCTGGAGAAATTCTTCGATGCCGGCGAACTAACTCCGGATGAGTTAAAGAAGGGATTGGCCAAAGGTATCGCTGACGGTGTAATAATTCCGGTCTTCGCGGGTGCGGCCACCGAAAACGCCGGTGTCACGACTATGTTAGATTTCGCAATCAATTACTTCCCGGCCCCGGACTATATGGGCGAGAAGATCGGATTCAAACCCGGCACCGAGCAGATAGAACGTAGAAAAATCGCGGTCGACGATCCCAGTTCGCTTTATATATTCAAAACCATATCCGAACCGCATGTCGGGGAGCTTTCGTTCTTTAAGGTCTTTTCGGGGGGAATTTCCAACGGCGACGATCTTCAAAACGTAAATGCTGACGACGGCGAGCGTATCGGGCAGATATTTTTGATGAACGGCAAAGACCGAAAAGAGACCGGATCGATAAGGGCCGGAGACATCGGCGCCCTGGTCAAGTTGAAAAACACCCAGACCGGACACACTCTTTGCGATAAAAAAGCTCAAATATGCTACGAGCCGGCCTTCGTTCCGTCACCCGTCATTCGTATGGCCATTAAGGCCAAGGCTAAGGGCGATGAAGAAAAGATCGCCAGCGGACTGGCGCGCCTGAGAGAGGAGGACCCGACATTCCAGGTCGTTGTCGATCCCGAAATCAGGCAAACCATTATATCCGGGCAGGGCGAACTGCATCTCGAGGCTACCATTGACCGTCTCAAGAGAAAATTCGGCGTTGAGGTCGAGTTGGATAAGCCCAGGATACCGTATCGGGAAACCATCCGAAAGAAAGTCGAGGTTCAGGGCAAATACAAGAAACAAACCGGCGGGCGGGGTCAGTACGGCGATTGTCATCTGCGTCTCGAACCGCTTCCCAGAGGCGCGGGATTCGAATTTGGGAATGAGGTCGTCGGGGGTGTGATCCCCACCAAATTCATACCCTCGGTTGAAAAAGGTATTCGAGAAGCCATCGAAACCGGCGGTCGGTCCGGATGCCGGGTGGTCGATTTCAAAGCCACGGTATATTTCGGATCTTACCATGCGGTCGACTCTTCCGATCTGGCGTTCAAGGTGGCGGCGTCCATGGCGTTCAAGGACGGTTTCCTTAAAGCCGACCCCTATGTACTGGAGCCAATTTATACGGTCGACATTCTTGTGCCGGAGGAGTTCATGGGCGACGTCATGGGGGATATCTCCTCCAAACGCGGGAAAATCCTCGGCATGGATAGCCAGGGCCCTAATCAGAAGATAAAAGCCCATGTTCCGCTTGCCGAGCTTCATAAATATTCGACCACTTTAAGATCTTTTACCCAGGGCCGCGGCATTCATACCGTCGAATTCTCCCATTACGAGGAGGTTCCCAGAGAGATCTCCGAAAAGATTATCGAAGAGGCCAAAAAAGCTAAAGAAGAAAACGACAAGTAAATTAAATCGATACCGCGTTAAGCCCCTGCCTCATTATGGCCGGGGCTTTTTTAATTGTTCGAATTACATGTAAACATTTGAAAAATCATGATATAACAAGCCGCCTTAAAATCATTCAAAAAAGTTGTTTTTTATTATCTCATTAAGTATGTTTATCGCATGTCCTGCGAGCCAGGGAATAATAATTGTTATCAGATAAGACTATTGGTGTTAGGGGTGGGTCATGGTTATCATTAATGCAAAAAGCGGAAAAACTCTTCTGAGATTACTGACGACAGTGCCGATCTTATTTTTATTTTATCAGATATCCGTTTCGGACAGCTCAGATATAAATTCGGAAACCGCGGATATAGATTCCATAAATGGTGAGGTCCGGGATTCTACGAGCGAGACAGATTCGCCGGAAGACAGTTCCGAGACGGTGGAGTTGCCCGAAGAGTTGGCGTGGGATATTCCCACCGGAGAATTGCTGATGGAATCCTATTATTCACTGGATAGCGCCGCGGATGCTAGAGTGGTTCAAAAGGAGACAAGGATCGAGATAACCGGAAAAATAAATAATCGGTTATTGAAATCTGCAGATAAAAGAAGAATAAAAATATATACCGAAAGAGGATTGTCTTACGCTAATTATAAGCATCAATATTTAGAGGACGTTGAATTTGATTCCATCGTCGCCTTTTGCTATAAACCTGAAGGCGAAATCACGGAGCTGTCGGCTGACGAGATATATGACGAGACGATAGTCGAGAGCAAACGGTCGAAATATAAAATAAAGGCGAAATCGTTCAGCCTCCCCGGAGTCGAGGTCGGGTCCGTAATGGACGTTTTCGTTTATACTACCAAAGAGAAGGGTTATAGTCCGCCGGTCTTCAGATTTCACGAGGAAATACCGGTAACCCGGGCCCGTTTCAGAATGGATTTTCCTCGGAAGCTGGAGTATCTAAATATAATAACCAACAAGCCCCTGATAAAAGCCGATGTATATAATGTGGATACCACCTTTATCTGCGAGGCGTCCGATATAATCGCGATTGAAAACGAGGAGTACAGATTACCCATCAGGAATCTCGTATCAGAGCTCTGGACCAGACCAAAACCGTCCCGGCTGGATTCGGACGCCTCTATGTCGTGGGCAGAATATTTCTCATTTTACAGATGGGTATTCGATTGGATCTTATCCGATTACGGCGATTCCCGAAAGATATCCAAAAAGATTAAAAAGGAGTGCGAAACGTCCGACGATTATACCGTTAAAGCTTATGAATTTGTTCGGGACAACTGGGAAACCGGGGCTTACGGATATCTTTTCCCATCTCGCCTGGAAAAACCGCTCGAAGAAAAAGAGGTTCGGCAGGCAGATAAATGTTTTATGCTATGTTCGATTTATAAAAATTTCGATATCGAAGCGGAGATAGTCTGGGTAAATTCGGACAATTGCACGTACAGTCCCCTCCCGGATTTTCCCTCGCTGCACATGTTCGATCAGTGTCTGGTCTATATCCCGGAGCAAAAACTGTTTCTCGATCCCGCCGATCGGGGAGCGGAATTCGGAATTCTCGATGAAGCATTGTCGGAAAGGTTCTATTGCAGGCCGATGGCGAAATTCGATATATTGGGGGTGACACCTAAAATAGATGAATACAGCAGCGTTATGGTCAATCTCGATTTATATTTGAATGATGATAACGCGACTACCGGGTCGGCATCAATCTATCTGAAAAACCAGGCCGCCCTTGAGGCGCGAAGAATCTTCAGATGTGAAGGGATCAGCAGCCTCAAGGAATTTATAAATGAGATTTTATTCAGGGATATAGAAGATGCCGTCGCAGACGTTTCAATGTCGCCCGATTCTCTCAATTCACCGTCGGAATTTAAAGTAGATTGTACCGTCAGTACAGAGTATTTCGATTTTGAGAATGAAAGCGATCTCAAACTGGAGCTCTATCGGGGCCGACTGTCGAAAACGTAATACTGGATTATCATCCGCCGCGCAAGTATCCCGTATACTTCCCCTTTAAAATCCATCACCTTTACATGATAAACTGGCATCTGGGCGAATCATACGATCCGGTTTATACCGACGATTTGAGTTTCGAGGTTAAAGAGGGTCTTACTAAATATTCGATATTTTCCGGCTATAATTCCGCTGAAAGAACCATATCCATCAGGAGAGAATACAGGATACATAAAAGGATGTTTTACGAAACCTACGCTCCAAGGTTGGAGAAACTGTTCGAGAAAGTCAAGAATAATGACCTGGCCGCCATTTACCTGGAAAAAATATGAGACCCTTTTTGCTGTTATTGATTCTGATGATTTTCTATTCAAACGTCTTCGCCGGGGAAAGCAGGTATTCTCTCCAGAGCATTACGATCAAATTCGATGGCGAAAAGAAGGAAACCGCTTATCATAAAATTCTTAAAATTGAGGATGATATAGATCCAAATGAATTCAGATATTTCAAATTGAATCTTCCGAATTTTTATGAGATAGATAAATTCCAGATACAGGTAACCGACCAAAAAGGGAAAAAAAGGAAATATAAAGATAAAGACTGTCTTATCTGGACACCCCAGGAGAAAGTTGTCCTGACAACCGACTATCGGTTAGTAACCTGGGATCTCGGTTATCTGGATAGCGGATACGTTGTGGAGTACGCTTATTGCATTAAAACCGAGGACGCTCCCGCTCTCGCGGCCGATTTTCTGCCGTTAATTGAGGAAGTTGCGGTTGATTCCTCGGTTGTGGAATTTCATTTTCCGGACGATAAATGGAAATTGAAATACAGCATAGATAATGCCGCCCCCGAGTATCTTTACAGGAAAAAAGAGGCTAAGTTTCGCTGGGGATCGCAGGCGAAATTAAAGGATTCGGTTTTTGAAAAGGCGCCGGAGGATTGTTATCCCGGGATATGGTATATTTTCGAATCAACGGTTGGTGAAACCGATTTCGCAAAATGGGATGACGTCAACGAATGGTGTTCTGCCAACTTTGAATCTGCCGAAGCGTTTAATGACGAGTTTGAAATGCTGGATATCGCGAATTCAATCCGGGATATAAAAGAACGAATTTCCGAAAAATGCCGCTATACCGCCGTGGAACTGGGGGAGGGCTATTACAAACCATTTCCGGCCCAGGAGGTGTGGGACAAAGGGTACGGCGATTGCAAGGGATTGACCAATCTGTTCGTAAGTTGGGCCGGCATTGCCGGATATAATTCCTGGCCGGTTTTGGTTTATATCGGGAAGGGGCGACAGGGTAATCCGGATTTTCCCTCACCCTTCCAGTTTAATCACGTGATAGCAGGGTATGAAGACGAGTCCGGCGATACCGCATACCAGGACATTACGGCGAATTTTTTTCCCCTCGGCATGCTCCCCATAGAGCTCTATGGCTGTTTCGCTTTTCCTTTAATTGAAGGATCCGAACCTATTAGATTGCAATATGTAACCGATCATCCCGATACGGTTCGCTACAGATTTTCCGGGCAAATGGATTCAGATAATAGTTTTAAGGGTTTCCTGGAAGGGCATTATACGGGTCAGAGAGCTTTGATGCTGGAGTGGGGTGAGAGTTATACCAGAAGAGTCGACCTGCAAAAAGTATTAGGATCGATGCTGGAAAAAGAGATACCGAAAGTTTATCTGAACAATCTGGAAATTCTCTATGCTGGGGGCAATTCGCTCGATTTTAGGGCGGATCTGATTATCCCGGGTTTCTGCTATAAGAGGGGCCCCGAAACCAGGATAAAAACATGGATCTTCGATTATTTTAAAAAATCAGATTATGAAAATAGTCCTTCCTGCCATTTGTTAACGGTCAGGCGGTTCGAATTTTATGATATTCAATATAAAATTGACGTCTCCTACCGGGAATTTCACGAAATAACCGGGGATTCGACGTCCTACTTTTCGGAAAACCTGGAGTTTTCAAGTGAAAGCGGACTTGCCGATGATTCCTTAACTCAGTGTATAAAATTACTGATCAAGCCGCGAATTATCGATTTTAATGAGAGAAATCAGTATTTTTCCGACATGAAGCTTCTCAAAGACGCCGTTATAAAAGGCATTGCATTAAGATAGTTTTTTTATTTCAATTGAAATAGGGCGTTTCCGAAATCCCCTTTCCCCGGTTAATCCTATATATTTCAATAAGATGACAATCCAAAAATAGCTGTGGCATAAAAATCCTGAAATTCCTCGGAATATTCCGGAGTTTTTCTTGTATCTTAAACAGGGATTGTGTCGTATATGAAAGTAGTTAACTTTCAGGCTTGTTTGGGACGGACAGAAAATGTGCTCGATCGAAAATAAAAAAAGCTTGCATATATTGAGAATTTTGACTATTTTGATGTCGGATGGATAAGATCTTTGCGATAATAATTTGTCTTCTCCTGCTTTTCGGAATAGGCGCTTTCGCCGACGATACAGCTTTTATTTCCGGAAGGGTAGGGGTGGAGAACAGCTCCCAATCTATCCTTGAGGCTAAATTATACCTTTATAATTCTCATAAGGAAATTATTGATTCTGCATACAGCTCGCAGAACGGAGGATTCCAGTTCAGCCTGATCGCCGGCGAATATTATCTCTCGGCGGAAAGCGGCAATTTTATCCGCGAATACTATCCCTCGGTCTACCGGATATCGGAGGCTGGCAAAATAGTGGTATTCTCCGGTCAAAATGTTGCCGTTTACTTCAGTCTCGACCGCGGTGGCTGGCTGGGCGGTATTTTTGATTATCTCGGCGATGATGTTGAAAAAGGTCTGGTAACCGCCCTGAAGGTAGATGAGCCTTACGCCGGCTGGCGCAGAAGCGTCCTGATTACGGGGCAGCATCCCATAAATTATGTTCTTAACGGCCTGATACCGGGAGCCTATAAGGTCGCCGGAATGGCGTCGGCCAAAAAGACGGTTTTCTACCCCGGCGTTGAAAATATCGAGAATGCGGATATCATTTATGTCGAACGAAACGCGGGAGTGCCGGATATGTCGTTCCTGCTCGAACCGGTAGGATTCGGGCATGTAAGCGGAAGGGCTTACGATCTCAATACCGGGGAAGGATTGATCGGTATCCCGATTTACGCTTATCAATGGTGCGAATTCTGGACCGATCCCAATATGCAATCGGTTATTACCGGGGAAGAAGGTTTGTTTGATTTCGATCTCCCGGCGGGCGTTTATAATTTTTACTTAAATTGCGACGGCTGCATCCCCGACGGCGGCCGGATAGCCTACTATTACGATAATCAGTATAATCCTATACTTGCGGATAAAGTCGAGGTTTCATCGGGAACAATCATCACGGGACTCGATTTTGCGGTGGATCTGAATGTTTCCCACGGGCTAACGATATCGGGAAATATTATTGATTCCGAATCCGATCAGGCGTTGAGCGATGTTGTCGTTACCGCCATAGATTATTTCACAGGCGATGCAATCAGCTCAACATATTCAATCTCCAACGGCGATTATTTTCTGGAAAATCTTCCGTCGGGGGATTACTTACTTCAGTATTCGGGTTCCAACGTCATCCCGTTTTTCTATCGGTCGACGGAGAACTGGCAGAACGCTGAAGTTATCGTATTGCGTGTCAGCCATTCCGGAATTCAGAATGAGGCTATTACTCAGGATTTCGGCAACCTGGGATTGGCGATCTCCGGAAATGTCTTGACGCCCGATGGACCCGCTTGCGGAGCAAGGGTATACGCCTATCCTGTCGGGGGAGAATATCCGATAGCCTATGGCAATACCGGCGCATCAGGAGAATATTCCATTACCGCCGGTCTGGTTAACGGCTATTACAACATTGTCTGCGATCTGATAAAATATAATTTTGAGGTTTATCCTTTCGAGATTTATCTTGATCTTCTTGAAAATCCTATTGCGGAGAATATAGATTTTCTGCTGGAACCGACCGCCGCATCCATCAACGATAATTTCAATACGCCGGGAAAAATAGAGGTCCTGGCGAATTATCCGAACCCGTTTAATGATATCACCAGGATTCCGGTGTTCTCGGGATCGGGCGCAGGTATTGACGTTAATCTCGCCGTATATAATATCCTGGGACAGCGGGCCGGTACGAAGAATATAAACTTGCATCCGGGAATGAATTATATATCATGGAGCGGCCGAGATTTCGGTCGTGAAGTGCCGTCGGGCGTTTACTTCTACCGGATCGAGGGAGTGCAGAAAACTCACAAAATGGTTTTCTTGAAATAACAAATCAGTAAAAAAACCTTGACATATTTTTTGGTAGATTTAAATTACTATAAAAGCGGTTTATTTGGATTTTGCAAAGCCGATTCGGTTGTCTGCAATTGGCTGCACAACGTGATAATTTGCCGCATAAGGAGATTGCGGAAGTCCAGATAACCGGATTTTAAGATACTGAGCCTCAACAACTAAGGGAGCGATTTAAATCCTGGAGATTGCTTTATTTGATTCTTGAGGTGAAGCAGGCGACGGCATATATTTTGCGTTTATACTGGTTTGGGATGAACTTTGACAACAGAATATCTTTTTAATTTCGGCTTTACCCCCTCGTTAACCGGATTCTCAAACATGGAGATTGACCGTATGATCGGGGAGATGGAACCGCCGTCTTGCCCGATTGTCCGGTTTTACACCTGGAATCGAGCTACCATCAGTTACGGTCTCAATCAGAATCCGTTAAAAAGGCTTAGGATCGAAAAGTGCTTGAGGGACGGGATCGAAATTGTCGCTCGTCCCACTGGCGGCCGGGAAATTCTTCATGGATGGGATCTCTGCTGCAGCGTTATCCGGCCGATCGACGAAAGACGTTCGGGTGTCGACTTTAAGGATCTGTTCGGCAGGACTAATGAGGTTTTCAGGCAAGGCTTGAATCGTCTGGGAATTACGTCCGAACATCATTCGGTTTCCAGAAAATGCGGGTTTCGGAATGGTCCTTGTTTTCGGCAAATTGACAGGGGTGAAATCAGCGTTTCGGGAAGGAAAATTATCGCATCTGCGCAGAGGATATACGACAGGACGGTACTGCAGCAATCGTCGATTTCAATCGAAAAGCCGGATTATGACATAATGGATTATCTTCAAATAGGAAAAGAAACGGAATTGAAGGGCGAAACTGTTAACTCTGTTGCTTACTTAGAGGAGTACGTGCGGGAAACATTCTCGATGTCCGGAATTGTTGAGGTTTTCAGGTATGCTTTTGAAATGGAAATGGGGAAAGCCGGAAAATTAAATTTACCGGGAATTTTCTGAATGGGATTATTTAATATCGAAAGTATCAACCTTAAAATTAACTGTTATTCGGGGGAGGTGATTGGTTAGAAAAATCGCAAAATCTGTTTAACCCTTTAACGCTTTTAGGAGAGGTTTTATGGCAAAAAGGATTCTATTTTGGTCGGTTCTGGCGCTGCTTATGTTAGCGGTAACGAGCGCGTACGCCGGAAACAAGGTTGCTCCGATTGTGGATCACAAGTTTATAACCGGTTTCGAACCGATTCCCGACATGAATTACGAACCGGCAATGCCCGGTTTGAGAACGGATTCACCCGGTGAAGTCATAGGTACGACTCAATATGATTACCAGACCAACGGCTCCTCCGGCAATCGCGCCGGTGTAGACAGCCAGGGCGGCGTGCATTTTGTCTGGATGAACGGTATATCCTATCCCAGCCAGCGCGCGGTTTATTTCAATTATGTCGACAACGCCGGTAACTGGCTTCAACCTACACAGCTCTCGCAGGTAAACGGCGCCGGTTATTGCCAGGGCGGCGTCACAAGCGACGATCGTTGCGCTGCGTCTTATCACTCCGCGAATAATCCCGGTCAGGAAAACTATGTGATCTACGCCGAGGATCAGTTTACGGGATTCGGACTTTTCCGGTATTTCGATCCGCCCGATATGATGGCCCAGCGCTGTTACTGGCCCTATTTCTGTATCGACCGTAACGACAACATCCACGTTGTTTCTTGTGAGAACTGGCCGAACGCCGGGGATCCTCAGGCTATCGGTTATACCGTATCGACCGACGGCGGTAGCACCTGGTCCGTTATGATTAGCGTTGATACTCTGGAGACGATCTCGCAGAACGTGGTTGCCAGCCCGGTTTCCGACAAGGTGGCCATCGTGTATTCTCATCCCAACGATTTTGAGACCCAGTGGAGAAACACAATTTATTACATTCAGTCCGATGATGGTCTCACCTGGGATTGGCGTTACGGGAAGGTGGACGTAACCGGTTACGGCGCCCCTGATTCGCTTTATTGTTACACCGATCTCGCCGCAATTTACGACTACAATGACAATCTCAATATTGTCTGGAACGCGCAGTGGGTTACAGACGAGGGCATCTATTACAGGACTTTCCTGCTACATTACAGTAACGGTACCCATGTAATAACACAATTGCGCGAAACTCCTGAAACCTGGCCGGCCGGTTGCTCTTACGGGATCTGGAACCGTCCTGTCTGCAAGATGTCGCTTGGCGTCCATCAGGCATCCGGCAACATTTTCACGGTTTATACCGCTTTTGATACGCTGGATTGCTCGGCCGGTGGATATGCCAACGGTGATATTCATATGCAATATACGGCCGACGGAGGCTTAACCTGGTCGGCTCCCCAAAACCTGACCAACTCGCCGACTCCGGGTTGCATAGCGGGCAACTGCGATTCCGATCACTGGTCAGCCCTTGCCGATAAGGTGGATGATAATCTTCATATCATTTACGTTGAGGACAAGGACGCCGGCGGTATTCCTCAAACCGAGGGACAGATTACCACCAGCCCGGTCAAGTATCTCGCGGTTCCGACAATTACCGGCGTGCATCAAACCGGTTCGATGCCGACCACTTTCGAGCTTTCCCAGAACTATCCGAATCCGTTCAACGCCCAGACCAATATAGATTTTGATCTGGACCAGGGTTCCAAGGTCGAGCTGTGCGTTTATGGTATTACCGGCGCCAAGGTAGCCACGCTTGTTGACGGCGCTCTGGAAGCCGGCCATCATTCCATAAGCTGGGATGCCTCCGATGTCTCTTCCGGTGTCTACTACTACAAGATGAGATCGAACGGCGAAGAGCTTACCAGAAAGATGACGCTTCTGAAGTAATTCTGTCAGTCGGCCTGGCGTCGGGTTTCGGCGAAACCCGACTACAGTATCGCAATTTGAACTCCATCGGGGTCTTTCGGGACCCCGATTTTTTATCGCCATTTTATTAGGTTGTCAAAGAGCAACGGAATCTTTACTCCGTTTATAGGGACTTTTAAAAGCTAATGCATTTTGCATGTTTTTAGATATGATTGCCAAGCAGCGCTTGGCAACCAGGATTTAAAATGCTGAATGAACGCGTATTAACGGTTTATCAGGCGGGCGTATTATTGTATGGGGCAGGCATATAGATCCAGACATGTTAACTTAAAAGCTTATATTGAGGAGCGTATAGAAGGATAAGGGCTGGTACTATATAAGATATGCGGTGTTTTAAAATAATAAAAAGAGAAAAGGCCTGTGAGAACGAAGATAATGCCTGTAACCGTTTCGATTTTGATTTTGGCATTTGATCTTTCATCCCACGCCGGAGACAAAATCGGACCGCGACCGGAAGACTTTCCGGTATTCAGAGGGGATGAATCCCCTGATAACCTGATTTACATTCCATCTGGTCTTCAAACAGCATTATCGCCCGGAATCATACTGGGAATTACGCAGTTTGATTTTCAAACCCATGGTTCAACCGGCAATCGTTGCGCTGTGGATTCGGAAGGGGGGGTGCATTTTACCTGGACGAACACGATTTCATACCCCTTTCCCCATGGAGTTTATTATAACTACGTCGATACTTCGGGCAACTGGCTGGGTGCCGTACAAGTATCGCAGGTGAGCGGCGCAGGTTTTCCGCAGATCTCGATCACCGCCGACGATCTGGGCGCTATAGCCTATCATTCGACCTACGACCCATCGGTAGAGGATTACGTGGTGGCCGCCATAGATAATTTTACCGGTTTCGGGGTATTCCGGTACGTAGATCCTCCCGATTCGCTGACATATCGTTGCCTCTGGCCTTATGTCTCCGTCGATATAAATAACGTGATCCATATCCTCAGCGCGGAGATGGCCCCTGCCGGATCTCCGATGGCGTTGGGATATACAAATTCGGTGGACACCGGATACACGTGGTCGAATCTGGTTGCGGCAGATACCATAATGACCCTTTCGCAGAACATTGTATCGAGTCCGGTATCGGGCAAATCAGCTATCGTTTATACCCATCCTCTCAATTACGACACTCAGTGGCAGAACGACGTCTACTATATTGAATCGCAGGAGGGACTGACGTGGGATTGGACCTACGGCAAAATTAACGTAACGGATTACGGCCCGCCGGATTCTCTATACGCCTATACCGATCTCGCGGCGATTTACGATTATAATGACAATCTTCATATCATCTGGAACGCGCAATGGGTTACGGACGCCGGCGTCTATTACAGAACATATCTACTGCATTATGACCGGGATTCCGGCTCCATCACGGAACTGCTTTCGACTTCCGATATATGGTATGGATGTAATATCGGCGCCTGGAACAGGCCGATATGCAAGATGTCTCTGGGAAGATCTCCGGCGGAGAGCTCCCTTATTGCGGTTTATACATTATTTGATTATGACGATTGCTCTGCGGGAGGTTTCGCTAACGGTGAATTATATATGCAGTATTCCTGCGATGACGGGGCGACCTGGACGATCCCGGAGAACCTAACCGCCTCGCCGTCGCACGGATGTTTGCCGGGGGACTGTGAGTCGGACCACTGGTCGAGCGTTGCGGACAAAGTAAACGACAGTATGCATATTATTTATATCGAGGACAAGGATGCCGGGACGGCGGCGCAAGGTGAGGGTTCGGTAACGGATAATCCGGTTCGATATCTTGATGTTCCCGCGCCGGAATGCCTTACCAGCGTCGAGAATGATGATAATGTTCCCGTGACGTTTTCATTGTTACAAAACTATCCCAATCCGTTTAACGCCCGAACGGAGATTGCTTTTGAGTTGGGAAATACCGCGTCAATAGATTTATCGATTTACGATATCTACGGGAGGAAAGTGGCGACGCTGGCAAACGGGATATTCGAGGAGGGAAATCATTATATAATCTGGGAAGCCGGAGAGTTTTCATCGGGAATGTATTTTTACAGGCTTGAGACGGGCTCGGAGAGTTATACCAGAAAAATGACGTTGTTGAAATAGCCCGCTTTGATCGACATCATCGATCGGGGCCGCGGGGGGCGGCCCCTGTTTTATATTGATATTTGGGGGAAATTGACTAAATTGGATTTAGCGAGAGAAAAGACCCTGAAAAACCCGTCATCGCGAGAAGCCCGGCAGCAGCCGGATAACGAAGCGACCTCCATCATTTTAATAATTTATGGGATTGCTTCGTCCCCCGCCTACGGCGGGGTCCTCGCAATGACGAGAAAAGTTTTAGTGATTGGCGGACGTCCTTGTCTGCCAACATAAAGTTGGTGTACCGGGAGGTACGCCAACCACCCAAGCGGCGGTCACGGCAAGCGGTGACTCGCCGGGTAGGTATTAATTTTGCTGCTTTTTTAG
>CP070742.1:2562853-2566944 GCA_020348065.1 Candidatus Zixiibacteriota bacterium
GCCGATGGTTTCGAATTCAGGACAGGAGCCGGGGATGCTCACAGCCCGGATACCGCCATATATTTCAACTGGACAACTTTTCCCAGGGAACGTATTGCGGTGAGTCCGCCCATCTATGTGAGCGGTTCATCCCGTCCGCTGTTAAGATTCTGGGAAAAATCGAGTCACGCAGACGGCCCGAGAAACGATGAGACGCATACAGTCGGCCTGGTTGCCGGCGATTGGGATTTAGCCAATCTCGATACTCTGTTCTGGGAAGACAGCTCGTCGGCCCTGATTAATGAGTACAGGGAATCTAATTTGAGCGCCGGCGCTATTGAAGGAGATACGGTCAGGATCGTTTTATGGTACCACCTCTCCGAACTGGCGGCCGGCTGGTTTGTTGACGATATATCCCTTGGCGATGCGCCTTACGGCGATGCGGGCCCGATTGATTTCGTCAGCGGCACCAACGGCTTTGTGAACCAGGCGTATTCGCCGGTGGTTGAGGTAAGGAATTATGGTTTCGATACCCCCGATGTCCCGGTGAAGCTGGTTATAGACTCGCTTGGTACCGTAGTCTACACGGATCACGATATCATTGGCCGCATGCCGGAGAACAGCACCGCCAATGCCACTTTCGCGGACTTTACTCCGCTGGGAAGCGGCAGCGGAATTTACACCATGACCGTCACGACCGAGCTGGTTACGGTTTTGCTGGATAACAATCCCGCGAACGATACCCTGACGGCGGAATTGATGGTCTATGACGCCCTGGTAGATCTCGAGTCTGACAACGGAGGCTTAAGAGGCAGCGGCGACTGGGAATGGGGCGCTCCTACCTCCGGACCCAACTCCGCTTATTCCGGGGCCAACGTGTGGGCCACCAATCTCAGCGGCAATTACTCACAGGGTCTCCATACCCTCGACTTCAGGTTAGACGTCGGAACTACTTATCCGACATTCGGTTTCGCCTCGTGGTATAGTACGGATGGCGACTACTTCGCCTATGACGGATGCAACTTCGCGGTTTCAACCGACAATGGAACCACCTGGACAGAGGTATCGCCCGATCGGGGCTATGATAAGATAGCCGAATATTCAAACCCGCTTTATCCTGATTCGGTGTTTGCGGGAACCGGTCAGCAATTCTGGGAACAGATATCATTCGACCTGTCCGCTTACTCGGGAACGGTTGTGAAAGCCAGGTTGGCCCTGGGCGCCTTTTATAACTTCTATGATGGCTGGTATGTGGATGACTTTGCCTTCCTGGATTGCTCGCTGTTCTTCCCCTCGGATGATATTGCGGCGGTTTCGATTGATGAACCGACCGGTTTATACGTGTTTACCGACTACAGCATCGATCCCCAGGGTACTGTCGAGAATGTCGGCACCACCACGCAATCTTTTGACGCTATCATGACCATAGAAGATATGTCGGGAGAGACCGTAGTTTACGCTGATACGGTATCGGTGGTGGATCTCGCCTCGGGAGCTTTCCAGCAGGTGACATTCGACAGCTGGACCGTTCCGACCCTGGCGGGAGAAGCATATACCTTCAATTTAACCATAGAGAATCGGGACGATTACGACGCATCGAATAACCTGGTTACGGCCTATCTCGTATCGGCGACCCACTACTCTGAAGGCGGCCCGGATACTTACGGTTACGAGTGGTTCGATAACTTAAGCTCAGATCCCCTCGCGCCGACTTATTCATGGATCGAGCTTACGACGTCGCCGACCGCGGACACCATAGGCACCGGTCTCGGTACCCTCGGTCATTTTGCCCTGGGCTTCAGGTTCCCCTTCTATGGCAGCCTTTACGACTCGGTATATGTTAACGGCCATGGCTATTTGACATTTGGCGGAACCTATAGTCATCCCAGCAATGACTGCCCGCTGCCGAGTTCTACTAGTCCATACAATCCGTTAATCGCCGGTTTCTGGGATAACGGCTATCCCTCCCAATATTATGACGGCGCCACGATCATGGAGACGTTCGGCACATCTCCCGATATGTATGCGGTTATTCAATACCATAACTACCATGTCACAACGCCGGCAGTCTATACGCTCGAGTGGGAAATCATTCTCCATGAGAACGGCGACATCGTTATCCAATTCGCCGACGCCGATGAGGACTCGCCCTATGGTTTAGGCCAGAGTGCGACCACCGGTATTGAGTCTGATACTGCCGGTACTCGCTCAGGTTTAACTTATCATTGCGCCTATCCTCCAACCTATTATTGCAATGATCCCGGAAACCTGATGTTCGACGGCCTGGCTATCCTTTTCCGCTTGAGCGGACCCGGTACTGTCGCGGGAACGGTAACGGATGCCAACGACGCGTCGCCCATTGAAGGCGCTATTGTAACCGCGAGCACGATAATCGAGGAGATAGTTGTAGATACCACGGATGCCAGCGGTAACTACTCTATCGATATAGCTCCTGGAGCAGTCAACGTAACTGTAGAGGCGGGTGGATACGTTGCCGACACGGCGGATGTGATCGTTGTCGAACACCAGACAACTAGGCATGATGTCGCGCTTACCTCTCCTTTAGCCGCGATTGACACCTCGCCGATCGTCTTTTCGTTAGGGCTTGGCGATACAACGACTTACTTGATATTCCTGCATAATACGGGTACCGCCCCGCTTTATTACTTCGTTACTCTGGCGGACACTGGCGGAGTTGAAGGAGTTGCGAACAGCCCCGATCCCGAACTTAATAATGCGGTCGCGTCGTCAACTTTCAATAAGGAGCCTCTGCCTGTAATTCTTGACGTTACCTGGATGGCCGTAACCTCCGGTGGAATGGGAATCATTCCTCCGGGCGATTCTGCCGAAATCGTGTTCGGGGTCGACTTCCGTGCGCCCGACATTGTTGTGGACAGCACATACCAGGCCTACGCTTATATCGACAACAACAGTACCGCTCCCACTCCGGTTATACCGTTCAGTATCACCGCAATCGGCGGGTCTCTTGCCGGTACGGTAACCGACGCTAACACGACTTCGCCGATTGAGGGCGCCATAGTAACCGCGAGCTCGGAACAGGAAGCGATAATTGTGGATACCACCGATGCCAGCGGCAACTATTCTATCGATATAGCTCCCGGATCAATAACTGTAACTGTAGAGGCGTTTGGATATGTTACCGGCATAGACCAAGTGTTCGTCCTTCAAAACCAAACAACGACGCACGACGTCGCGCTTACCGCGCCGATAGCCACCATCGACACTTCACCGGTTGTTAATAATGTTCCCGTCGGCGACACGGCAGTATACTCGAAATTCCTGTACAATACAGGTTCCGCCCCGCTTGATTACTTCGTTGCTCTGGAGGACACCGGCGGAATTGAAGGAGTTGCGAACAGCCCCGATCCCGAACTTAATAATGTGGTCGCGTCGTCAACTCTCAATAAGGAGCCTCTGCCTGTAATTCTTGACGTTACCTGGATGGCTGTAACCTCCGGCGAAATGGGAACCATTCCTCCGGGCGATTCTGCCGAAATCGTGTTCATGGTCGACTTCAGGGATTCAATCGTTGAGGACAGCACCTATGAGGCCGACGCCTACATCTATAACAGCTGCGTTAATGATCCGACCCCGGTCATTCGTTTCAGCATCACTGCTGCGGCGGCCGGCTGCGATTACGCTACCGGTGACGTCAACGGAAGCGGCAACTACAACGGCCTCGATATCACCTACGGCGTCAGCTACTTCAAGGGCGGGGCAGATCCCATGTGTCCTTTAGGTTCCTGTCCCATTTCTCCTTGCGACGCATTCTTCTACTGCGGCGACGTTAACGGCAGCTGCAACTATAACGGTCTTGATATTACTTATGGTGTCGCCTATTTCAAGGGCGGCGCCGATCCGATACCATGCCCCGGCTGTCCGCCAATCGGAGGCCCGGCATCCATCGGTAATAAACTCAGGCCGACTGAACAACCGGCATTTGAACCGAAATCCGAATCAAAGAAGGAGTCTTCGTTAGGACAATAATAAGTTCCGGCATACTCCGGCTTTGATGGTTGGTTTCAGCCGTAAAAAAATCGGGTTCCTCGTTACGAGGGACCCGATTTCTATATGATTTTGAAGCCAGTCCC
>CP070742.1:2567044-2569925 GCA_020348065.1 Candidatus Zixiibacteriota bacterium
GGCAAAATGGTTTACGTTAACGGCGAAACCATAGCCGAGTTTCCAACCGTTCAGCATAACGATTACAGAATTCTCCCTCGCGATTTTTCCAACAGGGATTATTTCGAGGCAAAGCAGGTCCCGGCAGGACATTTATTTGTTCTGGGCGACAACCGGGATAATGCCGAGGACTCGCGCAATTTCGGTTTTGTTGACGTGCAAAAAATAGACGGTAAGGGGATATTCGTTTATTTCTCTTACGCGCCCGATCCTAACGCCCCCAGGATGGAATCGCCGTATATCATACCGGCCATTCAGATTTTCTTTTATAACTTATTCCATTTCCCCTCCAGAGTCAGGTGGGACAGATTCTTCGCGTCCTCATAAGGCTTGATATATACAATATTTTTTGATATCCTCCTGCGGTATGAACAAATTAAGAAGCTCATCCGCGGGTATTTATTTGCACTTTCCATTCTGCGAAAGCAAATGCCCCTATTGTGACTTTTATTCTACATTGATCGACGATAACGTATCAACGAAGTTCATGGACGCCGTAATTGCGGAATCGAATAAAGAGGCGGATTCCGATTTCGGTTCTTTTATCTATGATACCATTTACTTCGGCGGGGGGACGCCCTCATTAATGAATCCGGACGAAATAAATAGGCTTCTGGAAAACCTCCAGGCCAACTTTAATATTGAAAAAAACGCGGAAATAACCATCGAATGCAATCCCTCCTTCCTGACCGAAAAGAAAATGAAGGGCTATCTGAAAAGCGGAATTAACAGGATATCTCTGGGAGTTCAGAGTTTCAACGAAGCAAATCTAAAAACCCTCGGTCGATTACATACACCCGATGAGGCGGTTAAAACATACCGGATAATGAGAGATTCCGGTTTTAAAAATGTAAGTATCGATCTTATTTATGGCATCCCCCATCAGACAATCGCCGAATGGGAATCCGATCTCAAAACTGCGATAGAGTTGGGACCGGATCATATATCGGCTTACAACCTGGTAATCGAAAGCGGAACCGAGTTCGGCAGATTGTACAGTCAAAACCGGCTGAATCTTCCATCCGATGAGGAACAACTGCAAATGTATGACAGCCTGAATGAACATTTGAACAATGCGGGCTACCGGGGTTACGAAATTTCGAATTTCTCGTTACCCGGTTTCGAATGCCTGCACAACCTGAAATACTGGACCGGCAAACCGTACCTGGGATTTGGACCCTCGGCGGTATCATTCGATGGAAAAGTCAGGCGGAAAAACAGGGCTGATATCGAAAGCTATCTTAAGAGCGCCGAAAAGAACATAGAGGTCCCCTCCGAAACCGAAATTATCGACCGCGAGAGCGCCCTTCGAGAATCGATAATGTCAGGCTTAAGATTGACCGCGGGCGTTTCCCTGGAACGTCTGAAAGATCGTTTCGACTATGATCTCCGGGAGGACAAACGTAATACAATCGACTCCCTGCTTACGGAAGGGATGATTACAATAGAGGATGGATTCCTGAAACTTGCCGATAAGGCTCTTTTTATATCCGACTCCGTTATGGTGAAATTAATATAGGTTATTTTATTATGGTCATCTGTCTCGTGGATGAGAATCCGCTCCCCCTGACGTTAATAAAATAGCATCCGGAAGCCATGCCGCCGCCGTCCCAGGCAAGAGTGTTCTCGCCCGCCCCGAGGTAACCGGCATAAATCGATTCCACTTTCCTTCCCAGAAGATCGTAAACGGACACTTCCACGTTCCCGGGCATTTTCAACTCGAACCGGATATTGGCGCCCCCATTAACCGGGTTGGGATAGGAGACTATTTTCATTTTATTACTGCCGGTCAGGTCGGTATAATCGTCATAAAATCTCTCGTTTAATCCTACTTCAAATACTGTCACACCATAATAGTCCGCCGCGTATAATTTACCCTCGTGGAATTCCAGGTCAACGGCTTTGCCCGTGGATGCGAATCTGCGAACAAAAACCGGATTGTCAATCTGCGTGACATCCCATTCGGAAATGCCGGAATAATTTTCGGCGATAAACAACGTCCCGTTTTGATATTCCGTGGCGACTGCGTTTTCGATGCCGTTCACGCGGGATACGAGACTCAATCCATCCGACGACAGATTCAATATATCGACGCCGCCGAGTCCCGATGACAATATCGCGATTCCGCCTTCTATCTCAAGCCCCACCGCCGGATACCCGGTCCTGAAATTGTCTATTAATAAAATGCTGTTGGGATTCGAGACGTCATAAAGATCGAGTCCTCCCGAACCGGCCACGAAAAGAGTGTCATTTCTGTATTCTGTCTTTGAAGAGCCGTAATCGGTGTCGAGAAAACTTATTTCAAAGGGATTGCTTATATCGGTAATATCGACCGCCACAATCCCCTGCCAGTTGGCCAGAAACAGGACGTTACCGGACACGGCCGACGATTTAACCCATCCACTGGAGCTGTAACAGGAGATCCATTTCAGATCGGTGGGATTGGAGATGTCAATTATTGTAATCCCGTGTTCGCCGTTGGATAAAAATCCGTAACCTGCTGCTGTTTTCACCTCCAGGCAGTTCTCGCCGGCGGCGAATCCCTGCGAATCGATCGAGTTGAGGTCGTGATCGTACACGTTCAGCCCGCCGGTCCCGCTTCCGGCATAGACACGTCCCTCCGAGACGGCGACAGACCTGCATACGGAGTAATTGATCTCTTCGTCCAGAAATTCCAATCCTGATTTCAAATCGGCCCTGTAAAGCCTGAAGCCGTTATTCCAGTTGGCTATGGTAAGAAAATCATCGCTTAAAATAAAATCGTAACAGTTAAAATCCAGAGGCTCTCCCCAGAGGATTTGAGGTTGGGATGGAGATGATATGTCGACCATCGATATTCCCC
>CP070742.1:2570025-2579525 GCA_020348065.1 Candidatus Zixiibacteriota bacterium
ATCTTAAAAAACGCCTGGGCCGCCATATTGCTTTATCACGCGGCAATTTTATTTGTCATTCTAAGAAATAGTGATCTGATTCTTTTTAAGAGATTATTCCGGGGTTGGAGCTGGAAGATCGGGTTCCCGCTGGCCGCAATATCAGCGTTTAGCGGATTATCCTTTTACATCTTATGGCCTATGGCGAGGATTGACAGTCTGGAATTATCGACGGTCTTGAACGAATACGGCCTGTATAGTTCCTCCTGGTTGATTTTCATGATTTATTACTGTATTAGCACACCGATCCTCGAGGAGATTTTCTGGCGAGGTTATCTCTCGGTCCCCAACCGCTATCCGTCGGGCCCCGATATACTTTTCGCCGGCTACCACATTATCGTGCTTATACTATTCTTGAAACATTTGCCGATAGCCGCCGTATTTTTGTCGCTGGTAATTGTCGCCTGGATCTGGCGGCTTATTTCGATAAAATTTAACGGCCTGGCGATACCCTTTGTGTCGCATCTGGTTGCGGGGACCGGTGTTATATGGTTCGTCAATTTGCTTGTCAAACAATGAAAGGCAAAACTCTCATTAATCGCTTTGCCCTTGACAGTTTTTTTTAAACTGGTAAATTTAGTGATATGAAACGGCTTAATTCAAAGATTTTGGGCTATTTCCGGTATCGCCGCCGGATGATGTGGCCGATCTACCTCGGCGGGCAATTGTAGGAACCCGTTTCACATTTCCTGGAGTTTATTCCGATAGTAGATATACACTGAATTGCAATAAAGGAGATAAAAAATGACTGAACTACAAATAAAGGAACGCGAAATGATCGGGTTCTCAAAAGCAAACGATGACGAAGTCCTGAATAACATGGGCAAATACTGCGCCGGACATTATGAACGCCTGGGGCTGGTGGTGCGCAAAACCGAGGGCGCGTGGCTGTATGATAAAAATGGCAAAAAATACCTCGATTGCCTGGCCGCCTACTCCGCCGCCAATCAGGGTCACCATCATCCCGGGATTGTCAGGGCTGTAACCGACGCTCTCGCAAATGGTTACGGATCAGTGGTATCGAACGTGGTTTACACCGACCCCCTCGGCCTGTTTGTTAAAAAACTCTCCGAAATGGTGCCGCAACTGGGCCCGAGATTCGGGAAAAACGGCAATAAAGCCCTTCTGAAAAACGGCGGCGTGGAATCGGTCGAGACCGCCATCAAGATGATGCGTTATTACGGCTGGAAATCCAAAGGGATCGCTGACGGCAAGCAGGAGATAATAGTCTTCAGCAACAATTTCCACGGCCGAATGATTACTGAGGTCTCCTTTGCTACTACCAAAAAATACAAGGAAGGTTTCGGGCCTCTAACCCCCGGTTTCGTCACCGTCGATTACGGTGATCTTGAGGATGTTAAAAAAGCTATAAACAAAAATACCTGCGGTATCCTGGTAGAGCCGATGCAGGGCGAGGGCGGCATGTATATCCCGCCGGACGGATTCCTGAAAGGTCTTCGCGAATTGTCCGACAAGCATGACCTGTTCCTGGTTTTCGACGAAATCCAGGTTGGACTGGGACGCACCGGTAAGATGTTCTGTTTCGAACATGAAAATGTTGTCCCCGACGGTATCGTACTGGGAAAAGCTATCTCCGGCGGTCTGGTTCCGCTTTCGGCTTTCGTGACAAATTCTGAAATGATGGATCTCGCATTCAAAGCCGGTTCCGAGGGTTCCACCTATGGCGGTTATCCCCTCGCATGTGTGGCGGGCTGCGCCGCTCTCGATGTCATTATCGAGGAAAATCTGCCGGAAAGGGCGGCCGAAAAAGGAGCTATCTTAAAGAAAAAAATAGAGGATATCGCCTCCCGTTCATCTCATGTTAAGGAAGTCCGGGGAAAAGGCCTCTTTATCGGCATCGAGGTCAACGACGGCGACGCCATGAAATACTGCAGGAAACTATTGGATCTTGGTGTGCTGGCCAACGACAGCCACGGACATACCATCAGGATTTCACCGCCGCTTATTATCGCCGACGATGAAATAGATTACCTGGTCGAAAGGCTGGAAAAGGTGCTGGTTGATTGATTCGAAATTTAATCCCTTTTAAAAAGACGATTCCCCGCGCGAATCGTCTTTTTTTTCCTCTGAATAAAACTGCCCGTCGTGCTGCCGGGTCACCCGACCCGGCAGTTATAAGATTAATAGCCAGGACCTCCATGAAGTTTTTTTATTTCCTCTGGATAATATTATTTTTATTGGTTAGATTATTCCAATGACAAAACCTGATAAAACAGATGACTCCTTCATACAGGAGTATATCCCCAAAGTCAGCCGCACCTTTGCCCTTACCATAAAATTCCTTCCGCGCGGACTGCGAAATTCAGTATATACATCATATCTGCTGTGTAGAGTCGCGGATACTCTTGAGGATACCGCCTATCTGCCGGTAATGGAGAAATCCAGGCGCTTGCTGACCTTAAGAGATCTTCTTTCAGGCGCGGCAGAAGGCAAAATTATCGACCCGGATTCTGTTTCCGCGATTTACGAATCGGTAAATCCGTCAAAAAGCGATGATCATAGACTCCTCTCCGAATCCATCAAGCTTTTTGAGATACTGGATACTCTGCCCCGGTCTCATAAAAAGATCATCTACCGATGGGTGGCGGAGATGGCCGGGGGCATGGCCGAGTATTCAAAACTCGAGGGGAAAGAAAAAGACTCTGTTGTATCATTGGAAGATATCGCAGATTGGGACAGGTACTGTTATTATGTCGCGGGAACGGTCGGGCATATGCTGACCGATTTGTTCATCCTTCATTATGGTTTTAAAAAGGAGATATCGAAGGGCTTGAAAAAACTCGGGAATTCTTTCGGGCTCGGACTGCAGAAGGTAAATGTTATTAAGGATGTTCCGGACGACAGGGAGAGAGGAATATGTTATCTTCCCGGCGTTATAATGAATAAACATAGACTGGACGCGACTGGCCTGAAAGAAAAATCGGAATCCTCAAAAATAACCCCCTTTGTCAATGAGATTATCGGTTTAACCATTCCTCATCTCGACGACGCGATTGAATATGCTATGTTTATTCCACGGCATCTTAAAGGCGTAAGGATGTTTCTTGTCATTCCGGTATATCTTGCGATTGGAACCCTCTCCCTGATAAAATCAGATCCCGTTCGCGCCATGACCGGCCCGCCGGTGAAGCTTAACAGAAGAGATGTAACGCGTGTTGTTGGTGCCGCCGCCATACGGATAGGTTCTAACAGAAAATTGATGGGATATTACCTGGGGCTTCGCAATAAAATATAGATCGAGTAATTACCATGTCTGATTTGGACACATTCGTCGTTATAGATATTGAAACCACCGGTCTGGATCCGTCAATCTGCGAGATAACGGAGCTCGGGGCTGTCAGATTTGTTGACGGTAAAATAGAAGAGACCTACTCTCAGCTGCTAAAACCTGTATCGCCTATCCCGGCCGAAATTACCAGGCTGACCGGTATCGACGATGGTATGGTGCGAAATGCCCCCGCGATAGAAGAGGTAATCGAACAATATGAGAATTTTATCGGAAATTCTCAATGGATTGTCGGCCACAATATCGGTTTTGATTTCGGATTCTTAAAAGAATATCTGGATCGAAAGATTTTCAAGAAAATCGATAACAGTTCAATGGATACGGCGGTACTTGCCCGGATACTTTTCCCCAGGATTCCTCGATACAGCCTGGGGTTCCTGGCTGAGAAATTTAGTATTAATCGGGAAAACGCCCATCGCGCGCTGGATGATTGCCTGGTTACTGGAAAGATCTATTTGAATTTGATATCGTATCTGGCTTCGCTCCCATTGTCATCACGAAAACATATCGCCGATTCTATTTTCGGTCCCGGCAGAGCGAAGAAGTTTATTGAATCATCCGGGGCAAAAACAGAGGCGGTGGCGATAGAAGAAATTCAGCAGGAGTATCCCGATAATGTTACCGGGGATATCCCCGAGGAATCTTACGAGGACTATATCCCCGTTGATTCGGCCGCCGTTAAAAATCACTTTTTAAAGGGCGGTATTTTATCACAGGTATTGCCGTCATATGAATATCGGCCCCAGCAGGCCGAAATGGCGATTAAAGTTGGTGAGGCTTTCAATCGATCGGAGTTTTTGCTTGTCGAAGCCCCGACTGGCGTCGGGAAATCGTTGGCGTATCTGCTTCCCGCATCCTGGTGGGCGTCTTTGAATAACGAGAGGGTCGTTATTTCGACTCAGACCAAAAGCCTGCAGGCGCAGCTTTTCTACAAGGATATTCCCCAGATCCAGGAGGCCGTCGGCTATAGGTTCAGGGCAGTTTTGCTCAAGGGACGGGGGAATTATGTTTGTCTGTATAAATATAATGAACTGAAAATCGAAGCCGAGGTATCGTTTAATAAGCGTGATAGAGAAGCCTTGAGCCCGCTGGTATTGTGGATCGAGAACACCAGGACCGGCGATATCTCCGAGTGCAACGGATTTAATCCTTCCAGAAACGCCTATCTCTGGAGCCGCATCTCCTGCGAGGGCGGATTCTGTCTCGGTCAATCGTGTCCCTTTGCCGAAAGATGTTTTCTTCTAAAGGTAAAAAGAGAGGTTCAAAGCGCCCAGATAATTGTAGTTAATCATTACCTGACCTTCGCTGATTTCGCGTCCGGCGGAGATCTCGTACGCGAATCCGGTCATATTATTTTTGATGAAGCCCATAATCTCGAAAAGGTGGCCGCCGTATATCTCGGTAACAGGCTCGAAAAACAGGCCCTCGACGGCATTCTGGCGGATATGTATAGTCCCAGGCCGGCAAAAAGCGGCTTTTTGATAAATCTTAAGGCTATCGTTATGATAAATAGCCTTGAAAGTGATATCGAATCGGCTGTGGATTCGGCTATTGACTCAATTATTGGATTGTCTCATGTCTCCGGTTCTTTTTTCAGCGAATTGACAGACAGGTTTAAGTCGGAAAATGAGAACGGTTTTTCCAGAGAGATCGCCTACGATAAGGATAACAATCCCTGTATAATCCCCGAGGCTCAGGAGCTTGTGGAGACGCTGGAATCTCTTTATGAAAAGTTGGTCAAACTGACTGGTAAGATTCGGGATGAGGGCGATTTTTCAAAGAAAAGAGATATTATTATAAGACTTGAGGCTTTCGCCACAGATTTGAAAAACTTTATCGATGTGGCATACGACACTATCTTCGCATCAAGCCCGGATTATGTATACTGGATCGAGTTACCGACAAATGAGCGTTTCCCCCCGAAATTATTTTCGGCGCCCCTGAATGTGGGCGAGCTTCTGGATGCCGGTTTTTACGATTATCTTAAGACTGCCATATTTACATCCGCGACTTTAACCGTAAGCAACATTTTCGATTATATTAAGATTCGTTTGGGCCTGGATCTGGCACAAAAAGAAAGAGTCTTAAGCTTGGGTCTCGACTCTCCATTTGATATCGATACCGAGGTGGCGGTATTGACCGCGGGATATTTGCCTTCGCCTCGTAATCCCGGTTTCGAATCAGCGGCGGTGGAGGCTCTTAAATCGATTCTTCTATCCGGCGTATCCAAGTCGATGGTTTTATTTACATCTTACAGTTCCTTAAAGGCCGCCTATGATGCGACATACGAATTAGCCCGATCGTCCGGTATTAATCTTTTGGCCCAGGATAGTTCTTTTAATTCCGAGAGAGTGTTAAACCGCTTTAAAAGGGCAAAAAAAGCTGTGCTATTCGGTACCGATTCTTTCTGGGAGGGCATCGACCTGCCCGGAGAACAATTGGAACTTCTTATTCTATTTAGACTTCCCTTTACGGTCCCGGATCGGCCCTGGTTTAAGGCGAACTTGAAGAGGATTGAGGAAAACGGCGAAAGTCCTTTTATAAATTTATCGCTTCCCGACGCGGTGGTGAAGTTCAGACAGGGTTTCGGGCGATTGATCCGGACGACCTCGGACAGGGGCTGTATCGTCGCTTTAGATAGTCGCATTGAAAATAAGTCGTTCGGCAGGATATTCTTAAATTCAGTCCGCGGGAGTAAATATAAATGTGGATCGACAAACGAAATCGTCAGGATTATCCGGAAATGGCATGGGTTCGGTAACTGATTTAATGTATATTAGGATATATTTATTTTTGTAGATTTTATTTTTAATTCTCAATCGGTTTAACAACCCCCCTTAAACTGCCGATTTATAGAATAGGGAAAAACCGGTAACTCGGTTACCCGGCGAAGTTTGTTCGGGATTTTGCCTTCAACGGCGTTAAAATAGAAAACGGAGATTTGCCCGCCATGGAAAAACGCTCGGTTTTAATTGTAGATGATGATTCCAATGTAACCGCAACCATCGGGGAGTGCCTCGAAAGCTTTAATTATAATCTCCAGGTGGCCTCAAGCGGCGAGGAGGCTATCAACAAGATTGCGGATCCTTCTATCGCGCTGGTGCTTCTCGATATAAACCTTCCCGATATTTCCGGATTCGATGTTTTAGCGACGCTAAAACAGAAAAATTCAGCGGTTCCAATCGTTATAATGACCGGTTTCGTCTCCACCGATGCCGCTATCGAGGCTATGAAAAAGGGCGCTTACGAATTTATCACCAAGCCTTTTGACATAAATAAGCTAATCGGTATTGTCAATAAGGTTATGAAAGACTCTCCTTATACCAAAGGCCTGGAGACCTTCTCGCGCGAAAGGAAAATCGAAGAGAGCGATATTATCGGCAAATCTCCGGAGATGGTGGAGATCGCCAAAGTCATCGGACAGGTTTCTGCGACCGACGCCTCGGTGCTCATCACCGGCGAATCCGGTACCGGTAAGGAGTTGATAGCCAAATCGATTTACAAAAATTCGCTCAGAAACGATAAACCGTTTTTATCGGTTAATTGCGCCGCATTACCGGAGACTCTTTTAGAGTCGGAACTTTTCGGCCATGAGAAGGGCTCTTTCACCGGGGCCTACGCGCGTAAACTGGGCAAATTCGAGGTTTGCAATGGCGGAACAATCATGCTCGATGAGATCGCCGACATGTCTCCCTTAACCCAGTCTAAAGTCCTGAGAGTCCTGCAGGAACAGGAGTTCGAACGGGTCGGCGGTAACGAGACCATAAAGGTCGATGTCCGTATTATCGCCGCCACCAATAAATCGCTGGTAAATTTGATTAAAGAGAACAAGTTCCGCGTGGATCTATTCTACAGGCTCAAGGTCGTATCTCTCTATATTCCGCCGCTTCGCGAAAGACGGGAGGATATTCCTCAATTAATCGAGCATTTTATTAAAAGATATTCGGAGGAAACTGGCAAGAATATCAAGGGCGTTTCCAAGGAGGCAATGGAGAGATTGAACGACTATGTCTGGCCGGGCAACGTGAGGGAACTTGAGAACAACGTGCACAGCGCGGTGGTAATGGCTAAAACCGATGTCCTTACGCCTGAACATTTCCCTATATTATCCGATCAGCATGAGCAGATGAGCATCGACCTGGAGCAACTTGAAGACGATTACACCCGCATGTTCGCTGAGGTGATAATTCCCAATTTCAACAAAATCGTGGCGGTTTCCAACGGTCATGTTTACCATCACCTGCAGTCCGGCTTTGAGAAGGCGCTCTTTTCGGCGGCCCTGAAACAGTCGGCGTCCAACCAGGTCAAAGCCTCTGATTTACTGGGTATATCCCGCAACACCCTGCGGGATAGAATCAGCAAATACGGTCTTTACTAAAATCGCCTATAATCCGATCGGGATTGCCGGATTCCTAAAAGGAATCCGCAAATGCCAATTGCGCGATCCGTACAGAGCCGGATCGCCCACGCGCCGTGGAACGGCGCGGGGTTTGCAATCGGCATTTGCGCATCCGGCTTTTGCCGGGATGCGGCAATCCCGATCTGCACATTTATGCAGATAAACGTTGACCGCCTGGCGTTGCCTTGCTATAATTACCGCATGCGAATTATAGTGGTTTTGATAATATTATTAATGTTGGCCTCGTTTTCATATTCTCAGGAGCCCGTCCCCGATTCCGCGGATACGGTTTACATGCAGCTGGACAGCCTGGATGCCGGGATCGATCTGGCCTTGAAGGCGCTCAAGATGCGGCGTGGCGATCTGACTTTCCGGGGCGATTACCTGGAGCCGGATGAGTTCAGAATGCCTGCGATAGATGCATATATGGAAATACCGTTAAATCTTATAAATGAGGCAAATTCCCAAATGGATAATGGCTTTCCGGATATAACTTACTTCGTGTTAGACGAAACCTGCGGATTTAGGGTGGAAAAATATGAAGAGCTTAATCGAGTTACGGATGATCTAAATGAATTAAAGAGCGAAACTTTCCAGAATACATGGAAAAAATTATTAGGGGAAAATGGATATGAAGTTGTATGGCGGATTTTAGATTTTATTGAATTTTCAGATATATATAACTGCCCCGAATATGAAAATTCATCCAAAGCTGAAATAGATTCCATTATAGAAGGATTTACCTTAATCCTTGAAGAGGATGAAGAGGATGAATTTAAGTCGGTTGAGGAAATCGATAGCCTATCTCAAATGGAAGATGAATGGGCAAAAGCCCTGACACGAATTTCATCAAAGTGGTATAATAGAAAAAAAATGGGCGATTATCTAATTTCGTTTCTAACGCTTGATGAAATGAAGATCTTTCTGGCAGCTTCAATAAATAAAACTATTCCCAGATGGGGCAGCGATTTGCAAATAAAAGAAACTTATTCCCAAAAAACCTCCTACGGCCAGATCATCATCGGCGATACCACCGATAATCACTACACCGGCGACCTTTTCATAGTCATCGATCCCGGCGGTAACGACACCTACGATATCGAGTTCGAGGGCACCGGGCATCATACCTATATCATCGATTACGGCGGTGACGATACCTATAACATGCCCCAGAATCGTATCAGCCCTTATTTCTTCGGATCGAATATGATAATCGATTATGACGGCGACGATCTCTACAACGCCGGCTCCTGGACATTGGGCGCCGGGCTGTTCGGCGTGGGAGTGCTCTGGGATATGAAGGGTAACGACCGCTATTACGGCGACACCTTTACCATGGGCGCGGGATGTTTCGGGGTCGGGATTCTGCGCGACGACGACGGCAACGACAGCTATCACGCCGCCTTGTTCTCGCAGGGATTCGGCTTCGCTGACGGTGTCGGCGTTTTGATCGACAATGCCGGTAACGATAATTACTTCGCCGGAGGCAAATACAAGGATTTCATCCGCTATGACGATCATTACCTGTCGCTTTCGCAGGGTTTCGGCTACGGCCTCCGCCCCAAGATGTCCGGCGGTGTCGGTATGCTAATTGATAAATCCGGCAATGATATTTACATCTCCGATATCTTCGGTCAGGGAGCGTCGTACTGGTACGGCCTCGGTATGCTGGCCGACGGTGGCGGCAACGATCAGTATATATCGTTCCAGTATGCCCAGGGCAACGGCACCCACATGTCGCTGGGGATTCTCTAC
>CP070742.1:2579625-2582200 GCA_020348065.1 Candidatus Zixiibacteriota bacterium
AAAAAAAATCGAAATTGCGCTCGTGAAATGTTGGACTTTCGGCTTCGTCCCTGCCGCTGACTAAATCGTCTATCCCGGCGATATCGAAACCCTCCCCCGTAAATCTGCTTGAAGTTTTTCCGCCGGCCAGGACGGAACCGCGATAACCGTTGCCGATTTCCCAATAATCCTGCGTATTCCGTCCGTTTATGCCGGGAAAATCGGGAAATACTTCGTAATGTTTTTTATCCGTTACGTTCGATTTGACATGACTAGATATTTTTGTAGCTTTTGGGGCGGAATGTCCTGCAATCATTATTTTCTGATTGGGATTTTTTCCAAGCGCATAAGAAAAAGCGCGTTCGAGACTCTCGGACTTCATATGACGAGGCGGAGCGAATATCATTAAACGTATAATTTCTCTATCGACCGCTTTTCGTAGGTATTCGCCTATTAATTTGTGATGCCAGTTTTCGTTTGCGTAAGTACTAAACGTATACTTAGTATAATGAAATGGCGTTCTACGCGCCATTTCCTGCATGATTTTCCGGCGTTCGATTTCAATCCGGATCTTTTCCTGTTGGATTTCTATAAGACGAATCTGTTCGCGCTTGCTTATTGTATCCGGTATCATTCCAATTTAATCTTTTGTTCTTCAAGCATTTTAAGCTTATGATCCAATTCGTCCAGGGAGGTATTCTTGAGATCTTCTTCCGTTACAACTGCTGTATTGGTGATTTGTTTTAGATCGGCTTTGTTGATGAGCATTTTTAGAACGTCCTCGAATGGCAGATTTTTTGTAGCCATTTCAATCAATGCTTTTACCGGGCTTATCTCGTTTGATATAATCTTTTCCATCAATCGATCATAATATTCGGAATCCCCGTTCGGTTTTCTTCCTCTTTCAAACATATTGATATGCTTACCGAGCAGTTCTAAAGCTTTTATGGCCGACTTCGGATTGTATACAAAAGTCCCGGTTTCTTCTCCGAATCTGTCCAAAACCGGAATAGCGTTCATACAGCGCATATAATTTTCCATCAGGCCGGTTATAATAAAGGAAGAAGAAACATTAAGATTTGCCGATCTTTTTTCGTTTAAATAACCGATATATAAAATAACGTTTGCATTTTTTAATAGATTGCTGGCCTGAACAGCGGCGGAAACATAGCTTACCGCTTCGTATACTTTTTGATATGCGGCGGTCCCGTTTTGATTGAAAGTATTAACATATTCCTCGCAAAACAATTTTTGCTTCGGATTTAAACTATTGATGATTTCTTCTATATTCTCGTACAAAAGATCTCCATCCCTAGAATACACTTTCAGCATCAAATTTTCTTTAGGTTTTCTTTCTCTTTTTTTAGGCGGTTTTTTCGGAGGTTTGGGTTTTTCTTCTCTTGCTAAATGTTCTCGATGACGATGAATATTGACTCCATTCACGTCCAATCCATGTTTTTCTTTTAAAATTCTAAGCAGATCATTTATTTTAGCCTTGCCTTTTCCCTTTTCTATCTCTTTGGAAATCAATTCAAAGGCTTCAGGATGCGTTTCTTTATAACGACAGACTTTGCAAGGTCTCCCGACTACATTAGACATAATTACGTAATTCTGTATTTATAGTATATCTTTCGATATCGATAAAAATTTATATCCTTATAAAACCGTTTTCAACAAGGCTTTATAGAATAACGTATTCGAAATTTAATGTTTTATAATTACGTAATTTAATATATCTTGGGAAAAGATTCAAATAGGGAGGAAAAGGGCAAAAAAAAACTGCCATTTTCATGACAGCTTTTTAAGACTTGCTAAAAAATACTTGGAAATTCGTACCGTTAATGAAAACAATACAAACTCGATAATATTTTAAAAACGAATCGATGTCAAATCCAAGGAGGTTTGTTTAGGGGTATTTCAAATATGTCAGTCAATCCATTTAAGCCTGTAGCTCCTGTCTTCGCTAAAAGCTTTTTCGTTTCCTTGTCGTAAATTTCGACAATCCAGAGACCGACGCACGATAATTTTATTATCCAGCCGTTTCTTGCCCTGATTTCGTTAAGTTTCTTTTCGAATTCTTGTAAAGTCATTTTCGCGCTCGAAAAAATAGTTTTTAGCCTGGTCAGATTAAACTAATAAACTAAAGAAACCTTCACATTGAAAGGAATTGCCTTCAATTCGCTCATTAAATCGCTTAATGTCGCCCCTGTTTTCGCGAATTCTATCTCGTTTTCTTTGCGGTAAAACTTGATAATCCATACTCCAACATATTCCAATTTAACGATTTGATAGCCTTTTTCCTGTTTGATTTCTTCAATTTTTTCTTCGAATTCTATTAACGTCGTTTCCATGATCTTTTTTCAAGGAAAGAGATTATATTCTAGATTAAATAGATTCTCTTCTTTCGATTTCGATTCCAAATGTTCCAGGTATTCTTTCCAAGTTAAATGATCGCCGGCCGATCCATCCTTCTTCCTTTCAGCGAAACCTTTCTTCCTTTCAGCGAAACCTTTTCTGTTCGGAGAAACGAATAATTCGTTGCCTCTGAATTTACATTGGAAACGAAGATTTCTTTTTCTTTTCGCGTCTTTTTCTT
>CP070742.1:2582300-2585224 GCA_020348065.1 Candidatus Zixiibacteriota bacterium
GGTATCGGCGGTTACCACACCGAATATTACCGGCTTGCTCTTGTCCATCGCAATTCTGGCAACTCCCTTGGCCACTTCGGACGCTATATAATCAAAATGCGGCGTTTGCCCTCTGATAACGGCGCCCAGGCAAACGACAGCGTCATAATCGGCGCTGTCGGCCAGTCGCGATGCCACAGGCGGAATATCGAAAGATCCCGGTACCCAGACCACTGAAATATCATTGTCTTTGGCTCCGTGCCTTACGAGGCAATCTATGGCGCCGTCTTTTAATTTCACAGTTAGAAAATCGTTAAATCGTGAAACAACGATAGCGAATTTTTTCGCGGAAGCGTTTAATTCTCCGCCAATCTCTTTAACCATTCCATACTCCTTTATTTCGATATTTATTCATCTTTTACGATTTCCATCAGGTGACCGAGTTTGTCTCTTTTGGTTTCCAGATATCGAACGTTATGCTTATTCGGCTGAATCTGAAGGGGGACTCGCCCGGTAACTTTGAGGTTATACCCTTCGATACCGACGATCTTTTTGGGATTATTGGTTATTAGCCTGATGCTGGTAAGACCCATATCCGACAGTATCTGCGCCCCGATACCGTAATCCCGAAGATCGGCGGGAAAACCGAGCTCGGCGTTGGCCTCGACGGTATCTTTCCCTCTGTCCTGAAGTTCGTATGCGAGAATTTTATTGGCCAGGCCGATTCCCCTTCCCTCCTGGCGCATATACAGGACGACACCCAATCCCTCTTTTTCGATCATGCGCAAGGCCTCGGCGAGCTGTTCGCCGCAGTCGCACCTGTTGGAACCGAGCACATCGCCGGTAAGACACGATGAATGAACCCGCGTCATAACGTCTTCCTTACCGGTGACCTCACCCTTTTCAATAGCGAGATGATGATGATCGTCGATGGAACTCTTATATAGATGCAGCTTAAAGTGCCCGTGTTTGGTGGGAAAATCAACCGTGGTGATACGCTTGACCAGTTTTTCGGTCCGGCGACGGTATTCAATCAGGGCCGCCACGGTAATAAATTTAAGATTATATTTCTCGGCCATCTCGGCAAGCTGGGGAAAACGGGCCATCTGGCCGTTATCATCCAGAATCTCGCATAATACTCCGTACGGTTTCAAACCGGCGAGACGGCACAGATCGACCGTGGCTTCCGTATGCCCGGCCCTCGACAGCACGCCGCCCGGCATGGCCTGTATAGGAAATATGTGTCCCGGACGTCCCAGATCCTCCGGCTTCGCATATTCATCGGCCAGGACAGATATGGTTGTCGCACGGTCGTGAGCGGAAATACCGGTGGTGGTGTTTTTCAGGGCGTCAACAGAGATGGTGAACTTGGTCCCGTGGAGCGCTGTATTGTGCTGCACCATGGGAGACAAATCCAGTTCCTCAATCCTTTCCTCCGGCATAGGAACGCAGATCAATCCCCGGCCATACTTGGTTAAAAAATTGACCTTTTCCGGGGTGATATACTGCGCCGCCAGGATAAGGTCTCCCTCGTTCTCGCGATCCTCATCGTCTACGACGATAATAATATCACCGTTTTTTATGGCTTCAATCGCCTCTTCTATTGTCGAAAATCCAGACATAGCATTTCACGGTTTTTATCTACCAAAAACCGTGCTCCTTTAAAAAATCTATGGTTAATTCTTTTTTTCCGGACGAAATCTGTTTTTCGATATACCTGGCCATCATATCGAACTCCAGGTTAACAACATCGCCGACTTTCTTATCTGCCAGAATCGTATTCTTCAAAGTGTGAGGGATGATTGCGATCTCGAACGTTCCCGATGCGGTGTTTGTTACCGTCAAACTTATGCCGTCAACCGCGACGGAGCCTTTAATGATGAGATACTTTTCAAACTCGACCGGGTATTCGATGGCGAAAACGGTGCTGCCGGATAGCGGCGTGATTTTTGAGATCTTCCCGATGCAATCTACGTGCCCCTGCACCAGATGACCGTCCAGCAGGCTCTGCGGCGTAAGAGGCAGCTCCAGGTTAACTTTGGAGCCGGTCTTTAAATCACCCAGATTGGTTTTTTCGAGAGTTTCCGAAATCGACTCCACAACGAAACTGTTTTTATGAACCTCCGTCACCGTCTGGCAGGCGCCGTTTATGGCCACCGATGAGCCAACCTGCAATTCAGGTGATAACTTGTCGGAGTGAATACTCAAGACGAGATTGCCCCCTCGCTTAACAGCCGATTCGACTTTTCCGATATCCTGTATTATCCCCGTAAACATCTTGTCTCCAGACCGGTCTGCCGGACCATATCATATCCGGACCCGATTTACTCCATTCGATCTCGTCAAACTTTAAAGCTCCGGTGATCCTTGTTGTCCCCATGTCGCCTGTGGAATTCACGCCCTTGCCGATAATCAGCGGTGCCAGACATATAAAAACCTTATCCACCAGTTTTTGTTTCAGAAAAGAGGTAATAACTTCCGAACCGCCTTCTATCAGCAGGGTCATAATACCCATTTTTCCAAGCTTTTTCAGCAAATCCCGCAGTGAAAGGGCGCCCGATTGTTTTCTGAGATAAATAATCTCGTAATTTTCTCCCGGTTTTATATGGGAATCCCTGCCGGCGGCAACGAAAGTGGGTGCCGCGCTATCATTGAACAGTCTGCGTTTGAAATTCAGTTTGCCCGATTTGGTCAGCACGATTCTGACCGGATTGGCACCTTTAACCAGTCGGGTCGTGAGTAGAGGATCGTCCCTTTCGAGCGTATTCGCGCCCACCAGCACGGCGTCGTTTATCGCCCTCAGCTTATGCGCGAATTTGAGAGACTGCGGCGATGATATCCAGCGGGAATGACCGGTTTGGGTGGCGATACGGCCGTCGATGCTCTGCGCGAATTTTATGGTGACGAACGGGAGGCCGGTGGTAATATACTTAAAATACGGACGA
>CP070742.1:2585324-2591099 GCA_020348065.1 Candidatus Zixiibacteriota bacterium
ACCGACCTACATCTGCTACGATCCGACGGAACAAAAAAGGATTTTTATC
Organism: Candidatus Zixiibacteriota bacterium; assembly: GCA_020348065.1. Classification (GTDB taxonomy): domain Bacteria; phylum Zixibacteria; class MSB-5A5; order UBA10806; family UBA10806. The sequence continues at coordinate 2,585,374 of CP070742.1, forward strand.
CGGGGCGTCGGGTTCCTCATTTCATTCGGAACACCGACCTACATCTACTATCATGGATCGGGCTGTCAAGGAATTTCGGCAGGGCGTCGGGTTCCTCATTTCATTCGGAACGCCGACCTACATCTACTACGATCCGACGGAATAAAAAAGGATTTTTATCCGGGGCGTCGGGTTTCTCATTTCATTCGGAACACCGACCTACATCCGGCGGAATATTATTGTTTCTTGAAACTACAAAATAAATTAAACTCACCCATTTACTTTTGCGTAAGAAAATAAAATGACGAAGATTACTTACAGACATCTGAAGCGTGACGAGCTTCTGGAATCGACGAGGTTGTTTCAACGCTCCTTCAATCATCTGCGACGGAAAAACAACCGCCCTACACATGATGAAAAAATAACGGAGGTTTCGCCGTTCTTTCATCACATTTACGATACCGACAACAAGGGTTTCTACGCAGCCTTTGAGGGTGATAAAATGATCGGTTTCGGGTTTCCGCTAATGCGGGGAAAACAGTGGTATCTGGCCGATCTCTTTATCGCGCCCGGATCACAGGCCAGAGGGGTCGGGCGCGAGTTATTGAAAAGATGCATGAGATACGGCAAGGGGAAAGCCGACTCCTACTCGCTGTGCACATTTTCCTATAACGAGGTATCCCTGGCCCTTTATTCCTCTTTCGGAATCATGCCCCTGTACCCGATTTTTGTCATGTACCGGAAAATAGATAAGAACTTCAGGGTCCGTCCCACCGGCCTCAAGGTGGTTGAGGATAAATCCAACAAATCGATTTTGAGAATTAACCGGCTGGAGAAGAAAATCAGGGGATATTCCCGTATTATCGACCTTCGCTTTTATGCCAGAAGCCCTCATATTAAAATCCTCAATTTTTATGCAAATTCGAGGTGGGTCGGGTATTCGGCGGTTATCAGGAACTCCCATATCATGCCGGCGGGCTCGCCTTACCCCAAATATCTTCCGGATATCCTCAGCGAATCGGTCAGGGAATGTATCAGGTCAAAAGGGAAAGAGATAGAAATCAATATCGGGGCTAATAACCGTGCTTTGTTCGAAAGATTAAAATCGCACGGCTTTAAAATATTCGAGATGGATGTATTCCTCTCGACCAAACCGTATTCCGATCTATCCCGTTACGCCCCGGCGAGCCTGGCCATGTATTGATTGCCGGATGGAATTAAAACTCGGGAGATAATTAAAAAAGCCGCGATATACAGACTACCGCGGCTTTAAAGCTGTTTACTGAATCATTGGTTTTCTTCGGATTTTTTATCAGTCGGTTCCGAGGAATCATCCGATTTGCTATCCTCGATTTTCTTATCCAACAGTAATTTTTTCTTCGATGCGGATACCGAATCAGGTTTCTCGATTCTTTCGGGTTTGACGATTCTCGGATCGTCCGCCGCGGTGGTTGTCCGTCGCGCCGGCCTGCGGATGGTTTTCGATTGCGCATCTGCCGATTTTTTAGCGGTTGTTCTTTTGGGTTTTGTCACTTTGGGAGGCGGCGCGGGATCGGTTCCCTGTAGCATAACAGGTATCGAAAATCTGGTAGAATCACCTCCGGAACCATACGTCAGAAAAGTTACGGATATTTCGGAGTTTTCTTTTTCAAACTCGTTTTTCCATTCGAATCTCAATTCCGATTTCTGGCCGGGTTTGGGATCGTCATTCTTAACGTTTATTGAAAGCCCATCGATTCCATTGCCGGCGGGCTCTATGTATAGTCTCGAATCGCCCCTATTCTCCAAAACAATTTTACCCTTTTTACCGTCTTTGGAAAGACTTACTTTTTCAAGCGAAAGCGTGAAAGGCAAAATGCTATCGGGTGACGCGTATACATTTGCGGAAAGATGGATCTTTACGGTGGATTGAACGGGATCATTAGAATAGATGGTGGCATATTTGCTTATTTTTGTTTTATAAGTTCTGGTTTTGAATATCAGTTCCACGACCGTGGATTCACCGGGCGCCAATATGTTTGATCTTATCGGCGCGCTGGTGCAGCCTCACCCGGGTTTTACCTTGATTATCCTTAATGTGTCCGTACCGATATTCTTGACCCAGTAATCATGAGTAAAAGTGCCATTCTGGGGCACATTACCGAAATCCCAGCTTTTTTCCGGCACCGATATCCTGGGATCGGCCAGAGCCAGAGATGCAAATGCCGTCATAAACGCGAAAAACAAAATCAGTCTGTTCATAACTTAAATCCTTAAAGTAGTTTCACTCTTAAACTTCTATTCGGAAGTATTCCTCTCTTTCTTTAATATATAAGTTGAACTCCCCCTGTCAACCCAATTTCGATCTTTTGGCGAGATATCCGAACAACGCCCGGTCAAAAGGCACCGAGGTATCCAGCAAATGATAATCTATATGCGAATCCCTGCAGGATTTGGATATCCAACCGAGATGATCGCCTAAACGCGAGATATAGTCGCCTCTTATCTGCCAGGGATCTGCCAGAAGCTCTTTTCCGGTTTCCATATCTCTAAATCTCGCCTCGGATTTATATGCAAAATTCCGCTCGTAGGGATCGAGAATATGGAACACGATAACTTCATGCTGGCGGTGACGGAAATGTTTTAATCCCAGGACCATTTTCTCGGGATCATCAAGCAGATCCGAAATCACGATGATCAGGCCCCGCCTTTTAACCCTCTCCGCCAGTTCGTGAAAAGCGACCGAGGCATCGGTCTTGCTGGACGGCAGCGTATTATTCAGCTGTCTCAAGATCGGGTTGATGTGGGAACGGGCTCCTTTGGGCGGTATATAGGACCTGATTTTCTGGTCATAAACCAGGAGCCCCGGAGCGTCCTGCTGACGGAGCATTAGATACGATAAAGACGCCGCCAGATAAGATCCGTATTCAAGCTTCGTAATACCATCGGATTTATAACCCATGGAGTTTGAGGCATCCAGCAATATATAGGCTTTAAGGTTGGTTTCCTCTTCAAACTGCTTGATGAAAAATCTGTCCGATTTGCCGTAAACTTTCCAGTCGATATGCTTGAAATCATCGCCGGGCATATATTGCCTGTGTTCGGCGAATTCCACCGAAAAACCATGGTAGGGCGATCGGTGCAGACCCACGATGAATCCCTCAACCACAAGCCTGGCTTTAAGTTCAATGGACGATAACTTGCTGACCACCCGGGGATTCAGGTATTTACGGTAGTCCTCTCTGCCGGTATCATTCTGCAACATATACCATTATACTAAAAATTCGTGAAAAAGGATCATATTTTTCGCTGATTCCTATCCTGGATTACATGTTTGCTCATCAAATTTACAAACGTATTAATATCGCTTTCGGTGTGAAGCGACATGGGGGTTATCCGCAAACAATCCTGCTTTTGGCCGTTCAGGTATGCTTTCGCCGGTACCACGAAAAAACCGTCATAAAGCAGCTTCTCAATAGCCTCGATGAGATTATCGCAGGGAACCAGCAAAATCATGCTTTCATGGGTGGTAATTTTTATATTCCGCCTATGGCATTGGTGGATAATCATCGATTTGGCTTTTTTCAATGAACTGTAAATTCCTGCGTCGTTTTGGAATATTTGAAGCGCCTTTAAGGCGGCAGCGACGGAAATCGTGGACAACGATGTCGAATATGAAAGCTGTCTGAATCCGGATTTTAAGCGACTTTCCGACATATTGTTATAGGCAACAAAACCGCCCTGCGAGCCCAGTGCCTTGGAAAATGATCCCATAATGAAATCGGCGATGCCGTGAAGATTAAAAAATTCCTCGAGGCCGCATCCGGTCCGCCCAACACATCCAGTCGCGTGAGCTTCATCAAGGATTAAGATAAACTCATACCTATTTTTAAGTTCGGCGATCCTGTCTAACGGGGCTATATCGGCGTCAACGGTAAAAACCGACGGAAGGCTTACAATATTGGATTTTCCCGAATTGAATTTAAGGCTCTTTTCCAGGTTTTCGAGGTTAATATGGTCGAATTTATTAAGTTTTGACCCAACACCCAATCTCGCCCCATCCACAGCCGATGGATGATGTCTCTTATCGAGGTGAAAGACAGTATCGGGTGACGCCAACGCATGGTGAATCGCTATGTTGGCCTGATACCCGGATGGAAAAAGGACCGCCTTATCTCTCGATTTGAAAGCGGCGATAGCCTTTGAAAGCTCCTGATGTAAATCGGTGGTACCGGTGGTCCCCGGCGCGCCGCCAGTGCCGATACCGTAATCGCCGGCCGCTTTGGATGCCGCCCTGATTACTTCGGGGTGACAGGATAACCCCAGATAATCGTTGGAGCTGAAAATGACGATTTCCTTGCCGTTAACAACTCCGCGGCATCCCGATCTTTTTTGCAGGATTCTGGGTTCCATATCCCTGTAAATTTAGATAAATATCCGTTAAACGCAACAGGTTAAATGAAAAAGGCCATAGACTTTGACGCAGGCCAGGGCCACTTATCCGATACTGGAAAGTGTCGGCTATTATGAGAATATATAATATCAAGCCAATTTAATGGCCCCGACTTTCCAGTCGGCGCATTTTCCCGTCATTCCCGAAATCTCTAACCCGTCGGGAGCCTCCGGGTCGACCGATCGGGAATCCATGAGGGTTGGCCAATATGGATGCCGGATCAAGTCCGGCATGATCGATAAATCGTTGAATTTATATCCGGCTGGCGACAATAAATCGAGGTAAAGCAATTTTCCTAATGATAAGCAAGCATATACCATTTGCCTTCGTATTTATACAGAAACTCTACCACTCCATCATAATACAACCGAATACCTTTCCCTGTTAGACGAACTCCATGAGGGCCGCTTACCCTATAATCGCCATATAACTGAAATTCATCCAAAGTCATATTCGTATCCTGAAAAAATGATATTCCTCTCCCGTATTTTCCTCCGTGCAATACTTCGTCGATTTTAAATGGCTCATATCCGAACGGCCTTGATACAAAGAGCAAACATACATTCCGCTCATTATCGTCTTTTTTTCTTGCCCAGAATACCGCACTATTCTCTTTGTGACCTTCTTTATAACCATATATATAGCAGGGCTCAACCATGCCGGGAAGTTCATAAAAATCTTCCACCTGCGTATATCCATTTTTTTCAGCAACTTCAACTAATTCCATAGGCATTATTATTACCTGAGGAGGATGTGGCCCAAAGGGAAAATAATCACTTTTCCATAATTTTATATTTTTTAATTTACTATTGGGATGATATTTAAATCTCTGAAACATTCCCGGCGCTTCACCGACAATTCCTAGATCTTCTAAGGATAATCGTTTGTCGTATTCTAGAGTATCTGTAATTCCGTCATAATGAATCAATAACTCATAATTAATCCATTCCCAGGTTGCTATCGTTTCTACGATTACTCTATCCTGATATTGACCCGCAAGCCAGCTTTCTTCTGATATTAGTGCTTTCCCACCTTTCTTCAACTCAACTTTCAATTTCCATTCCGATTCGTAAACACTGGAATAAATTCCTTCGATATTAATCGGTTGGGCAATAGTAATACCCCATGTAAAACAAATAGTTAATGTCATTATCATTGTACAATATGTTTCTTTCATTTTAAGGGTCCTATCTACATTTACCGAATTATCAGTTAATTAAATTTAGATAATGATCCAATACTATATATCGGTATATAATAGCTATAATGAAGTAATTCGGCGTCCAAAAGCCTTTACTAAATTTAAAGATATATC
>CP070742.1:2591199-2605438 GCA_020348065.1 Candidatus Zixiibacteriota bacterium
AAGGTGACTGTTCACATACCCGCGGAGCCGCCGGATGCGATAGACAGCGTTATCGTGCTGCGCTGTGCCGGGGCGGTTGAGGTGGACACATCGGTCCATCAGGCAGACGGTAGTGTGTAACTCTTCGCCCGCGAGGCCGAGGTTCACGGACGCGGGGCAAGATTTGACCGGAGGTATGATAAACTCGGAAACTCGATATGGGAGCTTAAGGGGCGATCTAAGCTGGAATACTCCATGGAATTTGTTCGAAAAATTGGGAACGATAAGTTTATTGAAAATAAAGATAAAGAGGGATTTCTTTCTTATATAGACATAAATTCAATTAATATGGCATATCATCAGTTAAATAAAGAATCCTCATCAATAAATAAGAAGATATATTATTTAGTCGAGATAGGAGAAAAGATTCCGAAAAATACAGCAATTTTCTCATTTGAATCAGTAGATCCAGAAATCGATAAAAGAGTTATAGAATTATTATCCAAAGCATATGAGATTAAGAAAAATCCACCCGGATGGGTAGATGAATTTGCGTATATTGATTCTTTGTTCAAAGCGGTGGAAAATGAAATTACTGATACCAGGACTTTGAATTTTCATATAAATAAACTTATAGATTTGGCATATTACGATATTACAGAAAGACATAGACTTATTGGTGATTCTGAGGATGGAATTAGAGAAATTAAATGTTTTTGGTTCCTTGATCGTTGGTTCGATAGATATTACGATCTTATCAAAAAGAGTTGCATTATTAAAGGGGAATTGGCTCATAGTGGTAAGGTTCTTGATTGGAAGGATGAACCGGACCTTTTGATCATAGCGAGGTTGCGAAAATTGATGGTTGTTATCTATAAGTTTAATCTGCCAGAATATTTTCGTAAAGGTATAAGTCATATTTATAATTTTTCGAAGTTCCTCGCAAAGGTTAACATGGAATTTCAAATAAAGGAGCTTTATCTTAATGAATTACGAGAAATTGTCAAAGATATTTCATGGCACGCTACGGATAGAGAAGCCTCGTCATCTGGATTTGTTGTGAAATTAGAGGGATATGTTAGATATATTGTTACGGAATATTTAAAAACCTTTAAAGAGATTTTAAATAATGATCCAGGTTCATATAACATTATTTTTACCAAGTACAATTTTCTTTATAAACATTTTGCTGAAGATATTGAATTAAAACGACATGGTGATAGAGATTTCTTGCCTCAAGATCTTAAAGCATTAGAACGAATAAAGATTCTCCTATTATCAATGTTATTTGTGATTATGGTATATATACTTAAAGAAGTACACGCAGGAAATATCGCCAACAATGTTTTTATTGTATTCAGCAGAAGATTTTTTGAAAAATATCGAGGGGTACGTGTATTTGATAAACATTGGCGAGATTCATTGGTTCAATTTGAAAAAATACTTGATTGTTCCTACGACCTTTTAAAAAGTGATGACCTGGGCTGGTTTGGGCATTTAATGGAAAAGGAAGATATGTACGATGATTCCAAACCTCATCCCGATACAGTGGTAAGAGATCAAGAATACTGCTATTATGCTTTTATATTTACGCTATGCTTATCAGAATTCAGCATAAAGCTTGATCATTCCTATTGGTATCCAGATAAAATATTAACTCTGCGATATTTTTATAAGTTATTGAAGGACCTTATAACAAAAGAACCAATATTGAATGAGATTCTGATAGATTATTGTAACGATAATCTTGAAAAGCTTAAAGAGATTCTTGACAAACTTGAAGATTTACTTGGAGGAAATCATTCTTGACCCCGCCCGCAAGTCCCGGCGGCCGTTGCGGTTGGGCGGTTTTCGGGTCGATCTTAGATCGACCCCTACGAGGGGATCTGTAATTGTCGGGTGTATTGAGTGAACGATATGAGTAAGAGTACGAAATTCCCAAAAAGGAAAAACTCCTTACGATTGAAGGGGTATGATTACTCCCAAAACAATGCTTATTTTGTAACTATTTGCACAAAAAATAGAGAATTAAGCATAAAAACTGATGAGATTCGATTAATTATCAGACAAGTATGGGATAACCTTCCAGATCATTATGATAATATTATTCTTGATGAATTTGTAGTAATGCCAAATCACGTGCACGGAATAATAATCATACAGGACGATGCCGTAGGGGCAGATCTAAGATCTGCCCGCTCTCTTAGCGAGATCATCAGGGCATTTAAGTCCTTTTCTACCAGAGAGATAAATAAATATCTCAAAACATCCGGACAATCGTTCTGGCAACGCAATTATTACGATCACGTGATCCGGGACGAGAAAGACCTGTATTCAAAGAGAAAATATATCAGGGAAAATCCTCTTAAATGGGAATTGGACGAGGAGAACCCTGTTAATTTACAAATAAAAAATAACTGCCGGGGGGCGAATGGGTATGTACCAGGACATAGAGGAGCCGGTTGACGTTATAGCGTTATTCGAGGGGGGGCGGATGCAGCCGGTGAAGTTCCGTTGGAACGGGAGGTCGATCAAGATCAAGCAGGTCACCGGCTCGTGGAAGACCGACGTGGGGGCGCACAAGATCCGTTATTTCGCGGTGCTGGACAACGCCTCCAATTTCTTCCAGTTGGCCTACGACGAGAAGAACACGTCATGGGTGCTGAACAAGATATGGGTGGAGTAGATCATAAAGCGATCTGGGCGGGGCACAGGGTAATCATCCATCTCGACATGGACGCATTCTTCGCGGCTGTCGAACAGATGATCAATCCCGAACTCAGAGGGAGGCCGGTCATCGTGGGAGGAACGCCTGATTCCAGGGGAGTTGTGTCAACTTGCTCGTATGAGGCAAGGAATTACGGGGTTCATTCTGCCATGCCCATGAAGCGGGCGTATGAGCTCTGCCCTGACGCGGTATTTATCGATACTTCAGGCGGGAAATATTCATTCATGTCGGTCGAAGTGGTGAATATACTGAAGCAATTCACGCCATACGTGGAGTCGGTTTCCATAGACGAGGCGTTCATGGATATATCCGGGGTATGGAAAAGATACGGGTCTCCGAAAAAGACTGCCGAGTCAATAAAAGAAAAGATAAAAGAAAAGCTGTGTCTGACGGCGTCGGTGGGGATAGCGCCCAACAGGCTTGTGGCGAAAATGGCCTCGGGATCAAACAAGCCCGACGGGTTGGTCATTATTCAACCCCATGAGGTTCAACAGTTTCTGTGGGTCCAGCCGGTGGAGCATCTGTGGGGGGTGGGGCCAAAATCTACCGAGGCTTTGAACAAGCAGGGGATAAAAACTATCGGGGAACTGGCGAAAGCGCCCGAAAGCAAACTGAGAAAAATGTTCGGAGTACTGGGACCGGGTTTGATAAAAATGGCCAGAGGGGAGGGGGTGGAGGATGTGCGTGAAAGCCACATCGATTATGACGCCAAATCGATGGGGCATGAGCATACCTTTCACCGCGACACAGATGATGAGGACAGGGTGACAGGTTTGCTGCTTTATCTCTGCGACAAAGTATCCCGGAGATTACGATGTTCTGGATGCGAGGCCAGAACGGTGACCTTAAAGGTGCGGAAATCGAACTTCAAGCTTTTAACCAGGGCAATGACCCTGAAAAATTATATCGATGATGAAAGAGCTATTTTCATTAACGCGAAGAAACTGCTTTTAAAAAATCGATTCTTGGATCGACCTATCCGGCTTATCGGGGTTAGCGTTTCCAATCTGAGGAAAAAAGAGTCTTTGTATTACGATGATTTGCTCGAACGAAGCAATTCGGAGAACAGAAGGAAAGAGTTGGACAAGCTCCTCGATAGGTTGAGAGACAGGCATGGAGAAGAATCGATTTTCTTTGCGGGGACTCGACTGAACAGATTCGATTATCCTTGACTTGGACTTCATTTATTTCTTTATTGCTTATAGCCTTAACATGAATTTTTGGTAAGGTAGGGATGTAATGGGTGATAAAGATATTTTGGAGAAGTCAGATAAATTGGTTGAGCGCTGGAAGTTTTCTCCAAGCGCCAGGAATCTGAAACCGTCGTTTATCAGAACCATGCTCAAGGGTTCGTCTCAGCCCGGGGTTATCAATTTCGCCGGAGGACTTCCCGCCCCTGAGCTTTTCCCGGTTGACGAACTCAAGGAGGTCTGCACCCGCGTTCTCGATAAACATGGCCGTTTATCCTTGCAATATTCGTTATCGAGTGGAGTTCAAGAGATGCGTGAACTTCTCGCCGAAAGATCATCCACGGATGATTATCAATGTACTCCCGACGAAATCCAGGTAACCAGCGGCGCGCAGCAAGCACTGGATATGATCGGAAGAGTATTTATCGAGCCCGGTTCGGTGGTTCTAACCGAGGAGCCGACATACCTGGGAGCGATTCAGGCCTTTACCTTTTATCAGGCCCGATTCGTATCGGTCAGTACGGACAGTGACGGGATGTTGCCCGATGATCTGGAGAAGAAAATCAAGCAGCATAAGCCGGCATTCGTTTATGTCGTGCCGGATTTCCAGAATCCCGCGGGGTACTCCTGGTCAAATGAGCGTCGTAAGGCGTTGGTCGGACTGGCCCGCAAGTATGATGTTCCGGTCGTGGACGATAATCCTTACAGCGAACTTCGATTTACCGGGGAAAAACCGAAATCATTGAAGGCATTGGGCGGGCAACACGTGATTCAACTCGGCACATTTTCAAAACTTATTTCTCCGGGATTGAGAATAGGCTGGATAGCGGCCGACCCGGAGATAGCCGCTCTCTGCGAAAGGATGAAACAGGCAGCCGATCTTCATACCAATACCTTTACTCAATACGTTATTTACGAGTTTTCAAGAGGCGGCGGTCTGGATAGGCATATCGAGAGGATTAAAGCGGCTTACAGCAGACGCCGGGATACGATGATCGAGGCTTTAAAAGCGAATTTCGATGACGGCACCACCTGGACCGAACCGGAGGGCGGTCTGTTCCTGTGGGTAAAGCTGCCCGATGGAAAATCGGCCAATGATCTTATAATGACCGCGCTGGAGAATAAGGTGGCTTATGTACCGGGGATGTATTTCTTCAGCGAGAAGCCCGACGATACGACATTGCGGATTAATTTCTGCAATGCCACCGAGGAAAATATTAAAGAGGGTGTAAGACGGCTGGCAAAGGTATTCGGGGAAGCTAAATAGCCTGAATGATCAGTTAATGCTCATACCGTTTATAAAAATCCAGAACGTCGGGAATGACTTTATCTATATAGATAAAAAATCGCTGTCCCGACGTAGAGTTTCAAAATCGTTTTTGGCAAAAAAAATATGTGAATGTCATAAAGGGGTTGGATCGGACGGCATTTTTATCGTAGAAAACGTTTCTTCAAATGCGGCCTTTGTGGAGATGTTCAACAGCGACGGCTCGTCCATGGAGTTTTGCGCCAACGGGGTGAGGGGCGCCTCGCTTTATCTCCGCGAAACATATAAAAGCAGGTCGAGATCATTTATTATTCTAACGTCATATAAGGAATATGATGTCAAGATAATAAGATCGTCAGAATCGAGGCAGACGGCGCGTTTAAGGACCGGGAACCCCTGGTTTGATAGCGCGGTTATAGGTTACTCGAAAAAGGCGAAGAATTGTCTGGGGATCGAGATAAGGGGCGGCAGAGAAATATGGTTCTCTTATTGTGTCGCCATGCCCAATCCCCAGGCGGTAATATTTGTTGACAATTTTGATTTTGACTGGCAAAAAGAGGGGTCGATTGTTGAAAACAGCCCTCTTTTTAAGAATAGAATAAATGTAATGTTTACAAGAGTAGATTCTAAAAGGAAGTTGACTGTCATGCCGTGGGAACGCGGTGTCGGTGCGACGCAATCGTGCGGTTCGGGCGCGGCGGCGGCCACTGTAATTTCCGGTTTGCTCGGATATACAAAAGGCTATGTCTCGGTTTATATGCCGGGCGGCGTATTGAAATCGAAATGGGATATATCGGAAAACACGGTTTACCAGGAAGGCTCGTCCGAGATCGTCTGTTCGGGGTTATATAGATTTTGAAGATATATAAAAACCATATAGCTGCAAAAATCGCCGGGATAATCGGCGATGATAAAGACCGGATAAAATCTCTTCTGGAATTTCCGCCCTCCGAAGCTATGGGTGATCTCGCTTTTCCATGTTTCACGCTTTCAAAAGGCATGCGTAAATCGCCCAATATCATCGCCGGTGAATTAAAGGATAAAATCGAAAAGGATGATATGATCGAAAGAACGGAGGCCGCCGGCCCTTACGTTAATTTTTTCGTTAATAAACGCCATTTGATCTCGACGGTTATCGACCAGATTTCAGACGAGGGGTATGATTACGGCAAGAGTGACGAGGGATCGGGAAAAACCGTTATTATAGAGTATTCGTCGCCCAATATAGCGAAACCTTTCGGAATAGGGCACCTTCGTTCCACCGTTATAGGAGCCTCCTTAAAGAATATTTACGAGCATCTCGGATATAACGTTGTAAGCATAAATCATCTCGGCGACTGGGGCACTCAATTCGGGAAACTAATCTATGCTTATAAGACCTGGGGTGACGAGACGAAACTCAACGATGATCCTATCAAACATTTGTATGAGTTATACGTACAAATACACCAGGAAGAGGAAAAGGATAAGGAGCTTGTAGAACTCACTCGCCGGGAATTCAAAAAGCTGGAGGAAGGAAATTTCGAAAATATAGAATTATGGAGAAAGTTTTCGGATCTCAGCAGGAAGGAATTCCAGAAGATATATGAGATGCTAGGAGTGGATTTTGATTCCGATACAGGCGAATCGTTTTATATAGATAAGATTGCGGGAATCGAGAGAAATCTTAAGGAGCGGAATCTTCTAAAGGAAAGCCGGGATGCGACCATAATCGATCTGGAAAAATATGAATTGCCTTCGATTCTGATAAGAAAAAGCGACGACACATCGCTGTACGCGACCCGGGATCTGGCGGCGGCCGTATATCGGAAAAAAGAATATAATTTCGATAAGATGGTTTATGTTGTGGGCGTAGCCCAATCGCTCTATTTTCGACAATTGTTTAAAGCGCTGAAGCTCATGGGCAACGTCTGGGCCGACGATTGTTATCATGTGAGTTTTGGATGGGTCAAGCTGGGCGAGGAGATGATGTCTACGCGCCGCGGCAATATTGTGTTTCTGGAGGATGTCTTAACCAGAACGATAGAAAAAGCCAGAAAGATAGTAGAGGATAACAGTCCGGATCTGCCTGATCCGGATAGTGTGGCAAACGCGGTGGGCATCGGCGCCGTGATATTCGCCGATCTTTCCTGTCGACGAGACACCGATATCGCTTTTGATTGGGAAAGGATGCTGGATTTCAGGGGAAACTCCGGTCCCTATATTCAATATTCGCACGCCAGGTTATGCAGTGTAATTAGAAAATACGGTAAAGAACTCAAAAAAGAATATAATACGGATCTACTTTTACTCCCGGAGGAATATAGTCTGGCCAAAATGCTCAGTCTGTATCCCGATGTAATAAAAAAAGCTGCTGAAGAGTTCGATTCTTTCTATATTTCGAATTTTTTACTTGAGATTTGCGGTATTTTTAATACATATTACCAGAAATATCGGTCTTCGGATGACCGAATTCTTTCATCGAATAATGATTTGGCTGATTCGAGGTTAGCGCTGGCAAACTGCACAAGGATTATTTTGCATTCGGGTTTAAAACTTCTGGGTATTTCAGCACCGGAGATGATGTGATTTTAAGCGAGAATATTGGTTTATTTTAAAGCAAACGAGCGTTAATTAACTTTATAGACATGGACAAAATAGTAAATCCGATTAAAAGCGTAAAAGCATCGATCAAGCTTCCCGGCGACAATGCTATTTCTCAACGGGCGGCGTTGCTCTCGGCGTTGTGCGATAGGCCAGTCGAAATAAAAAACTTCGCAACCGGCAAAGAATGCGAGACCACCCTGAACTGTTTGAAACAGCTCGGCCTGGAAATGGAAAAAAACGAAGACGTCCTGGTTGTACGAGGAAAAGGTCTTGAGGGCTTGAAGCAACCTGATAATCCTCTCGATGTCTGCGGTTCCATTCCGACCGCCCGCATGATATGCGGAGTTTTGTCAGCGCTGAATTTTGAAACGAAAGTAATCGGATGCGGTACCATAGCCAACCTTCCCATGAGAAGGGTAATAGAACCCCTGGAGTTGATGGGGGCGAAGATCGAATCGAACAATTATAGACTTCCTTTAACCATAAAAGGCGGGAAGCTTAAAGGAATTCGTTACGCGATGCCCGTTTCCACAGCCCAGGTTAAGGCGATGCTTTTGATGACCGGTCTTCTGGCCGAGGGCAAAACCGAGATCATTGAAAGGATACCGAGCCGAGATCATTTTGAAAGACTCCTTGCTTATTTCGGCGTTAAGATGAAAAAATCCAGGGTTGAACCTCAGCCTTCAAATGAAGATCCCCTTATAAAAAGATTTAAGAAAGAGTCGGGCATAGTATCTCCCGACATCAAGGGGGATATGATAGCCATAAGGGGAGGGCAGAAGCTCTATCCGAAACCTATAACGATTCCCGGGGATATTTCATCCGCTTCCTATTTCCTGGTGGCGGGTCTCCTTTTAAAAGATTCTTTTGTCGAGGTAAGAGACGTAAGTCTCAACGCCCGTCGTCTCGGTTTCGTTGAAGTTTTGAAAAAGATGAAAGTACCCTTAACGGTCGAGCAAAAGGGCGGGATGGGATTCGAGCCTTACGGAACCATACAGATTAAATCCATGGAGATTAAGGGCCGGCGGATGGTAGGGGAGTTAATACCGAGTATTATCAATGAGCTTCCGGTAATGTCCATCGTAGCCGCCAACGCCCAGGGGACATCTGTTATCAGGGATGCCTTTGAATTACGTCAGCAAAAGGTCGACCGCATAAAATCTATAGCCACCAATCTCAGGAAAATGGGAATGAAGGTCGGCGAGCTCGACGACGGCCTGGCAATTGACGGGGGCGGGGGTCTTAAGGGAGCGGAACTGGACAGCTATGATGATCCGACCATAGCCATGTCGTTTGCCGTAGCCGGTCTGCTGGCCGAGGGGACAACGATTATAAAGAACGCCGAATGCGTGGAATATGAATACCCGGGATTCTGGGATGATTTCGACAAATTCGCGGCCGGGAAATCATCTTAAAATATAATTCATTGATGGAGCCTGTGCTTCGAAGAAGGTTTATAGACTCCTCAGGTCTCGGATTCAAGCGGGGCGTTAATGTTTTTCTGCAACTTAGCGCCATAATGATCCCCGTTTATATCGCGACGGCTATTTTAAAACTCACGCCCGTCCTTGATTATGTAAGCGGTCTATTCGAACCCCTGATGAAATATGCGGGGCTGCCGGGCAGTTCGGCCATCGCGCTTGTAACCGGCACCTTTGTTAACCTTTACGCCGCCGCTGCCATCGTAGCCGGTCTTGATATGACTGCAAGACAGCTGACCATTCTTGCATTAATTCTCGGATTTTCACATTCTCAGATAATGGAAACCGCTATAGTCGGCAAGATGAAAGCGCGGCCGTATATAGTGATGCCCTTAAGAGTTTTGTTCGGGCTTTTTTCGGGATTTGCATTGCATTTAATATTGCCGTAAATACCATGAATTATGCAATTGATACATTCTGGGGACTTATTTCGCTTCTGGTGAAAATGTTTTGCATCGTCGTTCCGTTAATGGTTCTACTGGAGATTTTCAGGGAATTCGATTTGATCGATAAAATTACCAGGCCGCTGAAGGTTCCGGCAAGAATCATGGGCTTCTATGAGGAATCTATTTATCCTTTACTGGCCGGGATCATTTTCGGGCTTTCTTACGGTGGGGGAGTATTAATCGGGGAATCGGATTCCGGCAGAATAAAAGGGAATCAGAAATTTTTGGTCGCGCTTTATCTGGGCCTTTGTCACGCGGTTTTTGAAGATACTTTGATATTCGCCTCGCTGGGGGCGAACGGGACCATAGTTTTGACGGCCAGGCTTATTGTAGCCAACGTCGTTGTGGGCGCGGTATCACTATTTTTGAGGAGGGATAAAAATAACCGGAAAGAAATTCGGGCGTAGAGGCGAGGAGATCGCCCGGAATTACCTGATAGCGAAAGGTTATAAAATCGAGGCTTCGAACTGGCGCAGGAGCCGGTTCGAAATCGATATCGTGGCCAGCAAGGATAACGTTCTGGCGTTCATTGAGGTCAAGTCATCCCGTGCCGAAGTTCTCGGTCCGCCCGGGCTGAGAGTAAACAAAACCAAACAGAAAAAAATAGCCGAAGCGGCGTCGGAATACTTAATGGAACTGAAGACGATTCCGGAAAATTTGAGGTTTGACGTTATAAGTATTTTAATGAAGCCCGATAAAGGCCCTGAGGTTACGCATATTGAATCGGCGTACGTTCTGGAGCAGGATCTTTAAGAGGAGTCGGCATCAGGATTTCTTTTCAGGGAATCCAGTTTTTCAATAATCACATCCCAGATCAGTTTATGTTTTTCCACGTCAAGCGATATGTTCGAGATATAACCGAGAAGCCATAGAGAATCTATATTATTTTGCTCGAATATATTCGTATATAAGACGTTCAGGGAATCAAGGTCATTACCGGCCATCTCGCGGGCCAGCGCCATTTCAACAAATACATCGGTAAATTTGTAATCTTCGGCGGAAAGGCCTTTTGTGTCGGTGGAACGCGTAAACAGAATGGCCGCACCTCCGACGATAATAAGAAATAAGATCGAAATGGATATGTGCTTGAGGCGGTTAACTCCCATAGTAATAGGAACGGTAGTCCTCTATTTCGGATTCCTTCATAAGATTATTAACCCATCTACTCCAGGCTTCCTGTCTTTTAGATACGCGCAGTTCCTGAGTAAGTGAATCGGCGTGGGCCAAAAACTGAGTGGTGTCGGCGGGCTGAAAATCCACCAATTCCAGGATATAAGCGCCGCCTGTTGATTTTACCGGGCCGGAGTAACGATTCTCCGGAGAGAGCCGGAATGCCGCGCCTATGTACGCCGCGTCAGAGCCGACGTTCTGTACGAATTCATGTCTGGCGAAATAATCGGGCTCCATTACGACTCGTCCCGTTGCTCCCGCGATATCATCGAGCGTTTTACCCGATTCAATTTCATCCGCAAGCGTAACGGCACTTTCATATGCGAGGTTATCGCGTTTTTCGCGTTCGAGAGTCTGGATTATTCTCTCTCTGATTTCCTCGAGCGGAGTATAGCTTTCGGGGACAATTCGGTCAAGCTTGGCAACGATGAAGGCATTTCTGTTGGAGACAACCTCGGAAATATCGCCGGGATCGGAATAGAATGCAAAGTCGGAGAGCTCCTGAACAGGACCCAATCCGGGAATGAATCCGCCCTCGGAAAAAGGCTCGGTTTGTGAAATGGCGACACCGAAATCCCCGGCCGATTCCTCGAACCCGATTTCCCGGGCGTTCTTTATGAAATTTTCGGCCTTGGTTTGAAGCTGCGCCAGAGTGGTACCGGATATTTCAACCTTTACGAGAATATGGCTGGCCTGATATTCGGTTTCCATTTCTTCTTTACCGGCTGTTTCTTTGAGATTCTTTACCTCCCTCTTGCCGGTGAGTTTAATTATGTGCCAGCCATATTGAGTTTTTATGGGCCTGGATATATCACCTATCTTTTGGAGGGCCCTGACGGCTTCCCAGAACGGTTCGACCATTCGGCCCTCGCCGAACCATCCCAGATCGCCTCCGTTTTTTCCCGATCCGGGATCATCGGAATGCTCTTTTGCGAGTTCGGCGAAATCATCCCCGGCGACGGCTCTGTTGTAAAGAGAGTCGACAAAATTTTTGACCTCATTATAATCATTATCGCCGGGCGCCCTGGGAAATGTGACATAGCTCGCTACCGCCTGTCGCGGCTTTCTATAGGATTCTCTTTCGGCCTCGTATCTGGCAAGAACCTCGCTGTCGGGCACTTCGATTTCTTCCGATGAGAATTCATTTTGAGATATTAATATATGTCTGACTTTTACCTTTTCGTTTTTCATAATAAAATCTTCTTTAGCCGACACCGGCGTAATTCTGGCCATTGAGGCGACCAGGTTCTGCAATCTTGACAGCAGGACTTGTTGTCGGATCTGGCTTTCGAAATTCTGTAAAAAGCTAACAAGTTCCGGATTATTTGAGGTAGCGACCTGGCGCAACCAGGACTGATATTTGGCCAGATCGAATTTTTCATCGGTCAGGAATTCCGGGATTGTCATGAGGTCCTGGGGCGGCGTTAATCTCATATATTCGGCTACCTCGGCGTCCGTAATCTCGATACCGTGCCTGGAGGCTTCGATATTCAGGTTGGTTACGGTTGTGAGCTGGCTCCAGATCTCGTCTCGAATCTTGGCAAGTTCCTCTTCAGAGGGCTCTTCCTCCTCCTGAAAAAGAGCCTGGGCTCTCGGTCGGTAGAGGTTTTCAAACGCTCTAACGGTAATTTCATGTCCGTTTACGATCCCAATGACTCCCTGGGAAGGGATTCCCCGGCCTTGGTTGGGATCGGAAAATATAGATAATAATCCCTGCAAAATCATAAATCCGGCAAAAGCGACGAGAACCAGGAGAAATACAATCTTCGCCGAACTTCTCATTGTCTGCATCATAATTTTAAATCTCCGTTTTTAGCCTTTTTCCTACCAATCGGCATAACTCCCGAAAACATGAAAATATAAATTATGGTTCAGGAATAGCAAGATTTAAATATAGTTGACCGTATTTAGGCATACGGTGTTCAATGTGGATGATCCATATCAGGATTTCGAGGTTTTTGCCATGAGATCGGGATAATGCTCCTGTCTGCATTCCCGGCAGATGCTATGCGTAAACATCGCATCGGAATGCTCTTCGATATAGTTCTCGATATTTTTCCAGGTATCCGTATCATCCCTGATTTTCTTGCAGTACATGCAGATCGGTAAAAGTCCCTGCAACCGTTTTACATGGTCAAGGGCGTCTTTTAATTCCCTGATTTTTTCCGCCAGTTCGTGCTCGAGATCCAGGATTCTTATGCCGCTCTTCACCCTCGAATTGAGTTCGTTGGGATCGAAAGGCTTTGTAATGTAATCATCGGCGCCGAAATCCAGACCGGTTATAATGTCTTCTTTTTGCTTTTTTGCGGTTAATAGAATTATATAGGTATATGTTTCCTTTTGCAGGCTTCTGATTTTTTTGCAGAGCTCGATACCGTCGATTTCCGGCATCATCCAATCGAGTATCGCCAATCCGGGGGAGTCGGCCTGTTTCAGGATATTCCAGGCTTCCCGGCCATCACAGGCGACAATGATCTCATAACCCCATTTTGTCAGATGGGCATTAAGGAGTTTTCTTGAAACGGAATCATCTTCGGCGATTAAAATTTTCATAGGACTAATTTGAATTATGAGTCAACCTTTGAAGGGTTCTCATGATTTCGATATTTTTAAAGGGCTTGCTTACGAAACCATCGGCTCCGGCGTCCAGAACCGATTCTTTACCGTATTTTCCGGAGTGTCCGGTAATCATCAGCATCTGGATTTTCGGAAACTTCGTTTTAACTTTTTCCAGAAGTTCCATACCATCCATTTCGGGCATGACGATATCGGAAATAATAACGTCTACTTTCTCCGTTTCCAATGCCTGCAGAGCGTCGCTGGCTGAGGTAACGGATATTACTTCATATCCATCGCGTTTTATAATTTTTTCGAGAATTTCAAGAATCAATTCATCGTCATCGACAACCATTATGCGTGGAGCGCTTTTGGGGCGGAGAATTTTGCCGATTTTCTCCATCAGTATATCGGGATTGACAGGTTTGATAATAAAATCTCTGGCGCCCATTTTCATGCTTTTTAAAACCGATTCCTTATCGCCCGTATCGCTGCACATCAGAATCGGTATTTTGCCGTGCACTCTGTTATTATGGAGGTATTTTAAGAGATCGAAACCGGTGGATTCGGGCATATCTATATCGCTTATTATTAGCCTGACTGAAAGATCGGTTTGAAGAGTATTAATGGCGTTTTTTACTGATGCGGCCTGCTCCACTTCAAATCCGTTTTTCACCAGAATTCCGTTGAGTTCAAGAGATGACTTCGGATCGTTTTCGACGATTAGGACTTTCATAATAACGACGGTAAAAATTAACGGTTATGCATACCCCTCAACTCGGCCACACGCTGAAAAATGATGGCCTTGTTGAACTTATCGGCATGCCCGCCCGACG
>CP070742.1:2605538-2664488 GCA_020348065.1 Candidatus Zixiibacteriota bacterium
AACCTGAAAGTCTCTGGTTCTCATGCCCAAGTCTTCCGAAATCCGAATTTTCATCGATTCCGTAAACTGATTCTATTACAATAATTATTCCACCGTTTTTCGTCTTGTTTTTAGCTTCAATTAGGGTATGCAGTGGGTATGAACTGTGATGCATTACCGTGAGCAATAAGGTATTATCGAATAACCCATTTTGAAGATTCAATTTATTCTCTTGAACCTTTTATTATGGATAAGGACAATAATTTATATAAAAAACATAAATCGACTATAAGTAATTTACAGGAACGCGGCCAGCTAATAGATTCTTTAAATGATTTAACGATCTGGAAGGAAAGCAAATCAAATTTTATCGAAAGTATTAAAGGAGAATTATCAGTGGAAGATTATAAAGAGTTAAATTTAATTTTAGATAGACTGTCCGACTATTTTGAACATCTTTATAAAACAAAAAACCTAAAGAATATTATATTTATTATGGGCGCATTTTGCTGGTATAAAAAAAGAATTGATTATATTAAATATTTATGGGAATATAAACAGCCTCCGGATTCCGATACTACATGGCTTGGGCCAGCTATTTTACCGGACACTATAGGACAATTAATAGAATACTATTTTAATACAGATTTTGAGGAAAAATTACGACTTTTTCGTGACGATAGACATGGCATAAGAATCTATTTTGACGAGTTCTTTATTCTGTTTTTATTAAGGTATTCCGTATTGTCGTATTCGTCTAATAATAATGTTAGATCTCATTTAGGATCTTATATTTTGCAGGATTTTAAATCGCATATTCTTTCTGATATTATAAATTCCGTACCAAAGCTAATTGACGTAAACAATGGTCTCATTGAAAAAAAGAATATAATACTTGAGCTAGGTTTTAAAGAAGAAGAAATTCAACGAACTTTAACTAAAACAATTCCTGATTTTCTAAATAAAATTAAGGGGCAGGCTGAAAAGCAATTGGGAGACAAAGAGAAAATTACAAAGATAAGCGGAAAAAGAATAGAGGAATTCAAAAGAGAATTTTTAGAGGAGTATAAGAGCAGGGAAAATGAATCTTTTATAGAAATTCTAAGCCACTTTAAAAATTTTAAAGATAAATCTAACGAAAGCGATTATCCTAAGAATATCGAAAGAAAAGGCCTAAATAATATAATTGATAAAGCTGCATTTTTCGAGGACTGGCATATAAATTACGCTGGCTTTGGTAGCGAATTTGGCAGAAATATGGCATCTGGCAAGGACTTCCGTACATTTGTTGATATATTTGAAAGATGTACCGTGGTTTCAGATTATGGCGGATTAGATAGAATTTTATCAGAAATTTCAGATATTCATAAATCCTATATTCTTCTAATCAACTTTTCGGATTATAGGTTTAAAGAAAAATACGCCGGTTATATTCCAAAATGGCATACCGAAATTCCGAGTAAAATTGATATTTCGGGCTTTGAAGGGATTTATAAATTTGGAAGCTATAATATCCCCGTTTTTGGTTTTTATTTTAGAGGCCTCGGGAAGAATATTGTAGTATTAAATTCCGCCAAATTAGGAGAACTCATACAGTATAATCCCTCAAAAGAGAATGATGAAGAAAATACAAGGGAAGATATCTTCTATTTTAATGTTCGAGTGTATTCAGATAATCCTGATTTGGTAGATGCAATAATAAAAAAACCCCCTCCATGGCTAAAAGAAATCGGCGATGAGTCCAAACAAAGGGAGTATTTAGAAAGTAAAGCCCTTCTTCATGTGTTTGAAAGATATGAATTTAAAATTGCCCCGGTCTTTGAAGGGTATAAAATCAAAATTCCTGAAGAACGGGATCTTCTATAAAACGCACCCCCTTGACAAACCCTTCCCCGCATCCTAAATCATCCCTATGAACAAAATCATAATCGGCGTAATCGGGGGGTCGGCGGGGAATGAGAAGGTGCGCAAGACAGCGTACGAAGTCGGCAAGCTGATCGCCGAGGCCGGCGCGCTCCTGGTCTGCGGCGGGCTCTCCGGGGTCATGGAGGCGGCTTGTAAAGGCGCCAGGGAGGCCGGAGGCACGACTATTGGTATACTCAAGGGGCGATCCATCGAGGATGCCAATCCATACGTCGATATCCCTGTCGCCACCGGGTTGGGGCATGGCCGCAACCTGGTCATCATCAACACCGCTCGGGCACTCATCGCGATATCCGGGCGTTACGGTACTCTTTCGGAAATCGCCTTCGCCATCCAGTCCGGCAAGCCGGTTTTCGGCCTCGGCACCTGGGATATCGAGGGTGTGATAAAATGCGATTCCCCGGAGGAGGCGGTTAAGAAGGCGCTGGAGGCGAGCCGGAATCTGCAGATATAAATAATCGATATTTCTAACTATTTTTTTCAAGAACTATTGCATAGTGTAAAATAAATTAGTATATTATCGGGTTCTATGACGGACTATTACTCAGCACCCAACGGGGATTCAAAGCCAATGTCGGGCGAAAATAAGGCCGTACGCATAGTTGTGAGCGGACTGGTGCAGGGTGTCGGTTTTAGATGGTACGTAAAACGTGTGGCTGACGATTACCGGGTTAAGGGATTTGTGCGCAATATGGACGATGGTTCGGTAGAGACCCTGGCGGAGGGCGACAGTTCGGCGGTTCACGGCTTCGTGGATGAGGTTAAGGTGGGTCCGTCATCGGCGCATATAACCGGCATTAATATCGAATGGCTGGAGTATGCGGGCGATTACAAGGGCTTCAATATACAGCTATGAAACTTGAAGACCTTAAGGGTAGAATAAGAAACATTCCCGATTTTCCCATAAAAGGCGTTATATTTCGAGATATCACCACTCTTATAAGCGATCCCGAGGCTTTTAAATTTACTATAGATCATCTGCATGATAGATATAAAGACAACAAGCCCGATCTCATTGTGGGCATAGAGTCGCGCGGTTTTATTTTCGGCGGGGCTCTAGCGGATCGTCTGAATATCGGTTTTATTCCTGCCAGAAAACCGGGCAAGCTCCCCTGGAAAACAGTCGAAGAATCCTACGAGCTGGAGTACGGTAAAGCGGCTTTGCAGATCCACTCCGATGCTATTAATAAGGGGCAGAGGATCCTGATCCTGGACGATTTGTTGGCCACCGGGGGAACCATCGGCGCGACGGTGAAGCTGGTTGAAAGGCTTGGCGGGATAATCGAGGAAATAGCGATTATTATTGAATTAACTTTTCTTAAGGGCCGGGACAAACTACAGGGCAAAAATATTCACTCTCTGGTGCGGTACGATTCGGAATAGAACCGAAGATCCTCTATCATAAATATATTCTTGGGGAACTATTTTCCGGGACAGGCCGTTATTGCTATCGTTATAATTGAATATCGTTTTCAAAATGAGTTTTGGAAATAGAGAGGATCGGGGAAATGGCTTACGAATGGAAATTCAATAAACGTCCCTACTCGGACGATGAAGCGAAGAAATTGTTGAAAAACGTGGTCTCGCCGGAGACCACCGACTGGCATTACAACAAGCACCACAAGGGCTACGTGGCGGCGTTGAATACCATCGAGAAGGGTCTGGAAAAGGCCGATCCGGCGGACGCCAACGGCAATTACTCCGAAATCGGCGAGCTCAAACGTCAGCGCAACTGGAACCATGCCGGCGCGCTTCTTCATGACATCTACTGGGAGGTTCTCGGCGGCGACGGCGACCCCAAAAAGGGGCCCGAGGTGCTGGCCGCCATCGAGAAAGAGTTCGGCAGTTTCGAGAAATGGAAAGAGGATTTCAAGGCCACCGCGTTCGCGGCCAAATTATCCGGCTGGGGAGTACTGGTTTTCGATAAGCTTTACAGCGAACGGTTGATCAACGTCCTGGTCGATCACCATCATCACGGCGCCATGTGGGGCGGGATACCGCTCATCTCCTGCGACGTCTTCGAGCACGCTTACTACCATAAAGACGGTCCCGGCCGCGCTACTTACATCGATAACTTCCTTAATAGCCTGCATTGGGCGCGCATTAACGAGCGCTTTAAAAAATTCGTCTCCTGAGCAATTTGGCGAACTGAATCCTGATGCCTGATCCCCGGAGGCTAAACCTCCGGGGATTTTTTATTAAATTAAGCATAAGCTCATCAGGACTATGTACTTTTCATTAGATTCCGAAAACAGCCGTATCCGCCTGGAGCGGATTGGGTTGCGGCTGGATGACTAAAACAAAGACCCGCTAAATAAACTCGTAGAGCTCCTCGAGCGGCATGATGGGGTAGGTCTCGCATTCCAGCGCCCCCAGCGTGCCGATCATGGTGGTAAGCTCAAAAGCGGTATGTAGATCCGGGGCCTCGGTTATGAAAAGCAGGTCGTATTGGCCCATAACGGCGTAAGCATTGAGGATTTTTGAGTCCTTTGCCATGAACATCCCGCCGAGCTTCTCAAAGCTTTTTTTGGCCTCTTTTAAATTTTTCTTGGTCTCGATTGTCCCTCTGGCCAGTACCGCAAATCGGGGCATAACCAACTCCTTTCACTTTTCGGCGGCCAGGAAAAATTACATGTCTCCTATCGCCTTTGCTTCTCCCAAGACGAGAACACCGAGCCGTGCCATGATATTAGGGGTTTTGGGAAAATAGTTCAAGGGGAAAATATAAAACACTATTATCTTGCCAATATTAAAAAGCGCTCTTATCTTTTTATCGAAAAGCAACTTTCACGCGTGCCGCAGCTTGTTGTGACCGCTGCGAAACCGAGTTGCGGTCATAATAAATTATGACATGCATCAGCGCGTAAAGCATCCGCCCCCGTAGCTCAGAGGATAGAGCGTCGGCCTCCGGAGCCGTGTGCGGCCGTTCGAGTCGGCCCGGGGGTATTTTTTTAGGCCGGCAATATGTTCCTCATTCTGTTTCCCAAGCGGCGTTTGGGAACCAGGTAAAAACTGCCGGTAAAGCATGCCGCCACGGACCACCTGCTCAATACCCGGTAGGCCAGACATTCTTGTCTGGCCGAAATTTGGATTACGGCATTAAAGGACAGACAGGAATGTCCGTCCTCCCATATGAAAAACCTCTTGGGTTTTCCCGGCGCCCCAAAGCTTGCTGTGGGTTGGATTCAATAAACCTACACATCCAATTTTCAATTGACAATCCATGCCCCGTTTACGTACCCTGCCTGCAGGGAAAGGGAGATGGTATGGCGTCCATTGAAGCGATCATAGAACGGCAGTTGAAGCGCTGGGAGCTCCAGCAGCAGATGCTCAAAGAAAAACCAAAGGAGAAACCGCGGCTTCGTCCCATAATCACCGTATCGCGCGGGTATGGGGCGCACGGGGAGGAGGTGGCGCGAAAACTTTCGGAGCTGACCGGTTTCCAGTTGCTCGACCGGGAAATCCTCGATGCCATCATCAACGATATAGGTATCCAGAACAAAATGGTGGAGCTTTTCGACGAGGACACCCGCTCCGAACTGGAATCGTGGTTTTACGGCATGATCACCGGCCGTATCGTCGATAAATCGGATTACCTGAAGTCGCTTACTAAAACTATCGGATCCATTTTGAAATACGGCGAGGCGGTTATAGTCGGACGTGGGGCCAACGTTATAGTGGGGCAGGATAAAGGGTTCCATCTCCGTGTCACGGCCTCGATGAAAAGGCGGGCTAATACCATAGCTGAACGGTTAGGAATCTCATACGAGAAGGCTTTCAAGCAGATAGAGGAAAGCGATAAAAGAAAAGCCGCCTATTTCAAAAAATCGTTTGGCGTCGATATAAACGATCTCACATTATATGATCTGGTGATCAGCACCGATAGTCTCAGCGTCGATGATGTCGTGGAGCTGGCGCTTCTGGCCTACGGCAAAAAAGAGCGGGCGCTCTGGGGCAAATGATAAATCCATTTCAATAATAAAAATCCCTCAGACAATGCAATACCAAATCCGTAAACTTAAAGTCGATGATTACTACGATCTGATTGCCCTGTGGGTAAGATCCGATCTGGAGCACCGCCCCGGAGGCCGGGACAGCCGGGAGGCCATAAGATCCGAGATGAAACGTGAGGAAACCATATTTTTGGGCATGTTCGACGGCGATAAGATGATCGGTTCCATACTGGGCAGCTCCGACGGCCGCAAAGGCTGGATAAATCGGCTGGCGGTCGATCCCGATTACCGGGGAAAAGGTCTGGCCGGCATCCTGATCGAAGAATGCGAGAAATATCTATATGATTTAGGCCTGAAGGTAATAGCCGCCCTTATCGAAGGTGACAATAAACCATCAGAATCCGCATTCTCAAAAGCGGGATATACTTACGGTAAAGGTATAAAGTATTACTCAAAGCGGTTTTCGGACGAAGATTAGGGCCGGAACACGAATCAAAATATTAATTTGAATATTCCTGTATCGATAATCTTATCTTGCGGAATTATTCTCATACCTTTATAATGCAACTCATGTTTTTTTGATTTTTGTTGTGGACTGTAACTGAATAAACAGTTTAAACTTCGGAAAATTTAGACGAAAATAGGTAAAGATGCGCTGGACTAAGACTTATATACCGACCTTGCGGGAAGACCCCGCCGACGCCGTTATAGACTCGCATAAACTGCTCTTAAGAGCCGGGCTGGTTCGCCAGCTTACGGCCGGCGTTTATACCTATCTGCCGCTGATGCAGAAAGTTCTTCAAAAGATTGTTGAAATTGTCAGGGAAGAGATGGACGCTTCCGGGGCTATCGAGGTTACTATGCCGGTGCTTCATCCAGCGGAGATATGGCAGAAATCGGGCCGCTGGGAGGTTCTGGGTAAAGAGCAGATGCGGATGAAGGACCGGCACAACAGGGACCTGGTGCTGGGCGCAACCCACGAAGAGGCCATAACCACCATGGTTCGCGGAGAGCTGAAAAGCTATCGTCAGGTGCCAATGAATATGTACCAGATACAGGTCAAATTCCGGGATGAAATACGTCCCCGGTTCGGGCTTATGAGAGGCCGCGAGTTTATCATGAAGGACGCTTACACCTTCGATGTTGATGAAGCCGGACTAAAAGTGGCCTATAATAAAATGGCTGAGGCATATTACAAGATCTTTACCCGCTGCGGATTCAAAATAAAAATGGTCGAATCGGACGTCGGCGCCATGGGCGGAACCGGTGCGCATGAGTTCATGGTCTTGGTCGATACGGCCGGCGGGGAAGAGGTGATACTCGCCTGTGAGAGGTGCGATTACGCCGCCAATATCGAAAGGGCTACATCGCTGGTGATGTCGGATGAGCCCTCGAAGGAATCCAAAAAGGAGAAGGCCCTGGTTCATACTCCAAACATGAAGACGGTTGAGGAAGTAACTTCTTTTCTAAAGGTCGGCCCGGAAAGGTTGATAAAAACTTTACTTTATCAGTCCGACGGCGAAACGGTGGCGGCGCTGATACGCGGTGATCGCGATATAAACGAAATCAAACTGAAAAACCATCTCCGCTGCCTGGAGCTGGAGATGTCGCCCCCCGATATCGTGATGAAGGTAACCGGCGCCCTGGTAGGTTACGCCGGACCCATCGGCCTTTCGGGAGTGAGAATTATCGCCGATCCCGAGGTGAAATCGATGGTGAATTTCGTAGTGGGCGCCAACAAGGACGATACCCATATAATTAACGTTAATATCAACGATTTTACAATCGATGAAGTAACAGAAATCCGCAAAGCCGAGGCGGGGGAGATATGCCCCCGATGCAATCAGGGCAGGTTGAGTGCGTATTCCGGCATAGAGGTGGGCAATATCTTCATGCTGGGGACCAAATACTCTAAAGCGCTTGACGCCATGTATGTCGACGCCGAAGGAAACGAAAAACCGTTTGTCATGGGATCGTACGGCATAGGGATAACCCGTACCGCCCAGGCCGCGATCGAGGCGTTTCATGATAAAAAGGGTATCATCTGGCCCAAGACAATAGCGCCGTATGATTTTCATATCATCCCCATTAATATTGAAGACGAAGAGCAGAAGAGGATCTCCTTCGATTTATATGAAAAGTTGAAAGAACTCGGTTTCAGTGTCCTTATCGACGACCGCAATGAAAGACCCGGCGTGAAATTCAACGACGCCGACCTCGTCGGTATTCCGGTCAGGATATCGGTGGGCGAGCGGGGATTGAAGGAAGGCGCCGTCGAAATAGTAATACGCCGCACAATGGAGGTTGAGAAAGCGCCGGTCGAAAAGGCCGCATCCCGGGCCACCGAGATCTGGGAAAATCTTTAAAAAACGCTTGCTTTTAATAAGTTAAAGGGGTATTATTTGAGGTTCGGGAGTGGGTGTGACCCACTCTTTTGGCTATTGATCGGGAGTTTTTCGGTGAGGCGACCGGATCTGGAAATGTTAAAAAAGCGGCTCGGAACAATTGTGGAGTCTCTGGGGTTTGAACTGGCGGAGGTTTCGGCGCCTGTCGTTGGCGGCAGATTGACCCTTCGGCTTTTCGTGTATTCGCCCGATGGGGTAACCCTTGACGATTGCGCCGCCATCAGCAGGACGGTATCCGGGAAACTCGATAGTGATGATCCCATCGAGGGGAGATATACGCTGGAGGTATCGTCCCTGGGTTTGGACAGGCCGCTTTTATCAGAAAAAGATTACCGAAGACGGATAGGGGAGCAGGTAAAGATCACTTTTTACGATGGCGGGAAGAAGAATTCCGTGTCCGGTATTTTGAAAAATATCGATGAGAAGATGATTGAAATCGAAAACAAGGACGAAATTGTAAAGGTTCCTGTTAAGGCTAATCCTCGCGGCAAGATAATTATTTAGCGTGGGTTTTAACAGGGAGGAAAAAATGAATTACGATATAATAGAAGCTTTCGGGCAGATCGCCGCGGAGAAAAACCTGGCCCTCGATTATGTGCTTGAAACCGTGGAATCGGCCTTGATTTCGGCGGTTAAGAAAAAGTATCCCAGCGTCGAGGATAATATCAGGGTGGAGATCAATCGCAGCGAAGGCGAGATAAACGTTTACATGACTAAAGAGGTTGTCGAGAAAGTCAACGATCCCGGTCTCCAGATGACTGTAGAGGAAGCATCAGAGTTTTACGAAGATGTTGAGGTAGGGCAGCAACTCGAGGTGCCTCTTCCTTTCGAGGAATTCGGCAGGAATGCCATCGCCACCGCCAAGCAGATCCTGATCCAGAAAGTAAGGGAAGCCGAAAGGGAGAAAATATTTAACGATTTCAAGGATAAAGTCAACCAGTTGATAACGGGAAATGTTCAACAGGTCGAAAAATCCGGCATTCTGGTTAACCTGGGCAGGGCGGAGGCTATTATCCCGCTGCGGGAGATGATTAAAAAGGAAAAATTCAGGCAGGGTGATCGAATCAGGGCTATTATTACGGACGTGCAGAATTCCAATCGCGGGCCGCAGATATCGCTATCGCGGGCGTCGGACGATTTTCTCCGTAAACTTTTCGAGCATGAGGTGCCCGAAATCGCCGAGAAAATCATCGACATAAAGGCCATAGCAAGAGAAGCGGGTGAACGTTCAAAAGTGGCGGTATACTCCAACGACGATAGAATCGACGCGGTCGGCGCGTGCGTGGGGGTTAAAGGCGTCAGGGTTCAAAATATCGTAAGGGAGTTGAATAATGAGAGAATAGATATTGTTCCCTGGTCCTCCGAACCGATGATATTCGTCACCAAGGCCCTGGCCCCCGCCAAAATCGCCAGCGTCGATGTTTTTCCGGAAGATTCCAAGATGCTGGTCGCGGTAGCTGACGACAAACTTTCGCTGGCAATAGGCAAAGCGGGGCAGAACGCACGGCTGGCGGCCAAATTGACGGGGTGGAAAATAAATATTATGTCGGAAACCGAATACGAAGCCCTGAAGAAATCTGAAGAGGAAGAGAGGATAGATATCGAAGCGGTCACCGATATCGCTCCCAGGATGATCCAGAAATTGATTCAGGCCGGCTTCGAAACTGCGCAGGATGTGGTAGGGGCGAATATTGAGAAACTAATGAAGATTGAGGGTATCGGAGAAAAAACCGCGCAGAAATTAAGAGCCCTCTGTGAAGCGGCGATATCCACGGCCGCCGAAGAGAGAGCCGTGCTAATGGCCGAGGAAAGCGACGCTTCGCCGGGAGAAATGGAGTTTTCTCCGGACGATGAAGTTGCTCCGAGAATGGAGGATTATTAATGGAAAAACTTATCGGCTTACTGCATTTATGCAGGAAAGCCGGGAAGTTGAAAATCGGGCAGAAAGCCGTTCTTTCCCTGCGTACGGGAGTTCATCAACCCTTGATTCTCATGGCTGTTGACGCAGGTTCGGGATTGAAAAGAAAATTGGCGGGATGCGGGACTCTTACTGTCGGATGGTCGTCGGAGAAAATAGGCGTGATTCTCGGCAGGGAAAAGGTATCTGTTCTGGGGATTACCGACTGCGGTTTTGCCGCCGAAATTAAGAATGTTATGAAGTCGGAAGGGCTTCTGGTGATTTAAAGTTTGATATTATAAAGTGGATTTCGGGCAGGTAGTTATGGCGAAAAAGAGAATTTATGAACTCGCAAAAGAATATAATGTTTCTTCCAAGGCAATGTTGAATATAATCAAAGAGCTTGGCTTTACCGTAAAATCGCATTCCTCCACCGCGGATGAACAGATATTATTGGCGGTTAAAAAGAAGTTTGCCTCTGAGAAAGAAGAAGTAAAAAAGGAAATCGAAAAAAAGAAGGAGAAGGCGAAAGCTCGCAAGATAATCGAAGAGGATGAGCTATCCCGTAAAAAGGCCATCGAGCGCAAAATGCAGGCTGAATTACGCAAGGTCAGGAAAAAAGATATTAAAAAATTCGATACCAGACTGACCGCCAAAAAGAAAAAAGACCGTCGCAGAAAGAAAAAAGAACGCGTGGTTGATCTGAAAGCCGTAAAGGCAACTTTTAAAAAGACCATGTCCAGCCTCGACGTCGCCAAAAAGAAAAAGTATAGAAGATCTGATACCCGATTGGGAGAGGAAGTCGGAGTCGAGGAGGACGGCAAAGTATTAAAGGTTACCGAGTATATGACGCTTTCAGAACTCGCCGATTTAATGGGTGTAAAGCCCGCCGTTCTTGTCGCCAAGTGCATGGAACTCGGAACCATGGCCACCATCAATCAAAGACTCGATCTGGATACCATCGGCACCCTTGCTCTCGAATTCGGATTTACCGTAGAGGAATCCAAATTGGTGGGCGAGGAAGAGGATGAGGTGGAGGTGGAAGCCGAGCTCGAAACACGTTCCCCGGTGGTGACCATCATGGGACATGTCGATCACGGCAAAACTTCCCTGCTTGATTTCATAAGGGAATCGAACATAATCGCGGGCGAATCGGGAGGCATTACACAGCATATAGGGGCATACGAAGTGAAACTGCCGAACGGCAATATAACCTTTCTGGATACTCCCGGACATCAGGCGTTTTCCTCAATGAGGGCGCGGGGGGCTCATGTCACCGACATAGTGGTCCTGGTTATCGCCGCCGACGATGCGGTCATGCCTCAGACGGTTGAGGCAATCGATCACGCCCGCGCTGCCGGCGTGCCCATAATAGTCGCAATAAACAAAATCGATCTTCCCGCCGCAAACCCCGAAAGGATTAAAGAACAGCTCACAAAACATAATCTCCTTGCTGAGGATTGGGGTGGCAAGACGGTAATGGTCGAAATTTCGGCCAAAAAAGGCCAGAATGTTGACAAACTGCTCGAAATGATTCTTTTACAAACGGAGATGATGGATCTAAAGGCGGCAAGGAACACCAAAGCCAGAGGCACCATAGTAGAATCCAGGCTTGATCGCGGCAAGGGTCCGGTCTGCACGGTTCTGATTCAGAAGGGAACCCTCATGGTTGGTGATTCATTTGTTACCGGCACTCATTTCGGAAGAATCAGGGCGATGTTGAATGAGAGAGGAACAGCCGTGGAGGAAGCTCCTCCGTCCACCCCGGTATTGATTCTGGGATCCAACGGGGTCCCCCAGGCCGGCGATTCGTTCGGTGTCGTTGACGGAGAGAGCGAAGCCAGAATAATCGCCCAGAAAAGATTGAGGCTCAAAAGGGAAAAAGATTTCAGGTATCTTAAGAGAATGACATTGACTGAAGTTTACGACCGTATCAAGGAAGGTCAAATACGTGATCTAAATCTAATTATCAAAGGCGACGTTGACGGTTCGGTCGAGGCCTTGTCGGACGCTCTCGGGGCGATACAGCATCCGGAAGTACAAATAAATATCATTCGTCGGAGCGTCGGAGATATTTCCGAATCCGACGTGCTTCTGGCGGCGGCCTCTCAGGCCGTCATTATCGGATTTCACGTGCGGGCTGAATCCAAGGCGGCCGAACTCGCCGTGAAGGAAAAAGTGGATATCAGATTTTATAAAATCATATATGAGGCGGAATCGGATATCAAAGCCGCGCTTGAGGGATTGCTCGCTCCGGAAATCATAAAGATCGAGATCGGCGAAGCGGAAGTGAGACAGGTATTCAAAGTACCCAAAATCGGATTTATTGCCGGCAGCTTTGTAAAAAACGGAACCGTGAAACGCGGCGCGCTTGTCGAATCATATCGCAACGAGGAACTTCTGGGAAAAGGAAAAATATCATCGTTAAAGAGATTTAAAGATGACGTAAGGGAAGTAGCGTCCGGATACGAATGCGGTATCGGCATAGAACCCTTCCCGGATTTGATTGAAGG
Organism: Candidatus Zixiibacteriota bacterium; assembly: GCA_020348065.1. Lineage (GTDB taxonomy): Bacteria > Zixibacteria > MSB-5A5 > UBA10806 > UBA10806. The sequence continues at coordinate 2,618,209 of CP070742.1, forward strand.
CGATATGATCAGAGTCTACCAGGAAATCGAAGAGGCTCGGAAACTCGAATAAGCTCAAGTGATAACATGGTTGTGGCAGTATTGAAAATCTCTTTATCGATACCGCACGCGGGTTCCTTAAAGGATAAGAGAAGAGTTTTAAAGAGCGTTAAAGATAAATTGCGGAATAAATACAACGTATCAATCGCCGAAATCGGTGATCAGGATGTCTGGAAAACCGCCCGGCTGGGGATCGCAATTGTCTCCGGCGACTCGACCTATGCCAACGGCGTGATATCGAGAGTACAGGATCTTTGCGCGAATCTTCGAGAAGCCGTTATGACCGAATGCGAACTGGAATGGCGGTAAAATGAATTTTTCACGAGGTGACAGGCTTCAAAGCCAGATGATAAGAGAACTGGCATTGATCATGGAGGAAGAACTGAAAGATCGTCCGCCTTATATGATTACCTTTACCAGGAGCGAGATCTCTAAAGACCTGCGGTACGCCAAGGTGTATTTCTCGGTTCTGGGAGAGGATGACCAAATAGATGCCAGCATGGAATTCTTGAAACGTCATGCGGGAATAATAAAAAAAATAATAGGCAAAAGAATGAGATTAAGACACATGCCCGAAATACGTTATATATACGATAAAACCGGCGAAAGCGTCTCCAGAATCGGCGAGATTCTGGATCGCCTGAAAAGTGAATCAGATGACGAATAAGCTGGCTGAAATAAACGCGGTTATTGAAAAATATAACCGTTTCCTGATAACATCGCATATGGATCCCGACGGTGATTCCATAGGCTCCCAGATGGCGCTCTATTATTCTTTGCTGAATCGCGGCAAAATTGCGGCGGTTGTCAATCAAGGATCGATTCCGGCGAAATACAGATTTCTGGACTCCGATAATATTATAAAGTTTTCATCGGATAAGCTTCCCTATACGCCCGAGGTCGTAATCGTGCTGGAATGTCCTTCGCTGGATAGAATAGGATTCGTCAGGGAATTGATTCCCGAATCGGCGATTTTACTTAACATCGATCATCATAACGATACCGAAAACTATGCCCGCGTTAATATCGTGGATAAAGAGAGCAGTGCGGTCGCCGAAATTTTGTATTTCCTGTTTGAAGAAGACGGATCAAAGATCACTCCCGAAATCGCCAAACAACTTTACGCCGCCATATCATCCGATACCGGGCGATTTCGTTTTGGCTCGACCACCTCTCGAAGTATGTACGTGGCGTCTAAATTAATCGAAAAAGGAGCCAATCCAAAGGAGATTGCCGACAATCTTTATTCGGGCATGGCGCCCGGTACCATTAAGCTCCTGGGATACACGCTGGCGAGTTTGAAGATCGAAGCGGGAGGCAAAATCGGTTATTTTGCCATTACCAGGGAAAACTTGAGAAAATCGGGAGCCATGATCGAAAACTCCGAAGGATTCGTAGATTTTATTCTATCGATAAACGGGGTAAGAATGGGATTCCTCTTCAAAGAGTTGTCCGACGGTGTGGTTAAAGTATCGGTTAGATCTCAGAACGGTTATGATTCCGCGGAATTCGCGTCCCTTTTTAACGGCGGCGGTCATACAAACGCGGCCGGATTTTCCAAAAAAGGCGAATTCGGAACCGTTGTAAATAACATCATCGAAAAAGCCCGGGAGTATATTCGTGAATGTAACTGACGGGATAATTCTTGTCGATAAACCGGCGGGGATGACGTCCCATGATGTAGTGGATTATATAAGAAGAGCTTTGAAAATAAAGAGAGTGGGGCATACCGGTATTCTGGACCCCAATGCCACCGGTCTCATGGTAGTGCTTGTCGGTAAAGGTACTCTATTGTCGAATTTCCTTACCGGTATGTCGAAAAGATATGTTTCCAGATTCGTATTCGGGCGGGAAACGGATACTTTTGACGCCGACGGTACCGTTGTGGCATCATCCAGTCCCGGAAAAATCAGTTCCGGAGATTTCGAGAAATTGCTGGATAATTACAGGGGCGAGGTGGAACAGATTGTCCCTCCTTTTTCCGCCGTCAAAAGAAACGGGATTGCATCTCACAGGTTGGCGCGCCGCGGGGAAAAGATCAGCCCCAAGCATAAGGTCGTCAGAATCGAGGGAATAAAAATTATCGATTTTGATTGGCCCGAAGTATCATTGGATATCAGATGTCAATCGGGGACTTATGTCAGGAGTATCGCTCATCAGATAGGCCGGACTCTTGGTTGCGGAGGCTATTTGAAAAACCTCCGGCGGCTGGGGGTGGGCCCCTTCCAGGTCACCGCGGCGACCACTCTTGAGGAAATTTCAGGCTCCAAGAATATTACAGATATTCTGAAGCCGTTAAAAAATGCGCTGCCCGCCGCCCCCATGATCGACATTAAGCCGCAGTATTACGGGGCCGTATTGAACGGCCGTCCGCTTTATAAAAAATATATTAGCGGAGGCAACTATGCGGGCGACGGCGGAGTTTTATCTTTATTAATGGGCCCGGAAAACAAAGTGCTGGCCCTGGCAAACTTGAATATGCACTGGAGGGTCTTAAATAAACTCGGGCCGTCCGAAATCATGGGATCTTATATTAGGGTGATAGATGAAGGTCGTCTCCGGTCTGAATAATATCGAATCCGCGGGATTGAAAAATGTGGCCGCGACTCTCGGCACTTTCGACGGTGTACATCTCGGCCACAGGAAGATTATAGAAACCTTGATGAAAATCGGCGTGGAGCAAAAACTCAACGCCACGCTAATTACATTTAAACCTCACCCGCAGTTGGTTCTTGGAAAAAGAGGCCCCATCGAGCTTTTGACCACGTTTGAAGAAAAGATGAAACTTCTGGAGAATACCGGTATTGACACGGTGGTCGTACTGGAGTTTAATTCGCAGCTTGCGTCATATCCGCCCGAGGATTTTATAAAGGAGATACTGATAAAAAAACTGGATATGAGAGCCCTGGTATTCGGGTATGATCATGCTTTCGGCAAGGATCGCGCCGGCAATAGGGAATTGCTGGAAAATATGGCGAAATTCAATGGATTTTCATTTACGGTGGTTCCGGAATATAAAATCGACGGCCTTAGACTGAAATCGACCCCTATCAGGAAAGAGTTAAAATCGGGCGATTATAAAAGAGCCGTCGCGGCGCTGGGATACAATTATTTTATCACCGGAAAAATTATCAAGGGTCACGGGGTCGGGAAAAAGTTGGGATACCCGACTGTAAACCTCGCCCTGCCATCGGGAAAACTGTTGCCTAAAGAAGGCGTCTATGCGGCAACAGCGCGTTTTGATGGACAGAATTATGCCGGCATGGCCTATATTGGCCGAAGGCTGACTTTTGATGACGAAACTATATCGGTCGAGATCAACCTTTTCGATTTTTCCGGCAAAATCGAATCCGATACCGCCGTCCTCGAACTTCTGGAATTTATCAGGCCGCCGGGGAAATTCGGCTCGCCCGATGAGTTGGCGAGTAAGATAAAAGAAGACGAAAAAACTATCAGGGATAGAATAAATTAGGAGGAATGAAAGTTGTCTCTGGCAAAAGAAAAAAAACATGAAGTGATCGATCAATTCCGTCTGCATGAAAGCGATACGGGATCAGTCGAGGTTCAGGTCGCGCTGTTGACCGCCAGGATCAATGACCTGACGGAGCACCTTAAAGACCATAAGAAGGATCATCACTCAAGGCTGGGTTTGCTGAAAATGGTCGGCAAACGGCGCAGGCTGCTGGAATATCTTAAAAGAACCGAAATCGACGCTTACCGGGCGTTGATCGAAAATCTTAACCTCAGAAAGTGAGGATTTCCATTCTGGAGGAATAATTTTGGAAACTGTAGAACTTCAACTTGACGATGGTCGTATTCTGTCGATTGAAACCGGTCGGATAGCTAAACAGGCCGCCGGCTCGGCGTTAGTCCGTCTCGGCGATACCATCATTCTCGCCGCCGTCACATTTGCCACCACAAAAGAGGAACGGGATTTCTTCCCGCTTTCGGTCGACTATCGTGAGAAACAATATGCCGCCGGCAAAATACCGGGAGGATTTTTTAAAAGAGAGGGGAGACCCAGCGAGAAAGAAATATTGTCCGCTCGTTTGACCGACAGACCCCTGAGACCGCTTTTCCCGGAGGGATTTGCCGATGAAGTCTCCGTGATGATACAGGTGTTATCGTCCGATCAGGAGAACGACGCCGACATGCTCGGAATTATAGGCGCCTCGACCGCATTGTCGATATCCGAAATTCCCTTTTATAATCCGGTGGGAGCCGTCAGGGTGGGGCGCGTCGGCGGTAAGTTCAAGGCCTTTCCTCTTTTCTCCGATACGGAAAATTCCGATATCAATATTTCCATGGCCGGTACTGCGGAATTCATAAATATGGTAGAGGGCGGAGCCCGAGAGATTTCGGAAAAGGAAATGGTTGAGGCATTGGCCTTCGGACACGAAATCATTAAGAAAGTAGCGGCCGGAATCGACGAATTGAAGCAAAAGGTGGGAAAACCGAAAATTGAGGTCGAGCCGCCTGTAATCGATCCGGAAATCAAAAGCGCCGTTACCGAGCTGACCCTGGAGAAGATTAAAAGCGCCAACAGGATCAAAGATAAGCTCGAAAGAGGCGATGCCATAGAAAAGATAGTAACAGACGCTCTCGAGGAGCTGGCGGAGAAATTTCCCGAAGAGGAAAATTCCATAAAAACGGTTATCGCCGGACTCGAAAAGGACGATCTTCGAGATATGATTCTCAATGAGGGAATAAGATCGGATGGCCGCGGTTATGAGGACATTAGAGATATCAATATCGAAATCGGTGTTCTTCCAAGAACTCACGGTTCCGCCATATTCGCCCGGGGGCAAACCCAGGCGCTGGCGGTAACGACCCTCGGCACCAAAATGGATGAACAAAAAATCGATGATCTTTTCGGAGAATCTTTTAAAAGCTTCATGCTTCATTATAACTTCCCGTCATTTTCTGTCGGCGAGGTTAGACCGAACAGGGGACCGGGCCGGCGGGAGATAGGTCATGGCGCTCTGGCGGAAAGGGCGCTGGAGCCCATAATACCCGCTGAGGACAGGTTTCCATATACCATCAGGATTGTCTCCGACATAATGGAATCCAATGGTTCGTCCTCAATGGCCACCGTTTGCGGGGGTTCTTTGTCTTTGATGGATGCCGGCGTGCCGTTAAAATCTCCCGTTGCGGGTATAGCCATGGGACTTGTCATGGAAGGTGGAAAGATGGCAATCCTCACCGATATTCTGGGAATCGAGGATCATCTGGGAGATATGGATTTCAAGGTGGCCGGGACGTATGACGGGATTACTGCTTTCCAGATGGATATAAAGATATCCGGGCTGACTCTCAATATTATGGAAAAGGCGCTGGAGCAGGCCCGAAAGGCTCGATTCGCAATACTCGATAAGATGAAAGAGGTCATTCCCGTGCCCAGAGCCGAGTTATCGCAGTACGCTCCCAGGATTATTACCATAAAAGTCCCGATAAGCAAAATCGGGGATGTAATCGGTCCGGGCGGAAAAATGATAAGAAGCATAGTCGAGAAAACCGGCGCGAAGGTCGATATCGAGGATGACGGTACCGTGTTAATAGCCTCCGTGGATCAGCTTGCCGGCGAGACCGCCAGAGATATGGTGCTGGCCTTGGTGGAGGAACCGGAGATTGGCAAAGAATACACCGGTACGGTCAGGAGAACGGCGGCATTCGGGGCTTTCGTGGAAATACTGCCCAATACCGACGGACTTCTGCATATTTCGGAAATCGACCATAGCCACATCAATAAGGTTGAAGATGTTTTGAATGTCGGTGACCAGGTGAAGGTAAAGGTTCTGAGTATCGATCCTGACGGCAAGATCAGGCTTTCGAGAAAAGCGTTATTGGCAGGAGCCAGAGGAGGCAACAATTCGTCCAGAACCAATCGTTCCGGCGGCAGGAGATAGTATTGGAACATAAAGATTCCGTAATATACAAAAAGTCGGTTTTGCCGAACGGCCTGACCATTATTACAGAATCGATTCCCTACGTGCGTTCCATATCTCTGGGATTGTGGCTCAATGTCGGGTCTCGCGATGAATCGTCCATTTCCAACGGTATCTCGCACTTCGTCGAGCATATGGTTTTTAAGGCCACCAAGAATAGAAACGCCTCTGAAATAGCCTCATTTCTGGAATCTGTCGGAGGAACTCTAAACGCTTTTACCAGTAGAGAACAGACCTGTTACTATGCCAAATTCCTTGACATTCATCTCGACAGGGGCGTTGAAATTCTGAGCGACCTCGTTAATAACGCCAATTTTTCCAACTCAGATATTGAAAAGGAAAAGAAGGTTATTCTGGAGGAAATCGGCGATATCGAGGATTCCCCGGCCGATCTGGTACACGATCTATTCGCCGCAACGGTTTTTGGTAAACACCCTCTGGGACGTCCTATCATGGGGGATAGAAAAACCGTAAAAAATATGAATCGCGCGAAAATTCTGCGGTATGTAAATAAGCACTATCGCAGTAATAGGATGGTTCTGGCGGCATGTGGGAATCTGGATCACAATGCTTTACTGGATCTGGCGGTAAAATATTTCGGAGATCTTTCTCCTGTCGAACATAAAAACGGCCGCTCGAAGCCTTTGATAAAACCGATTTACAAAACGTTCAATCGTAAAACCGCCCAGACTCACATTTGCCTCGGGTTGCAGGCGCTGCCTTTCAATCATAAATCGAGGCCCGCGATGCTGATTCTAAACTCGATTCTGGGCGGCGGAATGTCGTCGCGTTTTTTTCAGCGCCTGCGGGAGAATCTGAGCCTGGTTTATACCGTTTTTTCATATGTCGATTTTTTCGCGGACGTCGGATTATTCGGCATTTACCTGGGTACCGAAAAGAAAAACATTAAGAATGCTCTTTCCGCAATCAAAATGGAAATCGAAACTATCTGCACCAAAAAGCTATCGCCTGACGAATTGAAAAACGCGAAAGAACAGCTCAAAGGCGGACTTGTACTGGGACTGGAAAATACGTCAAACAGGATGAACAGACTCGCGAAACATGAGTTTCTGGCTGAACGCCATATTAGTATCGATGAAACTATCGCCGGGATCGACGCGGTTGAAGCCGATGAGATCATCGAAATCGGCCAAACCCTTTTCGCCGGGAAAAGATTTTCCGGTGTATCTCTCGGATCAGCCAAAAAAGGTATCCTTTCCGCCCTTGAGTAAACATTTAATTAAAAGGACGACTTATTAATAATCGGCAATATGAACAGTTCGAAATTCCAGAGATTTTTAATAAAACTCCTGGTCACCATAGCGGCGCTATTGATCGTTGTGAAAATCTCTCCCTGGGCCGAGGTCGAGGGTCCCGGTGCGTTGATAGTAACCGCTTTGTTGCTCGGTATTTTCAATACCGTTCTCAGGCCGCTGCTAATTTTACTCACGCTGCCGATAAATATTCTAAGTTTCGGATTGTTTATTCTGGTAATAAACGGTCTGATCCTTTACATAATATCATTGTTGGTACCGGGTTTTAATCTATCGGGTTTCGGTTCGGCGGTTTTGACGTCGATACTGGTCTCTTTGACCGCCTGGGCCATAAACATGCTGATCAGGGACAGGCAATAGGCAGGAATGTCGGAAACAAAACAGAATATCGCCCCCTCATATCCGTTCGAGAGAATTGATTCAAAATGGCGCCGTTACTGGGAAGATACCAGATTCCACGAAACAGATCTTTCCCGATATCATAATAAACTCTATTCCCTCGTGATGTTTTCCTATCCGTCCGGCGATAAGCTCCATGTCGGACACAGCTACGCGTTTGCCCTGCCGGATACCTGGACTCGCAAAAAGAGAATGGAGGGTTACAACACCTTCGAACCGATGGGCTACGATTCTTTCGGCCTTCCGGCGGAAAACTATGCCATTAAGACCGGCATACATCCCAGGGTATCGATCGCGGAAAACATTCAATATATTCGCAAACAACTCAAAGAAATGGGCGCCATGCTCGACTGGTCAAAAGAGCTGGCGACCAGCGATCCCCGGTATTACAAATGGACCCAATGGCTGTTTCTGAAATTTTTCGAAGAGGGGATGGCCGTAAGAAAGATAGCTCCGGTAAACTGGTGCCCGTCATGTAATACCGTGCTTGCCAACGAGCAGGTTGTCGACGGTTCATGCGAGCGTTGCGAAACCGAAATCATCAGAAAAAACCTCAGACAATGGTTTTTTAGAATAACCGAATACTCGGATCGTTTGCTCGAAGGACTCGATAAAATCGACTGGCCGGAACGCACCAAAACCATGCAAAGGAACTGGATCGGGCGCTCGGAAGGCACCGAGATAGTTTTTACTGAAGAAAATACAGGCGAGAAAATACCGGTTTTCACCACCCGCGCCGATACCCTCTTCGGCGTTTCCTATCTGGTTCTGGCGCCCGAGCATCCATTGGTCGAATCGGTCACTACCCCCGACAATAGAAGTGAAGTCGACGATTATATTTATCAGGCAAGCAAATTATCCGAAATCGACCGCCAGTCGACAGTAAAGGAGAAGACCGGCGTCTTTACCGGAAGTTATTGTATAAATCCTATAAATGGCGACAGGGTCCCTATCTGGATAGCCGACTATGTGCTGGTTTCATATGGTACCGGGGGCGTTATGGCTGTTCCCGGCCACGATCAAAGAGACTGGGAGTTCGCCACAAAATTTAATCTTGAGATAAGGGAGGTCATTAAACCTACAGGCGGCCTGAAATCAGATTTGAACAAGGGCGCATTTGAGAATTACGGTATTATGATCAATTCTGCGGAGTTTAGCGGCCTGAACTCCAAAGAGGGGATGAAAAAGGTAACTGAAAAACTCAAGTCGATAAACTCCGGCGACTTTAAAATTACTTTCAAACTGCGGGATTGGCTTATTTCAAGGCAAAGATACTGGGGACCGCCGATCCCGATAATATTCTGCCCCAAATGCGGAGAGGTCCCGGTTCCGGAAAACGAGCTCCCGGTTCTTCTGCCCGATATCGATGATTTCATGCCCACCGGAGATGGTAGATCACCGTTGGCAAAGTCTGAGGAATTCGTAAAAACTGATTGCCCGAAGTGTGGCGGTAAGGCCGAACGTGAAACCGAAACGATGGATACCTTTGTCGATTCCTCGTGGTATTTCCTCAGATATTTGGATCCCGACTATGAAAAGGGCCCCTGGAACCCGGAGTTAGCCAAAAAATGGCTTCCCGTAGATATGTACATCGGAGGAGCAGAACAGGCCGTAATGCACCTGCTGTACGCCAGATTTTTCTGTATGTTTTTGAATGATTATGGTTTACTGCATTTTGATGAACCTTTCCTTAAACTGCGTCACCAGGGGACGATTACCCGCGCGGGCGCCAAAATCTCAAAATCCAAGGGTAATATCGTAAATCCGGATGAGTTCATTGAGCTTTACGGTTCCGATACATTCAGGATGTATCTGATGTTTATGGGGTCTTACAGCCTGGGTGGCGATTGGGATGATACCGGGATAATAGGCATAGCCCGTTTCCTTAATAGAATATACAGAATCATAGAAAAGCATTCAAAAAGCCTCAAAAAATACATGAGTTCGAAATATGCGGGTATCGAGAATAAAAATCCCGATCTGGACTACCGTCTGAATCTAACTATCAAGCGGGTCTCCGAAGATATTGAATCGCTTGAGTTTAATACAGCCGTAGCGGCCCTGATGGAATTGCTCAACGATTTGTATAAGGTTGATGAGCAAAATGCTATGGAATCCGAATTATTTTATTATTCTCTTAAGACCTTGATTCTTCTAATCGCTCCCATGGCTCCTCATCTGGGCGAAGAACTATGGGAGATGGCTGGAGGTAATCCCAGCGTATTCAATCAAAAATGGCCGGAATATGATAGATCTGCCTTGGACCTGGATAAAATTACCATGGTTATTCAAATTAACGGGAAGCTGCGGGGCTCTTTTAATGTCGCGGCCGGCATGTCTGAAGAATCGCTATTTGAATTGGCCCTGAAAGAGGAAAAAATATCAAAACACCTTGGCGGCAAAAAGGTAGTTAAGAAAATATTTGTCCCCGGAAAATTATTAAATATAGTGGTAAAATAGTAAATGGGGAACAGGGCAAAAAGATCCATTTAGAGTAATAGTTTACATAATATATCTTATAGGACTAAGAAAAAATCAAACAATCCATGGTATTTCGCCGGAACCCTCCTTCGGAATCGGAATTACGAGAGAATCGGCCGGAGGCCAGCTTTCCAATAGTTTTCCATCCTTTTTTATGAATATCCTCAAGAATATGTTATTGTCATCGCTTAATGGAAAATTGTTTAACGGGACGGCGATTTCCATTATTTGCTCAAATCCGAACTTGAAATCCTCTATTTTTTTTCCAGCAATAACGAATTCAACGGAACCGCCTTTTATAATGATATGGTTTTTCGTCGGGTCCTGAAATTCTATTTCGATATCGAGGGCTTTAAGCCTGTCGGGATCTACTGTTATTCCGCCTTTCATCATTAAATAAAGATTTTCACTATCGTACCCGAACCAAATACCCTGCAACATATTTTCCGATTTATGCATGGTTGACCCGGCTTTCATGCAATCGAAAAACCCCGCCTGGTTCCATTCATAATAATGCGTCAGGCGGCCGTCTATGGTCGGAGTTATATAGTCTATCGGTTTTGAGATATGGGCCAGAATAAAACTGGACCGGACCGGCCTGAATAGTTCCTCCGGTGGTTCGCGTCCCGTAAAATAGTATACGTTCGCCAGATGAGATCTGTATAGGCTGTCGAATTCATCATTGTTCGGACCTACATGATCGTCTCCGAACCACCAGCACCAATCGGAACCTTCGGCTATATATATTTCCCGCCAGGCGCTAACGAGTTTTGATTCCTCGAAATCAGAGTTAAGCTGTTGGAATTCAACGAGTTCATTACGCGCCCTCGACAACAAATCCCAGGCCTTATTATCCTCTTCATGGCCGATCCAGACCGAGAAATTATGATTTATCCAGCTGCCGGGAAAGAGCTTTTTTAGTTTTCCGCCTTTCGGTTTTCCGGATAAGAAATCTTCATAAGTAGTAGTTTCTATCCATGGTTGTTTAGAAATCCTTGCATATATGGCTTTTAAAAAATCGTGACCGTCATTTTTATAATACTCCCAGGCGTTTTCGCCGTCGAGAATTATGGAGACAATGGGAGCGGCAACGTTTTTTTTCGTCAGGTTTTTGTCTATCGCTTTAAGCTTGCTTATGAAATCATCCGCAGCCTTTTCCGGATCCCAGGCGGAATAGACGAATCCGATATTGTCTGAAAGGGCATGATCTCTGAAAAATATCGCCATCCTGGTTTTTTCTTTTTGAAATTTATGACATCTGTATAACTCTCCGGACGATACAAGATCGCCGCGACCGGTTGACCGGGAGGGTGCGGACTTGCTTTCGGCAAGAATTTCCTCGTCCGTTGCAATCCATTTTATGCCATGTTTCTGTAAAATAGGCAAAATCTCCTCGGATACCGAGCCTTCCGACGGCCACATGCCCACAGGAAGTTTACCGAATAGTCCCTGGTATAAATTTGCTGCCATCTCAACCTGTTTATCCACGTCTTCAGGATGCCTGAATCGGTTTTGCGGCATGGGGGCGTGCGGCATTGCGGTTAAGGCGCAGGAGGTGTCGTAAAGAAGCGGCATTATCGGGTGAAAGAACGGGGTAACTGAAATTTCGATCTGCCCCGACTGCATGTACTGTTTTAATGTCGGGATAATCCTGGAAATGATCTCCAGCTGGAACCTGAGGATTTCATGTTTATCTTCTTCGGAGTAACTCTCCCCTTTTCCAGTCAAATCTTTAAGTCTTCCCTTTTTCCTGAACAGGGGATCGATCCAGGATAGGTTCGCGAGGCACTGCAGATCTCTCCAGTCATCCTCTGTCCATTCGCTGATGGCATTTTCCCTGGAACTATAAAGAGACCTGTATTTCCTGAACGGCGCGATAAGGTTATCATAATTGGCCTGGAAAAGTAATTTTATCATTTGATTTTTTTCCTCGGCGCTCAATTCCGAGGCTTTCTTTTCGCTCAGCTTCAAATGGGGATCGGTAGCCGTGCCCGCGGCGTAATCCATTATCTGCTCGAGCAACGAGGGAACCATGTTGAATACCTGCCGGATCGACGGATAATCTCCGAGGATTTCCACCATATCGAGATAGTCTTTTACCCCGTGAAGCCGGACCCACGGCAACATATAATCGCCCGTCAGGAGGTTTTTATAATAAGGCTGGTGCTGGTGCCAGAGGAACGCGAGCTTTATCAAAAGTACTATCCCCCCGATTCAATTAAGATTTATATTTCGATTTCGGATAAAAATCTTTTTGCGTTATTGATCTCTCGTGATTCTTTATAACTGTCTATTATTTCGTTGAAAACCATCCTGGCCGATTCAAGATCCCCGGCGGCTATGTAATTTCTGCCGGCATTCAACAGGTTTTGCGGCGCCCACAACCTATCCGGATAGAGATCGGCGGCCATTTTATAATATCGTCCTGCTTCCAGAGGATCGCCTTTCTGTTCATGGCATGCCGCCGCTCCCGCCGCGGAGGACGCCAGCTTCATTTTATCGTCAGGATAATTATCAATCATAATAATAAAATATCTTAGCGCCTCCTCATAATTTCCATTTTCGAAATAAATGTCGGCCAGTTTGAAACACGCCAGGGCTGCTGCTGAGGTATTCGAATAATTATCCACTACTGACTTAAGATCGATCAGGGCGTCGTCCCCGAATCCCCGGTCATACGATATCTGGGCTCTGGCCAGATACCCGGCAGCCTGCGTATTCTTTTTATCGATATTCCATAAAAACAATATTACCGCGATAAAAATCACCGCCGCCGCGGTACCTCCGATTATAAATGGTTTGGGATTTTTCTGTATAAACTCACTGGTCTTAAAAACGGAACTGACCAGCCTGTCTTCTTTCATCTGTTTTTTTGTAATTCTTTTAGCGGGACTCATTTACATCTCCTTAGAAATCGCGTTCGAATCCGCAATCTATAATAATATCGTCACTTAGGCAAGAATATTTTAAGATGTGAAACGCTATAAAAAAAGCGGGTCCGGATTCCGAACCCGCTTTTTTTATTTTACCTTTATCTAGAAATACATTCCCACCGAGAAAAACAGCCTGCTGTAATCCACTTTGAATTCATGCGTATCGTCATAACGGGTCTCGGTCGGCGCGCCCGGATCATCCGAGATATCGGTATATAAATATCTTATGGTGCCATCATAGGAATAACTTCCGAATTGATAACCGATATCGAACCAAATTTTTTCAAAAGCCAGGCCGGTCCCAAAGGTTAGAATATTGGTGGAAATCTGATCGCCTTCTTCAACATCGTAATCTGCAAAATCAGCAGAATATCCGGTCGAATCCTGTACATTGACATCGACGGATATCAATTCCTTTAAAACCAGAGGTTCGTTTCTCATTCCCAGGCGTAAGGGAATATCTGCGAACCGGGCATCGATTACATATTCGACTCCGATTCTATATTGATTTACGTCTTCCCATTCGGCACTGCGCGTGGTATCCATAAAGGACAAAGCGGTCTGTTCCCAATCAATTTGAATATCCACTTTGGATAAGGGCCTGTATACGTAATCGAAAACCAGCGATAATCTCTCTACCGGAATAAGCGCAAGCCCGAAAGAGGCGCTCAACGGCATATCATACGCATAGGAAATCCTGTCTACATTTCCGATCGGCTCTGGAGGAATGACAATTCGATATGTGCGCAGAGCCTTCTGATATAATTTATATGGCGTATGCACAACGACTCCCGCCCTGACCATATTATAATTGGCGGAGAGGCCAATATCCATATTGAATCCTGAGAAAGTCGATTTCAGTTTAGTCCATTCCGCCACAATGGTATCGGCTCTGTTGTCGTTTATAAATTGCGAGATTTCAGCGGTTTCTCCGCTTATCAAGTTATATTCGGTTCCCCTGACATAGGCATTCATAATCCATCCGAACCCGATGCCCTCGCTGATCTTGGTCGCGATTCCAAGACTTATGGCGTCCAGTCCCCTGTGCTGGTCGAAAGTATTTCTCGAATTCTCAAATCCGGGATGCTCGAATTCGGCCGTCATGTCGAATATGTGACGATAACCGCCGCCAACCGTCAGCTGTAAATCCTCCGAGGGCGAAAAAGTCATAGGCAACAGTGCCAGGGGAAGCAGCGGAACCATAACGAGCCTGGCATCGCTGTCGGAATCAAGGGAAAACGGCGCCGAAAATCCGCCGTAATTCAAACTTGTATGGGTAAGGTCTGCTTCATAAGATTCAACCAGTGGATTTCCCAGATCCCAGTACCTGAAATCAAGCCAAACATCATTGATCTTATCCTGCCTGGAAAGAAAATCCAGCCCGAATTTTGTTCTATCGGTATAAATCATGGCGGCCGGGTTCCAGGAATAAGCCATTTCGCCTTCGGCCATAGCTATGAACGCACCACCCATTCCGGCGGCTCTGGCGCCTCCCCCGGGAGTGTTAAATATAAGATAATTACTCCCATATCCGGCCAGCTGCGCAAAAGAGGCCGCGGGACAAATAAACAACACCGCGATGAAAATCAAAACAAATAACGATTTCTTCATCACTCCTCCAAATTTCGGTAACCAGTCCGTTTTTTTCAAATACAGGGGGCAATAATCCCCGCCGGGAACGTCTAACTAATTGATGCCCTTTAGATATTACAAAAAAGCCACAAGACTATTCCCGTAAAACGGGACAAATTTAACTCCAATGCAGCTCATTTGCAAGTAAATTTTGTCAAAATAATCGGGAATATTTCTTTTTACAATCCCCTGAAATCGGTTGAATTTATGTCTTAAAACAAAAATTCCCGCTAATTACAGGATAGCCGGGAATAGCCTGAAAAAAATAATCCCGATTATAAAATTATATATCTATATTGGGTATTAAGCCGACCTTAAAAAATTGAATTTTGGACAAAACCCGGTCTAATATTCCATTGGAAAAGTCTGGTCTTCGGTTGGCCAGCAGTGGTCGTAGACGGTAACCTCAATAAGTTTCTCTATGATTTTCTGTTCGTGTTCCTCCAAGTCCAAAAATTGCGTACCTATATCATAATAATTGGGATTGAATGCGGTCTCGCACCAGACCGCCTTGGATTTAAACGATATTTGCTGGCACTCCATGGGGGGGACAGGCAATATCATTCGGCAATTCAGGATCTCGTCCACTTTTACCGGATTCCTGCAACATAATCTCATTCCGGAGGATGATAAATCCATCACGCTTCCTATAAATTTCTTTGTTTCATTGCAGTATATTTCCAGATAGAATAACAGGAATATTCTTTGATCGGTTCGTTCGTCTTTTTTCATATAATCTCTCTCCCGAGATTTTTCAGAGCGAGCAAATCAGAGCTATTTTTTTAATTTTTGTACCGGTAGCCTTCGTACGCTGTTGGATCGGCACCGGGGACATGATCTTTCGGTTACATTATCGGCGTCATAGACGCCCTCATATTCGTGCCCGCAATTCAGACATTTAAATAATACCGGTCTGGGCGCCATTTGCAATACCACCTCCTATCCTTTCTTCTCCTTCTTCTCTTCCTCTTCCCGCAAAACCTTCATAGTATGTTCTATTTCTTCGACAGATACTTGCTTAACCTTTTCCTCGAGAGTGCGCATCACGCGGGCGAATTTCTGGCCCTCCGCCGCCGAGATCCATTCCAGCTGCAGCCTGTCAACGCGAATTCCGAGTTTCTCAATTTTATTCCAGAGCTTATCCATTCTCTTCTGGGTCCAATGCACGGCGTTGATATAGTGGCAATCGGCGAAATGGCACCCGGAGACCAGAACCATAGGCGCGCCAAGTTTGAAAGCGTGCAAAACGAATTTCTCGTCAACACGCCCGGAGCACATGGTTCTTATTAACCTGGAGGATGTCGGGTATTGCAGCCTCGAGGTTCCGGCCATATCGCCGCCGGCGTAACTGCACCAGTTGCAGGCGAATGTGACCAGCTGTTTATAAGGATCCCGGGCCAGGATCGCCTCCACCTGCGCCATTATTTGATCGTCGGTGAAATGGTTCATGGCGACAGCATCTTGCGGGCACTCCGCCGCGCAGGCGCCGCACCCGGCGCAGGCCGCCGATATTACGACCGGAAGTTTCCTGGTCTTCTTATCGGACGCGAGTATAGCGTTATACGGGCAAACCCTTGAACACAATCCACAGAAATTGCATTTTTCGGGGACAATCTTGGATGTAATCGCCTCGATTTTAGTCTTTCCGGCATTCAACAGAATGCTGGCCCTGGCCGCGGCTGCGCTGGCCTGGGTGACACTGTCTTTAACGTCCTTGGGCGATTCCAGGCAGCCAGCTATGAACACACCCTTGGTAGGGGCGTCCACCGGCTTGAGCTTGGGGTGAGATTCCATTATAAAACCATCCGAAGTGGTAGAAAGGGTAAGTAATTTTTTTATGGCATCCCCATCCTGCCGGGGAATTACGCCTTGAGACAGGACAAGAAGATCCAGTTCATGCTTTTCTATCTTGCCGGTGGTGGTATTTTCCACGGTTAAAAATAGATTCTGATTTTCGGGATTCTCCATGACTTCGCCCGGGATGCCGCGTATGTATTTAACGCCCTCTTCGCGGCTGCGGACATAGAGATCCTCAAAGCCCTTGCCGAAAGCCCGAATGTCCATATAGAAGACCTTGGTTTCGACTCCGGGATAATGATCGCAGAGCAACAGGGTATCCTTGACCGTATTCATACAGCAGATATTGCTACAGTAAGGATTGCCCCGGCCGTCCTTGCTGCGGGAGCCGACGCATTGGATAAAGCCGATGCTCTGAGGCTGTTGTTGATCGCTGGGCCTGATGAAATGGCCTCCGGTGGGTCCGCCCGCGCAGATAAGACGTTCGAATTCCATGCTGGTTATGACGTTTTCAAACCGGGTATACCCATATTCATCGTATGCGGTGGGATCGTAAACGTCCATACCGGTGGCGGCGATAATCACGCCTACCTCAATATTAATAAGCTCGTCCTGATCGTCGTAATTGATGCATTTCTTTTCACAGGCATCCGCGCATTTACCGCAGGCTATGGGATTGTTGCCGAGGCAATTTTTCATATCGAGAACATATGATGAAGGCACTGCCTGAGGGAATGGCAGATAGATCGCTTTTCGCGACGAGAATCCCTGCTGGTACTCGTCAGGGACCGCCTGCGGACACACGTCGGCGCAATCACCGCAGGCATTGCATTCCTTGGGGTCAACGTAGCGGGCTTTTTTGCGTACGGTTACGCTGAAATTGCCCACAAATCCGGTAACCGATTCAACTTCGCTGAAAGTCAGCAGTTCGACATTCGGATGTCGACCGACATCCATCATTTTGGGACCGAGTATTCATATAGAGCAGTCCATTGTGGGGTAGGTCTTGTCCAGCGCCGCCATGATCCCGCCTATGGTCGCTTCTTTTTCGACCAGGTAGACCTTATGACCACCATCGGCCAGATCCAGCGCGGCCTGTATGCCCGCAACACCACCGCCTATTACCAGCGCCGCCTTGGTTACCGGAACCACGGCCTCTATTTGCGGCTCCAGGAATCTCGCCCTGGCTACCCCGCTCCGCACCAGGTCCTTGGCCTTTTCAGTGGCCGCATCCTTTTCGCTCTGGTGAACCCAGCTCACATGTTCCCTGATATTCACCATCTCGAACAGGTATGGATTAAGGCCCGCATCTGCGACGCATTCTCTGAACGTAGGCTCGTGGATTTTCGGCGTACAGGATGCGACCACCACCCTGTTCAGCTTGTATTCACCAATAGCCTTTTTGATTTCGTTCTGGCCGGGATCGGCGCAGGTGTACTTGTTCTGAACTACCGCGACTACGTCGGGCAGCGTTTTAGCATACTCGCTGACCGCGGCACAGTCGATGGTGCCCTGGATATTCAAGCCGCATTCACATACAAAAACACCTATGCGTAACCCTTCGGCCTTCGCTACATTTACTGCCATTTTATCTCCCTCAACATGCCGAAATCGCTGTTGTTATGTTATCCTCAAAATTCTTTCGCCTATCCCTCGACTAAAGCCGAAGCGATAAAATTAACAAAATCGGTAAATTTCAGTTCCGTCTTGTCGGAATCCCCTTCTTCCGTATCTCTGGCGGTGCAACGGAAATGAATCTGGCATTTCGGACACGACGTTATAAGCGTATCCGCGCCCGTCTTGGCCGCTTCGTTTATTCTGCTCTGCTGGATCATGCGCGATGTCGTATCGCAATTCATCCAGTTTGTGGTCCCGCAACATATCGCTCCGCGTCTGCTGTGAGCCATCTCCTTCAATTCCACGCCGGGTATAGACCGCAGAGACTCCCTCGGCTGATCGTATACGCCCATATATCTACCGAGGCGGCAGGGATCCTGAAAGGCGGCGGTAATATCCAGATTCTTGAACCTGAATTTGCCGATATTCTCATAGACCATTTCGGTAATATGTTTTACCTCAAAATCAAACCCGCCCAGTCTTTCCGAATATAACTTTTTTAACGAGAGCGCGCATTCCGGGCAGGCCGTAACTACGGTCTTGGCCCCGCTCTCCGCTATCATATCCAGGTTCAGCCGTGCGAGCTCGTCGAACTTCTCAAGCTGTCCCAGCCAGTATAGATCATGACCGCAACATCTCTCATTATTTAAGACAACCGGTTCTATATGCAGATAATTTAATATTTTCACAGTATCAATGGCAATGGAGTTTGGCGAGAAATCTAAATCCTTGGCGAAGAAATCCTGGTAGTACGGAAGACAGCCGACGAAATAAAGCACATCGCCTTTCTGTTTTACCCTAAGGTCTTTCTCTATCCATTCGGTTCTTTTTTGTTTTAAGTTGGGAGAGGAGCCGATCTCCATGATGTAATGTAGCACGCCTCCATGCGAAGGATTGCCCCACATTCCGGCATCGTAGGCCTCAGCTCTATAATCTCTCATCATCTCGGAAAATCTGACATCGACCGGACAGCGTTGAGAACATAGCTGGCATGTCAGACACGACCATAACAACCTGTCGTTTATAAGATTATCGGTTCCATAAAAAAGGCCTTCAGCGATCATCCTGCGAGGCGAGAAGCTGTTATTATAGGATGATATGGGACAGACGGCAGTACATTTTCCGCATTCCAGACATAAAAACGCACGATTTTTTTTAAGATTATTAACAGTACTTTCCATTATGTTTGATTAATGCCTTTCATTGTTTCCCAATGGACTCGGACCTAATTGGGTGATCTGCTCGACAAATTCGTTCATCAGTTCCGCCCATCGGGGGCCCTCCGCCGCGGAAACCCATTCCAACCGCACGCGCTTTTCGTCGAGTCCCAGAGTCTTAACCAGGGCCTTCGTTTTTTCGAACTGCTCAACGGCCCTGTAATTACCGAAAATATAATGGCAGTCCCCGAAATGACATCCGGAAACCAGCACTCCGTCGGCTCCAAGCTTCAAGGCTTTTATAACGAAACCGGGAGTGACCCTGCCCGAACACATGGTGCGGATTATTCTGAAATTCGGATTGTGCTGCAGCCTGTTAACCCCGGCGTTATCCGCTCCGGCATAACTGCACCAGTTGCATGCAAAAGCCACGATATTGGGCACGAAATCCTTTGTCTTTGGTTTTTTGGTCTGCTTTTTGGCCGCTGTTTTGGTTGGCATATATCAGGACTCCTCCAAAAGCAAAGCGTCAAGCATGGAGTTTATCTGGCTCTCGGTGAAATGATGAGCGTCGATTGCCCCCGTAGGACAGAGACTGGCGCAGGTACCACACCCTTTGCACAAAGCCTGGTTAATCTCCGCGGCCTTCAGACCGGGAGCCACATCGACCAGAGACGGCGCGTGGTATTCGCAGACTTTGACACATTCCCCGCATGCTCTGCATAGATATTGCTCGACATAACAGGTTATGGGATCGAGAGAAGCACTGTCGCGAGAGATTACGGACGCGACCTTGGCGGCGGTGGCCGATCCCTGCGCTACTGAATCCGAGATATCCTTGGGCCCGCCGGCGCAGCCGGCGAGATATACTCCCTCGGTAGTCGTTTCCACAGGTCCGAGTTTGGCATGCCTCTCCATAAAAAAGCCATCTTCTCCAAATGGGACCTTTAAAATATCATGAAGCTTTTTAAAGCTTTCCTCCTTAGGAACCATACCGCAGGCCAGGACAACATAACCGGTATCGATCACAAGAGTTCGGTTCAAGGCTAATTCCAGTATTTCGACATGATCTGCTTTTCCGTTTTTCCCCCTTACCACGGGCAATCGCTCCGGTGTATACCTGATAAACTTAACGCCTTTCGCCCGGGCCTGCCGATATTGCTCCTCCGCTTTTGAACCGACGGTGCGTATGTCGCGATGAAGCACGACCACATTTACGCCGTTTTCTCTTAGTTTGATGGCCTGCTTTATGGTCGTGGGACAACAATATCGGGAACATCCCGGATTTTTCCCGGGATTCCTCGAACCGATACACTGGATGAAAACGACTGTCTCGGGGATTTTACCCGATATCTTTATCTCATCTTTAGATTCTCTTAATATATCTTCCAGTTTCTGATTGGTGATCACGTTCTCAAATTTATTGTAACCAAATTCCTGGTCGGGGATATAGACATCCGAGCCAACAGCCATCACGATTGTGCCCACCTCGAAATTGCCCTCGGTAGTGTTAACATTGAAATTGCCGAAATAGCCGGTAATGGAATTGACCTCGGCGGATACCATTACGTTGACATGGCTTTTATTGAGCCTGTTTATCAGGGATTCCGCCAGATCTTTCGAGGAAATATCCGCCGGATAGATCCGGGTCAGGCTGTTCAATCGCCCGCCGAGACGGCTGTCCTTTTCAATAAGATGGACTTTGAATCCCTGGGCATCGAGATTGAGCGCGGCGGTTATTCCGGCGATTCCCCCGCCTATGATCATGGCGCTTTGCTTTACGGGAATATCTGTTTTATAAAGAGGTTTCAGGTGTCGGGCTTTGGCCACGCCCATCCTGAGCAGGTCTTTTGCCTTATTGGTGGCGATTTCCGGCACCCGGCTGTGAACCCAGGAACATTGATCGCGAACATTCACCATTTCGAAAAGATAGGGATTCAATCCCACTCGCTCACAACTCTCGCGGAAAATCGGATCGTGGGTGCGAGGTGTGCAGGCAGCCGCGATTACGCGATTCAGATTGTTTTCCTGAATCTTTTCCTGCATCATCCGCTGTCCTTCATCGGAACAAAGGAATAGGTTTTCTTCAACATATACGACGTTCGGTATTCTTTTAACATAATCCTTAAGATCATCTATGCCAAGAACTCCGGCTATGTTTATACCGCAGTGGCAAAGGAATACCCCTACCCTGGGATTGCCCGAGGCGTCTATCTCCTCGACTTCCTCCGGCTTTTCCTCCAGAAGCATTTTAGCGGCGTGTTTCTCGGCTTCTGCGGCAGCGCCCGATCCCTGGGCGACCGAATCCGAGATATCGTTAATGCCGGCCGCGCATCCACAGACGTAAATTCCATCTCTGGTGGTATATAAAGGAGAAGCATTATTGGCGTTGGTTTTGAAAAAACTATTTTCATCCAGCTCGATCCCCAGCGTCTCGGCCAGCCTGATATTCGATTTATTGGCGACCGCGCCGGCCGAGAGAACCGCCATATCGGCTTTATATCTCGTCACCTCGCCGGTTTCCCCGTTTTCCACGGAGACAATCAAATCCTTGGTTTCCGGATCTTCGATAATTTTCGATGGCCTGCCGCGGACATATTTAAGTTCCGGCATATCGAAGGAACGCCGGTAAAATTCCTCGAAACCCTTACCGGCGGCCCGCATATCGATATAGAAAACCGTAAGCTCCTTTAATCCCGGCGCGTGCTGTTTTACCAGCATACAATCCTTGACCGTGTTCATACAGCAGAAACGGGAACAGTACTTACAGCCTGCCTCTCCACCCTCTCCACGGGAACCGACGCACTGTATGAAAGCGATATTTTCCGGCGGTTTATGGTCCGATGGCCTTACGATATGCCCCTGAACGGGACCGGAAGCGTTGAGGACGCGCTCGAGCTCCATGTTGGTCAATACATTATCATATAAACCATACCCGTAACTGGCGATCGCCGAAGCATCATAGACGTCAAAACCGGTGGCCACAATCACGGAGCCGAGTTCCAACTCGACCTCCGAGCCGGAATCATCGAAATTGATGGCGTTTCTATCGCATTTATTAACACAATTCTGACAAACCAAAAACTCGTCGTTCAAGCAATTTTCCCTGTCAATAATATATGTGTTAGGAACCGCCTGGGCGAAAGGCGTGTAAATGGCCTTGCGCGCCCCCATGCCGACCTCAAATTCGTTAGGCAGAACCACCGGGCAATGCTCGACACATTGACCGCAACCGGTGCACAGAGCCTCGCTGACATAACGAGGGTGTCTCTTAACCGTCGCGCGAAAATTACCGCTTTCGCCCATAAGACTTACTATCTCGGAGTTGGTCAGGATATTGACATTGGGATGCCGACCGGCATCCAGCATACGCGGCCCGAGTATTCATATGGAGCAGTCCATGGTGGGAAAGGTCTTATCGAGCTGGGCCATCCTTCCCCCTATGGATGGTGACTTTTCAATAAGATAAGTCTTTACGCCCGCGGCGGCGAGATCCAGCGCGGCCTGAATGCCGGAGATTCCTCCGCCTATAACCGCCACGCTTTTACCCTTTTTCCCCCCGGCGGGAATGCCGTTGTCTTTGGTTTTTGATGTTTTTTTGCTCATAATAAATATTTAAGCCGTCGCCACAGTCTCCTTTTTCAAGCTTAAACCGTATTCAAATCCCTTATCAAATGCTTTTAGGTTCAATCCCTCGGTGCCCGAGGGAACGGAGGTCTCCACGGCTTTTCGCAGCGCTTCCCTGGGAAGAATCTCGGAAACGGCGCCGAAAAATCCCAGCATCACGATATTTAGTACAATCTTGCGTCCCAGTTCTTCGGCTATCCTGGTCGCCGGAACACCGTAAGTTTTTACCTTCGGGCCATGCTTCTCAAGTTTTACAAGATCTTTATCATACACGATAATGCAATCTTCGGCAATTTTATCCTTATGGGTAAGGTAACCGTCCTTCGACATCGCTATCAATATATCCGGCGCGGTTACATAAGGATACAATACCCGCTCGCCGGAAATTATGACCTGTGCGCTACAGGCGCTGCCTCGGGCTTCCGGCCCAAAACTCTGGGTCAGGGTGCTGTGCTGATCGTTAAAAATCGAAGCCGCCTTGCCGATTATATAGCCGCACAGAATTACGCCCTGCCCTCCGAATCCCGTTATCCTGATCTCAGTAACTGCCATCGCTGCCTCCATAGGGCTTGTACTTATCGCCGAAGACATGTTTATTGGCATCGTTCAGACATTCGATATAGGTCGGCTTTTCGATATCGATAAACTTACCTACGACGATCTTGGATTGGAAATCGATATCCGCGTCTTTCGGCTCTATGCCATGTTTTATCACGCTGTTATCATGGTAAAACTTCATTAAATCCAGTCCCGTCCCCAGCCTGTTTAGCCTGGCATACAGCGTAGAACAGGGGGCTATGACCTCGACAAATGAAAATCCCGGTTTGGCTATGGCCTCTTTGAAGGAATTGGTCATTCTGCGAATATGCAAAGCGGTCCACCTGGCCACGTAGGTCGCTCCCGATGACGCCGCCAATCGGGGGAGGTTGAATGGGTGTTCGTAACATCCGTATGGCGTCGTGGATGATTTCGCCGTTACCGGGGTCGTCGGAGCAACCTGACCGCCGGTCATGGCATAAATGAAATTGTTTACGCAAATTACCGTTATATCCACATTTCGCCGCGCCGTATGGATAAAGTGATTCCCGCCGATGGAGATCAGATCGCCGTCACCCGAAAAAACTATGACTTTCATGTCGGGTCGGGAGATATGAAGACCGAGTGCGAAGGGCAGGGCTCTGCCGTGAGTGGTATGGAATGAATCGAGTTTCAAATAACCTGCCACCCTGCCGGTGCAGCCTATTCCGGAGACGACAGCCATCTTATTCGTATCCAGTCCCAGCTGATTTATAGCGGTTGCCAGAGCCGTTACCGTCGTGCCGAGTCCGCAGGTAGAACACCAGATATGCGGCATTCTATCCATCCTGAGGAGGCCTTCCATGGGATGTTCTTTGATTTCTTGAGCAGTATCTTTAACCTGTTTAGCGCTCATTTTGCGGCCTCCTTAATAATTTGATAAATATCTTCAGGCTTATGGACTGTTCCGCCCGCATGACCCGCGAGATAGGTCTTACATCTTCCCCGCGCGATCCTGTCCATTTCCAGAAAAACTTGACCGTAATTCATTTCCACCATAATCAAGCTTTTAACTTTGCCCGCGAGTTCGGCAATCCGTTTTTCGGCGAAAGGCCATACGGTTACCATTTTTATCTGGCCGACTTTAATGCCTTCTTTTCGCGCTCTGGCGATGGCAGGCTGCATTACCCGGGAGGAGATTCCATATGAAAGCATAACTATTTCGGCGTCATCTGTATCTTTTTCCTCGATCCAGATAATATCATCGACATTTTTGTTAATTTTATCGACGAGATGCTTGACTTTAAGCTTCTGCGCCTCGGCGTTGATTACAGGATAACCCCTATAATCGTGAGTCAATCCGGTGACATGAAACTTATATCCTTTGCCTACCGGAAGCATCGGCGCGATATCGCCGTTTGTGGATTCGTACGGCCAGGCCTCGCCGGGTTTTTTATCGGTATATTTTCGTTCAACCAGCTCTATCTCTTCCGCAGGAGGGATAATAACTTTTTCGGTCATGTGCCCGACACATTCATCGGTCATTACCAGAACCGGCATCCTGTATTTTTCGGAGAGATTGAAAGCGTGTATGGTCAATTCGAAAGACTCCTGAGGCGAATCGGGGGCAAGGGCGATAACTTCATAATCGCCGTGAGATCCCCATCTGGCCTGCATCATGTCCGCCTGACCCGGCAGGGTCGGAAGCCCGGTCGAAGGGCCGCCCCTCTGAACGTTAACGAGCACGGTGGGTGTCTCCAGCATGATTCCCAGGCCGAAATTTTCCATCATCAGGGAAAAGCCGGGACCGGAGGTACAGGTCATCGATTTCAACCCGCCCCAGGAGGCGCCCAGGATGGCATTCATGCTGGCGAGCTCGTCCTCCATCTGAATGAAGACGCCGCCCAGAAGAGGAATCCGTCGGGCAAAACGTTCCGCGATCTCGGTGGACGGGGTAATAGGATATCCCGCGAAAAATTTGCATCCCGCGGCGATGGCGCCCTCGGCGGAGGCATGATTTCCGTCGAGATAATTCGCTCCGGTAAGGACATTTCTGGGATCAGCTTTCACCTGGCCACCTCCTTTTCATCCTCGACCCTTGTACAGTAGATCGCAAAATCGGGGCAAAGCATCTCACAAAGATCGCAATTTACACAGTTCTCCGGCCTCGCAGCCACTGGCGGATGATACCCTTTGCTGTTGAATTCGTCGGATAACTCCAAGACGTCCTTGGGACAGTACTCAACGCAGAAGCCGCATCCCTTACACCGCTCTTTTATGATATGAAGTTCTCCCCTTGGAATTTTCAACTTATCGATATCCAGGGGAGTTCGCCAGTATTTCATAATAGGTCTCCGTTTTCATCCCTACATTTATAGATTATATTTCCGTATTCTTCTTTAGAACTAAAACGGTAATCCGACTGGAATCCGAATGGATATTCCAAAACAGAGGCTTTCGAAATCGAGAGCGGATAAATCCGCCGCTGTCTCTGTCGCTCGCTCATCTCTTCTTACCGCTTCCTTTTACTTTTTGAATCATATCAGATCATCGAATCTTGCTGCACCGTAATCTTAAGGCGTATTTAACCGCAATTTTTCGAGATCTTTTAAACATCGATAATTCTTCTGTCTCTTTAACTGTCTGAATCTATTTAAATGCCTTAGAATTTCTAATCTCAAATACTAACAAACCTCTATTATCTTATTCAGGCGGCCACCTTTTCCATCAGTTTGTCCAGACTGACCTTGTGCAAATGCAATCCCACCTCGCCGGTATCGCATCCCTGGGCGATAGCCAGTAATTGAAAATAGTAAACAATGGGAATTTCGAATTTTTTCTGGTATTTTCTGCCAAGCAAAATCTGGCCCACATCGAATTCGTCAAAACACGTCGGACAGATAAGTCCCATGCAGTCGGCATCGTGAGCCTGGATGTTTTCCAGGATATCCATTACCATTTGATCCGGTATGGAATCGGTGGTGCACGCTCTTCCGCAGCAAAGCAGGGTTTTTTCGTGATGAATCGGCTCGGCGCCGATGGCCTTCAAAAGGTTTTCCAGGATTGTGGGCCGGTCGGGATCGTCCACACGCATCACCCGCGACGGTTTAAGCAGATGGCACCCATAATGAACCGCCACTTTCAAGCCGCCCCGAGGCCTGATTACAGTTTCGGTTATCTTATCCAGACCGAAATCGTCGCGCAATACCGTTACCGCGTGCCTGACATTTATCGATCCTTTGAACTCCCTGCCGATCTTTTTCAGGTTTTTATTCACCTCGTCTTTCAGACCCGAATCCTCTCTGAGAGCCAGGTTTACCTCCGATAATGTCGCCGTACACCCCGAGCAGGTGGTGATGATATCGTGACCCACATCTTCGGCCAGCGAAAGGTTGCGGGCGGCTACAGTATACCAATCCATTTTGTTGCTGGCGTGAAAATAAATCGGATCGGGGCAGCAGCTGAAACCTTCCACATCCACCAGCTCCATGCCCACCTTAGTCACACTCTTGCGCACCGCCGCCTCGAATTGCGGATATTTGGTGGTCATCATACAGCCGAAAAAGGGAGTGTATTTCATATCAATCCAGCCCGATCATTTTCTTCAATTCCTCCACAGGCACATCCTTTACAGGACGAAGCCCGAACTCCTCCCGGCGTTTCGCCACCAGCGATGACATCTTGGTGGTAATACCGGACGCCATCACCGATTCATAGACCTTCCCCACGAATTGCGGAGCCTTCCTTTCCCTGACGCAGATGTTCTTCAGAGCGATAATGACGTCTATAGGACGAACGTCCTGAGGACAGCGCTCGGAACAGGTATAGCAGTTGGTACAGTCCCAGATTTCGGATTCCGCGCTAATGAGCTCATTTTCGAAGCCCAGTATAGCCTTTAGAAGAATTAATCTCGGATTAAAGACTTCAGAATAATTGCCCGCGGGACAATCGGCCACGCAGGCGCCACATTGATAACAATAGTTATGCCGGAAACCCTCGGCAACGCTATTCAGTTTTTCGCGAAATGCAAAATTCAATCCGGCCTTCTCCGACCGAACTGACTGCATCTCAGAACCCATTACTATACTCCAAGTGAGGTGCGACCAAAGTTGTCAAACAATGGTGACTATCTTTAATTGTCAATACCCTCGCGATAATAACGTTAATATCGTCAAAAGTCAATACTTTTTATAATAAATCGGCAGGGTAAGTCGAAAAATTACAGGATATTATGAGTGGATCTATATCAAGCCGTTAGGGCGATATTGATAAGAAAATCCCGAGCTAAATCGTACAGGAAACTACCCCCGGCCCGACTCGAACGGGCGACCTGCGGTTTAGGAAACCGACGCTCTATCCTCCTGAGCTACGGGGGCGTAAAGCCAATATACGCTGCATCGTTGATTAAGTCAATATGAGAGAATGAATGCGGATCATGCGCCGCCAGATCAATTTTATACGGCGAAAATGTAGGCGGCCATTTTTTTTACGGCGTCAGGAACCCATTCCTGATACCAACCATACCCGAAGGGATCGTGGGCGGTCGGCTTATCCGGCCGTAATCTCGCCGCGTGTCATAATTCATTATGACCGCGAACCAGGTTTTAGTGTCTCCCGGACTTGATCCGGGATTCATAATCGCCGGCCCTCATGGATTCCCGATCGGTCGACCCGGCGGCTCCCGACGGGTTAGAGATTTCGGGAATGACAGCGTATCATAATTCAATTACCTCGCCCCAAATCCCTTCGCTATCAAGATGCAGAAGTCCGAAGCTATCCGGCCCCCGCCTGCTTTGGGAAAGGCTGCCGGGGTTGAAGAAAACCGTGCCGTCGGATTTCGCGTGATAAGGGCTGTGCGTATGGCCGAACAGGGCGACATCGACTTTGCCCTCAAAATCCCTTTTTACTCTCTGGACCGTCTCGGTCTGCCCTCCCCAACCATGCGAAAGCGCGATTTTAACTCCCGAAATCTCAATTATTCTTTCAAAAGGAAAACTTTTTCTAATGGATGGGGGATCGCAATTGCCGCTGATAGCCTCCAGCCGAGCTATCGTTTTAAGTTGCTTTATTATCTCCGGGGAAACAAAATCACCGAGATGAATAATAATATCCTCCCGTCCCGCCCGCCTTGTAAAAGCGTCCGGGAGGATTTGACCCGATCTTAAATGCGTATCCGAGATGACCCAGATATTCGCGGGGCCGTCTCGTAAGTTAAACATTATTTATTTTTCTTTTTATGACGGTCTTTGCGTAATCTCTTCTTGCGCTTGTGCGTTTTGATTTTATGTCTTTTCCGCTTTTTACCGCTGGGCATTCAGTCCTACATTCTATTCTTCTCTGAGTTCATCACCAAATTCTTGAATTCGTTTGAGGGTTTAAATACCGGTATCTTCCTGTCCGGTACCGGTACAACATCGCCCGTCCTCGGATTCCGCGCCTTCCGGGCCTTGCGCGGTTTGATCTTAAATGTTCCGAAACCTCTTATCTCGATATTAGATCCATTCTCCAAACTGCGCTTGACAGCGTCGAGAAAAGCGTCAACCGTGGCGGCAACGTCTGTTCTGGTAAGTCCTGTTTTCTCGGCAACCTGTTCA
The DNA here is from genome assembly GCA_020348065.1 of Candidatus Zixiibacteriota bacterium. GTDB lineage: Bacteria > Zixibacteria > MSB-5A5 > UBA10806 > UBA10806. Next base: position 2,647,220 of record CP070742.1, read on the forward strand.
ACCAGATCAGCTTTAGTCATCTATCCACCTCCAAGAGAAATAGTTTTATTATTTAATGCTTGCATCCTACACAACTATCGCTTTTACATCCTCCACACGACGAAACCGACGAAGAATGAAATCCCGACGAGCTCTTCATCCCGAAAACGGAGAACTTCTTTTTCACATCCTTTGATCCACACGCCGGGCAGGCTGAATCGGAATTCCCTCCCATAATTAAAAGCTCAAAATCGTTTCCGCACGCATGACATCGATATTCATAAATAGGCATCGCTCAGCTAATAACTATACCTGTATTCGATATAAGGCCATAGTCCCTTATTTAAAATGTCCTCGCCCAATCCCAATAGGTTTTTGACGTATTCCCACAAAAGCGGTCTTCTTCGAATACTTTCCTTGACGGTTCTGGGATCATCGCCGAGATCCGCCATCTCGCCAGCCATTGAAATGGCGTCGTTGAGAGTCCCGAACTCGTCGATCAAACCGAGTTCAAGCGCCTGTCGCCCGGTAAAGATCGATCCATCCGCTATCTTGTGAACCTCTTCAAGGTCAAGTCCCCTGGTTTCAGATACCACATTGACAAATTGTTCATAGGTATCGTCAATCGCCGCCTGCAACATCTTCCTCTCTTCGGGAGTAACCTCCCGGGAGTAATTCCCGGCATCCTTGAGTTCGCCGGATTTGAAAACCTCAAGCTTGATCCCAATAGTGTTCATCAGCTTTTCAAAGGTAGGAAAAGAAAATAAAACTCCGATGGAACCTGTAAGGGTACCGGGATTGGCTATAATCGTATCCGCGGCACAGGCGATATAATAACCGCCGGAGGCCGCCATAGCGCCCATAGAGGCAATTACAGATTTACCGCTATCTCTGAATTCCAAAACCCCTTCGTAAATCTCTTGAGAAGCGGCAACTCCCCCTCCCGGGCTGTCAATCCTCAATACCAATGCTTTGACCGAGTTATCGTCTTCATATTTATTAAGTTGACGAACAATATCCTCTGAATCCTCGATTACACCCTTTACATCGATTATCGCCACCCTCCCTACAAGACTATATTTATCAAGGAAATACCCATCGGAACCACGCATGACAGCCAAAAATATTATAAACATGAATAAAATAAACATGAAAGCGGAGAATAATATAATCCCGATTATTATTTTGTTTCCGGTTTTACTCATAATACGGACTTGAAAATATTCCAAGGGATAGCTAATGTCAAATGTTTTTTAAAGTTACCTTAATAAATCTTTAGTTTGTTGCCGGGATAAAGCCGGCTGTTACGACCTATATTGTTCCAGCGAGCGAGATCATCAATGGTCACATTAAACGCTTTAGCTATTTCCCAGAGCGAATCCCCCTTTTTAATCGTATATATAATAAAATCTTTATCCGCCAGATTTCCAGTATTACTTGAAGTCCTCGCTGGAACCATAAGCGACATACCGGGATAGATCTTGTTCGATGTTAGACCGTTGGCCCTTTTTATTACGGATACGGTGGTGCCGTTTCTACTGGCGATCTTCCATAACGTATCCCCTCTTTTAACAGTATATTTATTATATCTGGAGCTATCGTTATAGCCCTCGGCCCTGTTGCCGGGGATAGTCAATATTCTCCCGGCGTAGATTTTATTGGACGACAGCCTGTTGGCCCGTTTTAATCGCGATACGCTTACGCCATGAGCCACCGCGATATCCCATAGAGTATCGCCATATTTCACGCGGTATTTTCCGTCGTCACTGGGGACTATTTTCTTTTTGGCCTTCGCAGTTTTCGAACTAGAACTATATTGCGATCCGTTCACGGTAGGAATCATCAATGTCTTTCCAGCATATATTCTTTTCTTGCGACCCAGGCTGTTTGCCTGAACTATCGAAGCCTGCGAGACGCCGTATTTTCGAGCGATAGTCGAAACCGTTTCGCCTCTTCTTATCTTGTGCCTGACCCAGTTTGTATTTTGCTCCGATGGTATATCATCATAGGCGGCGAGAAACTTTGATTGGTAGCCATTTGGTATTCGTAATTTATAATTTTTTATATTGGGTGGCGTAACCCCCCGTCTCAGTTCGGGATTCAACAATTCCAGGTCTGCTACTGAGATGCCGGTCTTGGATGATATGTTATTAAAGGAAATACACTTGGAAACATCGACCACCTCAAATTCCAATCGCGGTTCATATTTGGGATAAAAGCCATATTTTTCGGGCTGTTTCGCGATAATTGTCGCGGCCATAAAAAGCGGCACATAATTCCGCGTCTCCCTGGGCAATCTCAATTTCCAAAAATCTCTGGTTTTTTTCTTTCTGATTTCACGGCTGACTCGCCCCGCACCGGTATTATAAGCCGCCAGCGCCAATTCCCACGATCCGAACTGCTTGAGCAGATCTCTCAAATGCCTGGCCGCAGCTCTGGTCGATTTTTCAAAATCGCGGCGTTCATCATACCACCAGTTATGATTCAGCCCGTATATCCTGCCGGTAGATGAAATAAATTGCCACATACCTACTGCCCGCGCCCTCGAATAAGCGTGAGGATTATAGCCTGATTCAACCAGAGGAAGATAAATTATATCGTCGGGAAGCTCCTCTTCTTTCAATATCTTTTCCACAATCGGCATATAACGGGAGGATCTGTCGAGATAGGTGGAAAAAGCCTCCCGTGCCACCGTTTGCAAATAAGCGAGGGAGTTCTCCACCCGCTCGTTCATAACTATAGGAATATCGTAGATAATAGTATCGGATTTATCAAAAGCGCGAAAGGCATCTGATTCCTTCAACTTTTTAAAATTTTTCAAATCATCGAAAAGCTCCCGGAACGCCATTACGGATGATTCGGAGTAAAGCACGCCCGTGCTCATCAGGGATAGTCGGTAATCCTGTTCTATTTCATTAAGCAATATCTCGATCCTGGCGGCCTGCTCGGGCCTGTCATTGGGATCGACGTCAAGTTCGGAAAGTACCAGCAAGGCCTGCTCATATACCTCCTGGGCGGAATCGGGAATTCCCAGCTGAAAATACTGGACTCCCCGGGCATAAAAATACTCGGCCTTATTGATGGCTTCGTTAATATCAATATCACCGTTTCCGTTCCGGTCTATGTCCAAATCGAGATTTTCTTCAACCTTAACAGCAGTTTTCCCGGCATCCGACCTATCAGCGTTATGTTTCATTAATCGATCGGGATCGGGATGGGAACATACCGAGATCAATAAAAGCATTAAAATTGAGAAGAGTATCAGGTCGGATTTCCTCATAACTTTACTTATTACAGTCAAATGCGCTGACTGTCAAGTCCTTTTAAGATAGTCGTCTATAAGCTCGAAAACTTTACCGTGAAAACCGCTCTCGAGTGGATTTACCCATTGTGGCGATAGCCTATTGCGAAACCAGGTCATCTGTCTTTTGGCGTAATTTCGTGTATGCTGCTTGATAAGGCTCAGCGCTTCCGGGATCGAATATTTGCCCTCAAAGGCATCAATGATTTCAGTATAACCTACTATTTTTTTCTTCCTCAGAATCCCTCCCATTCCGTCATCGACAAACTTTTTCACCTCTTCTATTAATCCCGCTTCAACCATTTCGTCAACTCGAGAGTTAATTCTCTCGTAAAGCATCTCCCTGGGCAGATCGATTCCGATCCATAAAAACTCAACGTCCGGAACAGAATAATGCCCTGTTTTTCTAATTAAACTCGGAGTCTCTCCCGTAAGTTCGAATATTTCCAGGGCTCGCGCCACCCTCACCGGATCGTTAGGCGAAATATCGTCGGCGGACTCGGAATCGATCCGGCGTAATTCCTCATGTAATTTCTCGCTGCCTTCTTCCTTGATTCTTCTTTCCAATTCATTACGAATTTCATCGTCCTTTGGCGGCGCTTCCACGATACCCCTGGTAAGAGCCTCGAGATAAAGCCCGGCTCCGCCCACTATTACCGGTATACGCCCCGGACCAAGAATCTGTTCTATATAAACTTTTGCCAGTTCCGCGAATCTTACCGCGCTGAACTCCTCGTTGATTTCCACAATATCGATCATATAATGGGGAATTTTGCCCATATCCCTTGCGGACGGTTTCGCCGTACCGATATCGAGTCTCTTATATATTTGCCGGGAGTCTGCGCCTATAATCGATCCCTTGAATCGTTCGCATACAGCTAAACCCAGAGCAGATTTGCCCGATGCTGTGGGGCCGCAGATTATAACCGCTTTTTTATTTTCTTTTAAATACTTTTTCGAGATCATCGCGATTCAAGACCGCTATGGTCGGGCGGCCGTGAGGGCATCGAAAAGGCTCTTCGCATTTTAAAAGATCGGAGCAGAGCCCTCTCATGTGAGGTTCCGAGAGTTTCTCGCCCGCTCTCACGGCGCCGCGACAGGCGACCGCAGCGGCAAAGGCTTTCTTCGATTCCAACCCTTCTTTCTTGTATTCGATATAGTCAGAGAGAAGCGATTTTAACGCATTCCCCGGAGAATTGGCCGAGAACTCCTGGGGCATGCCGGAAACAATTATTTCGTCGGGGCCAAACTCCCTTATTTCAAACCCGGACCCGGTCAGAAGACTATCAAGGGTTTGAACAAGATGAGATTCATCCGGCGTCAGCTTGACTCTTTCTTCAAAAAGAAGTTTCTGCGAGGGAGCCTTTTGCCTGTTTATGGCATTTAATGTCTTCTCGTATAAAATCCTTTCGTGGGCCGTATGTTGATCGATAATTATAAGCTCGTTTTCCTTTTTCATAATTATATAGGTATTGAAAACCTGAAATGAGAAAACTTCATCGGTAACTTCAAAAACGGTTTTTACAGGACCTTCATCAGTTTGAGACTGGCCTCGAGATAACTCGTACCGTTTTTCCCCGGTAAAAATGGTGGAAAAAATCTCCTGCTTGGCCTGCTCAGAAGAGATGGCGTCTTTTCCGATTGCTCTTTTCCCTTTAATATCAACGGGGATTCTAACGGGAACGGACAACGTTTTTTCAAGGGCCTTTTTTATGGTTGAAAATATAAAACCCTCATCGGAAAATCTCACCTCCGTTTTGGCGGGGTGCACGTTTATATCGACAAACGACGGTTCTATATCGAGGAATAACGCTACGTAGGGAAATTTGCCCGGCGAAACATAATTGGAATACGCCGCGGTAATGGCTCCAAACATAGCTTTTTCCAGTACCGGCCTGCTATTAACAAACAGATAGATCTCCCCGCGGTTTCCCCTGGTGGTCTCCGGTGTTGATATGAAACCGCTGATTCTAAGAGGGCCGGCAGTCTCGGTATCGATTCTTAATAGCTCTCTTGCTATCTGAGATCCCCAGATATCTTTAAGTCTGTCTATAAGGTGTTCGGTTGGTTTATAGGTTCCCACCTGCCTTCCATCGCGGCCGATCTTGAAACCGACATCCGGCCTTGAAATCATATATCGCCTTACTATTTCCGAGACCTTTCTCTGTTCGGAAGAATCCGATTTCATGAATTTCCGCCTGGCAGGCACGTTATAAAACAGGTTCCTGACCGAAAATGCGCATCCTTTTCTGGGAGGGGCGGGTCCGAGGTAAACCTGTTTGCCCCCCTCGATCCTTACGGCGGTGCCGACATTTTCGGAATGATAGCAGGTTTGCAGTTCGAGAATTGAAACCGAACTGACCGACGGCAAGGCTTCACCACGAAAACCGAAACTCAACGTTTTTAGAAGATCGTTCCAGTTTTTTATCTTCGAGGTAGCATGCCGCATGAAAGCGATTTCCACCTGATCCTTGGGAATACCTTCGCCGTCATCGACGATGTTTATCTCGTCTTTGCCCCCGCATTTTGTTGATATCTCAATATTCGACGAGGAAGCGTCGAGGGCGTTTTCCACCAGTTCTTTGACGACTGACGCCGGATTTTCGATAACCTCCCCCGCAGCAATTCTATCGATCAATCCTTCCGGCAATATCTTTATAAATCTCATTTTTAAAAAACCCTTGCCGATGGAAAATGGAAGTTTTTTGGGAACGCCTCGCCGGTGGCGTGATAATGATCGTTTATTTCGTTATGCTCGGTTCCGGCCGCCGCCCGCCGGGGAAGGTCTTTGGAATGATGTTCCCTCAGGCTTGAAAAGACGACGTCTTCACGTTTGAATTCGATCCTCCTCGCCGGCTTGTTTATGGTGTCGGAGGTGTTTTTCATAAAAATGGCAGTATAGCAGCCCGGATCGGCGCCGACTAATTTCAGCGCCTTCAAATGGGCGTCGTTATACGCTTTGGTCGAAATAATGGATTTAAAACCTGTTCCCCGATGTACCGATGAATAATAATCCTTAAATTTATGAAGCGTCTCCCGGACATGTTTAAGAGGAGGGGTGGAAGCGGCGTTATCGAAGTTGATATATTTTTTCGTCGCCCCTCCCAGCACCGGAAGGCGAACATCAGCTCCCACCACGGCATTTTTAAAACTATGTTTTTTCATAAGCTTTTATATAAAATATAAAAAGAAAATTAAATCAAGGTTTTTTAGGAATGGAATAACGATCCATTTTGCGATATAGGGTGGAAAGATCTATGCCCAGGATTTTGGCCGCCTTGCTTTTGTTCCAGTCAGTCTGATAAAGAACGTAGTGAATATAAGCCTTTTCCACGGTTTCCAGATCGGGAGAGACCGAAATCTTTCGGGTAATATTCTGTATTAAGGACGGTTTCGATTCGATAGCTTTTAGAATGTCTTCCGGCAGGTCATCTATCTCGATTACGCTGCCTTTGGTAAGCATCAAGGTTCTTTCCAGCATATTTTCCAGTTGCCTGACGTTCCCCGGCCAGCCGTATGATTTAAGCGCCCCAACGGCGTCCTCGGAAAAAGACAATTCATCGATTTTCATCCTGGCGCAGTGACGTTTTATAAAATAGCCGGCGAGAATTTCAATATCCTCTATTCTCTCCCTAAGTGGCGGAATATGTAATGAAAATACATTGAGCCGGTAATAAAGATCCGATCTAAACGTGCCCTGGTCGACCATCTCCTGCAGGCCGGCGTTGGTCGCCGTTATAAGACGGACGTCGACAGGTATGGCCTTGGTGGCGCCTACGGGGGTAACCTCGCGTTCCTCCAATGCGCGTAGAAGCTTGGCCTGGATTGTGGGGCTGGTTTCCCCTATTTCATCCAGAAAGAATGTGCCCCCGGCGGCGGCGTTAAAAAGCCCGGTCTTATCCTTAACAGCTCCGGTAAATGAACCCTTCACATGACCGAAGAGTTCGGATTCCAAAAGAGTTTCCGGTAGTGCAGCTGAGTTTATGGAGAGGAACGGCCCGTTTGCACGTCTGCTTTCTGCATGTATCGCTCTGGCCAGAACCTCTTTTCCGGTCCCGGACTCGCCCGTGATCAATACCGTAACGTCCGAGGACGCCGCTTTGGCCGCGTGCTTCTTGATTTTGACAATAGAGGGCGAATTCCCGATGAAAGAGTCAAAGCCGGTTTTTATGGTCTCTTTCAACGAGATGTTTTCTTTTTTTATTCTCTTGTTTTCCACGGCCTTTTTAATGGCGATTTTTATCTCTTCCACCTTGAACGGTTTGGTTACGTAATCATGGGCTCCCTTTTTCAAAGCCTCTACCGCGGTGTCGATAGAGCCGAAAGCAGTCATTACTATAACGTCAATATCCGGATCGATTTTCTGGGCCTTCGTTAGAAGATCCAATCCCGACATCTCCGGCATCATCAGATCGGTTATCATAAGGTCGTAACGTTTCCGGGCATCGGACTGTGATTCGGAAAAATTCTGAAGGGCGTGCTGAGCCGAGGTTTCAAACGTAACTTTGTAGCCCTCTTTGCCCAGCATAATCTTCATGAATTCACCCATGCTGGTTTCATCGTCAATAACCAGAATACGGGTATCAGCAGACTTCATCTTATAGGTCATAGGGGTACCTATTATATAAATCGGTTTATGACTTTATCGGCTTTAAGTTATTTTACCTTATTAAAGGTTTTAATAGGATATTTTCCGGTAAAGCAGGCAGCGCAGAATTCGTCCTGGGGTAACGCGGGAAGTGTCAGCATCCCCTCAAGCGATAGGTAACCTATGGAATCGGCTCCCAGATACATCCTTATGGCGGACACCGACTTTCTGGATGCCAGCAGCTCTTTTTTGGTGGGCATATCGATTCCATAGAAACAGGGGCTAATGATAGGCGGGCAGGATAATCTGAAATGAACTTCCTTCGCTCCCGCCTCCCTCAAAATAGCCACCAGCTTTTTCGAGGTCGTCCCCCGCACAAGAGAATCATCCACGACCACGACCCGCTTCTTTTTGACGACACCCCGTACGATATTGAATTTCTTCCTGACGTCGAGGTTCCTGATTTCTTGTTCCGGCTGAATAAAAGTACGGCCAACATAGTGGTTCCTGATAAATCCTATATCAAACGGAATTCCCGATTCTTCCGAATATCCCAGGGCGGCGGTGTTGGAGCTATCAGGGACAGAGATTACTATATCTGCATCTACCGGGTGCTCACGCGCCAGCTGTCTTCCCAGACGCCTGCGCACTTTATCCACATTCATTCCGTAAATCATCGAATCCGGACGTGAGAAATAGATAAACTCAAAAATGCAGAACGCGTGTTTACGCTTTTTCATAATATCGTAGCTTCTTATGCCGTTGCCGTTAATCACGATTATTTCCCCGGGTTTAACATCGCGGACATAATGCGCGCCGATCATATCGAAGGCGCAGGTTTCGGATGCCACAACCCAGGCCGAACGCCTTTTTCCCAGGGCCAGAGGGCGAACGCCTGCCGGATCCCTCGCGGCCACCAATTGCCTGGGGGTCAAAAGCACCATGCTGTATGCTCCCTCCATCTTGCCCAGCGCTTCCGCAAGCGCCTGCTCAATTCTCTTCTTGCGCGATCTTGCCAAAAGATGAAGAACGGCTTCGGTATCCGACGTGGTCCGGAATATCGAACCCGATTTTTCCAGATATTTCCTGATTTTTATGTAATTGGTAAGGTTTCCGTTATGGGCCAGGGCCATGTGGCCGCGATGATAGTTAATAATAAGCGGTTGAACATTTTCGGAGCTGGATAAACCGGTCGTGGAATAACGGTTATGGCCGATGGCCGAATACCCCTTCAGACCCGCCAGATCCTTCTCGGATTCGAAAACATCATGCACCAACCCCATGCCGACTTTATGGTGAAATGTACCGTTCTCGGCTGAAACAATTCCGGCGGACTCCTGTCCTCTATGTTGAAGACCATACAGCCCTAAGTATGTAAGGTTACTGGCGTTCCTGGTGCCGTAAATACCGAAAACGCCGCATTTATCGTGAATCATCGAGTCTTCACCCCGTTAAAAGCCAATTTTCCACAGCCGATAAATGATTAAGGGGTCATTTACGGCCAAAAAACTGAATCATATTGACCGTTTTCGATTGTGTCAAGTATAATATTTGCTAATGGCCGCGGGTGAAAAAGATGAAAGAGAATAAGAACATCCAACAAATAATAAATGATCTAAATGGCCTCGGAAAGAGTCGTATCGGGAGTCTTGCCGAAACCTGCGGTGAGGCTATAAAAGCGTTGTCAAATCCCGCGGCCCTGAAGGTATATCTGCAAATACCCGGCCTGAAACCGGAATCATACGATGACGGGAAAAGACGATATCGAGAATACCTTTCGGGATTTTTAAAAAAACTGGGCTTTGAAAGCAAATCCGATGGGATAAAAGGAGCGGGATTTATCACGGTTTTCACCGAGACCGACGAAATTGTCTGTGTTGGCGTTATTAGACATCTCGGTAATGCGCTTGGTTATGCCGCCGCGGTCGCCACCCTTCCCGAATCGGGCCCCGTTACGCTTCCCGACGGTATGAGTCTGGTCATTTCGCAGATTGAAGCCCGGATTAACGCGCTATTGACGCCGGGCAGTCCATCATCTATAGAGATCTTCGCCCGACGGCTGCTTGACACGTTATCGGCTATAGGAGTTTGCGCTATATGCGTAAAGCCCGAAACCCCCGCCCACATTGTCGTCTCCATCGCCGGGACGGATAAGGAAACGTCGCTTTGCGAAGCAGAGGAATTCCCGTATGAGGAGCCGCATCAGGTCGAAACCGGAACTGTTATAAATAAAAACGAGATTTCGCTCCTATGGTCCGGCGTGGCCGGAATAGCCGCCGCGATATGGATAAGAGATTCTCAGAACCGCCTTATCGCCTTCGGGTTTTCGGATAAGAAGCTTCTGAATAAATCTGCACGCGAAAAAATCGATCGACAGCTGGAATTATTGGCGGATGACGATATCGAATACATTGTAAAATCGTTTGAAAAGCTGAAGGCCGATTTCAAAAAAATGGTGAATTCCGAAAGGGCCGCCGCGGTTACGGAAACCGCGGTAACGGTCAATCACGTGATAAACAATCCCCTCACCGCCATTCTGGGCAATACCCAGCTTCTCTTAATGAACAAGGATAAGCTATCAAAAGAGACCGTCTCGAAGCTGGAGACGATCGAGAAATCGGCGATTCAGATCCGGGAAGTGACGGATAAGTTAATGACCATAATCGAACCGGTCAGGAAACATTACGCCTCGGGCCTGGAGATGATCGACATCGAGAAGAGCAAGAAGAAATCCGACGAAGAGAAATAATCCTAAAATATATTTCATAATGCATATCGCAATTTATTGCGACCGCATATACCTTGCCGTGCGAGTCACAGCTTGCTGTGACCGCAAAATGGGCGTGCGAATTTTGCAATATGCCGTCAGGCCACGCTTCGCCACGACCTGACGGAACTGGCAAATGGTGGGCGGTAGAGTATAATTGATATCCGCCTTGGGGCGTCAGGATGTCATTTATTCTATCCTGACGCATAACGAATTCGTTTTCATATTTAATCATTTCGAATCAAAAAAGATGAAAATATCGGGGCGAGAGGATTTGAACCTCCGACTCCACGGACCCGAACCGTGTGCGCTACCAGACTGCGCTACGCCCCGTATTCTTCGGCTGCCGCCCGAAGGCGACGATTTAAAATAGAAAGAGCCCGCCAAAAGTCAATATCAATCTGGGACATCTCCCCTGTCATAAATCGGGATTTTTCAGCAATTCTAAATACTTTCGAGGCAGGCCGCATGGTTTTCCCGTTCCGATCCGGGAACAGAGCAGGCCGGTCTCGGCGAAAATCGCCCTTTCCCCTTGCTGATTATAAATCTCATATTTCAGTATGAAGCTGGCTCTCTTTATAGATTTCACTTCAACATAAACGTCGATTATCTCATCGAAAGTGAGAGGGCTGGCATACTCGACATTAACGCCGTTTATAATAAACTCATAGCCCTCGCTTCTCATGGTCTTGTAAGATATTCCCAGTTGGCGCCAGAACTCCACTCTCGCGATTTCAAGGTATGTGACTATATTGGTATGGTGAACTACCCCCTGAAGATCCACCTCATCGAAACGCACTCTCCAGGAGACATGGAATCGCCCGCTCAAGCCGACGATTTCTCCCGCAGCAGATCGGCTATGACCTCCGAAAGCTGCTCGATCCTGAACGGTTTTCTCAGCACTCTATCGACTCCGCTGCCGTCGATTTCAGTCTGCTCCGGCTCCTGCCCCCATCCGGATATGAGAACAAAGCTGATTTGGGGGTCAATCTCCTTGAGCTTCGATGACAGCTCCAGCCCACTGATCCTGTCGAGGATGTTATCGGCCACGACTATCTCAAATCCGTCGTTTCCCTCCGCCGCTTTTTGAAATTCGCTGATCGCTTCCTCCGATTCGGATACTACCACAGCATTATAACCCATTCCCGTAAGCATACTGGTTAAAAGCTCGCGAATCACATCCTGGCTGTCGACGGCGAGAATACGTATCGGTTTCGAATCCGCGGTAACCTTTTTTTCCGCTTTCCTTTCGAGAGCGATATTCTCTGCACTGACGACTTTTCGCCGCACCGCCTCTGTCGGGGTTGACGGCCTTTCGGCGGATCCGGGTTTTGCCGGCTCCGAAAGCAGGCGAGCGGTGCCTATACCCTCATTCGCGGATTGCTTTATAATCTCCAGCCAGCTGATCAGGCTTTTCATCCCCGGATCGCCGTCGGTACCGGAATAGTCATCTATCAGTTTTTCCAGATCACCGCCGATTTTCTCGAATTTCTCGGAGATTTGCTCCATTGCCTCAGAGGTTTCCGGACTGCGCTTTAAGGTCACCGAGCGAATAGAATCAATGCCCGATTTCTTTGCCGGCTTTCCGGAATCTAAAAGGCGTAGTGACAATCCCTGGATAATTTTACAGGCGTTATAGAAAAACTCAAAGTCAACGGAAGGGCTACGTCGACTTTCCATACGGATAAAAAGAATTGCGGTTTTATCGGGCATGGCGCAGAAAGCGTAAGATCTTCTTTCAGCAAACTCTTTAAACGGCGGTTTTTGATTCCAGCTGATAAGCCCCGACGGCGCCGTCTCTATATCGAAATCGAGCTGATCGTTCAGATTTAACACTCTCCCGGCGGCATCGGGTTCGGACGACAGAATTATTTTCCAGGTCCTTCCCGGTTTTTCAGCCAGGTCGAATCGATCGCCGCCCAGGATACGCGTCAGGGTCCATGTAATTCCTCTGATGGCGCCCTGACCGGTGCCCGCCAATCTTGACGTGACATAAATCTCATCCCCCAATGATGCCAGAAAGGCCCGGGTTTTTTCCAACGAGTTCGCGGTGGAACGCATTTTTCGGCCCAGGACAAGGGCCGCGCCCAGCTGCTCCCCAAACTGCTCTAAGAGATCGACTCGCAACTTCCCGGGTCTGTATGGGCCCCTGCCGAATAAGGTTATTACGCCCCAGTGCTCGCCATAAGAGACAATGGGAATTAGGGCCATATGCGTGAATCCATCGATTTTACCGCCGAATATCTCATAATCGTGGCTTAGCCTTAAATTCCGGATTATTAAAAGACGTTTATTCTTTGCGGTCCTGCCGATAGCCGTATCTTCGAGACCTAACGTCTCCAGCCGACGGGCCATGCGCGCCGAAAGACCGATATACGAACCCAGAACCAGATTCTGCCTGGCGGCGTGAAATATATGCGCCGCACCCGCCGACATTTTCAAGATAGATATTATTTTGTCCAGGGCGAAGTTTAAAAGCTCCATTAAACTACCGCTGGAGGCCGCCAACTGGGTTATTTCGCTTATGGCCCGTTGCTGTCTCTCCTCGGAAAGCTCGGCGTAGATAGCTGATTTGCCAATAATAATGGCCAGAATTCTAGAGATGATTAAGCTGCAAAAACCGATTAAAATGATTTTCTGATAAAGCGGAAACGGCCTTAAATCCTGATCAAACAGGGTAATAGATTTATAAAAATAGAGACTAAATAAAATTAAAATCAGGCCGGAAATCCAGAATATATGAAAAATAATACCCCTGGCGCGCTTCTCCGAACCCCAGTAAATTATCGCTGAAAAACACAATCCGGATATCATCAAAAGATAATGACCCATGAAAAAATTATGCCATTAATACGTGAACATTGTCAATTTATTTCTTCCATTTACGGCGTTTTAGAAATTCCTTTTTCGCAAACACCTGAAATAATTATAAAAATAAATCTTTGCGAAAACGTCCAAAAAAAACTTGACGAAACAAATCCGGTGAAATAAAGTTATATTTACGTATCTACAGGTATTAATGGGAGGATTTATGCCCGAAGAAAAGAATGATTTTCTGGTTGTCGACCACGACAGGGTCAATAAGATAAAGGAATCCCTGGTTCCCGAAAATCTGATTGTGGCCATGTCAGAGAACTTTAGAGTCCTTTCCGATCCTACCAGAATCAGAATACTTCTCGCGCTCGAAAATGGGGAGTTATGTGTATGTGATATAGCCGCTTTAATCAATTTACCTCAACCGTCAGTTTCACATCATTTAAAGGCCTTGAGGCAGCTGGGTATTATAAAATTCAAAAAATCCGGCAAAATGACTTTATACTCCTTAAAGGATATACGAATTTCCGGTCTTCTGGCCGTAGCGCGAGATTTTTCCAGGAATCATGTCTGACCTATGATGAATTATCAAATGGAGCGGTATTAATATATTGACAGGGGGAATAACGGCTTAAAGTATGACTTCAAAGAAGGAAAATAAGCAGAATCAAAATCGGTCATGTAAAATCAGTTTCGGAATCCAGGGTATGGATTGCCCGGACTGCGCCATGAAGCTGGAGAAAAATATATCCAGAATGCGGGGAGTCGATTCCGTAAACATCGATTTTATTTCCGGTAAAATGACCGCGATCGGCGAGGGTATCCGCGAAAGCGATATTGCCGATAAGGTAAGCTCTCTCGGCTATAAAGCAGTCAGCTACAGGGATTCTGTTCTGGATAAGGATGAGATAGACCGAAAGACTCGAAGAAGGCAGCTTTTGGAGGTTATTATTGCCGGAATTCTGGCGGTATCAGGCGGCATTCTCTTAAATTTCGAAAACCTCTCCTTTATCGGCAAATCCTTGATACTTGCAGGAATAATCATCAGCGGGCATAACATAGGAAAAAAAGGATTGCTGGCGCTCCGTAAGCTAAGTCTGGATATGAACTTCCTGATGTCCGCCGCGGTTTTAGGGGCGATTTTTATAGGTGAATGGCTGGAGGCAGGAGTTGTTATTATTCTTTTCGCGATCGCGCAGCTTCTCGAATCATATAGCCTTGCCCGCTCCAACCGGGCTGTAAAATCGTTGATGGACCTCTCCCCTAAAAAAGCCGTCGTAAAAAGAAACGGGGAAGAAATTATCATAGATATCGAAAAGATAATTATCGGAGATATCGTTTCGGTCAGACCAGGCGAACAAATTCCCGTCGACGGCAATGTCATAAGGGGTTTTTCATCGGTAAACCAGGCCAATATCACCGGAGAATCGATTCCCGTACTTAAAAACACAGGCGAACAGGTATATGCGGGCACGATAAACGGTGATGGTTTTATGGAGATAGAAACTCTGAAGACCCCGGACGATTTTAAGCTAAGCAGAATTATAAGGCTGGTGGAGGAAGCCCGGACCAAAAGAGCGCCGTCGCAAAGTTTTGTCGAGAAATTTGCCGCTATCTATACTCCTATTGTTACGGCTTTAGCGGTTCTTGTGGCCGTTATTCCCCCGTTGTTATTCGGGGCTTTGTGGATCGATTGGATTTACAGGGCCCTGGCCCTGCTTGTCATTGCCTGCCCCTGCGCGCTGGTGATATCGACGCCGGTAACCGTGGTCTCCGCGTTAACCAACGCTGCCAGAAATGGGGTGCTTATCAAGGGCGGTATTTTCATCGAGAATCTACATAAAATAAAGGCAATTGCCTTCGACAAAACCGGCACGATCACAAAGGGGAGATTATCCGTTGATAAGATCCTGAGTTTCAGCAACGCTGACGAAGAAAAAATCCTCCGATTTGCGGCCTCCATCGAGAAGATGAGCCAGCATCCCATAGGAAACGCCATCGTTAGACATGCCGAGGAGATGGGGCTGTCTTTAAAGCGAGTAGACGGATTTCATTCTATTCCCGGCAAAGGCGCCCGCGGAAAAATCGGGGAGGATGAAATTTACGCGGGTAATCTCGCACTTTTTAAAGATTTTAGCGCTTTAAAAAACAAGGATATCCTCGAAAAAATCAAAAAAGAGGCCAAAACCGCCGTAATCGTGGGCACAAAAGAACAGATATTGGGACTCATATTAATATCTGACGAGATACGCCCCGGGACCGGAAAGGTCATAGATGAGATAAAGTCCCTGGGGATTAGAAACTCTATCATGATAACCGGCGATAATGATCGAATAGCCGGAGAGGTCGGGAAAGAGGTCGGGATCGATAAAATTGAAGCCGATTTGATGCCTGAGGAAAAGGTCCGATTTATCGAAAAACTAAAAAAAAGATATGATTCTGTCACGATGATCGGAGACGGCGTAAATGACGCGCCCGCCCTGGCGGCAGCAAACATCGGTATCGCTATGGGGGCTATCGGCTCGGATGTAGCGCTGGAGACCGCCGATATCGCGCTCATGTCGGACGATCTTTCGCGAATTCCCTGGGCTTTCAGGCTTTCGAAAAAATCCTACCGGATAATTGTAACCAACATTGTAATGGCTATAGGCATTAAGGCGGTATTCATAGGATTGGCTTCGGTCGGGCTGGCGACACTTTGGATGGCTGTTTTCGCCGATATGGGCGTTTCCTTGATGGTTATTATTAACGGCATGCGGGCCTTGAGATTGCATTAATTATACTGCTTTATTTTCAGCATCGATTTTTTCTTTGCGGCCAGCATAAAAAATATTGCCCATAATTATTGATTTCCGTATATTTCCTGGCAGATGAAAGATCCTATTTTCATACCGTCGCTTTTTTCAAGGGTTATTGCGGTAGTTATGGTTTTGGCCATACTTATTATTTTAGCTGTCGTTTTAGTCGCAGGCCATATTACCACTCTCGATCTTGCCGGTACGTTGATCAGCGCTGTGATCATCGCCTATATAGTTCATCTCTGGATTTATTATTGGAAGAAACCGGGCCCCGAAGAGGAAAGCGACCGGTAGAATGAAAAAGGACGCCCGAAGCGCCCTTCTTTCTAAAATATTTATATAATATTAATCTATCTTCTTTTCCTCTTCCACCTCGACATTGATCTCGCGTTTGCCGTCCGGACGATCTTTTATGGTAATTTTGGGATTTTTCAATCCTTTCTCGGCCAGTTTTTTCTTCAACTCCTCTTTTATCTGCTCGTTGGTTTTTCCCTTGGTATCGATGTCGAGGTTTTCTTTGACCGGGGATTTGATTTCTATCTCTCCCCCTTCGCCCACCACTAGCTCCATTACCTCAACGGTCTCGAACTCTTTGGCCTCGCCTTCAGACAATTCAACATTTTTAATTGCTATCCGCCTTTGCCCTTCCGGGTTCGTAGTAACTGTTACGCGGGGATTTTTATATCCCCGTTTCTTCAACCCCTCTTCTAATTCTTTTCTCACCTCTTCGTCGGTCTTGCCCTCCGTTTCCACCTTCAAATCGATCTTATCCTTCGCCTGGGCATAAAGACTACCTGTCGCCTCTACGATTATGGGAGTTATTATAATATCCAAAGTGGAGCGCATCAGAGAGGATATGGCCGAGGATATCTCCCTGGCCACTTTTTTCGATGGTATATTCCTGATGTGATATTTGACCTGATTTCCATCGACTTCAAAGGTAAATGCAGCTTCACCATACCCCAGCGCCGTTACAATATCAGCCGCTACTTCTTTATCGGCGGCATCTTCAGAGCCTATTC
>CP070742.1:2664588-2676329 GCA_020348065.1 Candidatus Zixiibacteriota bacterium
CGATTCCAGCGCAGTGCATCCGGAAAGCTATTCTACTGTCGAGGCCATGGCCGCCGACCTGGGCTGCACCGTAAAAGAACTCATGAAAGACAAAAACCTGCGAAAAAAAATCGATTTGAGCAAATATGTTACAGACACCGTCGGTCTGCCCACCTTGAAAGATATCATGGAGGAGTTGGCGAAGCCGGGTCGCGATCCCCGGCCGGAGTTTGTTCCGTTCAGATATGATGACAGGGTAAAAAGCATCGAAGATCTTAAAACGGGCATGATATTGCCCGGTATTGTAACAAACATTACCGCCTTCGGGGCTTTTGTAGACATAGGGGTGCATCAGGACGGGTTGGTGCATAAGAGCAGGATGGGAAGTAAATACGTGGAAAATGTCTCCGAATTTATAAAAATCGGCCAGACCGCCAGGGTAAAGGTCATTGATATAGACCTTGAAAGAAAACGAATTTCGCTTGAATTATTGGAATGATAACGGAATTATCGTATAATGTTATCGGGAGTAGCGATGAGAAGCGGCTTTGGGAAAATACTTTTTTCGGGACATTTTTTGCCTGTATTAATGGGGCTGATATTTCTATATTGCGGAGGATCGGATTCAATTGGCGGCGCAATGGAACTGGCAAAATTAATTCCCGATGAATATAACGGCTGGAAATCCGTCGGTGACATGCAGAGCTATAATCGTGAGACGATTTTCGATTATATCGACGGCGCCGGGGAAGTATATCTGATGTACGGTTTTAAAGATGTGGTGGTGAAAAAACTTCTGGGGCCCGATTCGGCCGAAATCACCGTCGAGCTTTTCGACATGGGCACGTCCCAGGACGCGTTCGGCGTTTTCAGCCATTCCCGCGAAGGTAATGACATGGGAATCGGAGGCGGCTCGGAATTCCGTGACGGTTTTTTATGCTTCTCGAAAGGCAGGTATTTTGTCTGCGTTTATTCCGACAGGCTATCGGAAGATATCAATAATGCCGTAATCGCTATCGGAAAGGAAATTGAAAACAGAATACCGGACGATTCAAGAAAGCCGGATATATTGAATGTTTTGCCCGGTGAGAGACTCATCGAATCGAGCCCGATCTACTTTCACAAACAGACTTCATTGAACTACCATTATTTTCTCTCCGAAGAAAATATCCTAAATCTGGGCGAACACACCAACGCGGTTTTGGCCATTTATAGGCCTGGCAGGATCACTTTGCTCTGTATAGAATATCCCGATGCCGCAATGGCCTCCGAATCTTTCGATAATTTTCTTTCAAAATATATCCCGGAGGCGAATGATTCGGGGATTGCTGAAGTTGATAAGGGCAAATGGGTGAAAGCCCTTGTTATAAGCCGTTATTTCATCGCGGTGTTCGATGCCCCGGATGAGATAAAGGCCGATTTGCTGGCAAATAATGTCAAAGAAAGAATATCGAGGATGGGAAATGGATAAAAAGCATGAGGATAAGTCAAAAAGTGGCGTAACGCGCCGTGATTTTATCAAGGGGGCCAGCCTCGCCGGTATGGCGGCGGCCTTCGGAATGCCGTTTGATATCTCGTTCGCGGAAGAGATCGTTCCGAAAACCAGGGTGGTTCTGATACGCGATGAAAACGTCCTGGATACCGAGGGGAACGTCAACGCCAAGATAATCGGCCGAATGCTGGACGAAGCGGTAACGGTTTTGTTGGAGACCAAAAACCCTGCTGAAACATGGAAAAAGGTGGTTAACCCCGACGATGTGGTGGGTATTAAAAGCAATGAATGGGGGCCGCTTCCCACCCCTGCAGAACTGGAACAGGCGATAAAATCCCGTGTTATGGAAGCCGGGGTTCCGGAGGATAAAATAGCGATAGACGATAGGGGTGTATTGCATAATAATGTTTTCAAAAACTCCACCGCCCTGATAAATGTCAGGCCTATGCGAACTCACCACTGGTCGGGCGTGGGGAGTCTTTTGAAAAATTATATTATGTTTACGCCCCGTCCCGATGATTACCATGATAACTCCTGCGCCGATCTCGCCGAATTGTGGAAAATACCCCAAACAAGAGGGAAAACCAGGCTCAATATTCTCGTTGTATTGACGCCACTGTTCCACGGCGTCGGGACTCATCATTTCGAACCTCACCATTTCGACAGGAAATATATCTGGCAATATAAAGGATTGCTCGTGGGCACAGATCCGGTCGCCGTGGACGGCACGGGCCTGCGAATAATCGAGGCCAAAAGGGAACAATATTTCGGCGAATACCGTCCCATGAAACCGCCGCCGCATCATATAGCTTACGCTGATATCAGGCACGGGCTGGGCGTAAGCGATCCCAATAAAATCGAGCTGGTAAAGCTCGGCTGGCAGGACGGCGTATTAATTTAGCGCCGGCAATATTGATATCGTATGTCTGATTTACCGGAGTCTCTTCGGTCTTCTGTTGTCTGCCTTGATAACATGAACGATTTTGACGCTATAATACTACATAGATGGTTTCTGGCTTCCGATCCCGAACGTTTGACCTGCCGGCCGATCCCCGATTTATCTGAGGAAGAGATAATCCTGCGGTATCGTGAACGTAAAAACAGCGATAACCTGCGCGATTACGCCATACGCCGCGAAAGCGACAAATCCCTCCTGGGGCGTATCACCTATTTCGATCTGAACAAGCGTAACAGATCAGTCGAGATCGGTTTTCTGATCGCCCCCGAATTCAGGCGTAAAGGATACGCTTCCGAGGCTGTGAGAATATTGATAAGATATCTTTTCAAAGAACTGGGGATAAACAAAATCATGGCTCAAACCGGCGAGTATAACGAGGCCTCAATCGCCCTTTTAAAAAAGCTGGGATTCAAACAGGACGGAAGGCTCAGACAGCATCACGAGGTTGAGGGTAAAATGTACGACGATCTCTTATTCAGCATACTCGCCGAGGAATTTAAAGAAAATTAAGGACAGTCATCGCGAGGAGTCCCGACAAAATGTCGGGACGACGAAGCGATCTCCTCCGCTGATATTATTTCAGTGGCTGTAGGTCGGGTTTGATCTCTCCCCAAACCCGACGCCAGGACTACGTCGCCTTCGACTTCAAATTCTGTTTCGAGAACGCCTTCTCCAGGTTCGCATCGGTGAAAACGCCGTCTTTTCTGATCAGCTTATTGTCGAAATAGATTTCCCCGCCGCCGTAATCTTTGCGCTGTATCATGACCAGGTCCCAGTGGATGGCGGAGTTATTGCCGTTGGGGGCCTCGTCATAGCATTGGCCGGGCGTGAAATGGAACGAGCCCGCGATCTTCTCATCGAAAAGCGTGTCTTTCATAGGATGCAGGATAAAGGGATTCACCCCTATGGCGAATTCCCCGACATAACGGGCTCCTTTGTCGGTATTCAGTATATTGTTCAGCTTCTTGTTGTCGCCGGCACAGGTCGCCCTAACGATTTTCCCTTTTTCGAAAGTGAACTGAATATCGTTGTAAACCACACCCTGATACAGCGAGGGAGTGTTAAATTTTATGATACCGTTGACCGAGTTCTTCACCGGCGCTGTATATACCTCGCCATCCGGGATATTCCGCGTTCCGTCGCATTTCACTATAGGGATATTCTTGATGGAAAACTTAATATCGGTCCCCGGCCCTGTGATATGCACCCTATCGGTTTTGCTCATCAGCTTTACCAGCGGGTTCATGGCCCGGGACATTCTGGCGTAATCCGCGCAGCAAACGTCGTAATAGAACTTCTCGAAAGATTCCTGCGAGGTCTCCGCCAACTGCGCCATGGCGTTATTTGGAAAACGCAATACCACCCACTTGGTCCGTTTAACTCTTTCCTCCAGATGGACCGGCTTGTAGAAAAGAGAATTGTTTTTATCGATCTGTTTCTGGTCGATATCGGCCAGGTCGAAGGGATTGTCGGAACCTCGCAAGCCGATAAAAGCGTCGGCTTGTTTCATTAAATGAAGATGGAGCCTGGCCTGTTTTTTGAACTGCATATCCCCGGCCCAGCCGATCCATTGCCTTAAGAGAGATTCATCGTTGTAATACCAGAACGGAACGGCTCCCTTTTTGGTGGCGTATTTAATCAGCTCCTTGCCCAGTTCCAGGGTCTCTTTTCCTTTTATCTCCAGGTACAGAATCTCCCCTTTTTTCAGTTTGACCGAGTAATCCAGAAGTTGTCTGGCGAGAATTTCATTTCTCTTATCTTGCATTTTTCGGCTCCCGTTTAATTATTTTTGCTAAATCTTTGGCAAAATAACGAAAATGTTAATAAGACGCAACCATATCATGCAAAATGCCGATTGAATCCAGGGAAACAATCGATTATAATCTATAGTTAATTACAGATGTTTCGCTATAGATGATGATGGGCCCGAATGAAAAATACTCGCTAATAATAATTCAATAGGAGATATAGATGGCATATTTTGAAATAAGAGATTGGATTAATAATCTGAAACCCGGGACCGGGAAAAAAGACTTATTATTGGAATACGGCGGCCTGGATAAAGAGACTCTTGAGAAAATGTATAAAACCATGGTTCTGGCACGCAGAATCGAGCTGGAGGAAAAAACCCTCCTGAGAAAAGGACTCAGCAGGTTTTTTATCGGATGCGGCGGCAAGGAGCTGATAGACGTAGTGGCCTCCAACTTCCTGGGTCCTACTGAACCGTTCGTGGGATATTACAGAAACAAAGCCTTCAATATTTCCCGCGGGGTAACAATTAAAGAGCAGATATTGGAGGCGGTGGGAGATGTCCGGGCGACCGCCAACGGAGGCATGCTGCAGCAGGCTCATTCGTCCTACCCGGAATTTGGCATTTTGCCGCAGGCGTCACCCACCGGTTCGCACGCCCTGGAGGCTGCCGGTGTCGGGGAGGCTATAAAATGCGCGGTGCCTATCGACGGCTCTCTGGGAATTAAGGGCGGAAGATTTCCCAAGGATTCGCTGGTTTACTGTACCATAGGCGAGGGTTCAACATCCTCGCCTGAATTTCACCGCGCGGTTTTCTATTCGGTATATAATAAAACACCCAATCTGTTCAGCATTTATAATTGCGGCTGGGCCATATCCACCAGCGTCAACGAGCAGTTCCCCGAGGGAAATCCGACCACGCCTTTCGAGGGATTCAAGCGATTCGGCCTGATGATCGAGAATATAGACGGCACCGAGATAAAAGAATCTATCAGGGTTATGAAGAAGCTGATTGATTATGTCAGATCGGGAAAAGGCCCGGCTATCTGTAATATCAACGTCACCCGCGAGGATTCGCATTCCGGCTCCGACGACCAGACCCATTATATGGATCCGGAACTACAGAGATACCATATCGAGAACGACCCGTTACGGAAGACGGCGAAGCATTTTATCGACGATGGCATTTTCACTCCGGAGGAGTTGGCGGCGTTATACGACGAATATGACAAAGAAGTAGCCGCCGTTTCGGCCGAGGTCACCGCCGATATTCATTATAAAAAGCCGAAGGATGTATTAACCAAGGTATACAGCTATAACAAGGATAGGGCTTTCGACCGCTGGTACAGGCTGGTCAAGGAAAAAGGGGAGATCAGGCAGGAGAAATACCGGGAATTTCATAAAAAAGGTTATTTCCCCACCGACGAACTTCCGGAAAACCAGCCTCCCATGACATTGCGCACCGCCATAAATTATACCCTCTTCGATATATTTATGATGACCGACGATGTAATATTGTTCGGCGAGGACGTGGCCGATTTCGCCAGGGAATTTTACGAAAAAGGTGAAGAGGCCATGAGCAAATTGAAAGGAAAGGGAGGGGTGTTCCTCGTTACAAAGAATCTTCAGCGCGCGTTCGGACCTGATAGGACTTACAATACCCAGCTCGACGAGGCCGGGATCCTGGGCCGCGCGGTGGGGCATTCGTACCAGGGCCGGGTCCCCAGCCCTGAGATACAGTTTATCGACTACATGAGCCCCGGCTATCAACAGCTTAAGGACAGGATAGCCACCACCTACCAGCGTTCCAACTGCGCGGTTCGCATGCCGATGGTTATCAGGACTTCATACGGGGGCTACAAGCAGGGGGCGGGCGCTATGTGGCATTCCGAGGCCAACCTCGGTACCTATATCAATATCCCCGGCCTTCATGTTGTTATACCATCCAACGCCGCCGATGCCGCCGGATTGATGCGTACGGCATTTGTCTGCGGTGACCCTGTGCTGTTCTGTGAAGCGGTAGCGCTATATAACAGGCGCGACTGGGATGGTTACAATATCATGGCCAAATACCCGCCGCTGGAAAAGCTGATACCTTTCGGTGAGGCCGAAGTTTACAATAAGGAAGCCGAGGATATAGCGATTATCAGTTATGGAATAACTCTGCCTATGTGCCTGAGGGTCATGGAACAGCTGGCGGAGAAAAACGTATCCGCGAGAGTGATCGACCTGCGTACGGTCAAACCGATAGATTGGGAGACGATCAAAGAGACCGTCGAGCAATGCTCGAGAATCCTGGTAGTATCAGAAGATAGATTCTACGGCGGGGTCGGCCCCACCATAGCCGGTTATATCGGCGATCAGCTTTTCGATTATCTCGACGCCCCGGTCAGGATCATAACCGCCAAGGACGCCCGGGTAGCCTACGGCGACGACGGCGACCGGATCTGCATCCCCCAGCAGGACGATATCCTGCAGGCCGCCATCGATCTGGCGGAGTATTAGATTTGTAGATCGGCGTTCCGAATCCCGACTTTTAGTCGGGATGAGCGGACGAAGTCCTTTATTAACCCGACACCATAGCTGTCATTCCCAATATTTCCGATCGGGAATCCATGAGGACCGGCCAAAATAGATCCCGGATCAAGTCCGGGATGACAAGGCAAGGAGTCAGGAAGGGTTTTAATCTGGTTCCCAAGCGCCGCTTGGGAACCAAAATTCAATTTGGTGCCAGGTGGCCTCACCTGGCACTGTATTAATATAAAAAAGGTGTCGGGTCAGGCGACCCGACACCACAGTTTGACGAGGTAATCCTACCCCTGGAAAGGATACCGGTAATCCGACGGCGGGAGGAAATTCTCCTTGATGATTCTCGGCGATGTCCAGCGTATCAGGTTGAGATAACTGCCGGCCTTGTCGTTGGTGCCCGATGCTCTCGCTCCTCCGAACGGCTGCTGTCCCACCACCGCCCCGGTGGGCTTGTCATTGATATAAAAATTCCCGGCGGCGTTGCGCAAAATCTTCGCGGCGATGGCGATGGCCTCTCTGTCCACAGCGAATATCGCGCCGGTGAGAGCGTAGGGTGAGGTTTGATCGCAGATATGCAGTGTCTCCTCGAATTCTTCGTCATCATAAAGGTAAACCGTCAGTACCGGTCCGAAGATCTCCTCCTGCATCAGCCTGAAATCGGGTTTCTTGGCGACAAAAATGGTGGGGTCTATGAAATATCCCCTCGAGTCATCACAACCGCCGCCGCAGACCAACTCGGCGTCGTTCGAATCCTTAGCGTAATCGATATATTCTTTAATGGTATTGAAAGCGGCCTTATCGATGACGGCGTTGAAGAAATTGGAGACGTCATCGGGATCGCCCTTTTTCATATCGTCGATCTGCTCCAGCAGGATTTTCTTGATATCCGGCCACATCGATTTGGGGATATATGCCCGCGAGGCCGCCGAGCATTTCTGCCCCTGGTATTCAAAAGCGCCCCTGGTGAGAGCCGTGGCGGTCTGGGCAATATCGGCCGATTTATGAACGAATACGAAGTCTTTGCCGCCGGTCTCACCCACGATACGGGGATAAGATTTATATTTCTCGATATTGCCGCCCACCGTTTTCCACATGGTCTGGAAAGTGGCGGTGCTTCCGGTGAAATGAATGCCGGCAAGATCCGGATTTTTCAAAATCAATTCGCCTACGTCCGCGCCGCGAGCGGTGATCATATTGATTACCCCGTCGGGTAAACCGGCCTCTTTGAGAATTTCCATAAGAAAATGCGCGGTATAAACCACGCTTGACGCCGGTTTCCATACCACCGTGTTCCCCATGATGGCAGGCGAGGTAGGCAGGTTCCCGGCAATGGAGACGAAGTTAAACGGCGTCACCGCGAAAACGAATCCCTCCAGGGGACGGTAATCCAGGCGGTTCCACATGAGAGGCTGGTTATCCGGCTGTTGATTGTAGATCTGCTCGGCGAAATAGACGTTGTATCTCCAGAAATCTACCAGCTCGCAGACGGCATCGATCTCAGCCTGGAATATATTCTTATCATGAGCCAGCATGGTGGCGGCGTTAAGCTCATAACGGTATTTCCCGGAGATCAGATCGGCGGCTTTAAGGAAAATCGACGCCCTGTCCGCCCAGTCCATGGTTTCCCACTTAGCTTTTGCATCCAATGCAGCTTTAACCGCGGCCTCCACCTCTTTTTTACCGCCCTTATAATAATTCCCCAGAACGAAACCATGATCATGCGGGGTGGTCATATCAACTTTATCCGCAGTCTTAATCTCTTTCCCGCCGATTATCATGGGGACTTCGATTTTTATCCCCTTCAGTTTTATTAAGGCCTGCTCCAGCTTTTCACGGTCGGATGTGCCCGGAGCGTACGAATAAATAGGCTCATTTTTCGGAATCGGAACCCTGAAATTCCCCATTGAAACCTCCGGTTATTTTAAAAATCCAGAAATTATCATTTCAAAACACTTGCTCATAAAAATCGAAATTCCCGGTTTAGTCAAGGGAATAATAGAGGTCTTGTGATATCTAATTTTATGCTTGACTATGAGATACGAATGGCGGTATAAATAAATGAAACCGACCGGTCAGTCGACGTGAAGGGAGGATGATATGCCTAAAAAGGTTGATAAAGAAGCCAAGAAGGATAAGATTCTAAAAGCGGCCATGAAGGTTTTCGCCAAAAAAGGGATATTCGAAACCAAAATGGAGATGGTGGCACAGAAGGCGGGAATCGCCAAAGGGACGATCTACGAATATTTCAAAAGCAAGGACGAATTGGCGCAAATGGTCTTTAATTATCTTCTGGTGCAGATGAATATGCATGTGAAACAAGACATGGCGATCGCCTCGTCACCTGCGGAAAAACTCAAAGCCGGAATACTGGCCTATGTTGATGTTGAGGCCCTGGGATTGAGCGACATTTCCGAAATCCTTCCGGATTTATGGGCCTACGGTATCAGGTTAAGAAACAGCAGGGCGGACGTTCCTTTTGACTTGAGATGGATTTATCTGCAATACAGGGATCTTTTTGGACGGGCTCTGCAGGAAGGGATAGATAAAGGGCACTTTAAGAATCTCGATCCCAAATCGGTATCGGCCTTCATAGTGGCGGCGGCGGACGGTTTTTATTTGCAGTGGATGTCGGATCGGAAAAACTTCAATCTGAAAAACGCGGCCGAAGATTTTATAGACAAAATGCTGGCCGGTATAGGTAATAACTAACGACGGTTATTATAAAATTCTTCTAAGGAAATATCACCTTTTCGCTCTGATGCCCCAGTTCCAATAATTGCTTTTTCAGGTTTATCTGCATCATGGGGGGACCGCATACGAATATCACCGTATCGTCGGACGGCCCAAAAAGTTTTTCATTCATCAAATCTTTGGTTATACGTCCCTCTCCCATCTGCCAACCTTCCGGGCCTTTATCCAGAATGTAAAAACGATCGAAATTATCATATTTATCCGCGTATTTATCAAACTCATCTTTGAGAATGATATCATCAACCGATTTATTGGCGAATAAAAGAAAAATATCCACCTCGAGTCTGCGGCTTAAAATCGACCTTATCATGGAAATCATCGGCGTTATCCCGGTACCCCCGGCAACCATGCCGACCCTTTTCGCCATACCGTCCTCGAAATGCCCGCCCTTATCAGGACCGCTCATGCCTATTTCATCGCCCAGACCTCTCTCTTTCATATAACCGGAGACTTTGCCATTGGGATAATGTTTGATGATAAGCTCGAAATAGCCTTTAATATCCGGGATGGTCGTAGGAGTATAGGGTTTGAATTCCAAGGGATTTTGAGGATTCGGGTAAATTTTAACATGATCGCCCGGCAGAAATTTGAAATCAATATTCGGCGGCAAGGCGAACCTGAACCTGCTGGTGTCGTGGGTAACCGGCTGTTTTTCAATTATTTTATATTTGGTAATTATGACATCTTTCTGGCTCATCTTCACTTCCCTTTTATCTATCCATCATTTCTTAAACCCTATCAGAATTGGATATTCTTCGCCGGGTGCGAATGTGGAATGCGTAAAAGTATCCTGCTTCGGCCTGAATCCGACCTCCTTCAACAGTCTCTCCCACACCTCCACCTCGAATATGCCGCAGATATGCAAATCGAACTCCGTCGTCAGCTTCTTATTCTTTCTTATCAGATATACGAACGTGGTCTCATATGTGGAGTCATCCGGATCGGGATCGTACCAGTGTTCTATATATGTAAGCTCGATATTTTCTCCGGTTCGATGCGACACGTGGGTTTTATTTTGCTGGAATGAACTCGGAGTTTCCTCGACAACGGTCAATACAATACCACCGTCTTTCAGATTCGCGTGAGCCGTTTCAAAAGCGGCCTTCAAATCTCTCTCACTCAACATGTAGTTGATCCCGTCATAAAGTAAAACGACATCGAATTTTTCTTCCAATCTTATATTCCGCATGTCTCCCCGAACGTAGCTATTATCGGGATTGAGCTTTTTTGCGAGATCCAGCATATTTTTGCTTATATCCACTCCCGTAATCTCGAAATGCTTCTTAAGCGTCATATCAATATGGCCGCCGCCGCATCCCAGGTGTAGAATGGTTTTCGGAGAATAGGTCATGTAGGATTTGATCAAATTGGTCAGAAATTCCGCCTCCTCAATATATTCCGCAGGCGGGCTCATGGTGGGCCAGATCCAGGCCATATCCTTATATAATCTTTCCTGTTTTATCATCTCGAATTCAAATTCCGGCTATTCGCCGCATACCCTGCGGCAAATCCTCATGAAATTCTCCCCCCGGACGTTTTTTATATCCTCAGCCGAATATCCCCTCGCGGCCAATTGCTTGTTGGAATTGGACAGCATAGAGCAATCGTCAAGTCCTTCGTGAGCGTCTATTGATTTTGAACAGGACAAAAGGCCTCCCGGAAACACGGAAAAATATATCGCGGTTTTCTTCACGAAGAGTGTATAACAGTTCAGGGAAGACAAATCAAGGCTGAAAATCAGGTTGTTAAAGTTACGGATCAGCTTTTTACTGGGCTTTGGCCAGCTTATTATAAAGCCAGCTGAACACAAATCCGCAGATCAGGCCGTCGACAAAACCCCACACCAACCCGATCAGGCTTCCCACCAGGCTGAGAGAATAACCGGGATACATGCGCATGAAAAAGGTCGGCGCGGCGTCGGCGCCCTCCAGCAGGATCAGCCACCAGGTCAATAAAAATAGAATTACGGCCCAGAGTATCCCGCAGGTCAGGGCGAAGGCTTTGAGGTTTAGTTTGGTTTGCATATTTTCCCCCATGAATAGGTTTTTGATATTATATACCCTACCACAAAACCTTAATGGGGACAACAATTATTATATTAATTGGCGATAGGATCACTCCTTCAAGCTCGGCGCCGCCTCTTTCAAGGCCTGGAAAAAACTCGGGATATCGTTATCGAATACAATTATCCGGTTTTTCTGCCAGTCGCCGTCGACTTTCCTCGACTCACAAATAGTCAAGTATTTCCCGCCCTTGGATGTTTCCTTAACGTCTATAAAATAG
>CP070742.1:2676429-2684023 GCA_020348065.1 Candidatus Zixiibacteriota bacterium
AACCTGTTACCTATGTCCCCGGTCTATTCTGTAACCCATCTGCCCGGTTTATACCGGGTGGCAACCCCAAATTTATTTGGGGTTGAAATAGGGTTCGCTGGCTCCCAACCCACCCGTTGGGTGGGGCACCAAGCACCAAGCTTATTATTCGCCAAATATACTTATGATTACCCAGCCGGATTCAGTTAAGACAAATTCAGGGTTCGGGATTTCCACAATCCAGGAGGAGCCCAATTCATCTTTTATTCCATCCCATTCGTAAAAGATGGTCCCGTAAATAAGATCCAGATCATAAGTCATCCCGATGCGAGTCGTTAGGTTTTTGGACTTAGCCTCCGATAGGTATTCTCTAATGCTCTTTTTTGCGCTCCAGGGATAACAGGAGTTATCGAACAACCTGCAATACAGATTGCTGGTGGTATCGCTAAGATCCGCTTTTACTTCGTCATAATTTTTATATAGGTCGCCTCCATAGCTGACCATCCAGTAATCTTTATCTACGAATTTCAACAATCCAAGAGCGTCTTTGTTAATGATCAATTCGGCAATTTCGTTACCGACATTTATAAGGCTGTCTATCAGCTCCTTGCCATGATTACTGAATTTGTTTAAGGGATCTTTTTTATCGTCTGAACATAGGGCGGTAGTGTAAAATCCGTCGGATATAATGAATAATGTCAGAATTGCCAGCATTCTTATCATTTCGATTTTCCTTTCCCTGAACTGAAATTTTATTCAGGCGGCGGCGGCAAAACGGTTGCGGGATCTATTTTCTCGCCATAATTATCCCTGATTTCGAAATGGAGATGAGGTTCGATCCCTTTGCCGCTACCGTCGCTATATCCAATGATCTGCCCCTCGGAGATGAGATCGCTGGCTTCCACTATAGGATTCACGTACCAGTAGCCGGAATAATAGCCGGGATATAGACTGTCGGTGGGATGCCATATAATTATTCTATTACCGGCTTCAGTCGGCCCGGCCGCGACGACAATTCCATCCATGGCAGCCAGCGCTGGCTCGCCAAGGGGCAAAGAGATATCCAGTCCTTTATGCAGATGCCACGGATCGATTTTTGAGGGCGATTGGGAATCTTCGGCGGTCTTATTATCCGTACCACAGCAGAGAATGAATATCGAGATTGCCAAAATGCCCGGAATTATGGAATATTTATTTGTCCGGCTTACGCCCATAAGCCCCTCGCTTTTGATTGATTTCATTTTATTCTACGTTAAAATAAATTGGCAAATTCAATTGCCATCATTCGCTATTAATTGTTAAATACGCCCACCGATTATTCCAATATCCTCACTATAATTATCGGTATTTTAAATGCTATAATTACAATTATGGTTTGATGCCCGGATTCCAAAGGAATCGCGCAATACGAGGGTAAAGTTTGAGGATTTTTCGCTGCTGGTTCCCAGGCGCCGCTTGGGAACCATAACGGTGTCGATGGGGTGGCAACCCCAAATTTATTTGGGGTTGATATAGGGTTCGCTGGCTCACAACCCGCCCGTTGGGTGGGGCACCAAGCGGAACGATACTATCAGGACATCGGCAGCGGGCTATAATCCAAGTGATCCTAAATGT
Source organism: Candidatus Zixiibacteriota bacterium (assembly GCA_020348065.1). Classification (GTDB taxonomy): domain Bacteria; phylum Zixibacteria; class MSB-5A5; order UBA10806; family UBA10806. The sequence goes on from CP070742.1 coordinate 2,678,023, forward strand.
AAAAGAAAATAAAAGACTTGCGGACACTAAAAGTATAAAAGTTAGGCTCTTACCGCACAGGTTCGTAGGATAAAAAGAGTTGGCAGTCATCTGCCTCTTCGGTTAAGATGTTAATGGAAGTTAACGCAAAACCGAAAGGAGGCAAAAACTGTAAGGGAAGTCCTTGACTTTTGCATATTATATATATTTCGTAAATTTAATAGTCCGAAAAATTTCCCAAATACGCAGATGTTTTTTCAAAATAAACTCTAAACGGCAGAAATCAGCTTACCCGCAATCTGCAATAGCCAAATATATATTATCATGGACAATTATATATAATTTAGGATCCCGCCAAATAATATGAAATTGATTATCATTTTTACTTGACTTTCGGATTACCATGTCTTATAATGAACGCCAATTTTAATATTGGAGGAGCTAATGAATTCAAAGAGATGCTTTTTAGTGTTTTTGTCGGTGGTGGTTATTTCAGTTGTCACGATCGTTGGGGCCGGAATGTCGTGCGGCGGCCGGGCGGAACCGGTAATGAGAGGCAAATACCTGGTTGACCTGGGGGGATGTAATCTGTGTCATACGCCCAAACTTATGACGTCGTTCGGAATGGAGCTGGATCGATCCAGGCTTCTTTCGGGCCACCCGCAGGACGGCACCGTATCCGAATATACGGCGGAAGCTATTAACGAATACGGCTGGGTGACAAAATCAAATTTTCACCTCACTCAATGGTCGGGTCCCTGGGGGGTCAGCTTCGCGGCCAACCTGACGCCGGATGAAATTACCGGCATCGGCGCCTGGACCGAAGAAGCTTTTATCGAGACCATGCGTACGGGCAGACATCTCGGTTCCGGCCGTAGAATCCAGTTACCGATGCCCTGGGATAACTTCGCGAAGCTCACGGATGAGGATTTGCGGGCTATTTTTGCTTACCTGAAATCGTTAAAACCGGTTGAAAACAGCGTGCCGGCGCCTATCCCGCCGGAAAAAGAATCTGAAATGGGCCTGATGGAATAACCCAAAGTAAGCGCAACAAAAATCCCATAGAATTCATAGAGTAGACGGTGAGATCGTGGTAATTTAACCAAAATTAATCCAGGACTCTCCATCCCAGGTTTTTTGTCGATTTTTTCCGTCCAAAACATAGATTTCAAGTTGATTTTAGACAGAATTTAGTTAAATTAAATAATAGTAATTCAAGGAGTTCCTTTGTTTTTAAAGGTTGGCCTTTTCCCGGATTATTCAATTTATTCAGCTATCGTTTTGTCCATTTGTATTTCAATCCGGGCAGTAAATCAAATGAAATGGGGGCGGATTATGAACCGTCAGATTATTAGTTTCGTGGCAGTATTATTCGTATTCGCTGTTTCGGGGGCCCAATCGCCGGACCCGGTTTATTTCGATCGGACGGAATATGGTGTAGGTGACGCCCCGGCCTATGCCCATATCGCCGATCTTGACGGCGACGGGGATGAGGACGTGGTTTCGGCGAACAAGCTCACCCATGATGTCTCGGTTCTCTTGAATAACGGGGACGGGACGTTTCAGGCGGACTCCGTTTACGGCGCGGGCGGGAACCCGGTATCGGTATGCGCTGTCGACCTCAATGGCAATGGTAATAACGATCTGGCCGTAGCCAACTGGCTGACCGGCAATGTCTCCATACTGCTTAACTCCGGTGGCGGCGTATTCCAGGCCGCGGTCAACTATGGAGTAGGCGTGGGACCCTACTCCATTCACGCTTACGATCTTGATGACGACGGCGACAATGATCTGGCGGTGGCAAACTGGACTTCCAACAATGTCTCCATACTGATAAACAATGGCGACGGTACGTTTCAAGCCGCTGTAAATTACGGAACCGGATACAATCCCAGATTAGTATTTATCTCGGACCTTGATGGCGATGATGACGGCGATTTGTCTGTTGCCAGCGCCGGTTCTAACTGCGCCTCGATTTTGAAAAATAACGGCGACGGCACTTTTCAGGCCCGGGTAAATTATCCCGCCGGAAACGATTGCTGTTCAATTTTCTCCTGCGATCTCGATGGGGACGATGATCACGATCTCGCGGTGGCGAACTGGAATTCCAATTACGTGGCGGTACTAAAAAATAATGGAGACGGCACTTTCCAGGGCGGGGATTATTACAATGCGGGTAATACGACTTCATCGATGTGGGCTTCGGATCTGGACGAAGACGGTCATGCGGATTTAATAGCGGCCGGCTGGTATTCGCATAATATCTCTGTTTTCTATAACAACGGCGACGGCACTTTTCAACCCGTGGAACATCACCCTGTGGGAACCAATCCTATAACGGCTGCCGCGGCCGATCTTGACGACGACGGCGACAGTGATTTGGTGACATCAAATTACGGTTCCGATAACGTGTCGGTTCTGCTTAATGAAATGGAAACCGCGGTGGAAAGCGGAATGGTGATTAGCCCGACAGTAACTGCTTTCGGCTCATATCCCAATCCCTTAAACGCATCAACTACGATAAAATACAGCCTGATGGAGCCATCGGAGGTCAGGATCAATATTTATGATCTGCTTGGCCGCAAAATTGAAACGCTGGTGCATGGTCAACAACCTGCGGGTAATCATCGGATCGTCTGGAATGCAACCGGTTTTTCGACCGGCGTCTATTTCTACAGAATCCAGGCCGGGGATTATTCGGAAACCAAGAAGATGGTGCTCTTGAAATAAGGTGAACCTCCAGGATAATATTTTATTCAATATATGATCATACTTTAATCTTATTATTTTGAAGTATCGTACAAGTGTTATAAAATCACTTTTGTGGAAAATTCAGGTTTTGACGTGTCGCGGATCACATATCCGGAACCGATCTATTAAAAAACCGGTTTTTGTGCCGGAATGGTCGAAGGGTGAATTTGCCAACGGTTTAATAAAATGAAAACGCTCAATTTTGTAATTTTCTTTTCAATAGTTTTGGCCATATACGGCTCGGTGAATTATTATATTTTCATCCGGGGCTGGCAATCTATACCGGCCGGATCTTCCCTGCGGGCTTATTATCTGCCGCTTTTTCTTTTTGTTTCCCTATCGTATATTGCCGGAAGGATTCTGGAAAACATCTGGCTCTCGGAATTGAGCGATATCCTGGTCTGGATCGGTTCCTTCTGGCTGGCCGCCATGCTGTATTTCTTCCTGATAATTCTACTCCTGGATATTGTAAGGCTGATAAATCATTTTATACCGATATATCCTGAATTTATCAGGTTGAATTATATCAAAGTCAAGGGAATCGCGGGACTGGTGTCAGTGGTTACGGTTTTTGCGGTTGTTCCGGGGGGTTATATTAATGCCTTAAACCCGAAAATCAGCAGGCTGAATTTGACTATCGATAAATCAGTTGTCAGCCGGTCCTCGCTCAACATCGTGTTTGCCAGCGATATACATCTGGGGACCATAGTCGGGCGGCAACGATTTGACAGAATAGTCGGTAAAATAAACGAGTTAAAACCCGATATAGTGCTTTTACCCGGCGATATCGTTGATGAAGACTTAAAGCCGGTGATAAGGGAAAACATCGGCGAATCTTTGAGGAAATTGAAGGCGCCGCTGGGCGTATATGCCTGTACCGGGAATCACGAGCATATCGGCGGCGTGGAGGAGGCTTATAAATATCTTACGGAACATGATATAGTGGTCCTTCGCGACAGCGTTATTAAAGTGAATGACGAGTTCTATCTGATCGGACGCGAGGATCGGGATGCCAGACGGTTTTCGGGGATCGGAAGAAAAACGCTTGAAGAGCTGATGGTTAAAGTTGATAAAGAATCCCCTATTATTCTAATGGATCATCAGCCGTTTAAACTGGAGGAGGCATCATCCAATCAGATCGACCTGCAGATTTCAGGGCATACACATAGCGGTCAGCTCTGGCCGTTCAATTATCTGACCAACGCAATTTATGAGGTAAGCCGGGGCTATAAAAAGAAAGATAACACTCATGTTTATGTCTCATCCGGCGTCGGCACCTGGGGACCGCCGGTGAGAACGGGCGGCAGGCCGGAAATCGTTAATATAAAATTAAATTTCGCCCATTAATTTTATCTTAAAATATCCTGATCTTAATTACAGATTTTAATTATCAGATGGAGGTCGCTATTTCTCGTCGTCGTCGAATTTCCGCATCTCCCGCATGATTTCCAGGGGACTCAGGCCGGTCGCTATGCCCATTATTTTTTCCAGCCGGGCCTGATCGGCCTCGAACTTCTTTTTCAGCCTGGTTTCGTATGCCTCTTTGAGAACCTCCAGAAGTTTTTCCAGTTCGTAGGGTTTGGGAAGATAGCCGAAAGCTCCGAGCTTCGTACATTCCACGGCGGAATCGAGAGATCCATGGCCGGTCAGTATGATTACCTCCAGAAACTTATGCTCGCTTTTCAAAATTTCGAGGACCTCTTTTCCATTTAATCCCGGCATCTTCAAATCCAGCAAAGCCAGATCGAATTTTTCATCTCCGGCCGCTTTTACGGCGTCATCACCATTGGTACATTTGGTGACGTTAAATCCCCGAAGTTCCAGCCTCTGGGCGATGGAATCGAGGAATTTAACTTCATCATCCGCGATTAACAGTTTTATCTTCTTTTCCATAACTTTCCCCGGTTATTAAAATCCGATTAATTTCCAATATCCAAAAAATGTCCAGACCCATAATACAAGAAAGGACAGCGCCAGAATAACCAATCCATGTTTAAAAAAGTCCCCCAATTTGATAAGCTGTTCTCCGGTTATGGGGTCTTTTGCCATGGCGTAGGCGATAGCGTTGTTGGGAGTTCCGATAATAAGCATATGGGCGAATGAGGACGCGAAAGCGGTTGCCAGGCCGATCATCCAGGGGTGAGTCCCGGTGATAGTGGCCATGGGAACAGTAATGGGGCCGATAGCCGACACGGTCGCGCCGTCGCTCATAAAGTTGGTGGTGATGCCCGTAAACAAACTTGAGGCGATAGCCAGCCCTTCTCCGCTTCTTAAAAAGTCGGGCAGAACACTTATAAAACTATCTGCCAGATACAGTGCCGCTCCCGTAACGGCCAATCCTTTTCCCAGGGCGCAGGCGCTGGCGTACAACGCCACAACGTCCCAGGGAATGGAGGCGATGTCTTTCCATCTGATAATTCTGAAGATATTCAAAATGACGATACACAGGATAACAGGTCCGCCCATTCCGAATATGTCGCTGGTGGTAATCCATAATCCGATTAAAAGTATAAGCGCGGCCGCGGTTATGTATTCTTTGTTGTTCATGGGTCCGATCTTTTCGGAGGCCTGTTTTACAAGAAGGGATGCGTTCAGGTTTTTAACCTTGATTTTTTTCCTGAAGGTTATAAAGAAATAAGTCGCTATTACAAGCGCCATAACCGGCACAAACGGGAGACCATAAGTAATCCATTGTCCGAACGTGGGCGTTATACCGTAGTCGGTTAATATGCCGAGCATTACGGCGTTTCTACCGCCGGCCGCGGGCGATCCGGGCCCCCCAGAATTCGCGGCGAAGCAAAGGGATAACATTAAAACCACTGCCAGAGCTCTATCGCTCTTGACGCCGGCGTTCCTGATGGTGGTCGAATATATCATTACGAAAAGAGGCATAACAAATGCTATTAACGCGTGTTCAGAAACAAAAGAGCAAGCCACCGCCATCAAAGGCAAAAAGATGAATAAAAGCTTTGTTAACGATTTTGCCGGTCCCAGCAATAATAATCCTATTCTACGGTCGAGCCCCGTTTTGCTTATCGCCTGCGATATCGCCAGAACGCCGAAGATAAATATGACAGCGTCTTTAGCATAAGCTTTCGCTATATCGTCAGGCTTAAGTACGCCCAGGAAGTACATTATAACGCCTACCAATAAAGCCGTAATTCCAACCGGGACAGCTCCTGACGCCCAGAACAGGGCCGCGATGACAAGGATGCCGAGCATCACTTTCGCTTTTGTCGCCATTTTTTCCGGGCCATATGGCTGAAATGAG
>CP070742.1:2684123-2687398 GCA_020348065.1 Candidatus Zixiibacteriota bacterium
CCGTAAAGGACGGGGCCGGCGATATTTACGAGATACCCTTTTTGCCGGGGCGGCCCGAAATAATCCGTACTGCCTGCCATAAGAAAGGAACCGTCCGTGACCTGAATGACTGAATATGCTCTTTCGGCGTAGGGACTGCCATACAATCCGGTCCATAAGGTATCGCCGTTGGGATCAAGTTTCAGAAAATAAAATTCAATGTTGCGGTCCGGCAATTCAGAGTAGCCGGCGGTAGCATAGTTGCCGCTATAAGTCTCGCAAATTGAGTGCGCTTCATCGTTAAAGGTCCCGGCGCCGTACAATCTGGTCCAGAGCGTGTCGCCATTTGAATTCGTCTTGATAAAGTAAGCCTGCTTCTCGCCGGGAGTCCAGGATTCGGCGGATCCGGCTATTATATAGCCGCCGTCAGAAGTAGCTTTAACCGAATAGCCTATATCAACCAGAGAGTCTCCGTAGGTGTGTCCCCATAATGAATCGCCGTTGGCAGCGACCTTCATGAGCAAAACATCGTAACTTCCGGGGCAGGTGGGGCTGCAGTCTCCGTAATGGCCCGTGACGACATATCCGCCATCCGACGTCAATTCTACGTCATAAAGATCCTGATTGGTATGATCGCCATATACTCTCGTCCAGACTGTGTCTCCGGCGGCATCCAGCTTTATCAGGTAGGCATCATAATCATCGATGGTGGCGCTGTCGCCGGTCTTGCCGACGATTACAAAACCATTATCGGGCGTCTCTTCAACATCGTAGCCATAAGCATAGCCTTCACCGGCATATTTCCAGGTCCAGATCGTATCACCGTTGGCATCGGTCCTGACCATGTAAATATTCCAGTAGTCGAATATATTACGAAACTTAACCCACCCGACCACTATGTAGCCGCCGTCATAGGTCTGCTTTACCGACTGCGCCTGTTCATTTTCGTCGACGGCGCCATATTTACGAAACCATAGCATATCACCGTTAGAATCGGTTTTAAGCAGCAAAAAATCGGCTGTTTCAGAACCGCCGATATAGCCGGCGGCAACAAAACCGCCATCGGAAGTCTGCTCTACGGAATGAATCTCTTGACCTACACCGGCGTCATAAACCCTCGTCCAGATTGTGTCTCCCTCGTTCTGCGCTTGGCCATAGTTGGAAAAGACCAGCAAAATCAAGCCGGTAAAGATAATCAGCTTAAGACTCGTCTTTCCCAGAAACCTAATTCTCATATTCCAGGTCCTTTTTTAATTTTTTAAACATCTTCGAACGGAATAAAATTCCCGATTTCCTTTTAATGAACTAATAAGCTTTCAAACAGCATTGGCGAATTCGAATTACAAAGTCTCAGATGTTCTTTACGTGTTTTTTCAAAAACACGGGCGGCCATTTTTTCCAAAGCTGAGGGCAACTTGCTTTAAATATTTTTTACATCACCTCCCTAAACCAACCTTTCCAGGATTCGATAATCTTCAGCTCTTCCCCACATAACTTCGAATAATATCCTTAGGCCGCTCGCTAAAGCCCGATGCTCTACAATCTGGGTGGTCAACGATAACTCCTTCGATACAGGATCCTCCAGGGCGAGCAAGACGGTCTTCCTGTCAAAGATAGCCATCTTCATGGGCAATTTATCAATAACGCGGGCTTCTTCCCCTTCCCCTATACCCCACTTTATGAAATTATAAAGCCATCTATTTTTTTCGTCACTTTCCAGCATTTCGTAAATACATCTTAAACTGACTTTTCTTTTTATGACATTCAGGACCTGCTCACCCTGCTCCTGGGCCTGTTCGGGCGTGCTGTCGAACGGGGGTTTGGTGAATACCAGTATCTCCTCTCTGGCTCTTTCAACAAGCTGCAGGTATCTTTCCTTGATCATTTCGGAATTTTTGATAATCTCGATATAATTTAAAGAATCTTTCTTGTTTCTGCCCTCGGCATATAAAGGCATCAGTTTTTCCAGTATCTCATCCCCCTCTTTTTTAATTGAATCAAGCTTCTGATTTTTCTCCTCGATCTCGGTATGTAAAGCCTCAAGGGAGCTTTCGAATTTCTTTTTCAGGATAATAGGATTAACTGCACCGTACTTGTTAACCTTATCCGGAAAAGATCGGCAGAGCGCTTTATTAACCAGGCCTTCTAATATCTCGTAGACTTTGGCCCTCGGAACGCCAGCAGACTTCGCTACTTCAACCGCGGACAGCCGGGATTGCCCCAGAAGCGACAGATAACATTTTGATTCGTAATGAGTTAAGCCGAACTTCTTGAGTTCTTTGGGATCGATCTCTTCTGCCATAGCACCTCTGCAATATAGTTACTACTATCCTTAAAAATAGTAGTAGTAGTTACACTATCTTCAATATAAATATAATATTCTGACTGTCAAGATAAAAATTAACTTTTTTTCGAAGATATCAGATGACAGCCGACCAGATAATTTATGCAATCTAATCGCATGGCCCGCCATCGATGCAACTAAATTTGTCATAATAAGTTAAAAGCAGCCGTTTCTTTAGTTAATCGCAATATTATGCTTTTGCAAATACCGCTTTACGGCTTTGTTCTATTCCCTAAATTCAGCTCAAACTGTGCTCTGTTCCCCGTATTATCTCATCCTGGATATCGGCTCCGATTCCGCTATGGCTCCCAAGGGCGGGCAATCGCCGCAGGGAATGGGTGATGGTCCTCCTTTGAAATAGGCGACGCCGTATGTGATATCCAGACCGTTATAATTGCAGCTGCCGTTGACATCACCGCAATAGAAAAAGGCGTCGCAAGGAGCAATAGGACAGGAACCATACGGACACATCGGTTCACTGCCGCCCTTGAAGTAGGATACGCCATAAGTGATGTCAAGACCGTTATAGTTGCCGCTTCCGTTAACATCGCCGATTGCATAGTCGCATCCGGAAAATAACGACATCTGTACGTCCAGAATCGTGGTATTTCCCAGCGTAACTCCAACGCCGGTTACCGTCGTATCCCGGTAATCGGGATGAGAAAAGGATACATCGCGGTTTCCGATCAAAACGTCTCTCAGGCTGTAATAGCCGTCAACGTCAGTCCAGGCTTCAGCTTGACCGGAGCTCACATATACGCTCTCAATCGGAGCCCTCTCAACATCATCCGATACATACCCGGCAACCGAGCCGTAAAGGACGGGGCCGGCGATATTTACGAGATACCCTTTTTGCCGGGGCGGCCCGAAATAATCCGTACTGCCTGCCATAAGAAAGGAACCGTCCGTGACCTGAATGACTGAATATGCTCTTTCGGCGTAGGGACTGCCA
>CP070742.1:2687498-2690643 GCA_020348065.1 Candidatus Zixiibacteriota bacterium
CCGGATCAAGTCCGGCATGACAACGGTTGCCTACCAGGCCCCTGGCCGTTAAATGCTATTTAGTTGAGAAAGAGCAATCTCAAAAACACTTATATATATTAAATCCAAAAAAACTAATGAAATCGCCTTACTAACCATCTGCCTTTGTACTTATAAAATTCAATTACTAATCCGCTATATTCGCTCCTAATTACCTTATCATGTAATTTGACATTACTAGGTCCCGTAGTTTCATCATCAATGTAAAAGAAATTATCAAGGGTCGAAGTGGTATCTTTGTATAGTGATAATCCACCGACGCGATTGCTTTTTCTCCAAGGAATTACGTCTTTTATTGTCATTGCGTCAAATTGCGATGGTTTCGATGCAATGAGCAGATAATATTCATTTTCTTTCCCGTCCTGTTTTTTGCACCAGAACACCGCGCTATTGTACTTCCCTTTTTGATTATCATCGGAGTAATACCCATAAGTAAAACAGGGATTTAATGCGTCAGCGGTCTGAGTATAGAAACCATCAATTTGGTCATAACCGTTTAACTTCGCAACATCATAAAGCTGCTGTGGCATAATCAAAATTTTTGGCGACTGTCCGATTGCATAAAGACATGAAACGACCAAGATCGCCAGGGTAAATATTATGTGTCTCATGAATTTGTTCACAGTCCCTCCTTGCATTGTAGAGTGAGAATTGATTCAAAACTCGATGATTTACCTAGTAGATATTATTGGTGTGGAAACAAAATTTCTCATTATATCATGGTTCCAGGTATTAAAAGGATATGCATATACATGATAGGGAGTTTTTGGAAGCTGTACATGTAAATGGCGAGCTTTATCATCATATGGTCCTTCGAAGGCATCAAATTCAGTAGCCTTAAATGCTTTAAGGAACACTTCCATTTTGTCTGCTTCGCATATTCCTTCAAGGGCAAAATCCGCAGCACCTGCACCAAATTCCCTTAGATGCATGCTCTCCGATTCAGAATTATTAATTGGATAATTATTCGTTACGGATCTTATAATGTTGTCGGCGTCTAAATACCGATCACCTCCTGTTATTCTTATAGTGAAACTGTCATCGGGATAACCTTGGTCGATAATTGCCTGATTTAAGGCTATTAGATTTTCTACGACTACTTGATTAGCGAAAACAAAATCTTTCGGGGGATTTGATAATGGATCAATCCAATCAATCCGCAAACCTAAACCATCTTTGAATTGTATGGGATTGTTAAATACATACCGATATAGGTTTACATCCCCAGCAAAATAATCAATCGGATCCAATGTGATAAATCTCCCCGTCAGCGGATCATAATACCTGGCGCGATAGAAGTAAATTCCCAGCGCCGATTCATGCTCTCTTCCTGTATAGGTTACATCATCGGCAATAACGCTGCCGCTATCGGCCACGATATTTCCAAAACTATCGTAAGTTAGCTTTTTCAAGATTATCCCTGTACCATCAATTATGCTCGTAACCGAGCCCAGGGCGTCGGCAATGTCATTCCCGAAATCTCTTATCGGGAATCCATGAGGGCCGGCCTACTGGATGCCGGATCAAGTCCGGCATGACAACGGTTGCCTACCAGGCCCCTGGCCGTTAAATGCTATTTAGTTGAGAAAGAACGAATTTTATAAAAATATTCCTATTGATTCCACAAACTTTGGTCTTTTGTTTTCAAAAGTCTCCATATATCTTTAGTATTAAATATTAATTGCGCAAGTAACACCAAACTACTAAGCACAATTCCCGTATATATCTCAGGGTCTTGTACGCCAAATAGAAATGGTATATTAAGAACGCAAATGGCTACCCATGGCAATAATAAAATAATGCGAGGTACGGAGAGTTTTCTCCCAATTGCAAATATAATAACACCGATAATCACCAAAATGGGAGCCGCAATAATTAAATTAGCCAATCCCTGCTGTCCACTCTTTTCATACCACGGTAAATAATTTAGATATGAAAGGTAAATCGAAATACCAAAATATGTGATTAGCACTTCCGCCAGATAGAAAAAGGTCAAAAAACCGATTACTAAATGTTTTTTCATTTTCTTGCCGACTCCTTAAGTTTTTTTTTATTGTTAATTATTGCCATATTTCAATTGGTAATACACTTTGAGAACCTCTTCAACATAATCCTTGCAATTTCGGAAGTAAAGATCATAAAGTTCAAAAAATCGATTATGGGGATTTAACCTTTTATCCCATTCAGATGCAACTTGCCTCTCTGCTTGCCTCAAAATGCAATCATCCAAATAAGGGCCAATTAAATGGAAATCTTCAAACCATATACTAAGGTATTCATCGGTGACAATGCTTTCGCCCACATAGCTCGAGTTATCTCCTGGGCCATAATAAAACCCCTTATGTACCAAAGGCCCAACATAATGAAAATTACTATAGATCCAATCGACCCAACCATAATCAAGGTTACGAACGTATACATATGCCATACCGTAAGGATCGACAAAAGACGCTGGCAAATTTCTTACATACCTGTAATGATTTACGTCACCAGCAGCCAAACCCAGCGGATCTTTCACCATAAACCTACCCGTCAAAGGATCGTAGTATCTAGCACGATAATAGTAAACCCCCAAATCGCGCTCAGCCTCCCGGCCCGTGTAGCTCACGTAATCAGCCTGTACACTTCCAGAATCTGTACTCAATACGCCGTAGCTACTGTATACCATATGTTTGTATCTAGCCCCCGTGCTATCCGTAATCCGTGTAACCGAACCAAGCGCGTCCGCGAAATGCTGTTTTGTCCCCACCGAATCCACAGATTCCATTATATTGTCGATCCCCGGGCCGTAGAGGTAGCGTATCCGTAACGTATCGCCGTCGTCTTTTTCAAATAGTAGATCAGCCCCATCGTAACTATATTTTACCACTGTGGTGTCGCCGCTTTCAATAATTATTTTGCGGATCCTGTTGCCGATACCGTCGTAGGCGAACTGCAGCTCGATATCGTCGTTGTGGGCCTTAACTAATTGTCCGTCAACGGTATACTCGAAAGTTGTGGAGTCGCCTGAAAGTCTGTATTTTCCATTAATCATCCGCCGGGCGTCGTTATAGCCGTAGCCTGAAACTTTGTGTTTTCTATAAATCATGCGTCCGGCGTCATCATA
>CP070742.1:2690743-2761265 GCA_020348065.1 Candidatus Zixiibacteriota bacterium
CCGAGATATCAAGAAGAATATAAGGACCTGATATGTTACTCAAGTTATACCTGATAACGCCTTCGGCACCGGGCTGTGAAAATTTCAGGTTCCCGTCAATGGCCTTCAGCCATCGCGGATAATGTATTTCGATATTATCCAGGTAGAAATCCGTTACATCCAAAACCTCAATTTGATTCAAGCCATCAGACAGATCATTCGTAACAAATGTGGAATATCTGTAAGTTAACGAATCATTAAACGCCACGGTCGGCAGAGCTTCCCCGTTATTTACTCTAAGCTGGGGGAGACCGGAACGATGCCTGACATATACCATGGCGTCGCCCGCCGAAACGACATCGGTGAGTTGGACGGAAGTCTCGAAGGTTTTGCCGAATCCCCAGTACCAGTTGAAATAATCGTGAATCGCGGAACTGGTCGAACTCCTCCAGAATATCCATTCCACCTCTTTTTGATACTTATGCCTGAAATCGACCACGGACAAATCATAAGAAGCGTCAGGCGATCCGTCTGCCTCCTCAAATCTCACAGGAGGATTTGCGAAAAAACCGTCGAAGGTAAGCCAGTATACATTTTTATCGGTGTAATGGTTCCTATAGTGTATAAAGCGGTTATGATAATCCGAATATTCCCAGGAATCTACGGAATTGGCATAAAAGACGATATAATCTCCATTATCGAACTGCCCATCGTCTCCGCCAAGAACGGTTATCGGGATCTCGACCAATTCCGGGCGAGGAACGTCATTCGCGTCCGGCAGTTGTCTTCCCCCGCCATTGAAAACCCGTACCTCGTCTGGATCTACGCTCAAAGGATTAATATCAATGGAATTAAATTCCAGCCACCCTATCTTATATATTCCCTCGGCGGATAGCTCTATTCTGATCCAGGTTGAGGCGGAATCAAAGGGGGAGGCGGCCAGTGATGTAACCATGGACGGTTCCGGCGCTCTCGGGAGAAACCAATTTTTCGCCGTTTCATAATTAGCGACCATTTTCCTGAAAATCCTGTCGAATATTCTTCCGGTATTCCTATATGCAGCGGCATCAAAATCACCCTTCCCGGAAAATTCAACCCTTAAGGTGATCGATTTTAATATTGATAATATACGATTGTTCTTGGAATATCGGGCCGTCGGTATGGAGATTCTGGCCACATTCAGACCGCGAATATTATCCATTGATAGAATATGAGGATTTGATTGAGGTACCAAGGGATTTAAAGCCTCAGCCGAGGAATATGCCGCTTCATATTCTTCCCTGGTACCGCGGGCGAAAAACGGCGCGAGTTCTCTAAAAGGCAGATCATAATATTGGCTGTCTATAATCCTGATCGATGGTTTTATTCCGGGCGGTATCCCTACAGGCACAATTTTTTCAGGGATCAGGACCTGTCCATCCACGCGAACCTGAGCCGTCCTGGGGATTTCGAGAGTCTGGAAATTTCCGGTCCCCATTTTGAAATCTTCAAATAGTAGATCGGGGACTATATATTTAAATGTGATCCCGGAAACGTCAGAACTCAGGATTTCAACATCGGAATCAAATATAAATCCGTTATCGGCAAAGGAGTTACCCGCCAACAGAAGCAAAACAGCAATAACAATTGTTTTTGAAAAACCAAGCAGGTGACTCATAAAACCTCCTATCTTAAACACTGGCTCAATTCAAGCCGGTGTAAAATCCGACTAACGGGTATCGTAGAGAAAATTTAATTCTTTACTATTCTTTTGTCTACAAAACCCTTTAGCCAGATACGATAGGCAGTTCCTTTCCTGTCTTGAATGAGCCCAAGATATATCGATTTTGAAAATTGTCAAGCATATTTTTCATCTCATACCTTTTCCGCCAGCATTTTTGCCGAACCGACCGCCCTGAAAGCCTCGAAAAATTCAATGGCTGTTTTCCTGGACTCATCTTCGATTGCTTTTTTATATTTCTCAGGGATACCGTTTATCTCATTGAGAAACTGTTTGGTGGCGAATTTTAAATCTTTGCCGGCTTCGGAGGCCCAGTTTTTCATTTCCGCCATCAAATCATCCGGAAGATTGCGATGGGCGATATTCTGCCATTCGGTTCCGACATTTCCCTTTCTTATACCATAATCGGCAAATCTCCCCACAAGATGAAGCGGGGTTCCGGTTATGCCGTGCTGGGCAATGCAAACGCCATATTTTTTTACGGCCTCATAGCACTCGCCGGTACGCTCCAGATCAATGGAAATCTCCTCCCCTTCCAGGTAATTGCCATGCTTGGAGCCGTTATTAATTCCGAGAAGATGCGGATTAATCCCATTATCCATGAGTCCTTCAACGAAGGTTTTAGCCTCTTCCACGGTCGTAATTTCGCCGGATGAACCTACAGATTTTATTTCGCCCACCTCGGTTTCGAGCCCGAATCCCATCTCCACTATGGGTTTGGCCATTCTGGATGTTATAGCGATATTATCCTCCTCCTCGTTGAAGGAGGCGTCGAGAGCATAACAGGTGTATCCGACTTTAAGCTGTTCGGCGATAACTTCTTCCGTAGATTTAATGTCTTCCTCTTTATTGGTTTTTACGGTCAGATGGTCGCCATGAATAATAAAAGGCCGGTCATATCCGATTTCGTCGGCGTACTCAACGATAACATCAAAATAATCCTGCGGGGTCATCCCGGTATAGCCGCCCTTCAGGTCCGATTCGGATTTCGCCAGTTCAAAGGCGACCAGCGAATCGGTCTCCATTGCCGCTTTCATTATGCCGTGAATTACATGTTTGATCCTGGTGTTGCAGGCCATAATGATGACCTTTTCATCGCGGATATTCTCGAAAATATCCCTGCCGTTAATCAAACATATTTTTGATTTAGTCCCCAGTTTCGCCCTGATATTCTCCGGGCGCATGTCGAGAAGCTTTTTAAAACTCATTTCAACTCCTTTAACCTATTTACGATCTTCATTGTTCCATTCTAAATTAAGAGCCATGCGGTTATGGCAATAACTCCCAATGCGGGAATAAAATTACCAATCGGGATCCTGGCGTTGGTCAGCATATTGAAACCGATCCCCAGAATAAGCAACCCCCCGCAGGCGCTGATTTCGTTGAGGACGATTTCCGAAATAAAATTTCCCATTGAGGCGCCCAGGCCGGTCAATAATCCCTGTACAATAAGGACGGTTAATGCTGAAAAAATCACCCCTATTCCCAGCGAGGCGGTCAGGGCGATTGCCGCCGCTCCGTCTAAAAGCGACTTTATATAAATCAGATCGGCTTTCCGGGCAAAACCGTCCTCCAGCGATCCCACAATGGTCATAGGGCCGGTACAGAATAAAAGCGAGGCGGTCACAAATCCCAGAACGAACGTCGAAGACGATGATCCTACCTTTTTCTTTAATTTCTCGCCGATTTTTTCCAGCCATTCCTCAATGCCTATTATCTGCCCGATAATCCCGCCAAAAATAACCGATCCCACAACCAGAAACAGGTTTTTTGTATTTAGAGCCATCCGGGCTCCGATTGTTATGGTAGATAATCCCAATCCCAAAAATATGATCCTCTTTATTTTTTCAGGCAGTCTGGTTCCCGCGAAGAATCCAATGCCGGCGCCGAATATTACGGTGACCGTATTTACCAGAAATCCGTAGATATGCATAATTTGGTTTATTATGAATTTTATTCGTATAATGCAAGTAAAATCATGACTTTATCTTTTTCAGTAAACCGTAAACCTTATTTCTTAAGGCGATTTTGCCGTCGTTATTTTCAATTATAAAATCGGCTTTAGCAGCTTTTTTGCTCTGCGGGATCTGGGAACCTATTCGGTTTTCAGCCTCTCTTCTGCAAAGTCCGGAATTCACCAGCCTCTTTATCCGGTTAGTTCGATTCGCGGTTACCACAAGGATATAATCAAACCAGTTCTCGATCCCCCATTCGAAAATCAGGGCGGCATCGACAACGATTAATTTTCTGGATGCCGATTTTCGGTATTTATTTATTTTCGATTTCAGAAGTTTCAATAGATACGGGTGAATAATCGAATTTAACTTCTTTAATTTTTCGGAATCAGCAAATACCAACCTTCCCAGACATTTTCTATCCAACGAACCATCCGGATTCAGAATTCCTTTTCCAAAGGTTTTGACCAGCGATTTAAGTGATTCCGGGTAGGTTTCTAATACCTCCCGACCCGTATCGTCGCCGGAAATAACTATAGCTCCTTTTCTCTTGAGGTACTCAGCGGCCAGAGATTTTCCGGCCCCGGGCGCTCCTGTAAGGCCTATTAAAATCATCTCTCGATTAAATCAGTGTGCCTCCAGCCAGTTTTCGCCTATTCCGATATCGACTTTCACCGGCACTTTTAAATCTACAGCGCCTTCCATACGTTTTTTTATGATATGATTTAACTTTTCCATTTCATCTTCATAAGCGTCAAAAACGAGTTCATCGTGAACCTGTAGTATCATCATGGATTTCATACCGCTCATATCCTCCGCGATATTTATCATGGCTATTTTTATCATATCCGCGGCGCTTCCCTGAATCGGCGTATTGATGGCGATCCTCTCTGCGAATTGACGCGCCTGAACGGATTTGGCATTTATATCGGGAAGGTACCGGCGTCTCCCGAATATCGTGGAAACATAACCGTTCTCCCGGGCGAACTCGATCATATCATCCATATACTTTTTGATTCCCGGATACCGGTCGAAATAAATATCGATGAAATCCCTGGATTCTTTTACGGAAAGTTCCGATTGCTGCGATAATCCATAGGCCGAGACACCGTATATAATGGCGAAATTGGCGGTTTTGGCGGCGCGCCGCTGGGCCTCGGTAACATCCTTGATATCCACACCGTAAACCTCGGCCGCGGTCCGCCGGTGAATATCCTCGTCCCGCCTGAACGATTCGATCATGGTTTTATCATCCGCCATATGCGCCATGAGGCGAAGTTCGATTTGCGAATAATCGGCGGAAAGAATTTTATAACCTTCGCCCGCGGGTATGAACGCCTTTCTTATTTCCTTGCCTTCCTCGGTACGAACGGGGATGTTCTGCAGATTGGGGTCGGCGGACGAAAGCCGGCCGGTGGCCGCACTGGTTTGATTGAAACTGGTATGCACTCTACCCGTACTCTCATTTACCATTTCCGGTAAGGCGTCGATATAGGTCGATTTCAGCTTGGTAAACTGACGGTAATCCAGAACCATCTTCGGAACAGGATGAATTTCGGCCAGTTTTTTTAGAACGTCGACCGACGTCGAACGGGCGCCTCCCCTGGCGGTTTTGCGAGTCGATTTCAAACCCAATTTATCAAAAAGTATTTCGCCCAACTGCTTTGGTGAATTAAGATTAAAATCCTGCCCCACCTCGCTGAATATCTCTTTCTCGAATTTGTTGAGTTTCTTGCCGTATTCAACCGAGAGCTCTTTTAAAAATCCCGTATCAATCCTGACTCCGTTTTCCTCCATATCTCCGAGCACATTTAAAAGCGGCATTTCGATATCAAAAAAGAGCTTCTTCAACTTCAATCTTTCGATTTCGGGATAAAACTCGTTTTTCAGACGCAGCGCAAAATCGGCATCCTCGCTGGCGTAAAAGGTAGCCCTTTTTATATCTACTTCATTAAATCCGATCTGCTTTTTGCCCGATCCTATCAACTCATCTATATGCATCATCTTATAATTGAATTTATCCAGCGCCAGGCTATCGAGATTATAGGTTCTTCCTCCCGGATTGATGAGATATGCGGCGATCATGGTGTCGAAATAAATACTATTGAGATATACGCCATGATTTTTAAACACCTGCCGGTCATACTTCAGGTTCTGGCCGATAATCCCGGTATCGGAGCTAAATAGCTTCTTGAATCTCTCCAGGACTTCATTTAACGGCAGGTTCTCCCCCGCGTCGTGACCGAGCGGTATATAGAAAGCCTTACCCTCCTCGAATGAAAATGATATTCCGACCAGGCGGGCGTCAAGCGGAACCAGCGAAGTGGTCTCGGTATCTATGGCGATCTCACGCTTTTGGGCTGCTTTAGCAAGAATACTATCTAAATCTTTCAGGTTTTTTATCTGTTTATAATCCCCTTGCGCCTGTTCATTGGATGAATCGAATAACGATACCGCCCGCCTTGACGCATATTTTTCCGCCAGCGACTGAAACTCAAGTCTACGGAAAAGTTCAACCAGGGAATCGATATCCGGCTCCGTCAATCTAAACTTATCCAGATCCAATTCGATTGGGCAATCAATTTTTATGGTTACCAGATCCTTAGACAGCTCGGCCTGTTCTTTATAATCTCCCAGTGATTTTGCCAGCTTGCCCTTTTTCTTCGATGGACCCTCTTTTAAAATCCTGTTCAAATCGCCGAATTCCTGCACCAGGGAAACAGCCGTTTTCGGACCGACTCCGGGGATGCCCGGCACGTTATCCGATGAATCGCCCATCAAAGCCAGAACCTCTATGACTTTATCGGGATACACGCCGAATTTCACTTTTACCGCCTCGGCATCCATAATGCTGTAATCTTTGGGATTGAGGATTTTAATGTTCTCATTTACGAGCTGATAAAAATCTTTGTCTCCCGTAAAGATTAATACCTCCAGGTCCTTTTCTGAGATCGCTTTTTCAGCGAGGGTCCCGATTAAATCGTCGGCTTCCAAACCTTCTATGGATATATTAGTAATATTGAGCGCCTCAACTGTCTTTTCAATCCAGGGCAGTTGTTCCACCAGCTCATCGGGCGCTTTGGCCCTGGTGGATTTATATTCCGGGTATTTTTCGTGCCTGAAGGTCGGTTTGGGAGTATCGAATAATACCGCGATATAATCGGGATCGAAGTCGTTTATTATCTTGTTCAATGAATTTATAAAGCCGAACACCGCACCGGTATTTTCCCCGCGCGAATTAATGAGAGGATTTCTTATAAGCGCGAAATAACTCCGATAGGCAACCGCAGAACCGTCTATGAGAATCAGTTTCTTCATTTATCCATATACAGCGATTTTCTTTCAATATACTCACGCACCGGTTTCGGCAGCAGACCCTCTACGGCCTCATGCGCCCTGATCTTATCCCTTATCTCCGTAGAGGATATATTAACCGGCGGCATGTTGAACATCTTTATTTTCGATTTATATTTGCCCCGGGGCTCGAAACCGGGCCTGTTGAAAGCGACAACGGTTGCCGCATTCAGGATTTCATCCGGCAGATACCAGCTTTCCATCTCGGAAATATTATCGGCTCCGATAATAAATACGATCTCAGCCTCCGGATTTCGCTCTTTAATCTCCTTCAAGGTTTCGATAGTATAAGATAGACCGTTTCTCTTCAATTCGATATCAGAGACTTCGAATTCCGAATGGCCTCCAGCCGCCAGCTTGAGCATATTCAACCTGTCCTTTTCGGGCGCCACCATTTCAATCGGTTTGTGGGGCGGATATTTCGCCGGGATAAATATAATTTTCTGAAGATCACATTCTCGTATGGCGGCCCTGGCGACGGCGATATGTCCGTTATGAGGGGGGTCAAAAGTTCCGCCCAGAATGCCTATACGGGGCAAGCATCAGCCTCCAGACGTAATTGATTGTATTTCGGATATTTTCTCTCTGGCTTTTTTGGACAGCTCGTGATCGGGGAAAGCTATAACGAAATTCTGAAATGTCTCCAGCGCGTCTGAAATTCGGCCCTGTTTTCTCATGGCCACACCGGTATTGTAGAACGCGCGTTTGGCCCATTCCGTATTGGGATAGTTATCTCGAACCTGCTCAAAATAAATCAAGGCCGGATCATAATCGTTCATTTTCAGGTATAATTCGCCGTTTTTATAGAGTTTTTTCGCCAGTTTATCATAAAGCTCACCCAGCTTGTTTTGAGCTTCCTCCTTAAGCGGGCTGCGCGGATACCTGGTTAGAAACAGGTTAAACTCGTCTATGGCATCATACGTCTCGGATTGTTCGTGATAGTATTTCGGAGATTGATCGTAAAAACTCACGGCCACCTGAAACTGCGTATCATCCGCGAAAGCAGACGAGGGATACGCGCTCAACAGCCTTCTGAATTCCGTTATAGCTTCCGGATAATGTTTCATTTTATAAAAAGACATCCCCAGATAATATTGAGCGGTGTCGATAAAAGTCTGGCCGGGAAAACTGTAGATCAATCGCTGGAATGCCATCTGGGCCTTGAAAAATTTTTTATCATTATATTGCTCCATGGCATAACTGTATTGTTCGCGGGGAGTGGCCTGTTTCTTGAAACCGGCGCCCGAACAAGACACCAGCGTAAACACCATAATAAAAAATCGTACCAATTTTAGCATGCTTTTCATATCGACCTCATCTATTGGCGAAAAACAGATAAATCAATGTTCCGACCGCCGCGGTTACAACAACGGGCTCCACGACTTTTTTCAATCCCGAGGACGGAAAAGGAGGATTTAGAGCGGGAATTTTTCTACTTTTTACCAGATCGCCCCATTCAGGATTTATCTGATCTTCATAACTTATCGTTATATCCCGTATTTCAGATATCGAATCGTTTCGCATATTTGAAAAGGTTAATTTCAAGACTGCCATAAACTTCCGTCTTATCATCCTCTTCCGCAAAAACCCTCTGGGATCCCCATTTTCGTATTTAAACTCAAACCCAAGCACATCGCATTCCAAATTTTGTACACCGCCAGAGGCTCTGTCGTTCCCGACAACGTCGATTTCAAGGTTCTTGAAACCTTCGGACAAACCGATGGCGATAGGACGAGAGATTTCGTCCTCCAGCACTTTGACGTTGATGATTCCGGGCCTCAGGGATTGGAAATTGCTCTCGACACCTTCACGGGCGGCCCTGACCACGACCTGCTCGTTGGTTATAACCTGAGCCCTAACAGGCGTCAGCCACAATAATAAAACAACCGGAAAAGGTTTAAAAATTCTGATTTTCTTCAATCTGTCTCCGAAGTTCCAGATAATTTTTTTTGACTCTGTTATAATACCTGGCAGGCGGGGTCGCGCCCAGGTACAGGTATTCACGCGTTACTGTTTCTCCGAGATTATAGGCGATAATCGCTTTGCGAACATCCTTGAATTTCAAAATCAACTCGAACAGATAGGCGGTTCCCAATCTTACATTGAGATCCGGATTCCACAGGCCTTTTTTCTGGGGCCAATCAATCCCCCATTTTTCGGCAATGCTCTTGCCGATGGAGGGCTTAATCTGCATTAAACCTTCCGCTCCCATATGCGATCTCTGATACCGTTTAAAAGCGCTTTCGGTTTTTATAACGGCGAGTATGAGCAAAGGATCTATACTGAACTTGACGCTCTCTTCATAAATAACATCGGTTAAGGTCGTAATTTCATCTTCATTAAACCCGATCTGGTAATCCTCGATAATTTCCAGGATTTTAAGTTTTTCTTCCATCTCCCGGATCTTTTGCGCCTGTTTGTTGATGATCTCTTTTTGATCGAGGTAGCTCCAGATAAGTAAAATGGTGGCCATCATCTGGAGAGAATATAAAACCAGCAGGAGTATTCCGGCCGGGCGGGATATGAAAATCATCCTGTTTTTAAATTTTCTCTCCATCAATGACATACCGGTTTACTCCTCCTTTAAGGGCTCGGAAAAAAGATCGTAGGCGCCAGCCCGTTTTATTCTAACTTCAATCATATCACCGGGTTTCATGTCGGGCTTATCGACATACGTTACTCCGTCCACTTCGGGCGCCTGAAACCAGGTACGGCCTATCGCGACTCCCCCATCGTCGACTTCCTGTATCAACACCAGCTCGGTCTTTCCCGCTCTTCTATCCAATTTCGCCTTTGAAATCTTATTTTGCAAGTCCAAAAGAGTCAAGTATCTTTCTTCGATAATGGTTTCGTCAATCCTGCCCTTTAATTTGAATGCCAGGGTCCCCTCTTCAGGGGAATATTTAAACAAACCCAGATTGTCAAATTGAACCTCTTCACAAAAATCGAGCAGTTCCTCGAAATCGTTGTCGGTTTCCCCGGGAAAACCGACAATAAAGGTTGTCCTCAGAACGATTTCGGGAATCGACGCGCGCAGCCTGGCGATAAGATTCATTATCCCCTTTCCGTCTATTTTTCTGTTCATTTTTTTCAGTATTTCATCGCTAATATGCTGTATGGGTAAGTCGATATATTTAAGCAACTTATCCTTTGAGGCCACAACCTCAATTATTTCATCCGTCAAATGCGCCGGATGAGCGTACATGATCCTGAGCCATTTCAATCCTTCTATCCTGACCAACCGGTTAACAAGTTTCGGCAATTCGGATTTATCGTTTCTATCCAGCCCGAACATGGTTGTGTCCTGTCCTATTAATACCAGTTCTTTCACGAAATTTTGACAGAGATACTCGGCTTCCGATACTATTTCATCAAAAGACCTGCTATAAAAAACGCCTTTAATATCAGGGATTGCGCAATAGCTGCACCTGTTGTCGCAACCATCGGACAATTTCAGATATCCATAAGGATATCTGGGTCTTACTCTTTTTTCCGAATCTTCCCCGGTTTTTTTCGTCCATCCTATTTTGTTTAGATAGGGAACCAATTGATTATGGTTTGTTGAAGGCAGGAATAAATCGACCTCTTTAAAAATCCTTTCCATGTTGTACCGTGCCGGAAGACATCCGCACATAACCAGAAGAGATCCTTTTTTCCGGTTCATATGTAAATAGAGCGCGGTATCGATCGATTCAATTTTGGCGTCGTTTATAAAACCGCAGCTGTTAACCAGGATCAGATCGGCGGAGCCGACATCATCGGTTTTGGCAAAACCTGCCGAAATCAGGCTGACCTCTATGGCTTCAGAATCCACCTCATTTTTCGCGCAACCCAGGGTTTCCAGATAATATTTTTTGGTTAAATTCGACATCGTGATCTTCTACCTCTAAATCCTATGCTAATGTTCCATTATAAATAGATTTAATTAAAAAAAGAAGTGTGATTTGATCCGGCGGTCACTCGGTTAAATCGATAAATTCATAGCCTTCAGGCAAATCCTCGAAGAATTTGTCGAATTTTGACGGCTTTTTCAGCTTTTCTTTTTTGAAAAGCATGGTTACCTCGTCCCCTTTAGAGTCAAGATACTGAATCTTACGTATCCTGTTTTTGCCATCGGATATTAATAGCAGGCTTTCCGGAAGAACACTTCCCAGGCTCTTCAGTTTAAACATAGAATAATCGCCGTTTATACGATGTTCGGCGATGGCATAATTATCATCCCAATTCAAGATGAAATTATAAGGCATCACGCTGCCATCAGTGGCCTTTTTCTGTATCTGTTTGTGCCTTTTCGACATAACCCAGATGGTATCTCCTATGCCGGCGATCTTTTCGAGTTCGCTGGAAATTAAGAATGTATCGGGCGGAAAGAAATTGAAGTCAATTAGCGTGGTGTCATGCTCTTCAAAAATCTCCGAATAAACCACCGACTCTATTTTCCATTGTATGCCCTCGGCCGATGAATAATGCCGGGAGATTTCATCCAGAAGTTCCACATCGGTAGAACTCAACAATATTAACGACATCAGGAGATTCCGAATCATTTTTTGAACTCTTCCGATTCCAAATAGGATTCATTGACGAGAACTTCCCGGGCTTTGCTGCCGTCATAAGGTCCCACAATACCGCTATTTTCCAGCTGGTCTATCAACCGAGCCGCTCTTTGGTATCCTATGCCGAGCCGCCGCTGCAGCAAAGACACCGAACCCTGTTTGTGCCTGACAACCAATTCCACCGCTTCCCTGTAAAGCGGGTCCGTGGAGGGATCAAAACCGGATACAGCACTGCCGGCGCTTTTTTCGAACGATTCTATCGGTTTAGTTCTATATTCCTGTTCACCGATAAATTCGACAATCTGTTCGATTTCATCCCCCGATATAAAAGCGCCATGAATCCTGACAGGTTCGGGCAATCCCGGCCTGGAAAACAGCATATCGCCTCTACCGAGAAGCTTTTCGGCGCCGTTGGTATCCAGGATGGTCCGGGAATCGACTTTCGTGGCGGTCTGGAAAGCGATGCGGGTAGAAAAATTGGCCTTTATGAGCCCGGTAATTACGTCGACCGAAGGCCTCTGGGTGGCCAGCACCAGATGTATACCGACAGCCCTGGCCATCTGAGCCAGGCGAGTTATCAATGATTCCATCCGGCTCAAGCCGCTCATCATCATATCCGCCAGTTCATCAACAATAATAACTATAAAGGGCAGAATTTCCTTTTCCCGCTGGTTATAATCATTAATATTTCTCACGCCTGCCCGCGCCAGTCGCCGGTATCGATCCTCCATTTCAAGTACCGCGTCGCCCAGTAACTTTTCCGCGTCACGCACATCGGTAACTACAGGGCGTTCGAGATGCGGGAGACCGTCATAAACCGATAACTCTAAACGTTTGGGATCTATAAGAATAAAACGAAGGGCTTCGGGATGAAGATTATATATCAGGCTGTTGATTAAACAATTCAGGCAGACCGATTTTCCGGAACCGGTCGATCCCGCGATCAGAAGATGCGGCATGGAGGCGAGATCGACGGAAAACGGTTCGCCGCTGATAGTCAGACCCAATGCCAGCGGCAATGTCGCATCCGATTCCCTCATAGCAGGCGAAGATAAAATCTCTTTTAAATAAATTATTCTGGAGGTTCTATTGGGGATCTCCACTCCCACGGCGGATTTCCCGGGAATGGGAGCCACGATCCTGATTCGCTCCGCCTGCATGGCCAGAGCAAGATCATCCGCCAGATTCGTGATCTGAGAGACCTTTATGCCGCTGGCGGGCTTGAATTCAAAGCGGGTTATAACCGGTCCCGGGAAAATATTCACCTCCCCGGAATCGATATCAATCCCGAAAGTAAGGAGAGTATGTCTCAGCGCTTCCGCCGTCCGGCGATAATCGGCCTTATCGGGCATTTTCAGTTCGGGTGGGGGATCGTTCAACAAATCTTCCGAAGGAAGATCATAACCGTCCTTTTTGGGCTTTTTACCGGAACGAAGGCCGATCATATTCCGATTGCCTTCCAGAATCGGTTCATCCTCGCCCGATGCCATACCAACGGATTCCGGAGAAACTTCTTCTTTTTTGGCGGATGTTTTTTTCTTTTTGATTCTTATAACTCCGGAAAGAAAGCCGCGTTTTTCCTCTACGTCCGCTCCTGTATCTTTTTCACCGGCTAATCTGAGCCGTAACTTCGATTTCGCTGCGGAAAACAGGGCCCGGGGATAAGTAGATATAAATCTCGTCAGAAATTCCGTCACCCTTTTGAATAAGGAGGGAATGACGAAAATAAGACCGGTAATAATCAATGAAATGGTCAGGGCGTATGAAAAAACAGTTCCGAACAAGGCCAGCAATGCCTTCGCTATAAAATGCCCTACGGCGCCGCCCGCATAAACACCGAGAACAGATCCGCTCTCTCTTCCGGACGGCAAAGACACAAATGTCATAATCGCGAGAATAAAAGCCGTTGAAATATAGCTCCATCTTTTGATGGCGATGGTCGGCTTCCCGAAAAATCGATTGGCGCCCCAGACGATACAGCCGAAAGGTATAAGCACCGCGAAATAACCAAAAATCACGTACAGCAAAAAGGATATGGCAGCGCCCACTATGCCGCCGCGATTATTGAGTCCTGAAAAGACAGGACCCAGATCGCCACCGTCGAATAACGCCCTGATCTTCGAATGGTCACTTTCAAAATCATAGGAGATCAAACTTATAATAAGGAGTAACGCGAATGCGCAAAGAAGCAATCCCAGTATCTTATCCCGGTTATCTTTCTCGAGTTCTTTTAAGAGCTTCATATTAAAAAACTACAATCGCGTTTCAAATCTGTCAACCGAATACGACATTAATTAAGTGACATAAAAACGTTTGCTCCCCATAAATTCGGTAGACCGTCGTAGTGACCGAAAATGTAAGATCTGGAGATACGATAGGAATTCCAGTAGCCTTTCCCATCCGCCAGGTTTCGAAGGAATCTCCAATAAAAGGCCGCTTTGATCTCATTCGACAGGTCCCACAGAGGATATATAAACCCGACATTACCGTCCCGCGCGCTCATGACTGCCTGTAATGCAAGATTTAGATAATTATCTTCGCTGAATGGTTTAACCGTGCAGGCGATATTTCGCTCTCCTTCGTGAGAACCATCAAAGAACGAAAAATCCCCGGAGTAGAATCTTACTCTATTGCCGCTTGGCCCGGCAGGCTTTAACAGGGGTTCGGCTATATATTGGATTAAGCGGACATCGGGATCATAACCGGCCTCGAATTCCAGGAACACAGAAGTTCCTTCAAGCGGATCCTTTGGGAATTCCCGCGGCAGGTATATATGCCTTATCAAAATAAACATCTCCGACAGATAGTCTCCATCCGGCATTTTAAGCGTCTCAAAAGGAAAAGCAAACAGTATGCCATCAGGAATTACCAAAATTCTATCCTTTTCATCCAGAAATCTCTCCACGGGAGAAATTATCTCACTGTACCATTTCTCCATGATCGAGTCGGCTTTTTGCTGGTCCGCCAGAAGATCATCCATCATCATAAGCGATTTACTCAGCTCGTCTTCTTTGAAGCCATACTTATGAATGAAAATCGAATCCTTATCTACATAGGCTGCCATAAAGCCGTTATCGGCCGAGTAAAATCTTAGAACGGCCTCATCATCATTCAAATTGCCCTGAAGTTCCTCCACGGAATCCGGCCTTACCCCCCACAATACGCCGTAGGCCAAATTATTTTCCATAGATTTAAACTCATTGTCCGTGTATTCTATGTAATCGCGCTCTTTTTCATTCATAAATATATGGTTTAGAATTATATTTTCAGTCGAATCGAAATTCCCGACTGAAAAATGCCGTCCCGAGATCTTTTGCGAATAACCCGTCTCCAGATAATTCACCGCCGGACTGGCTCTCTCCTCGCTAATCCTAATTTCTGCAGCCATATTATACAGATCGGATCTATCCTCCCATAATCCATGGGCGGCTTTTACATAATCCGGTTCAACAGGATATTCTCTAATTAACCGCTCGGCAGATTCCAGGTGATTTAATTTAATTTCCTTTTCGGCAATCAACGCCAGATTATAAAATGCCCTCCATTTGAGATATCCCAACGTATTTTTATCGATTGATTTAGAAATTTCCATAAAATAATTTCCGGCTTTTTTCTTATTGTCTTTTATGACAGCATGATACCCCAGCTGATAACGGCATAGATTCTTGACATATTCCGTTTTCGAATCCGAAATTATTGCATTATATAGAGAATCCATATCATTACTTCCATTTTCCGAAACCAGCTCTCTTTTATATCTCAGCAGATCCGAAGACTTCCGATATTCATAATTACCTATAGCATCTTCCGCCAATCTGTAATCAATCAACGATTTTTCTTTGCGGCCCATAGCTCTATAAATATCGCCCAGCAATTCGTAAGTTTCCATTACTATTAATGATTTTCCTCTACCCTTCAATAAGGAGAGACCTTTTTCCGCAGACTCCAGCGCCGATTCGAAATCTCCCCTCATTAAATATATTTTTCCGAGTAAAACAGCCGCTTCCGCGTTATTTTTATTTTCTTTTAACAATGATTCCAGATTCCGCCTGGCGGATTCGTTTCTAAATGTACCGATATGGTATCTTGAAAGTTGAATCAGGTACTCGCGATAAATATTATTTTCCCGATCTTTATCTATAAGAACCTCCAGCGAATCGAGCCGCATTTTCGATTTTCCGTACATCTCCATTAAATTGAATATTTCCGCCAGGTATAATCCCGACCACAATTTATCTTCTATATTATTGGCCGGGAATAGTTCCAGCGATTTTGATAAATCCGCCTGCGCTTTATCCAGTTCGCCTTTTTCCTTCAGAGCTTTTCCTCGAATGGCAAATCCCTTCGCTCTCATCAAGAAATCTTTCGTTTTTTCCGTTATTTCAATTAACATCGTGGCGTAGTCTATGGAGTTTTCCAATTCGTTAATATCATATTTTATTTCCGCCATATCATAATAGATTTTTGCCAGCTGCAGCGAATCGCCCGTTTTTTCGAAAATCTCAATTAATTTTCCATGATCCCGCTGAATTCTGTAATTATATTCGCCGGTTTTTTCGTATGTTTTCATCAAATTACCGGCGGCGTGCGCTTTCATCTTACTATCGAACTTTCTGTTACTCACAATATTTAACGCCAGGCTGTAATACTTTTCAGCCATCGCCCAATTTTTCAAAATATAAAACTGGTTTCCGATCAATACGTATTCATTGAATAGATCTTTAACATGCAGGTCCTCCTCATTTTTGCTCCAGCCATCGTCTCCAAAATATGAAATAATATAACTGTTATTATCATTGTTGACGATTGATCCCTGAATGAAAGCCCCGTAATAAGATCTTATTGGCGTACCCGCCTCCAGTCCGTCAAAGAATTTTTTTATATCCGATTCCAATGCCGCAGGATCCAGAATATTTTCTATCCTGAGGACGGCATTCACCCCCATGTTTTCGATCAGTTTTATCAATATCGCGTTTTCCGATTCATCCGGCTCGTTCGCGGGATCAATCAAGATTGCGCCAAAAGCATTATTCTTAATTTTCGGCAGATTTCTTATGGCAAATTTATCCGACCTAATATTATCACCGTCTCCTCCAAAACGCTCCCAGCTTGAAAAAATAAAGTTTTTATCATCCACGACTAATTTTCCATCAAGAATAATCCAACCGTATTTTGAGAGATCGATTTCATATGATGTCGAATCATAATTAATTATGTCCGCTCCAATTTCATCGGCCATTCCGTCCGTCAAAACAAAACCGTCGAATCTCAATATTGCAATCCCGGTTACCTGTCTGATTCCGCTGATTCCCGTTTTATGAGCGTCGTTCAGGGAATATGCTCGTTTAATGATAATCTCCGGTGATTTTCTTAGAATTATATCCCTTAATCTCTCATAAATATCGTTTGAGGAGATTATTGTTACGATATTAAAACCGGCTAAATCTTCGATAGATTCGAAGTTGTTAAAATCATCCGGATCATTTAGAAGCGACAGGTCCAGCGAATCATTTTTGCAAATCCAGAGCGCGATTTCATTTGAAATTTTAAAGGTAACAATATATATCTCGTCGTCGGGGATATCTTCGATAAGGGATATTACGGACGGCGGATCAAAGACAAGAGAGGAATACGCCACCGGATCCAGTTCTTTTGTCTCCTGGCGTAATTCGAGTATCCTGCCCCTGATTCTCAATATATTTTCGGTTACTTCCCGGAGCCTGATTTTTCCGGTAACTCCGATCGCCTCCAGTTTTTTCTTCTCCATATAAAGGTCGATCAGGTTTTTTTGATATTGTCGCAGCAAATTAAAGTTGGCCCTGAAGCGGTCCGATTTATATTTGACCGCGTTTATTTGATTCAATCGTGCCGCAAGGAGAAGGTTTTTCATGCTTTCCAGGTAAAATAACCCGGAATATATATCGCCTTCATTTATATAATATTCGATAATTCTGGTATATACGGTTTCCAGTAAAGGGGTATCGATCACCTGGCTTTTGCCTATCGGCATATTTTCATATAATCCAACCGCGTCCCTCAAAGACTCGATAAAACTATCATCGTCGTCCCTGCTAATTATCGCGTCGAGGGCCAGCAGCCTGGCGTACAAACTTGCGGATGTCGAAAAAACGGCCGATTTTTTCGCGCTTTTTATCGACGATCTTAAACCTTCAAAATCACCCAGAGAATAAGACGCCACCGCGATATTCAATGAAAGTCCGGTTTCGATATCGGGATATTCCCCCGGAACGAGCTCCGCCAGGGCGTCCCTGAAATAATAGACCGCCCTTGAAAATCTTTCATGTATCCTGTCGGCGCCGCTATTCAAACCCGCCAGAAAACCCCGGACATCAGAATATTCATCATTCAGAACATTACCCGATTCAATCAATCCACGTATATACTGTGCAAGGCCGGCAATATTTTTCAGATTCGCCCGGGCGTTGGGATAGGACGGCAATATGTAATCATATAAATCCAGGGCTTTATCCTCGATCTCATCCATCTGTTTTATAACCGCGGGATAATCCGATCCGGGATAACAATAAAATACGGCCTCCGCCCAATTTAGGAGTTCGATGTAGGCGCCGTGATAGTCTTCCAGATTCATGCATAGTTTATACGCTTTTTTATAGGACACCATAGATGAATCGAAATAACCGATTTCGAGATATTTGGCGCCGACGTTATCCCATAAATCTACACTGTTTGCCTCTTCGTCCGAGTTTTCGAGAATTTCGATCTGCCTGTTTTTTAAGCTTATCCCGGAGATTATATCCCGGCCTTCATGCGCCATCTCCAGAAGGAAAGCCTCGTCGGCCGCGCGGGTGAATCCTTTGGGATAAAGCGATCCCCCGAATCTCATGGGGAGAAGCTCGATGAGAGGTATATTTATGCCAAACGGCCACAAAATAAACTTAACCCTGTTATCATATTTTATTTCTTTATATTTGATTTTTTCGGACGATGTTAGCGCCTCGCCTGCGTATACCGATGCGGATTTATCATCTCCCGTCATCTTCAGACAAAACGCCTGTGCCTTTAATAAATCCATTAAAGTCTTACCGTCATTTCGGGCATTATAATATCTTTTGGCTGCTTCGTATAATTCGGCGGCCTCGATATATTTTCCCTGGAGCTGATTCAATAATCCCAATTTCAAAGCCGCAAAGGCCCTGGTCTCCGCATCGCCGGAATCGCTCGATTTTTCATAAAGCCTTTCGAAATATTCCTTTGCCGTCTCAATACTGTCGATATAAAGCGCGCTTTCGCCGTATTTCTTTATGAACTTCAGATTATTTTCGAGCGCGATATTAATTTCTTTCGCCGCTTTATAATATTTAAACGCCTCGTTATATTGTGTCAATCCGAAATACGCCTCCCCCAGATTCAGATAGAATCCATACGCCAGATCTTCATTTTTATTTATCAGGGAGATCCCCTTAAAGGAAGATTCCACCGCTTCTTCGTATAATCCCTGAGGCTCTTTTGAATTCTCCTCCAGCAAACAGTCGGCATATGAGATCGACAAATATGATAAAGGAAACGAGGGATATTTCTCAATAATCCTCGAGAGTTGCGCCCTGGCTTTTTTCAGGTCGGATATCTTATTATTATTCTCGAAATTCACTATATTTGTCAGGGCCTTCAGGTAGGCTATACCCGCTCCGGATAATGTATGAAAGACTATATCATTTAAGCTTTTGTTGTTTTTAATACTATATCCGGCCGCCGCCAATCCCCAGATCGCATTGTAATTATTCGCGTTGCAGGTTAAGGCTTCTACAAATAATTTCCGCGCTTCATCCGAGCTGTTTTTAAGCTTTTCGTATCCCGAAAAAGCGTAATATCCCGCCGCTTTAATTTTGAAGGATTCAACGGTTTTATAATTATCTATAAAATCCAGATAGGCCGATGCGGAGTCGATCATGACCCCAGCCTTATCGTAAATATTACCGTCCATATAAAGGTCGAAAAGTTCATTGAACACCGCGAATCTCAATCTCGGATTATCGAAATACCTTTCCGAAATCTCCTCCAATCTCCATTGGGCCAGCGATTTTCGCCCCTGCAGAGACAGTATCTTCGCCTGCTCCAGCGATGCCGATCCCGATAGAAGCGGATACGATTCATAATTGCTCCTTAATTCTTCGAGTTCATCCAGTACATTGCCGGAAGCCGCATCGATAAGAAGTGCAATCAGGTCATTTACCAGAATTTCGTTTATTTCGGTATTCAGCTCGTATTTTTCAATCAGTTCTATATATATAGGTATTAAATCGTTTATATCTCCGGCATATGTACTTGCAAGATATTTCAGATCCCATCGCTCAAGTACCGCCAATATGTCTGCATCGTTATTAAATTCGCTTATGCCGTCATCGATCAGTCTTTTCCCGTCATCATACATCTTTTCGTTGAAATACAGGCTTATACAAAATTTATATGTTTCTTTTTTTAGGTTATCGGGCAGTCTTTCATCGCCCAACAGGGTTTTACAGATATCGATCGCCTTATACTTCTCCCTCATATATTCCTTTTTACTGGATATCCCGTATCTTATTTTGGCTTCCGTCAACCGAATTTCATATTCGAATAATGAATCAGCGTAATAGCCCGGGTCCGCCAGAATGTCCAGCGCCAGGCCGCGATAGTTCAGTCCAGCATAAATTAATGCCGACCTTGTGATAAGTTCTCTACAATTCTCCGGATAATAATTATAGGCCTCATAACATGCAATCCCCCCGATCAAGGAATCATTAAAAGTCAATGATTGCGTAACCAACGAGTCGCATAACGCATATTGGCTTTCGCCATCCGGTTCTTTTTCCGTCAATCCGCCCGGAGGGATTAGATAGATATTTCCATCGTCGCCCTGCGCCGCTATTAAATTATTCTTCGAGGCGTCGGGATTCGAAAATTCCAATCCCGGCAGCAATCTCCTTAATCTCATATCAGACAAGTTTAGAATCATTAAATCCGAATCGTCGCTTATAGTTACTCTTCCATCCTCGCTTGTATCTCTCGATTTTTTTTCAAATAGAATACGATCTCCTCCACCCAGAATAACCGGGTTAAGATGCAATCCGCCCCCTGTATCGAAAAATATGATCGATGAATCAATCAGACTGTAAACGGCAAGTTTGTTGGCGCCCCTCTCGTCTACCGGCGATACGAATATCAGGCTGTCGCCCGAGGGGAAAAATGACGGATCCAGTCCCCGGGGTCCCTTTCTTTTTTCATCTCTTTTAACATCATATATGTATATGAATACACTGTCATTCAGATCGCTGTAAACATAGGCGATCCGGCTTCCATCTCTCGCAGCTGCGGGAGAATCGTAATAACCTCCGCCGCCGATGATCGTTTCCTGTTTTTTTCCGTTTACATCTGTTATAAAGATCTCCCCAAGGCTATTGTCACGTCTCGATACAAATAAAATCTTCGAATTTCCCCAAAATTCCGGGGAATAATCCGACGCCGAATGAAATGTTATCTGTCGTTTCCGCCGGCTTTCGAGATCAAGCAGCCATATATTTTCATCTCCGTCTGATTCCGCGCAGTATGCAATATACCTGCCGTCGGGAGATAATGAAGGATCATATTCCCTGTTTAACGACGATGATATATTTTGCGGAAGATTAAAATCGCGCGCGCTCAAATCTCCGGCTTGATTAATTAATAGAATGAAGATTAAAAGAAATCTATACATTATCTATTTTACCGTCCAGTTGCCCTCATAATCTTCAATCCACGTTCCGTCCGGGGATAGCCTCGCCATCACCTGCGCGAATTCAATTCTCGCCCCCGATTTGTCTATCTCGTCCTCAATGCCCCTGGATTCAAAATAGAAGGCCAGGATTATCTCCCTGTCATTGTTTTCGGCCTCGACAATCTTGCCTATTTGATTTTCTGCGCCGACGCTGTCCGACATTATCACCATACGTCCATCATAGGACTCTCCTAACGCTCCCTGCCTTTTCAGTTCGTCAATATATCCGCTCATCGTTTTTCTTCTGATCTGGGCGAGCGTCAATCGTCTTTTGTTATATTCGTCTCTGTAACGAGTCAACAGTTCTTCATCCTCGCCTTCCCAGGAGTATTTTTCCAATGAGGCCCAGACGGCGATAGATGTCGAGGGATCGCTGGACACCCTGGCTTTTTCCCCGAACATCTGATTTTCCAGGGCGGTCTTGTCAGCGGTTATGTGAACCTCGGGCGGCTTAATGGTGCAGGCGCAAATTGCCGATAATATTATACCGAAAAACAGGTATGGCTTTACCATGATTCCTCCCTTAAGTTGGCCAGCAACGATTTCACCGGTATACGTCCGTACTCAACCGGCATGGGAACCCGCACCAGCGGCAGGACATCGGCAAAAAAAGGCTGGTCCATAAATAAACGGGGATAAAGTGTCCAGTGCTTGAGTTCAAAAGAAAAATTCTTTGGTTTATAGCTCATGTCTATAAATCCCAGCAGTTTTCTGTTTAAAAGTTCTTTCGTCTGCATGATACCGGGATTCGAATTCTCCGGGTCCAGAACATCCAGTACTCTGATAGCCACGCCCGGCCCCATTTTCGTTATATGAAAGGAACCGGATATCGTATAATCCTCATCCGGGGCGATTATGCCGCTTCCCCGGAAATGCGCGTCGGCGCCAAAATCCGCCCGCTGCTCGAAAGGTCCCAGGCCATATATCAACTGGTTAAAATCGAGATTAGATAATTCCAGGTCTAATCTATAACTCATCGCTTCGTAATTTGGAATTTCACGCATCAAATTAACATTTCTCAAGTCCGCTCGCAACAAACCGTAAAAATTCCCACCCAGAAGTTCTCCTGTCAAATAAGGAATATCGAAAACGCCGTCTCTGAATCCCGCGTCTATGTTAATATCGAAAATATAGAACGGATCGGCCTCTATGCGTCCTATTTTCAAACGGCCGTATTCTCGCGCGAGCATATTCGCTAACCTTGCTCTCTGGTAACCCGAACCGGATATTTCTTTTATGTCTCCCCCCGCCACAAACATCGAATCCCGCAGATTGATTTTTCCCGAAAACGGGATATCTCCATTTACATCGCCGCATTTGAAAATACCCCGGGATTCGATTTCCACGTCGCTGAAATCGGCTAAGCCGGAGTATTCCAGCGATGTGTCAATACTGCCGGCTTTGATCTCGGCTTTCAATTTTCCTTTGACATAAAGCTGATTTCCGACTTCAACGGGCTCGTCAGAATCAAACGTGAGATACAACGTCAAATTCGAAAACGGGGATCCCCCGGCATAACCGAAATCCCCCATCAGGTCCAGTCGCGACTTTAAGGACGGGATTTTCGCGCTCATATTCGTTATGCGCCATGTAGTGTCCGAGAGGGAGACTACTTCTCCTTCAATGGTGATACCGGAAAAATCAAGCTCGGAATAATTCTCGTTGAATAAATCCTCTATGCCGGAATTCGAAAATAACGATACGCCTCTTTCGGTGATCTCCAATTCCGATACGCTTATAAGGCTGTACAGCACGCTTTGAAAGTTATCGATTAAAATATCTGTGGGCTCGATTGTAAGTTTTGAGGAACCCGTAAACACGAAAGTATCAACGGGGCTCGAAAATCTCCCGTCTATGACGCTGCCTCCGCTGAGTTCCACAGCTCCGAGCGCCTCCAGAGCAGCCGACGGAAGATATGACGGCAATATCGAAT
This sequence comes from Candidatus Zixiibacteriota bacterium, assembly GCA_020348065.1. Taxonomy (GTDB): domain Bacteria; phylum Zixibacteria; class MSB-5A5; order UBA10806; family UBA10806. The sequence goes on from CP070742.1 coordinate 2,714,010, forward strand.
TATCGAGGTTCATTTTATAGTACATGATTATGCTGTCAAGAGGGGTCGATTTTAAGGGATATAGAAATTCACCTTCACCGGAAATGCTTTTTTGAACCTCATAAGCGAACCTGGAATTAACGGACTCTTTATCTATGACCGTCGAGGCGGAAAAATTAAAATCCTGTCGAGGGATAAAAAGGGAATCCTCTTCGAGCCTGATATTGAGATTTTCCAGGGTGGCCGACAAATTCGACTGAAGGGAATCTGTGCGGCCGGATACCTTCAGCGCCATGTCAAAAAGCCCGCTGAAATCGATATCCTCGCCCGTTAAAAAGGTAGAGACCGCCTTAGATAGATTGACATTTTCAACTCTAAGATCGCCGTCTATTTTCGAACTCTCGGTGAACGCGAAAATATCAAATTCTCCGCCAAAAAAATCGGCTATACCGGTGGTTATATTGAAATAGACATCTGTGCTCGATATCTCGGCTTCCACGGCCGACGATAATTTATATAATCCGAACAACCGCTCGAAATCTGACCCGCCGGAGATCGAATCGGCCGTCAGGGAACTTCCGAATACAACCAGCCCGGGCTCGCCGCCGGAATATATCGAGCCGTTCACCCCCCCCAGGAAAATCATGTTATCATAATCGATCCCCACGTCATTAATGTCCATCGTAAAATCGTATGAAGAATAAGAGGATGATCCTGATATTGATAAATCTTCAATTGATATACTCCCCGTCAAAAGCAAGGGGATTTTGAAATCTTCTAAAAGCGGGTTCAGAGCGCCGATGTCCCAGCTTTTCCTTCTCGCCCGTAAAGATAATTCGGGCTTCTCATTCAATCTCAGCTCCCCTGTAAATCCCAGAATCTCTTCTTCATTGAGTTCGAATGTTAAATCATCTACCGCAACGAGTTTTTCGCCGAATTTCGAAATCGTATTTAAATTCATACTGAAATCATCCACAAATAGCGATTCCCCCGCAAAAAACCTGATATCGGATAAACCTGCTTTAAAATCCTGAGACGTATTTTCCGAGGATGATAACACGCCGGCGGCCGAAATATCGCAGGTTCCAGCCAACGAGAAATCTTCGGAATAATAATGAATCAATCCTTTATTGGTATTCAGAGAGTAAGTCGCCGAAAAATTATCCGTCGCCAAAAACGATATTCGTGACATGATTAGATCGAATTTCAGCTCGGCCTCCGGTCCCGATATCACTAAATTCGCAAGCTCGAAGCGATCCATAATAAAATCGAACGGCAATTTTGTTTCCTCCGGGGGCGCTTCGCTCTCCGCCGAAACCTCTCGAAAATCGGGAAAATGAATATAGTTGACAAATAAATTTGTAATTATCAAATCAGACACATGAAGATCGCCCGTCACAAGTTCCAGGGGGTCGAGATCTGCCCGGATATCAGCGATCCTGAGCCAGATGGAATCGCTTTTTTCATTTCTCAATTCCAGATCCTTGAGTTCGATTTTGATAAAGCCGCGAATATCCAGAGAACCTATAGTTACGTAGCCGCCGATATTTTCTTTTATGGTATCGGCGATGAGGTTTTTTATCCGGCCGTCGTTAAAATAAATTCGAAGACCTATCAGCGTTATAACGGCCAGTACGGTTAAAGACACCAAACAAAAAAATATTATTTTAAAAACGCGCCCCATAGAGGGAATTTATTCCTTTAAAACTATGGCTGTCCACAAAAAAAAGCCCCGTTATACGGGGCAGAAAAAACGAGTTTTCTAAATTTAGTTCAGCGCTTCCTTAAATGCTTTGCCGGCCTTAAACTTAGGCACTTTGGACGCGGCAATTTGAATCTCCTCGCCGGTTTGAGGATTCCTTCCTGTCCGGGCTTTTCTGTTGGAAATGTCAAACGTCCCGAACCCGGATACGCTGACTTTGTTTCCCTGCTGCAAACTCATGACTATGCCGTCAAATAGAGACTTCACTGCTTTGGTGGCCTGGGATTTGGTGATGCCGACTTCCTCAACCACTTTTTCAATCATCTGATCTTTGTTCATTCCTAACCTCTTTTTTGAGTTTTCCTATGACTGCTATTTTTTAGGCCAAATTTCCATCGGTTGTCAATCGGTTTTTTATATTAATTTATTTCTAATAATATCTGCCTCTTACTCCTCCCTCGGATTTTTCCACCTTGATGTCGGGGAGGGTCTTTATAAATATTTTCACGTAGTAGCCCGCGATCGGGCCGCTCGGTATCCACACAAAACTCCCTTCCCAGCAGTGCATATCTCTGGTGATCGTCAGCGACTGAGAAGCTATATTTTTATCTTCGATGCTGTAACGGTTCTCGTAAGACATATTCCATTTTAATGTCGGCTTGAGGCTGATGGCGAAATCGAGCCATTGGGTTTTATTGGTTCCGGTCTGGGTTTTGGTCATGGTGTATCTGTGCGAGAGCGTAAAATCGAAACCTATTTGCGAAGAAATCGACCCCCCTCTCCTGCCGCTGTCGAATGGTGATCTAACTCTATTCCCGCCGGGAAAATCCTCACTCCCCTTATCATCGCCTTCGGCGCCGGGGCGGTATCCGCCTCTAAAAGAGGACGAGATGCTCATATTTTTTAAACGCGGGTTTGTCAACGCCCTGCGCGAATCATCATAATTGTAAAAAGAATAACCCGAACTGTAGGTTATGCTCAAATTGGGTAGGGCCGAGGTGCGGATGCTTAAAGTCGGATCGCCGATTTTCCTTGTCTCCTGAACGAAATCGTAGCTTCCATTAAAATTCAATGTAAATAAATCCAGCTTTTTTTCGTTTTCTCCCGACACATATTTCGATTGAAATAAATTGTTCAACGAATAATTTATTCTTTTTGATCTTCTGGACAACGATCCCACGCCGCTGTATTCCCTGTACCCCTCGTTGTTTTCTATTTCCGGAGTGAAGGTGTAACCGACTGATGGTGTTATCACATGGCGCAGGCCGGTTATACCCAGAATATTCGGGTATACGGTGCCGTATAAATCGGTTTTGGCATTCATCCCGAGATTGTAGGTCTCCCTGGTAAAAAGCCTGCTTGTTTCGAGGCCGAGATCTTCCACAATACGGTTCCATTCAAGATGGTATATCGTATGTGTCACATCGGTTCGCGGCTCTACGGAGAGAACTCCGAAAATCTTCTGGGGGCTGCTCAATGAGGCTGTAGAATGGAGCGTTTGATATCGCCTCCAGTAATGAGTTGTATCGGTCAGATTCAGGCGCTGAATCAGATTTTGGCCGCTCGTATTGAAGCTGAAATATATACTATGGTAAAATCTCCGTTTGGGCTCCTCCTGTTCTTCCCACGGCTTAACCCTTTTTTTCTTCTTGGATACGGTAGGATCAGGGAAAATGGGCAAGGACGAACGAGAAAATCTTACCGACGGGAGATGTTCCAGCCTTGCGTCGTTATCAAGATTCCAGTTTTGATCGGCCGAAATCACAAGCGAGGATGATTGCCATCTCTTTGTCAGACTTGTGGTTGATCGCACGATTCTGTTCAGGCGTTCTTGCGGATCATAAATATTGTCCGCTATAAAATCCTTATCCGATACAAAACTTCCGGATGCCGCAAGATTGACAGTGGGAGTAATCGTCTGTCTATGAGATAAATTGAGACGCCATCTTGTCCTTATACTGCGTTTAAAATCGACCCAGCCTGTTTCTCGCGCGTAATTGACTCCGATGTTTCCATTTAGTTTATAACGCAGGCCGTATCTGACGCTGTTATTCAATATTATTCGTTCATTCTCATAAAAATCGAGACTCGTTTCCAGGTCCCAGTAATCGGACGCCGCCCAGTAATAACCCACGTTACGGATAAAACGCTCTCCCCTTTCGAAATTTCCGATTTCAAATGTCAAAAATCCCGAATGCCGCCCTTTTCTAATGGGAAAAACATAATAAGGGATAGCGAACACCGGGATTTCCCCGATATAGAGTATGACCGGTTTGGCCACTACTTTGTCCTTGCCGATCATTTTCATCTTATCACTATGAAAGTGGTAATGCGTCTCATCGTTAAGATCGCAAGACGTATAATTGCCCTGCGATACAAACATCTCCTTTTCCGAAATCTGTCTGATCCTTTCGCTGTTATAGTAAGCGTTCTCATAGACGGTTTTTGCCCGGGATACCTGTCCCTTCTCGGTTTCCAGATTATAGGTCATCCTGACCCCGTCGAGTTCTTCGGTACCCTGAACGATGACCGGCAGCTGGGAGACTTCTCCCGTCGAATCATCTTTTAATCCCTCAGCCGATAAGATCCTATTATTTATATCATAATTGATGTTCCCGGCCCGCAAAGTCATGTCCTGGTAATGAAGGGAACTGTTATTAAAAAGCGATATGCTCGACTCGCTGAAATCGTAGTCTATCACGCTCCCGTAATAGGTTGTGGTATCATAATAAACGCTGTCTTTCCCGGTAGATTTCGGCTCTATATATTTGCCCTCGGCGCCGCCGGAGATATGCACCCTCTGAATGGCGCCCTCGTCGAAATATAGAGTTATAGAATCGCCGGAAGCCCGATTCGTACCTTTGGTAATGGTATCCGTTACGGCGGGGATATAAACCGAGATCGCGTTGTCGCGCATAACGGCTTTATTAACCTTATCATTTTCAAAAAACACCTCGAGCTCTTTACCGGTAAGCTCCGCGGTGGTAAACTCCTCATACAAAGTGTCGGGCTGGATAGTGTAAAGGGCGCGGGCATTTCCCCGCGTAACCAGCCGCTCAATATCCCTGTTCCTGGAAAATATGGAAATTGTATCCCCCGTGAGCCTGTTATCCTCCTGTATGACCACCGGATTATCGTATATAACCACGCTTTCAGGATTTCGTGTAAAATCGGCTTTCTCTCCTTTTGCCGTAAGATTCTGCCTTACGATCAAAACAGAATCGTAAGCCGAACCGCTGGAATCGGCAGCGAAATACTCCAGTTTTTCCGCCGATATCTCAATCCTGGATGAATCATCATAGGGATTCAAGATCAAAAGCGGTTCCTCGTAAGCGTAAAATTGACGGGACCGGCGGAAATAATCGGCTTTACCGCAGTCGAGAATAACGTCTTCTTTCGAATCCTCAATACAGACATTGCCCTGGGCGATCACCCTTCTGTCACGGCTGTAATACGTGACCTCGCGGGCGTCTATTATCCGTTCCTGATCTACGGCGTGTACCGAACCTATAAAGCGAACCATTCCACTTTTGCGATACCAGGTGGCGTGGTCGCTGTAAAGATCGATTTTTTCGTGCGAGAAATGAACATTGCCGTCAAGCTCGAGAATATCCGATTCGCCCCCGATAAAATCAAGATGATCCGCGTGTTCCAGAATAAGTTTCGAAACATCGTCCTGAGCCGACGGCGACGAGTAAAATATCAGCGATAAAAACACGGCAATTTTTAATAACGACCCCATACCGTATTTTACGCATGAATGGATATCTTTCATAATGCATTTTATATCCTATGGAGGTTGATTTAGCAATTGAAAAAGGGCCGGAATCCGGCCCTCATTCTACTAAACGAAGATATCGCCAGTTTATTTAAGCATCGTCATCTTTCTGGTTATACGATGTTGTCCGGACGTCAATCGATAATAATATACTCCGGAGGCAACCTCCTTATTGAAATCCGATTTGCCGTCCCAGACAGCGGTATGATACCCGGCATCGAAATAAGAATCGACCAGGGTTCTGACTTTGGCGCCAGTCAGGCTGAAAATCTCGAGTTTAACATATCCCGGATTCGGCAATTCAAACTGTATACCGGTGTTGGGATTGAAAGGATTGGGATGATTTTGACACAGGGCAAGTTTCCGTGGCAAACCGGCTATATGTTCAACCTCCAGGCCCGTAGTATGTTCCTGAAGCGTCAACCTGATCATCCAGTCTCTCCACATATACTGGTTCCAGCCGGCGCCATCAGCGTACCAATATGATTGCAGTTCCAATATTCCCGTCTCGTCCGCCCCGATAAAAGGCCCCATATCGTCGCGGTCCGCCCAGTGGAGCACCACCCAGAGCGGTCTGTTATCTGCCACATATTGGTCAAAATCGACGCTGGTCCATCTCCCCTGGCCGGACAGGGGTGGATTGGCCTGGTAAGCAAGAAAACTATTCGTGTCCGGCAAACCGCCTAACTCTTTTGACACTCCGATATAATCGAAAAATCCTGTGTAATTTACATCCCCTATATAAAACCGTACATTCGTTATGTTAAACGGAGCCGGAATATTGAGTTCAAACCTCTGCGCGAATTTTCTGTTAGTTGAAGCAGGATAAAGGTTAACCCAAATATCGACCTCAGGAACTCCGTCGTCATAAATCATCTCATTAGTAACCTCGAAATACTTGGAGACTTCATTATCATCGGGGAAATAATCATCGAACACGAACGCTTCAAACTCAACTCTGTAGGTACCGTTTTCTTCCGGATTCCACTCTTCTCCGAATTGAATTTCCTCTTCCACGTAAGGCATAAGATTATAGACCGAAGCCTGAGTTGAAAACACCAAAATGTCAGTTGAATCATAGATGCTTGCAAGAATATCAAAGCTCTCCGTATAGGAACCGAAATTCTTTATATGCGCTATGGGGAACATCGGCCAGTTATAAGTAACCTCGTCGAAGGGAGCGACAGCATCCAGAATTTTAATATCGTGCCAGCTTCGAAGGACCAGCGAAAGATCGTTATTTGAAAGATCCTCATCGTTTGCCATGTCGGCTGCTATTTCCAATCTGTATCGTCCCTGCGCGGGCATGGTGAAGTCCGGCGAGAAATAGACCACGCTGGTTGAAAACGACGGCAGATCACTTATCACGAAAGAAGAGGAATATACGACTATTCCGCTGTCAATATCGGTTATGGTGCAATTTGCGGTGAAGCTCGCGTTATTTTCGCCAACGTTAATAAACGTGGCGGTCGGAATCACGGACTCCCCCGGGTTGACAAATTCGCCCGGCTCGTCAATTGACGCGGTCGCGATATCATTATCAAGGGGATCGTTAATTTTTATCGAGTAAACCATACCGCCGTTGCCCATAATCCTGGCGTGAATCTCTTTCCCCCCGGCGGCGGCGTAATTTCCCGAATCTGAAATAGCCACCCCCATAATCGAACCCTCCTCATCTATATCGTCGAGGAGCCGAAATATCGGTATGCTCGTATCTCTTCTGAAACAGGTGACAACATCACCATATGTCCCGTCTAATAGCCCGTAGCATGCCGCTATGGCATACTGGCCGTTCGCGGATATGTCGACCGCGCAGACCTCATCTCCATATTCGTCGTAATCAATAAGGACCGTACCGGAATTAGCGTCGATGAGCATGAATTTGCCGCCCCATCCGCCGCCGCTTAAGAAATCAATGGTCCCGCATCCGAACGTCGATCCGTCGGCCGAAATGGCCAGGGCTCGAACCCAATCGTGACGGGTAGGGATACTCCATCGAGTAATATAATTAGTTCCGTTCCACTCATATAGTATAACGTTTCCGCTAAATGTGCCGATAACTATCCGTGTTCCATCATCAGAGATTTCCGCCATATTCTGGGAATAGTTATAAAGAGAACCAATCAGGTTCCCCGCCGGCACGTCATAAACCAGCAACCCGCCATAATTGGAGACTACGATGGTAGAGCCGTCGCCTGAAAAGTCGACTCCATATAATTCGATCGTGGGCACGAACGACCTGGTGAAAATCGTGTCCCCGGCGATCAAATCATAGACGATAAGGATGGCGGTTTCGGTATTCTTCTTGGCCACCGCGGCCATGAGGCTCCCGTCGCCGGAAAACGATATCCCCTTTCCTTTATATCTCTCACCATATTCGAATTCATTTATAAACAAGGGGGAATCATGCTCCCAGACATAAGCCGGCGTCTCGTTGGCAGTGCCGCAGAATTTACTGTCGGTGGCGTCGACCGGCAGCCACCACTCTGTCTCATGTCTGTAAGTCCATATAGGTGAATTCATTCCAGCGGTGGCATAGGCCGAGAATCGTTCGTTGTTGAGCCACCATCCGACGAAAAACTTAGAACCGTCAGGCGCAAAAGCGAGGTTTTCGGCAATGGCTCTCTCGTGATTGCGATCTATCCACAATACCTGACCCAAAATACTGGGATTACGAATCGGAAGTTTAGGCCTTATGGTGGATTCGATACTTCCGTCTCTGGGAGTATCTATCCTGACAACTCTGTTGCCGTTTTCGCTGGAAAACTGGTATGTATGACCGACGTTTTCAGCGAATGAAACAGCGCTGATCCAATAAAATGAGATAAGCAAAATAATTGATGATAATTTCATTTTTCCTCCAAAAACGATTTTTGCCAACCTACACCCTTAACAAATCCCGAGTTAAACAAACAATCCCCTCAGGACATATTTTAATATAAGACTAATTTCCAATTATCCAAGTAAAAAATCAAATATATTTTACAATCGCATTAAATGGTAACTATAATTACTACGATTTATAATTCCGGTTCATATCTTTGACTTCAATTGATGATAGGGAGTGAAATATTTTTCCGTCGTAAGCTCCACCGCTATCACGGAGGAAATCGTTACAGAGCTTAGCAACATATACACCACTATCAACTGCCAGAATACAGCCTCCAGAGGTTCGGCTCCTGCGAGAATCATTCCGGTCATTGCTCCCGGCAGCGCCACTATACCGACGGTTTTCATGAAGTTTAAAATGGAGGTCATTCCGGCGATAACCGCCTGTTTCCGGTACGGCCTGCTCGATTCGCGCCTGTTTTTGCCCAGAGAAAGGGCCGTCTCTATAGCGAGACTGTTCGATCTTATATCGGACGAAATGCGATTTATAGTCAATGCGGCGGCGTTCATGGCATTGCTTATAATCATACCGGAGAGCGGAATAATAAACCTGGCTTCAAACGTTATAATTTTCAGGATTAACATAGAGCCGATAGTAACCAGCGATCCCGCCGCGATAGCGGAGAATGATATTAGAAAGGCGCCCCTGACCTGCTTTGACAGGCTATATGAGGCGTGCGAACCGACCAGAATCATTACAATAATTACCATCAAAATCAGCCAGATCGATTCCAGGTCGAAGACATATTTTAAGGCGTAGCCGACCGCAATGAGCTGAATAAAAGAGCGGATTATGCCTACCGCCATATTCTTCTGGACCGGGACTTTCCAGAAATAACCGATCGCCAACGCTATGGCCGCCAGAACCAGCGAAACCAGGACATTTTCTATTCCCACCCCGGTCATACGCTATCTTTCTCCAGAAAGGATTTGCCGGATTCGGTTTTCGGCTGAGATATCAGTTCCTTCGCGGGACCGTGCTCCACAAGCTTCCCGTTTATTATAAGCAAGGCTTCACCATTGTAAGTCAATACCTGCCTGGGATCATGAATTACTATAATCGCGGCAATTCCACCTGCAGAAACTTTATTTTTTATCAATTTCAGCAGCAGCGATGAATTTTTCTCATCTAAGGCTGAGGTCGGTTCATCCAATAATATTACCTCGGATTTTAAAGCGAACAATCTGGCCAGGGCTATCCTTTGTTTTTCGCCGACAGAAAGAACGTCAACGTTTGACAGCAAATAATCAGGCCCGAGATTCACTTCGGATAACATGGATGTCATTTTATCGTCGGAAAGCGATGAATCGACGAAGTGCAGGTTGTCTTTGACTGTTTTAGGAAACAGGAACGGAGTTTGAAATAAGTATCCGATTTTTCTTCGAAGCAGACAGGGATTATACTGACTCGATTCTTTTCCATTAAAATAAATTTTCCCCCGGGTTATTTCGTCGAGGCGGTTAAAAAGCCGTAAAAGGGACGACTTGCCCGCGCCGGACGGCCCCAGGATATTGTATATTTCTCCTTTATAAAAATCGAACGAGAAACCGGCGATGATATTCTTGGGCGTGCCGCCGTTATCCACCACAAGAGATATATTTTCGGCTTTAAGTATCGGATTTTGAGATTCTGACCGATTTGTTTCAGACATAAATAGGTCTCTTTCACAGAAATAATATTAGAAATCGGGCGTTTTGGCAAAAAAATCCCCGCCGGAAATTGGGCGGGGATAACTCATAATTAATATCGGTTTTACTTTAATAACAACATCCTCTTAACGTGGCTTTTGAAACCGGATTCGAGGCGATACAGATAAACGCCGCTGGAGACAACCTTGCCATTCCGCCCGGTACCGTCCCAGATAACCTCATGTATACCGGCCGGCAATTCCCCGGAAATCAGGGTTTTCACCTGCCGGCCCAGAAGATCGTAAATAGTCAGCCTGGTAAATTTATTATCATCCAGTGAGAACGAAATCCTGGTTGCGGCGTTAAAAGGATTGGGATAATTCTGGAATAAATCGAAACTTATGGGAGTGAGAGGGGTGTCCTCTTCAACGTCGGTAGGACCTAAGGTAATGGTGAAATCGTCGATAATTATGCCCTCACGCTGGCCCGAATCGTTGGTTACCAAATGAAATCTCAATCTGACATCGGGCTGCCCGCCCAGCGCGCTCAGGCTTACTGTATATTCATTAAAATTGAAAAACGAACCCGTAATTGGATTGGGGAATTGATCCCAGCTTGTTCCATCGTCGGTAGAATATTCGAAATACAGAAAATCAACGCCGTTTTGAATTACACCCCGGTAATAAAAGGAGACCTCAGCCCCGTAATTATAGAGGAGATTCAATTTGAACTTCGATTCCAGCCAACTATCGGTATTATCAAGATAATATGTATTGGGCGAATCGGAAATACTGATATCTCCGGTTCTGACCTTCATATGAGTCAAACCCCAGCAATTATTGGTCCCGCCCGATTTCCAGAGAACGATGCCATCCTCGAAAGAATCATCTATTATACCGCTTTCAAGATCAATTTTATACGGGTGCATGGAACCGCCGATGGGATCATAAGCGTATGCGTTGACATCAGTTGCCCTGAAATAATATTGCAAAGTTCCATTCTGCGGAGGTATAACGGCTTTATAATCTATGCCGTTATTGCTGTTCATAAGCGTCTCGGTAAAATCGCCGGAATTGCCGGTACGGTAATAAAGGTAAACATCGGAGATATTGATGGCGCCGGTAACGGTAGCGCTGATATTCACGGGCTGCCCCGATCCGGCCATTACCGCGGGCTGGTGATCAAACAGGATATCGCCCCGGGGGTGATAGTAAAGCGCGCGCGCCAGATTGACTATTCCCCAGCCGTAATCGTTCGTCGGCGATTGGGCATTGCATCCGGTCATCATCAACGCTTCCCTTACCATAACAGGCGTCCAGTTGGGGTGGGCGGAGAACAGCACGCCGCACGATCCGCCGACCAGCGGGGTTGCCAATGACGTTCCCCCCGATGTAGTATAGCCATTCATATCGTTGGGATCGGCGCAAACGGTATTGACGCCCTGCGCGCAAACCTCCGGTTTTATCCGGCCATCATATGTGGGGCCGAAAGAAGAAAAGCCGGCGATATAACCGTTGGGGTCAACCGCGCCGCAACCAATTACCGAATCACCATCGGCCGGCGCCAGTAGCGATCCCGCCCAGTTTCCCTCGTTGCCCATGGCGGTCGCCACGGCGATACCATTATAAGCGGCAAGATCGGCGGCGATGGTAACTATAGTCGTGTTGCCATCGATATCCTCATACTGATAATCTCCCTGACCCGCATCGAACCATCTATATCCCAGAGAGGATGAAATAACGGAGGCCCCGATGGAATCGGCCCATTCGGCCCCGGCCGCCCAATTGTCCTCCTCGATATGCCTTTCGGAGGATATATCTTCGCTCTTTGATAAAATAAAATGAGACATATAGGAGGGGCCGTAAAGATTGCCTTCGGATTCGCCTCCCAGCGTTGACCAAGTTACCGTACCGTGATTGGGCTGATTCGGAACATCCTGCACCGGATCATAGTCCGTGTTGGTATCGCCATTTATAAAATCATACTGGGCTATGAGCCTTCCGCCGTTTATTATATTTTGAAACGCCTGATGGGCCTGGCGATACCCGGTGTCCATCATGCATATAATTATGTCCTGACCTTTGAATCCCAGTTCATGCGCCGCTATGGCATTTATCTGTCCCAGTTGACCAAAAGAAGGACCGTAGCTAAGCGTAACCGTAGTTAGATCGGGCTGTATGGAATCGAATTCCAAATCGATGTTTGACTTGGCGCCGGCGACGGATTTAACCAATCTTACAAACGGAAATCTTGAAATGGTCTGTATCTGTTCACCGGTAGCGTTAAACGTGGCTGCGTTGAACCATTTCAATCTATGCCTTAATTCAGCGCCCACAGATAAAATCCGTTCGACATACTCCGGATAAACCGGAAGGTCACGGAAATCAACCAGGTTATCGCGTCCCCGGGATTTCAGGCGTCTTCCGGACGATTCCGGCGTGAGTTTCATCTCGAGTTCCGCCAACCGTGAGTATAACTCCGATCTGCTGAAAATTCCCTTATCGGTAAAAAATGCCCAGACGGGAACTTGCCGGTCTATATTCGAAGACAGCAATCGGTTCTGAAGCTTAGCATCAATAACTGGATTCTGCTTCGCCATACTCGTTATATAAGGACCTTCCCACGCAACGCGATTTTCCGACGCGAATAGAGGCAATGAAAAAACAAGCAAAATTAAAATTGAGGTCATCGGGCGCATTTCATCCTCCGACGGGCTACTTGATAATTGATTTTTTTCAAGTTAAGCCCTCTCCGAATGATTGTCAAGGCTATTTCACCCTTAAAACGGTATATGACCTTTGCCGAGTTCCTTCTTTTTATCCTTGATTTCTATCTCAAGATTCAGATCGATTTCCGAAGATATCGATGGCATTTCCGCCAGTCCCGTTATCGAAATGTTCTCTTCCGTCGGCACCCAGCTTATTTTGAAAGGGATCTTTTTCTGGAATCCGATAACAGCCCTGAATGAGGGAATCAGCTCTTCCGATATGAATTTCTTTTGGGTGACCTGGTATACGACTACGGCGCTATCGGATAATATTTCGAACCGGATACCCTTAAAGCTTTTTTTATTCGTATCAATAAATCGAAGAAGAGCCAGCAAACCGGCATACTGGCATTCGAATAAGGTTCCGCTGAATCTGCTTCGATAAACTAAACCCAAATCCGGAATGGCGAATCCAGCCAGCCCCGTGGATTTCGTCATTTTTTCCTTAGAAAAATTCTGCCCGAAAAAATAACATCTGAGATTTTCTTCAAATTCGAATTCCTGACTCACGCTTTTTCTCAAAGCAAACCCTGTGCCCTAGAAAAAACAATCGTCTCGAGTTTGTAAGTCGCTATTATTTAACGGATTGCGCCAATAGGCGGACGGCTGAACGGCCTGATGATTTATTAAATAAAAACTTAATATGCAACCGCTTGCTTAACAATAGGAAATTGAAAAACCAATAATAATTCCGATTTTATTTCAATCCCGTTTTATACCTCCCCGTCCCCGCCGCAGATCCGGCAATCGACCAGTTTTTTCGAATTTGTATGCTCTCCTGCCGCCAGAAGACACTCCGGGCATGATGTCAACCTCACCTTGGCCCCGAACATCTGGCCGTGTGTCTTATCGTAAGGCGAACCGGCGGCGCAGACCCCGGTGGCGTCACAATGTTCGCAGGGAATTCCCTGTTTTTTCGGTTTTTCGGGTTCTTTCTCAATAACCGGTTTTGGTTGCGGTTCAGGTTTGGGTTCAATTTTTTCTTTTTTCTTTACCGCCTTTTTTATGGCTTTCTTTTTAGCGACTTTCTTCTTGGCCGCCTTTTTTACCGCTGATTTTTTTACGGTCTTTTTGGCGGGAGCTTTTTTGCTTACTTTCTTCTTGGCTGCCGTTTTTTTCTTCGCCGCCTTTTTACCGGATACTTTTTTCTTTGCCGGCATGGTCTCTCCTATTCTCAATCATGCTTCTATTTTTCCAAAAAATAACGCTCACCCGGATTCCGCATCCGCCAAAACATCAATCATCGAAAGAAAATCTACTTTATAATTGTAGCAGTATTCGGCCGTATCGGCAATAAATTTTTGGTTTCAAGGCCGGATATTAGATGCCGATACAATATATAATAAGCGGCCGAAATCTTTGGGGCCGTTTTGATCAGGAGGGCATAAGATGAATAGATTTATAGTATTATTTTTAATATTGTTTTCAGCTTCGCTGCACGCCAGAAATCATTATACCGGATATTCGGGGGCGCCGGGCTCGAACGGCACTTGCACAAACTCGTGCCACGGGCAGTACGGTTTCCCTCCAACGGTTACTATCACCGGTTTTCCCGATCAGTATGTGCCGGGCCAATCTTATTTGATCAGGATAAGTCACCGCGGCGGCAGCGCTATCAATCAGTTCAATGCCTCGATCCGACTGGGATTAACGGAAGAAAACGCCGGGGAGATTATAGCCGGTCCAAATACAGAAATTTATAATACTCCCGGAGAGACAAATGGCGTTCATTGGGCCGACGCAAATTCCAACTCAGGCATATTTACCTGGATTGCGCCCAATCCCGGAGTTGGCGAGATAAGACTATATTGGGCCGGATTGCAGGGAAGCCGCGTATACGGCACCGACGTCCAATTCGTGGAGGTCTCGGAAGACGTTACCGCGGGTGTAGAATACATGCCCGGATCGCCGGGGGAGTTTTCTCTGGAGCAAAATTATCCCAATCCCTTTAACAACAGAACCAACGTGGAATTCACCATAGCCAAAACGGGGCCGGTCGAATTTATAATAACCAATATCCTGGGGCAAGTACTATACTCCTGGATCGACGACTACGCTCAACCGGGAACGGTTACCGTTCACTGGGATGGTTTCGACATGAACCGCAGGATGCAGCCGTCGGGCGTATACTTCTATCGATTGAAAACGCCCGAAATTACACTTACGAATAAAATGATGATTTTGCGATAAGAGATTCAGGGAAACGCGAAAAAATCGCCCTTCTTGTCTCGAGGGGCGTTTCGTGCATGGCAGACGTCCTCGTCTGCCATGAGCAATGCTGGCGCACGGGGACGTACGCCAACCACAATATTTTATCTTTTTGAAAAATAATGAGATCGCTTCGTCGTCTCACTTCGTTCGCCTCCTCGCGATGACGATATTTTAATTTGTCATCAGCCTCAGGGGTCACGCACGCGCGACCCCTACAAATAGGTTTTTATCGAAGCTAAAGATTTTCTATTATATGCGTGGCGAACTGGGAGGTGGAAACTTTGGTGGCGCCCTCCATCTGGCGGTGCAGGTCGTAGGTTACGGTTTTATTCAATATAGTTTTTTCCATGGAATCCTCGATGCTTTTGGCCGCCTCTTTCCAGCCGAGATAGTTCAGCATCATTACCGCCGAGAGGATAAGCGAACCGGGATTGACCATATCTTTATCGGCATATTTCGGGGCGGTACCGTGAGTGGCTTCGAAAAGGGCTACGAAATCGGCCATATTCGCCCCGGGCGCCATCCCCAGCCCGCCAACCTGCGCCGCGCAGGCGTCGGAGAGGTAATCGCCGTTTAAGTTCGGCGTGGCTACAACGTCATATTCGTCGGTGCGTGTAAGAATCTGCTGGAACATGGAATCGGCGATACGATCCTTTATAAGAATCCTGCCTTCCGGTATTTCCCCCTTGTATTTGCTCCAGAGTTCATCCTCGGATACAGTCTGCGTGGAAAACTCCTTGGCGGCCAGCTTGTAGCCCCAGTCGCGGAACGCGCCCTCGGTATATTTCATGATATTGCCCTTGTGAACCAGAGTCACCGAAGGGCGATTATTCTCGAGGGCGTACCTGATGGCCTTGCGAACCAACCGCTGCGTGCCGGTTACAGAGATCGGTTTGATGCCGACACCGGAGTCACTTCTGACCTTAACCTTCATACTTTTATTGAGGAAATCGATTATTTTTTTGGCGTCCTTGGTCCCCCTGGCCCATTCTATTCCGGCGTAAACGTCTTCGGTGTTTTCCCTGAAAATAATCACGTTCATTTTTTCGGGATGTTTCACCGGAGAGGGAACGCCCTGAAAGTAACGAACCGGCCGTACGCAGGCATAGAGCTGTAGCACCTGCCTTAAGGTTACATTCAGGGAACGGTATCCTCCCCCTACGGGCGTCGTTAAAGGTCCTTTTAAGGCAATTATAAACTGTTTTATGGCGTTGAATGTATCTTTCGGCAAAACCTCTCCGTATCGCTCCAGCGCCGCCTCGCCGGCGTATATATCAAACCAGACAATCTCTTTCCTGCCGGCGTACGATTTTTCAACGGCGGCATCAACGACGCGGCGGGTCGCTTTCATAATATCCCGGCCGATACCGTCGCCCTCTATTACCGGAATAATGGGATTGGATGGCACTTTGAGCCTATTGTTTGCTATCGTAATCGGTTTCCCGTTTTTGGGAGGCTCAATCATCTTGAACTTCACGTTTTATCTCCTCCTGAATCATCAATTAACATTATCTATCTTAATCCTGTTTATGTTCGAATCTCCGATAACGCCGTTAACGGTTAATAATAGCTTCTTTTCCGATGATCCGAAATTATCATCGGTATGATGGAGTTTCTGAAAAAAACCGTCCCTTCGAAGGTCATCAAATCCTATACCCCCTACGATAGACCGCGAAGAAAGTTTTACCGCCAATTTATCCGGAATTTTTATTCGTATATCGCCCACCAACGACGACGCGCTTATTTTATTTTCGCCGGTTTTAAAATCGGCAGCGGTAAGATCGATTTTAATATCGCCGATCAGGACGAAGTAATGGTGATCCGTTACCTGTTTGCCGCTTAAAGTAATATCCTGATCGCCGAAAAAACTATTCTCGGAGGCAAACCCACCCGATCCAACACTACCTCTAATTCTTCTCCGGTTTCTAATAATATAAATCCCCAGGGCTATCAACGCGATGGGCCAGAGCTTCCAGATGAAATCCCAGAAGTCGAAACCGCCAAAGACATTGTCTATCAAGACAAGCACGCCGATAGCTATAATCAGCGTGCCGATAATTCTGTTGGTCTTAGATTTCATACTACAAACTGACGCTCAGGTCGCTATTTCTTGCCCGTACTCCTATCAGCGATCATACCGATACCGATTATGATCAGGGCCAGCGGCCACCAGGTGCCGATAAAATCGCCCAGATCGAACCTGACGATATCGAGATTGTCGCCGATCATCAGAGCCCCGACGATGATAAACGCCAATCCCCACAGGATACCCGAAGTTTTCCGGCGCATTTTTGACTCCAAAAGATTAACTAATCCAGCTTAAAATCACCGTGCTTTTTAATATGCGAGACCAGGCCGCCGTCATTTAAAATTTTGATCATAGTAGGCGGCAGAGGCTTAAACTCCAGTTCCTTGCCGTTGGTCAGATCTTTAATCCTTCCGGTTTCGAGATCGATCTCGAGTTCGTCCCCGGCGTCAATCTGATCGGTATCGCAAATCAAAACCGGTAAACCGACATTTATCGAATTGCGGAAGAATATCCGGGCGAAAGATTTCGCCAGCACCGCAGATACTCCGGCCAGATGAATAATCGTCGGCGCGTGTTCTCTCGAAGACCCCAGACCGAAATTGTTGCCGCCCACCACGAAATCGCCGGCCGACATTTTGGACGCGAATTCCGGATCGGCGTCCTCCAGAACGTGTTTGGCGAGCTCCGGCAGATCCGAGCGAAGATGAAAATACCGTCCGGGAGCGATATGATCCGTCGAAATATCGTCACCGAATTTCCATGCTTTTCCTTTCAGCATTTTATCTCCTCCTACCTTCTGCCGGTTCTTTTTGTGGTTTTCTTAGCCGCTTTTCTCGCGACTTTCTTCACCGCCTTCTTCTTAACGACCTTTTTGGCGGCCTTCTTCTTTACCGCTTTCTTCTTTGCCGTGTTCTTTTTCGCGGCATTCTTTTTGGTCGCCTTTTTCGTAGAGTTTTTAGGCGGTTTTGAGCTCAATGCGTCTTTAATAGCCCTGGTCGCATCGGCAGCGAGTTTGGTTAAGGTTTTTTCAAAATCCTCCGCCGCTTTTCGTACTTTGGGGCCATATTGTTCGGTCGCTTTTCTTGCGACCTTTTCGACTGTATCCGAAGCCTCTTTCGCCCTCGGACCCAAAACCGTAGCCGTATCCGAAGCCACTCTCTCGATCGTTTTCTGCGCGGATTGCGCCACCGCTTTCAAAGCCATGGTATCAACAATTTGCGGTTTACCTATGGTTTTTAGTTCTTTTGCGTACTTACGAGGATCGGCTATCACACCCTCAATCGCTGTCGCCGCAATAACCGCCGGCGATCCGAGGTATATCTCCGCGTTAGGATTTCCCATCCTGCCATGAAAATTCCTGTTCATGGTGGTGAGGCTAATCTCACCATCGGCTGGAATGCCGCCGTGAATCCCAACACAGGGTCCGCAGCCGGGCGGAACCATTACGGCGCCGAACTCTACCAGCGTTTTATAGTACCCCAGGTCCATGACCTCCTTCATCACCTCAACGGAGCCCGGGATGGCTATAAACCGCATTCCCGGAGCGATTTTTTTCCCTTTAACGATTTTCGCCACGACTTCCCAGTCTTCTGTCCTGGAATTCGTACAGGTTCCCAAAAATACCTGGTCGATTTTTATTCCGGCGGCTTCGTCAATTGTATAAGTATTATCGACGGTATGAGGGTAACTGACCGTGGGAGCCAATGTCGAAACGTCGATTTCAATAACGCGTTCGTATTCCGCGTCGCTATCCGCTTTAAGCGGTATCCATTTGTCTCCCCTGCCCCGCGATTCCAGATATTTTTTCGTGGTCTCGTCCGACGCTATCAATCCCGCTTTTGCGCCGGCCTCCACCGCCATGTTGGACAAAGTAAACCGCGAAGACATATCCATCTCTTCGATCGTCGGTCCGCAGAATTCGAGAGATTTATAAGTTGCCCCATCCGCTCCGATTGTGCCGATCAGATGAAGAATCAGGTCCTTGGGAAATACGCCGAGAGGGAATGTCCCGGTGACATATACTTTAAAGGATTCCGGAACCCTGAACCAGCTTTTTCCATAAGCCGCTCCGATGGCGACATCCGTGGAACCCATTCCGGTCGAAAAGCAGCCCAGCGCGCCCCCGGTGCAGGTGTGGCTGTCGGCTCCTATTAATATTTGACCCGGCACAACATAATCCTCATTGATTACCACATGACAAATCCCTTTGCCGACTTCCGAAAGCTGAGCCCCGGTTTTTCTGCAAAAATCCCTGATGAATTTATGGTCATTGGAGAGTTCTTTACGGGATGAGGGCGCCGAGTGATCCAGGAAAAATACGACCCTGTCGGGATTCGCCAATTTGTCCACCCCCAGTTTCTCAAGCTGCCTGATGGCCAGAGGACCGGTTCCGTCCTGAAAGAGGCAAAGATCTACGTGTGCGATTGCTATCTCTCCGGCAGAAACGTCATGTCCCGCGTGAGAACCAAGGATTTTTTCAGCAAGAGTCTTGCCCATATCAGGTCCTCCTTATTTTTTGAAAACGGATTTCGCAAATGCCGCCCTGTAATTTTCGGGAGGCATTTTTATCGCCTAATAACCGATAATCTTCAGCGTTTCTTTGTATGTTTCAGCTGAATGCTGTAACGATTTTAATTCCTCGTCATTTAACTTTATTTCGAGAATTTTCTCGACACCGTCCTTGCCGATAACAATGGGAACCCCGATATAAAGGTCCTTCACGCCGTACTGACCGGTCAGGTAAACGGAGCAGGGCATAACTCTTTTACGGTCGCGAATAACCGAATCGACCATCTCCGTGGTGGCTGCCGCGGGAGCATAATAAGCGGAACCGGTTTTCAACAGCTTAACTATCTCGCCGCCTCCCACCCGGGTTCTATCGGAGATGGCCTGGATTTTATCCTCCGGCAACAACTCGGTTATCGGAATGCCGGATACCGTAGTATACCGCGGCAACGGAACCATTGTATCACCATGCCCGCCGAGTACCATGGCCTGGACATCAGCGACGGAAACGCCGAGCTCCCAGGCCACAAAAGTCCTGAAGCGAATTGAATCGAGAACTCCTGCCTGTCCAAAAACCCTGTGGTTCTCGAAACCGGTGATTTTCCAGCAGTGGTAGGTCATTATGTCAAGCGGATTCGCCACCATGATTACCATCGCTTTGGGGGCATACTTTTTAATATCTTTAGAAACGGCGCCTATAATATCGGCATTGGATGTTATCAAATCTTCACGCGACATACCCGGTTTACGAGGCAAACCGGCGGTATGAACCACTATATCGGAGCCTTTTATATCAGCAAAATCGTTAGAACCGGTGATCACGGTTTCATAGCCATGAACGGGACCGGCCTGGCAAAGATCGAGCCCTTTGCCCTTTGGCATATCCTCAACAATATCAATAATGGTAATATCGCAGATATTCTTTTCCGCGAGATACATCGCGGTACACTCGCCCACATGCCCGGCACCAATAACCGTTACTTTCGGTCTCATCAAATTCCTCCTTTTACGTCGATCCTTTCAGGAACCAAAAAACACGCATCTCTCAAAACAGCAATATTAGCTGTGCCGCCGAAATAATCAAGAGCATCTCTTAACGCGTCCTGCGGCGAACATTTCGGCACAAAATACACTTTTCTAATTACGTTGTCATCCAATTTCGTAACATACCAGATTTTTATTTTTTCAAGCCGCCTGGCGGTCTTGATAAGTTTGTGAATTCCAAAGCGGTTATCGATCAATGCCGCATCCGATAAGGCTGTCTCAGGAGTCGGGTAATTCTCCGCCAGCTCAACGAAATAAGGCGACCCGATACCCTCATCACAGGCCCCAACCACAACTATTATGCCGCCGTCGGATACCGCTTCAGCCCCGTGCTCCTGCGCTTTTTGCAGCTGATATAGATTAATATCAAGAGGATATTCGCCAATAGCGAACACGATATCGAAAGTTTTGGTTATCGGTATAGAATATATATCCCGCGCCAGCTTCGAGGCCTTGAGAAAGGTATCCTTAAGATTTCCGCAAAACAGGTCTATAATTTCGCCTTTTCGCGATAATACGAGCTGGATTGAAAATATCGGCGCTTTAACAACCATGTCGGCAGCTTCCACGAGGTCAAGATGCACCGGGTTATTCTCGAGATTAAGGCTCTTCGCCTTCTCCGATTTGGCCAGGCTGTGATTGGCGACTACGGTCTCCCGTCCCGCCAGCCCGGGAACAATCGATTTTCTGCCTCCTGTAAACCCGGCGAAAAAATGGGGTTCGACGGAGTTAATGCATATAACTGCTTCGGCTTCCAGGAATTTCCGGTTTATCTCTACCGTCGTACCAGATGATGTTAACCCGATTCTCTCCAGATGGTTTTTATCATCACAATTATGACTTGCGACTTTCGATTTCAATTTATCATACAGGTCGCCAAGTATCTGTTTCAGGTTTTCTTCCGTAAGAACATCATGAGTGCCGGTTGCCGCGAGAATCCGGACGTTATCAACCGGCAGAAAATCAAGCAGGATTTTAAGGATTTTCTCTGTGGGGACTCTTCTGGTTATATCGTTTATAATTATTAAGACTTTTTTGCCGCCGAATTCCTTACGGCGGTCCAGATACTCTTTTTCGATTTTAGCATATACCTCGCTATCCGGAATAGGCCTATGATCATTGCCCGACAATATCGCGGTATCGTCGGGAAATTCCATCTTGATGATTTCACCGCCGTATGGGAAATCTATCGTCATTTTGGCAGATCAGGAAAAGAAAAAAGCTATTTCGGTTTTGGCGGATTCCTCGCCGTCGGAGGCGTGGACGGAGTTTTTGGTGAGGCTCAGTGCAAAATCGTGGCGAATGGTGCCCGGAGCCGCTTTCGCGGGATCCGTGGACCCGATTAGAGATCTGATTTTCGATACCGTATCACCGTCGGATTCCAGAACCATGGCGACGATGGGGCCGGAGGACATGAATTGACACAGTTCTTCAAGAAAAGGCCGCCCCTCATGGACTGCATAAAATTTCCTTGCCTCGTCATAAGTTAATCTGACCATTTTCATGGCAAGGATTTTAAATCGCGCCGATTCCAACCGCGAAATAATCCGGCCAATAAGATCTCGTTCAATCGCATCCGGCTTAATTATCAAAAGCGATTTTTTTCTCACTCCAGATTCTCCTGGATTCTAAACCAAGCTTAAAACCGAGATCGCAGGCCATTTTGTTTTTTTCCTCGGTTCCGAGCGGCGCGCGATCCAGAACCGCATTTTCAATAGATTCCCTGGAACAGATTCCTGAAATGGCCGCCACCGCCGCAAGTGATACCACGTTAGCGACTACGGGAGTCCCGACCTTTTCCCTTGCCGTATTTATAAAAGGAAGCGCATGCGCTTTCTGGGTTGGAAGCTGGCGGACTCTATCGGAATCGACAATCAATAATCCCTCTTCCTTCAGATCCCCGAAATACCCGTCGCAGGATTCTTGTGTCAAACATAGTAATAGATCGAGCTCGGTTGTCTTGGGGTAATAGATTTCGCCATCGGAAATAACTATATCCGATCTTGACGCTCCGCCGCGCGCCTCGGGGCCGTAAGACTGTGTCTGAGTTACATTTTTCCCTTCATAGACGCCCATAGCCTCCGCCAGTATAACACCGGCAAGAACAAGCCCCTGCCCCCCGGAACCCGAGAGACGGATTTCATATCTGCCGTTATCTTCCTCGGTCTTTTTCATTATCTTCTCATTCGTTCAAATCAAAATCGGATAATCTAAGATTCCTGCAGCTGCCGATTCTCTTCCTCTTCCTCATTAAACTTGTCGATGATTTTTTGATATTCGCTTACATATTCCGGCCTGAAAACCTCATGCAGCTTGCCGGTAACAAATTTGCCCTCCAGCTCCTCCCTGGTCATTCTAGCGGCGGCAGACGCCGGCACCGCATATTCCTTTTGCCATTGAATCATCTTAACCGCCGATCCTTCGCGATTGAGCCGTCCGTATTGCGTATGGCAATTTGAAATCACTTCCACAAAAGAAAATCCATTATGGGAAATCGCCTGGCTGATAAGGCGGGACAATTGCGAGGCATGATATACCGTGCCCCTGGCAACATAGGTCGCGCCCGAGGATTTGGCCAGGTCCGAGGGATCGAATGATTGCTCGATCATTCCATAAGGAGCGGTGGAGGCGTTTTTGGCGAAAGGCGTCGTGGGAGAATACTGCCCGCCGGTCATACCGTATATGTAGTTATTCACAAGGATGCAGGTGATATCAATGTTTCTCCGGGCGGCGTGAATAAAATGATTTCCGCCGATGGCCAGAAGATCCCCGTCTCCCGATATAACTATTACATGCAGTTTGGGATTGGCAAGTTTTACGCCGGTGGCAAACGCGATCGCCCTGCCGTGAGTTGTATGCAGAGTATTAAAATCGAGATATACCGGGATTCGAGCGGTGCAGCCTATACCCGACACCACGGACACATCATCTTTATTAAAGTTAAGCGAATCAATAGCCCGGATTAGAGCCCCCATGGCTATACCTATCCCGCATCCCGGGCACCAGACGTTGGGAAACGTCTTCTTGGGTCTTAAATATTTATGTGTAACGTTGGATACCTGCTCAACCATCAATGACGCTCCTCTTTTAACTTGTCGAGTATCTGCTGAGGAGTGATCAATTCGCCGTCAAACCTGTTTAAACCGATGATTTTCACATGACGATATCGTAATCTCTTAACTTCTCTGATGATCTGCCCCTGATTCAACTCGGGCACAATGACCAGATCCACCCGCTCCAGGTATTCTCTTACAATCTGATCCGGGAACGGCCAGATGATCCTGGGCTGTATCAAACCGACCTTAAAGCGTCTTTTGCGCGCCATCCTGATAGCCTGCCGGGCGGCGCGCGCCGTCGAACCATACGCGAATATCATTATATGAGCGTCATCCATCATTTCCACTCTAACGTCGGTCAACTCATCCAGGTGTCTCATAGTTTTCAATCTGAGTTTTTCGAGTTTTCTGACTATTTCAGTCTTGCTGGCCGTGGGAAATCCATATTCATCGTGAGTCAAACCGGTCAGGTGAAACCTGTAACCCTCTCCGAAAGACGCCATAGGCGAACGAAAATCCGGGGTAATTTCAAAATGCTTATACCATTCGGGAGGTTCGTACGGTTTCGGAACCGTTACAATATTCAGTTCCTCCTGAGACGGTAATTTAACTATTTCCCTCATATGTCCCAGAACTTCATCGGAAAGCACGGTAACAGGTATCCGGTATTCTTCCGATAGACTGAACGCTTTAACCGTATAATCAAAACACTCTTTTACCGATGAGGGTACGATAACGATAGGGAAATAATCACCATGCGTACCCCATTTGGATTGCATAACATCGCCCTGAGCGACTTTCGTCGGCAATCCGGTCGACGGGCCTCCGCGCATAACATTAACGATGACGCACGGAACCTCCGCCATATAGGCATAACCGAGATTTTCCTGCATCAAGGAATAGCCCGGTCCGGATGTCGATGTCATGGCCTTGGCGCCCGCGATAGAGGCTCCGATAATGGCGGCGATGGACGCTATTTCATCTTCCATCTGAATAAACTTTCCGCCCACCCTGGGCAGAAGCCTGGAAAGTATTTCGGCGATTTCGGTTGAAGGCGTGATAGGATAACCGGCAAAGAAACGACAACCCGCGGCCAGGGCGCCGAGCGCGCAGGCTTCGTTTCCCTGCATTAAGAGCGGCACATTTTCTTTATAGAATGATTTTTTGCGTTTCGTTTCGACTTCAGCCAAGTTTTACCTCACCCATATCTATCATTTTTCCGAAGACGTTATGGCAAATTCAGGGCAATGCAGCCAGCATATGGAACATTGAGTGCAGTCAAGACCCCTGGTCACAACGGGATAACCATCTCGATCCGTATCGAAAACCTTTTGCGGACACATTTCAACACATATAAAACAGGCTTTACACCATTTTTTGTATATAACTACGGGGTCGGAACGTTTTTTCCACTTCTTTTTTACTTCTACCTTTTCGGTGTCTGCCATTTGAGATACTCTTTTGGTTAGAACCAATCCGACTTACTTCCTTTTCAAGATTATTTTCTGTTTCTTTTTAACTGCGACCTTCTTTTTTGCCGTTTTCTTAGTCGCTTTCTTTTTTGTGGTCTTTTTTGTCTTCTTTACGACCTTCTTCGCCGTTTTTTTTGCCTTCTTTATAACCTTTTTCACCGTCTTCTTTTTGGCGGCCTTCTTTTTCGCTTTTTTATGAGCCGCTTTTTCCCTGACTGCTTCAAGTTTCTCTTTTAAAAGTATCGGCAACTGGGACGGAATATCCGCCACCGGAACACCGACGCTGTTCAAAGCTGCAATTTTATCGCCCGCCAAACCGGAGGAGCCCGAAATAATGGCACCGGCATGCCCCATTCTCTTTCCGGGAGGTGCGGTACGTCCGGCAATGAACCCGACGACCGGCTTTTTCATCTTCTTGTCAATGAACTCCGCGGCCATCTCCTCGTCGGAGCCGCCAATTTCCCCAATCATAACAACTGCCTCGGTTCCCGGATCGTTCTCGAAAGCTTCAAGACAATCGATAAAATTAGTGCCGATTATCTGGTCTCCGCCTATACCGATACATGTCGATTGACCGAAACCGGCCAGGGTTAGATTGTATACGACCTCGTAGGTCAAGGTTCCAGAACGCGAAACGACGCCTATTTTCCCCTTTTTATGGATCTGGGCCGGCATTATGCCGACCTTGGTCAATCCCGGAGAAATAATTCCCGGACAATTCGGTCCGATAAGACGGATGCCTCTATGTTTTAAGAAGTGATATATCTTCATCATATCGTTTGCCGGGATGCCTTCAGTTATGCATACGATCAGTTTTATGCCTGCGTCCGCGGCTTCATAAATGGCGTCGACGGCAAAAGCGGGAGGAACGTAAATGATGGACGTATTGGCCCTTGTCGCTTTGACAGCCTCCTTCATGGAATCAAAAACAGGTATGTCATCCAGTTTGGTTCCGCCTTTACCCGGCGTTACGCCGCCCACTATTTTGGTACCGTATTTAACCATCTGACGAGTATGGAACGCCCCGTCTCGTCCGGTTATGCCCTGAACTATCACTCTGGTTTTATTATCTGCAAAAATAGCCATTTTTCTACCTCTTATTTTAACTATCAGCTTTTAGGCCGCTTTTTCCAACGCCATTTTAACGGCTTCTTCCATGGATGTAGTCGCCTGCAGTCCCACGCTTTTTAAAATCTGCCTGGCTTCATCCTCGTTGGTACCTGTTAACCTGACCACAATAGGGACATTGGGGTGAAGATGCTCGACAGCCTGAACAATACCGTTGGCCACATCATCACATCTGGTTATACCTCCGAAAATATTGAATAGAATAATTTTCACTTTCGGTTCCCCGATAATAATTTTCATGGCCGTTATGACTTTTTCGGGAGACGATGATCCGCCGATATCAAGGAAATTGGCCGGTTCGCCGCCGAAATGCTTGACCAGATCCATGGTAGCCATGGCCAGACCGGCCCCGTTGACACAGCAACCGACATTGCCGTCGAGCTTGACAAAGGAAAGATCCGCCTTTTTTGCTTCGATTTCGTCCGGATCTTCGGCGTCGAGATCGCGGAATTCCTCAAGATCAGGATGACGATACAAGCCGTTATCGTCAAGGTTAATCTTGGCATCAAGAGCGATCAGCTTGCCTTCCCTGTCGACTATCAGGGGATTTATTTCGGCGAGAGACGCGTCGCTGTGAATAAAAACATCATATAATTTTAGAATAATAGAGGCACACTGGCGCGCGAGTTTGAAATCATCATATACGAACATCCCCAGCCGCGTGGCCTCGAATCCACGAAGACCCATGATGGGATTGACCTCGAATTTCATGATCTTTTCGGGAGTTTCCCTGGCCACCTGCTCGATATCGATTCCTCCCGCTGGAGAAACCATCACCACTGCCTTTTTCGATACGCGGTCCAGAATAATCCCGACATACGCTTCATTGACTATATCCAGGGCTTCCGAAACAAGAATCTTTTTTACCGGTAATCCCTTTATCTCCATTTTAAGTATTTCCTCGGCGTTGAAATAAGCGTCATCCGGTTCGGCGCAGTATTTTATGCCACCGGCCTTGCCCCTGCCACCGACGTGCACCTGCGCTTTGACCATGACTGCTTTCTCATACTTTACGGCCAGTTGCCGCGCTTCCTCCGCAGAATTCGTCACATCTCCTTTGGGAATCGGAATGCCGAACCTGGCGAAGATTTCCTTGGCCTGATATTCGTGTATTTTCATCCTGAATCTCCCTTAACCCCCATTTGAATTTACGGGATCGTTTTTCCTCAAAAAAATTAATCTTGTAATAAGTGAAATTTTTCTCAAATGTCAATGGAATTGCGTAAAAAATCCGCGGCTTTCGATAATAAAATTTCCCTGGTATTCATCTGCGGCTCATCCAGCGCTATTTCAAGCAGTCCATTAAGGATCTGACCGATCAGAGGCCCTTCCTCAAGGCCGAATTTCTCCATCAAGTCGTTGCCATTAATCGCCAGATCCCTAACGCCAAAAGGCGATTTTTTCTCAATTTCGGAGGTGATTTTAGCCTCGAAATCATCCACCTCCGCGGGATCCTGTCCCAAACCCTGGGCGATGATATCGGCTCGTCTGAGATCCAGAAGATCATAGATCAAATCGATTCCGACAGATTTTATCAGACGTCGAACCCCCTTTTCGCCAGCCAGATCGCTGAACATATGCTTTTCCACCAGGATTCTTATCTGGTCTATTAAATCGTTGGAATATTTAAGGTTTCGCATCAATTCGACAGCCATTTTGGTCGAAAGTCGATCATGGCCATAGAATGTGGCCCCATTTTCAACTAACTCTCTTGTGTCGGGTTTGCCGAGATCGTGAAACAAAGCCGCCAGCCTGACATTGAGCTTGTTAGGCGCGTTATCAACACATACCATGGTATGATCGAAAACGTCCCATCTGTGGTATCCGCCGGGTTGTTCTACTCCCACGCATTTTGCAAGATAGGGCATTATTCGTTCCAGCACTCCGACTTCAAGAAGGTATCGAAAGCCGATGGAGGGCTTATCGGCCTTGAGAAGCATTTTATTTAACTCCTCGGAAATCCTTTCCGGTGAAATCGTATCGATAAGATGAGCGGCCTCTTTCATTTTTTGCAGAGTCTCCGATTCGATCTTGAATTCGAACCGCGCGGCAAACTGGGCTCCCCTAAGAATTCTTAGCGGATCTTCGACGATGGAATCGGGAAAAACAATTCTGATTATTTTTTTTCCGATATCCTCCCGGCCGCCGAAGGGGTCGATTATCTCGCCGGACGGAATGGCGCGGGCAATGGCATTGATGGTGAAATCGCGCCTTTTGAGGTCTTCTTCGATCGGTAGATTGGGGTCATAGTCGACACTAAAATCCCGGTGCGCGGTTCCGGTGGAAATCTCTTTTCTGGGAATCACGACATCGACCGTGTTTTTCGCGCCCCGTTGGGTAAACTTAATGACTCCGAAAGACTTACCAACCAGATCGACTCGCCCGAAATCGTCCAGGATAGCGGCCAGCCGATCATACGGTATTCCCGTGACCAGATAGTCGCGGTCCTTTATTTCGATGGAGGGATCTATCAGAGAATCGCGGACAGAGCCGCCGACCTCGTAGAGTTTGCCCCGAGCATTTATTTTCTTTATTAATTCGGGATTGAGAGAATCTGACATTTCGGTTGACCGCCTTATATAGGCGACATATAATACGCATAATAAATTTAAATGCAAATTTTTTTAAGGGGAATGACTAATATAGAAAAAAACTCAGCATATTTACGCCATATTCAATTTCAAATGATAATTATTTTCAAACGATTTTTATTATCTACCGCGTAATCCTCGTCCCGGCATCGCCCATCACCGCCTCGAAACCTTTTTCGAGCGAGGTTATAATCACTTTCTTGCCGCCGTTTTCGAGAAACTTGATAGCGGCCTGGATCTTGGGCCCCATGGAGCCGGGCGGGAAATGCCCCTCGGTAAAATACTTCTTTATATCGGAAAGGGTAACATCGCCGAGCTCGGTCTGGTCCGGTTTGCCGAAATTCAATGATACCTGCTCGACCTCAGTAAGAATAAGCAGAAGCTCCGCTTCTATCTCTCGTGCCATAACCGCGGCGGCGAAATCCTTGTCTATGACGGCATCGACTCCCATCAAACGGCCCTCTTTGCGGATTACCGGTATTCCGCCCCCGCCGGCCGCTATAACTATGGTACCGCCATGAACCAGCTTTTTCACGGTGGCGCCTTCCACCAGGGCTATAGGAGTAGGCGAGGGCACAACGTGCCGCCAGCGATCGTCGTTGGGGAACTGCGCCACGGCGCCCCAGCCCATTTCCACCTGCAGTTTCTCCGCCTTCTCTTTATCATAAAACTGCCCGATAAACTTGGTCGGGTTCTTGAAAGCAGGGTCGTTCTCATCGACGAGGACCTGCGATACCAGGGTTACAACATCCCTTTCGATACCCTCTGCCTTCAGACGGTTCTGCAGGCACTGGGCGATCATATAACCCATACCGCCCTGCAGGTCGGCGTCGCAGATATACAAAGGCAGTATCGGGGCTTTGCCGCGGGCGAGCTCGACCCGCAGGAGCGCGTTACCGACCTGCGGGCCGTTGCCGTGAGTTAGAGCGAGCTGATAGCCGTTTTTTATCAGTTCCACAATCGGCGCCAGGCTGTTGTAGGTGTTCACGAACTGGTTGGGGATGGTGTCTTCTTTATCGCGGTTGGAGATGGCGTTCCCGCCGAAGGCGATCACAGCCCTCTTGGCGGCGTTTGTTTTGTCTTTTTTCGGCATCATGTATTCAACGAATCGAACCGATTCCGGTTCTCTTACTTTTTGCCCGTCTTTTTTCTTTTTTTCTTCGGCTTTCCGAACAGGTCCTTCAATATGTCTGCGACGCCGGGATAACCGATCTCCTGCAGATCGTATTTAACCCTGACGGCGGGCTTGTTTATTTTTATTATTTTGGCCAGATCTATCGGCGTACCGATAATGACCGAATCGCATTTTGTGGCGTTAATTGTTTTTTCCAGGTCTTTGATCTGTTTCGCTCCATATCCCATAGCGGGAAGCAACGTGCCGATCCGGGGGTATTTCTGATAGGTGGCGGTGATTGAGGCCACGGTATAGGGACGCGGATCGACCAGCTCGGCCGCTCCGTATTTTTGCGCCGCTACGACCCCGGCGCCGTAGGTCATTTCGCCGTGAGTCAGGGTGGGGCCGTCTTCCACGACCAGCACTTTCTTGTTCTTTATCAAATCGGGTTTATCCACAGCGATGGGCGAGGCGGCCTCGATAATGATGGCCCCCGGGTTCAGTATCCTGACCGATTCTCTCACCGTCTGAATACCTTCAATTGGCGCGGTGGCGACCTTGTTGATAACGATTACATCCGCCAACAACACGTTGGTCTCGCCGGGATAATAGGTCCGTTCATGGCCCGGTCTGTGAGGATCGACTACCGTTATATAAAGATCGGGCTGATAGAATGACATATCGTTATTGCCGCCATCCCAGACTACAACATCGGATTCGGCCGCGGCTTTTTCCAGTATAATTCCGTAATCAACTCCAGCGTACACCACCTGCCCCCTCATGATATGAGGCTCATACTCCTCGCGTTCTTCGATTGTGCATTTATGTTTATCGAGATCGCTCGGCTTTTCGAATCGCTGCCATATCTGTTTGGTGAGATCTCCATAGGGCATGGGGTGGCGAACCACTGCCGCTTTAAGTCCCATCTCTTTCAAAACTCCGCATACTTTACGGGTCGTTTGAGATTTTCCGGAACCGGTTCTCACGGCGCAGATAGATATTACCGGCTTGCCGCATTTCAACATGGTGGGAATTCCCCCGACCAGAGTAAAATTAGCGCCGCAGGCGTTTACAACGGCGGCCTTAGACATCACATAGTTGTACGAAACGTCGGAATACGAAAAAACGACCTCATCTATCTTATGTTTGGCAATCAGCATGGCCAGCTTATTTTCAGCGTGTATCGGAATACCGTCAGGGTAAAGTTTACCGGCAAGCCTGGCGGGATATTTCCGTCCCTCGATATCGGGAATCTGCGTGGCGGTAAAAGCGACAACCTCATAATCCTTATTATTTCTGTAAAGACAGTTAAAATTATGAAAGTCCCTTCCTGCCGCGCCCATTATCAGGATTTTTTTTCGTTTCATTAACACCTCTATCTCAAATTCGTTTCAGCCTGAAAGTAACATATTCAAACTCCAGATAGGCTTTAAAAGTTACAGCCGTTTAAGGCGGGCAATCAATGGTCGTACAGTTTTTTTGACCAGAAAATCATGGCGGGAATATGATAATTTATGACATGAAAGTCAAATAATATTATTGCCGGTCCATATAGGTAGTTTGTCGGGATCGCGGGATTTCCGACCTACTTGTCTAAAAGATAAAAGGCGCCGGACAGCAAAATCCGGCACCCTTAATTAAATCGTATTACTGGTTATCGATCTGCGCCCTCTGCAGTTTGCCGGAGAAATCGACATACACGGATCGCCATTCGGAAAATACGTCCAGCGCCTGCACGCCGGCTTCGCGGTGACCGTTGCCGGTATGCTTTGTCCCGCCGAAGGGAAGATGAACCTCCGCGCCGATGGTGGAGGCGTTGACATAGAAAATCCCGGTGTAAACATCTCTGATGGCTTTAAAGGCGTTATTAACGTCCTGGGTGTAAATAGCTGCTGAAAGGCCGTATATGGTATCGTTGCATTTCTGGATGGCGTCGTCGAGATCATCGCATGGAATAACCGATACCACCGAACCGAAAATCTCCTCCTTGAAGATAATCATACCCGGCTCAACGTCGGCAAATATGGTGGGTTCGGTGAACCAGCCGTTATCATAATCCCCGCCGGTCAGACGCCCGCCGCCGCACATCAGCCTGGCCTTATCGGTGTTTTTGCCGATCTCCATATATTCCAGAACCGTGTTCATCTGCGACTCCGATACAGCGGGACCCATGTCCACGGATTCTTCGAGACCATTCCCAACTTTCAGGGCTTCAGCCCGCTGTACGAACTTATCCAGAAATTCCTTATAAACTTTCTTATGGACGATGACCCTCGACGCCGCGGTGCAGCGCTGGCCGGTGGTGCCGAAACCGCCCCAGATGGCGCCATCGACAGCCAGATCGATTTTGGCATCATCCATCACCATTATGGCGTTTTTGCCGCCCATTTCGAGATGGCAATGCCTGAAATCGGAGGCGCAGGCCTCCGAAACGCGGCGGCCGATATCTGTGGAGCCGGTAAACGAAACCACCATAACTCTCTTATCGGTCATCAAAGGTTCGCCTACGTTTTTGCCCGAACCGGTTACCATGTTGACCACGCCGGGCGGAATTCCGCATTCCTCGAACACTTTCATGAAATTAACCACCGAAAGCGGCGTGTACGTGGCCGGTTTTATCACGCAGGTATTACCGCAAACCAGCGCCGGAATCATCTTCCAAGCCGGAATGGCGATGGGGAAATTCCAGGGGGTGATCATGCCCGCCACACCCAACGGAATCCTCATGGACATCTGAAATTTATTCTCCATCTCCGAGGGCGTGGTATGTCCGAACATCCGGCGGCCTTCCCCGGCGTAGAGATAGCTCATGTCGATCGCTTCCTGGGTATCGCCTCGGGTTTCTTTTATGACCTTGCCCATTTCGCGGGTCATCTGCTGAGAGATCTCTTCCTTTTTCTCAAGAAGCTTCAGCCCGACATTGTACAGAAGTTCACCCCTCTTGGGAGCCGGCACCAGCCGCCATTTCTTATAAGCCTCGGCGGCGGCCGAAATCGCGGCATCGACATCCTCGGCGCTCGAATCCTGGAATATTCCGACCAGGTCATCGGTGTTCGCGGGATTGCGATTTTCAAAAGTCTCACCGGTCTTCGATTCCAACCACCGTCCGCCGATAAAGTTCCTGTATACATCAGCCATTTTGCCTCCAACTATCAACTTGCGATTATTTCTGTTCCGACAGTCCGAGAAGATAATCAGCAGAATGTTGTAAATCAAGGCTATTTGCGATAATATAAATTTATGTTTTTTTTGGACACGGGAACCGTCAACCCTTATTATAGCAAATAGTATGAGGTTTTTTAAATTATCGAGGAAAGAAAGTAAATGTCAAAGATATTACTTATTTTAATAGCGTTGCTGTTTATTCTCGCCTGCACTCCGCCCGAAAAGAATATGCGGGAAAGATATGTAAATGACAATCCCGAATTGAAAAGCGATATTAAAAAGGCGATACTTGAAGGCGACGTTATAGTCGGGATGACAAAAGAGCAGGTATACGCCAGTTGGGCAACGCCGATATTTAAGGGAGAAAAACGGGAAAAAGGAAGCACTTATGAATACTGGACATATCCGAACGTGAAAAACAGCCCTTTTGTTAATATATACTTCGCAGATGATTTCGTGGTGAAAATCGAAAAAACTGATAAAGAACCGCTAATAAAATAGCCTATCTTATTTATTTACATCGTCTCTTGAAATCGTGCTTGTGTCCTCAGGCTTTTCCCTGCCGAATAATTTTCTAAAAAACCGTTTCCTTTTGGCCCAACGCGCTTTTTTTTCAGCCCTGTATTTTTTCTTCAGCTCTTTCTCTTTCTGGAATTGAACAGCATCGAGCTCCTCGATTTTCTGCAGAAGCCTCTCCACGTTATCCCGTTTTTCCATCATGCGCCGAAACGTATTGTATCTGGAAATATCCTTGAAAACAGCCTGCACAAACGGCTCCAGAAAAACCATGGCCTGGGAACCTAAATAATTTAACGGCTTGACGGTTTCCAGGGTAAGGATGGCGGGGACAGTAAATCCTTTCCTGACAATAAAATCGGCAAGCTTGAACAGCACCTCCTGTTCGTTCTTGCTTAACGTTTCCTCCTCGGGCGGAAGTTCGTAGCTTCCGAACGGCGATTTATGAGCCATCGCTTGCCTCTTTAGATTCTTTTTCCGCTATTATCCGGTTTTGCCACTCTATTAATTCAGCCAAAACCTTATCAACTTCCTCCTTGTTGTCTCTGCCATATCTGAGATAAAATCCCCTGAAATTTTCGAGTCGGGTCGGTCCCAGATAAGGCGAAAGCAATATCCCCCTCCGACCGGGAAAGACGCTTCTGAACGCGGATAAGTTCCTTTCCTTCAAGGTAAAAAGATACTTTAATTTCACTTTTTTTTCGTCAACGGTATAGGTGGTAGGGAAGAAAAACGTCGTTAATGAGACCAAAAAAATAAGGGCCGCAATAACAACCATAAACGGCTCTTTGGTGATTTCATAGACGAAATAAAAAATTATTAAAATGAATATCAGGACAAAAACGGCTGCCACCGGCCGCTCTCGCGCCGGATGAGATTTCCATCGTAGCGAATTCATTTCTTACAAATTCTGTGGGTCCCTGTATCTTTCTTTTCTTATTCTGTCCATTTCGGACTGTAATTCTTCGGGCTTGAAAACGACCTTATCCACCAGTACTTTCACCAGGGCTTCCAATCCCAAGTTATTTGAAAGTGTCAGTTCGTCAAACGTTACCTCGCGTACCTGGTTGCCGATTTGAATTTTTAAAGCTACTTTTTTAGCCGGATTTTCCGTCATTACTTGCCGTCCTTACTGATATTATCGTTCATACTTCCACTTCGATACCCCTGCAGGTCAAGCGTCACATAGGTGAATCCTATCGATTTTAACCTGGAGTTGATTTTATCGATTAATCCGTTTTCAACTACTCTCCCCAGCTCGGTTTTTAGAAATTCAAGGCGAGCCATTTTTTCGTGATGCCTCACCCGAACCTGGGTAAACCCGAGCGATTTCAGAAAACGCTCGGCTTCGGCCACCTGGAACAGTTTTTCTTTTGTAATTTCCGATCCGTAAGGAATTCGCGAGGCCAGGCAGGCCATAGACGGCTTTTCCCAATTCGGTAAACCGAGTTCCCGCGCGATTTCCCTGATCTCGTTTTTCGTGATCCCGATCTCGGCAAGCGGAGATACCACGTTCAACATTCCGGCTGCCTTTCTCCCGGGTCTCCAATCGCTGATATCGTCCGCGTTTGAACCGTCCAGAATATGATCGGCGCCGACCTTCTTCGCGATTTCCCGCAATTTCCCGAAAAGCTCTGTTTTGCAGTAGAAACATCTTTCAACAGGATTTTTGCGATAGTCCGGATCCGACATCTCATCGGTTTTTATCTCCATAAAATTTCCATTTTCAAGGCCCAGATTCGCTGCCAGTTCCCTGCACAGCGGGAGTTCTTCGGGCATCAAGGATTCGGAATCTCCCGTTACCGCCCAGACATTTTCTTTTCCCAAAGCGTCAACCGAGGCTTTCAATATCAGGGTAGAATCAACTCCCCCTGAGAAACCGATAACTACTTTCCCCAGGCTTTTGATATATTTTTTAAGATCGTTGTATTTTTTTTCTACGGCGGATATCATCAATAATCAGCCTTGGCGACTTTATCGCCGTCTATGGTGTAAATACGGACTTCATCGTTGGCGCGGCCATTGCCTTTAAATGTGATTTTGCATGAAACGCCATGATAATCTTTTATTCCGCCCAAATAATCGCGGAGTTTTTCAGGTTCATTGTATCCTTCTCGCATACCGGAAAGAATAAGAGCGACGGCGTCAAATGTCAGCGCCGCCACTTTGTCAGGCTGTCGTCCGAATTCAGCGGAATAGGCGTTGGCGAATTCGACCCAATTGACATCATCGGACCCGACGTGAAAATCGGTGGCGAATACCGCGTCTCCGACGTAACGTCTAACCTCACTGACTAACTCCTCCGAATCCCAGCCGTCCGCGCCCAGAAACTTTGTTCGTATTATATGATACCTGATCTGAGGTATCAGAAGTTTCAATTCGTCCGGATAACCTGGCAGAAATAGACCGCCGAGATGGACCGGCCACTCTTCGGTATCTATGAATACCACGCTATCGACCGTTTCACCGGTGCTGTCATCGAGGATGATCTGTTCAATTTCGATATAATCGGTGCTGTCTATCTCACCGGCGGCGAGCTGTTCCTCGGTTTTCATGAGAAGGAATTCTCTTAAGGGTTTTATCTGCATTTTGAAATCCGTGGAGCCTGTACTGTAATAACCGGTATAAACCACCTCTCCCCCCAAACGATAAACTGTCTGGGTAAACGATCGGGAAACCGTCACTCCCCCCAGATCATCCGGGGATATTATCGCGAATTCTTTTATGCCCAACTCGTTGACAGCGTATTCGGCTATGGTCTGGCCTATTCTTTCTACCGCCGGAGAAACCTGGAAAACAAAACTTCCCAGGCTGGCGATTCCTTTTTGCGACGCGGTGGGGGTAATCAAGGGAATTCCATACTGGTTGGAAACCACTCCGGAACCAACCGCCGATTCCGATCTTAAGGGTCCCACTATGGCGAGACATTCCTCGTTAGCCAATTTGGAGGCGACGTTTGTAGCCCGCACGGGATCGCCGTAAGTATCCTTGATGATCAGCTCAACATCTACGGAATCGGGTTTCATATGTTTAATCGCCAATCTCGCGCCCTCGACCATTGAACGGCCGTATTCGCTGTAATTCCCTGATAACGGCGCCAAAACTCCTATCAGCTGGCTCCCGGAAAGCCTGGCGGTGCAGAAATCCAGAAGCTGGCGGGCACGTTTTGAGTGTTCGCCGTAAGGATTTCTCCTCAGGAAGGATTTCAAAGTGCTCGCCCCGCTTCTATAGCGTTTTGAATTCACCTGTCTTTCTGCGAGAGCTATTTCCATGTCTTCGCGCACTTTAGAAACCGGCTGCTCGTCGATGAGTTTTTTCAATTGCCAGATGGAAAGCCCTCTTTCTATGAGCGGCTCCAGATTTGATACCGCCGTACGTCCGGTTTGGCTTCTTATATCTATATCCGCCGAAGAGATATATGCCGACGCCGCACCCATCAAATCTCCCGTTTTATACAATGAATGCCCCTTAAGAAGCAAGGCCGACCCGGCATAGCGGGATTGGGGGAAATCATCCAGATAGCTATCAAACATCATTATCGCCGCCGCGTATTCGCCCGCCATATACAACGATTTTGCCGCCATGAATCGAAAAGATGAATTGTGACCGTCGAGGGAATATCGATCGGCAAGGGATCTGAATTTTTTATAAGCCTCCTCATATTTCCCGTTCTGGTAATCGAGCATGGCAGCTTTCATCCCCAGAGCGGGATCTTCGATATAACCGGCGGCAACGCCCGAAGCGGACAACACCAATATGATAAAAAAAACTTTAATCCTCATACCGTATACTCCCTTGAATATCCACGGTAATCCTTTGCCCAATCTATAAATCTTTTCATCTCCTCCTGCAAAACCTTTCTTTTAAAAACCGCGGGATTACCAGCCATCATTGAATTGGGCGGAACTACCGTACCCGGTTTTACCACGGAGCCCGCCGCTATTAACGAGCCTTCCCCGACAATTGAGTCGTCAAGTATAATCGATCCCATTCCGATTAAACAACCATCCTCTATTCTGCAGCCGTGAATCAACGCCCCGTGACCGATAACGACATGATCGCCGATCTCGGCGGGCGAAGTCCCGCCGGTGACATGTATAATACAACCATCCTGAACGTTTGTAAAACAGCCTATTTTAATATAATTGATGTCGCCTCTTATAACGGCCTTAAACCAGACGGAGCTTTCAGCTCTTATGGTAACGTCTCCCACAATTACACAATCGGGCGCTATATAGCAACTTTTGTGAATTCTGGGGCTTTTGCCTTCATAGGGAAGGATCATAACTTATAATGGCCGAAATCCTCGGGATCAATTTTTCTCAAACGGTCTCTGAGAGATTCCTGATCCGGAAGGCCGGATTGCTCCATCTGTTCTTTTTTCAGATTGAAAAGTTTCTCGTTAACAAAAATAGGCGCTTTGGCCTTGAGGGCCAACGCGAGCGAATCCGACGGCCTGGCATCAATCTTTAGCATTTCGCCATTTAAGTTTATGGAAATTACGGCATAGAAAGTCTGCTCTTTGAGATCCACAATTTCGACCCTATCGATTTGCCCTTTCATGCTTCTTACCACTGAAAGAAGTAAATCGTGGGTTAATGGACGTTTGGAGACTATGCCGGATATTTCCATGCTTATGGCCCAGGCCTCGTAATGACCGATCCATATCGGGAGTATTTTCTCCGAATCGCTCGGGGTAATGGTTACCACCGGCGAATTTGTGGTAACATCCAATGCCAATCCGCTTATTTTTGATTCAATCATCTTTGGAGATTCCATCTTAATCAGCCTTTCATGAAAAACAACCCCCATGTGCCGGGCCCGCAATGGGCTCCGACAGTCGGGCCGATTTCGCCGGTTAATATTTTATTCAAATCATATCTGCCCTTTAAAGCATCCATTACCAAATCAACTTTGGACGGATCGGCGGCATGCGCAACGGCCAGCCTGCCGTCGGAAAGATCCCGCGGAAGAAGCGATAGAATCTTTTCGATAATCCTCTCCCGGTTGCGCGCTTTTGAAAGCGGCTGAACCTCTCCGTTCACCAGAGTCAGAATCGGTTTTAATCCCAGGATCTTTCCGAGAAATCCCCTGGCTTTTCCTACCCTTCCGCCCTTTATAAGATAATCGACGCTTTCAAGAGTGAAAAACAATTTCTGGCTTTTTTTCATTTCCGCGAGCTTCCCGGTTATCCGTTCAAGCGAATTCCCGTCTCTTGCCATCTCGGCCGCTATGATCGCCATCATACCCAATCCCAGAGATACAGTTCCGGAATCAAGCAAGGTTATTTTGCCGTCGAACTCTTCGGACGCCTTCAACGCGGAATTATATGTGCCGGATAGATTGGCGGAAATATGTAAAGAGATAATCGTCTCCGCGTCACCCCGGCCGAAAACCTTTTTATAAGCACCGGAGAAATCTTCGGGCGACGGCTGGGACGTTTTCGGGAAATCCTCAGACTCCGAAAGCAGTTTATAGAAATCCTTTCGATCCAGATCCATTCCATCTTTATACGAGTCAGCGCCGAAAATAATATTCAGCGGCACGATCTCAATATCGTAAAAATCGGCAATTTCTTTCGGCAGATCGCAGGTGGAATCGGTGACTATTCTGACAGTTTTAGTGACGTTACGTTTTATTCCCGCGCGCCATCGCTGCATCAATCTGTTTTGCGATTTCATGTCATCGATTTTTTCATTTTCGATCGCGCCCAGTGATTGCGCGAGATCTTTTATTTTTCGCGGCGCATCGGTATGGATATGAATTCTCAGGTATTCGATTTCCCCCTTACCCGTGGACGCGACTATCAAAGAATCGCCAAGATTCTTGAGCCTGTTTTTCAATCCAGAGGTATCGAAATCAGAGCCTCTAACCAGAAATTCGGAACAATACCTGAACCGGGAATGCTTTTCTATCAGGCGGGGCAATTCCTGAATATCGGTCTTCACATCGATCTCTTTGGTAAGCTCCCCGGTTTTAATGAAATTATGAATCCCTTCAATGAAATGCATAAATCCCTGGGCTCCGGCGTCCACCACGCCGGCGTCGGCCAGTACCTTAAGCTTTACTCTGGTTTCAGAAAGAGATATTCGGCCTCTCTCCATTGCCGATTCGAGCAAGGTGTGGACGTTCATGAACTTTTCGCGGGCCTGCTGCAAGTGTTCCCCGATTTCCCGCAGCACGGTAAGGATCGTACCTTCTCTGGGCTCACTCATAGCCCTGTATGCGGAGTCGGCTCCGGCGGAAAAAACGCCCGCGATATCGGGTATACGCAGCCGTTCCTTTTTGCCGATAAATTCCGCTATACCCTTAAAATATTGCGAGAGTATTACCCCGGAATTGCCCCGGGCGCCGCGCAATGAATGCAGTGCGATGGAGTCGGCAACATCCCGCAGGGAGTCGGTTTTGGATGAATAGGCGCCCGCAACCGCAGCCTGCAGGGTCAAGGCCATATTGGTGCCGGTATCGCCATCGGCCACCGGGAAAACGTTGATGGCATTCAGCAATTCACGATTTTTGTTAAGCCACAGGTATCCCGCTCTTATAGCTCTTTTCAAGCGGATACCGTCAAGATACTGCATTTATTCAGACCTGTTCCTCTTTTTTTACCACCCAGAGTTTTACCGCCGCAACAACATCCGATGCCAGTTTTATATCTATAGTATAAACGCCCAGAGCTTTCAATGGTTCTTCGAGCATTATTTTCCGCCGATCAATTTCGAAGCCCTGATCGGACAAAAGCCTGGCGACGGCGGCCGCGGTAACCGAGCCGAATACCTTATCCTCTTCGCCGGTATGAACTTCCGCGGTAAGCGAAAGCTTCTCAAGTTTGTCTCTTATTTTCTCAGCTTCCCTTTTTTTCTTTCTTTCGCGAAAGATCTTCTGAGTTTTTATCACATCAATAGACTTCAAATTACCTTTGGTGGCGGGAACGGCGAGATTTTTCGGCATAAGATAATTCCTCCCGTAACCGCCTGAAACCTCGACGATATCGCCGGCTACGCCCAGTTTTTCGATATCGTCTTTGAGAATCACTTTCATTTTTTACCTCTATCTTTTTTCATTCTTTATTTTCGAAATCCTCAATTTCCCTTTTAAAATTAAATTTCGTATCCGAAAGACCAAGAATCGCCAGGAAAGTCATAGATATCGGACCCGCCAAAATCAGGATAACATAGAAAATTACCTTGATGGGAACGGGCAAAATAATCCTTTTAAAAAACGCTTCAACGATCGCCAATCCGACCACCACATAGACATGCCCGGTAACTATCAGTATGTTAAGCCCGACATAAAACCAGAGCTCCTGCATCCTGAAAACCACCGGAATCAATCCCAGAACCGTCGGCAGAAGCCACCAGCCGCTCGCTTTCCAGTGATGAAAAGGTTGAAATCGCGGAATTATTACGCCCATTTTAGTGGCGATATATCCGGCTATAGCCAGACTGAAAACCGCGGTACCCAGAAGCGTTATAAAAAGGAATCCGGGAGCGATTTTCAAGGTCGCTTCAAGAAATTCGGTTGAATCCTTTAAGAACGACATAATACCTTCTTCTCCAGCACCATAATTTGACTCTATAAATCTCAGAAGAATTTCTTTAAAGAATACAGGAACCGAATTCATGACTTCGTCAAAATTAGCCGCCGAATAATTAATTAAACTCGGGAGATTGCGCATCCATTCGATATAGGAGTAAGCAAAAAGCAGAAATAGAATCCCGAACGGTATTAGGCCATAGCATACTACTGAAATCGGTTTGTAAAGGTTTCTCGATGCCCATCCCATTATAAATGCCGGTGCAACCACGATAAGGGCGTAGAACGAACCATAGTAAAGGCCTTCCAGATATCCAGTTGTCAAAGAACTTGTCCCTAATGCCAGGATAAAGCCGACGGAAGCCATTGAAAGTCCTCTGGCGTATCCTAAACGGGTCACTATCAATATCAAGCCTACGATTCCGGCAAAGGCGGCAATTGAATTAATCGCCGGTGCGAGCCAGAACAGCCCGGAAACGGCAACAACCGCGCCTCCCAGAACCGAAAGCCTATTTTCTGCCGATCGCATCCTCCCGGTTTTAGATATCGGGTTCGACGATAAACGGAAGCAATGCAAGAACTCTTCCGCGTTTAATAGCCTGTGTCAGCTGCCTTTGATGTTTTGCGCAGACGCCGGTCACCCGCCTCGGAATAATCTTGCCCCGTTCCGAAAGATATTTCCTCAACATACGATCATCCTTGTAATCGATAATACTGATCTTCTGATCGCAGAAACGGCAAATTTTTCTTTTACGTCTTTCCATCTATTCTCCGTAATTTAATTGTATTTTTCAACATTTCCGCCATATTCATCATCGCCGAATTCATCGGCATCTTCATCGGGTTCTCCTGTTTTACCCAGAAACTGAATATGATGTGCTTTTATTTCTATGACATTTCTTTTCTTGCCGTCCCCGGCTTCCAGGGACCGGGAGCGCAGTTCACCCTCTACATAGACAGCGCTTCCTTTTTGGAGTTTCGCGGCGCAGGATTCAGCGAGTTTCTCCCAGGCCACAACGCCCACATAGCAGACATCCTCCCGCAACTCCCCGGAGTTATCCCTGAACCTCCTGTTGGCGGCGATCCTGAAATTGGACACAGATATTCCGGTCGAAGTCGATCTCAACTCCGGGGCCCCGGTTAGATTGCCCACGATCATCACCCGGTTAAGGTTAGGAAGCCTGGTTGAAAGCATGGTTTATTCCTCGACCGGCGTCGGCTCTTCCGATGGAATTTCGGTTTTTTTCTTCTCCTTCGGCGGAGAGATAACCGCCTGAACCGTAAGATAACGAAGTATGTTTTCGTTAATCCTCAAAGCCCTTTCAATCTCGGAAACAAGCTTCGCAGGTCCTTCATAAAGGAAATGCGCATAAAAGCCCTGATTGAATCCCTTGATCAGATAGGTGAGCCTTCTGACTCCCCAGCGTTCGAGTTTGTGGATTTTTCCTTCGGCCGATGTGATCTGATTTTCGATTTTCTCGATTTCCGCCTGAACGGCGGATTCTTCCAGAGAAGAATTAATAATAATGGTCAGCTCGTAAAGCTTCATTAAACCTCCCTTCGGACATTAAGACCTCGCGCAGACATCACAAATAAGCGCCGAGGTAGGGTAACAATATTTTTTTCAGTTTTCTTCGACGGCCTGGTTATAAATCGCCGCCGCTTTTTCGTATCCTTCCAGAAGCCACGATTTCACCGCCTGAACTGCTCGCTTCAGCATCGCTTCGGCGATTTCGATCTCGCTTCCCTCAAAATATTCCAGGACAAAATCATCTGCCACGATACCTTCAGGGACCGGCCCGATTCCCAGCCTTATCCGCGGGAACTCTTCGGTGCCGAGATGATAAATCACAGATGCCAGCCCGTTGTGACCGCCGTCGGAACCGCTTTGCCTGAGCCTGATCCGTCCCAGGGGAAGATTAAAATCGTCTGCGACTACAAGAACCTCCCGGGGCAAAAGCGACTCGAATTCAAGGAAGCTCCTTACCGCTTTTCCCGAGCGGTTCATGTAAGTGGTCGGTTTTAAAAGAGCAATCTTTACGGATGATATCGAAGTTTCGCATATACCGTAGTCCCCCCTTCCGGGAACGAACTCCGATTCTCCTTTCAACAAATTAACAACCTCGAAACCAAGATTGTGCCGGGTACGGTAATATTTTTCGCCCGTGTTGCCCAAACCGACAATAGCCCTGATCCGGACCGGACGACCGTCCTCCATGACCGAAGATAATAAGCTTTCTTGACATTTTGTCAAGGGATTTGTGGATTGGCCATATCTATGGAGCGATATTGATTACGAAAACGCCTGTTATTTGTTCTCTTTTAAATCTATCCCCAATGCCTTCATCTTTTTATACAGGTGACTTCGTTCCAGCCCGAGAATATCGGCGGCCCGGGTCATATTTCCGCCCGCCTGGGAGATAGATTTTTTAATATACTCTCTCTCAAACTGTTCGCAGGCGGTCTTTAACGTTCCCGTCGGTGCCTTCTCGACAAGATGGGGCATATACATTTCGATATCTTTTGCGCTGATCGTCTCGCCGGGAGCCATAATAACCACTCGCTCCACATAGTTGGCTAATTCCCGAATATTACCGGGGTATGAATAATTTGAGAAAAGTTTCAAAGCCCCGCCTTCGAATTTTTTCGGAGGCCGCCCCCGTTTTTTGCAAAATCTATCCGAAAAATGCTGAACCAGAAGCGGGATATCCTCCCGTCTTTCCCGAAGCGGCGGTATCTCGATCGGTAAAACCGCCAATCGATAAAATAAATCTTCCCGGAATTTCCCATCGGAAATCTGATTTTTCAAATTCTTGTTGGTAGCCGAGATTATCCTTACGTCGGTTCTGATTTCAGCCGTACCTCCCAGTCGCGTGATCACCCCCTCCTCCACCGCTCTTAGAAGCTTCGCCTGCGTCTTTTCAGACATTTCCCCGATCTCATCAAGAAAAAGCGTCCCGCCGCCAGCCATCTCGAATCTTCCCGGTTTTGACTTTACCGCTCCCGTAAAAGCCCCTTTTTCATATCCAAAAAGCTCCGATTCGATGAGATCATCAGGCAGCGCGGCGCAGTTGACCGCCACAAAGGGCCGGTCTTTACGAGGAGATGAGTCATGAATTAGCCGGGCTATCAGTTCTTTCCCGGTACCGTTTTCGCCGGTAATCAGCACTCGCGATTCTTCAGGAGCAATCTGCGAACTCTTTGTCTTCAAATCAGCTATGGCTTTTGACTGACCCACCAGTCGGCCGTCTTCGCCCAATCTCCGGCGAAGATCGTCCCGCTCGTTTTCTATGGATTTAAGCCGCCCGATATTGGCTAATAAAACCTCTATTTTGTCCAATGACAAAGGCTTTTCCAGAAAATCATAAGCCCCCCGCTTCACCGCCGATACAGCCGTTTCGATCTCCGCATGGCCCGATATCATCACGCACTCTATTTCGGCGAATCTCTCTTTTATCAGCTTCAAAAGCTGTATGCCGTCTTTTTCGCCCAACCAGACATCCAGAAACGCGACATCGATGCCGTCGTGCAACAGATTTTCAGCTTCCGAATAGGAACTGGCGGTCAGGATATCGTGCCCGGACCTTTTCAGGGCGGATCCCAGGGAGGCTAGAATATTCGGTTCGTCATCTACGATAAGTATTTTCAATTCGATCCTCTCACTTTTATCTTTTTAACGGAAAATCGATGATTACGGCCGTTCCCCCCTCCATCGAGTCAATGACCCTGATGCCGCCGTCATGTTCGGTCACGATTTTTTTCACAATCACCAGGCCCAGACCGGAACCGCCGGGCTTCGTCGTAAAATATGGCGTAAAAAGATTTTTCCTGGCCGATTCTGTCAGGCCGTGTCCGTTATCGGCTACAATAACCGTCGCCTTTCTC
Source organism: Candidatus Zixiibacteriota bacterium (assembly GCA_020348065.1). Lineage (GTDB taxonomy): Bacteria > Zixibacteria > MSB-5A5 > UBA10806 > UBA10806. The sequence continues at coordinate 2,759,006 of CP070742.1, forward strand.
TCCGAATAGACGGTCCTTACTGTTACCCGCCCTCCCGGCGGGACCGCCTCCAGACCGTTTTTGATAACATTCATCAAGGCCCTTTTTACCTGATCTCTGTCTGCATATACCGGCAGCGGTTTTGAGGATAGATCGGTTTTCAGGCTGCCGCTTTCGATTTCCCGGGGATAGATCGAAACAGCGGATAAAACAATTTCGTTCAGGTCGTCATTGTCGGGTTTGGGAGCGGGGAAACGGGCGAACTCTGAAAATTCGTCCACTATTTTCGTGAGCGCAGTGACCTCATCCAGGACCGTTCTGGTAGAATTTTCAAAATCGGAATCGAATTGCCGACCTGATTCCGAATATGATCTTCTCAAATCCTCAATGGCGATTCTTATGGGAGTCAGGGGATTTTTTATTTCGTGAGCCACTTTTCGTGCCATCATGGTAAACGCCGACAGCCTTTCGGTTTCGACAAGCTTATTGCGGTAAGCCTGGAGATCCGATGCCATCTCATTAAATGTATCAGTAAGATTGCCCAGTTCCCCTCTACCTCCATAATCGATCCTTGCCGAAAAATCTCCGCTGGCGAGTCTGTCCGACGCTTTGATGAGTTTGTAGATGGGATTTGTAAGACGCGATGAGAAGATATATCCGAATATTATGGCCAGCAGCAACCCGCCAAGAGCGAAGCCCCCGTAAATCTTCTGCATGTTATCGAAAAGAACGTCGAGATCCTGAGTCGATACTCCCATAAGCAGGTCGGCGACTTTCTCGCCCGAAAAATCCAGGAGAGGATACCGTGAAAACGTGTATGTCAAACCCTCGATTTTTGTTCTGTACCTTTGTTTTTCCTGAAGATACAATAGAAGTTCTTCGGTCCGGCCGGGAATAGTCTTGGCCAGCAGATCGTTACCTTCCACAAGAAGAATCTCCGCGCCGGAAAGAAGCTGTAAATCGCGGCAGAAGCTATTATCAAGAAACTCGCCGCCGGCGATCGCCCCTACAAGCTCTCTATTTTCGTACCAGATCGGAGCGAGTCCCATCGACGTTAGATACTCTTCGCCCGCGTAGGTCGCCTTATTCAAAGATTGAACTCTACGCCCTTTAAGAACCTCGGCGAAGACCGGATCTGCTACGAGATTATCTCCGAACAGACCGGGATCGTGACCTCTGGCGAGTGCGATACCTTTGCGGTCCACTATTACGAGGAGATCCAGGTTTAACAGGTTTTTCATCTCGGAGGCAAACGTTATCAGCCCCTGCTGATCGATAAAACCGTCTCTATTTCTTACAAGCAGATAACGGAGCAATATGGGATCTTCGGCAAGCTGATTCATCTGAGAGAGAATATTCCCGCCCTTGCGCTCATAAAGGCTGACGGCGCCTCCGTATACGCTGTTTAATTTGATATCTACCAGCGATTGTCTCTGATTGACGGCGTAATAATTCAGCGAAACAAATACGGCAATCATGGGCAAAATCGCAGCCACTATAAGCAGTAATGTAATCCTCAGCCGGAGTTTCATCGGTTGGTCTCTATAAATGCCCCACGAAGATCAACATAACCTTCCTCAACGGTTTTAATTCCAGAAACATCGGTCTTTGAAATCACGATAAGATAGGGTTCGTATAGTATTATGGCAGGCGGCTCGTATGCCAGAGACTGGGCGAGGCCGTAAGACAACATCTTCCTCCGTTCAGGATCAGTCTCAGCCCTCAGGTTATCCAGAAAGGATTGAAAAGCGTCATCCCTGTAATAGAGATAGTTTGTGTGCCCCGAAAGATCGTAGCTATACAGAGGATAAAGCATACAATCCGCATTCTCCGAAACGGGATTGTAGTAACTAAGATACATATCCAGCTCCGATTTTACCCTGTTTTCGTCCAGATAGGAGAAATCCACCTTTCTTTCCGCCACCTCGATCCCCAAACCGCTCAATTGACCTGAAATATATCTTGATACTTTCGACAGTACCGGGAATCGGGAGTCGATATAAAAAGTTATCTTCTCGGGTATTTTTGATATTCTATTCACATAATAATCCACCGAATCCGGAATAAGCACGTAGTTGAAATGAATAGATGATTCATCGAAGCCGGGAACCGGGGTATCGGGCAACGCCGCCGAGCCTCCCAGAATAACCCTGACTATTGACTCGCGATCTATAAGAAATGAAAGCGCCCGGGAGAAATTGCTGTCTTTTTGATAATCTCTTTCTCCATTAAAACCCAATAAAACCGAACAGAAAGTCCTGCCTGTCAGGGAGGTGTGCGA
>CP070742.1:2761365-2801870 GCA_020348065.1 Candidatus Zixiibacteriota bacterium
AACGATGATGCCTTAATAAAACTAATGAACGAAATGCTTCGAGAGTTGAAGGTGTCTCATTACTCGGTGTTCCGAATGGACAAAAGGGCTGGCTCCGGATCACCGTTGTTATCCGGGGGGAGCATCGGTATCGACCTGAGGCTTTTGGGCGATGATGCGGTTGTCACTTATATGGATCCGGACTTCCCGGCAGCGAAGGCCGGGATGAAGCCGGGCTTTATCATTAAGAGTATTAACGGGGTGCCGGTACAGGAAATGATAGACGAGGCGACGGCCGGGGAGGTTCCTCATTCCAATGACCGGGCCAGGATAAGCAATATATGTGACGAAGTTGTCAAGTGTTGTTTCGGGCAACCCGGGGATACAGTCGCAATTTCGTATGAAGACGAAGCCGGAATCTCCCACGATGTGACGCTTCAAATGAAACAGAGGCCGAACGGCACCAAGATTGCGGAGGAGTTTCCCACGGTTTATGTTGATTTTAAATTCAAAAAACTAAACGACGATATCGGCTATGTTTACTTCAATGCGGTCATACCCCCGGCCGATTCCCTGTTTGTGGAAGCGATGAAGGCTATGGGTAATATACGGGGTCTGATCATCGATATACGCGGCAATCCCGGCGGGATGCATGAGATAGGAGAAGCGATCGCGTCGAAGCTGCTGAGCGAAAGCACCCTGTTTTCCTTGTTCCGTTATCGGGACAGCACGGTGCAGGTGACCGTCGATCCGGATCCGCCCATATTTGAGGGGCCGGTAGCGATCCTGATCGATGTTATGAACGGGTCGGCCAGCGAACGGTTTTCAGGGTGTATGCAGGCGATCGGTCGGGCGACAATTATCGGCGAGCGCAGCCCTGGCGTGGTGGGACCATCAGAAATGAAGAAACTTCCCAACGGCGCTTCCCTGATGTATCTGGTGGCGCAGTCTCTGACCCCCGACGGAATTGTGCTGGAAGGCCGCGGCGTTATTCCGGATATCTCGGTATCGCTGGACAGGGCGGCATTGCTGGAAGGCAGGGACACACAGATCGAACGGGCGATTGACTACCTTGAGAGCGAATTGGATTAATTCCGATCCCGACAATCAATCATGGCGAGGTTGGATTCTGCCCAATTATTATTAAATCTAATATTGATATTGTTATGCGTATTTTACGTAGGCGAAGTCGGCGTGCCTTGGTGAAAGATCAATTGCCAGGTGTCACCAGCCAATTTCCAGATTGAACTTCTTAGAGAATGGTGTGCCGGTTCTCCCTCGCCCTCGGAATAAACTGCGCGGTATGTAACAAGCGCCACGTTTGATGCGAGCGAAACCATTTCAAAATCCGTCATAGAAATCCGAACGTTAGATTCTTTAGCAAGCTCCTCGATGATCGATTGTATGTTATATATCCGACCGCCACTTCCGAACTCCACGAATTCTTCGGCCAGCAGCTTTTCCAACTCCTCGCGGGAATGCCTGACCTCCGGTTGCAGCAAGCGATTCTCAAGATCGTAGAGCAGTTGCTTGGTCGATTCTTTGTTGCGCATGACGATTCTATTTCTGGCTTTTCCGGCCCGTGATCAAACCGAACGCGGAATCGATTTTACGGTATTTTGCCGATTTGAAACCGGCTTCCTTCAATGAACGCATAATGCTGTCCCTGGATTGGCTTTTGGGTCGGACCGACATATACCCATGCAGAAACCTCCCCGGCGACGGCGTTTTCGACCTCGAGGGTGGAGTGCATTCCCTTACTATCATACCACCGTCCGGCAGGCTCTCGTAAGCCATCTTCATCACGCGGGTATCGATATGACCTATATTCCAGAACATTATGACGTCAAACCCTTGCGGTATTGCCCTGTTCATATCGCCGACCAGGGTTCTGATTCTGCGTGACATACGCTCTTTGCGAATAATCTTCTTTGCAGCTTCACGAACATACTTATAATCGAGGATACAAGCTTTTATATGCGGATTTTTCCGGGCCAGGGCGATAGACATAACGCCCGATCCGCCGCCGACATCCAATAGCGATCGATATTCCGACAGGTCAAGATTATTCGCCAGGGTTTCCGCGACTGGCTTATCTACGTCGTATAGCGCGTAAGTGAAATCGCGCGCCCACTGGCGGTCTTTAAGAGCGAGCTCATAATCGGGCGAGCGCTTTTTGCCGAGTATCTTCCGCCAATCCCTGCCGCTCGTTATCACCTGCTCCATGACTGCCAGAGCCTCATAATCTTTAATGCATTCGTTCGACCAGAACCGGGTCCAATCGATTGATCGCGCCTGTATAAAATGCCTGTCTGCCAGCGCGGAGTTTCGGTACAGGTTATTTCTCTTCTTTAAAAGCCCCAGGAAAACAAAAAAATCGAGGAAATGCTCGCAATGTTTATGATGAATCCCAACTAGTCTGCCGATGGCAGCCGAAGACAATTCTTTTCCACTGAGCTTACGAAAAAACAGGAGTTTTTCCGCGGCAATTACACAACGAGATGCCATGAAAACCGTTTCCAAATCCAGTTTTTCCAATACCCTCCGGGGAAGCTTATCCAAAGTCAAATTTCTCATTAGATTGATCTCCTATGGCTACTGATCCGGTTGCGCCGTTTTACCTGTTTTTGCAGTTGCTCCATCTTTTACTCATGTCTTTGACAGGCCGCGCTTACGTGCGTTGCCTTTGCGGCCGGTAATTAGCCACGTGTCCCCGTAGATTCTACGGCTTCTGACGGCTTTGAATCCGCAATCTCGAAGCATAGTAACCATTTGATTTTTATTCTTCAGCCAGAATGAGTTCGACCTGAGTTGCCACATCAACCTGTATAACGGAACAGTCCAGTCATCTGTACTATAGTCCTCACATAGGACCACCAAACCGCCTTCCGGCAGGCTTTCATAAGCCAGTTTCAACGTGCTGCCGCCGCCAATCTCCGCATCACAGAACATAATGACATCATAACCACCGGGAATATGTTCCTTCATGTCACCGACCATGGTATCGATTCGACCTTGCAGTTTTTCTCTACGGATGATCTTTTTGGCAACGTTGGCTACCGGCTCGATTTCCAGCACACACGCTTGCAGATGTTTATACCTGCGCAGCAAGGCTATAGACATCACTCCCGATCCTCCACCGGCGTCTAAAACGGAAGAATAATCCGAGAGATCCAAATTGTCTGCCAGCGCCTTTGCGTGCGGCAAATGATAATAGTAGAGCATATGCGTGAAATCATGCGCCCACTGAGAATTCCTCTTCATCTCCTTAATGTAATTTCCACTTTTTATGCCAAGGATCGACGCATAACTCCGTTCGGTAGTGAGCATCTCCTCCAAGACAGAAAAAGCCCGGTACTCCCGGCAACATTCATCGGAGAACAGCCTGGTCCAGAAGATTGACCTCTCACGAACATAGTACTTATCGGCCAGGGCTGTATTGCTGTATAGCTTGCCGGTTTTTTTCAATAATCCAATTGAAACGAGAGCCGCCAGGAATGCTTCTGCACGCCAGCCGCGTACTCCGATTTTCCTGCCGATTGTTGCGGCAGACAGTTTCCTGCCATGAAGTTTACGAAATACCTGCAGTTTCTCTGCCGCAACAACGCATCGGGATATCATAAAGGCTTGTTGGAGGTCTATCCTGGCAAGAACCTTTTCGGGCAATTTGTCTAATGTGAATTCAGACAAGTGATTATCCTCCTCTCAATTTATATTGTCTTCCAGTCCCGACTTCGCGCTTGGGTGAACCGATTAAAATCTAAGCCTCCAGGCCGAATTCCGCCGGGTTTTCCTGTTAGAATAACTTCCCCCGACAAAATGAATCCTTTGTTTTGCGATGTCAAGAGAATCAATGGCGGCCCCGATCTCGCTCTCAGCAAACTTTGGCTGCCATAAGCTTTCCGATTCGGATACACTATATCAGAATTGATGGAAATCGATGGAAGGCAATAAAACGCGTAAAGAGCAACTGACGGATTTTTCTCGAATCCGAGCATTACTCCGATAAACCGCCCCCGAATCGACTGTCAATTATATTATCGGTTTTTCAGGTCGTTAAGTATTTTACTTGCGTTCTGGTTCTCAGGATCCAGTTTCAGGGATTTCTCATAGTTTTCAATAGCTTCTTCAACCCTATCCAGAGCAAGCAGGGCTTCGGCGTAACTATCGTAAACATTACCTGATTGCGGATTCATTTCCATATTTAGCCTGAATATTTCCAGAGCAATCTGCGGCCTATTAAGGGCGTACAGAAATCGATAACCGATATCGTTGACGACACTCTCTGAGTAGAATGACCACGAGGGATTGGTTTTCTTGTATAGCCTTGCCTGTCCAACAGCCTTCTCAATATCACCGCTGATAATCTGGTTTAGAAACTGATCAAGAGTGGGTCCCGGAGTCACCCCCTGTTTATTCTCCAGCGTGAACCCTCGGTCCGGGTTCTGACTATCTATTTCATCTATCAGTCTGCGGAGGTCTTCCTGATTGTTTTTCAGATAAGCATTCATGAAAGTCAATCCGATCCTGCAGATGGTACTGTAGACCGGCACGTTGGGCAATATGTTATCCCCCCAGTAGGCAATCAATGGCGCCGGTATGTTCAATAGCCCGTATGATGTGAAATTGACATGTTGCACGTCGTCGAAAAGCAAAAGGTATCTATCGGCCGAGATCTTCCCCCAAACTGATTGATCAAGACGCTCCCGGTATGCTTCGATAAATTTAGTCTGCGTCATGTGCAGCCAGGGAGAGGTCATCAGCTGAAGGTCGAACGAGGGATGGTTGCCGGGAAGTCCCGAAAAATGTGAAAAAACTATACCGGCGTCCAGAGTCATAATGGCATCGACTCGGCTGTTTCTCATCTGGAGAGGTTGCGCCGCCATTCCTCCCATGTCAAAGCCGATTATACCTATTCGATCCCTATCCACATATGGTTGATCCAGAGAAAATTCGAGGACAAACTCAAGATCCCGCACAATCGATTCCAAATCCCGAACCGTAAGCATCACCATGGGGGAATTAGTCCCCACAAGCGGGCAGCTGGTAATCACAAATCCATGGCTGGCAAAGTATTCGCAGAGGGCAAAGTGAGTGATCGGATTTTCGTAGTACAAACCCTGTCCGAATACTATAAGGGGGAACTGTCCCTTCGCCGGTTCCGCGTTCTCGAGGGCATTCGTGCTAAGCATCACCATTGCGCTCAATTGTTCATCTGAAAGAGCTCTCGCCAGGGGGAGTTTATCAGGTATGATGACCGAGTGCCTGCCGACATGAAAATCCCCTTTGGAGATTTCAATGTAGCGACCGAGTGTCATCTGCTCCGCTTCCTCTTCTATCGCGGCAGGGTACCAGGTATATATCCGTATGGCCCTGCCACCCCGCCCAAATTCGGCAGAGGTTCTCTCTTGCCCGGGATAAGCATAAGTTCTGGATTTATCAACAAGATCGTCAAATCTGAGCCCTACGTGCATTTCTCCAAAATCTCCGGCAAAGTCGTCCGAATATACAGTACCCGGACCGGATTCGGAGAACGCGTTCCCCTCCATCAGGAAGACAATTGCAATTAATACTCGCAGTATCATTATGATACCTCCTTAAGTTTATATGTTTCGCCAACCTGGCCCGCTTTGCTATCCGAATAGCCCGGGACGCCGCGGTAACCGATATACCTTCCTCCTAAATCAATATGCACGTTCGATTGCGTAACAACGACCGGCCCATTTAGAATTGTTGATAAATCAAATCGCACGGTATTCTCCAGTCATTTAGATATTACTTACGAGATTTTTTCATGTCAAGAACATAACAATTTTTATTCAGTTGGCAATAGAATACTTAAATCAACTGTACTTAGGCAATCGGCGGCGGAATGATAATGAGACAGATAAGTTCCCAAATTTATACGGGAGCGATACAAAAGAATAGCCGCCCCGACCTCACTCTCGGCAAATTTTTGTGACTTTTGAATTTGGAATTTCCACAAGTCTTAAATATGTAAACGGAACTTCGGTGTACAATTGCAGGTAGTAGCCAATGAAATTTAATCTCAAAAATCAGCGTTTATGGGCCAGTACCCAATGATGGGTTTCGCCGCCCGACTCGACCGTGCAGCCAAATTCTATTTCAAAGCCGGCAGCGGTGATCAGCGATTCGTTTCTGTCGGAGTCGTAGTGGCTCCAGAACATGTCGACACCCATGTAGTCGGCGAATTCCTCCCACTCCCAACTGGCGACTGAGACCAGCATCGTTCCCCCGCTTTTGAGGACCCGGTAGAACGATTCAAATAACCCGGCGTGTGTTTCACGCGGGACATGGATGATGGCATAGGTAGAAATTACTCCGTCGAACGATGCCGGCGGGAAATCGAGCCTGGTCATATCCATCTGTAGAAACGTCGTTCCCGGAATGTTCTTGCGCGCGGTTTCTACCATCGCTGGCGAAATATCGATACCGACAACCTCAAAACCGGATCTGACCAGAAACTCCGCGATAGGCGTACCGGTACCGGAGCCGGCGTCTAGAACGCGCGCGGCCTCGGGCAGTTTCGAGGTAAACGCTTTCACTTCGGCCCAGTTATCGAACTTCTCCCTTTCGGTGGCGTATAATTCGGCCAGCTTATCGTATCCGGCTCTTACTACCTCGATAGCCTGATGGCGGGAATGCTCTTTCATAATAAATCTAATGTAACGGCCAGTACTTTATTTTCCAAGAGGAAACGTCTGGTTATTATGATTAACATTTGAGTATAAATAATTAATATCTGATTTGGCTGTTAATCTGCCGGGTGCATACCTTTGCCAATGGTGCGGGGATCCTTTTTGTAAAAAGCGTTCCACCAGCCTGGATTCTATGTAAAGATCGGAAATCGCAATCTCATGTTGATCGGGGGCAAAAATTTTTAAATTGTCAAACCAAATCCAGAAAGCGTGGTAGCCCACAGCTTGCCGTGGGATCCGATCCCGTAACGCTATTTTCGACTCTTCGCTACGCTATCCCGACGCGGCTCTACCTGAGCGCAGCTAACTTTGCTCTTGCTTCATCCAATTTCCCAATGCCTGGATCTGCCTCCCGCCACAGGTCGACAGACCGTTGATAGCTGACGACAGCGGCGCTCTTGTTACCCATTGCTCATAGGACCGGCCTAAGTAGTAGTACGCCATTGTCCTGTCCAGCGCAAAGAAAAATGCCATAAGTCATGCCTTTCAAGCAGGTCACGGTACAAATCATTCGCTTTATGGTATTGACCAGATTCGACGAAAGCTCTGGCCAACAGCATTCCCAACTGAAAGTTGCCCGTTCCGGAGCCGATTTGTTCCAGGCGAAGTGCAGCGCTGGTCGCGTGACCTTTGGCCAGGTCCAGAATTCCCGCCGCCCATTCCTCGTAGAAACGCCCCGATTGAGTTGATGACGCTTCCGAACGCAATTGCCCCCGGGCTTCTTCTGCGCTTCCGATCTCACCAAGACGGCAATACAACTCGACCATATTCAACGGCAGTAAGTTCAGTCCTCTGGAGTTCGGTCCTTTACGATTTTCATATATGCCTGTAATTCGGCGGAGACTTGATGGACATCCCTTTGCTCTGCATAGATATGAGTCTTTATCAAATGCTTATAGGCTCGGTCACCCTCGTCGCCATGAGTAGCCCCTCCCAGTCGGTCGGCCCCGGATTCCAATAGATATTTTGCAACCTCCAGCTGATTCGAGTATGCCGCCACGTGCAACGGCGCTAATCCAGATTCGTCCTTCTGGTTAATACCTTCGGGGGCGCTCGCAAGTAGCCCCTTGATCTGATCGATATTGCCGGACTCAATGGCCGCTGTTAGATCGCTTTCCGCTACCGCAAACGAGACCGTCAGCAAAACCATAGTAAGACAAAGCAACACTTTGTCCATATTGCCTCGTGCTCATATCCCCGCTGGTTAGACCATGTTCTTTTCTCGTAGTTATACTCCCTGCTCTACTATGGACGGATCTTCATCCAGAATGTATCGAGAATATTCCTTTGTCAGACTTGACTAATTATGAGCAATGTATTACCGGATGGGCTGTTGTGCTGCTTTATCTGAAGAAAAAAAGCCCGACCAAATCGGGCTTTCAAGATCTATGGCGGGGTTGACTGCACAAAACACAGAACTTTTCACCTCAGATTTTGCCCGGATTGAAATTGGTAAAGATTAAATCCTTTCCGATAATCGATTCTATTTCAGAAGTTTTTCTCTATTATCAAGTTCCCGATTCGGTTCGTTTTCCGAAAGTTATATATATTCGGGCTGCACAATTATAATGAGTACTTTTGATGTCAGAATACCTAAGACTACGATTCTTGTTTGGGGAGGTTGAACAGTCTTATATCACTCCATTTTTGAATGAACAGGTTCTATTATCCGATTAAATTTGTGATATATCTTATTATCGGAAATTTCTGATTCTAAAAATGCTTGTTTTCGACATGCCATATTTAGAACATCTATCGGGAAACCGGGGCTCGACGAATTGTATCTTATTCAATTAGCTTCCCCCCATTGTTTGGACAGTTTTTGAGCTAAAATAAGGTGGTTTTTCCGCAAGTTGGGCTATATGAAAAAATTCTGAGACTCTCTTGAAAAAGATATCTTTCTCAGTTTACCAGGAGCCTGTAACCTTTGCCATGAATTCCCATTATTTCAATGTTTTCATCGTCTTTGAGATATTTCCGTAACTTCGATATGAAAACATCCATGCTACGGCTGCTGAAATAACTGGTATTGCCCCAGATTTCATGCAACGCTCTCTCCCTCGCCAAGGTCTGACCTTTGTGAACACAAAGGAGGAGCAAAAGATCTGATTCTTTTGGTGTGAGCTTAATCCTGCGTTGGGAGTTTTCCAGAATCTGCTTAACGTAATCGAATTTATATTTGCCTATTTTAAAACTGGACGGGGATATATTTTTATTCTCTACGCTTTTGCCTCTTTTTAGGACGGCGTGGATTCTCAGAAGCAACTCCTCCATGCTGAAGGGCTTGGTGATATAATCATCGCAGCCGATTTTAAAGCCCTCGATTTTGTCTTCTTGCATGGATTTGGCGGTGAGAAAAATAATAGGTAACAATTGATCGCTTTTTCTGATCTCTCTGGCAAAGGTGAAGCCATCCATTTTAGGCATCATGATATCCACCAGGCAAAGATCAAATTTTCCGGAATTGAATTCCTTCAATCCCTCAACGCCGTTGGTACAGACAGTGACCTCGAATTCCCGCATGCGCAGATGCTCCTGCAAAAGAGCGCCGAGGTTGGGATCATCCTCCAGAAGCAGAATTCTCATAGGAGTAAAACCCATTCTATCTCCCCACCGGGAGATGAATCGAAACCTTCGTTCCCTTCCCCGGATTGCTTTCCATATTTACGGTGCCGCCATGAGCCTCGACAATCAGTTTCACATAGCTCAAACCCAGTCCGAACCCCTTGACGTCATGTTTGTTTCCTGTAGGCACCCGGTAATATTTATCGAACACCATTTTAGCCGCGGCGGGATCGATGCCGGGGCCTTTATCCTCAATACTTATGATGATACCGTTATTGATGTGCGCGGTTGTAATGGTTATTTCCGGAGCATCCTCGGAATATTTTACGGCGTTTTCGAGAATATTATGAATGACGTTGGATAGATGCACCCTGTCCGCCTCGATCATCGGGCTTCCCGACTCTAGATAGGTTCTGATAATGCCATTTCGATTCTCAACCATGAGCGAAATATTCCCAACGGATTTACGGAGTAGATCGTGAATATCGATAGCGGTTTTTTCAAGTTTGAAATCTCCCTTTTCCAGGATCGCCATCTGCAGAATCTTATCCACCTGTTTTTTCATCCTGTCGGTTTCATCGCGGACAATGGAATTGAACCGCGATACCTCCTGTTTGTTGGAGATAATCTCCGGCCTTTCTATAGCCTCGCCTGCCAGCGATATGGTGGAGATGGGGGTCTTAAACTCATGCGTCATATTATTTATAAAGTCAACCAGCCGCACCGCGAAACGCTTTTGATAAATCATGGTTCGGACGGTATAGACAAAACATGCTACAACCACCAACATAAATAATATGGTCGATCCCAAGAGCGGACCGGCCTTTTTCAGCAGATATATATCTCTCCCCGGGAAAAACACCAAGAGCTCGTTTTGTGGAGCGATTATATCCCGGGGAAACAAACTCGCTTTGAACTCGGTATCAAGTAGTTCATCTTCGCTATCCGAGGGATCCCTTATCCGCAAAGTATCCTCTCCCGCGGTCCTGACGCCGAAACTGAAATCCAGATCGATGCCGGATTCATTCAGGGTATTTTCTAAAGTAGATCGAAGTTTTTCCGTGTCCACCCGTTTTTCTATCGGCTCCTTTTCGGATGTAGTAAGACGGTTTAAAATAGTCATCACCATTATGCTTTTTTCATCTCCGGTGATCCCCGGTTTATTCACCACCAAAGGCACTCCATCGACAATCTTGATATCGCATTGAATGCTGTCGGTGTTGAACTTATACATAATATCGGTATTACCCTGTATATAATCTTCCAGTACGAGTTGATGTTCTCCCGATGTTTTGAAAGTGTCCAACAGGGTTTTTTTGCCGCTGCCGTCGGCGACAAAAGCATAAACCGCCACATGCTGGGGGGTTTTGAGGTTATAGCTCAATACTCCGTCCTCAACCTTTACGTTACCCGAATCTTCCTCCGTGATTGAGTACGCCAATTTGTTTCCTATAGCCATCAATGAATCAACTTCGCAGTTAGGACTGCCGGCGGTTACCCATTTCTGCTTTTTCAATATTCCATCGGATGAGCTCAGTTGATTCAATGATTCGGATAGTTCATCCGATTCCAACTTCCCCACCACCGAGTTCAGGGCCACCATTACGTTGCGGTCAAATGCCTGACTTTTCTGTTCCAGCGCGAGGTTTATCAGGTAAGCTTGAAGCAGAACCAGGCCCACCATAGACATGACGATAAGCATAATTATCGTCCCGACAGCTTTTCCGGAAAGTTTCATACTACCAATATACCTTATACGGAGGAATAAGTCACAGGTCTTAACATTTATTAACATTCCTTAACATAGATTAACTACTCTATTTGATTCGTCACACGTATACATTCCTATGAATAAAAAATTCTAATCCAAAGGAAGGATGTGAAAATGATCAAAAAAATCGGATTTTGCGCTATCTGCCTGACCCTATTGCTATCGGGAGATATTCTTGGTGAAGGCGATTGTTCCGGTACATCGAAGGGATCGTCGGAAAAAGCCGGGGGTGTCGGGATGGTGGCATTTGAAAAGGGAAGCGTTACCATTCTAAAGGAAACAGGATCTATCGTAGTCGGAGATAATGATGGCCTGGTAATCCAGGTTGCCGGGCCTAAAGAGGCCCGCACGAAAAAATATCAGGACGTCGATCTCAAAGACAGCGACAGGGTCATCATGCTTAACGGCGACAGAGTGACTACCATAAAGGATTTCGAAGAGGGTTACAAGGCGATAGAAATCGGCAACGACATAGAGCTGGGTGTCAAAAGGGATAAAATCATGATGATCGTTTCGTTTCCCAAGGCATCCCCGGACGATCTCCCCAAACTGCAGGCCATGATGATATCGGAGGAGGACGGCCAAATCAGGTCGGTCGAAACATCGGGCGATAACACAAACATCACCGCCATATCCTCCGAGGGATTAACCGCGATAAAGCCGGTGCCGGGCGCCGGCCTTGTGGTCGCGGAAAAAGAGGGTAATGTAACCGTCATGATGATCCTTCCCAACGCCGGGGAGTTGATGAAAGAAAATCAACTCCAGGAAGGCGATATCATTATATCATTGCAGGGCCGCGAGGTATCCTCATCTGAGCAATTTGCCGGTGAATATGAGGAGATTCCGGTGGGATCGAAAATATCGATAAAGTATTCCCGTGACGGTGAAACCGGCATGTCGACGTCTACAAAACAGGAAACCTCCGGGGCCATGGAATTGAAAATTGAAAAATAAAAAATTATTTAACGGCGCAATGAGAACATTCGCGACATATCTCTTTCTGTTAACCACTTTTTTACTTTCCGATACGATCTTTGGCCAGATCGGGCCTAATTTCAACCAGCGGGACGATACCTATCCCTTGCTGGGTTTAAAACGGGCCAAGGAAGCTTACGAAACGGCCAGGGGCGATTTTGAGAGAAGCAAAGAACTCCATGACAAACACCTGATATCGTCCGTCGAATTCGAACAGGCCAAAAACATGCTGGCCAATGCGGAGGTCAATTATCACCAATCGCTTCTAGCCGTACTTTTCGAAAAGCAGTATGTCTCGGTTTCCCGGGCGGTCAAATACCACGCTCCCGACGGTTCAAGGCATGTTCGCCTGACGGTCGATAACACTTCCGGCGGAACGGCGGAATTTCAAAAGTTGCTGAATATAGAAGACGAGCTTTTCAAGTCTCTGCAGCCGGATATCATTAATAACGTCTATATTTCTCTGTTAAACGACGACCAGACCATCATCAGCCAGCCCTACGAGGCCAAGGTTGACGTTCTTCGCTGGGGAAAGCCTCAAAAAGTAGATTTCAGGCTTTTAGAGGATCTCGATGCCGTGACCGTATCGATAATCTACGGCAACGGGACTCAGCGATTGATGAAGATTTTCCTGCAAAAAGACGCCACCGTCGATAAGGTGGCGGTTAGTTCGGAGCAGTTTTCGCAGGAGATCGAGCTGGGGAAAAGCGCCACCTTCGATTTGTCGCTGGAGCTGTTCAGCGGCGCCAATAAGACCTACAGCTTCCTGGTGTTGAATCTGCCCAGGCAGATCGGGCGGTTTTTCAAAGATCCGGCGGGCGATGCCAGGCTTAGCAGCGTAAAATTTACCGAAAGCTCTCACACCAAAAAAGCCGCCCTGGAAATCACGCTTCCGGATAGGCCCACAAATGATGTGCTTATGGATATCCCGATTGCGTTCTTCGTGGTCGTTGCACCGCGGGATTTGCTGGAAAAGTTCAACAATCCCGGCCAGGATAATTGGAATGAGGAAGATTTGAAAAAACTCGAGGTCGGTTATGTCCGGCTGGAGATGATCCCCCGAGGTAAAGGGCGTCTATTGGTCCGGACACCTCAACTGTATCACGCCATCAATCCCGGCGAGAGCGCCAGGATGTACATCGAGATAATGAACGAGGGAAGTCATCGATTGGACAATATCGAGATCAGCGCCGATCTTCCCTTCAACTGGCGGAAAGACCTGAGCGACGAGGTTATCTCATCTCTGGATATCGGGGAGGAGATCCGGGTGGAGCTGGAATTTATCCCCCCCTCGGACGTCGCGGTCGGCAAATACGATATCCGTCTGAAGATAAGCGCCGTCTCCAACAATCAGCCGGTGTTAAGCGAAGACAAGAATTTTACAATTGAAATACAGGCATCCGCCAACGTTTTTGGAACGGCGCTATTGACAATATTGATCGTGGGACTGGTGGCGGGAATAGTGGTGTTCGGCGTTCGCCTTTCGAAAAAATAGAAATCAAAAAAGAGGAAATCATGAAAATGGAAAATGAAACCACTGACCGCCCCATGCTGGAAGCGGTCAATTTATCAAAAAGATATGATGACGGGGTCCTGGCCCTCGACGGTGTTTCCTTCGAGGTAAAACCGGGTGAGATATTCGTTATGCTGGGAGGTAACGGGGCAGGCAAAACCACCGCCCTAAACATATTCCTGAATTTTATAGATCCCACGGAGGGTGAGGCCAAAATAAACGGCATAATGACCCATTTCGATCCCTTAAAGGCCAAAGAACTGGTAGCGTTTGTTTCCGAAAACGTTATGCTTTATGAGAATTTTACCGCCATGCAGAATCTTGACTTCTTCGCCAGTATAGGGGGGAAAAATGTATACGGCGATAAGGACTATCGCGACGCCCTGCTGCGGGTGGGATTGTTGGAAGAATCACACCATAAAAAGTTGAAAAACTTCTCCAAGGGTATGCGGCAAAAATGCGGCCTGGCGATAGCGATAGTTAAAGACGCCCCCGCTATTCTTTTGGATGAGCCCACTTCCGGACTCGATCCCCAGGCCGGACACGAATTTATCAAGCTCCTGGATTCACTGCGGGGCGAAGGCCGGGCCATACTGATGTCCACTCACGACATATTCAGGGCCAGGGAGATCGCCGATACCATCGCCATTTTGAACCGGGGCAAAATCATTATGCAAAAAAAGGCCTCAGAAATCGCCGGACGGGATCTCGAGGACCTTTACCTGCAGTATATGGCGGGGCATAATTCCGAAGTCGAATCGCCTGCGATCGGGGGAGTATGATATGCTGAGGATATTGGCTAAAAAAGAGGTGCGAGAGATACTGGGCTCCATGAAGTTCGTGATTACCTTCAGCGCCTGCGCGGTATTAATATTGCTTTCGTTCTATATGGGAGCGGAAAATTACTCCCTGAGCCGGGCACAATATGAAGCCGTTATGGCGCAAAACATGGAAAGGCTGGAGGGTTTGACAGATTGGTTCTCGGTCAGAAGCCAGCGTGTTTTTCTCCCGCCGCAGCCGCTGGCATCCCTGGTCAACGGCGTTTCCAACGATATCGGCCGCACCATAGAGGTTGAGGGCCGAGGAGAGTTAACCGCCGATGACAGCCGTTACAACGACGACCCTATATTCGCGATTTTCCGTTTTCTTGATCTCGATTTTATATTCGGGACGATCCTGTCGCTGTTCGCCATTCTTCTGGGATATAACACCATCAGCGGCGAGAAGGAACAGGGCACGCTGAGACTGGCGCTGTCCAATCCCATTTCGAGGAACCTGTATATTCTCGGTAAATTACTCGGTTCGGGAATCGCCCTTGTCGTCCCGCTGGTCATCGCCATGTTGATAGGATGCCTGCTGCTGGTCATACTTCAGCATCCCATGTCCGGCGAGGATTGGTTACGGTTAGCCATTATTATTATCACCGGCCTTTTTTACGCCGGGGTATTCCTCACCCTGTCCCTGTTCATTTCCTCGGTTACCTATAGGTCCTCCAACTCCTTTCTGCTTTTGTTATCCATCTGGATCTTCAGCGCCCTCATCATACCCAGGGCCTCTGTCCTGCTCGCCGGTCGAGCCGTAGATGTTCCTGGTATCGACGAGAACATTTCTCAAAAAGCGAAGTATAGTTCGCAGCTGTTCAAAGAGGAACTGGCAAAAATATCTCAATTCCAACCCGCTAGTTCGGGCGATCCCGAGAAAATGGTAAATGAATTCAACAGGTTTATGGAGGATATCGCCGATGAGCGCGAGAAAAAACAAAATGAATTCAACGCTCGAATAAACGAGGCTCGCAACAATAAACTCAGGAGGCGGGAGAGACTTTCCTTCAACCTCGCCAGGATTTCCCCCTCGACATCTATGACACTGGCCGCCACCGCCATGGCCGGAACCTCTCTGGATCTGAAGGATCATTTTGTGGACGAGGTTTCAAAATACCAGAAGGCCTTTGGCGATTTCATGGTTAATAAAACAGGATCAAAACCAGGCGACAGAATGATGATGATGAAAATAAAGTTGGGCGACGAGGAAGAACCCGAACAGATCGACCCTAACGAACTGCCCGTATTCCGGTATCAATCCGTTTCACTGGCTCAATCCGTCAAATCGTCATTACCCGACCTGGGCTTGCTGGCGATTTATAACCTTTTATTTATCGCCGGTTCATTCCGGGCCTTCGGGCGGTACGATCTTAGATAAGTTACGAATGGAGATTGCCATGTTCTCGATATTGATAATAAAAGAGTTGAGGGCCATAATATACAGCCCCAAGTTTACCGTAACCTTCGCGGTTTGCGCTGTTTTGATGCTGTTAAGCGTTTATATCGGTATAAATGAATATAACCGATCGGTTATTCAATACCGAACCGCACAGGAACTTGCGGAACAGCGAATGACTGAAACCACCGCCTGGCCTAACCTGATCAACAAGGCCCAGAGAGAACCGAACCCCTTGCAGATTTTTGCCGGGGGATTGAATTATGATATCGGCAGGTGGTCTTTGATAAACCGCGAAGACAGCATAAAACTGCAACATACCCATTATTCCGACAATCCCATTTACGCTGTATTCCGCATTATCGATTTCTCATTTATAGTGCAGTTTATATTGACCCTTTTCGCCATCCTGTTTACCTTTGACGCCGTCAACGGGGAGCGGGAAAAAGGAACCCTGCAGCTGGTTTTCTCCAATCCGGTGTCCCGGGCTAAATATCTTTTGGCAAAATGCGCAGGATCGTGGTTGGGCCTGGTGATTCCCATCTCGATACCCGTTCTTTTGAGCCTGCTTTTGGTCGTTTTATTCAAAGTCCCCCTGGACGGTGGCGACTGGATAAAGATCATTTCATTTCTGGGATTATCTCTGTTTTTGTTTTCTTTTTTCATAGTGCTGGGGGTATTTATATCGACGCTCATACGGCGATCCAATATCTCTTTTTTAACTTCCCTGGTTATCTGGGTAGTACTGGTTCTCATCATCCCTCGAGCCGGGGTGCTGGCGGCCGGTCAGATAGTTTATGTACCGCGGGTGGCGGAGATCGAGGGACGGCGGAACGCCTTCGCCAAAGATAAATGGGCCCAATTCGAAGCTAAAATGGAAAATACCTGGATAGAACGCAGCGCCGAATCCGGAGGAGGATGTTCATCGGCCAGCGACGAAAAACTCTGGCAATGGATGAAGGAGGATGACGCCGCCAGGAAGAAAGTGGAAATCGAAATCGAGGACTATTACGCTAAACTGAAAGAGGATTTGCGCAGGCGGAAGGCAGTCCGCGAGAGATCCGCCGCAGCGATATCCAGAATTTCCCCCGCCTCCGCGTACCAGCTGGCGGCAATGTCGCTGACCGATACCGATGTCTCCTTGAAAACCAGGTACGAGGATTCCATGAATTCCTACAGAACGCTGTTTAACGATTATATTGACAATAAAGCCGAAGATGCGGGCCCAACCGGACAAATCATGATAAAGGTATCATCCGAGGACGGTTTCGATATGTCGTCTTTTGATAGCGATCAATCACTTGACCTGAGCGGGCTCCCCCGCTTTCGGCATCCTGATAGAAGTTTCTCCGAGTCTTTTTATCCGGCCATAATCGATTTCGGCATTCTGGGTATATATACGATACTGGCTTTCATTGGTGCGTTTTTCAGGTTTTTAAAATATGATATAGAATAAATCTGACTTTCACAATAGCAAGACCTGCTCAATATGTGATACGACTATCGGAGGCAGGACAGTGCCCTTGTTTGGGATGATTTTAAGTAAGCCATATTTACATGGCGGAGAGCAAGGTATATTTTTATAAAAAATTAATAAAACATACTTTGTTATGTTTGCAGATGTATTATGAAGGATATGCAGCATAAACAAGTAGAAAGCTTGCTGAGGGCAATAAGACAATACGCCCGGTGATACTTATAACGAATATATATATCAGTAACTTACAACAAAATAAGGGGAGTTACGAGACGAGTTTCGCAACTGGGTGATCCAGAATGTAGCGTGAAGCGGCCCCAATATCACTCTCCCCAAACTTTTGTACAATTTGCCTTCGATGTGCAGTCTTTCTATGCGATTCTTGACGGAACGTATTGGAGGGTATTAAGATAATGAAAATGGAGCAAGGAGAGCAACCTCATTCATCACGTCTGAAAATATAAATTGCCCATCCTATAGTATCTCTGCCCCACTTGAGGTAAATGTTCTTGTTTGACGTAACTCGGTTCATGAGTTCAGCTATGTCCGGATCGTTGGGGTTCTGACGGGCGTATTCGTCGGCTGCCAACCACTGCAGGCCCTCGTATTGATCCCAGTCATTTTTGTTGCTAACAATGGTATAAACAAGTTGGAGCCCGTGTTTCTCTCCGACCTTGACGTTATCGGCATGTGTTCCAAAGTTTTCCCTTTGACTGCCTGATGCATCCAGATATTCCTGTGATGGATCATGGAGCCAGAATGGCTCCCCTACGACTACCAAGCCGCCCGGGACAACCCAACTTTTCAATGTTTTTAGCGTTTCATTGTGGTCTTTGAACACCCAGCTGGCCCCAATGCAAGCGGCTAAATGTAGACTCGCAGGTTGTTCAGGCCTGAACTCGGCACCATCCATCTGCGTGAATTTGATGTTAGGCTTGGACAATCTATCGGCGGCTTTCTTTTTACAATCTTCAATGCAGTAGGGGGATATATCTACTCCGAGCCCTCTGACTTCATATTCCTCAGCCAGTCGAATCAGAAACTCTCCTTTGCCGCAGGCGATATCGACCACTCCGGCCCCTATAGGGAGGTCCAGAAGTCTGACGAGGTGTACTAGTTTGGCCTCGCTTGTGGGATTGCAGACCAAGTGCTTTTTGTGCGTAATATCGTAGAACTTCCAAGTATCCAAAGTCACTCCGTATTAGTATTGAAATATAAATTACAACATTAAGAACCATTTTGTCAATCGGGAAGTAACTCCAGAATGGTCCGGATTTGGCAGAGGCACCATAAGCGATATCATGCCCTATATACAAAAAACCCTTTGATATACTTGCCAAAGGGGCTTTTCCAGAATTAAAGCTGGGTAGCCCACAGCTTGCTTTGGGAAATGCCGCATCATCGTCACCTCATGAATTCATAGTGGACTTCCTGACACAAAATAACCCCGGCGGACGCCGGGGTCAATATCAATGGCGGGAGTTACGAGAAGAGTTCCGCAACTGGATTATAAAAAATGAAGTGGCCTGAAATCGACTATGGTGGCAAATTTCACACCTTAAAAAAAACTATATTACTTGATAGCTGCTACCCGATTCAGTGCTTTACAATCGCCATCCAATTGACAAAAACCGGAGATGTGTCGGAGATAGATGATCCATCGCTATACTTGGAAACGGTTATATCAAATCCTGTCCAATTACCGATTGAACCTTTAACGTCCTCAACGGCCCTTATTGCCGATCCTTCTGTAAGACCGTTCGCGGGCCCTCTCAATACAACTGAAATATACATATGTGGTTTTTCTACGGTTGTAAAAGGGGTCTCAAATTCAATTACGGTTATACCCATCCCATACTCCACCATATCGGTGTTTACCTCCCCATCAAATTCGCCGGCTTCGCCAATGGCAGTTACGACATTTCCAGCTGAATCAGCATACTCGGCATAATCGGCCTGCCACGCTTTGTATGCGTACGGAGCCGAACAGAGGCGGGCGCGGGGGGTAATCTCGGGATCAGATTCGACCTGTATACCAAGCCACAGGTCGACGTCGTTGGTCATTGTCCACGGCGGGAGGTTTTCTCTGGAGCCAAGCTGCCAGTTGAAAAGCCCGTTTACAACCAGCACTGTACAACTGGGGCTTATCCATTCCCTATCGGTTGGGGAAACACTGACAGAGTCACTCCAGATAGTAAAATCAATTACATACTCACCATCAGCGACCGCATTCCCATCAGAATCGGTCAATAGGCCTTGATAGCTGATCAAATGGGGAACACCGTCAAGTACCTGGGCACCGGCAACACCGAATATTAATGACATCATCATTATAGAGATTATTATTAAACGCATTTTTACAACTCCTTGATGAAGTTAATTCTTTTAAGAAATACTGACATTTGTAAATCCTCTAAGCTTAATATAAAATAACCGATCAACCTGTCAATTATATTGACGTGAATGTAGTGTTCCAACATATGGTGTGCAACTATAAGTGATTAACGATCATCGGGTTACGAAAAATAACGGGGCCGAAGAGACTCGAACTCTCGACCTCCTGCGTGACAGGCAGGCGTTCTAACCAAACTGAACTACGACCCCGGAGTTTACTATTTAATTTTCAAAGTTCGTAGGGTCTAAATTGA
Source organism: Candidatus Zixiibacteriota bacterium (assembly GCA_020348065.1). Lineage (GTDB taxonomy): Bacteria > Zixibacteria > MSB-5A5 > UBA10806 > UBA10806. The sequence goes on from CP070742.1 coordinate 2,781,230, forward strand.
ACTCTCGACCTTCCCGACCGAAGGTCGGGACGTTCTAACCAAACTGAACTACGACCCCGTAAAATTATTAACTATTTTAAAAGAACCGAATTCCTATTTATTAATTCCTCAATTCTTTTTCTGCTTTTCCACTTTTTTAATTGTCTTTCCCGAGCTAAGGCTTCCGGCCTGTTATCGAATTCCTCGGTGTAGACTACCTCCCAGGGTCTCCCTGATTTTGTCGATTTCGAGCGTCCTTCATTGTGTCTTTTTACGCGATCATCAAGATCAGCCGTTGTTCCGATGTAAAACCGTTCATTAATCTTGCTTTTTAAGACGTAAAGGTAAAAAGCCAAATTGCCCTTTTCGTTTATTGCCTCTGCTCTCGACCTTCCCGACCGAAGGTCGGGACGTTCTAACCAAACTGAACTACGACCCCGACTATCTTTGCGCGCTGTCAGGAGCCCCTTCCTGACAGCCGCCTGGAAACCGTCGGGAAAGGGTTCCCGACGGCTCAATATTCGATTTTCAAACTGGGCAGTGCTGGAGTCGAACCAGCGACCTTCTGCGTGTAAGGCAGACACTCTAACCAGCTGAGCTAACTGCCCGATATCTGCAAATCCCCTAGCCAGCGGAACCGCTTTTACCCGATGCCGGTTTCCCCTGCTTCTTTCTGGGTAAAAGAATACCCAGGGGGATTATTACGCAATAACCCAGAACCAGAAGTATCGGAGATATGGTGATATCGCCAAAGCCCAGGAAAATAAATCCTACCACAATGAAAAGCAGTCCGATTCCCAGAATCAGGTAATTATTTTTAGTGAGATCGGGTCCCGGTTTCAGGCCCTTCTGCGATTTTTTTGACGGCGTCATACTATTATTTTACGTCCAACCTGCAGATATTTCTTCCCGATTCGCGTTTATTTACCATACTCCAGCTAACCAGAGCAGTAAATTAAGCCAATTCAGCGTAAAGTCAAGCATTAATTACGCCTGTAGAAACCCCGGAAGTTTCAAATACTCCGCCGGTATTTAGATCGGCTGTTTTTAAAAGCCTATAAGTGATAACTGGTTATGGAACAACAACAACAGAGGTCTCAATAAGCGCCGTCGCTTTTAAAAATGCTCCTTATGGTTAAAAGAATTATCTTTATGTCGAGAATCAAAGACCAGTTTTCCACATAGTAAAGGTCGTATCTTGTTCGTTCCCTTATCGAAGTATCTCCTCGCAGCCCGTTCACCTGTGCCCAGCCGGTGATCCCCGATTTTACTTTATGGCGCTGGAAATACTGCGGTATATCGTCCTTGAATTGTCTGACGTAATCCGGCTGCTCGGGTCTGGGCCCCACTATCGACATGTGCCCGGCGAAAGCGTTGAAGAGTTGCGGAAGCTCGTCGAGACTGTATCTTCTTATAAACCTGCCCGCGCGAGTCCGTCGGGGATCGTTTTCTACGGTCCATCCCGTGCTGTTGGTATTTTCTTTCTCGAATTTCATGGATCGAAACTTGAGCATCATGAACTCCCTGCCGTTGCGCCCTATTCGATGCTGTTTGAAAAGTACCGGGCCCTTAGAATCGAATTTTATCAAAATCGCTATGATCAACATTAACGGCGAAAGAGCGATTATCACCAGGCCGGAAAAAAGGAGATCGAACAGTCTTTTGACAATCCTGGAGTATCCCTCTATCGGCGTTCGTCCCCAACGCAACACCGGAATGCCCTCTATCTGGCCTGACGTGGAACGTGATGTAAACATGCCCATTATGTCGGGAGTCATCATATATTCCACATTAAGGTTCTCGTTGCTTATCACAATGTTCGCGATCAGGTCTCTTTTTTCCGCCGGCAAACTAAAAATAATCATATCCGCACGGTATTTCTTGGTTATCTCGTCAATTTGATCTATGCGGCCCAGAATCGGGTATCCCGAATTCGAATCCGATAAAAATCCTATAGGCTCGATTCCCCAGGCCGGCTGTTTTGCCAGTTTTTCGTAAAGGTCAAGGCCGCCCTTTTCGCTTCCCAGGAAAACGGCTCTTTTGGCGCCAAAGCCTTTACGCAGCAGTGATAGCTCAAATCGGTATATAATTTCACGTATCGCGAATATTAGAAGGATATCTATCACCCATCCGAATCCCATCACCAACCGTGAAAAACTTTCTCCCCTGAAGAAAAATGTCGAAGCGATAATGATCAACGAGCCCGCCGAAACGCCCCGGAAAACCTCGTAGAATCTATCGAATGATGAGGGCGGCCTGCGTTTATAATGGCCCATTATTCCAAATATGAAAATCCAGACCGCGCACACGAAAATTGTCGCGTATAGATACAATCCCAGTTCCGGGACCCCTTTTGTAATCGGAAAAACCCGGGTTGCGGCGCTGAAGAATCTTATTTCATACGCCAGGTAAAAACCCAGGAAAACGCCTGCCGTATCGCCGAGGATGTATAAAATCGGATAAATATATCGGACGGCATTTTTCAACTGATTAATCGCTCCTCAAGACCCGCTTTCCCGTTATCGCGGAAGCTATCATATGCTTTTGATATAAACTCACGCACAGAGTAAGAAAAGTCCTTTTTTGAGAATTTTTGAGTATGTTCGGAAATAGAATCCGAATCAAACTCCATGATCGTGAAGATATCCAGAGCATGGCGTATCGAAGGCGCCGTTTGCTCGGTGAAAAATAAACCGGATTTGAAATCATTGTAACCCCTGAAATTGTCGGTTGAGGGCCCGACGACGGTATCGACGAGACCGCCTTTATTGAACGCGATTACAGGTCTGCCGCAGGCCATGACCTCAACCGGGATAATTCCAAAATCCTCGATTCCGGCGAAAATCAGCGCTTTGCATCCTCTGTAATAATCCCGAAGTTTTTCTCTGTCCAGCCAGCCGGTAAATTCTACGTTATCCGGAGCGATGTTAACAAGTTTTTTTAAATCGGGGCCGTCGCCGGTCACTATCAACCGCTCATCGAGATTTCTGAAAGCCTCGATTATGATCTCCGTTTTTTTATAAGGTACCAGGGCTCCGGCGGTAATAAAATACTCTCTTTTGTCCGAAGGCCCCGGCGTATAAAACTCCGTATCTACGGGGGGATGAATAACCGCGGCGGATCTCCGGTAATACTCTCCTATCCTCCATTTTACGAAGTTAGAGTTGGCCACAAAAAGATCGACTCTATTGGCCGTTTTAACGTCCCATTTTCGCAGCCTGTCGGTAATCATTTTGATAAATCCGTATTTTAAGATATTCATCCCGGATCTCGGGAAATAATCATCGAACCTGTCCCAGACATAACGCATGGGCGAATGGCAGTAACATATATGCAATGTGTTTTTTCCCGGGATCGCCCCTTTGGCGACACAGTGAGAACTTGAAATCGCAATATCGAAGCCGTCGAAATTAAACCTCTCAATGGCTGCAGGAAAGAAAGGCAGGTAATGCCGGTAGTACGATTTTCTCAGCGGAAGGTTCTGGATAAATGATGTAACTATTTTATGGCTTGTAATCTTTTCCGATATTTTGTCGGGATCGCAGAACAGGGCGAATATCTCGGCTTCAGGAAATAGACCGGCAATAGCTTCGAGGACATACTCGCCGCCGCGCATGCCATTCAGCCAATCGTGTATAAGCGCAACTTTCATCCCGCAGCGGCGCCTCTCAGAATCTCGAAAGTTCTCCCGGCTGTGTAATCCCAGCCGAATTTCTTGGATCTTTCCAATCCCCGGGCTGAGAGTTTTATCCTGATTTCCCGATTGTCCCATACGGTTTTTAAGGCACCCAGCATTTCATCGTGATCTTCGGGGGAAAAGGTAACGGCGGCGTCTCCTACGACTTCCGGCAAAGAGGTTATATTCGAGCATACCACCGGCAATCCGCACGACATCGCCTCCAATGGCGGCAGACCGAATCCCTCATATAGCGAAGGATGAAAGAGCAGGGTGGCTGAATTATATAGCAGCGCGATATCACGCTCGCTGTCCAGTCGTATCAGTCTTATGAGGTTCTTATCATTGGCTTTCGAAAGCAGCTTCTTTTCAAATCCTATTTGATCATTGGTGAGCGCCACCAGAGGCAGATCCAATTCATTTACCGCCACTGCCAACGCTTCCGGATTTTTATGGGATTTCAAGGTTCCTACATAAAGTATGAATTCTTCTTTTAAAGAATTCCTTTTCTTAAAGGATTCTATATCCTCTTCCGGAAGAGGCTTGAAGACGGATCGGTCGACGCCGATATGTATTGCCTCTACCCTTCCCGAGTATTTCGGAAAGAGATCGGCGATATCGTTTCGGGTAAATTCGGAGTCTGTTATAATAACACGGCTTTTGCCGCAAGCATTATTTATGATAAATCCCGCGTATGCGCGGCCGAAAAACCCGCCTTTAACCGGCATACGAAGATGTATCAGGTCGTGTATTGTCACAACGGAGGGACAGGGAAGGGCGAATGGCAGTGTATAATGGGGGGAGAAGAAAACATCGATATTGTATTTCCTGAGCGGTTTTCTGAATGAGAAGAGTTCGCTGACGGAATATTTGGGGTAATCGTGTATGATGATTTCGGCGAAGTTTTTATAATCGTCAAATTGCGATAAATCTGAAGAATGGCAGAAAAGGTAAAAATCGGCCGCGACCTTTTGTTTTTTCCAGCAACGAAGCAGGTTTTTTAAGTATGTCCCGATTCCCCCGTCGGATATTTTTCTACAGTCAATTCCTATCTTAAACATAAGATTCAATAAAGTTCGATTACATGTTCATTCTTGGCTGTTCAGCGTAAATCATTGAAAATCCTAATCAGCTTGTTGGCGGCTTTTTCCCAGGTAAATGAAGCGGCGCGGTCCCTTCCCTTTCGGGCAAGTTCTTCGCGAAGAATGTTATCGCGGTAAAGGCGTAACATTGCTTCTTCAATAGCGTCTTCACTCAAAGGATCGACGAGCAACGCGCAATCTCCGGCCGCCTCGGGCATGGCCGAGACGTTTGATGTCAGAACAGGACATCCCGCCGACATGGCTTCCAATATGGGAAGTCCAAATCCCTCGAACAGGGACGGGAAAACAAGAAAAAGCGCATTCTCGTATAAAACGGTTAATTCTTTTTCGGTAACGTAATCGAGCCGTATTATCCGGTCTTTGGCTTCGAGATTATTCCAGATTTTTTCAAGCTCGTCGAAACGCCAGCCGGTCGGCCCGGCGAGGATAAAGGGAATTTCCTCCGACAGACCGGACCTGTTATACGCTTGAAAAACCCTGGCGAGATTTTTCCGCGGCTCGATACATCCCACGAACAGTATATACTCTTCGGGGAGTCTCAATTTATTTTTTATTTTTGATCTCTCCGGTTCCGTAACATCGGCCAGCGGGATAGTCCCGGGGTAGATCACTTTTATTTTTTCCCCGTCTATTTTGAGAAATTCGACAATATCTTTGGCGGTGGCCTTGGAATCGGCGACAATTATGTCCGCCCGATCGGCGTAAAACGTTATTCTCCTTTTGTAATGGCGCACCGCCGACGGTATGGCCAGTTCCGGGCTGTGATAAAATACGATATCATGAATGGTCAATACGCTGCGGGATTTTTTCAACGGCGGCACCTGAAAGCTCGGGGAATAAAAGATATCGATCTCCCCGGCCAGATTCTCAAATTTCGGAAAAGCGGCGTAAGCCCAGAGAACATTCAGCACTCTGTTCGGAATATATGTCCTGACTAAAGAGGATTTTGCTCCGGCGGAATTGTAAGTCGGCGATGGCCCCGTCAGGCTGTTATAAAAAAGGATGTATTGCGTATCCTTATCGTATCGGAAAAGAGCGGGAAGTAACGTCTCGAGGTATCGCCCGATCCCGGTTCTAAGGGAATTTAAGGCTCTTATATCAATCCCTATTTTCATGTGGTACCGCAACGGCTCCGATTGAATGTTTGATGTAATTGGATAGATATAATCGTTCAAAATAATCCCAGGCCGCGCTGATCGGTTTGGTGATAAGACGGGGGACGATCGGGCGGCCGAATCGCGTTTTGCCCAGCGTTTCTATATTGCTAAGCCAGACCAACGGGGCGATATCGTAATCCCGTCCATAGATATCAATAACTTTCAGGCCCGCTTTTCTCAGAATCCGACGCAGTTTATTAGGAGTGTACTGCGTCTCCCATCCCGCAAACCACCTGCCCCTCAACATGGCCAGTTTCTTTTTCAACGTATACATGGTAAAAGTCTGGGGGACATCGGCCAGGAGCTTTCCATCGGTTTTAAGGATTCTCCTGTTTTCAAATAGAAAGGGCCGGGGATTTTCGAAATGCTCCAGAAGCCCCTGGTGGTATACGAAGTCCAGGGAGCCGTGTTTGAAAGGCAGGTTCAAAGCATCTCCCATAACCGCCATTAGTTCGACTCCGGTCTCTTTTAATTTCGATTTGATAAGCCTCAGCGATTCTCCGGAAATATCCAGAATCACGATCGAGTAACCCGCCCGGGCTATTTCCAGGGCGTCAACGCCGGAGCCCGCCCCGATCTCCGCAATTATGGAATCCTTTGATCGAACGTGCTTGAAGACGCGGTCAATCAGGATCGTATGGGGAGCATACTGCGGCTTCTCGGTATTCCAGTATCTATCCCAGGTTTCTTTTTGGGGATCGTTATCGGCCATGTTTAAAAATCTCCCTTAAAGTCTGAAAATCAGCTTTGTTCAAGCCCCTGATGGCGTAAAGCGCGGAGAAATATATAACAATTCCGGAGGGGATCCTGAGAAAAAGAGAAACGTCTCCCGCGATTTGCAGCAACACATACATCGAAATGCCGGCGACTAGCGTCCTGATCGCGATGGGCAATATGTTGACGACCCCGTTGTAATTGCGAAGAATATACAGACAGCTTGCTCCCGCCGTTATCTCGGCGAGAACGGTTGTAAACGCCGCGCCCTGCATCCCGTAACGTGGTATTACCAAAAGATTCAAGCCGATATTAACAAAAGCCGCCGCCCCGGTGATATAGGCCAGCAGCTTTTGCCTCCCCAGCGCCACCAGCATATTACCCTGCATGGAATTTATGAAAATCAACGCCAGGGCCCAAATTAATATGTCCAACGCCTGGTAGGAAGCGGCGAACTCACCGGGATAAATAGAGGCGATCAAATCGGAGGATACCGCGAGGGTTCCGAATCCCAATCCGAAGCCGGCGAAAAAAAGATATTTGAAGATCCGCTGATAGATAATTTCAAGATTTATTTTATCGTGTTCGCTTAGATAGGATAGCCGCGGCAGGACCGTAGTTGATAAAGTAGCCGGGATAAATATCATAGCGTTGACTATAACATAAGCGGCGTTATAAAAACCGACCTCGGCGGCATCCCGGAAGTGACCAAGAATTATATAATCCGATTTGTAGTATAATGATACCAGTATCACCGTAAGGCCTATGGGGAACGCTCCCCGTAAGAATTTCAATACCCCCTCGCGAGAGACGAATGGCGCGGGGGAGTAATGTTTTCTAATGAATACCGCCGCGATAATAAAAAAGGATAGAAGCCCCCAGCCGGAGTAGGCGTATCCTATTCCTAAAAGTTCGAATCCGGAATATATGAGCAAACAGGCGGCTCCGATATTTATGGTCTGGGAGAAAATGGCAATTAAACCGTAGAGCTTGAAGCTTTCCAGGCCTATCAGGGTCTGGGTGAAGGAGGAAGATATATTGTTAAAAAACATACCCGCTCCCAGCAGTAATATCAACCAGGTTGTTGTTTCATCGCGTCCCAGTATTTGTGCCAGAACTATAAGCGTAATAAGACCGAGTATCCCGAATCCCGTTCGAAGGATCAAAGAGCCGGTCAGAAGACGTTTTCGTTCATCGTCTCGAGATAAAACCGCGGTCTGTCTGATCTGATAAGTGTTCGCGCCGAAGTCTGCAAATGCCGCCATCAAGGTTACGATTGCCATGGCGTAGCCGTAGATGCCGAACTTTTCCACTCCCAGGGCGGAGGCGGCATACAGGGAGAAAAGCAGAGTCAGGGCGCGTCCGAAAACCTGAACCGAAATCATCCAGAAGGAATTGCGAGCAAGCTTCCCTCCTGTTGAAGTCATTTAGAAAGCCTGTTCTCCACCAGTTGTATTATTATATGGCCTATGGTAATATGGGCTTCCTGAATCCTTTGCGTGTCTTTAGACGGGACAATCACGGGGAGGTCAACCAGCGGTCCGAGTTTGCCTCCGGCATTGCCCAGCAGGCCTATTGTGATAATGCCGGTTTCCTTTGCCGTATCGACCGCCTTCATAATATTCGGGGAGTTTCCGGACGTGGAAAGAGCGATTAATACATCTCCCTTTACGCCGTGGGCTTCAATCTGGCGCGAAAAGACATTCTCAAATCCGAAATCGTTGGAGGCGGCGGTGAGGATGGAGGTATCGGTGGTAAGCGCCATACCGGGCAGGGCGTTTCGATTTACTTTACCGGTCAGCCTGACCACCAGTTCGGCGGCCAGATGCTGGCTGTCGGCGGCGGAACCGCCGTTGCCGCACAACATAACCTTTTTACCGTTTTTCATGGCGTTTGATACCAATTTTGCCGCTTCCGAAATCTTTTCAGTCATGGTATTGGCAACCTGCAGTTTCAGTTCGGCGGAATTTTTTAAGGCTTTTTTTATCTGTTCGATTGACATAACAATAATTCTCTACTTAATTAGTCTTGCCCATACATTTCCTTTAGACCATCTATTGCCATTGCGATCTTGTCTTTCGGTAACGCTCCCCGGATCGTGGGCTTACCGCCGCCGCGGGCATTTCCCGCGCCCTTCATTATATTAAAGGCCTCTCGAGCGGATTCGCCGTCCGAGGACGTGATTGCGAAACCCCCGTTTTTATCGGATATGGTTACAACCGTGGAATCCTTATGTAACGATTTAAATCGATCAACGAAAACCATAAGGTCGTCCGTATTTTCCGCCGGAACAAGGTAGACGAACAGCCTTCCGCCCGCAATTTTTGCGGCCGGTTCAATCGCGGAGGCGTCATCGAGGAGCTTTTCTTTTTCCAGTTTCTTTCGTTCTTTCTGAAATGTTTCTATTTTTTCAAGGAAACCATTAACAAGAGATTCCAGTTTGTTTCTTTTCAATAATCTTCGATTTATTTTTGACATGTCATTTTTAAAATCCGAAATTTCGTCCGGCGATAGATCTTTCACATTTTTATCCGCGAAGCTTTTAATTTTTAATATGAGTTCGTGCTGTCCAGCAAAGTATTTCCGCAATTCGCGGCCCGTTAAAGCCTCGATACGGCGCATGCCGGCGGCGATGGCGGTCTCCTGTATAATGAAGAAATCCTCGATTTCGGAAGTGCGGTCGACGTGAGTACCCCCGCAGAGCTCCATCGAAAAAGGATTCGAAGGGTCGCCGGTTACAACTACTCGAACCGTTTCTCCATACTTCTCCCCGAAGAGAGCGATAGCGCCCATCTTCTTGGCTTCGTCGAAAGGTTTGATCGACCATTCGACCTCCAAATCCTCCTGGATTTTATCTTTAACAATTCCCTCTACCTTTTCGATCTCCTCATCGGTCATCGATTTTGGATGGGTGAAATCAAATCTCAATTTATCTTGGTCGACAAGGGAACCGGACTGGTTTACATGCTCGCCGAGAACCATTTTCAAAGCCTTATGTAACAGGTGGGTGGTGGTATGGTTGCGCTTGATATCGGCGCGGCGCTTAGAATCGACTTTCGCAATAACTTCTCCTCTATACATAGTAGGGATAGAACCTTTTACCACAGACCCTTTATGGACCCTTTCAGCACCTACAAACTGTGTATCATCTACATTAAGCGTGAAGTAATCACACTCGATTATCCCTTTATCCCCCACTTGGCCACCGCTTTCCGCGTAAAACGGAGTTTGCTCAAGTACCAATTCATCCTGCAAACCCGGAAATGCCGTGGCTGCAAGAACATTTGTGCGACAAGTGTCAGTTGTATAACCTACAAATGGATCAATATTGAGGGTGCGTTTTATACCATTCAACATACTGGGGGAAAGATAAAACGTGCTGCTTTTCTTTGATCTTTCCCTCTGCTTCTCCAGCTCCCTCTCAAATCCCTCCAAATCTACCTGCAATTCCCGTTCTCTTGCCATCACCTCGGTGAGATCCACCGGGAAACCGAATGTGTCATAAAGCTTAAAGATATCCTCGCCCGGAATTGTCTTCGAGCCGGTCGATTCCAGCTTTTTGACAATATCCTCGAAGATCTCCAGCCCGGTATCCAGCGTCCTGCCGAACTGCTCCTCCTCGGATTTTATTACCAGCTCGATATGCTCTTTTTTTGATTTTATCTCCGGGTATTGATCGCCCATAAGCTTAACGAGCGGTTTTACAATTTCAAATAAAAACGGTTCGTGCAATCCCAGCAACCGGCCATGCCGCGCGGCTCGCCGCAATATCCGCCGGAGGACATATCCGCGGCCCTCGTTGGTTATGACGCCGCCGTCGGCAATGGCGAAGGTCAGCGCCCTTACATGATCGGCAATCACCCGGTGGGATACCCCTTTTTCGTCTTTAGTGTATTCCACGCCTGAAAGGTCCGAGACCCTGCCAATAAGATTTTTGAACAGGTCAGTTTCGTAGTTAGATTCGCCGTTCTGCAGAATCATGCAGAACCGTTCCAGGCCCGCGCCGGTGTCTACCGATGGTTTAGGGAGAGGGGTCATGTTGCCCGATTCATCACGATTATACTGCATGAAGACCAGGTTCCAGATCTCCATGAAGCGGTCGCCCTCGCCGTTGAGCTCCCCGGGATATGAACTGCCCCTGTCGTAATGGATCTCCGAGCAGGGGCCGCAGGGGCCGGTGTCTCCCATGGCCCAGAAATTGTCCTTTTCGCCGAACCGTAGCACCCTGCCGCCCAGTTGAGGCGCGATCTTTTTCCAGAGCTTCTCGGCCTCGTCGTCGTCAGTGTAAACGGTGGCATAGAGACGGGCGGGATCGAGCCCCAGGGTTTTGGTCACATACTCCCAGGCGTACAAAATTGCCTCTTCCTTGAAATAATCGCCGAAGGAGAAATTACCCAGCATCTCGAAAAAGGTATGATGCCGGGCTGTAAATCCCACGTTTTCGAGGTCGTTATGTTTGCCGCCGGCCCGGATACATTTCTGCGATGAAGCCGCGGTTCTGTAGCCCCGTTTCTCAAGCCCCATGAATACGTTTTTAAACTGGTTCATGCCGGCGTTGATGAAAAGCAGGGTGGGATCATCATGAGGAATTAACGGCGATGAGGGCACTATTTTATGCCCTCTGTCCTCGAAAAACTTTAAAAAAGAAGACCGCGTTTCGTTGGAGTCCATGCGATGCTAAATAAACCATTTAAGGGATAAAATCAAGAATTAAAGCCTTCAGGAAGATTTATAGGGAAGGCTTGAGAAATTCTTCTTGGAATTGCAGGATACAGGTCTTAATATATTACGATTTTCAAAGGCCGCCTGCGGATCAATCTTTTGTTTGGAAACGATGAGTATCCCTAAACCGTCAACAATTCGTCAACTGGCAGAGAGATATCGGGATTTTTCAGCCCGATTGTTGTCCGATCTCGTGAAGATTCCGTCAATCTCCGGAAGTGAAGAGGAGATCATCCGCTTTCTTGAAAGGGAATTCTCGAGATGCGGCGCGGATGAGGTGCAGATAGACGGTTTTGGAAATGTCCTTGCGAGATTGGGATCACGGGGACCGGTTATCGCCTTCGACGGCCATGTTGATACGGTCGATATCGGGCAACGGGGCCTCTGGGAATGCGATCCCTACAAAGGGGATTTCAAAGGGGGTAAGATCTACGGGCGGGGGGCGGTGGATCAAAAAGGCGGGCTTGCCGCTATGGTTACAGCCCTGAAAATGCTTCGGGAGCTTTCCACCGATCTACCCTTTACCCTTTTCTTCGTGGGCTCCATTGAAGAAGAGGTATGTGACGGTTTGTGCTGGCAATATATTATCAGGGAAATGAAGATTGTTCCCGATATGGTAATCATCTCCGAACCTACAAACAGGACCATCTGCCGCGGCCAACGGGGCAGGATGGAGATGGAAATCCTGGTGGACGGCGTTTCCTGCCACGGATCTGCTCCCGAGCAGGGAGATAACGCCATATATAAGATCGGTCCGATTATCTCCGCGCTGCAAAAACTTAACGAATCTCTTCCGGCTGATCCATTCCTGGGCAAGGGAACAATCACCGCCACCAGGGTCAGGACCAGTTCTCCATCTCTGAACGCAATCGCCGATTTCGCCGCCATATACCTGGATCGAAGATTAACGGCGGGAGAGACCCCGGAATCGGCCTGGGAGCAGATCTATTCCATGGAGGAGGTCAGGAAAGTATCAGGACGGGTGCATGTTCCCTCCTACGAGACCCCCAGTTGGCGCGGAACCATGTATCCGGCGCTGAAGTCTTACCCGTCATGGGCGCTCGATTCCGAACATCATTTACTGGAATATGCCCAGAGATGCCACAAGGATCTTTTCGGCACGATCCCCGAAGTCGGCAAATGGAACTTTTCCACAAACGGTGTGGCCACCATGGGAATGTATAATATACCCACGCTGGGTTTCGGACCCGGTGACGAGAGGTTTGCCCACGCGCCTAACGAAGCCGTACCAGTCAATGAGGTAACCGAAGCGGCCGCGTTCTACGCCTATTTCCCCTGGATCGTGACAAGGCGGTAACCGCCGGATATAGAATTTTATATCCTGTCTTTATAAAACCTGTCGAAAGCGATATTATTGGATTTCAGATAACCCTGCTGGGCTTTTTTCATCTCGCCCGATCTCTCGTACTGCGAAATCTGATCATATATTTTTTGCCGGAGCTGGATGGCAGCCTCCTTAGCTTTAGGCGTCGATGATAGTATGACAAATACCGCTATGGCAAGATCGTCAGCGGCCTTGAGGGCGAAAGAGCTGTTCCACCATGGTCGACAGGATATCTGATCCCAGTTTATGGCGGCGGATGCCATATCCATCATCTCCCGGGCCCTGACATACTGGGGATCACCTTTGCCCCCAGCGTTTTTTATCTCGTTCACCGCCATTTTGTACAGTTTCCACAATGACTGCTGTATCGCGTTCTTGTCGTTTTCCCACAGGTAAAACGGATTTTTGCGTTTGGCATCGCTGTTGAATGTCTCCGAGGAACTCTCGATAGGTTTTATAAACTCCTTATGTTTAATGTAACGCTGGAGTTGGGAGACCGAAACCGATTTGATTCTGCGGTCCTGGTATAAAGCTCTTAAGAGATTCTGGCGCCCGGGAATTCTATGGCCGAAATTGCGCGCCTCGGAAACGGTAATTAGATATCTGGTGTTATTGGAAAATTTCGAGGTTATATTCTTAACCATATCCGAGGCCGATCGGGGCGCTTTCCTGGCGCGAAATGAACCGTTCAGTTGCCATGTTATTTCGCGATTCACGGGCATAAGAAGTATTCCCCCGGCTCCCTTATCCATAAAAAGGGCGGTGCTGTCTCTGGAGCCTATAACGGACTCATCGATGAGAATCCATTTCATCGAAAAGCGCGCTCCGATCTTGCCGGAATTCGTCCCGAATGCCAGATACGGCGAATAAAGACCCCGCGGTTTATAATAAATTCCGAAATAACGATTGCAGATTTTGTTGTGCGCCTCGATCTGTCTGTCTATATCATCGTCTTCCTGAAGCGGAATCAATAACTGATATTTGGGAGTCGCGGTGAAATCGACCTGCCCCTGCTCGGCCAGATCCCGGAGTTTTCTTACTACCTGGCCGAATCCGGTTTTAATCAGAAGCTCGACGGTGCTGCCCGGGAGATTCAGTGTAAAAGAGGATTTAGGAGACTGCTCGAATATTTTTAAGACCGGAAGGTAACTTCTGGTCACGATTTTTTCGAGTTCCGAGCGATCGATTCCCGGCGGCTGATACATGTCTATTAAATTCGCCCATAAAAGCTGAGCCATTTTATCTCCCCGTTATTTGTTAACAAGAATATTAAATGCGAGTTTGGAAAATGTCAAGTTTGCAGGCTCATTGATTATTCAAGATCGGATTTTCGTATAATTCTAAAGCCGTTTCCTATTGCGGCATCATCATACAACCCTTTGGAAATTAACCACTCATGCCGTCAAGAAATTTCACGTTCGTCTTGGTCTTCAATATCCGTTCAAGTAAAAATTCCATGGCTTCAATGGGGCTCATCTCGTTTAGAAACTTTCTCAGGATCCATACCCGGTTAAGTTCTTCGGCCTCCATCAGGAGCTCTTCTTTCCGGGTGCTGGAACGGTTAATATCCATGGCGGGGAAAATTCTTCTGTCCGAAAGCCTCCGGTCGAGGACTATTTCCATATTGCCCGTGCCTTTAAATTCCTCGAAAATCACATCGTCCATGCGGGAGCCGGTTTCCACCAGGGCGGTGCCGCAAATCGTAAGAGACCCGCCTTCCTCGATGTTTCTGGCGGCTCCGAAAAACCGTTTCGGTTTTTGAAGGGCGTTGGAGTCGACCCCGCCGGATAGAATTTTTCCGGAATGCGGCACCACGGCGTTATAGGCGCGGGCAAGCCTGGTAATGGAGTCCAGAAGAATGACTACGTGGTTTTTATGCTCGACCAGTCTTTTGGCTTTATCGATGACCATCTCCGCCACGGTTACGTGCCTGTCGGCGGGCTCGTCAAAAGTCGATGAAATCACCTCGGCGCTAACCGAACGTTTCATATCCGTAACCTCTTCCGGCCTTTCGTCGATTAATAAAACGATCAATTTTATATCGGGATGGTTTGTGGTAATGGCATTGGCAATTTTCTGCAATATAATCGTCTTACCGGCTTTGGGAGGAGAGGTTATAAGGGCTCTCTGACCCCTGCCCACGGGCGTCAGAAGATCCATAACCCTGGTTGTAGCATCCTTGGGATCGTGTTCCAGCCTGATTTTGTCGTTAGGGTAAAGAGGGGTAAGATTATCAAAAAGCACTTTGTGTTTGGCGATTTCGGGATTCTCGAAATTTACCGCCTCGATTCGCAGCAAAGCGAAATAACGCTCGTTTTCTTTGGGGGGACGCACCTGCCCGGAGACGGTGTCGCCGTTACGCAAATCGAAACGTTTGATTTGCGACGGGCTGACATAGATATCGTCAGGTCCCGCCAAATAATTGTAATCGGGACTTCTAAGAAAACCGTAACCTTCCGGCAGTATCTCCAGAACGCCCTCGGCAAATATCAAACCGTCCTGTTCGGTTTTACCTTCGAGAATCTTGAAAATCAGCTCCGATTTTCGCAGGCCCGATACGCCGGGAATATTCAGTTCCTCGGCAAGCTCGGTTAACTCCGCGATAGTTTTGGATTTTAATTCTACAATATCCATGTCCTTAACTGCCTCTCCTACAGTTTTCATCTTTTGTCCGTTCTCTTTGGGGTTATGTGCGGTTTGACAGAATCAAGCTTTCTATATTAAAATTCGGCAAATAAACCGCGAAATCAATTCATTCTATTTAATTTTCTCCGCGGGGGCATCCCCCCATAGTTTTTCGAGAGAATATCTATCTCTGATTTCAGGCTGAAATATGTGGACAACCACGGTAACATAATCAAGAAGAACCCATCCCAATGCCTGAAACCCTTCCTTATGCCAGGCTTTCACGCCCCTTTCGTTTAATCTGTCAATAATATTCTCGGCTATCGCCCTTACGTGAACGTCCACCGAACCGCTGCAGATTACGAAATAGTCAGCGACATCGGAACATTTTCTTATATCAAGTATCTGGATGTCAATACCATTTTTATCGAGAGCGTATTTTGAGATTGCCGTGGCAAGGCGTTTAGGCGTCAACTAAAGGTTTTCCTCCTTTGTTTGTCTTAAATTTTCGACAACATCCTTATAATCGGAGCCGGCTATCACTGTGACGTCGATATCAAGAAGATTATCAGCCAGCTTTATTCGCAAGATATTTTTTTCCTTTATATTCATTCGAGACGCTATGGCCCTGGCCTTTTGCGAAATTCCACCCGACGAATCGCCTCTCCTGTCGATAACCAGGGTTCTGTCGAATCCGTAATACTCGGCGTCGGCTTTTTCGATTATGTCATAAAGCAAACCATCTTTCCCCGGCAGGAGCGCTTTTGCGAGATCCTCGCAGGCCCCGGCTATACCGCAACCGTTCAACAGCTGAATCGTAACCGGCGTAACGGCGGGTTCGGATCTGTATGCCCGGCCCTGATTGAAAACCATCGACCCGATAAACGTAAGTATGGCAACCGACAAGAATACGATAGCCCACCCGGAAAATCCGAGTTTGGAAAAGGAGATAGATACAGACTTTTTTCGGCCCTTTGCCCTATAACTTTTGTTTTTAGTCATCTGTTTTGACGGTGGAAAGCGGATCTTAGGCAGGGATGTACCCTGATTAGCGATTTTCCTCCATTAGGTTATAACGTTCATAATCGTCGCCGCCGAACCATCTATATGTTTCGGCGTGTTGCCGATAATCGAGTCTTAAATTAAAGTGTTTGCTCGGACGCCAATTCAGCGAAATACCGGGCACGATAACGCCGTCGTCGGCAATGGACGTGTTCCCGGAAATTAACCGCGAGGGTGTATGAAGGAATCCCAGATCTATCCTTATCTTCAAAGGGTCGGAAAACGCGTATTCGATGGAATTCATGTACAATCCTATATTGCCGGTACGGCCCCAACCCGAATAAAATGCGAAAGAATAACTGTGTTTCATGGTCAGTTTCGACGGATCGAACAGCGAAGCGGGATTATTACCCACGTACGATTTATTTTTCATATCCGGCGCAACTTGCGCCTGCGCGATTAACGGTATTAATAGTATGACTAATATCGTCAGCTTTTTCATTTTCTCACCTCGATAATTATACCAAATGAGGCATAATCTGTCAACCTAATTTATAATACACGGAAACAACCTACTTAGTTCCATTTTTAATCAGACTTTCCATAATGGTAAGCTCTTCGGCGGAATTAATGCCGAATCCCTCGTTGGGGTCCGAGGCTGTCAGGGCGCCGACGGTTTCCCCCTGTTTCACGAATATGGAAATGCTATCGGTAAGATAATATTCTTTCTGGTCATTATCGGCTTTTAATATGCCGAGGATTTTTTCAAGTTTTTGCCAGTCGAAGCAATACGCGCCCGTATTGACCTCCTTTGTTTTTCTTATCTTCTTATCGGCATCTCTGTATTCGACTATGGCTTTCAAGAGGCCTTTTTCGTCCCGAACGATCCGGCCGTATTTACCCGGGTTATCAAGGAAAACCGTCAATACCACGGCGGCAGCGTTCAGGCGCTGTCGCTCTTCCACAAGTCGTTTTATGGTTTCCGGTTTAACTAGCGGCATATCCCCGCACAGGACAACCAGATCGCCGGAGAATCCTCTCAGGTGCTCCCCGGCCATCATAACAGCATGCCCGGTACCGAGTTGCTCGGCCTGAAGGGCGAAAAGAACATCTTTGCCGGCCATAGCCTCCCGGACCAATTCAGCTTTATGCCCGATTACCAGTACTTGCCTGTCTATGCCGGCTTTCCGGGCGGCGTCGATAACGTAATCCACAATATATCTGCCATTGAGCCTGTGTAATACCTTGGGAAGATCGGATCTCATACGTTTCCCTTTTCCGGCGGCCAGAATAAGAGCGGTTTTGTCTGTATCCTGCGTCAAACTATAGCTCCTTACATGAAATATCGACCGCTTAATAAATTTATCAAGATTTCAGGCTGGTTTGTTATTGGAATCAACAATAACAATGGTTGGCTTAAACTTATCGGCTTCTTCCTTATGTATTGTGGCATAAGCGATTATAATGATCAAGTCGCCCACCTGTCCGAGCCGAGCCGCGGGCCCGTTCAGCATGACCTCCCCGGAACCGGCTTTGCCCTCGATTACGTAGGTCTCGAACCGGGTGCCGTTGTTGAGGTTTACAATCTGTACCTTCTCATAGACCATGATACCGGCGGTATCGAGCAGGTTTCTATCGATAGAGATAGAACCCTCATAATTGAGGTCGGCGCCGGTTACGGTGGCCCGATGAATCTTCGATTTCATTACCGTTATCTGCATAACTACAGCATGGTAATCTAATGGGGTTAACCGGATTGTCAAGGGAAAACGGGGTAGGTTTATAAGATATGAGATCAAAAAAAGCCGGGTTGAGAGGCCCGGCTTTTGAATAATTTCAAATCGGGATTACCTCAAACTGAAATAGACCAGCGGCCTGATCATCAAAGCGTCGGAGTAGGCGTCGCCGTCGGAATCGACCTCGATATCGATATATTGAAGTTTCCGGTTGGCTCCGCGCGGAGTTATGATATTGTGTTTAATAAGGCCGTTTTCATCGTGATCCATCAGTTTCCAGTCCATAAGTTGAGTGATATCGGATGCCGTCTCGCCGAGAAACCTCAGCTGTATGGTGCCGGGCTCGTAATACCCGGTGAATTTGGGGATGCCGTATTCCACTATTATGGAATCGATCTCGGCGTTCGCGGGAAGTTCCAGCGGAATCGCTATGGTTATGGCCCGGCTGCTCTCAACCACCTTTTCCGGCCCGTGAACATATATCCATATTTTACCGTCGTACTCCAGCATTCTCCCGGCGGTTTCCCAGTATTTATGGTAGGGGCCGGCGAAGTATCCTCCGAACATCCTGCCGCCCCTGAATTTGAGGTCGGTGGCCTTTTCATCCTTATATGTCCATACCAGCCCGTCGGACGATTCTATCTCGTATTTTTTGATAAACTCCGACGTACCCAGATGCAGAACTTTGTCGCCGGTCTTTAAAGCCGGATCGGTAATGGGCGGTTTGGGTTTGGGCTTCGGTTTCGGTTTTGGCTTCGGCTTCTCTTTTGGTTTGGGAGGCTCAGGGGGCGGAGGCGGTTCGGTTTTGACAATCATGATATCGACTGCCACGGTCGCCCCGGGCGCGACTTCGCCTATCAACTTTATGGTAGAATCGCTGTCGAATTTGGCCATGATGGAATACTCTCCGGGGGGGGTATCCTCCAGCACGAATATACCGGCGGTATCGGTGAGGGTGGAAACCTGCTGCGGGATGGTGAACACCGCCGCCCCGGCCAGCGGCTGACCCTCGGCGTTGGTGACCTGTCCCCTGATGGTGGCCGGTTTCTTGGCGCAGCCGGTCCATATGACCGCGAATATCAATATTATTATGCTGAAGTATTTGGTGATTCTCATCGTCTCCCTCCCTATGAGGCCGGATATATATTCAACGGAGGCCGGATTTAACTGGATAACCTCCGCTATTTACTTGTACCTTATATTATCAAAATCGTCAGATAATCTCAAGTCATTAATGCAAAAAAGATTGGGAAATTCTCACCTCGGCAATCAGATTATTGACAGGATCAGAATATCCAAAAATGTCTTTCCCACTTGACTTTTTGTTAATTTTTAATATCTTAATAGAGAACCATTTTTCGGGGAGTGTTTGCGATGTAGGCTATAAAAGCCTTAACCATACCGGCATTTTATATGCGTCAGGATGGAGTCCCGCCAGAGGCGGGAGACATCCTGACGCCATTTGTACCCTCATGATGTCGCCGGGCTCCATCATGAGGGATAACCTGAAGGGATGTAATGAAAAACGCGATATGCATATTAATAATACTGGTCGCGGCCTCCCCCGCCCTGGCCGACTACCACTACGCGAGCCATGAGGGGAGCAACGAATATCCCTATGCCTCCTGGGCCACCGGGGCGCAGTTGATTCAGGACGCTGTGGATGCCACCGATCCGCATGACACGGTATTTATAGGCTCCGGCGACTGGTACCAACATGTTGAGACGGGCGTTTATGATTCTATTGCCCTAATCGGAGCTGGAACAGATATTACCTTTTGTCATAACGATTCAAGTGACAATTACATGTTTATTATCGATTATGGATGTTCAGTTGAAAATATATCTTTTCTTGATGGCGGTCCCGGTTCTTGCGTTCGGGCACGCGTATTTGCTGGAGTATTGATAAACAACTGCAGATTTGTGAACTCGCGCTCTGGAATTGTAGCCTCCGGATATCCGACTGTAATAACGAATTGCGTATTCGACAGTTGTGCCAAGGCAATTTTGTCTAATATCTGGGAGGGAGATTTTTACATAAGTAACAATATAATACTACATTGCTACTGGTTCTATGCAATCTTATTACAGGTTTACTCGGCCGTTGTTCAGAATAACGTAATTATCAGCCCTCCCGGCGTCGATGTAGATGCGATGCATTCGGGTCAGATTGACGGTGAGGTTGTCATCCGCAATAACGTTGCGGTCGGCGGACTGGGCGGCATTGTGGTGGACGCTGAAAGGGAATACAATAATACCATTTATAATACGGGATACGGGGGCAGAGTTGCGATGACCATTAATTATGGCGATTCTCTTTACAACAATTCCATTACCGGGTGCGATAGAACAGTCGCCGTTTATGATTCTTCTTACTTCAGCTACAACAACCTGTGGGATAATGAGAACGATCCCTCCTTTGATCTGTTCATCAATCCGGTGGGAAATATATCGGCTGACCCCATGTTCATGTCGGAGACCGATATGCATCTGCAGGCATTTTCGCCGCTAATCGACGCCGGCCATCCGGGTTATCTGGACATTGACGGTTCGAGATCGGACATCGGGGCTTACGGCGGGCC
>CP070742.1:2801970-2805324 GCA_020348065.1 Candidatus Zixiibacteriota bacterium
AAGGATCCCTGACGAAGAAGACGGGGGTATTGTTTCCGACCAGATCCCAGTTGCCATCTTCTGTATAGAATTTCATGGCAAATCCTCTTACATCCCTTTCCGCGTCAGCGGCGCCTCGCTCCCCGGCGACGGTTGAAAAGCGCAGGAAACATTCCGTTTTCTTGCCCACTTCAAAGACTTTGGCTTTAGTATACCTGGTTATGTCACCTGTTATGGTCAAAGTCCCGTAAGCGCCCGATCCTTTGGCATGCACCACTCGCTCGGGAATACGTTCCCTGTTGAAATGCGCGTGTTTTTCGAAAAGCTGCCAGTCCTGAACCAGCAAAGGCCCCCGGGGACCGGCAGTCAGTGAATTCTGATTGTCCCCGACCGGTATCCCGGCGGAGGTCGTTAACTGACGTTTCTTTTTTGGCATACTATCTCTCCTTTTTATGGTTTTCTTGCATATTGAAATTAAATTTGTCCTTTATGTGACTCCTCTTTTGCCGGGAATTTAACATACATCATATTACTAAAATCTATAGCTTCTGAGTTCCCGCGTTATAATCAGCGGATTTCCACATACCTTGATCAGACTCTCCCCGTTTCTTAATAGCATACGGCAAAATCACGCTGTCTGAATTCGGTATCGAGAACCAATATACAGATTCATGGTTGACGTCGCAATTGTAATACGGATTTTCGGGCAGGAGAATTTGTCGGAAGATAACGCCGGGGCCGATTTTATCGCCTCGATTTTTAACTGATTAAAAAGTAGATATATTATGGCCTGTTTTTGGCGTCTTTCTGAGCCGCGAGGATTTCGTCATAAATAAGTTTGACGTTTGGAATGAATTCCAATTGTGTCGAAACAAATTGCGTTGCGGAATGAAAGTAAGATGCTGTTTTCCAGTTGTAAATCAGTTGAGCGGGTTTTAGAATGATTGTCCCCGATCCATCGGATTTGGTTGAAATCGTTATTTCCCCCAAATCCTTTAAGGGAACGTTTTCGATTTTTCTTTTAAAATAACCGGAAAGAATACTAATCCTTTTATCGGTTAATCCATAATGAACCCCCGTTCTGTATTTGGCGTCGACAATGAAGCGGCCGAACATCATATATAACCCAACGATAAAAAAAGGGACAACGGTATAGATATCCTGCAACCATATCAATATGGCGAAAAAGGCGGTCCACAGTATGCTGAAAGGAACGAAAAAATATCGGACTTCCTGAATTTAATGCCGGTTTGCGGTTGACCCGCCCAGAGAAGTTCTTCTTCAGGCTTCAAATAAGGCGCGATTTTTATTTGACTGTAATAATCCATATTATGCCCGTTCAAATCTCCAGCTTCATAAGCTGATGATAACGGCGGCTATGCCGAAAACCAACGCCAGATTGATCGAGACTATCCAGTGATAAAACAACGGCCCGGTTTTTCCGGTCTCGGAGATAGTGACCTTTTTGTAGCGGAAAGCGTATACGGGCGCCATCGCCCGCAACCATAAAAAACTGACAGGCATTTTGCGATTTCGCAAGGCATTATAAATAATCAAGCCTGCCACCACATTCCAGAATGCGCATGCTACGCAAACGGCGATTATAATATCCAGGGTTTCCATATCCTGCCTCCGTTTCTATAGTATTATACAGTTATAATGCCATAATATTCAATATAGTCGATCTTATTTTCGTATTTGTAACATCAGCGGGATGGATTCCGCGCCTCCGACATCCACCTCTCCACCGCCGCTCTCTCGCGGGGGATATGGGCCGACAGCAGACGATAACCTTTTTCGGTTACCAGAAAATCATCTTCGATCCTGATTCCGATTTTCTCCTGGTCAATATAGATACCCGGTTCAACCGTTAAAATCATCCCTTCGGCTAAGATCAGGTTGTAGTCGGCATCGTCGTGGGCGTCCACGCCCAGATGATGGGATGTGCCATGAACGAAATAGTCAATATAGCCGGATTTTCTGAACACATTTTCTGTGGCCTCATGAATTTCCCTGACCGTAACCCCGGGCCGGATGGCTGCAAAAGCGGAATCCTGTGCCTCCAGAACCAGGTCATAGATCTCGGTCTGTCTGTCGCTGAATTTGCCGTCCACCGGGAAGGTGCGAGAGATATCGGCACAGTAATGATCCCATTCGGCACCGGCATCGACCAGTAGAAGCTGTCCGGATTCGAGCCTTTGATCTTTTTTCTCATAATGAAGTATGGCGCTTCGCTCGCCGGATCCCACTATAGGCGGAAACGCCATATGCTGGGCCCCCTGGCGCTTGAACGACTGCTCCAGGATTCCCTCGAGCTGGAATTCCGTAATCCCGGGAGTTACTGCCGACAAAAGATCAGTAATACCGGCATGTGTTACCTCAATTGCCTTTTCAATCGCGGCTACCTCATCCGCGCTCTTGATCATTCTCATCTGCTCAATGAAGCGCGACGAGTTTATGATGTCAATATCGGGAATGCGGTCGGAGGCTTTGTTGTAGTATTCGAGATCGGCCGGTATGTCATCGGAGGGGGCACGCAGCGGCGAAATAAGGTGCATCACCGGTGATTGTTTCATGCACGATACAACCAGATCATCGAGCCGGTCGGTGCGGCATATCAAATCATATCCCCGGGCTTTCTCCAGAGAATCGGTCAGCGACGGCCGGATGCCGGTCCATCGTTCTCCCTCCGGGTCGCGTGGCTGAAGAAGCAACACCTGCTCATACCGGAAACCCGGGGCCAGCATCAGGATCGCCCCGGGATCATCGTTTCCGGTCAGATACCAGAAATGGCCATCGGCCCGGTAGCCCGACTCACCGTATTCACCGGAGGAATAAAGCAGCGCGAGTCCCGTTCCCAAGGAATCAAGGAGGGCCTGTCGACGAGCCTGGAAGATCTCCGGTCCAAACTTTTCAGCGCTATCGTCTGCAGACGATAGGGTGGACGATAGCAATAGTACTATAATAATGGCAATTGCGGATCTTTTCATGACACACCTCGAATATTATAATAGTCCCCTGTATTAATATTTTTTGTTGCGAATAATTGTGGTCTCACGCCGCACCCCGCCGAATGAGTGAATGTCAGCCCACCCTAACGTGGAATATACTATCGGTTTTGGGGTGGGGCAACGTAAAATTCCCGCCAGATTCGCGTAAAAAATCTGGTTTGATATCGCTTTCGGCAAACCTTTGTGAGCCAAAATATAAAAGTATTTTATTTTTCGATTTATTATGGCTTTCTTATGGAATATCATCAGATCTCCATTGTATCTATCCTGATGAAACTTTGCCCGAATTGTCGACGTAAATCTAACAGGCATAAAATCGGCTCTAATGTTTAAAGCCAGAGTAATTGTAGATTATGATTTTCAT
>CP070742.1:2805424-2813984 GCA_020348065.1 Candidatus Zixiibacteriota bacterium
AGGAATTCCCGGATTCTGGAAACCCATATGAGAAACCTGATTAAATCCGTCCCTGGAGCAAAGATCGACTACATCTCCATAAACCGCTGGGACGATCTCAAACCCGTTAAAAAGCTCTCCGGGCAGGCGATGATATCCCTGGTAGTAGTTATCGAGGGCATCAGGCTCCTGGATAATGTAATTATTAATGTAAGGTGATAATATGACATATCGGCAGGAGCATCATGCTTATGCCTGTCGCAAAAGCATCCTACCCGGCCGTCGGGAAGAGCTTCTTGACGGTGCAATATAGAACTTACGAGATTGCTTCGTCGTCCCCGCGGCCTTCGATCGGGGGACTCCTCGCTATGACGAAGCTGCTGTGGGTCAGGTCTCCCTGAGACCTGACGACATGGCGTCAAATCCCGGGGGGATTTGACCTACTATAGCGCGAATATTCTTCAACGTATCGGCAGCGATATTTCCACCACCGCGCCGCTGTCGTTATAAAGCCTCAATTCCCCGCCATGTTCATCTATAATTTTATTAATAATAGCCAATCCAAGGCCGGTGCCGCTTTTCTTGGTAGTGATATAAGGGGTATCGATATTTTCCATTTTCTCAGGCGGGAAACCGGGGCCGTCGTCCTTAAAAACAATTTTTATGTTGTTATTTTCTCTCTCGACTTTAATGTCTATCTCGACCGATTCCGGCGAGGCCTCTAAGGAGTTTTTTATGATATTACCGAATACCCTGCTCATCATCTGCGGGTCCATTTCTACGGTTGACAGGTTTTCGGGAATTGAATTTGTAATTGATACATTTTCAAGATTGCTGTAAAGACCAATCGTCCGGGTAAGGGTATCCGCGACCGAGCATTTTTGTTTTCGAAGTTCCGGTTCCTTCGCGAAAGTGGAAAAATGGCCCGCCAGTTCCTGTAGAGCCTTTATCTGGCTATTTATGGAGTCCAGCGCTTTTGTTATTTCGCTCGCGTCTCCGCCGCTCTCCGCCAGCATCCCTTTCAGACGATACAACTCCACCGTTATAGGAGTCAGGGGATTTTTTATCTCATGAGCGATTCGCCGCGCCACCTCGCGCCAGGCGGCGAGCCTCTCGGTCTGAATCAGCTTTTTCTGATTCTCGGAGATTTCCGAGGCCATTTTGTTGAAAGACTCGGCTAATCCGGCGAATTCATCATTTCCCGATATATCCACACGATAATCGAGATCGCCGGCTCCCAGTTTTCCGGCTCCCGCCGCAAGTTTTTCCAGAGGCTTAACCAGCCGCCGGCTTATTAATCTCGAAAGTATAAAACCCGCGATCAAAATAAATATCAGGCTTGCACCGGTAACAGCGGATATAAGCTGAACGGAAAAATCCTTATATATAGAGAGGCTTGCCGTTGCCGAAACAGCATTCGATAACCGCCGTCCCTTATCAGCGTATCCTTCAGGCATTAATAAACCACAGCCCTCAATAATACCCGAATCGGCGCGTGAAATTATCAGAACGGGATTTCCATCAATTTCCAAATGTTGAAGGCCGGAAATAATTGGCAGATCTTCAAAAAATCGCTCGTCTATCTCAAGGGTATCTGATACCGACCGGTTTAAAGAGCCGTCCGATTTTCTATATACTAAATCCAGTTTTTTTGAATCACGCCAGCTATCAAGATCTTCTCCGTCGCTCCATGGGATCTTATCCGACAGGAAATCCGCCAGCATCTCCCCCAATTTGGATTCGGTATCGTCTACCATCGATCTGGCCGCCTCGACGCTGGATTCCAGACCCGATGCCCCCACCCTATCCAGAGTTGAGTTCAGAAGATACGCGGAAACCGACAACAGTATAACCGCGGGCAGCATGCCCACGATAAATATGACCCCGAATATCCTGGTTCTAAACAGCATCCGGAGAATTTTAATCCTCTCCGGGCCTTATGTCAATTACGATTTGGATAGTATATCAATGATTTATATTCTTGACTGAAGGAATGCGATTTTATAGTCTTGGCGCATGTCCGGCAGGATTTTAAGATTCGAGGAGCTAAACTCTCCGGCAATAGCAGAATTGGATAAGTATAAGACGGCGGTATTTCTGGCGGTTTCGCCGATTGAGGGTCACGGGCCGCATCTGCCGCTCGGGGTCGATTACTTCGATGCTCTTTATTTCGCGGATAAGGCCGCCGAATTGACTACCCATAAAAGACCGGATTTCGACGCCCTGATTTATCCCGGAATTCCTCTGGGAACCCAGCTCTACAGGCAATCGGGATCCATAAGAGTCGAGAGCGGGACGTTTTATGATATGGTTACCGGTATCGGAAATTCGCTCGCACTCTGGGGATTTAAATATGTATTCCTATTGTCCGGGCATGGTTCGCCGAAAGATATTGTCGCCCTGGAATCCGCCTGCGTAAAGGTTTCAAAAAAACATAAAATTCAGATGCACAATCTTTCGGGAGCGTTGGCAATAAGGTTTCT
The DNA here is from genome assembly GCA_020348065.1 of Candidatus Zixiibacteriota bacterium. Lineage (GTDB taxonomy): Bacteria > Zixibacteria > MSB-5A5 > UBA10806 > UBA10806. The sequence goes on from CP070742.1 coordinate 2,807,887, forward strand.
AAAAGGGGAATTCATTGATAAGATCTCAAATAAGCTGTCTCATCCTCTGACTGAGAATGAAAAAGTATTGTTGAAAAAGGATATTCATGGAGGCTGGTGGGAAACATCAATGATGTTGAGGTTGAAGCCCGATTTTGTGGATGATCGATATAAGTCATTACCCGATAACGAGAAGACAAAGGGGGCTTCCGGATCAAACCCCGGCTATTTCGGTTCACCCTCCAGAGCCAGCCGCGAATTTGCCGAAGCTTCCATAGATGTTTTAATCGATGAAGTGGGGTCCATTATTGAAAAATGCCTTTCCGGTAAAGATATCACCCCGGAATCGGTTTCCCCTCTTTATAATATCAAACCGCTCAGGCCAAAATTTAAACGTCTGGTCGTTATGTGGACTATAATTGTGATAAAAAGCCTGGTTATCCTCTGGCTGATTTACAGGCTTTTGATTCGTTAATTAAGCGTGAAGAACCTTTTCATAGTAATATATAATTAACATTTGTTGACCTTGCTGCTAATTCTCTAAAGAGATTTTGCCGATATAGAGGGAAGGAGGATTTGTATGCCAGGTTTACCGCCCGGAAGGACCTCGTCTGTAAAGGCGCAGGATAAGAAATTTATTTTACAGACGGAATTTAAGATCAATCCCAAGCGGGCTATCGTCACGACCGTCTCGCTGGACGGCCAGGTAATTCATAAGGTAGAGCATTCTTATCCCTTGGAAATCGAAACTGACGAGGATTTCAAGGAGACAGAAGCCGCCATAGTAGCGCAGCATGAATCTATCGCCAGAAAAATAATAGTCAACAGCAACGATTTTATCAGGCAAACCAAATCGATTAAAATTTCGAGGTCCGATAGGCTGGGAGTTATCCCCGGTATTGCATATGTGGCCAACGTTGAGGAAAAATTGAATGGTGAGAATCCTCCCATGGTATACCAGCAGGCGAGATTAATTATGCAGATCGGCGATGCTATTACCGCCACGTCCCGCGTCGGGGCATTGAAGATAGCCGCCATAATAAGCGATCAGGGAAAATTCGTGCTGGACAGGATGGAAGAGCACGGTCATCTGGTAACCCTGAAAAATGACGCCGATATCGGCTCGATCATTACGGAAATCGAAAGCCAATGAATAAGATTCTATCAAATATCAGGTCGGTTCCCGGGGTCTGGGGTACTATAGCAATAGACAAAAAAAGAGCGCTAACATACCAGCTTCTTCCGGCCAACTATGAGGCCGATGCGGTAAAGGAAATCGCGATTCCCACCCTCAATCTCGCGCAAGCCTGCGAGCGTACTATGATTATCGATATGTTTTTCGAGAACGGTAAAGCGAGAGTATATGACAGGGGCGAGGCCGTAGTGCTTATTCTCGGTCGCAAAGATATGAGCTTTGACGCTCTCGGGACAATATGCAAGGAGGCCATACCCGCTTTATGCCGGCGATTTTCCAGAGGAGAGCTCGCCGACAATGCAATTTCAAGGACCGATCCGAAAGAGGTCAGTTTTGATCTCCTCTTAAAGGCCATTAATATTATCGCTTACAACGCACAAAGAAAGATCGGCGCTTATCTCGTAACGAAACATCTAAGGAATTCCAAAGACGAGCTGGTGGAAAACTATCGATTTATGTCGACCATTACCGTCGATAACAACGGGGTGGCAAGTCTGATTAAAGGATATCCGCCCCACAAGGGAGACGATCTTCTCAAGGGATTCGCGTACTGGGCCAATCTTTTTGTATCCAAATGCGCGTCATCGTCGGATAAACTCCGACCTGGCGATATCCTCGAACTTACCCTGGATATAAAGGGCAAGCTGGAATTGACCGGCTTTTACCAGCTCTACGCCGGTATCGGAGCATAATTCTGCTTTTTTATTTGCGTATTCTATCCGATTTATAAAATACATTTAAAAATATTGTCTTGATTATATGATATAAAATCCGCATTTTCTCGTGGATTGAAACTAATATGACAGGAGCGTTCGATGATAACATCAATCGATCAATTTACAACAATCTGGCAGAAAGAATCGGATAATACCAGGAAAATACTTAACGAATTAACAGACGAATCGATAAAAAAGGAACTCGTAAAAAATCATCGCTCACCGGGACGGATTGCCTGGCATATCGCTCAGACCATTCCCGAGATGCTTGGAAAAACGGGATTAAATCCCGAAGGCCCGAAAGAAAGCGAACCCGTTCCCGATACGGCGGAGGAAATCAGAAGAGCATATGATATCGCCGCCTTATCATTGAAAAAACAGGTTTCCGAAAAATGGAGCGATGAATCATTACAGGTGGAGGATGACCTGTACGGCGAGAAATGGAAACGGGGAATGACCCTCAGGATCTTGATCGATCATGAAATTCATCATCGCGGGCAGATGACGGTTCTGATGCGGCTGGCGGGATTAAAAGTGCCGGGGCTCTACGGGCCGTCTAAGGAAGAATGGTCGCAGTTCGGACTGAAGGAACCGGAAATATAAGAGATACCGAAAATGGCAAATGACTTAAGATCATCTCCGCCCGGTTTCGACCTGCGGCCTCTCGGACAGGCGAAGACGATGGTTTATCCCGTGGGGCTTGCCGGTTCCACTTTCGGCAGAAACGAGCCCCCTATCGAGGCTTATCGCAAGGGGATCGAGCTCGGTATGAACCTGTTTTTCTGGGACCCCATGTTCAAGAATATGACCGGGGCGCTTCTGGAATTAACGGATGAGGAACGCTCCCGGCTTTTCATTTACGGCACCTGCGGTTTCGGAGGTCCCAGACAAATTCGCAAGGCGCTTTTCAAAAGACTGAAAATCTTAAAGCTTGAAAAAATATCCGGGTTCACTCTCGGTTGGGTTCGGAGCGAGTTCCGGGTCAGGCAGTCGATTATTGATGAAATGATAGATTGGAGAGAAAAGGGGCTTTGCGGTAATATCGGCCTCTCGGCTCATCGCAGAACGCTGGCTTATAAGATCTATCGGAAAAACATACTCGATCTGTTCATGCTTCGGTATAACGCCGCCCACAGGGGTCTGGAAGGGGATTTTCTAAACAGGCTCGATCCCGAGAATCTGCCTGTAGTCATAACCTACACGACTACAAGATGGGGCAAGCTTCTCCAGAGACCTGACGGCTGGGAGGGTGATATTCCCCGGCCGGGCGATTTATACCGGTTCTCCCTAAGCCATCCGAGGGTAAGCGCAGTTTTGATGTCAGCGGGAAGTACTGAAGAACTCGAATCGAATATAAAGGTCTTATCCGAAGGCCCGCTCAAGCCCGACGAGATGGAATTCGTCAGGCGTTTCGGTGACGCCGTTTACAGCCACATGAAAAAACCGATCCTGGGCGAAATGTTCGAACGAAGCGGCAGACTATAATCGTCTGCAGCTTATTTCGTTGCCAGTTCCAGGAATTTATCAACATCCAGAAGCGATCTTTTTACCGCGTCCGCCCAGAAATCCTCTTTAGTAAGATCGACACCGAGGTGTTTCCGGGCCACATCCTCGGTTTTCATCTTGCCCGTATCGGCCAGCAGGGCACGGTAGTCTTTGGCGAATACCGGTCCTTCCTTAACCGCCCGATCGTAAACGCCGCTGGCGAATAAATATCCAAAAGTGTAAGGGTAATTATAAAACGGCTGGCCGGTCAGGAAGAAATGAAGCTTTGACGCCCAGAACAGGGGGTGATACCCCTCTTTCTCATCCAGAATGCCGAAAAATGCTTCCTTTTGGGCATCCAGCATTATTTCATTCAATCTTTCTTTGCCGACCATTCCGCTTTTTCTTTCCTCGTAGAATTTTCTATCGAAAAGGTAGCGGGCGTAGATATTGCAATAGAAGGTGAAAACGTTCTGAAGATTTTGATCGACCAGCATCAGTTTTTCGTCCCTGTCATCGGACTCCTCGAGTGCGGCATCGGTAACCCGGAGTTCATTAAAGATCGATGCCGTTTCGGCCAGGGTCATAGGATAGCTTTGAGCGAACGCCGGTTCATCCTTGAGCACGAAACCATGATAGGCGTGCCCCAGCTCGTGTGCCAGGGTACCGAGATCATTAAAAGTGCCGGTATAGGTCATAAATATTCTTGATTCCTTCCTGATAGGTATTCTCGAACACCAGCCGCCGGCCGCCTTGCCGCTTCTATCCTCGGCCTCGATCCATTTTTTATCGATGGCCTTTCTGCTGAAATCGCTCATCTCCCTGGAAAATCCGGCAAGGTGTTTGACGATAAAATCGGCCGCTTCATTGTAAGGTATTTTCCTGTCGGATTTCCCGACCGGCGCGGACTGGTCGTACCAGCAGAATTTATCTATTCCCAGAAGTTTCTTTTTGGCGTTTATATAATCCTTCAGCTTATCTCTGCCCTTGACAATGGCCGACCACATGGAATCGAGGGTCTCCTGCTTCATGCGGGCGTTTAGAAGCGCCTCGAACAGGGGCGAATCCCAGTTGCGGTTTTTGTATAAAGCGAGCCTGAAACCGGCCTGGAAATCGAGCGCCATTGAGGCCAGATTCGCCATCTGATCCCAGGCTTTCTCCAAATTTTCAAATGCGTCCTTGCGAATCGCCCTGTCAGGATTCGACATTCTGGCGGAATTCTGACCCAGCGATATGATCTTCTTCTCGCCGTCTTCCTCAATTTCCACGCGATAATCGCCGGCCATCTTGTCGTAAAGTTTATTCCAGGCGTGGTAGCCGTTAACTCCCAGCTCCAGCGCCAGTTTCTCCAGATCCTCCGGCATTTTCAAGCGGGCGTGCTCGCGGGTCTCGTTTAATGGAAAACCGATCGGCTTCATATCTTTTCGCGCGACGAATTTTTTCCAGTCTCCAGTAGGACTTTTTTTAGCGAACGATTCCAGCGATGTCCACATCATGCCCCATTTCGATCCCATCTCATCAACCTCGACATCGATCTTCTGCGCCAGGCTGTCGTTGACATCCTGACATACCAGGCATCCCGCCAGGGCGCTCGAAAGGTGAATACGCTCGTATATCCTTTGCATCTCCAGTATCCAGGCCGCCCATTTTTCTGCACCGTCCCCTTTTAAATTACCCGGAAGTTTTTCCAGAGCCTTTTTCGCCTTTTCCAGGTCCTTCGCGATCTTTTTTCTGAAATCGGCGTATTCACTCGATTTCGAACCGCCGGGAAAGATCGATTCCAGATCCCAGGACGGGGCTTTCAAAATTTTCTGCTCAGACATTCCTACCCTTTCGTTCAGTTTGCATAAAAAAGATATTGACGTTAGATAATAATTGGGGAACGATAGATCAAGGATTACGTTGATTTTGTAAATGATGGTTAACATCTAACTAGATTATTATTGACAAGAGACGTCATAATTATTTTATTCTTGATGCAAAACTGAATAGCATCATCGTATTGAAAACATAATAGCGTTGTTATTAACCTGGAGGAATCATGAAAAGCGTTTATATTTTAATTATGATTTTCGTGTTAAGCGCGGTGGCCTCGGCTCAATTTGACCACGACGTCGGCGTATCGGCCATTATCAGCCCGCCCGAAACGACGAATATATTCAAGCATCACCCGATCACGTTCGAGGTGAATAATTACGGTACGTCCGTCGAATCATTTGACGTGATCTTCGAAATCTATATAGCCGATTCTACGAATGCGTCTTTTGCCGATACGGTGGAAATAAATAACTTCGGGCCCGGAGCGATAGATACCGTAAGTGGATCAAAACGGTTCTCAATTATTAATTCATACGCGGGCCTGTCGAATTTCTATGAATACGATATGATCGTTTATTCTACCCTCTCCGGCGACGAAAATTCCCAGAATGACACCACCTACGGAGGAATTGTTTTTGTAACCGAATCATTTACTATTGTCGGAAGCCGCGATGGCTCACCCATTGACGTAAATATTGGATCAATAATCGAAATCCCGCTTTGGGGCGGGACGCCGCCGAACAATGATAGAGATACGGTAGCTTTTATGCATTTCCCCCTGTCTTCAAATGATTCAGTAATCACATTCAGATATCCAGGTATAGAGGATGATCCATTGGATACGTTGCCGGCGCATTCCTATTTCGCCGATTCAACGCTGGGCCTCTGGGATGAGGTATATTTGG
>CP070742.1:2814084-2827585 GCA_020348065.1 Candidatus Zixiibacteriota bacterium
CAGGGAATTGGTATACCTGGATCGGTCCACCATCTCGTCAGCTTCCCCTACTAATTTTTCGAACTTTTCTTTGGGCGCCCCGCATTTGGGGCATTTATCCGGCGAGTCGTCGCCGTCATGAATATATCCGCACTGACTGCATCTCCACATGACCACTCCTTTGTTATTAGTGTGCTATTCGATCCCCTCAAACTCGGTAGGTAATTATAATGAAGCCTTTTTCCTGGAGGTGAGATAATCCTCGAAGCTGGTGATATGGCCTCTGACGTAAAGCTCCATCACCTCGTCTATTCCGGTTGTCTCATCCGGAATTACGATCCTGGGCGCGACGATCAGCTTGCGTGCCCGTTCGGTAAGTTCTATTTCTTCGGGGCTTTTATCCTGCCAGTCGCGAAGAATCATTTCCTGGATTTTCAGAAACGCCGAGACCACAATGTAGGAATCATCGAGATAACCAAACAGGCCCAGGTGCTCATCGGAAAGAAGATCATCCCGTCGGATGATATAGGCGATCAGAATACCGCTCAGCTTTTTAACTTCCTGCGGGGTTCTGGGGTCATCCCAGTAGCTGTTGAGGATTTTCAGGGTGGGGGGAAGCAGAAATATGAATTCCTTCAAGGCGCTGATTTGTTCCTCGGTGGTCTTGCCATCCAGCCGATTCTTGACAGCCGCCCTGAAGTTTTCCTCATCGCTTTTTGCCAGCTCTTTAAGCTGGCTTGAAAGGGCTTTTATCATCTTGGATCTCCTTTACTACAGGAATTTCTATATTCGAAGAAAATCGTAATTTTTTCCCGGAACCGGGAAAATCCCTCCTGATCTCACGCTTTTATTATATACAAAATAAAGCCGAAAACAAGGAATTTTCCTTTTATAGTCTTATCTGTCGACTTCATAATGATTGACAAAGTGCCATTTCCTGAATAGGTTATAAATTTGCCGCATGAGAAGATAGGATGAATAATGTAAGAGTCAGAATAGCACCGTCGCCCTCGGGACGGCTTCATATCGGCACCGCACGGGCTGCCCTCTTTAACTGGCTATTCGCAAGAAACCGGGGCGGAAAATTTCTGCTGCGCGTTGAAGACACGGACGAATCCCGATCCTCCAAAGAGATGATCGATGTCATATTTAATTCACTTAAATGGCTGGGATTGGATTGGGACGAGGAACCGATTTTCCAGTCTAAAAGGCTGGATGTATATAATAAATATGTTGAGAAGCTGCTCGAATCGAGCAATGCCTATAGATGCTGGTGTAAACCGGAGGTTTTGAAACAGAAGCAGGAAGAAGCGAGAAAGAAGAAAATCACTTCCCGGTATGACAGGCACTGTCTGAATCTACCGGATGATAAAAAGGAAAAACTACTCGATTCGGGTGAACCTTTTGCTGTAAGAATATTAATTCCCGAAGGAAAGACTGTTTTCAATGATCTGATTGTAGGGGAGACATCGCGGGATAACAGCGAGATCGACGATTTCATAATCGCCCGTTCCGACGGCCGCGCGGTCTATAATCTGGCGGTGGTTGTGGACGATCACGAGATGGGCATCTCTCATGTTATCAGGGGCAACGACCACATCACCAACACTTACAAGCAGATCCTGATTTATAAAGCCCTGTCGCTGGAGCCGCCGCGTTTCGCTCATATTCCGCTGATACTGGGCAAGGATCGCTCCAAGATGTCCAAGCGGGACGGGGCCGCGGGAATAACCGATTACGAGAAAATGGGCTACATGAAGGAGGCGGTGGTTAATTTTATCGCCCTTCTGGGATGGTCGCCGGGGGACGATAGAGAGATTATGACCGTGGATGAGATGATTGAATCGTTCTCACTGGATCGGATCAACCCGTCCAACGCCATCCTGGATATGGAGAAGCTGAACTGGATGAACGGAGAATATATTCGGGCCTGTGACAACAACAGACTTATTGATTTGATAAGGCCGTTTTTGATAGAAGCCGGGCTTACTACTCATCTCTGGATCAATAGCCGCTGGGAGTGGATGCTGAAGTTTGTGTCCGCCATGAAGGAGCGCTGTAAGCTTTTGACCGATTTTGCGGAGCAGGGGCGTTATTTCTTTGTGGATAAATTCGATTACGAGGAAAAAGGGGCGCTGAAGTATTTCGGGCCGGAGAGCGCGGGATATCTTAAACGATGGCTGGAGATAATCGGCTCCCTCGAAAGGTTTGATGTGGTTAATCTTGAGACCTCTTTAAGGGGGCTTTCTGAGGGATTGGGGATAAAGCCAGCGGCATTGATTCATCCCACGCGGCTGGCGCTGACGGGAACCACCAAAGGGCCGTCATTGTTTGACCTCATGGAACTTTTTGGACAGCAAGAATGTATGAAGAGGCTTACGAGGGCCATAGATTTTATCGGAAAAATTGATAAAAATGCTTGACATTTGCGGAGGATTTCGTATATAAAGAGTGATTGTCTTTTGAAGGCCTGTCGTAGCGTAATCCCCCCCTTTAAGTTGCGCAGCTTATCAAAAGACATTCTTTTGTTTTGGGGGATCGTCCAATGGCAGGACATGCGGCTCTGGACCGTAGTATCGGGGTTCGAATCCCTGTCCCCCAGATGTTTTTTTGGATAACCCAAGTCAATAATTTTCAAACAGATAGCATTGATTTATAAGGACTTACGACCCATTAAATGGATCAATAATCCTTAATATATATCAATAACTTACAACGGGAATAATCCAAAAATAATCCAAAATTGATTTGTATATTTTGCTCTTTTGGCATAGATTGGAGGTATGGCAACACTATTCCAAATAAAGCCGGGAGGTAACTGGTACATCAATTTTAGGCATAATGGTCGGCAGATAAAAAAATCAACTGGAACTACGAATAAAAAATTGGCCGAAATCAAACTGAAGGAGATTGAGCTACAACTCTTTAAAGGTGAACAGTATCCGTTGGGGGAAAAGCCGGTTCATACGGGTATTGGTGAGTTTTTCCGGCGCTATACAGAATTCTCTAACGCAACCAAATCTGCTGCTACGCATTTGTCAGACAATTATCGAATTAAGCAAATCCAAAATTATTTTGCACGTAAAGGCATTAGGAATTTGAAGGAAATTACGCCAGGTGAAATTCAGCTATTTCAGGCGTTCATTCTTATAGATCACAACGCTCGTTCGTATAATAACTTCCTTAATCTGCTAAAGTCGATGCTGAATAAGGGAGTTGAATGGGGGCTTATTGAGAATAATCCTATCAAGAACTGCAAACCGCTCAAGATTCCCAAGAAAGTCAGATTTTTCACAAAAGAGGAAATTGAGCGTTTGTATGCCCACGCTGATAGAGACATGAAATTGCTGTTGGACCTTGCTTTGTATGCTGGTATGAGGCGCAGCGAACTATACTTTCTTAGGTGGAAAGACATTGATTTAAAGCAACGGCTGATACATATCAGGCCCCACGGTGATTTTACCCCGAAAAATAGAAAGTCTGCCACCGTCCCGATTAATTCAAAGCTTTTAAGAATCCTAGAAGCTACCTACCCGAGAACTAAAGACTTAGATGATTTGCAATACGTCTTTCATAAATATCACCGGCCTAATTGGCTTGATCCAACTCATTCTTTATCGAAGCATTTCAGCTATCTGGCTAAAAAGGCGGGAGTTGAGAATGCCGGACTGCATGATTGCAGGCATACATTTGCAGGCCGCCTTGTACAGAATGGCACGCCTATATTGGTGGTCAAAGAACTCCTTCGACATAGCGACATTCAATCTACAATGATTTATGCTTATCTTGATCCGGATCAGCAAAGAAAAGCAATTGAAGATCTTATATATTGAAGTAATTGAAATTTCTGCTGGAAATCAACTGTAAAATGCATTACCACTAAGCGTGTCATTTAGTGGCGAAGTGAAGGACTCTCTGATTCCACAAATCGGATATTTGCGGAACCAAAAAGTAACTACTGATTTTTTGTTTTATTTTGATTAATCCGGCTTTATAGATATGCACGCCATATTATTTACTAATTTTTATTGTAACAGAACTTGACCTTCCTTGATCGTCACTGCAAACGATGCTATGGTTGCCTGGCGCAGGAATATAGAACGCCTTTTGACCTGGCTCAAGGGTACAATGTAGATAACCGTCTATAAACCAGTAGACTTGTCTTGTGCCAGACGCCGAAGAAGCGTCCAGCGAAATACATTGCAGATCCGGGGGGAGATATTCCCTGATGATATAGTCGACGTCATCCCGGGGCGAATTAATTATCGGGCGATCCCCGAAGGAAGTGCCCCGACAATAAGGATTGTGAGTAGGGATATTTTGAACAAGACTCCCGGTCTTGTTCAGCCAGGTGGCGATTTCGGCTGGCCAACCCGCCAGAGTGTCACATTTATAACTCTTTCCCTTAAGACAGTAACGGCAAAGTTGATTTCCGGTGTTTTTATCGACCAGGATTTCCTTATGGATATCGCATCGTTTCGACGACGATATCCCGGGAAGATAAAATTCTTCGACCATCGATTCGCAGTAAGGGCCGGGCACAAGCCCGCTTACGCCGCAGACGTCTCTGATCCCGACGCTTTCAGGCCTCGAAAACCAACCTCCTTCGGTTTTTGACGAAATGGCGGAGAATATTTCGAATAGTATCGGAGCCGCGGCCTCGACCCCTACCAGTTCCGGCGACGGCCGGGCTGAAAAATTGCCCACCCAGACCCCAATAGTATATCTGGGATTGAATCCGATAGACCAGGCATCTTTGCGCCCGTAAGAGGTGCCTGTTTTCCATGCGATTTTCGGGATATTCTCGGCAAACTCCCAGCTTGAGGGAAATTCCGGTCGGGCGAGATCCGATAATATCTCGGCAATTATGTACGATGAATCCTCGGAGAATAATGTATCGCATGAGGTTATTTGTTGGTCCGTAAGCAGCTTGTAAGGAGCGAAAATTCCGTCGTTTGCCAGCGCTCGATAGATATTAGTCAGTTCGAGTAAATTGACCTCGCATGAACCGAGAACCAGGGGTAACCCGTAATCGCAATATTTGCCTTTGATAGTCGATATGCCCCCTTTACGCAGAAGATCGAAAAATTCTTTCAGGCCGGTTTTTGCCGTCATATTTACAGCAGGTACATTAAGCGAAAGCCGCAGGGCGTCGGTAGCGGAGACGACCGCGCGATATTTATCGTCATAATTCTGCGGAGAATATCCGGAATAGTAAACCGGAAGATCCTCCAGATACATTTTGGGCGATATAAGACCTTTATCCAGCGCCAGGGCGTATGCGAACGGTTTTAGCGTGGAGCCGGGCGAACGGGGCGCAAGAGCGCCGTTTACTTGGCCCGAGTGCATGTCATCGGTAAAATCAATAGAACCGACCAGGGCAAGGACCTCGCCCGTTGCGTTGTCCATCACCACGACAGAGGCGTTATGTATATCTTTTTGTGCCAGATAACGAGCGCGCCTGTTTAATAATTTTTCACAAACCGTCTGTATGTCCGGATCGATGGTGGAGATAATTTCACCGCGATCAGCGTTCGCAAGCGCCAACTCCCTGCAAATATGGGGAGCCGTTGTCGGACAACCGGTTCGATCCACGAATATTTTCTCTATTAATGCGTTGCTGTATTCTCGTTCATCGATCAAACCCTTGTTTAACATTACATTTAAAACTCTCTTTCGAGCGTCAATACATCTCTGGAAATTCTTATCCGGCCTGAGTTCTTCCGGCGATCTTGGCAAGACGGCCAGCAGCGCAGACTGTGAGGGGGTCAGTTCCAGGGGAGATTTGCCGTAATAGAAAAACGACGCCGCGCCCACACCCTCGATATTTCCGCCGTAAGGAGCGAGATTGAAATAAATTTCCAGAAGTTCCTTTTTGGAATAACGGAGCTCAAGCTGTATCGCCCTGAATATTTCAATTATTTTCGATTTCAGGATTCTGGGTTTCGGCTCCATCATTCTGGCGATCTGCATTGTTATGGTGGAACCACCCCTCACGATCCTGCCAGCCTTGACGTTATCGATCGCCGCCAATATTAAAGAGACGATATTGAAACCAGGGTGGTAATAAAACCATCGATCCTCGCAGGCTAAAACGCTGTTTATCAGAAGCGGAGAAATATCTTCGAGCATGATCGGTTTTCGCCAGTATTCATCGGATGATATAAAGCAACCCATTAGCTGATGATTTCTGCTGTATACAAAAGCGGACGGAGGTTTTCTGAGCAGGTTTTTCGGAAGCGGGAAGAAAACCCGATCCGCCAGATATCCGGTAAGCACCAGGGCTGCAAGCGTAATTGCTATTTTGAGTCTGTGTTTTTTAATTATCCGTAAAATCTGCATTTTCGATCACCTAATATCGCTAACCGAAATTTTCCCGGACGAGCCCGCGCTCCTGATTGTCGGATCATACATGCACTCCCCGGAAACGGGCGGCAGAAGAAAATCGCCCGCGGCGATCACCCTGGCAGTGTAAAAATAATTGAATAAGCTGCCCTTTTTTAAACTCGTAAAAAGCAATAGTCTGTCGTCGCGAATATCCATATAGTCGGCGGGGGATGATTGCGGCCCATTCCGAGCTCCTCTTTCGCTTGTTTCCAGGCGCGGGTTTTCAATCTCGAGGCAGGTCGGAAGAAGGTCGTTGATTATGACGTTTTCCAGGTCTTTGTCGAGCGCTTCCGCGGTTAATTTTACCTTAATCTGATCGCCGAGATTAATCCGATTTGGATCAAGAGGTTGGTTGTCGTCGGTGAGATATTCCCGTCGCGTTTTCAGTCTTTTATCGTATTCCTCGATCAGGCCGGTAGATGGAACTCCGCTTGCCTGCCAGTAGTAATAACAGTTTCCCGTGCCATTTATGGAAATCTCGATTTGGCCGTTAGCGAGTTCGGGATCTTTGAATTTCAACTCCTCAACTTCGAATTTTTTGTAACGTTTGCCGTTTACCGTTATTGTCCCGTTATAGTCGGGAGTTTCCTGACTCCTCAGATATTTGCCGATCGCCATGAGACCCCAGGCGGTACCCTGGGTGGTGTACCAGCGGTTTAGCGTTAGATCCTCGGTAATAGCGTCTATTAAAACAGGTATCGAGGGATTCTCCGGTGTAATTTCGCTCAGGATCTCCAGCAGAATGGCATTGGCCCTGACCGACGAATTGAAAAATCCGCCTGTCTCAGGTTCATAGTTTTGGGGATGAACTTCCACGGGGAGCAACCATAAAGCCTCATCCGGTCCCCTTTTCATAGCGATAGCCCCGGCATATTGGAATTTCGAATAGAGCGGCAGCTTCTGGAGATTGAGAAACTTGAGACCCTCGAGTGTGGCGTTATCGAGCTCGCCTGCCAGCGCCAGGACGTAAGCGGCATAAATCCTCAGAACGCCGCGGTTGTTTTCCAGCGAGGCATCATTGGCGACTCTTTTCAGGCATTTCAGCATACCATTATACACATTGTCGTTTACGTAATAGCCGGCCTTTCTGGCCTCCACCAGAAAATGGGATGCGTAAATGCTTCCCCAGGGATAACGTGAATCGGGACGTCCGGGCCAGTAGCTGAAGCTGCCGTCGGCGTTATGCATACCGCTCAATTTTATGATACCTTCGGCGATGAAATATTCCGGACCCTTGCCGCCGAAAATTGCCGGCTCGGCTACTCTGGCTATATCGTTAAAATAAAGCAAGGGAAATACCTTCGAGGTGGTCTGTTCGACACAACCGTGAGGATAGCTTAAAAGATACTGAATACTCCTGGCAAAACGCAAAGCCGGCGTGGATGAGACCCTCAGCTGGTATTCGCTCGTCCCTTCGAGCCAATCGGAAGGCATGGAGAACCTGGCCGGATTTCCGTGCTTCACCACGCCCGAACCAAAACGGGTCGTCAGCGGCTGGGGAGGCCGGTTGGGCAGTTCGACTTTAACATGAGCCGTGTAACTTTCGCCTGACGCGCCTATTTCGAACACCGCTTCTCCCGGTTTATCGTCGGCCACGACAGTGAAATTGGCCGTCTCCTTTCGATTGTCGGCTATGAATATTCTGGCGCTTGTGTCGGAAATAAGACGGGCCGTTCCGGAGGCATTCATATTAACATCGATTACGCCGTCTTTTCCGGTGTTGTTGAAAACCGTGACTTTGGCGATGGTGGTATCGCCGAATGTCATAAACCGGGGTAAACTTTCTTGGATGATGATATTTTCTTTGACCGTGACATCCTTGGCCGTAGAGCCGCATTTTTCACCGTTGAATGCGACCGCCATCAACCTGATCTTGCCGTTATACTGAGGAATGGCGAAATCTACCGCGGCGTTGCCTGCGCTGTCGGTGATAACCAGGCCCGACCATAGCGCGACCGGTTTTACCCTTTTGGATAAAAGGGGACTGATGTGACGCTTTCGTATCTCCTTGAACGCCGCGTCGCCGGCGACCGACAACATCGATTGGGCGGCTTCGATATCCGGAAAGATAAAAGAATATATATCGTAAGCCCTTAACGACGGCCGTCTCCTCCCGAAGAAGAACTCGAACGGATCGGGGGTCTCAAAATCGGTAAGCTGGATAATTCCATAATCCACCGCGGCCAGAGTCAGTCTGCTGTTTGGCTCTGTCTTGATTTTTGCCGTCAAAGTCTCATTGGGCCTGATTTCATCCGGGGCATCGATATTTAGCCGGAGGATATTGCCGACGCTTGTGGAATTCAATGATATTAGTCCGAATGCCCGGGGGGGAGAGAATCTCTCAAGCGATGTTGTCGACTTGATCAATGTAGCGGTGATATAGACGTTGGGAGAATATTCCCCCTTGACTTTCAGCTTTATTTCAGCCGTGTTGCTATCGAGAGTGTACGTCTTGTATTCGAGCACTTTATCCTTTTCAATATCCAGAAGGAGCTTACCTGGGAATGGAGCCTTCACCAGGAGTGTGGCGGTTTCACCCTGTTTGTAATTATCCTTATCCAGCTCCAGCTCTATCCGGTCCGGATTGGTCATTGACCAGGGAGCGTAACCCCAGCCCGAAGCGTAAAATGATGCTGAGGTATAATGCCCGGTTTTTGACCCGAAAACTTTCACGCGGTATGAACCGTATTCCATGGGAGTGAAAGTGACCCTCGCCGGTTTGTCGGCCACCGCTATTATAGTGGAATCGATAATGTGCTCTTCCTCCTCGGAGACATATCGATAAATTCCCAGATTATCCTTTTTGACTATGTTATGGTAGATAATCCGGTAAAATTTAACCCGGAGCGAATCGTCAGGAACGATATTGCCGCTTTCGTCGACTGTAATAACGGAATAAGTAACATCCTCGCCGGTTTTAGCATAACCTTTTTGATTGCTCTTTATACCGACGTACGCCGGGTAAGGATATATCTGGAGACCTTTATAGGCGCTGACACCGCGCCCGCCGCCTTCCAGGACAGTGGTCGAGAGAAGCATGCGCAGAGCAGACGGCGGATTGAGGTTGTCTGGAATCGAATAATTATAAATATGATTGCCGCCTTTGTCGAGTTCCGCCGACGGCAGATCGGTTTTGATATTGGTGAATTTTCTTTGTTCCGCGATAAAGCTATACTCGGGCCATTCCTTTGACTTGAACATCTCCGGCTCTATCTCGATGCGCCCGTTCACGCGGTTGCCGTTACAGGGGGCCCCGAATAGATAGGTTCCGTTAACGGTAATGGTCATCTCTTCTCCGGACGAGTACCTCTCCTTATCGGTGGTGAGTGTAGTTTTAATGCGGTCGGGCATGAATTCCTCGACCTGAAAGATATAACTGCCTATTACGTCTTCGCCGATTTTCGCCGAGGCGTTGTATGCGCCGGTGCCGGCAAACGAGGGGATTTCGAGGTCAATCGATTCCAGCCCCTCGCCTTTTGTATTAAGTTTCATCTTAAGGAATTCCCGTCCCCTGGGATCGAGGATCTCGAGCGTATAAGGAAAATCCTCCGGCAACGCGCCGTTTCTCCCGCGAACTACGCTAACAAGACGAACCGTTTCACCCGGACGATATACGCCGCGATCGGAATAGATAAATGCTTCATAACCCTTCGTCAAAAACGGCCGCCCCTTGATATCGAACTCCGCCGATGGGAGCAGGCATTCGCTGATTTTCAGGTATGACAGATCGTTTCCTTTCGCCGCGGTAATAACGAACGGCGCGAAACCCTCCAGTTCAGGTCCGATATCTTCGAAGATCGCCACTCCGTCAGAATTGGTATAATCGTCGCATAATACCTGGTTATTGGAACTTATAAGGGATACCCTGGTTTTGTTGACGGGCTCGATGCCCGATAAAGAATTCAACCAGACCATGAGATAATTATCCGAGAGGCGTGCTGAAATCCCCAGGTCGGTAATCATAATCCGGCGCTGAGTGTAGTTCCAGCGCTGATTCTTAATTCTTACCGAAACGACATATATCCCCTGAAGCGAATCGCCGACTATCTCGCCAAGCTCGAAAGTTGAGTTTTCCGGTTCATTCAATCTGGTCGGAAGAAAGTATTCTCTTGAGAAAATCCTTCGTCCGACATTACCCTGTCCGCCGTAATATGAACGTCGTCCCTCATCGCTTAAATAATAAACGATGTTGTTTACAAATACCTGTTCCACCTCGATGCTGATCTCGCTGATATTGATGGTCTCGATGGCTATAAGTTTTTTGCCTTCCGACGAAAGGAAATAACCTTCATCTGCGAATTTCAGAGACGGTTTCAGGTTCGGCATCTCGATCTTGGTTGAGAAATCCCTTTCGAGAATCTGCCCGTTCAGCGAACTCAAACCTTTTCGTATGTCGATAGTGTAAACCTCACCCGGTTTGAAATTGCCGTAAACATATATCATGCGATATCTTTGATCGGTGGTAATGTCAACTTCGGGAGTAATGGTTATATATTCCCCGACGTCTTTAAGAGCAATCGATTGGGATAGGTAGATGGATATCCTGCCGTTTTTACCGGCCGCCTCAGGCGTTACGCTATTTATGACCAGGGGGCTCGGTTTCGGTATGTTGTACTCCCTTTTAAAATCGGCCTGCAGCGGAATTCTGCCGCCGATACAATTCAACCCGGCAGTAATGGTAAAAATGAATTTACCGTGTACTTCTTGCGCTTTGAACGGTTCCGAAAACAGCGTTATTCGCCGCGACGGTTCCATATCTCTCGTTTCAAATTCAATCGGTCTGCCGTCGACCTTCATATTTGTCTTAACATGCTCCAGCAGTTCTCGGTAACCGACCGCGTAATTAAAACTGATATGCAAAAGCAGCCTGTTCTGGTTGGGCTGCTCCGGCACATTTATTACTTCGGTTCTTACATTTTCGACCACAAATGTGGGAGTTCTGAATTTAAACACCGTACGATCATTGATCCGGTTGCCGTCGATATATGTCCAGTCGCTGATGGCAATGACCTTGTATTCGGTCGACGGCAGAAACATGGAATCAGGAAAATACCGAAGTTCATCGTTGTCTATCCAACGCGCCAATCCCGGGATCGACGGGTCGAATTTCAGGGGGACATCCGCCACAAGCTTGTTTAAGCTGTCATCGGGAACAAGATCATTCGAAAATTTGACGGATATGTTGGTGGGCCTGTCAATTACTCCCCTGGGGTAGAATTCTATTACCTTAACATTGAAATCGGGTTTATCATCTCGGGTTTGTGCAGTCAGTACGACCGACATCCCGATACCAGTCGCTAAAATCATGACGGCCGGTATTATGACGGGCAGATTATAATCTTTTAGAAATGGCATTACGACCTCCTTGATTATCGCTATAAAAATTTTTTACCTGATTTTGCAGCCGGAACAACGTACTAGAATTATACGCGGGAAAGAAGAAAATGTCTACAACATTTTTATCTTTCGGCATTGGTGAATTAATTACGAGGAATTTATCCTCTCCTAACCGTTTCCCACAAAGGCAATTGTAAAAATAAGCAATTGTAGCTTATAAAATTATGATTTGCTGGATAATGGGGAGCTTAATGAGACAGGTTTTCTGCGAAAGGATTTTTGACAATAAGATTCCTCTGGTTCCGCAAAAGGTAATTTTGCGGAACCAGCCGTAGTTGGCATCGATAATGGAAATTACAATCCATTTTTTATGTGGCGTAACCGATAGGATAAAAAACCGCCGCTAACCCTTAATATATATCAACAACTTAGAATGGGAATAAGCACAAAATGAGCACACTTTAAGCACACTTAATATGGCAGTTTTTCGACCGCATTACGCTGTAAATCGGGTGCAAGGTGAGCATAAACCATCGTTGACTGGATATCCGAGTGTCTGAGAAGTTCCTTCACCACCAGAAGGGGAACACCGGCCTGCACAGGCTTCCCGTAAAAATAGACTGTTTAAAATTAGAGTTTTTCGGCATATTGGAGCCAGGAGGACTCTATGAAACGGTCACGGTTCAGTGAAACGCAGATTGTCGGTATTTTGAAGGAAGCCGACGCCGGGATGAAAGTAACGGAGATTTGTCGCAAGTACGGGATCAGCGACGCGACATACTACAACTGGAAGTCCAGGTATGGTGGCTTACAGGTATCGGAGGTACGCCGCCTTCGGGAGCTGGAAGCGGAGAACGCCAAGCTCAAGCGGATGTATGCCGAGTTGAGTCTTGAGAATGACGCCTTGAAGGATCTAATATCAACAAAGCTCTGAGGCCGCCGGAACGTCGCGAGGCGGCGTCGTATCTGGTGGCCGAGCACAGGGTGTCGATTGGCCGGGCGGCTCGGGCGGTGGGGATGTCGCGATTGGCCTTCTCCAGAAGCCTGATCTGCTCTTCTGTCAGCTCCACCTCTTTACCCTGGGTCTGTCCTTCCAGCCTCAGAATCCGCGTATATTTGGTCTCCAGACCCTCCTTGAGCCACAGATTGCGAACGGTCGAGGAACTGACCGAAATCCCCTCTAACTGAAGATGATCCGAGATCCTCACCGACCCCCAAGCCGGATGCCGGATAGAAAGATCGATAACCTTCTTTTTCACTTCGGCTGGCGTCTCATTGGGGAAGCTCTTGGGGATCGGCGGCAGATCCTTCAATCCCTCGAATCCCTTCTCCTGGAAAGCCCGCTTGTATTCGTAAAACTGGCTCCGCGAGACCCCCCGACGCCGACAGGCCTCCGAAACATTCCTGATTTTTTCAGCTAATTGTAGCAATGTGAGCTTATTTTGTGCTATCTTGACCTCGGCAGTCATGTTTGCCTCCTTTCGGTTTTGCGTTAACTTACATTAACATCTTAACCGAAGAGGCAGATGACTGCCACTCTTTTTATCTCCCCAAACTGTCCGGCAAGAGCCTAACTTTTACAGTTCCCAAGCGCCGCTTGGGAACCAAAGGGTGTCGATGGGGTTGTACGACCGGGTACATAGGTTACACTTCAGACCGAGCACATGGGTAACACTTTTTTTGATTTTTCACTCTTTTTTCTGTTCATTAGTCTTTCTTCTTTTTCGCGGCAAGTGAATCAATCGGAATTCGTAGGTGTCAAATTGAGCCAACTTGATGGGTCCGAAGTAGATGTCCC
>CP070742.1:2827685-2830643 GCA_020348065.1 Candidatus Zixiibacteriota bacterium
ATATCGACGCCGCCGAGTCCCGATGACAATATCGCGATTCCGCCTTCTATCTCAAGCCCCACCGCCGGATCCCCGGTCCTGAAATTGTCTATTAATAAAATGCTGTTGGGATTCGAGACGTCATAAAGATCGAGTCCTCCCGAACCGGCCACGAAAAGAGTGTCATTTCTGTATTCTGTCTTTGAAGAGCCGTAATCGGTATCGATAAAACTTATTTCAAAGGGATTGCTTATATCGGTAATATCGACCGCCACAATCCCCTGCCAGTTGGCCAGAAACAGGACGTTACCGGATACGGCCGACGATTTAACCCATCCACCGGAGCTGTAACAGGAGATCCATTTCAGATCGGTGGGATTGGAGATATCAATTATGGTAATCCCGTGTTCGCCGTTGGATAAAAATCCGTAACCTGCTGCTGTTTTCACCTCCAGGCAGTTCTCGCCGGCGGCGAGTCCCCGCGAATCGATCGGATTGAGGTCATGATCGTACACATTAAGCCCGCCGGTCCCGCTTCCGGCGTAGACACGTCCCTCCGATACGGCGACAGACCTGCATACGGAGTAATTGATCTCTTCGTCCAGAAATTCCAATCCTGATTTCAAATCGGCCCTGTAAAGCCTGAAACCGTTATTCCAGTTGGCTATGGTAAGAAAATCATCACTTAAAATAAAATCGTAACAGTTAAAATCCAGAGGCTCTCCCCAGAGGATTTGAGGTTGGGATGGAGATGATATGTCGACCATCGATATTCCCCCGAATCCATCCAGAACCAGAAGACCCTCTTCCGTTAGAATCGCCTTCCTGGCCGAACCGAATTGACCATTATACCCTCTTATGGGGGGCATGCCTTGCATGGTCATATCAAGAATGACCAGCCCGGAACTGTGGGCGCAGGTATATATATAAGGACCATCCAGGGCGATTCCGTAAACATAACTTCCCAGATCGTACTGTTGAAGAAACGATGGGCGCGCCGGATTTTCAATATCAAGCAGTACCACACCGCCATGATAGGCGGCTATAAATAACGTATCGTTTCTGATAATATAATCGTGAGGATAACCCTCGAAATCTATCTCGTTTATTTCTTCGGGAAAGCGGGGATTGGAAATATCGTAAACCGTCAACGATACTTCCAGCCCGCCGACATAGAGATAATCGCCGATAATCTTCAACCCAACCGGCTGGCAGCCGGGATCGATACTTCCGGCAGGTCTTAAGATCTTTCCGTTCAAATAAAACAGCTCCACAAAACCATCCAGATTGCTGACCGCCACCAGGCCGTCCACGGCGTCCACGAATTCCGCCCGGCCCCTGGTATGCGTTTTCGAGAGAGAGACCAATTCGCTGTCGTCTGCGATCTCGAAAATCTCGATACCCCAGCGGTTGGCGGTTATATAGAGATTATCGTAATAAACGATGTCATCATAGGACGCGGCGGTCATGGCGGTATAAGATGCACGTCCCGCGCAAAGGTTCGAATGTACCACGATGGCAATCATGACGGCGGCAATTGCTAACTTCATGAACGACAGGAAAATAGGGCTAATATTTGTCTTTAAATCGCGCATTTGTTCGTCTGTCATGTTTGCCCATCGGGATATTGAGATGATGGAAAAAAGGCGCGGTTTTCACTATGGAATTCCGGTTCCATCGGGCAACGGAACCATGTTGACAGCTGAAACCGATACGGCTATCTTAAGCCATGGGCCTTTTTCAAGGTGAAACAAAAGTTCCATTGGCAGACAGGATACGGCCTTCCGCGATGGATGGATTCGTGGGTCAGGAGAAAATTCTCGGACCCAAAACACCACTCCGAAAGGCAATCGAGGAGGACCGTATCGGCTCCATAATCCTGTGGGGACCGCCCGGCACCGGCAAAACCACCATTGCCCGTATTATCGCCAATAACTCGAAAGCGCGGTTCGTGCCGTTCTCGGCGGTGACATCGGGTATCCGGGATATAAAAAATATCATAGCCGAGGCGAAAGCCTATGGGCAGGACGGGATGATACTTTTCATCGATGAGATCCACCGCTTCAATAAAGCCCAGCAGGACGCATTTCTTCCGCATGTGGAAAAAGGGACCATCAAGCTGATCGGGGCCACCACCGAAAATCCATCCTTCGAGGTAATCGGCGCGCTTCTATCGAGATGCCGGGTCTATATGCTGGAGCCGCTGTCGCCGGATAACCTGGTAACAATCCTGAATCGTGCATTAGAAGATAACGAGAACGGGTTGGGAGAAATGGGGCTTTCCATATCCGATGACGCGTTACATCAGATTATACAACTTTCCGGCGGCGATGCCCGTCAATGCCTGAACCTCCTGGAATTCTGCGCCGAGACGGTATCGGAATCGGGGAAGAAAAATATCGATATGGAGTTGGTTATAGAGGCGAGTCAGCGAAAGACGCTTCTTTACGACAAATCGGGCGAGGAGCATTTCAACCTGATCTCGGCGCTGCATAAATCGATGCGGGCCTCCGACGTGGACGCGTCGCTGTATTGGCTGGCGCGCATGCTGGACGCCGGTGAGGACCCACGGTATATCGTGAGAAGGGTAATCCGGTTCGCGGTGGAGGACGTGGGTCTGGCCGATCCGAGGGCGATACAGCTGGCGCTGGCGGCGAAGGATACGTATCTGTCCCTGGGTTCGCCGGAAGGAGAACTGGCCATCGTGCAGGCGGTGATTTACCTGGCTCTGGCGCCCAAATCGAACTCGGCGTACATGGCGCTGAAGAAGACGCAGGATACGGTGAAGGATAAGCCGGCCTACCAGGTTCCGATGACGATCCGCAACGCGCCGACGTCGTATATGAAGGCCTGGGGTTACGGCCAGGGATACCGGTACGCCCATGATTTCGAGGACGCCTTCGCCTACATGGAGTGCCTGCCGGATGAGCTGATCGGATCGCGGTTCTATTTCCCCACCGATCGGGGGATGGAGGCCAA
>CP070742.1:2830743-2836425 GCA_020348065.1 Candidatus Zixiibacteriota bacterium
GACAACGGTAAACCCAAACTACTTGCCTTAGTTGCCGTTATGAAAAAACTGTTACTAATGATACAAGCCATACTAAAACGAAAAATCCCCTACAAACCCGATTATTTACCCTTGACTTGAAAGACGGTATCTACCGCTGATGCTATTATAATGACCCTCATGATGTCGCGAGACTCCATCATGAGGGATAACACCTTCTTGTCATTCCTGCGGAAGCAGGAATCTATGAGGGTGGCCGGTGACGATGAATGCCGGATCAAGTCCGGCATGACAGAGGAAAAACGGGGCCGTAGGTCGGGTTTGAGCTCTCCACAAACCCGACGCGGTGGTCCTATATCCCGCTGAACTGCACCTCGGTGAAATATAGGCTCGGAAACCGCCACGATGAATAGACATAGGGATCGTTGCCGACCTCCGCCAGCCGTTTCCAGAACTCGTTCATGTTGCCGGATATGTTCATCTCGTTTACGGGCTTTACGATTTTGCCGTTTTCGACATAAAGCCCCACGATCCCGATCGAGAAATCGCCGGTGGTTGAGGCCGTAGGTCGGGTTTGAATTCTCCACAAACCCGACGCGGTGGTCCTATATCCCGCTGAACTGCACCTCGGTGAAATATAGGCTCGGAAGCCGCCACGATGAATAGATATAGGGATCGTTGCCGACCTCCGCCAGCCGTTTCCAGAATTCGTTCATATTGCCGGATATATTCATTTCGTTTACCGGCCTGACGATCCTGCCGTTTTCGACATAAAGCCCCACGATCCCGATCGAGAAATCGCCGGTGGTTGAGTTGGAATTGCCGCCGATGAATCCGGTAACCAGGATACCCTTGGTCATTCCTTTTACGAGGTCGTCGAGGGTTTTAGTCCCCTGTTCCATGGTGATATTGGTGGTAGATCCGGAATTGGGCTCCATACCCAGCTTGTTGCCGTAATAATTATCGATAAAGTATTCGATTAAGACTCCCTTATCAATTTTCACCCGTTTCCTGGTGACCATACCCTCGCCGTCATACAGGCGCGAACCCAGTCCGTTGATGATAAAGGGATCATCTATTAATGTGAATTTATCCGACGCTATTTTCTCACCGAGCTTTCCTTCCAGAAATGAACTTTTCTGCTGCAGGGAATTGGCCTTCATGGGGCTGAAAAGAGAATAGAAGAGTCTCCCCGCGGATCTGTTTTCCACAACCATATCGTATTTACCTGATTTCATTTTATCCTGCCCGATCTTATCCAGGGCGCGCTCCACCGCCACTTTGCCCAGAAATTCCAGATCCGGCAGATACTTGAAATACCGTACCGTTGCGTAGTTCCAGTCGTACGGCCGACCGCCTTTGCCGTCATCCACAGTGACCTCGGCCCCGGCCGAGAAGGCGGTCCTGGAGGACTCGCCCTCGAAACCGTTGCTGTTAACTTTCACCGACTCCGAGAAACTGTCGGAATATCCGGCGGTGCAGGAGAGGATTTTATCGCTGCTGTTTCTGGCGATTGATTCTATATCCCTGGAGATCTTTACGCGCTGCTCTGAATCGACTTTTTTATAATCGGGATCGAAAAGTTTCAAATCTATATCTTTCCGCCCTTCGTAATATTTCGGATCGGGCAGTTTACGGTAGGGATCATCGGTGAGAAATTTGGTCATGGCTACCGCTTCGGAGATAAATTTTTCCAGGGATCCTTTACGCAAGTCGTTAGTGCCATGGCTGGAGTAACGATTGTCGTCGTAAATCGAAACATCCAGGGCGTTTTGAGTGGATTCTTTGAGCTTATCCAGCTGACCGTCACGGTATTCAACTTCGATATCCCTGCTCTGCGCTACGTCGACCGAAACCTCCTCTGCGCCATGAGATTTCGCCTGTTTAACCGCCCAGCGGGCGAGTTCGAGTTTTTCTTTATTATCCATAGTTAATACCTTTTCCCATAATTGTTATCAGGATACGCCGCCAACCGTGATGGAGGAGACTTTTACGGTTGGAAGGCCCTGCGATACCGGAACGCTCTGGCCGTCCTTGCCGCAGGTCCAGCCGTCTTCAGCCAGCTTGAGGTCGTTACCCACCATTACGATATTCGCCAGAACCTCCGGGCCATTGCCGATTATATTTATATCCTTTACCGGCCTGGTTAATTTTCCATCCTCGATCAGGTTGCCGGATTGCACATAGAAAGTGAAATCCCCCGCGCCGATAAACACCTGGCCGTTAGTGAACGTTTCGGCGTAAAGGCCTTTTTTGACGCTTTTAATGATTTCTTCAGGAGTGTGGGGTCCCGGAAGCATATAGGTATTTCTCATCCTGGGCATGGGCGCGTAACGGAACGATTCCCGGCGGCCGTTCCCCGTGTGTCTTGCTTTGTAATGTTTGGCGCTGATTCTGTCGTGCAGATAAGTGGTCAGGATGCCGTCCTGTACCAGATAAGTCTCTTCAGTGTCGTTCCCCTCATCGTCGATGTTAAGAGAGCCGCGGACATTGAGATTCGTACCATTATCAACGATGGTGACAAATTCCGGCGCCACCGGTTTGCCGATTTTATCGGCGAAGATCGAGATATTTTTGCGGTTGAAATCGGCCTCCATTCCATGACCGATGGCCTCATGAAGAAGAATGCCGGAGCTTCCGGGAGCAAGCACCACCTCCATTTCGCCGGCTTCCGGTTTTACCGCTTCGAAAAGATCGATAGTGCGTCTGACCGATTCATCTGCCAGCTTCTCGACATTCTCCGGAGTGAAAAATTCTATTCCATGCCTGGCCGCGAGGCTGTATCCGTTGGTTTCGCGCTGGGCATTTTGCTCCGCCGTGCAGGAGACTTTCAGCGAGGTCATGGGCCGATAATCGCATACCGTCATACCCTCAGAATTGGCAATTAATACATATGAACTGGAATCGCTGAACCGGATACGGGATTTGATGATTCTCGTGTCTTTAGAAAAGACCTTGTCGTTGATATTCTGAAGGTAGGGGATTTTTTTATCGATTTTAACATCATTCCATAAGGTCTTGACGGGGTAATAATTGGGTACGGTCTTATGCTCCAATCCCGCCGGTGCAACCGTCCTGGCTCGATTGGCTATATTTGCCGCGGTGGCGGCGGCCAGTTTCATGGCTTGGGGCGTAATCTCCTCCGTGAACGAATATCCGGTCTGATCGCCGGAAACTACCCTTATCCCGACTCCAAAATCTACGTTCGCATAGGCCCTGTTTACGGCGTTGTCTTCCAAACCAACCGTGTTGGCTATGTTGTGTTGAAAGTAAACGTCGCAGTAGTCTCCCCCACGGCCGAGCGCAGTTTGCATGACCTCCAGTATGATTTTTTCGTCCACGCCAAAATGCGTGTAATATTCATTCAGATTCACGATATCCTCCATAGGGGCGGTAAATGCGGCCGCGGGATCGAATTTGAATATCCCGGGGATACTCGCTATCATAATCCCTTTGACCCCGGTTTCAAGGAATTCTCTTCGGGTCATTCGGCCCATCCTGATTTCCTCCGATATTGTATTAAAAATTCATTTCTCATTCTAATTTTACCCTATATAAAAATAAACGTCCCCAATCGCAATAAAGATTATTATGTTTAAGTCGATAAATGGATAATATTGACTATTAATAAACCTCGCGGTTTGTTCTAATTTATATTTTCATTTTTATCGTTATTGATATATTTAGTATTATGAATGACATCGCTGCCGACAAGAAAGAAATCGCCCTTTTCAAGAAAATAGGGGCGGAATTGCATATATTTCCGGCTCAAGTGGCCAACACCGTCAAACTGCTCGATGAGGGTTCCACCGTTCCCTTCATCGCCAGGTACAGGAAAGAGGCTACCGGTGAACTGGATGAGATTGCTATCAGCAACATCCGGGACCGGATTGCCAGGCTCCGGGAGCTCGAAAAACGTCGGGAAGCCATCATCAAGTCTTTGGAAGAGCGCGAGTTGATGACCGATGAGCTCAGGGAGAAAATCGACGGCGCGGAAACCATGTCGGAGCTGGAGGATATTTATCTGCCGTACAAGCCCAAAAAACGTACCAGGGCTACCATCGCTCGCGAGAAAGGGCTGGAGCCGCTGGCGGAGTTAATCTTTGAACAGGACAATATCGATCCCGAAACTGAAGCCGGGAAGTTTATCGATAAGGAAAAAGGTGTTGAGACTGTCGATGATGCTCTCACCGGGGCGCGGGATATTATCGCCGAATGGGTGAACGAGGACGCCGACGCCCGCGCGCGCATAAGAGAGCTTTTCTCAAACAAGGCGACCATTAATTCAAAAGTCATCCGGGGCAAAGAAGAGGAGGGCTCGAAATACTCCGATTATTTCGATTGGGAGGAACCGTTATCTGAAGCTCCGTCCCACAGAATTCTGGCCATGAGGCGCGGGGAGAACGAATCCATATTGAACCTCAAAATCGCTCCGCCGGAAGAGGACGCCCTGTATATTCTTTTCAATTTTTTCATTGACGGAGATAATCCGGCTTCCCGGCAGGTCAGACTCGCGGTGGAAGACAGCTATAGAAGGTTGATGGAACCATCCATCGAGAACGAATTCCGCTCCGAATCAAAACTGAAAGCCGATATTGACGCCATTAGGATATTTTCGGTAAATTTGAGAGAACTCCTTATGGCCCCGCCGCTGGGAGGGAAAAAGATCATGGCCATAGATCCCGGATTTCGGACCGGGTGCAAAGTCGTCTGTCTGGATAACCAGGGCAGGCTCCTGCACCATACGGCCATATTCCCGCACAATGAAAATGAGGATAAACGTCTGGCCGCGCACAAGGAAATAGAGAAACTTTGCGGGAAATTCTCTGTAAACGTCATAGCGGTCGGTAACGGTACGGCGGGACGTGAAACCGAAGCTTTTCTTCGCGGCACCGATCTTCCGGATGATGTATCAATTGTTATGGTAAATGAATCCGGTGCGTCGGTCTATTCGGCCTCGGAGGTCGCCAGGGATGAATTTCCCGATTACGATGTAACCGTGAGGGGCGCGGTATCTATCGGGCGCCGTTTGATGGATCCCCTGGCCGAGCTGGTGAAAATAGATCCCAAATCCATAGGCGTGGGACAGTATCAGCACGACGTGGACCAATCGGCATTGAAGCGGTCGCTTGACGATACGGTTATGAGCTGTGTCAATTCCGTGGGTGTGGAGATAAATACCGCGAGCAAACGGCTTCTTATCTATGTTTCCGGTCTGGGTCCGCAGCTTGCCGGTAATATTGTTAAATATCGGGATGAAAAGGGGCCATTCAAATCGCGAGAGGATTTAAAGAAGGTTTCCAGGCTCGGCCCCAAAGCGTTCGAGCAGGCGGCCGGTTTTTTAAGAATCGCAAACGCCGAAAATCCCCTCGATTCCAGCGCAGTGCATCCGGAAAGCTATTCTACTGTCGAGGCCATGGCCGCCGACCTGGGCTGCACCGTAAAAGAACTCATGAAAGACAAAAACCTGCGAAAAAAGATCGATTTGAGCAAATATGTTACAGACACCGTCGGTCTGCCCACCTTGAAAGATATCATGGAGGAGTTGGCGAAGCCGGGTCGCGATCCCCGCCCGGAGTTTGTTCCGTTCAGATATGATGACAGGGTAAAAAGCATCGAAGATCTTAAAACGGGCATGATATTGCCCGGTATTGTAACAAACATTACCGCCTTCGGGGCTTTTGTAGACATAGGGGTGCATCA
>CP070742.1:2836525-2849499 GCA_020348065.1 Candidatus Zixiibacteriota bacterium
CAAACCGCCGTTCATCGAATCAGATCCCTTAAGGAAGCAATACACGCGAGCGGGTGGGATATTCAAATTTTGGTTTAGTATAGTAAAATCCTGTATGAAGGTCAACATTTATGATGGCATACCAGGAGGTATGCCATCCACGCCCGCTTTTCGCCCCGTTTTGTCGGCATACCGGGAGGTATGCCAACCACATCCCTCCAGGCCCGTGGTTGGCGGACGTCCTCGTCTGCCAACCTATTTCAGGTCCAACCATGAATAATCTTTGACGATATCAATAACGCCCCTCTCACCTCCAAGCCAATCCCCCGCACTTGAATATTTCCAATTAATGGCATTATTAGTTAAACCTTCCCTTACGGGATTATTATGTATATACTCCAATTTTATTTTAAGCTGTTTCTCAGAATATATGATTAGATCATCGAATCTACGCATCCAGAATCTATTTTTCCCGTTTCGTACAAATCTATTTTTATAATTACGCAGTTCCAAACCCAGTATTTTTCTTGATGAAAGACTTTTAAATGCTTTCATAAAATTAGAAAGTCGTTTCACATCTTTCAAACCACCCACAAAATGCAAATGCGACGGCATTACGACATATCCGATTATCGCTATATTCATTCGTTTAGAAGTCTCATTCAATTGGCCGCAAACTACTCTTGCGGCAGATTCTAAAGAAAACACGGGCGTCCAATCAATGACCGTTGTGGTTATAAACACTGCTGCAGGCCCGGAAATGTTTTTAAATCGAATAACGGGCATATCAAGTATCCTCTTATGCTTTTAACCCTGTTTTTGTTGGCATACCAGGAGGTATGCCAACCACTCCCACTCAGGACTGAGGTTGGCGGACGTCCTCGTCTGCCAACCTAATTCAATATTTGACGTTGCCTTTTTCATTGCAGGCAAGCAGGAACAGCGATCCCGCTATTGCCAACGATATGCAGATACTGAGTTTTTTCATTACAAACCGCCGTTCATCGAATTGGGTCCCTCAATGAAGCAATACACGCGAGCGGGTGGGATATTCAAATTTTGGTTTAGTATAATGGAATTTCTCCGGGAAATCAAGCATTTGGCGAGGTTGCGAAGCGGCGCTTCGCAACCAGAGGCTGTATCGCTCGTTTGCGTGTCATAATTCATTATGACCGCAATCGGACCCGGACGCGGTCACAACCACGCCTTCGGCGTGGGGACACGCAGTTCCTTCCTATTTTCTGAGAGTCATAACCCCGCTACGCGGTATCCAGAGACTTGCTATAATCGCAGAGCGGGTGTAGCGGATCGCGGTCACGGCGAGTCTCCCGATCCCGCAAAGCGGGGCCGTGACGCGCGGGCTCTCTGGCCTGGTTACCAAGCGCTGCTTGGTAACCAATAATCGTAGATCGGAATTCGTGTATCCCGATCATTTGGGACTGAAGCCGACACATCGGTCGGCTTCTACGGGCTTATGTATAACTGCGGCGTCGGGAACCCTTTCC
Source organism: Candidatus Zixiibacteriota bacterium (assembly GCA_020348065.1). Lineage (GTDB taxonomy): Bacteria > Zixibacteria > MSB-5A5 > UBA10806 > UBA10806. Next base: position 2,838,010 of record CP070742.1, read on the forward strand.
CGACGCCTAATACCGGCAGGAAGGGGTTCCTGCCGGCGCATTCCTTGGTCTTTGTAGGCAGGTGTTACGAATGAAATGAGGAACCCGACATTATTTTTGTCGGGTTTATCGCTGCGCTCGAAACCCGACCTACTCATCACTCCATTTTGCCTGTCGTTTTTCCATGAAGGCGGCCAGGCCTTCGTGGGCGTCTTTGGTGGCCATCATCTCCTTGAGGTAGATCTCCTCGGATTTCGCCAGCCCTTCGGCGAACGGTTTGCCCAGGCTCTCACGGATTGCCTTTTTGGTCAGACGCAGTATGGCGCCGGAGTTCGACGCCAACCTGTATATAAATTCTTCGCAGCTTTTCTCGAATTCCTCCCTGGGATATACCTGGTTCACCAGCCCCACCGCCATGGCCTCCTCGGCTTTGATTACGTCACCGGTCAAGAGAAGCTCATAAACTTTTTTCAACGCCGTGCTTTGCGGAAAGGCTGGAGCCGCCACCGGCGGGAACACGCCCACCTTGATTTCCGGCTGGCCGAATTTCACGCCCGCGCCGGCCAGCACCATATCGCAGAAGCAGGCCAGCTCGCATCCTCCCCCCAGCGCGGCGCCGTGAACCAGCGCCACCGTGGGGCATTCCATTTTATCGAGATGGCGGAACATCTTATGGAATGTATCAATCATCTTATTGACCAGCTCGGCGGTATGTTCCGATACATCCACGCCGGCCGAGAACGCCTTGCCTTCGGCCTTGAAGACCAGCGCCCGTAGTTTTTTGCCCTCGTCCAGCGATTCCAGTGCGGAGTTGATCTCCTCCATCATCTCGATATTGAGGATATTCAGGTCTTCGCGCTTGAGAGTGATATAGGCGACCTTATCCTTTTCCTCGAACCCGATATTCTTATACTCCGCCATTCTACGACTCCCTTTTTATCATCATGGCCATGGATACCCCGCCGCCGCCGCATATGGCCGCCAGGCCGGTCTCACCGTCGTGGGTCTTGAGGGCGTGATACAATGTTACCAGTATGCGCGCGCCGGAAATCCCGGTAGGATGGCCCAGGGCGATGGCGCCGCCGTGCACGTTGAGCTTGTCGCGGTTCCAGCCAAGCACCTTCTCGTTGGAGAGGATCTGCACCGCGAAGGCCTCGTTGACCTCGATCAGGTCGGGATCGTTGATACTCATGCCAACCTTCTCCAGCACCGGCGGAATTGATACACCTGGCCCCTCGCCCATGGTGGATGGTCCAACCGCCACCGCCGAATAGGCTTGAATAGAGAACAGCGGTTTGGCACCCAACGCTTTTGCCTTTTCCCTGCTGGTCAGAACCAGCGCGCAGGCTCCATCGGACATGCCGCAGGCGTTGCCGGCGGTAACCGAACCGTCCTTGCGGAAGACAGCCCGGAGTTTGCCAAGCTTCTCTATGGATGTATCTCGTCTGACGGTTTCATCTTTGGCGAAGGTAATGGTCTCCTTGCGGGTCTCTACCTCGATCGGCGTGATCTCCTCGTCGAACCAACCCTCATCCTGGGCTTTGGCCGCCTTCTGATGCGATGACAACGCGAAGGCGTCCTGCTCCTCGCGGGTGATTTTGTACTTGTCCACCAGGTTCTCCGCGGTCTGTCCCATCCCCTGCCCGATCAATGGATCGATGGAATCGGACCAGCCGTCCTGGATGGTCTTATCGCCCATCTTGAAACCGTTCCAGCGGGCGCCCTTGAGCAGGTACGGTATGGTGGACATGGAATCGAACCCACCGATCAGCACGATCTCCGAATCGCCCAGCCGTATCGACTGGCTGGCGAGCTGGGCCGCCTTCATTCCCGAGGGGCAGGCCATGTTGATGGTCTGGGTCGGCACCGATTCCGGCAAGCCACCCCGCACCGCCGCAGTCCTGGAGGGGTTGGGGCCGTTGCCCGCCTGGCGGCAGCTGCCCAGGATCGCCTCGTCGATATCCTCCGGTTTCAGCCCCGCTCGTCTAACCGCTTCTCGTACCGCCGCCGCGCCGATATCGTAGGCCGCCATGTCGCGCAGTGTCCCGCCGAAATTCCCCATGGGGGTCCGGCACGCCGATATGCATACTACATCATTTAATTTCATCAGTAATTCCTTTGATTTATTTTGCATTTTTGTTTTTTTTCGTTTGTAGGTCGGTAGTTTGTAGTTTGTAGGTCGGGTTTCGAATGAAATGAGAAACCCGACACCTGATATGTCGCGTTTTTCTCCCGCCCTAGCGGGATCAAAACACGACCTACAATTATCTTCCTCCTAATTGTAATTCTAAAATCATATGATTTTTAGGCATTTTAACAAAAATAAGCTGTGAAAAACGAAATATATTATAAAAACCAACGCAATAGCCAATTGGGGAATCGCACACAACTGCATAGCTACCCTATTATACAAAAATCCCTGTTTTGTGCGCCCTTTTTCAAATGAGACTATCAGGCGCCGAATAAAATACAACGCCCAAAACATCATTAATAAATTTACCAAGGAAAATACAAATATATTGAAAGAACTCAAATTTATGTTAATTTTACTCGCCAATACTACAGCCATCATAAACAGACCCATTAGATTACCGAAAAAACCCAACATATTAAATGCCGGTGCGGGCGTGATTTTATAGCTCCATATATATAAAGGGTTTAATCTAAGTCCGTCCTCGAGTATTTTTTCGCTCATTCTTCTTAATTCCTCTGTCATAAATAAATTATTCAGGCTAAATATTATTATACATAGGGAAAACCACGATATACCGACGAATTGCCAAAATGAATTAATCAAATTTCTAATGTCCTTACAAAAATCATAACATTTCACCGCATTGTATTTAAACGTCGACTCGCTGATTACGGCCATTTAAATGGCCGTCCTTTGTGTTTCGGGAATCGTAGTTCCCGAAACACAGGATTCCAAACTCCGCTATATATACTGCCCGCCATCGATCTTGATGACCTCGCCGGTGACATGGCGGGACTCGTCGGCGCAGAGGAACGCTATCACCGAGGCGACCTCCTCCGGCGTGCCCAACCTGCCCAGCACGGTCTCGTCCACTGCCTTCTGCTTGATCTCCTCCGGCAGGTCGGACATCATGTCGGTGAGGATCATCCCCGGAGCCACGGCGTTCACGTTGACCGAGTATTTGCCCAGCTCGCGGGCTACCGCCTTGGTGAGGCCGATAATGCCGGCCTTGGCGGCGGAGTAATTGGCCTGCCCGAACTTGCCGCGAAGGCCATTGATAGATGTAACATTTATAATCCGTCCCGATTTCTGCTCGCGGAATTTCGTCGACACCGCCCGGATGAAATTGAAATAACCCTTGAGATCGGTATCGAGCACGGTATCCCACATCTCCTCGGTCATCTTCCAGATCACCCCGTCGCGGTTGATCCCTGCGTTGTTGACCAGGAAATCAAGCCGCCCGAACTCGGCATAAACGTCTTCGACCATTTTGGAGGCGTCCTCAAACGATGATACGTCGCATTGAATGGCCATCGATTTCCGTCCGAGCTTTTTAATTTCCTCGGCGAGCGCTTTGGCCTCGGCATCATGCTTGCGGTAGTTCACCGCCACGTCTGCGCCGCATTTGGCCAGGTATAGCGCCGCCGCCGACCCTATTCCCAACGACGACCCGGTTACGATGGCGGCCTTATCCTTCAAATCAAACATATTATCCTCTCCGTGGTTTAGTTCCGATTATGGTCATCATACCTTTATCACGACTAATGGGCTCGTCCTTCATTGAGCCGTATCCCTCGATATCGGTAAAGCCTACCGATTCAAACATGGCGATCAGTTCGTGAAAGGAATACATCCGAATCGTCAGCTTAAATGTCTCCTCTTTTCCGTCTTTAATGATATGCCAGGTCCCGTAGTTGATAGAGGTGCGGTAGTCAAAAAACCGTTCCTCCATCGATTTTACACCCGCCGCCTCTTCCCATCCCCGGGGTTGATAATTAGCCATGATCCAGTCGCGGTTGATTACGTGAAGCATGAACTTTCCCCCGGGCTTCAGGGCTTGATACATCTTTTTCAGGACCAGGCGATTATCCGATTCCTTCTCAAAAAAGCCAAACGAGGTCCAGAGATTGCCGCCGGCATCAAACTCCGAACCGAAAGTAATCCTTCGCATATCGGCGTGGACAAGATCGACTTTCAAGCCCCTTCGTTTTGCCTTCATCGATAACTCATCCAGGTAAGATCGAGTGATATCCACGCCGGTTACCCTGATACCCTTTTTTGCCAGGGGCAGCGCTATCCTTCCTATACCGCAGGGGCAATCGAGGAATTTCTTCCCCGGCTTAAGACTCAGCTTCTCGACTATAAAACGGACATGTGCATTAGTCCGTTTTTGGGAAATGAGTCCGAAAAACGGCCTGAAGGCGGGGAAGAAATCATCCCACCATCCGGAATCTTTCCTTGGCATCTATTCCTCTAACTTGGCTCCGCACATTCCGCAGAATTTATGCAGTCCCGGAAGCTGGGGTGCCCCGCAGGATTTGCAGGTATGCTTGTAGGGCCCGTACTTGAACTCCGATGATCCGCCCTCGGCCGCGATCTTACGAAGTCCCATATAGTCGGCTTTGCGTTTCTCCACGAACGCCTGCATACCCTCGTTGGGCTCCCATGAGGCGAAATGCAGCGCCAGCCAGTCACCGGCGGATTGGATGGTGGAATGCCAGACCTGCTCTTTCCACCAGTTGATCTGGGTTTTTGTGAATCGCATGCATTCGGGGAACTTGTTGAGCATCTTCTCGGCCATGGTCATGCAAGCTTCATCGAGCTTCGCCCTGGGGACAACCTGGTTCACCAGGCCCCACTCCAAGGCCTTATCGGCTTTGATTCTTTCGTTAAGGTATAGTATTTCCCTCGCCCTGCGGTCCCCGACGAAAATCGGAAGCCATTGAGTAGCGCCTCCACAGGCTACCGAACCGACATTGGTGCCGATCTGACCGATATAGGTGTCATCGGCCATAATGGAAAGATCGCAGGCCATGTGGGATTCGTTGCCGCCGCCCACCGCCATGCCGTTAAGACGGCAGATAACAGGCTTGGAGCATTTCAATATAGATTCAATATAGCCGGAGAATAATCCCATGTATTTGACATAGTCGCGCGGCCGCTGGGTATAATAAGCCGCGTATTCCTTGACATCACCGCCGGTGCAGAACGCCTTATCTCCGGCGCCGGTGAAAATCACCACTCCCACCTTGTCGTCCCAGTGGGCGTCGGTGAAGGCGGTTATTAACTCCTTGAGGCAAGGGGTATTATAGGCGTTGTAAAAATCAGGCCTGTTAATCGTGACTTTCGCCACCCAGTCCTTTTTTTCATAGATAATCTCTTTGAACCCATATTCTTTCTGGTCTTTGGCTTTGAAAAATTCCATAGCTCCCTCTTTCTTTTAATTTATATTTTCTTTTTGTTTGATCTCATAATCAATGAATAAAAATCACCGCAAATCCGAACACCATCACCAAAAGTCGAGTCAAAATAGCAATATGAGACGGCCGTCGCAAGAAAAATTCGGATAGATGTTATCGGATTAGACCGCAAGCAGATTAAGATGGCGCTCTTGACTATATCTTCAATCAAGCCCTCTTTTTATCAGGCCACTCAGACGCGAGAACGCCATAAGTAAGAAAGTCCAACCATTTACCATCTCGAAATTCCGCTTCCTTCAGACATGCTTCTTTTCTCATACCAAGACGTTCCATGACTCTCCATGAAGCAGAATTTTCACTGGTCGTATCAGCGTAAATTCGATGTAAGCCCAAAATGCTAAAACCATACTCGATTAACGCCTTCGCTCCCTCGGTGGCGTATCCCAAACCTCGATATTCAATTCCCAGCGACCAACCGATTTGCCCCTGCATATGATTTTTGCGAATAAGCGTTAACATTCCGATAACTTTACAATCTTCCGATCTTTCAATCGCCAGATCAAAACACCTGTCTTTCTCAAATAACTTATAGGATTCCTTCTTATGGATGTATTTTTTAACCCCAACTTCGGTTGCCTCTATCTCCATTACTATTCTTGCAACCGATGGGTGAGAAACAAACTCAAGAATGTCCTGGGTGTCATCATAAGTGAATCTACGCAGAATAAGGCGTTCTGTTTTTATCGGCAATGACATTGTATATACTTCTTGCTCATTCGACTATACGTGTCGCCTGGCTCAAATTTACGTCCTTCCATACCAATTCTATAACAAACCTGGCGTCAACGGCCTTTGATTGGCTGGCTTCAGAGGTCACTATAAAAGGATTGACGTCAAATGACTTAAGCACCGGAAAATCGGTTACCAGCTGCGATAACCGTAAAATAGTCTCCTGAAGAATTTTTATGTTTACCGCCGGATAACCCCGAAATCCCGTTAAAAGCGGATATCCTTTGACCGATTTTATTATTTCCTCGGCGTCGTAATCCGTGAGAGGATGAACCTTAAAGGAGACGTCCTTCATAACCTCGACATAAATTCCGCCCAGGCCGAACATCATCAATGGACCGAACGACGGGTCATCGTGCATGCCGATAATGGTCTCCACCCCACCCCGTACCATCTGCTGGACTATCACCCCTGAAAAACTCTTGCCCTTTCTACCGAACCTCTTCTTCATCGTCTTGAACGCGTCTTCCAGTTCCGATTGCGTGCGAAGATCGGTGATCACACCGCCGACGTCGGTCTTATGCGAAATCGTAGGATCATCTATTTTCAAAACCACCGGAAAAGACAGTTTTTTCGCCGCTTCCTTGAGTTCCTTTGGGGTTTTGACCTTGATAGATTTCGCCATCTTTATCCCGTAGGCTTCAAGAATATCAAGAGCTTCCTCACCCAGGATATTTTCTTTTTTTGCCTTAATCGCCTTCGTTATTATTCTCTGAGCTTTCTTTTTATCAATATTATATTCGACTATTTTGCCCTCGGGACGATCGCGCCATCTTTGATGCCGCACCATAGTCCACATGGCCCTCGCGGCAGATTCAGGGAAAGTATAAATCGGGATTTTATGTTTGGCCATCTGCTCGGAGCCGGCAATTTCCGCGGCCTCGCTCATGAAACAACCCAGAACAGGTTTATCGTTCTTATGCTTTTCGATCGTCTCGACTATGGCGTTTATAACGGCCCGGTGATCAACCACCACGGGGGGGACAAATATCACGATGACGCCATCGACGTTTTTATCCGAAAAAACAGCATCGACAGCCACCCTGTACGATTCGGGGCCGCCCGCCGCTATAACGTCCACAGGATTTTTTACGGCGGCTATGGGCAGAAGATTTTTTCTCAAGTATTCTTCGGTTTTCTTTTCGAATTTCGCCATTTTCAGTCCCACGCTTTCGACGGCGTCGGTAGCGAGTATGCCGGGGCCACCGGCGTTGGTTATCACGGCGATACGATCGCCCTTCGGTACCGGCTGATTGATGAATGCCAGGGCGACATCGAAAAGCTCATCCACGGTGGCGACCCGCAATACGCCGCATTGCTCGAATATCGCTTCAGCGCCGACATCAAGCCCCGCCAGCACTCCTGTATGCGAGCTGATCGCCGCCGCTCCCGCCGCGGTTCTGCCCGCCTTTACGGCCACAATAGGCTTTTTCCTGGTAATGCTACGGGCTATTTTGGTAAATCGGCGAGGATCGCCGAAATTCTCCAGATACAGCAGAATCAGACTGGTATTGGGATCATCCTCCCAGTAGGCCAAAAGGTCGTTGCCGGAGATATCGGCCTTATTCCCAACCGATACAAACATCGAAAATCCAAGATTGATCGAATTGGCGTAATCCAGGATCGCCTCGCCAAGAGCGCCGGATTGTGACATAATACCGACCATACCCGGAATCGGCATGGTTTTGGAAAAGGTGGCGTTCATGGAATATTCGGGATCGGTGTTTAAAACCCCGAAACAGTTCGGTCCCACCATCCTCATACCGTATCTCTTTATAACCTCGACCAGTTCGAGCTCCTTTTTCGCACCCTCCTCCCCGATCTCCTTGAATCCGGCGGTAATTACCACCACACCTTTAACGCCCTTCTCGCCGCACTGCTCCAGAATCGATTTAACATGATCCCGCGGCGTAATAATTATAGCCAGATCAACGGCATCGGGTACATCGAGAATGGTGGAATAACATTTAATCGAATGTATTACCGTGGCTTTGGGATTTACCGGAAAAACCTTACCGTTAAATTCGCCCTCTATTAGATTATGCAAAATTTCCCGGCCGATGGCTCCCTTTTTGGTGGAAGCCCCTATCACTGCTATGCTTTTCGGCCTGAAAATCCCGTCTAAACTGGTATTCATCTCAACTCCTTAAAATTAATCCACAACCAGACAGCGAAATTAACGTTTCCTTTTTAATCCTGCAAGAAAATTCGAACCTGTATCTTCGGGTCGCGAAAAAAGATGCGCGCCTGAGATAAATAATATTATGGAAACAGGTGAGAAAATGCGTTTCACGCGTCGCGAGTCAATCCGAAGGCGGTGCGGATACCGACGGTGAGAAATCCCGCCGCGAATATTATCAAAAAGGGCATGATCCCATAATTTCCCGACGTTATCCCCGCCATTATAGAACCTATGGAATTGACTCCGATCTGGACCTCGAACGCCCAGAGCTTATTTTTCTTGAGACGATATCCTGATCTGAAGAAACTCCCTTTCTTCGGGGTCCTTACGAAAGAGCTGGATTTGCCGATCATCGCCTCGAGCACCGCCATGGTATTGGATACCGCGATTCCGGTACCGTATAAAACGAGCAGGGGAAGCCACACAAAAGATAACTTTCCCGATTCGGGATTGCGGAATGCCGCGATAGTATACATGGTGGAGGGCCCGAAAGTGGCGGCCGCCAGGGGTACAATCGCTATCATGAATACCCAGGGCGGCAACTTTATCAAATTAAACTGCAATATCGGAAAAGCCAGAACCGCGAGAGTCAGCATCAGAGGATGGACCATGTAATTGGTGAGATGTAAAAACGCCTCAATTTTTTTCAGCATGCTATAAGGGCCTTTCCAGACCCTCGGAAGCATCAGCCGCGCTGTCTGGATCGAACCCTTGGCCCAGCGAAACTGCTGGCTTTTGAGCGCCGAGATTGTAATCGGAATTTCCGCCGGCGCTACGACATCTTCGATGTAATACGGTTTCCACCCCGCCAGCTGTACCCTGTACGAAAGATCAAGATCCTCCGTCAGCGTGGCATTCGACCAACCGCCCACCTCCTCCACCGCTTTTCTCCGCCATACGCCCGCGGTGCCGTTGAAATTCATAAAAAGCCCGGCCGCGGCCCGGGCCGGCTGTTCCACCAGGAAATGACCGTCAATGCCTATAGCCTGACAACAGGTGAGGAGACTTTCGTTGCGGTTCAGGTGGCCCCACCGGGTCTGGACGAAGGCGATCCTTTCGTCGGCGAAGAAGGCCGGGATTGTTCTTTTTAAAAAATCGGGCACCGGAACAAAATCGGCGTCGAAAACCGCGAAGAACTCGCTCTCTGAAATGGATATGCCATGTTCAAGAGCTCCCGCCTTGTATCCCTCACGGTTGTCGCGGTGTACCACAATGATATTGGCGCCATTTTGCTTCAACCGGACCGCGACTTTATTAATTATTTCAACCGTCTCATCCGTGGAGTCGTCAAGCACCTGAATCTCCAGACGATCCCGGGGATAATCCAGCGCCGCCGCCGCCTCAATCAGCCTTTCCGATACATTTCTTTCGTTAAAAATAGGAAGTTGAACTGTTACTTTTGGCCAGGGACCGTCAAAGACGAGATCGTCCAAGATCCTCTTCCGTTTTTTCGAGCTGAAAAATATCATCAAATAGCAGTTCAAACCGTAAAGCAACAGGAGGATGGATGCCAATCCGTATATTATAAGCACAGGAATAATAAGTAAATTCATATTTATCGATCAATCACCATTCAAATAAACGGATTGCCTATCTATCAGCCGTAAAAATCTAAACCATGGTTTCCCGGCCGATTAAATCACATTAATAGGCTGTCCCTTTTTTATCTCTTTCTCCCAAAGCTCCTCAGCCCATTCCCCGTGCCGGAGATTTCGCACAGGATATACGGTAATACATAAACCGCACTGAATGCAAGAAGAATTCTTGTTATAAAACTCCTCAACCGATTTGGCGAATTCCATCACCATTATCCCCATCCGGCAATATTTCGAGCAGAAAGTGCATCCGATGCAGCGGGATCCGGATGATATTTTCACCCGGGAATTATCTTTGGCGAATATATAGAGGAGCTTCGCCGGCGCGAAATCGATCAGCGTGCTATAGATCTTCCATCAGGCCGAATTTTTATTCATAATGCCGAAAATCGCCACCGGCCCCACCATAACGGTAACAGAACATATCAGAGAGTTTTTTCGGGCCCCGGCGCGTCGGCACCGCAACATAAAATCCTGAAACCGTCGCCCAAGAGCTACGTCAATCCCCCGCAGGAGCGGATAAGAGCGCGATATTTCTTCCCGGCAGATTGGGCCATAAGGGGTATCCCGGCCGCAGGACACCGGATAAATCGCCGATAATATAAATGCCTTTTATGTTGGATTCGTAATTATCGCCTATTTCGAGAGCCCTTAATATTTCTACATCAGGCCCGTTATAAAAAAGACCGCCCCCGAAGGATCCCATTGAATTTATCCCGCAAAATAAAGTATCCTGAATTCAAAACCTGTTTTTTTCAGGTATCTTCCCTCAATTATGGATTTTAACCTATAAGGATTATAAAGTCAATTTCATTACAAGAGATAGAAGGCGCGCACTTTTTCAAGCGACTGTTAATCAAGAAGTTTCTTTTCGCCGTCGCCTTTCACACGGTAAAACTTGCCGTCCTCCCATAATAATGCCTGCAAGGAATGCAGCTCTTCAGCAGGCACATCGATACTGTAGACCAGCCCGCCGTAATGGCTCATCACGCTGTCGGTTTCCGAGTGCCCGACGACTACGGCCTCGGCGCCAAAAAATTGCAGGATATCTTCAATCTGCAGTTCCGTCAACTGTGGAGAATCACGGTCCACAAAAAACCCGCGATACCATAGAGGACCGAATTCGTTATACACAAACATTTCTTCCTGGCCGAGCAGCTTTTTATATGGAGCCAGAACCAGGTTCTCCCTGACTGTTCGGTTTATATCCGTGATATTTTTGTGGTGACGGATTAATTCCGGGCTTATACCCCCGTGAACAAATAGAATTCCGTTAATTATAACAATCGCGTTTTTTGTCCTCAGCCACCTGCCCGGTTCTGTCTGCTCTCCGAATAACCGATCATACGAAATCCTGCCCTTTTGGACAATCCCTTCGGTATATTTTTCGGCCACATATCTCAAATCTCCGCGAAGAACCATCAATTCATGGTTTCCCATTAGATAATGAACGCGGCCGCCTGATTTTACCGCCTCCTGCTCCAGACGGTATATCAGCCACAAGCATTCGGTAACCTTTTCTCCCCGGTCGAATACGTCTCCCGCGATCAG
>CP070742.1:2849599-2852259 GCA_020348065.1 Candidatus Zixiibacteriota bacterium
GTCGCCGTCGCCGATCAAGGCCGCGTTTACTTATATAATAAAGGAGATCTCATTAAAGAAATTTATACCGACGTTTTCTATGCCCGAAAAATCAGAATATCGCCGGACAATCGGGCTGTTTCGCTGATAGATAAAAAGCGGGTTAATGTGTATTCGTTTGACGGCGCCGTTATTTTCTCCGATTCGCTGGATGAAAATCTATCTTTCAGGGATCTGAAATATCACAACGACAATATTGCAACAGGCGTTCATTTTCGCGATGACGAATATTCGAAAGGGATCATCAGGATATACAATCCGACGGGCGGGATCATTTACGAAAGCGAAAATGAATCCAAATATATAAAATCACCCTCTCCTCCGGAAAATATCGGCAATTCCCTGCTGGACTACGATCCGGTTCCCTGGCCGTTTGCGCCGTTCGACAGCATGTGCACCGTATGGAATCATTACGAACAGCACATGAGCTACGGGACGTCCGATTGGTCGTATCTTCATCAGGGTCTGGATATGATTACTCCCATTAATGAGCCGACTTATGCCGTAGAGAGCGGGATCGTAAAATGTGTGCTAACCATAGGCGGAGACAGCCACTGGCGGTTGGCCATTAGCCCCCGGCAGAATTCCGGATGGTCGTCGGGATGGCTTTACGCGCATCTGGTGCAGAATTCCATTCAGGTTGATGTCGGCGATACCGTAGATATCTACGATTATCTCGGCGATATTATATACTGGGTCGAGGATTGGGGACATATCCACTTCGTCGAGATAACCGATTCGGGGCTGGTATGGCAGTATTTCGACAACGAGTGGGGAATTAATTTCAATCCGTTGCTGGCTTTACCGTCCAGCGAGGATATATTCCCCCCGATTTTCGACAATATTTTTCCCGGCCAGAAATTCGCATTCAGCCCCAACCAGACCGATATGCAGTATCTCGATCCCGATCACCTGACCGGGGATATTGATATAATAGTGAAAATCAGGGATTATGTCGGAACATCCCCCTGGCAGCAGCCCGCCTATGAACTTTATTACTGGGTCGAATCTATTGCCACGGGGGATACCGTTTACCCTCGAACACTGGCTCAGATCTTAAATCATTCCTACGATTTTTATTCCAGCGACCTTTACGAACCCTATGCCACCCTGCTGTATAAACGCGACAGCCTGCTGGTGCCCTCAAACTGGATGGACACCGTAAGGAACTATTATCACATTCTGACCAACAACAACGGCGATTCTCTGGCGGAGTTATCCGAAAGTCAGCTTTCCTTCCATACCGCCGATTATCCCGACGGCCTCTACAGGATATCTGTCGAGGCCTGCGACGCGTATGATAACTGTACTCTGGAAAGCATGGAGGTGATTTTTCAGAATAGTCCGGATATATCATTCGATCCTTCGCCCATAAGAGACACCCTTATCCGGGGTGAAACCGAATACCGTTACCTTACTATCAAGAATAACGGTACGGTCGATCTGACGGTAGAATTGGAAGCCGTCGAATTCAATCCTGTCGATAAATCCGGGGATTCAGATATCCGGGTTGATACCGAAAAAGGAAATATCAGCGAACCCCCGATTATTCTGAATAACTGGCTTTTTATTTCTCCCGCGGCCGACACGCTTCCGCCCGGCGACAGCCTTATCGCCATCATCGCGCTGGACGCCACTACGTTAAGCGAGGGAAATTATATCGGCGAGATCGATATTACCTCCAACGATCCCGATACGCCTGCGGGAACCGTGCCGGTTAACCTAACGGTAATCACATCGGGGCCGGAATGCAACTACGTGGTGGGAGACGTCAACAGCAGCGGAGCATACGACGGTCCGGATGTAACCTATTCGGTCAATTATTTTAAGGGCGGTCCCGCGCCTCCTTATTCATGCGAATGTACGCCCGGAAATATCTGGCATGTAAGCGGGGATGTAAACGCCAGCTGCAGTTACAACGGGCTTGATGTCACCTATGGAGTCGCATACTTTAAGGGCGGCGCGGGCCCGATGCCGTGCGCCGACTGTCCGCCGATTGAATTATCGCGGAAAATGATATTGATAAAATAATCGACATGCCCCCGAACGACCGCAACCCTAAAATATCCAGAACCGTTCAGCGCAAAAAAGATATCAGGCAGGATCTCATAAACCGCGATCTCCAGGCTATAGAGACGAGGGCGAGAAGCGATAAGAATATCTTAAGAACCCTGTCGTCGATGCTCTACGATAAGGAGCCGCTTGTTCGCTGGCTGGCTATTGAGGCCCTGGGAAGAGCGTCGAGAATAGTAGGCGAGACGAACCTGGATAAGGTACGTCGGCAGATACGGCGGATCCTGTGGCTGATGAATGATGAATCCGGGGGATTATGCTGGAATGGACCGGAGGCGATTGGAGAGATTATTTTCAATATTCCCGCCTTAATTTATGAATATGGCCCCATATTAGTATCATTTTTAAGCGAGGAGCCGTTTCAGGCGGGCACTAGGCAGGCGATAGCGAGAGTCGCCCGAATAAATCCCGAGATTTTCTTTAAATCCGGAATTTCAATCGCAGCATCTCTAAAGGACCCGGACCCCGAAATTCGCGCCTTCTCCATAAAAGCGCTGAATTCGCTTAAAGATACATCCGCTTATAACGAAGTAACGATGTTAAGAGAC
>CP070742.1:2852359-2858723 GCA_020348065.1 Candidatus Zixiibacteriota bacterium
CGAACGAGTAATATTTACGGGAAAGGAACTTGATTAATGAAATTCGAAGCCGCCGTCACCATCGACCGCCTGGTGCAGTTCTGGATGGAGGAGATCAAGCCGCCGATAGGTAAGGCGCTGGAGATTGCCCCCGACGATAAACTCGACTGGGCCCCCGCCAAAGACATGATCACCCTGGGCAATATATTCCTGCATATCGGCGAGGCCTCGCTCTGGTGGATAGATACCGTCATCGACGACAAAAAATACGCCGATATCACCAAAGAGAAATGTCCTTCCAAAGAGGAAATCGAGAAGGTACTGGACGAGCACTGGCAACGTCTCGACGGTTTCTTCAGCCGCATGCCGGAGATTCAGGATCAGTTGTTCGACCTGCGGCGGTTCAAACGCGACGTCGAGGTCAAGGGCGAATGGATCTTCCTGCATCTGCTGGAGCACGATATCCACCACCGAAGCCAAATCAACCACTACCTGCGCATCCTCGGCATCAAGCCGCCGCGGATATAAAGCATCTGACACCATTCTAAATTTTTCGTTCCGTCGGATCGTAGTTTCGCCCCTGGCGGAGTGTGATCCGACGGTATATTGGCGGTCAGGTCACGGCCTACGACCTGACCGAACGAGAAACATGTCCCACAGTCTGACATACTTTGTGCATGGCTTACGTTCCCATGCGCCACATGCTCCCCGGCGTCAGGTTTCTCCACCCGCTGAAGCGGTTGTCGGAACCCTATCCACCGGTTACTCATTGACGTAACGCCGCCGATCACTTCTTCTCAATCAGCGGCCGCATTTCGACCATCGAAACCCAGGCGTTTTCGTTCTGGCGGGCGAGATAAACCACAGCATCGGCAACTTCGGCGGGTGAAAGACGGAGCCGGCCTGATTCCTTCGCCGATGAGGCGTTGCTCATATCGGTGGCAGTATAGCCGGGCGCAACCACGCAAATTTTGATATTGTCTCCGCGCACTTCGCCGGCCACAGATTCACTTAACTTGTTCAGCGCCGCTTTCGAGGCCGCGTATACTGCAATCCCAGGGTCGCTTTTTTGGGCGGCCATTGACGAAATATTGATTATCTGCCCGCCTCCCTGCTTCTTCATTCGCGGAATCAATTCCTTGAACGATAGAAAGACCGCTTTTAAATTCGTATCAAACGTGCTGTCATACTCGGCCTCAGCCACCTCAACTATCGACCGTCTATAACCAACCCCCGCGTTGTTGACGAATATATCGACCCGTCCGAATTGGTTGCAGGCGGTATCGACGATCCGTTTTATCCCTTCGGCTTTTCGAATATCCGCCCGGATGGTGATTATATCGCCGTCCGGAAGCGCGCACGATTCCGCCGCCTGATTGAGTAACGTCTCGTCGCGTCCACAGAGAACGAGTTTGCAGTTTTCTTTCGCGAAAGCCCGGGCGATTTCGGCGCCTATCCCCCGCGACGCCCCGGTGATGACAACAATATTGTTTCTTATGTCTATCATGGGGTTACTCCTTCCGGCTCGCTGAATCGGTCATTGAGCATTTCCTCTACAGTGAATAGATCATACACCAGTCCAATGCCCCACTGTGGTTCCTCATTTTGAACCGGCCTAATCGCAGTGTTTTTCCTCTGCCTTACCCGCCACACTTTTAATTTTTCCCCCGAGCTTCGATTGAAGCGCGGCGGTTCGGTCGGGTTGAACTTTTTATCAGACCTCCCTTTTTTTTATGGCCCAGGGTATATTTTTGCGCTTTACAGTCCACAAATACATAAATATTAATCCAAAGATGATAACCGGTAAAACAACAATTCCAGCTTCAGGGCCGAAAGAACCGCCCGTGATCCAGTTTGGCCCTGACATTTTGTGCTTGATAAGACTTTCAGTGTTCATACCGCTGACTGTAAAGCCCAATATAGGACCCTGAAAGAAATCCCAACCCACATGCATACCCATTGATAACCAAAGTTGGCTCGTACGTAACCAACCGAAGATTCTCAAAAGGCCAAAAACAGCAATTAAAACGCCTGACAATAATGTGCTGT
Source organism: Candidatus Zixiibacteriota bacterium (assembly GCA_020348065.1). Classification (GTDB taxonomy): domain Bacteria; phylum Zixibacteria; class MSB-5A5; order UBA10806; family UBA10806. The sequence continues at coordinate 2,854,388 of CP070742.1, forward strand.
TTGGATTAGACATATGTAGAAGGCCATAAAGCAGGCAAGATAAAAGAACAGCCCAAAACATACCCATTCCATCTTTCATATTTTGGAGTAAATATCCGCGAAATGCCAATTCCTCCGACCACCCGACTGCCAAACCGATTCCGAAAAACCACAATAGAATTTCAAATGCAGCGAAAATACCGCTGTTATTCCAGCTAACCTCTCCGATTTCCAAAAAACCTGAGATCAGGAAAATGATAAATATTGTTCCGATCATTAGGCCGCTTATTACGAGCCCCATAAAAAAATCTTTTACGGCAAGACTATCTAACCTTAGACCAAGAGAAATGAATGTTTTTTTATCAATGTATTTCCGGATAACCCATACGACCATAGAACTGGCTAATATTACAACAAATCCCCGGGTAACCCACCAACTCCAAGCTGTTTTATCCGGGTAATCGAATATGCCAAGAGTCACTTTGCTGAGAATTCTCGATAACAAAATATAAAAGACAATAAAAATTAATATTCTCCATCCGGCACGCAAGCGGTTCTCATTAGAATTAAAGAAAATACTTTTTAATCGTTTCATAGTTACCTCCAATTTATTCATACCTGGCCCATACCTGCGGCTAAGTTTGTAAATGATCCTGTTTGATCATCATCAAATCCGTTTGCCCGCCGCAGGCATACTACTTCATTATTTTTATCATTGCCATTCTATATTATTAACTGACTGTAATGATCGCACACGATGGATTTCCGAGCGTGACGCGTCTCTCTATCAGACTTACTCTATCTTCCAGTCCTTCCTCTTAATGCTATACAGAGCGTACTTCTTGCCTCCACGGGCGACATATTTCTCCACTGTCATACCTATTCTCTCCGCCACACGCTGAGAGGGGGTGTTCTCGGGATCGATCCAACAGGAAATGCTGTCAAACTCGTACTGGGTGAATCCGTACTTCAAGATCGCCAGTGCGGCCTCGGTGGCGTATCCCTTGCCCCAGTATAACCGTCTGAAATCGAAGCCAATACCTACAACCGTTTGGCCATCGATCTTATCGGTCTCCAAACCGCAGTCACCGATGACCTCGCCGTTTTCCTTCAGGATGACAGAAAGCAGCGAGAATCCATACTGTTTTTCGTGTTCGAGATTATTCCGCACCCATTCGTCCATTCTGGGCCGATCAAAAATCACGCCGAAGTAACGCGTAGCAATTGGATCGGAGAAGATATCAAGAAGTGCCTCTGCATCATCCTCTCTCATACTTCGTAATATCAATCGCTCCGTCTTAATCATAATTTAAATTACGTCAACCTGGTCATTTTGTTACACGGCCATCGTTATCCGAACAATAACGGAATGTGAAACGCCCGGGCCTATTGAAAAGAGATCGATACTGCGTGTATATGTTCCCGGGAGATTTCAGTACAGAAGACGCCTGCCTTCCGGCGGGGTCTAAATATCGAAACCGTGAAGGCTCAAAAGCTCGCACTGACGCAGAATCGAGATGCCGGGGTTTGACGGTTCCAGCAGATTCCTCAACTCCCTAGACGAGACTCCCGGTCCTTTTTTTAAAAAGGCCAATTCCGCCTGCAACTGCCCGATCTGCTGGCAGACAGCATCGACTTTGGCCTGTTCGTCTTCTTTCGATCTGGCCCCGCCGTTGACGGGGCTTTATCTATTTCCCTTTCTGAACTTTTTCTTGAATTTACAGCCACCTTAATCAACCGTACAGTTTTTAATGTTATCCATCGTATCTTCCTAATGATCTTTTCAAGTGCTTGCTATACCATACGACAATAGAACCCGGATAGTTGCTGGAAATGCTCGTTGTTGTAGCATTCGAGATACCGGATAAGTCTCGCTTGAGCGGGGAAGGCTCGCTAATTTTATTGTGCCGAATTTCCCGAGGCGCGATTTAAATTAAATATCGCCGTTATTAATGCAAGCGCGACACCCGCGATAATTCCTATAAATAATGTCAAAGGATCGTTCCACCAGGCTAATTTTATATATCCTATTATGAGCAACAGAGTAATTGTAAAAGTCAATTCTACTCTTGAAAATAGATTTTCGAAATCCCGAGTAAATATCCTGTTGAAGATGAAAAATGCGAACAAAAACGCATGACCGCTTATGGGGATTTTAAGACTCAATCGTATATTTGAAATCAGCATAAGTATAAATATCTGCGAAAACAGCAAAACCGTATGGCGGGCGAAACCGGATTTCTTAAACGCCGACAATAAATCGGCGACGAGCATGCCCAGAACCGGAAAGGCCGACACCATATACCAGAACGGCACGATCTCATCCAGGGCGGTAGTTCCGCGGATAACCGGTATGGGATCCTTGATAATAAGCCATAAGGCGCCTATTAATGAAACAAAGATAATTATAATTAGTCTGAAATAATTTGAGCTAAGCAAATTCATAAGTTTATCATAGTGAGATACGCATTAAATGCTTATTCTATCACACCTGCTTATTGTTCCACAATATAATTCGTTTCGGGTTCGGTTACCAAGCAGGCGCTTGCTAACCAGCCAAATCAATAAAAACGCCCCTCTATTTTTCTCTTGTATTTACCGATATCTAAGATATAATAGACTTTAATTATGGAAAAGATCAGGACATTCATTGCCGTCGATCTCCCCCAGGACGCCAAGATGGAGGTGGACAGGCTAACATCGACTCTTCGAAACGAAGGTAAGGGGGTCAAATGGGTCAACGCCGATAACCTGCACATTACGCTACGTTTCATGGGCGATATCAATCAGGAGTCTGTTCCCAAACTCGCCGAAAGTATAAAAACCAACATTTACGGATTCGGTAAATTCGGCCTCTCTTTTTCCGGGTTGGGTGGATTTCCTAACCTTAAAATGCCCCGGGTCATCTGGGCCGGCACCGATGTCGGCAAAGACAGGCTCCTCGACCTGGCCACCGGCGTGGAGATGGCCTGTATCGAATCCAAATTCGGTAGAGGTGATAAGCGGTTTCTGGCGCACCTGACTATCGGAAGAGTTAAAAATCCCTCCGGAATCAGCATAATCGTGAAAAAAATCGAAAGAACAGCTTTCGAAACCAAACCATACGACATAACCGCGGTGACGATTTTTAAATCGGATCTATCGCCAGCCGGTCCTAAATATACCCCTCTTGAAATTATTCGTTTGTAATATATAATTCAATTGTCAATCCCGCCTTACTGTCAGAATCCGTCATTAATTTTTCTTCGTAAAAGAGCCAAAAAGCAAAAAAACACTTGTACATCTGAACAGTATATAATATGATTTCTCTTGAGACTTGAAAATAGCAACTTAACCTAAGAGGCATAAATGGCAGGCACTAATAACGACAAGGGAAAGGCCCTGAGCGCCGCGATGACGTCCATAGAGCGGCAGTTCGGGAAAGGCGCCATAATGAGGCTGGGCGACGAGCCGATCGAAACGTCCATACCCTCGATATCCACCGGCTCCATAGGTCTCGACGCCGCGCTGGGTATTGGCGGGGTACCAAAAGGCAGGGTGGTCGAGATTTTCGGCCCGGAGGCATCCGGGAAAACCACGCTGGCTCTGCACATTCTGGCGGAGGCGCAAAGGCAGGGCGGCATAGCGGCATTTATCGACGCCGAACACGCCATGGATCCGGGATACGCACGCACCCTCGGCGTGGATATCGAAAATCTTCTTATCAGCCAACCCGATACCGGCGAGCAGGCCCTGGATATCACCGAAACGCTGGTCCGTTCGGGGGCGATTGACCTGGTGGTTATCGATTCGGTGGCGGCACTGGTCCCCAAGGCTGAAATCGAAGGCGAGATGGGCGATTCGCACATGGGTCTGCAGGCGAGGCTGATGTCGCAGGCCATGCGGAAACTCACCGGCACCATATCCAAATCCAGAACCTGCGTGGTTTTTATCAATCAGATCAGGATGAAGATCGGGGTCATGTTCGGCAATCCGGAAACCACTCCGGGCGGCAACGCCTTGAAATTCTACTCCTCGGTACGGCTGGATATCCGGAAAATCGCCACCCTCAAGTCGGGCGCCGATATTACCGGTTCCCGCACCAGGGTTAGGGTCGTGAAGAACAAGGTCGCCCCGCCCTTCAGGGAGGCGGAGTTCGACATCGTCTACGGCAAGGGGATCTCCCGTATGGGCGAGCTGATTGATCTCGGCGCCAATCATGGCATCGTGGAAAAATCGGGGACCTGGTATTCGTTCGGCGAGGAGCGGTTGGGTCAGGGACGAGACAACTCCATCGCCTATCTGACCGAAAACCGCGACATCGCCAAAGAGGTCTATTCGAAAATCCGGATGAAACTGGGGCTTGACAACGGCTCCA
>CP070742.1:2858823-2896380 GCA_020348065.1 Candidatus Zixiibacteriota bacterium
TATTGATAGCGGAAGATAACAAAGCCGGCCGGCTGCTCGCCGCAAAACTGTTTGATAAAGCCGGTTGTGACGTAAAGGTTGTTCGTAACGGCAAACTGGCGGTCGAGGAAACCGAAAAGCGCGATTATGATTTCGTATTTCTGGATATCCGCATGCCGGTCATGGGAGGTATCGACGCGGCGAAAGCCATTCGCAACCTGGAAAAAGATACCGGCAATCGAAAAACCATAGTCGCCATGACCGCGGAAGACCTGTCGAGCGACAGGGAAATTTATTTTAGCGCGGGAATGGACGACTGCATAATTAAGCCGATCGATCAAACAAGCGTAAATGGAATCCTGGAGAAATATGGAGCCTCAACTGCAACGGATCGGGCGGCCGAAAAACCCGAATTGAACTTAAAAAGTAAATTGGATTGGAATAAAATCCTTTCTCGCGCCGCTGATGATCCCTCGATACTTAAGGAGGTAATTGATGTTTTTCTCCAGGATTATCCATCCATGCTTGACGATCTGCAAAAAGCCGTGACCGATAAAAACGCCGAAGAAATCGAAAAGCGCGCTCATAAATTAAAGGGCGCCGTAGCTATATTCGAGCATAAGGAATCATACGAAAACGCCTTTGAGCTTGAGAAATTGGGACGCAGCAAAAACCTTGAATCTGTCGATGCGATTTATGAAAGGCTGAGAAAAAGCCTCGACTATCTCCGGGATAATCTCATAGATAGATCGCATAAATCTCTTTCCGAACAGATCAAATAATCCGCCAACGCATTATAAATAAATCACTGGGGGAGTATTGTATGCTAAAACAGCCCCTGCCGGTATTCACCGTCAACGCCCACGACGACGGAGTTTATCTCAATATTTTTTCCCGACATTTCGACCGCTTCTTTGACGATAGCATATAACCCCATGCAGCACGGCACCACCATGATCACCACCGTGATTTTCGGGATATTGTTGCGCCTGATAATCTCCGCCAGCTTCGGCGCGTAGGATGAGGTATCGTCGAGTTTGGGGCAGGCTATCGCCAATGATTTATTCTTGAGAAGACTGTGATGGAAATTGGGATCGGCGAACGGCACGCAATCGGCGGCGATCAGCAGTTCCCTGTTATTGAAATAGGGCGCCAGCGGCGATACCAGATGCAACTGCACGGGCCATTGCGTCAGTTCGTAGTCCAATTTGCCGGCGGGGGCATCGGACCGCCGTTCCTTTTTCTCAAGAACCATTGTCCGCGACCCGGGGCAGCCGCCGAAATTAGGAGCCGAGGATGAAGCCCTGGACTGTTTGTTGCCGGGTTCAGCCTTCCTCATGTTCTCGTTGGCGGCGGCTTCATCGAACTCCGGCGCCTCGCGCTTGATCACCCTCATGGCATCCTGCGGGCATTCACCCACGCAGGCCCCCATACCGTCGCAATAGCTTTCCGAAATCAGTTTCGCCTTGCCGTCCAAAATCGCCAACGCCCCTTCGGGGCACGACGGTATGCACAGCCCGCAGCCGTCGCATTTTTCTTCATCGATTAAAATTATTTCTCTTACAGGCATATTACCCCCTGGCATTTTATCTCCGCTGTTTTCTTGTCTTTCGTCTGCACGAACCGAATTTATGCCGATGCCTTATTTTTCGCTTTGACTTCGGTCAAGTGGAGCGGATAATTTTGCCGTTGCTATAACTTTATATGAATCTTGGGATTAGATGTAGGTCGGGTTTGATCTCTTCACAAACCCGACGCTTGAGCTAACGTGGTTGGCGTACCTCCCGGTGCGCCAACATTCTGTTGGCAGACGAGGACGTCTGCCAACCACATCGGTGTCATTCCCGCGAACGCGGGAATCCAGAACCGGGCCACACCCTGGATTCCCGATTAGTGATTTCGGGAATGACAGGATTTGGCTATCACTGATAGCAGAGAAATAGGCCGCTTTGATCCTCTTCAATCTCTATATTTTTTATAATTTGAGTTATCTAGGTTTGTGAGCCCGTTCCCGGAAGAAGCGGCGATGACTCGAGCTCCGGAACTGCAGATTCGATCAAATAAATAAAAACCTTATCCTGATCTTCGTAAACCCTGTAAAACTGCTCGAAGAAATGCTCGCAGCGCGAACCCGCAAACGAAACCGAATCGACCTGCAACGCCAAATTGCTCATGCTCAAATCCAGCGGAATTTGCATGCCGGAAAGGGTATCTTGGTTGGTTAGATCTAGATCTATAACGATATTGCTTTGGTTCCTTGCTACTTGTAATGATAAACTATTGTTAGCTAAAGCCGACAAAGCAAAAAAAAGAATCAAATTAAATACAAATGCTATTTTCATTTTCCCTCACTTTTTATAACTTTTGGTAGTAAAACGGTCAAAACATAGTACTTTTACCATTGGAAGGGTCCGTACCAACTACATACCGTGCCAATATGCTTTTCATTGTAACTAACTATCTTTTTACCTCTTAGTATTACTTTAGTCTCAATTATATCCTTATCTTTAGCAATAAAGTAACTTACTTCAATCGTCTCTTTTTCCCTTTTTATGGACGGCAATTTGACTTTTATTTTCTGAAATTCCTTGACATCTTCCAAATCATACATAAAAGTCTCGGAATAAACTGCATCTAAAAGCACTTCATTAATGCTGGAAATAAACTTGATAAAATTCCGTTCCGTCAGGTCGTAGGCCGAAGGCCGTGACCTGACGGCTAACAGAACCATTCCTTCCAGACCCTTACCGGACCATTTTCACGTCCCTCGTAATCGGCGGCGCTTGAAAATTGCCAGCCCTTGGCCTCATCTAATAGCCCCGATTTAACCGGATTATTATGAACATAATTGATCTTCGTCATCAATACTTTTTCAGTCCAGATTGCCTGACGATCATAACGCTCTTGCCAGATTTTATTTTTCCGCAAAGTCTTCCAACGGTTTTCTGGGCCGTGAATTTTTTAAAATCCCTCATAAAAGCCGATAGAATATTGCCTTCAATCAATAAGACGAGATGTAAATGGCTCGGCATAAATACATACGCGATCAATCGCGAATTTGTCTTTTCCAGGCGGAAATTTAGCGCCTCGGCGAGAGCATCGTAAACTCCTCTAATACTCCCGAGGTTTTCGCTATTCAAAAATGATGTTGTTATAAAAAAACAATCCCCTAAATCCTGATCTTTATAACGTAGGCCCATTTCGCTACGGTCAGGTCTCCGCTTCGCTCACGACCTGACCGAACATTTCAACTATCTCTTGCAAGCCGTCGTAGTCGCTTATATCTCCGTTCCGTCAGGTCGTAGGCCGAAGGCCGTGACCTGACGGCTAATGGAACTGACCGAACATTTACATGATCTAATCATAACTCGAAGCTATCTCTCGAAGCCCTTCGGGATCGTCTATATTGATCGCATTGCCGGTTTCGGAAATATATCCCCCCGCCTTCAATTTGGCGAATGCCCGCGAAAGCGTTTCCGGCACCGTGCCCAGCAATGAGGCCAGATCCGCCTTGGAGATTTCCAGCCTGAATTCCGTTTTCCCATCGGAGTTCTGAATGATATATTCGGCAAGCCGCGGCACCACTCCCATAAGCGATAGCTGCTCGATTTTATGAGCGAAATTCTTCAGCCTTTGAGACAGCAATGCGATCATATTCACCGCCAGCCGGGGCCGGGATTTTAAGAGCTCCAGGAACCGGTTTTTTTCGATGGAAACCAGTTCGGCGTCGGATTGGGCTTCGGCGTACGCGGGGTAGGCGCCGTCCGCGAAAAGCGCCGCCTCGCCGATAGATGTTCCCGGCTTTGGAGTCATCAGGGTCTGTTCACGGCCTGATGATGATAGTTTATAGATCCTCAACTTGCCGGTTGCGGTAATATAGAAATAATTGGCCGGGTCGCCCTCCGAGAAGAGAAGCTGCCCGCCTGAAATATGTTTAAGATCGGCTATTTGAATTATTTCTTCGAGTTCTTTTTTTTGAAGACCGGAAAACAGGGGACAGGCTATTACGGCACGCGAGATTTTTTCTTTATTTTCGGTACCCATACGGTGATGTTAACCTGAGGAAAAAACCGGCCCGCAAAGGCCGGTCGGTTTTGAAAAGCTTTAATTTATTTATTACGCCTGTTCGGTTTCCGGCGGAACCGCGACTATCCGTTTGACTTCCGGTACCTGCTGACGGATAACTCTTTCAATCCCCATCTGCAGGGTCATCTGCGACATCGGGCAGCTTCCGCAGGCGCCGGTCAAACGGACCCTGACCAGCCCCTCGTCCTCAATCACATCCACGAGCTCAACGTCTCCGCCATCGGCCTGAAGATATCCTCTAATCGAATCTATCGCCTTTTCGACTTTTTCTCTCACTTGAACTCCTATTTTAAATTCAGACAAATTTTATTTTCCGTTATCCAGTCGCCGCGATTACCTTTTCGGCGATTTTTCTAAATTCCTCCGACGCCGGCGTGCAATTATCTGAAAGAGCAACCGGTTGTCCCAGAGCGCCTCCTTCGCGGATCGCCGTTTCCAGCGGAATCCGGCCCAGAAGAGGAATATTCATCCTTTCGGAGAGCTCGGTTCCTCCTCCGATGCCGAAAATATATTCTTTATTGCCGTCAGGAGCAAGGAAATACGACATGTTTTCAACCACCCCTAACATCTTAATATCAAATTTATCAACAAGTTGCCCGATTCTGGAAGCCACCATGTAGGCCCCGGGCTGAGGCGTGGTAACCAGTATGCAATTCACTCCTCTTACGGTATTCGCGACGGATAGCGCCACATCGCCGGTTCCCGGAGGCAAATCGATAAAAAGATAATCCAGATTATCCCAGTAAACATCGCTCAAAAACTGCGTTACCGCCTTATGCACCAGCGGCCCGCGCCAGATAACGGATTCCGTTTCATCGATAAAAAATCCCATCGAAATGATTTTGATTCCGTGGCTTTCGAGAGGAATTATGGTATTGTCAATAACCGTTGGCTTTCCCTGCGCCCCCATCATTCTGGGGATGGAAAAACCATAAATGTCGGCATCCAGTACCCCCACCTTAAAACCCTTCCGAGCGGCCGCGGCGGCGAGATTTATTGTGACCGTGGACTTGCCTACGCCGCCTTTTCCGGAGGCCACAAGGATAACGTTTCTGACATTCTTTTTGGCGAACGATTCGGAGGGATCTTTTCCTTTCAGTTGTTTAGTGAGATTTTTCCTTTCCTCATCGGTCATGGTGGAAAACTCTATTTTTACTTCCTCGATCCTCGGAATATCCGAAACCGCTTTTTCGATGTCATTTTGGATACGGTTTTTCAGCGGGCAACCGGAAATTGTTAATTTAATCTTTATGATCAAACGGCCCCTTTTAGCCTCGATCTTTTCAACCATGCCCAGTTCGACTATTGACCGGTTCAATTCCGGATCGTTGACGTCGCGTAACCTCGACATCACCAGTTCCGTATCGATTTTTCCTTTTGCCATTGTCTGTCCCCTGGCTTTAATTTTTCATCATGTCCCTATGAATAACATAGGTAATTTAATACCGGTTTCAAATCAAATGGTTTTAACATATTTTATTTTCACTATTTATGTTATTGATTAATCCTGGCAGAACATAGACTAATCAAAACAGGTTTGACGCCATGAATTCCAGACCGGGTTAGCAAGGATACACCTTCTTTGAATGACCGGCCGGTCGATCACCGGCAATACCATGAATTTAAATATGTTAAGATTTATAAAATTTAAAATGACTTTTCGATAAATTTTTTCTTGACACTTATATATCGATTTCTATATTTAACGATTGTGAAACCATTCACAAATATGATTTAACAGGTGGTTCCGATTGGCTACAAATAGAAAATTAAGAAAGATATCCGATTCTACAATTCACAGGCTCTCAATTTATTACCGAGCTCTTCTGGCTCTGGAGAAGGAAGGTTATGACACTATTTCATCCAAGGAGCTGGCGAAGCGTGAAAAGTTGACCCCCGCGCAGGTCAGGAAAGACCTTTCCTTTTTCGGCAGTTTCGGGACACGCGGATTGGGTTACCCCGTTAAGCAGCTCATGCAGGAAATAGCTGAAATCCTGGGGATAAATCGTGCCTGGAATGTCGCTCTTATCGGTGTGGGAAATGTCGGGTCGGCGCTTGTCAGCTACAAGGAGTTCGCCAAACAGGGATTCGTGATTAGATTGATTTTCGATAATGACCAGCGCAAAATCGGCTCCAATCATAAGGGGATAATAGTTTCCGACGTTGCCGATATGGCTAGCCTCATTCCCGAGCACAACATCTCCATTGCGGTAATCACGGTTCCGGGCTCAGCCGCCCAGAAGGTTTGCGACGGGGTCATAGAGTCTGGCGTAAGAGCCATACTGAATTTCGCTCCGGTAAATCTGCGCGTTCCCAACGACGTTTTTTTGAGAAATGAGAATATGGCTATCGAATTGGAACACCTCTCATTCTCGCTCCGGAATCAAGAACCGATGATTGCAGAATAAGGCCGAATCTCCAGGCGCGACTATAACTTTATAAATAATAATATGTTAGCAATACCGAGGCCAAATAATTTTTCTCCCGGCGCTAATATTCTGGAACAAATCGGACTGTTATGATTGTAAATAAACTGGATAAAAAATGGAATTGGCGCTTGACTTTTAAAATGGCTCTGCCGATATTATAAAGCTAAAAGGGAAGGATTTCGGGTTTTTGAAGACTCTTTTAATTGTAATCTTATTATCGATTGTCTCAATATCGACCGCTCACTCTCAGCAACCGTTAAGCGTGGCTTGCGAGCCTTATGGATCGGTAACAATTAACGGCTCGCCCGCCTCTGACAACATGCTTATCATAGCATACGTGGGCGATATAGAACTTGCCCGCACGATAACGGAGGGCGGCCAATATTCACTTTTTATTAATCTCGATGACCCCGACACTCCCCAGAGGGAAGGTTATCAGCCCGGCGATATTATTAATATCCGCGTCAACGGGAATCCTACCACGCCGGCTTTTGAAGCCTTTGCGGGCCGTCATAGAAGAGATCTCGAGGTCGTAACGCTGGGAGTTACACTTGAGACCTGGGGCCGTATAAAAGCTCTATTTAAATAAGGATGCCGTATAACACTTTTTTACAGCGTCGGAAACGACGTTTTTTTTTGTCCCGTTCTAATCCAATTATTAAATAGCATAAAACAAACTTGCCATTTAACTTGTTTTAAATTAAAAGTATATGATGTCGGGGGATTGAATGATTTGACGCCGGAGCGTTTTTTGATAAAAATCGCGTTTTAAAACCGATCCGCATTCATTATAATAGCGGATAGTGTTTTATTGATGAATGCAAACAAATGATGATAATATCTGTAAAACAGGAGGAGCGAATGAAGCTGACCAGCAGAGAAGATAACGGTATCGTGATATTGGAGCCGAAGGGCAAAATAATGGGCGGCCCCGATGCCACCGTGTTGCATGATCAGTTGCACGAATTTATCGATCAGAACAAAAAGAAAGTTGTGATAGATCTGGCCAAAGTGGAGTGGATGAATTCCACGGGTCTGGGTATTTTGATTTCGGGATTGACCACCTTGAGAAACAACGGCGGCGAATTGAAACTCGCCCGGGTCACGGAAAAAATCGAATCCCTCCTGACTATCACCAAGCTGATCACGGTTTTCGACAGTTACGATTCGGTCGAGGAAGCTCTGAAAAGTTTTGCCTAACCCGCCTTAAGCACGCATGGTATGGAGTTCGATAGACTCGATTTTATGGTGGGTTGAATCCCCACCTTTTTTAATAATAATGAGCGGAGATCAGTATGATCGACAATGACAGTTTTTCCGATTCTTTGACCTTTCCAAGTACGACAGACCAGGTTGCAAAGGCGGATGAATTCCTGGAAACGTGGTTGCGTAAAATAGGTGTGCCCGAGGATACTATCGCAAATCTGGCAATAGCCGTTACCGAACTCGTGAATAACGCTATAAAGCATGGCAACAAGCTGAAAAAAAATAAAATGGTGACTGTTTCCATAACCTATGCTTCCGGCAATATAGAGATAACCGTTGCAGACGAGGGCGAGGGATTTAACCCTGAAAACATCCCCGATCCCCTGGCGGAGGAGAACCTGCTTAAAGAAATCGGACGGGGCATTTTTATAGTGAATTCGTTAATTGACGATGTCAAGTTTCAATTTCCGCCCAGGGGCGGAACGAAGGTTACAATTAAAAAAAACATAGGATAAAAGAGGCAAATTGAACGTAGGTCAGCTCATAGACCTGGTTTATCTGGCTTCCGGGCTTACCCTGTTTATGCTCGCCGGAGTGATTTTCAGGGAAAATCCCAGAGGGCGTTTGAATATAATCGCGTCCATGATGATGTTATTTGCCGGAATCGGACCTCTGGCAGCGTCGGCCTATGGATCATTTCTCGAGGGTATCCCCGATATACCGTCATGGCTCTTAAATAGTTTCTATGTCTGGGAGCTTTTCTTCCCGTCGCTGTTGTATTTCTCGGCAATTTTCCCCGAACCGCAGCCGTTCTTTTTTAGGCATAAGAAACTCTTTCAAATCGCATTCCTGCCGACAGTCTTTCACCTCTTGATGGTCGTTTTACTGGCGGAGCCGGAAAGAGTATTGGGCTTCTTGAATTTCGAGTCCTCAATCCCCATAATCGGCGCAATATTATCCCTGGTTTTTGAAATTCTGAGGATGATTACGGCATTCATCGGATTTCTCCTGCTGTTTCATTCCCGCTTTTTTTCAATCATAAATCTCGCGTATGTTATTTTTGCCCTGATTATACTCTATTACGGTTTTAAGAGAATCGAAAATCCCCGTTTGAAACAACAGGTAAGAGTCGTAATCTATGGAATCAGTATCGGCGTCGGTTTGTATACGCTGGCGATTATAATACCGACCATCGTTGACATTAACCTGGCGAATCCCGTGCGGGTCGCCATGGTGATGCTGGGCCTTGTAGTCGGCCCGGGAAGCATCTCCTGGGCGATTGTAAAATATCAATTCCTCGATATCGGGCTTATCGCGAGAAAATCGCTGGTTTATTCTATCTCCACGGCCATCTTCGTGGGAGGATATTTATTGATAGTGATGCAGGCGGGATCGCTAATTCAAAGCTTGATAGGCCGCGAATCGCAAATGATGAACGTTCTCGTTATAATAGTCATGCTGTTATTCTTCCAGCCCATATATACCCAGGTGGATGATTTTGTAAAAAGGATATTCATCCGGTTCAGAGGCGATTACAGCCGGCTTCTGGAATCTTTTTCCAGGGAAATATTAACAGTTTTTCAGGAAGAAAAATTGGCGTCGACCGTCAAGGAAACCTTGAGACGTGAGATGTTCATAGAAAACGTCGAGGTTTGCTTTCGCGAAGGAGAACGCAGCTACAAACTGGTATCGTCGGATTTAGTCGGGCCGCCGGTGGAGATGGAGGAGCAGGCCTATAATTACCTGATCTCCAAACAGTCGCCGCTGTTTGCGGATGAATTGTCCTCGAAATTTGATGAAAAATGCTTCGGGGACGCGTTAAAGTATCATGATACCGAAGTCATCGTGCCGCTTATAAGAAAAGATAAGCTGGCGGGCCTTCTGCTTCTGTCATCCAAAGTCGCCGGTTTTCGCTATGGGTCCGAAGATCTGGCGTTCTTAAAGATCCTTGCCAATCAAATAATCGTTGCCCTTGAAAGCTGTGATCTTTACCGGGAATCGCTGGAAAAACAGAGGATGGAGGAAGAATTGGCGGTCGCCAAACAGATCCAGAGAGGACTGCTCCCCAGGGAACTCCCCATGATGGGAAATTTCGATTTCGCGGCCTTTATCGAACCGTCCCGGCAGGTGGGAGGCGATTATTATGATTTTATCCCGATCGGCAACACCAGAACGGGAATAGTGATTGCGGACGCTTCGGGCAAAGGGGTTCCCGCGGCCCTGTTTGCCGCCCGCATGCAGGTAATGATACAGAGCGAGGTGAAGTTTGGAAAACGACTGAGGGAGATGATGGCTTCCATTAACAATTTCCTGTCGGTTTCGACGTCCGGCGATAGCTTCGCGACATGTTTCTATGGAGAAATCGACGATATCGAAAGAAGGCTATATTATTGTAATGCCGGCCACAACTATCCCATACTTGTCAGGAAGAACGGTTCTATAGAGAACCTTAAAAAAGGGGGCCTTATCCTGGGAGCGTTTCCCGAAGAAAAATATGAGACCGGCGAAGTCCTGTTTAAACCGGGCGATGTGCTTATTCTTTACACGGATGGTCTTTCGGAGGCGATGAATGACAGAAATATCGAATACGGCGAGCAAAGGCTGATGGAAAATATCAGGAAATTCCGTACTCATCCCGCCGAGGTTATCTGCTCCATGATTATCAAAAGCGTCAAGCAATTCGCCGCCGGGGCAGACGATCTCGACGATATGACTCTTGTGATTGTCAGGGCGAAAGAAACATGATGGTTCAAAACCCTGAAACGTAATGCCTGAGTGCCATGTTTATATAGATGAAAGGTTTAAATTACTTTGCGGAGGATCCGATGAAAGACCTGACGCCGGAAAATATAAGAATGCTTAGCAGTGATCAGATTGAGCTTCTGGCAGAACTGGGCGAGCTCGCGAAATCGGAAAGAGACCTGACCGAGAAAATAGAAAACGTTCGCAAACAGTCCGAAAATGTCGGGCTGAGAGGCCCCGATAGAGAAACCAGAGCAATTTTCGAAGACAGCGAATTTGATGAGATTTTATCGATTAGATCGATCAGGGAAAGAGAGGCAATTCGGGAAAAGATTGCCGGCCTGATGCGATCTCTGATCGAGGCCGGCCTGGGCGGCCTGGCGCTGATTAAAAGACAGGCCTCAAATTACGGAGTTGATTTAGAGAATAAGAATAATGGGTGATTATAAGAATTATTATAACCTGTCTAAGAGTTTTTTTATCGGCGGGGTTGTCGCCATAGCGGCATTTCATGGCTGTTCAAGCCCGCCCGATGAGTCCGAAAGGGAACTATTAAATAAATACTATTCCAGAGCCGAATTATTTTTCGAAAAAGAAGAGATTGATTCATCGCTGCATTATCTGGAAAAATGCCTCGAGATCGATCGGGAATATAGCAAGGCTCTTTATCTGAGGGGGAGAGTCTATTTGTATAAAGACGGCATTTATAACAGGAGAATTTCGGCGTCTTTGTTACGGAAAGCGGTTATGATGGATAAGGAGAATTCCGAATACCATTACAGCCTGGGAGTTACGCTTGAAAAACAGGGATTTTTGAAAAACGCCCTCGATGAATATGAAAGAGCCGCAAAATATGATAGTACCGATTCGCGTCCCTATTTGAAAATAGCCGAAATAAGCAAAAAAATCGGTCTCCGTTATGATGACAAGGATTATTTCGAACAATCGGCGATGGCCGCGGCCAAAGCCGCCAACATATCCAATGATCCGGAAAGCTATTACAAACAGGCGGCTGCGTTGTATCAGATGGATCGTTACGCCATATCGGCGCGCACACTTGAACAGGCCGTAAGCATGAGCGACGATACATCCATGATTGTCGATTGCGAACTCCTTCTGGGCACGAATCTGGTCAGAACCGGGAATTTCGATTCCGCTTACGCCGCCTTTGAAAGCGCCCGGGGAAAAATGAGCGAAATTACGCGAGCCAAGATGGATAACCCGAGATTTTTGATGACTCCCGCCGACTACGAAGCTCTTATCGGGGAAAGCAGCTATATGCAGAAGAGGATCTTAACGCAGTTCTGGGGAGAGCTCGATCCCGACCCCACCACCGGCATAAATGAAAGGAAGCTTGAGCATTATGCGAGATATATTCATTCTCGATTAACGTTCTCGGTTCCGGGAAAATCGATTGATGGATGTCAGACAAAACGCGGTGAAATGTATATAAGATACGGCCCGCCGAGCTCCAAGGATTACGTGCTGGGAGGAAGCGGGACCGGAAGAGACGTTCCCAAATGGGTATGGACATACAATCATTTCGAAGAACCCATAACTCTGGTTTTCGATGACACATTCCTAAACGGCGATTTCGATTTCCCATTTCCGTCGTCCAATTGGACCGCCGCCGATTACGCGAACAATCCGGCCTATCTGGCCGAGAGAATGCGTAGTTCCTATCCTCAGGTTTTCGGCTCGAAAATGGGCGCGGGACCGCTTTATTTTACCTATCTTCCACGGCAATTTAAGGGTCCCCGCGGAAAAACCGACCTGGAGATTTTTCTGGCCATACCTTTTACCCAAATGGAATTTGAAAGACGAGGCGAGACGGCTTATTCCGATATCAATTGGCGCCAGATTCTACGTTTTCCAAGCTGGCGGGGGGCCGATTCGGCTATCGTGGAACGCACCTACGAAATCAGGGCTTCTCAAATCGATAATCCCAATGTTGACATGTCGGACCGGCTCAAGCTTTCGGCATACCCCGATACTCTTGTGCTGGCTATTTCGCTCCGCGATCTCCGATCTAATCATGTGGGCATAGGGAAAACCGGCATACGTTTGAGAGATTTCTATACGGATAAGGTCGAATTGTCCGATATGGTGCTCGCCAGAAGGATCGACAAACCGGCGCGCAAATTAAATTTCAAGCGCGAGGATCTTCGAATACTATCCAATCTCGACAACCGGTATTTCACCGCCGAACCCGTCTGGCTCTATTTCGAATTTTATAATCTCAAGCCGGGGCCTGACGGCAAAACATCCTATACTATCAATCAGAAAATTACCGAGAGAAGGTCCGACGGTCTTCTGGCAGCGATCAAACATACCATCGCCGGAGGAGATGTTTTTGAGATCATTACTTCGTACGAGGGAAGCAGCATTCATACATATGAAAACAGGATACTGACCCTTGATTTATCCGAGTTGGAGGCCGGAGATTATTTAATTACCATTGAGATAATCGATCGTATTTCCGGAGATTCCGCGAGCGTATCGGAAAAAATAGAATTGTACAGGTAAGCGCCTCAGTTATAAAGATGGTTTTCCATGAAAAACGTTTACGGCGATTTTTCCAAATACTATGACATGCTCGGATGGAATCTTTTTGCCGGGCTCTGCGCCGAACGATTGAAAGCGTTCTTCAAGCTTCGGGGAGAGAAACCGGAGACTGTGCTGAACCTCGCCTGCGGAACCGGTGAGCTTGAAAAATTACTGGGAGATAAGGAGATAAAATTCACCGGCGTGGACGCTTCTCCCGGAATGCTAAGAGAGGCCCGTAAAAAATGCCCCGGTGCGAGGTTTGTGAAAGCGGACGCCGCCGAGGTTAGATTGGATAATAAATTCGACATGGTGCTTTTTCTGTTTGATTCCGCGAATCATATGTGTTCTCTATCGCATCTGAACCGGGTTTTCAAAAACGCCCGACGACATCTGAAAAAAGGCGGTTATTTTATCTTCGACATCAACACCCCCCGAGGCCTGAAGGACTGGGAGAATACCCAGGTCAGGCATGCCGAAAATTATACGGTTATCACTTCCGGGGTTTACGACGAAGATGAAATGACGGCCGAGGTGATACTGGAAGCGTTCATAAAAGAAGGCCGATACTATAAAAAGACCGTGCAGCTTCTTACTGAAAAAACCTATGATACTTCTGAAATCATTGAAAGACTGGCAAAGGCCGGGCTTGACAAAATAATAGTTACCTCGTTCGACCCCTCGGAGGAGATCGAGGATGCCGGAAGATTATGGTTTGTATGCAGTTAGTGTCGAAGCGGCTTTGCCGCCGACTTCCTGCCGGATAAATCATTGACCGGGTCGGCTACAGGATTTTAATTTCCTACCGACAAATTTAATATTACGGGTTGACGGCAGGCAAAATGGCATGCGGGATCATGTTTTTAAATTTTTGAAAAAAGATTGCGTCCAATTGCATTGGTGAATATCTTGTTTAAATAGAGGTCGAGAAAAGTCCTGGTAAAACGTGATGGAGTGGTGGAAAAAATATTTTAGCGAAGACTACCTGAGGCTTTATTGTCACGATGAAGGCGTATCATCTCGAGAGGTCTCAGCGGTAATCAGGATGCTTCAGCTTGAGGACGGACAGCGTGTCCTGGATCTCGCATGCGGATTCGGCCGGCATTCGGTGCTTCTGGCACAGAAGGGATTTAACGTCACCGGCTATGACCTCTCCGAGAGCTTTTTAAGAAAAGCCAGGGAGATAGCGGATTCGCTTCTGGTGGCGCTTGATTTAAAGCAGGGCGATATGCGGGAAGTCCCTTATGAAGAGGAGTTCGACGCGGTAATAAATATGTTTACGGCGTTCGGTTTTTTCGACCGAGAAGAAGAGGATCTGAAGGTACTTAAAGGCGTATATAAAGCCTTGAAACCGGGTGGACAGTTTTTGATGGATGTTATCAACCGGGAATTTACTCTGGCGGATCTGAGCCATCGCCGCTGGACCAATGAAAACTCCTCGTATATGCTGGAAGAGAGGTTTTTCGATTACTTCAATTCCCGTCTGGAGCTTACCAACCGTCTGATTCTCGCCGACGGCGAGATCAAGGAGGCGAATTATTCCATCAGATTATACACGTTAACCGAGATGTTGGATATGTTCAACAAGGCTAACTTGGTTTTAACGGACGTCTACGGGAATTTCGATGGGGAACTTTACAGCGCCAAGTCGCCGCGGATGATTCTCGTGGCGGCCAGGGAGGGTTGATCTTTAGCATAACCGAGTTACGAGAAAAGGATTTTAGAATACCCCGGGTCATTCTGGCGCGGGGCTTTTGTGTTTGCGGAATATATGATCGATAACATTAAAAATCTGGATTGGATACCCGGCTTCGAAACCGTTCTGGAAGAGCTGAAAAAAGATAAAAAATCAATTTCGGTATCCGGGCTGGTCGGATCTTCCCGAACGCTTCTGGCAGCGTGGCTTTTTCGCAAGCTTTCGAAACCGATCCTGTATATATCGCCGGACCAGGAATCGTCCGAAAAAGCCCTTATCGATTTTAAAACCTATCTTGATGACAACGCCGTCGCTCTCTACCCTTCATGGGAAATTCAGCCTTATGAAATACGGGCGCCGCACGCGGAAAATGTCGGTGATCGCCTCAAGATCTTGAATGATCTTAATTGCGGTAATAAAAGAGTTATCTGCGCGCCCGCCGTGGCGCTGGTAGAACCGACAATTGAAAAACATGATTTATCGAGACTCGCGCTGGAAATAAGAAAAGGCGATGCAATCGATTCCGACCGGCTGGCGGGCCGGCTCGTTAACATGGGGTTCGTCCGCCGTCCCATGGTCGAACAGCTCGGCGATTTCGCCGTTCGCGGAGGTATAATCGACGTTTTCCCGGCGACGGCGCCCGAGCCTGTACGGATCGAGCTTTTCGGAGATACAGTCGATTCATTGAGAGCCTTCTCCGTTTTGACCCAGAGATCGTTGTCCCCGATTGGTTCCGCCGTTATTCTGCCTTTGAGGGAAATCCCGGCGGATTCGGGTACGGTTGAGACCGCCGGCGAACTGTTGACGCAAGAAAAAGCAATAGCTTTACATCAGGCTTTGGGGCCGAACCACGCCTTTGACGGTCTCGAGTTTTTCAGACAGCTGTTTACCGACGGCAAATCCTCCATTTTGGACTTCCTTGCCGGAGAAACCGTTGTTATCAAAGACGATTTCGATTCGATTCGAAACGAAATCGAAACCATGCTCGAAAAGGCGTCGGACAGATATGGTGATAGAGGAGATTACCCGTTCGGTTCGCCGGACGAGATTTTTATAAGCTTCGATAAAATGAAAACCCGTCTGGCAAAATATACCGGAATCGACCTTGCGGGTCTTATGAAAATCGAAGACGATTCCATTAATATCGGATCGTTACCCCAGGAGCCGTTTGGATCGCATATAAAAATATTCGTGGAAAAATTGAAGGAATATGGTGAGCGAGGATATACCTCTGTTGTATTCTGCGACGGCCAGAATCAGAAAATCAGGCTCGGGGAATTGCTCGGCGATTATGATATCGAGGTTCCGATAGAAAAAAACAGGATTTCATCGGGATTCGGTCTGCCCGATATCAAACTCTGGTTTTTAACCGACCACGAGATATTCTCCCGTACCAGGCCGCGCAGAAAAATCCGCAGGTTCAAAGAGGGTATGGCTTTATCAAGTTATCAGAGTCTCAAGCCCGAAGACTATGTTGTTCATATCGATTATGGTATAGGAAAATACCGGGGTCTTGAAACTCTGACGGTTGACGGCCGCAAAAGAGATTGCCTGCTTATTTTCTATGCCGGTGATGATAAAGTATACGTTCCTATTGAGGAGTTTTCGAGGGTTCAGAAGTTCGCGGGTAAAGATGGCAAACCCGCGCTTTCAAGGTTGGGTACCGGCGCCTGGGAGAAAACAAAAGCCCGTGCCAGAAAAGGAATAATGAATATGGCCAGGGACCTGATTACCCTGTATGCCAGAAGACAGGCGCTGGGCGGATTCGCGCATAAAAAGGATACTCCCTGGCTGATGGAACTGGAGGCTTCCTTCGAATACGAAGAAACCCCCGATCAGCTTACCGCCATTAATGATATCAAGGCCGATATGGAGAAACCGGTTCCTATGGACCGGTTGATCTGCGGGGACGTCGGTTACGGCAAAACGGAGGTTGCGGTCAGAGCTGCTTTCAAGGCCGTGGAATCGGGAAAACAGGTCGCGATTCTGGTGCCGACAACGATTCTGGCTCAACAGCATCTGACTACCTTTAGAGATAGACTTGCCGCCTTTCCGATTAAAATAGAACTGTTGTCGAGATTCCGTTCCCCCGGAGAGTCAAAACTCGTCAAGGAAGGTTTAAAAAACGGAACCGTGGATATCGTAATAGGCACTCACAAACTGTTACAAAAAGATATCGAATTCAAGGATTTAGGTCTTCTGGTAGTTGACGAGGAACAGAGGTTTGGTGTGGCGCACAAAGAGAAGATCAGGAAATTGAGATCCCAGGTGGATACCATGACTTTAACCGCCACACCCATTCCCCGAACTCTGCAGCTTTCACTCCTGGGAGCCAGAGACATGTCGGTTATTAACACTCCTCCGAAAGACCGGCTCCCTATTGTCACGGAAGTATCTCTATTTTCGCCAAAAACGATAACGGACGCCATAAACAGAGAGATCATTCGTGGCGGCCAGATATTTTTCGTACACAACAGGGTGGAATCAATTTACGCGATTTACAGGTATTTGAAAAAGCTGATGCCGGCAGCCGGTATAGTCGTGGGTCACGGACAGATGCCCGAACGGCAACTGGAAAATGTCATGATAGATTTTATAGATAAAAAATATCAGATCCTTCTGTCGACCACCATCATCGAATCCGGTCTCGACATGCCGTCTGTAAACACAATTGTAATTGACCGCGCCGACAAACTGGGCCTGGCCCAGCTCTATCAGCTCAGAGGCCGGGTGGGGAGATCGTCCAGGAGGGCCTACGCTCATCTTCTGGTCCCGCCCCTTAAACTGATGAAGGAGAAAGCACGAAAAAGACTTCGGGCCATCGAGGAGTTTACCGAGCTGGGTTCCGGCTTTAACTTGGCCATGCGTGACCTCGAGATAAGGGGCGCCGGCAATATACTCGGCGCCCAGCAGCATGGATTTATCGAAGAAATCGGTTTTGATTTATATTGTCGGCTTGTCGAGGAGGCCGTCGCGGAACTGAAACAAAAAGAGCCGCCGAGGAAGAAAATTGAAATAAGGATACAGACCGACCTGGATCTATATATTCCCGATTCCTACATCGACGAACCCGATTTGAGGGTGGAAGTATACAGGAATATTGCAGAAATAGATAATTTTGAAAAACTGGAATCTCTATCAACTGAATTAGCGGACAGGTACGGCAAATGCCCGGAGGCGGTTGAAAACCTTATAAATCTCTCCGGCTGCAGGTTGTTGTTATCGGAATCGGGTGCCGAACGATTATCGCTGAAGAAAGGCGATCTCATTATTGAATTTCGCGAGGATAAAACCTTCACCAGATCCGATATCGAAAGCTGGAGAAAAAGGATCCAGGGCAAAATGGAATTCAGATCCGGCAAAAACATTGCGGTAAAAATGAAACTTGAAAAATCGGATAGCAATCTCCTTAGAAAGACCTTGCAGTCATTGTTAGGTCGAAGTAGATTGGAAAACCGTGAACATAGCGTGGCTAAATAAGTAGAACTCAAAGGGGATAATGACATGCTGAAAAATCTACCGATCTTAATTGCCATATTCATACTGATTCTAAGTTGCGGGGAATCCAAGGTTAGGGATGATGATCCCAGGTATTATGACGATCGGATTATCGCGAGCGTCGGCGATCATGTTTTTACCCTGGGCGAGGTTCATAGAAGATTCAGGGGTGTCGAATTTGACAGTATTCAGGAGGAGTACGAAGAAAAAAAGAGTTGCGTGGAATCGGAGATTGAACGGTTCCTGCTGATCGATGCCGCAAAAGCGGCGGGATTGTCCTACGAAATAGATTCGGCCGCGGTTCAGGATTATCTTTTTCAGGAGCTTTATAAATGTGACGCCGATGTGAAAACGGGGGTTTCCGACTCCGATGTAAAGCGGCATTTTGAAAAATATGGCGGTGAGATCCAATTCGGCCCGTTGATTGTAAAAGATTCGGCTTTGATTGACAGCATTTATCGACTTCTTGAAAACGGTGCGGACTGGGATTCTCTGGTCCTTGAATACTCGGTAGTAAGAATCGGCAAAAAAAGGGGGGGAAGTCTGGGATATGTTCCCTTCGCGCAGTATGATGAGGCAATTCAGGGAAAAGCCTATAATCTGGAAATGGGGGAATATACGAAACCCTTTCGTATCGAGTTCGGATGGTGTATTGTGAAGCTTTTTGACAGGATTAAATGTTCTGAAGACTATCTTGAAGAGAACTGGGATACATATAAACAGATAGCAACGAATTATTCCGAAATACTCCAGACCGACGAATATAAGAAAAAACTCCTAAATGATTATAATTACAGGATAAACTGGCAGAACATAGAGATGATGGCTCAGATATCCGACTCCATAAAAAATACCGGCAATTTGCCCGCCGATATGCCGGGTTCGGCCTATCTGGAAAGACCGGCCTTTGCGCCCCAACAACTTAATCTTCACGTAGCCGAATTTAAGGGCGAAGGGATAACGGTTGCGGAATATCTTGATCTGATGGAATCGTATAATCCCTATAGATCTCCCGATCTCCGGGATCGTTTCGAAATGGAGTTGTTTTTAAAGCGCGCGGCTACCAGAAGGATCATGGTGAATCGGGCTCTGGAGTTGAATTATGATACTCTTCAGACTTTTAAAGACGCCATAAAATATTATGAGGAAAACCGGCTGATTCAGGAATTTCATAAACAGATCTTAGCCAAAGTAGACACGGCTACGGAAGAGGATATTCAAAAATATTATGATGAACATCCCGACGATTACTACCGTCCGGATCAGGTACGGGTATCCGCGATCAGCCTCAAATCCGAGGAAGAGGCGTTGGAGATATTGGAAAAGCTGAATATGGGAGCGAGATTCTCCGCTTTGGCCAAAAAATATTCGACGGATAAAAAATCGGCATCGGAAGGAGGAGATCTGAATTTTTTCACCGAGAAAAGATACACCGAGATATATAACGCCGCTCGCGGGATGGACGTAGGGGAGATCGGGGGACCGGTTAAAATGTATGATAACTACTGGGTTTTTGAGGTAACATATAGACTTACGAGGGAGCGCAGACCTCTCCGCCTTGCCCGGAGCAATATAAGAAGCAAAATTTGGGCGGACAGGCGGATTCAGGCCGTACGATCATGGATAGATGAAAATAAAAAGAATGCCGAGTATTTTCTTGATCTTGATCTGCTTAAAAATGATCTTGGAATAACCGCCGATGATGAGATGCAGTTCGGCGCGGATGGGGAGATTAAATGAAGTATGGAACAGTCGTAATCGCCATTCTGATTACGGGTTCTATTGTTTACTGCGACAAAGCCGAGCAGGATCATAAAGTTATACTGGCCAGGGTTAATAACGAGGTTTTAACCTATGAGGATATAATCTATCAGATTCCTCCGGATCTTAGAGTAAACCTTACCGATGAAAATCTTCAGGAGGCCGTGGAAACCTGGATTAATACCGAGGTGCTGTACCAGAGAGCTGTCGAGAGAGGATTGGATAAAGAACCCGACGTGGAAGCGATGATAAAGTGGGGCATAAAGGAAACCGTGGCGAAGAAGCTTATCGATTCGGAGATATCTTCGAAAATCTCTTTGTCGCCCGGCGAAATCGATTCTATTTATCGAACGCAAAAAGACCGTTTTAAAGTGGAGCAGGACAGGTTCAGGGCGAGCCATATTCTGCTGGATGATTACGAGACCGCCACAGCCGTCTATAATCGTTTGAAGAAAGGCTCCGATTTCGAGAACCTCGCGGTTGATTATTCCAGGGACAGACTGTCGGCAAAATCCGGGGGCGATATAGGTTATTTTTCCGCCGACCAGGTTGAATTACCGTTTGCAGAAGCCGTGAAAGGACTGAAGGAAGGAGCATATTCAAACCCCGTGAAGACATCATATGGTTTTCATATAATAATGCTGACCGAAAGGATAGAAGCCGGAACCCGGCTGGATTCGCTGGAAGCCGTGAAAATGATAGAAAATCAGCTTCTGGCCGGCAGGCATGCCGAGAGTTTTCAAAAAATCGTCGATTCGCTGAGGGCCGAATCCGATATAGAAATCTTCTCATTACCGGGGCCCGAAGAACGGATGTTACAGGATGGACAATAATATGAAAAAGCTTATTTTGATTCTATTTGTTGCCTTTTTCTCCCTTCGGGGAGTATATGCGGAAACGCTGGATAAAATAGCGGCCGTGGTTGATGATCAGGTTATTTTGTTGTCGGAGCTGGACGCGCAGATACAGGTATATGCCATTCAAAGCAGGATAACTATCTCCGATTCCCTGGCGCTGGACAGCCTGAGGAGAGAATTTCTGGATAAGATGATAGAGGATAAGGTCCTGTTGGTCAAGGCGGAAAAAGATACCACAATCAAGGTTACGAATCAAGAGGTAGGCGAAGCTTTGACGCGTCAGATAGAGATGATAAAATCTCAATTTCCGTCGGAGGAGGCTTTCCTGGCCCAGCTGCGGGCGGAAGGATTGACCCTCCGCGAACTCAGAGAACAGTATCATGATGAGATAAAAAACCAGATATTAAAAGACAAACTCATACAAAAGCGGTTGGCTATGGTCAAAGTATCTTCGGGAGAAGTCAAGGAGTTTTTCGAGGCCAATCGTGATTCCCTTCCCGAGAAACCGGCGGGGATCAGGCTGTCTCATATACTTATCGGTATTAATCCCGGTAAAGCGACCCTGGATTCGCTATACAATTTCGCGGCCCTTATCCGCGATAAGGCGGTTTCGGGCGAGAATTTCGAGACCCTGGCAAAAAATTACTCCGACGATCCATCCTCGGAAAACGGCGGCGATCTGGGATGGTTCAGCCGGGGGGAGATGGTGTCCCCATTTGAGGACGCCGCCTTCGCGCTGCAGCCCGGTGAAATTTCAAATGTGGTGGAAACGGTTTTTGGATTCCATGTGATCAAGGTGACCGGCAGGAAAGAAGACAGGATAAAAGCGAGTCACATACTCATTAAACTGGCTCCCGGGGAAGAAGACCGTGAGAAAAAATTGAGACTTGCCGATAGCCTGTATCAGGCCATTGAAACCGGCGCCGATTTCGCAGAGGTCGCGAAAGAATATTCCGATGATGAAAATTCGGTACAAAAGGGCGGCGAGCTGGGATGGTACGCGGCAAATGATCTATTGCCCGGATTCATAACAGCTCTGCAGGATCTGGATACGGGGGAGATATCACCTCCCGTGGCCAGCGAATTCGGATACCATATCCTGCGTATTGAGGAAAAGCGCGCCGCGGGCTCGCTTGATCCCAAAGAGGACTTTAAAACCCTTGAAGAAATGGCGCGAAGAGATAAAACGCATAAACAACTGAAGGAATGGCTCGATAGGATTTCATCGGAGATTTATATAGAAAAGAGGCTGTAATGCGGTTGGACAGGTTTTTATCAGCCGCCAGGATTTTTAAAAGCCGTACCCTCGCCGGGGAAGCGGCCTCCGCTTCCATGGTATATGTTGACGGGGTTGCCGCGAAACCGTCGAAGAACGTGAAACCCGGTTCCATAATTGAAATCGATACGTTAAAGTTCTATAAAAAAATCGAAGTAAAGGAAATTCCAGGGAAAAATCTCCCCAAGAATAAGGCTCACGCTCTTTACGATACATTACAGGAGAGACCCAAAATTTGAAATCCTTTTTTGACGGTACGCCGAAGAAAAAAGCGTTACAGCGCGCCGTCGTGGCGGGCGTTCGAAAAAAGGGGGATTACGCTGCCGTCCAGGACCGTTACCTGGATGAAATCATCAGTCTCTGCAGGACGGCGGGCGCGGAAGTCGTCGGCCGTTTTACACAGGCGGTGGACCGTTTCAATCCCGCAACGCTGATAGGCAGCGGCAAGGTGGAGGAGCTCGCCGCGCTCGTGAAAGAAAGGGGCGCAAACCTCGTTATTTTTGATACATCGTTATCTCCCTCCCAGCAGATGAATCTGGAGAAGAGGCTAAAACTTCAGGTGGTTGATCGTCCCGGTATTATTCTGGATATATTCGCCCTGCATGCCCGCACCAGAGAATCCAGGGTGCAGGTTGAACTCGCTCAATTCGAATACCTTCTCCCCCGGCTCGCCAGGGGTTGGAAACATCTGGAAAGGCAGGAGGGATCTATCGGAACCAGGGGTCCCGGCGAGACCCAGCTCGAAACCGATAGACGTCTGATTCGTTTGAGAATCAGCGAATTGAAAAAGAAACTCAAACGGATCGAGAGCGAGAGGATGATCCAGAGAAAGATGCGCAAGGGACTTTTCAAGGTGTGCCTGGTCGGTTACACCAATACGGGAAAGTCCAGCATATTCAATTTCCTTACCGGAGAAAACATTACGGCGGCCAATTATCTTTTCGCCACCCTCGATTCCACAACCAGGCGCCTTAAGCTTTCAGGCAAAAACGAGCTGCTCGTTTCCGATACCGTCGGCTTTATCAGGAAACTGCCGGTTTCCCTGGTGGCTTCGTTCAAATCCACGCTGTATGAAGTCTCCGGCGCCGATCTTCTGATACATGTTATTGATATATCCGAATCTGATTTTGATGATAGAATCGCCACCGTCAACGGCGTTTTAAGAGAAATTAAATGCGACAGAATCCCGGTATTGCATGTTTTCAATAAGATCGACAAGCTAAACGATCCCGACCTTTTCCGATCGCTTCTGGGGCAGTATCCGGGTTCGAGATTCGCTTCGGCCGTTACCGGAGAAGGGATGGCAAGGCTGGTGGAAACTCTGGAATACTACCTGGACAAATCCAGGGCAACGGTCATGGCCAGTATACCTCCCCGCGACGGCGATAAGCTCAGCCTCCTGAGCTCGCTCGGGCAATTAATCGATTCGGAAACCGATAACGGGATTTTAAAGGTGAAAGTTAAAATCCCGGTAAATCGTCTGGGAAAGCTGGAATCGAAGGGAATAGACTTTATCAGGTTGAAGGATTGATATGAAAATAAAAGGCAGGAAAGCGCTTATAACCGGCGCGTCAAAAGGGATCGGACGCGCCGTCGCAAAATCACTCGCCTCGGAGGGCGTTGATCTTTTTTTAACGGCCCGCGACGGTAATCTCCTTGAAAACCTGATAAAGGAATTATCGGCATCCGACGTTAAAGCGGGATATAAAATCGCCGATCTCGCCTTCGAGAACGAAGTGAACGAACTGTTCGCCGATGCCGTAAAGTTTTTGGGAGATATTAATATATTGATAAATAACGCCGGAATTGGTATAAGAGGAAATGTAACGGAGATCGAGGTCTCCGATTGGGAAAAAATGTATTCGGTGAATTTGAAAGCGGCTTTTATGCTGTCTCGATTGGCGGCGCGGGAGATGATTAAAAGGCAATCAGGATATATTATAAATATCGGATCGGGCGCCTCGCAAACCCCTATCGCAGAATACGCCGGTTACTGCGCGTCGAAATACGGGCTTCTGGGATTTTCGGAATCTCTGGGATTGGAGTTGCGGGAGAGGAATATCAAAGTATCGATCATCCTGCCCGGCTCCACTGCCACCCACTTCGGCGGCGCTGCTCCGGAGGATAAGATATCCGCCAAACCGGGAATACTGCGGCCGGACGATGTCGCGAACAGCGTGCTCTATCTTCTGAAACAGAGCGATATCGCCTGGACGTCCGTTATGAATTTAAGACCGTTAAATTTGAAAAGGGCTCACCATAAATAAAGGAGGGATTATGAGAGTAAGTTTGTTAACCGCGATCATCCTCGGAATTTTGTTTTTGCCTGTATACGCTCAGGCGCCGGAACCGGCCGAGGCTGATACCGTAAAGCAAATGCCCAAACCGGAAATGACCAAAAAAGCGGTGGAAACCGAACAGGCGGCCGAACCGGAAATTGCCAAAGAAGCCGAAAAACCTGTACAGGCAGCCGAACCGAAAACTGCCCTGGAAGCGGAAGAAGCTGAGGAACCCGCCGGAATGGAATTGAATCTTACGGTAAAGGAGATGACCTTTTGCGCAGGTGTAGAGGAGAGAGAACCTGTATCGGAAGACACGACGTTCAGCTCGGATGCGGGGAAGATATTTTTCTGGTCCAACGTTCTGAACGACGGGGATGAAGCCTCAATCGAACATGTGTGGTATTACAAGGGCGAGGAGATGGCGCGGGTGATGCTGCCTGCCAATTACCCCCGAAATCGGGTCTGGAGTTCCAAAATTATCCTGCCCGAATGGACGGGGGAGTGGATGGTGGTTATAATGGCCGGCTCCGAGAAATTGGGAGAGATGACCTGCACCGTGGAGTAAGGGGTAGCCGTAAAACTTACGGGTTTGTTTACGCGGCCCTTGCGGTACATACGCTATTTTGTGCCGGAACCTATCTTGTTGCCAAAGGAGCGGTTGTTGAAATCGCTCCTTTGGTTTTCGCGTTTTACAGGTTTTTAGTGGCGTCCGCGGTGTTTATCGTAATTATTGCGTTCAGAAAAAGCTTTTTCCCCTTCGAGAAAAAAGACTTGCCGATGTTGCTTCTGCTGTCATTTCTAATATATCCGGTCAATCAGACTTTTTTCCTGATCGGTATCTCGTATACTCTTCCCACTCACGCTGCTCTGCTTTACGCCTCCACGCCGGTATGGGTTTACCTGCTGTCGATTTTAAGGAAAGAAGAAAAATCGTCTCACGGAAAGACTATCGGGATCGCGGTCGCGCTGGCCGGGGTTATCGCTTTTTTTGCGGAAAAGGGCATTGCCCTTAAATGGGACTATTTTTTGGGTAATTTTCTGGTGATGATAGCCGTCTGGGCCTGGGCGGCTTATTCGGTCCTGGGAAAGCCTCTGGTCAAAAAATGGGGGGCCTTTACGGTAACCGCCTGGGCGTCAATAATCGGAGCGTTGATATATTCGCCGCTCGGTATTTATCAGGCCGCCGGTTTTGATTACACCGATGTCGGTATAGTCGGATGGTCCGGCGTCGCCTATACAGCCATACTGACGTCAGTGATCGCCTATACCCTGTGGTACTGGGGGATCAAACATTTTTCGCCGTCGAGAGTCGCCGTCTTCATGTATCTTCAACCGGTTGTGGCCGCTATTCTCGCATATTATATTTTGTATGAGAGATTATCATCGGGCAGTATCATTTCGGGTTTGATAATCCTCGCCGGCGTTTCCATCGCGCAGAGAGATTAAATTTATTATAGATCATTGTATCCGGTTGTCCAACTTCATGCTTGACTTTCAAAATCCGCTTTTTTTATAGTCTTACATGAGTGATAAAAACAAATCCGCATTGGGCGTTTTAAAGCCCTACCTTTTACGATATAGGAAACTCTGGATCGCGGGAATTTTCGCGGTGGCGTCTACAAATATATTTATGCTCGCGGGACCATGGATTTTACGGTTAGCGATTAACGATCTTGAAAAAGACGTTACGGCGAGGAGACTGGCCGCATACGCTGCCGCAATTGTACTCGTTACCCTGATCTCCGCGGCCTTCAGATTTATGATGAGACAAACCATGATCGTAGCGTCGCGCAAAGTCGAATACGATTTCCGCAACGATTTTTTCGCGCATATATTGACCCTGGATCGGCAGTATTATGACAAAACTCCCACCGGCGATATTATGGCGAGAGCATCCAACGATATGGATTCGGTGCGTGCCATGATCGGGCCCGGTATAATGTATTTCTGCTCCACGGCCGTAGCGCTGGTTCTGGCCATATCATTAATGGTAAAGATAAGCCTGAATCTGACCCTTCTGGCATTGATTCCGATGCCGGTTATTACAGTCCTGGTCTTTTTTCTGGGACGAGAGGTCAACAAGAGGTATGCGAAAATCCAGAAACAATACAGCGATATCACCGCCCGTGCACAGGAAAGCTTTTCGGGCGTACGGGTGGTAAAAGCCTATGTCCGGGAAGACTACGAAATCGAAGATTTCGGATCGCTCAGCATGGAATATGTCCGGAAAAATATGTCCATGGTTCGAGTATGGGGTTTCTTTTTTCCCGCCATTGTTCTGTTCAGCGGCGTGGCGCTAATCATGGTACTCTGGTTCGGAGGCAAGGCCGTCATCGAGGGGACCATAAACCTCGGCGATTTTGTCGCCTTCTCGGCCTATCTTCTGCTTCTCATATGGCCCATGGCAGCCCTGGGATGGGTTGTGGGATTATACCAGCGAGGAAAAGCGTCACTGGGCCGGATTAATCAGATCCTCGATGAAAAGCCGGCAGTAGCAAATACCGCCGGAGCGATAAACAGGGAGATCGAGGGGAAAATAGAATTCAGGAATTTACGGTTCGGATATGGACGGGACGTGGTCTTAAATGATATTAATATATTTATAGAGCCGGGCACCAGAGTCGCGTTGATAGGCGATACCGGAAGCGGAAAAACCACCCTCGTCTCGCTTCTCATGCGGGCATATCCAGTGGAACGAGGCATGATTTTCATAGACGATATTGATATAAACGATTACGACCTGAAATGTCTCCGCTCACAAATCGTCCCGGTTATGCAGGAGACGTTTCTTTTCTCAGATACCATCAAGCAGAATATCG
Source organism: Candidatus Zixiibacteriota bacterium (assembly GCA_020348065.1). Lineage (GTDB taxonomy): Bacteria > Zixibacteria > MSB-5A5 > UBA10806 > UBA10806. The sequence goes on from CP070742.1 coordinate 2,885,999, forward strand.
CCTACGGCCGGCCCGATGTTGAGATGGAATCCGTCAGGCAGTTCGCGCTGACCGCGGGCATCGCCGCAGAAATCGATGAATTCCCCGGGGAATACGAGACTATTCTCGGTGAACGCGGCATCACTCTCTCCGGAGGCCAGAAACAGCGAACCGCCCTGGCCAGAGCCTTGTCATCCGATCCGAGAATATTGATACTGGACGACGCATTCTCATCCGTGGATACTCGCACCGAGGAGGAAATACTTACCAATTTGCGGCAGATACTCTCCGGAAGAACGACCATAACGATTTCCCACAGAATATCGACGGTTAAAGACTCGGACATCATACTTGTTCTTAAAGACGGTGTTGTTGTGGAAAAGGGACGTCACGCGGAATTGATAACCGCCGGGGGGCATTACGCGAGACTCTATGAAAGACAGCTTTTAGAGGACGAACTGGAAACGCTTTGAGTTTTCTGGCGCAGCAAATACCGTTGATGGAGAGTTTATTCGGATATCCTGACGAGCTCGCCTTCGTTCAACCGGTTACTGCCGACGAATATAAACGAATCGCCGGAAGCATGAAAAACCGTCGCGCCCACGATCTAACCCTGTATATAAAAAAAGATGACGGTTATATCTTCATCGCCAAGCATTTCTATCCGCCGGGATTATACAGAGCGCCTTCAGGCGCGGCCAGACCGGGCGAGGACTTTAAGGACGGCGCCCTGAGAGAGGCGAGAGAGGAAACCGGTGTGGAAATAGAGCTTGTTAAATATATCATGAGAATCAATGTGAGGTTCGAAAATGAAGCCGACCGTATCGACTGGACCTCGCATATATTCCTCGCCAATTATATAAGTGGGGATATTGAGCCGCAGGACAAACGAGAGATCAAAGAAGCCCGATTGATATTTCCCGATGAAATCCCCGGATTTGCGGAAAAAATGAGAGAAACCAAAATCGGGGGGCTGAACTATAGAGCTTTCCTCACCGTAGAGGTGGGGAAGAGATTATAATCTTAAAACTAATCTAAAATCTTATCTTTCTTTTCTCCGCCCGAATGATCTCTTCTATTCGGGCGGGGCAGTTATCTGAATCCGATATCCCCCTCAGACAGTAAAACCGCCTGTAATGAGAGATCTCCTTTCTGGAGCGATCCTCGATATCTATCAACGAACAATAACTGCAGTCTTCACACTTTTCAATCGAGCCGACGATTATTTTCCCCGTTGCCCGGGCAACCTGGGCGCGGGATATATTTATGCATTCTTTGCCGCCGTTTTTAGTCATCTCTATCTTTTTGGGATTTCTCAATATTATCCGGCCCCGATCCTCGGTAAATATAGCGTCGAATTCCAGGTCGTCGCCTGGCGTCGCTTCCGTACGACACAAAAACCTTCCGTTGACTCTCAGGTAAATTTTGTCGTCGAAAAGGTTGTTATCGAAATAACCGCTATCGAACGATATATAAAAGCCGTCCATATAAACCCGGCCTTGCCCGTTATCAATAGCCATTTTCAAATGAGGGAATACCGAAGCGACAGTCCCGCCGAAGCGAACGTTTTTCCCCCGCATGCTGTCAAGCCATCCCCGGTATTCCAGAAGATCGTCCATAAATCTCTTTAGTGATTTGCCGTCCAGGTCGGTTTCGGGTCTGTAAGTCATTTTCTCGTCATAAAATTTTTTACAGGAGAAACATCCCCTGCCAACATGCTTGAAATTTTTCGGGCATTTTTTGCCTTTATCCAGATCATGGCATTTCCATAAAAACTCCACACAACCCTCAGGATAACAGCCTTTTTCTACAATTACATGATAAGGAGAGATCTCGTATTGGAATTGCCTGTGGGCAGGGTGGCGGCACTTGAAAAGCCCCTTTTGTTTTAAGAGATTTCTGATTTTTTTCAACATGATATTTAATTATAAATTGCCTGAGGCTATTTGCAAAGACCGATTTTACATATAGATGCGCAAATTGCTGCACACCCATATTGATATTTTCCGCTTTTTCGGAGTTTTATTGCAAATCTTATTTGTTTATCTATTGGAATTTAATAAGTTAGGGGCCTGTAAAAGAGGAGAGATGACGCGGTTAATTTTGCTTGATCGGCATATAAATTGCCTTATATTTCGGTGGAGTAATATCTTATGGTTGTTAAAGTCTTGAAAAGCGCTGTTTTTATAATCACAATTCTGAATATATTTTATTCGCCCTGCGCCGCGCAATGGGGATTGTATTTGAAGGGTTCATTGGTAACTGCTGGTCGGCCGCACGATCTGGTCGTCTCCGGTGATTACGCCTACCTGGGCGATTGGACCGCCGGTTTTACCGTTCTCAATATAGGTGACCCGCGCTGGCCTCAACAGATTTATAATTATAATACGGACGGACTGGCCAATTCCGTTTTTCTGCATGACACCCTGGCGCTGGTGGCCGATTGGGGCCAGGGAGTTGCAATTTTCGATATTACCAATCCCGCTGCACCGTCATTTTTATCCGCATGGAATACGCCGGGGGCGGCATATAATGTTTACGCTATGGGGACCTACGCTTATATCGCCGATTTTAACGGCGGTCTTATCGTGGTTGATATCTCCGACCCGACTTTTCCCCAATACGTAACCACCCTTCAGCTCCCCGGCCTCGCCACCGGAGTCTGCGGATCAGCCAATTACATATACGCCGTCTCGTATCCGCAGGGGATAGAGACCTATGATATCTCCGAACCGGCATCTCCCGTACACCTGAATTCATACATATCTCAGGGGCCGGCTATCAATGCGAGCGTATCGGGTAACCTGCTTTTTCTCTGTGAGGCTGATGCCGGCGTAACGGTTTTATCCATAAATGATCCTTCAAATCCCGTACAAATGTCGATTATAAATACGCCGGTTTATGCCAATGACGCCGCCGGGGTGGATACTATCTTGTATGTGGCGGACGATTCAGCCGGCGTTATAGCATATTCCGTAAACAATCCCCAGAATCCTTATGAACTTACAAGCTACGATAGCCCCGGGGTCGCCATGGGGATTTTCGCCTCGGACACGATCGTCTATCTCGGCGACAATAGTTCGTTTATTATCCTGATTCATACCGATACTCCCACTGGAATAGAGGAATTGGAAATTGGCTCCCCCGAATTTTTTATGATCGAATCAGTATATCCAAACCCGTTTAATCCCGAAGCTGTCATAAAGTTTAATATGGATAGGACAGCGGTGTTCTCTCTGGATGTTTATGACATCGGCGGCCGGCTGGTGGAAAATCTCTTGAAAAAAACTCTGAACCCCGGCACATTCGAGATTACCTGGGATGGCAAAAATTGTCCCTCAGGGGTATACCTATTCAGGCTTGCGGCCGACGGCCGTTACGCAGTCAAGAAAGCCACTCTCCTTAAATAAGGTCCTTCGATTTGAAACCTTGAATATAGCCGGAATTCTACTGACATTCCGATATTTATAGGCCGATTCAGAAGGGCATTTTTTTCCAATATCAGTGATTATTTTTCCGATTCTTGAATTACCGATTTGTTCTTAAGGCCGGGTTGATCTTCATAATCCATTGAAGCGGTTTGGGATAGGTTGAAAGCCCCTCTTTGACCGGTTATGGCACAGCCTTTGAATATTCCATTAATTGATGTTAGAGATACAAAAGAATGCGTCAGCGGAATAAAAAAATTCAAATACAGGCAGGTTGAAATGCAGAAAAGACTCGTCAGGATCGCGAACGCCGTTTTGGATCTGGAACCGGATGAGCCGGAAAAAGCGGGATACCGTGACGGCGATATCGATCCTTCAGCCCTGCGGTTGAATAATAACGAATCGATGGTGGGCCCTTCGCCCGAAGTAATGTCGGCTATAAAAAATTTCCTGGATAACGGATTGCTGAACCGGTTTCCGGATCCCCGGGCGGCCCGGTTAAAAAGTAGTATCGCGCAATATTCGGGAATGCCGGATGAGTATATTGGATGTTATCCCGGTACAGGAATATCTCTGGAAAATATCCTGAGAGTATTCCTCGAACCCGGTGCCGAGATGTTGATCAGCGGACCTGTGCCGGCCGACAGGGTGACGGCCGCCAGAAGCGCAGGATCATCTGTTGCGGAAGCGAATTTCGATAATCCCTTCTCTCCTTCTCTGGAGCCGATTATTGATAATATCCGGAGACGTACCCGGATTCTCTATCTCGGAAATCCTTCCGAATATATCGGATCGTTTTTTTCTGAAGCGGAACTGGTTTTTCTTCTGGCCTATGCCGAAAATACGATGATAGTAATCGATGAATCGTATTTCGAGTTCAGCGGATTCTCAGTTGCCGATCTTGTTAGGAAATTCCCCAATTTGACCGTTATAAGATCGTTATCTCATGCTTTCGGGCTGGCCGCCTTGAATGTCGGTTATGTCATCACCGATCCGGAGAACCTGGATTTTATAAACAGATTGAGCGCGGGAACCGCAATCGATGCCATCTCGCAGATTGCGGCGGAGGCCGCCTTGAAAGATCGGGACTATATGCGAAAGTACGTCAGTATGGTCAATCGTTCAAAAGACCTGATTTCCAGCAACCTGCCCGAGATCGGATACGATTTTTATATTTCGCCCGCAAACTTTTTTATTCTTCGCGTGTCGGACCCCAAATCAACCTGCGAGTATTTGAAAAATAACGGCGTTCTTGTAAAAGACCTTTCTGAAATCAAGCAGCTGGAAGGCTATATCAGAATTACAATAGGCATGCCCGAAGAGTCAGATCGTCTTCTTTTGTTGTTAAGCAGAACCGCCGAGAGATTCGCCACCGGGTTTAATCGTAACAGGATAACAAGATCCTTAAGCCGACCCGAGATAAAAACTCAATCGCAGCTGGCGTAAAATGATCATAGACAGGATAAGAAATATACATAGTCTCGTCAGGTGTTGTAACGACGGGAACGGCAATCCTCTACGGAAAATCATGTTCGCCGCCAGAAATATCAGGCGATTCCAGACGGCATTGAGATTCCTGAGAGAATCTCAATGGCGTTCTGCTGAATGGCATGAGGAATATCAAAGGAAAAATTTACAGAGGCTCCTGATATTCTCGGCTGAGAAGGTACCCTTTTATAGAGACTTTACGGGAGGTCGTGGGGTAGACCCGAAAAAAACCGGCCCTTTCGACGGTCTGAAGAATTTTCCCATAATCAAAGAAACCGACCTGCGATCGGATTTCAGCAGGTTCGTATCCGACCGCAGCGGAAACGACGATTTTCTTTATATGGCTTTGAGCAAAAAATACAGCGATAAATTTTATCTGCCCGTAGACACCGAAACATTTATAAGAGATAAGGCTCTGGTAGCGCGTCATTATGAAAACGCGGGCTACAGTATCGGTTCCCCGGTTCTTTGTTTTGTAAACCAGATCGATGGATGTGAAGGCGAGAAATTCAGATTCGACAAAGTTCGCAACAGGTATTATTTTTCCTCAAATGAATTGAATGAGAGAAACCTGGCCGATTACTGCAAAAAAATCAAGGATTCAAATGCCGGCTTTATATTCGGGTATCCCGGTTCCCTGGAAACTTTTGTCGATTATGTTCTTGAATGGGAGATAGACTTAAAATTCCAGGGGGTAATAACGAGCGGCGAAGTCCTTACCGATATCGCGCGAACAAAAATAGAGAATGCGTTTAACGCCAAAGTTTACGATCTTTATCATTATTCATTTCCGATTCTCGGGATGGGACAATGTCACTATTGCGAAGGGTATCATCTGTTTTCCGAATATTGCGTTCTCGAACTCGTTGATTTCAACGGAGATCAAATCAGGGAAAAAGGAAAAGTGGGCAGACTTGTAGCAACGAATATATCAAATCGCGCCCTGCCCATAATCCGCTTCGATACCGGCGACCTCGGAGTCTATGATGGAAGCGAATGTGATTGCGGACGGGGATTACCCAAAATCGTCAGAAAAATAGCGGGAGCGCAAAAGGAAATGCTGATAAGCGCGGACGGCGGGTATCTTCCTCCCGGCGCTGTAGGGGTGATCCTGAGCGAGGCCGGTTTTTCGGACACGAGTTATCAATTGATCCAGGAAAAAAGAAAAAAATTCAAACTGAAACTTGTGCGCGGCCCGGAATATAGATCGGACAATCTCGAGAGAATCAAAGGAGATTTACGGGAAAGACTGGGTCGCGGTTCCGATATAACTGTTGAACCGGTAAAAATGATTGACGATGACGGGGGAAAAGCCAGATCGATAGTGAGGGAATATGAACCGCAATAATAATGAAAAACCGGGGTCGAGCGGTATGACGGTAGGAATCAACGCGTTCAATGTGCGGTCAAAAAGCGATTATCGATATGCCAATAAGCTTATAGAATGCCTGGGCGGTCTGGCGGAGGACCGGGCTTTTATTCTGATTGGACGAGAAGGTCAGGAGGATTATTTTATTCCCGCGCCCGTAAATTTTAAATACAGGTTTTATAAACTGTATAATCCGGTTTCGGAAACCGTAAATCCGCGGATCGATAAACTCTTCGACGACGTTCTTGCCGAATTCGGTTGCGATTTGTTGCTGGAATTCGGCCTGGGTGGCGCTTCCGATATCGCGTTCCCGAAGGTTTCGATAATTAACAGCTTTGAAATGTTCGGAAGCGGCAATATAGACGGCAAATCGTCTTGTTCGGCCCGGAAATTGAAACTCATAAACAAAACCGCCGTCAATAACATAAAAAAATCCAGGGGCATTATATTCTCCTCTCCCTATCTACAAGATGAAATCTCCAGAATCGCGCCCATGGCTTATCTTAAAACAACATCGATTTATTTAGGTGCGCCGGATTCCGGTGAGAAGGCCGGTCAAAAAGTGTGCTCTAAATATGGGATTGATATCAGATACCTTATATCTCTTATATCCTCCGCGGGTATGAAAGAATCATTGAGAATGCTGCATGCCTACTGCCAGGCCTTCGAGAAAGGTCCCGACGCTCCCGATCTTGTACTCGTGGGCGCCGATGAAAATCCTGAAGACGTATGCGTGCTGCTGGAAGCGATTAATAAATTACCGCTTAATTCGAGAATAAAATATGTCGGGACAATCCCCGATGAGGATTTTTCGGTTCTTCTCGGAAATGCTCGCGTTCTGGTTTTTCCGCACGAGATTTTCAATAGCGTCGAAACTCTCGTTACGGCCATGAACTGCGGTTGCGCAATCCTGTGCGCAAACAATAATAAACCTCAGGAGATTACGGACGGAGCCGCGCTCTATTTTAATCCCGAAAACCTGAGCGACCTGGCTTTTAAACTGAAATTAATTGTCGATGATGAGGAATTGGCCGGCTTCTTGAAAAAACAATCTGAAATAAGGGCCGCTCTTTTCTCGAGGGAGGAGATCGCCAGCAGGCTGATGGATTTTCTCGACGATGTTGTCGTCGATTTTAAAAACGCGGCGGTCGCAAAGTCTCCCGAAAATACGGTTGCATAAAACGGGCTTTCCCTGCAGTTGGCATATTCATCTATATTGATCTAATGCCGTTACTTGCGAATAAAAATACTAACGGCTATTTTTGGTGATGTTTTTGTACGTTCCTCATGATAATCTAAACCGGGCCGCGGGTAAGCCCGAAATCACCGTTTTATGAATAAAAAAACGGTTTCAGATTGAAACGGTAGTAAGAAAACTCGTTTGTTTTCAAGATTAGTAGTATCGGCTGTAAAAATTCTTTAAAAGCGCGAATTACACGTCCGGAATTCTTACTTTTATATATTCAGAATAAGGGGATAATATGCCGAATAATAAATAAGAATCGATCTCTGAGAGGGCGAAAAGATATGGCCAATGCCAGAACAACGATTATCCAAGATAGAAAAAGAACGCGTGTTGCGGAGTTTTCCGGCATCGTAAAAAAAAGCGGACTGTCAAAATACAGCGTGTTTAATGTTCTGACAGAACCCTTCCTGGTGGGATTTTCCTTATTTCTGGCGTTTTTGGTACAACAGACGTATTTCAGTATTAATAGCCGTCAATTTTTGATCGGGCAGGGCGAACTCGTTCGCATGAGCCTGGGAATTTCTTTCTGTTACGCTTTTATTTATGTCTTGAGACGGGGGTACCGATGGGCGTTGAATTCCCCTGCAAAAGATACCGCAAAAAAGTTGGGGCAATATATTGTCGAGACTCACGTACTTTATTTGGCCCTGCTTTTCCTTGTAAAAGATATCAATTTCACATCGATAAAATTGGCGCTCGGGATAAGTCTAATTGCAAGCGCGATTCTCGTATTCTCCTGCAGATTTGCATACCTTTCAATCCGGACAGGAGAAAAATCGCCGTCGCGGCATCGAAAAATCACCTTGAAAAAAGCCTCCTCCTTCTCTGATTTAAAATCATCGTCGCGACCCTCGGGAAATAACGGGGAGGATAGAAATATCCTTCGAGAAGACGATTCGAAGATGGGAAGGCTAACGAATAACGGTCCAATCAAGAATTCGGCGGGAGATTAGAACCGTTCCGGGTAAAACATTTTAACGGATTGCGGTGAAGGCATTTTGGGAAAATTCAGAATCCTCGATTTCTGCCCCACATTTGATTTTTCCGAATAAATTTTATGCAGAATAAATATAAGTTACCGGAATTTAAGGCCGATAAATAACATGAAGAAATGCTGTGAATTACGATTAGCTGGCGCCCTTTAAAAATGCCGGCGGAAATAAGGATAACTTTTTCGGGGGTTTAGAGATGAAGAAAGTAATAATTGCGGTTTTGACGGTACAGTTTTTATTCGCCGCGGCGTATTCCGCCGACTTTTTGACCGGTGCCAGGGGCGGAGGAATGGGATTTTCCTTCTTCGTCCTGGGAGATGATCCATCCGGCGCGCTTTATAATCCGGCTTCTCTGGGATATATAAACGGATGGCAGTCTCAGTTTATGTACAACAAGAGGAACAATTATGGTTATGTTCAGCCCGATGAGAATCCCTATTACGGTCTTTTTGGGGCGGTTTATAATCAGCCGGAATGGGGAACGTTTTCACTTAATAGCTTGCAGAGCGGATCGATGCTGGATAACACCGATATTCCGACCGTCAACTATTTCTCATTATCATTTGGACGTGAATTCCGGCCGGGCCTGGCCATGGGAACATCGGTGAAATACATGGATGAATACGGCTTTCTGGAGAGATCCGCGTTCGATTTCGATTTCGGTATTACATACAGAACTCTTGAAAACATAATTCTGGCGGCTTCAGTCGAAAACGTCGTCAGGTCGAAACTAACCCCTGTCTATATGGGAGTTGCCGAGTATCTTCCCAGACGCGGCCGGATGGGCGGCGCTTACATTCACGAGACGGATAAGTTTCAAGCCGCCTTTCTTCTTGCGTCTCAAATCCAGGAATGGGGTATACTTGAAAAGCAGACAACCTTTCTCACCAATTTTGGAACCGAGTGGTGGTTCAATCGTTTCGGAAAAATCGCCTTTGCGGCGCGGGGCGGCTATACCGTCGGTAAAGGCCTTTTCAATGAGACGAAAAGCGATTACAACAGCGTCTCCGGCGGGCTGTCAATCAATTATAATCTGGGTTCAAATGATTTAAGGGTGGATTACGGTATCGAGACATTTCCCTATGAGACTACTGACGGACGCAGCCCGGTAAATCATTATTTCTCGCTCAATTTCGGGTGGGGGGGAGTCCCGAGTTACGACAGATTCGAAGCCTCTGAAGAGTTTATGGAAAATCCGCCTATTCAGTACGATTATCTCTCTTCCCTGGAACCGAAGGCCTATGAACCTCCTCAAATGGAGGAAAACGATATCGACCCCGACACCGATTTCGATATAAATAAATATGAGCGTTACGAAGTGGAAATGGACGTTGCCGATATATCGACCATGGATTTCAAGCGTATCGTATTTTATCTGCGTCCCCGGACCATAATCAATACGAATTCATGGATACTGTATGTTTTTAAGGCGAAGATTAAGAAATGGGATGAGGTGGAAATAGACCGTTGGGCCTTGAAAGTCATAGAAGGAAAAGGACTGCCTCCGCTGAATGTCGTCTGGGATGGAATTTCACGTGACGGTAGATTATTGCCTTCGGGGAAATATTATTGCATACTGACGGCGGTTGATCTTCAGGGTAAACATTTCGCCACTCAATGGCATAAATTTAATCTGGAATAGCTGCGCATTTTAATGGGGGGGGAGCGCCGTTTTCAAACAGAAAACGGCGCTTTCTTTTAAAAAATCCCCGTTTTATCAACCGCGATTTCTATAATGCCCTTATTTCAACATTATCATTTTCCGGGTCATTCTGAAATCTCCGGCTTCGATCTTGTAGAAGTAAATACCGGAGGAGACAGATTTCCCGGAACTGTCGTCTCCGTTCCAGGCGATAGTGTGATACCCGGCATCAAGCTCG
>CP070742.1:2896480-2956183 GCA_020348065.1 Candidatus Zixiibacteriota bacterium
AAATGACAACAAACGATCCAATCAAAAAAGAGATAATTGAAAAGATACTGTAAATTTTCATGGTTACCCTCATCTTATTACCGCCCATCTTATTCACTCCAAATTTCAAAGACTAAAAAACTCGGGATCGGGAAAATCGCCGATCCCCTGATTTCGCTCAATTTATTCCCGAGGCGATGAATTGCCCCGCTGAGACCCCAAAAAAAACAAAAAATTCCTGCCTTAATATAAATATTGCAAGGAAATTGTCAAGATTGAATTACGTTCTAACATCAAGCATAAAAACAGGATATTATATCTTGTTTGTTCCGTAAATTCGGGTTATACAGATCAATTATTACGCGGAAAAAATCGCTTTCTAAATTATGCAGCTCACCCATAACTTTAATCTCAAGGGATATTCATCATGTTTAAGTCCCAGGAATTTTGTTTTTTACCCGGCAGGACGGTTATTTTACTGGAGATCATGAACATATTTTTATTCACCTGTAATTTATCGAGATGGTTTTGTCGATCGCCGATTATCGGCCGTTTTAATTCTTGACGATGATCGATCCCCGTTATATGAAAAGATTCGGAATGCTGGTTTTCAACGATTACCCGGAAATGCGGCAATGAAGGGCGATTTTTCTCGGTTCACGTTCGATAAGCATAAGAATTATATTGGATTACTGCGGCAGCAGGGGCATGTAATGCTGGACGCCGATTGGAATGAGCAGTCATTCCTGTGGATAGAGAATTTCCGCCAGCTGACCCGCGACATCATGGGCGATTTCGCTATTCCTTTGAATTCCAACGAAATAACAGAAAACAATTCAGGAGCCCTGAAAATATCCAGGTTTTCAATAGACTCCGGCGGGGTGATAGATTTCAGGATTTCCCGGGGACTCGCCTACATTGCGGGATACCCCTTTATCCTGGCCAAGGATGCCGCCTTCAGAAATCAGCCCGATTATCCGGAGCCTATTACTCCCGAAGTTAAAGGGAATATTCTTGTTTTTATCGAGGTCTGGCAGAAGACAGTAAACTACATAGACGACGGTTTTATTCGGGAGCCGATTCTCGGCGGCCCCGATACCTGCCTGCGCGCCAGGCTGGTGGGGCAGGTCAAGGCTGTTTCGTCGGAGGGAATTGATAATTGTGATGACGCGATGGAATATCTTGAAAGTCTTTATCCGGCAAATAGTTTGACCTTAACGGCAAAGATAGATTATTCCGGGAGGCAGATACCTTTGAGTTTCGGGGAAATAGAAGTGAGCGGCGGTTATACCGTCCAGAATCTTCATATGCGACTCGAGCTGCATCAAGGAGTCGTATCGAATGGAGGATTTTCCAGGGGTTTAAAATGGTCCGATGAGAACTGCGCCACTGTCGTACCGCTGCATAATGTCGTAGGTTCCGAGTCGGTCCTGATCGAGGAGCCGGAAGCGGTTTCGGGATCGTCTCTGAATAAGGGAGACTGGGTGGAAATCGGCAATATAATTACCGAGTTGCACAGGCAGGGCGGGCAGATTGCCCGGATCAAAGATATTAAGCACGTTGATGAAGGCCACCTGGTTGAACTGGATTCTAATATTCATCCCCTGCTAACTCGATTCAGGACGGGCGCCAGGTCCGGATCAAAAATCGAATTGGCGCCCAGACTCCGAAGGTGGTCCGGATATTTATCCCCGATATCGCCGGAAAAACCGATTAACCTGGGCAGGGGTATCAAGGCCATCTTTCACGCCCCGGGAAAGAATATAGAAATTACCCCGGGAGATTACTGGACTTTCGCCATCAGGGATAGAGATTATAACAGGAGGTATTTCCCTCAAAAATCCCCACCCGATGGAGTGCGTGTTCATCGCCATCCTCTGGCTGTAATAAAACAAACGGGGAAAAACGAATTCGGCAAAACAATCGACTGTCGCAAGTTCTTTAAGCCCCTAACTTCATTTAACTTATATTAAAAATCGATATTTTAGGTAAAGGCAGAAGATCTGAAATGGAAAGCAGTAAAGACGATACCCCGGGCGCTCCGGTAAAGACTGTATTGTTTATTTTAATATTGGTCTCACTGTATAATTTTGTTTTTGCCGGCGAACCGGTAAGATTTACCATATTGCATACAAATGATATGCACGGTCGCTATCTCCCTTCAAAGGCGACCTGGCTCGATCGGGAGCCCGATATAGGGGGATTTGAAGCCTTATCATATTATGTCAAACGGGAACGCGATCGGGCGGCGAATTCTCTTCTGCTGGACGCCGGCGATTTTATGACCGGTTCGATGATTTGCGATATTGAATACCAGGACGCATATGGAGGCGCACTGGTGGCCATGATGAATAGGATTGGATACGACGGCATGGCGCCGGGTAATCATGAGTTTGATATTTCGGTTACCAATTTCAGGGCTCTGGAGAGCATAGCGGAGTTTCCCTTGCTGTGCGCCAACATGGCCAAAAAAGACGAACCGTTAACCGAAAAATCCTATCAGATATATAATATCGGCGGGCTGAAGGTGGGCGTTATCGGAATAACCTACTATCAGATGAAAGGTATGGTTTCAGATCCAAATCTCGAAGGTTACGATTCAATCGAGCCGAAAGGCATAGTCGATTCGCTGGCAGCCGAGATTGACCCCGTAACCGACGTTACAATATTATTATCGCATATGGGATTGGATTACGACCGTTATCTCGCTCAAACCACCGGGGGATTGGATTTAATAGTCAGCGGGCACAGCCATATTGAACTCCAGAACCCGGAAATGGTTAACGGCGTGTTAATAATCCAGGCTGGCTCCGATTGTCAGTATCTGGGTCGAATTGACCTTACCATTGAAGACGACAGCGTTGTCGATTATCATGGGGAACTTATTCCCATGCTGACCGAGAATGTCCGGCCCGATTCGGAGGTTTCGGCGATGGTCGCGCGTTTCAGTTCGGAGATTGACAACCTCTACGGGCAAGTTATCGGGAGACTTAAAGACAGGTGGGAAAATGCGCATGGAAAAGAGACAATAATTGGTGATTGGGTAACTGATATTTTAGGAAAGCGACTTTATACGGATTTGGCGATAGTGAACAGCGGCGCGATCAGGAAAAGTCTTGGCCCGGGTGATATTACTGTCAAAGATATCTTTGAAATGCTTCCATTTGATAACGAGATAGTGACTTTCGGATGCCCGGGCTGGCAGCTCCGATCGATTGCGGAGCAAAATATTAGTTATCAGGCCGAAGGATATATTTATCCGTTGCAGATATCGGGGATGACCTGTTCATGGCGCAAAACCGGCTCCGGAAATAAAATTGTCGAGCTTTTAGTCAACGGTGAACCGATTGATACCAATAGAATATATACCGTCGCTTCGCTCGATTATGTAGTTATCTATAATTCAATAAGATACTTCGGCTTCAAAGTGAAAGCGTATATAAAGACGAGCTATAAGCTGCCTGATCTGGTAATTAAGGAAATTGAGAGCAGGGGAATTTACGAAAGCAAGACTGCAGAAAGATTTAAGGAAATAGATTGACAGCCGCGAAAGTAAAGAATGCCATACAATCTCTCGGCCCTTAAATTTATAATTTCGTATTAATAATAAATATTATGGCTTTTTGGTAACTCCGGTGATTCTGCCGGAAAAAGTGTTTTCTTAATTTTTAGTAATTATGTATATTGCTATGAAGCTGTCAGATTGCGTTTTTGGCACGCATATTCGGTTAACAATTGGGAACGCAATTTGGTTTTTGTATGTTAATAGGTTGAGTTATGAAGGTAAGAGTAAAATCCATCCCTTTATTAGCCTGATCCCGGGAGGTAATTATATGCGTTATCGGTCAATTGCGGCATCCCTGGTTATATTCTTGATTTGTATACCTGTAGCCGAAAGCGAAAATATTATTTTAGGCGACGGTTCGTCGGGGGTTACTGTCGTTGAGCAGCAACAGAATCGCACAGTATTAACCGTGAAGGTTTCTGATATCGATCTTGAAGAGATTGAATCGGCGGGGCGCAGAGTTTCCAGATTATCGCTGCCGGAGGAGTTCGGAATATCCGCGGGGGCCGCCCCGGGGTCGGGCAGTGTATTGCTTCCGACCATTACCCGGAATATCGCGGTGCCTTTCGATTCGGAACCGGTCTTAAGAGTTACCCGCACGTCTTATAGGGAATTGGGCGGTGTAACCCTGGCGAGGGCGACCGAAGAGGAACTCGAATCCTATTATAAGGAAGATCACAGTTTTTCATTACACTCGCGAGACGAGATTGTCTCGGCGGAGATCGCCGGCGTGATGAGAGATATAAAGATTTACTCCATTACCGTGGCTCCGGTTAAATATGATCCGGAAAACTCCACGCTGGGAATATATCACGATATCGAGATTGAAGTTGAACATGCCGGTTCGAAGCTTACGCGATTCGACAATCAGATATCCGAAGCGTTCGCGCCCATCTATCGCGCGATTCTGGATAATCCCGCAATATTTGATCCCATCGGCGTTACCCGTGGAGCCTACTGGATTATATATCCCGATGGTTTTGGCGCCCAGATTCAGCCCTTTGCCGAGTGGAAACATCGGAAAGGATTTAGCGTGGAGATAATAGCCAAAAGCGATATCGGTTCTTACCCGACTTATCTGACCATAAAAAATTATATTATCGCCAGATACGATTCCTGCCAGGTAAAACCGGACTACATCGTCATCTTCGGGGACGTTACCATGCCGTCAAACCTGGGCATCCCCACCAGGAACTATCTCAATCCTTTCGGTATGGGCGATATCGAGTCAGATAATTATTACACGTTCATCGAGGGAAACGATTATTTTCCGGAAATTTTCATCGGCAGGATATCGATCGATTATATCAGTGAGGTGAGCAGCTATCTGAACAAGTTTTTCTCCTATGAACGAACGCCATACATCGATGATACCGACTGGTATTTGCGCGCCACGGTAGTATCCGGCGGAGATAACGGCTATTTCGTAAGCCCCAGAATCACGAAATTATGGTGCGGCGATCGAATGAGCGACGTCGGATTTACCAATATCGATACGCTCTTTGACTCCTACAGCAACTATGTAACTCCGGCCGAGATAAACGCCTCTATCAACAGCGGGGTGTGCTACGTGAATTACCGCGGTTACGGCAATCCTTCAGGGTGGACGGCGCCTCATTATACCTACAGCAATCTTACCGGCCTTTATAACGGTCCCAAATACGCTATTATGACCTCTATGGTATGCGGCACCGGCGATTTTGACGACAGCTGGACCGATGTGTGTTTCGGGGAGGCCTGGATTAGATATAGCGGAAAGGGCGGCCCCGGTTTTATCGGCAACACCAACCATGACGGTCATACTAAATGGACTAACGCCCTCGATTGTGGCGTGTACTGGGGTCTGTTTGTCGAAAATGTCTCTTCTCTCGGGCAGGCTCAATATATTGGCAAAATGGTATTGTGGGATGCCTTTCCCAACGACCGGCATCTTGGCGGGCAAGTTGATCTCTATTTTAACAGCTATAATATTCTGGGCGATCCGGAGTTAAATTGCTGGACCGGTGTGCCCGAATATATGACGGTTACTTGTGCCGATTCAATAGAATTCGGGTCAAACCTGTTATCCGTGCAGGTTGACGATAATTCCGGAAGCCCCTTGGAGGGCGCTTACGTTTGTATAACCAACGATAACGATGTATTTGAGGGGGGATTTACCTCTCAGGGCGGTTTAATTCATTTTAATGTTGTGCCAAACATGGCCGGGGATATGTATGTTACCGTAACCGCTCGTAATTTCATTCCCTATGAAGGCGTTGTAACGTATTATAGTACCGACGTTTCTGTCGGTTACGAGGCTCATGTTATCGATGACGATAACACCGGTCAATCTTCGGGTAACGGTAACGGGATCGCCAATCCCTCCGAAACGATTGAGCTCGAAGTCGACCTGCACAATTTCGGGCAGTCCGTTACCGCCGTTGGCGTTTCCGCTATATTATCATCCGATTCTCCTTTCATAACGGTAACTGATGATAGCGCCGATTTCGGGAATATCGCTCCCGGAGTGACAGTTGCGGGGGATCAGCCTTATTTGATTGATATAGCTTCGGATGCGTTTGATGGGATTTCGGTCGATCTTCTTTTATCCGTTTCGGACAATAACGGCAACTACTGGAATTCTATGATTCAGATTCCCGTCGAAGCGGCCCTGTTCGAGGTAGATAATGTTACCATACTGGATAACGGAAATAATCAGATAGATCCCGGCGAGGTTTTTGAAATGTACCTGTCGGCGTCCAATATCGGAAACAATAATATAACAGGGGCAACGGCGATACTTCGAACCGTGGACGATCAGGTAACCATATACGATTCCATAGCCGCTTTCGGAGACTGTGCGCCAGGAGGCTCATTCGACAACAGCGGGGCCGAATTTATGCTGTCAGTCGATTCGGATATCTACGTGGGACATCTGATAAACTTCACCATAGAATTCACGGGAGCGGGTCCCCAGGTCGTTACCGCTTCTTTCAATCAGGTTGTCGGTACGATATCCTCGGACGATCCTATAGGCCCCGATGACTATGGTTATTACTGTTTTGATAATACCGATGTAAGCTACGATGATCATCCAACCTACGAATGGATAGATATAGACACCCAGCACTGGCCCTATATTCAGCCGGCTGACGACGATGTTATCATTCTGGATCTGCCGTTCACGGTATCGTATTATGGAAATATGTATGATGGAATTTCCGTATGCGACAACGGCCACATTGCCATGGGCCGGTCATGGTGGAATGCCTGGCACAACACACCCATCCCCGCTCCCCAGAACGCGGGTGCCATGATCGCGCCGTTCTGGGATGATCTGAAATACTCAAGCTACAGCAACATGGGGCCCAGAATTTATTATCATCATGATGATACCGGCGGGTATTTTATTATCGGCTATGATAACGCCTGGGCGGACGATGTTTACCGTTACCAGACATTCGAGATCATAATCCTCGATCGTCAGGCCTGGCCCACAGAAACCGGCGATAATGAAATTATATTCCAGTATCTTGACGTAAACAATCCCTACTCTGCCTCGGTTGGTATTTGTTCGCCTGACAGGAGAGTCGGTCTCGAGTATCTTTTCAATAATCGTTACTCCGACGGAGCGGCTGCGCTGGCTGACGGCCGTGCCATAAAATTTACGACCGGATCAACTTATAATACCGATATCGAAAACCGCAACAGTATTCCCGGAGCTTTCTCTCTTTCTCAGAGTTACCCCAATCCATTTAACGCCGCTGTTACGATTGAGTTCTGCATCGCGGTTTCCGAGGATGTCAGACTCGAGATTTTCAATCTTCTGGGGCAAAGTGTTGAAACGTTAGTCGACGGCAAGCTGGATGC
The DNA here is from genome assembly GCA_020348065.1 of Candidatus Zixiibacteriota bacterium. Lineage (GTDB taxonomy): Bacteria > Zixibacteria > MSB-5A5 > UBA10806 > UBA10806. The sequence continues at coordinate 2,903,874 of CP070742.1, forward strand.
CGGAACGCATAGAATTTCGTGGAACGCCGCCGGGCAATCATCCGGAATATATTTTTATAAATTAACCGGCCGAGGATTCGAAGAAACCAGACGGATGACTCTTTTGAAATAAGGGATTATCCGCCGAAAAAAACAGCTTCTTGATACGTCAAGACTTTGAAAGGCAACGGGATAAACTTCATCGCGGTCTGTCTCGATTTTGACAATTAATGATTCTTAATTATAATTAAATAAAGCGCATCTTTAAGAATAAGGGAGTTTTGCGATGAAATTTAACGGGATTTTTTTGTCTTTTTTTATATTCGCATTTCTGATACCGATCGAAGGCGGCGCTCAGCTGCCCGACACTTATACACGTTATAATGAAGCTCTCCGGACTCTTTCGGATCTGGCGGCAGACAATCCCGCGATTTGCAGACTCGATACCATGGGCTATTCCACCAGGGATTCAATTCCCATGTTAAGAATGAAAATATCGGACAATGTACATATTGATGAGGATGAACCGGCGGTCTTTTACTGCGGGGGCGTACACGGGGATGAAGTCCTCGGTGTTGAAGTTGTTATAAATTTTATACAGGATATAATTCGTCTATATAACCTCGAAGATCCCGATATCAACAGGTATGTCGACAACATAGAGATATTCTGCGTACCCTACATAAATCCCGAGGGGCATATTGAGGTGGAGGGCGGGAATACCTTATGGCGCAAAAACAAATGCGATAACGACGACAACGGAGTTTTCGATATTCATGACGGTGTCGACAATAACCGTAATTACGATTTCGGCTGGGATATAGATATCAGCCCGGAAACCACGACGCCGGAATCGCTGATGTTCAAAGGAACGGCTCCATTCACGCAACTGGAAAATATAGCGATGGCCGATTTCGGATGGCATTACCGGCCATTGGTGGCGCTCGATTATCATTCTCCGACCTACGGCCGTCCCAATGTCGCCTACTATCCCTGGTACTGGTATTCCAGCCAGGGCGGTCACGGAGTCGGTCCGGACGAGGCTTTGATGCAATCGATTTGCCAGAGTTTTACGTCATTGATTGCAGCGATACCTGATGATTCCTCCACCGGAACATATACGGCCCGACGAGCCCTGGTCAACAAGGGGGATTTAAAGACATATTTTTATGGAAATTTCGGCAGCGCCTCTTTCACGGTTGAGATCTCGGACACCACGATCCAGGACCCGGCCCTGATGGATTCCATTGTAACCGCTCATCTTGCCGGTCAGTATTACCTGCTGGAGAGGGTTCTCGGTCCCGGTATTACAGGTGTGATCCGCGATTCCGTGACCCTTGAGCCTATTGAGGCCGAGGTACAGGTTCAGCAACATATTAATACCGATATAAATCCTCGTCTTTCCAGACCGGACCACGGCCGTTACCGCAGGCTGCTCGCCCCCGGAAGCTACACCCTGGTTTTTTTAAAGGACGATTACCAGACCAAAACATTATATAATGTCGCGGTTAGCGGCGGCGGTCCGACGGAGACAGATATTTTATTAAGGCCCCTGCATCCCAGGCCTCCGGCACCGGAACCTGAATATCCTCCTCAAGATACTACGCTCACCGATAATACCGTCACGTTTATCTGGAACTCCTCCATATTCGCCGATTATTACCTGTTTGAGCTTTACTACGAGTATGATTTTCCGAATCCGGCTTATATAGATTCTGCTGTAGCGGACACCTCATTTGTATTTTCAACACCTTTGTCTGATTCTCTCTACGTCTGGCGCGTTAAGGGCGGCAATGAAAACGGCTGGGGACCCTGCTGCGAACCCCGGTTTTTTACCATCTCCAGCGCCGCTTCGTACGGTTACGATTATATAAGAACACCTTCGAATTTCAGGCTTCGCCAGAATAGACCCAATCCTTTTAATCCCTCCACCAGGATTGAATTCGATCTGCCCGTTGAATCACGAGTGGATATGGAGATTTTCAACGTACTCGGGCAGATTGTAGATTCAATCTATTTGAATTCCCTTTCCCCGGGAAAATATGCAGTAACATGGAACGGCTCCGGGTTTCCATCGGGGGTTTATTTTTACAAGCTTATGGCCGGAGAGTATCTTGAAATTAAAAAAATGACTCTTTTAAAATAGTCTTATGAGCGGATAATATTAGAACTGTTTTAACTAAAAAGAGACGTTAATTATTGCCGATGATCTCTTTTACTTTATTCAATAATATGGAAGTATCCGAGGATTTGACTATATAATCATCCGCCATCCAGCTTGAAAAATCGGATTTGTAGACCGAGTATGCCGAATTTATGATAACCGGGATAGTCTTGTCTATGGCCTTGATTTCATCGAGAACCTGAAGTCCCTCCATATCATTTAATTTAATATCCAGAATAACCAGGTCGGGACGCTGTTTTCTGACGCTCGCGATGGCGTCTCGGCCAGTTGCCACCGGCAGGACTGCATACCCGACGTCCTCAAACTCACTTCTGTAGAGATCGAGAAGATGTTTCTCGTCCTCTACCACCAGAATTGAATGCATTTATCCCTCTCTAAAATGATGTTTTTGATTACATTTAAAAATATAAGTTGCACCTAATTTCCCCCTTCGATTTCCACATTTTGAGGCATGAAAATAGAGAATTGGGTACCGGAGAAGAGTTGAGATCTAAACTCGATTTTGCCTCCATGATCTTCGACTATCTTTTTTGAAATTGGAAGACCCAGGCCGGACCCGCTGGTTTTAGTCGTGAAAAACGGCGTATATAAATGGCTTTTATCTTCCTCCGGAATCCCCTTGCCGTTATCCTCTATTTTAAGCTCAACATAACCGTTTTCCGCATTTGTAGTGATTGTCAATCTGCCGCCCGGATCCATGGCATCCAGAGCATTACCAATAATATTGAAAACTACCTGCCTGAATCTTCTTTCATCGAGCTCCACCTGAGGTTCTCCTGTGTCGAATTTCGTTATTAGTTCGATATTGCCGGATTTCATCTGAGTTTTCATGAAATCCAGAGAATTCCTCACCAGATCATTGATACTATGAGGTTTTTTTTCAAGATTCGATTTCCTGGAGTATTCCAGGAGCTCGGATGTTATTTTCTCCAGGCGCAGGACCTCCGATGCTATAATATCCAGATCTTTTTTTTCGGGTTTCCCCGAATTCAGCATCCTCTTCAACCTTCGCGCGTAACCTCCGATGGTTACCAGGGGCGTCTTGAACTCGTGGGCTACCGTGGCGGCAAGTTTGCCTATGTCGGCCAGACGTTCAGTTTGTATAAGGTAATTCTGGTTCTCTCTTAGAAGAGCGTTGAAGTGCTCCAGCTCTTTTAGTCTGTCGGAAAGCTGCTGATGCAGAAGAGTCCTCTCGAGCACGGCGGTGCAGGCCGTGGCAAGGGTCTGCAGGGCGTCAATAGATGATTCGGTTATGGGCTGGCCGGTATAGTAGTTGTCCGCGACCATTAGCCCCAGAGGAGGTCCGTCGGCGCGCAGCGGAATGATGACAAACTCGTTAAAATCGAAATAAATGCCGATTTTCTTGGACATTTCCTCATCGATGGAATCTCTGTCGTGGAATTTCGGCTCGCCTTCCCAGAGCGATTTAACCAGAATATTTTCTTCATCTGATAGACGTATCTTTATTTTGGAAACCGTATTATAAAGGGAATCCGTTTCCATATCCTGATCTCTGGAAATATTTTCTATCTGCTTTTCAAAGCTCAAATTTTTAAGCTCGTTCCATATTCTCAGGGCTTCATCTTTATTCCGGGGTCCCACGGCGTATTTACCTATTAACATTTCCTGACGTTCATCGATGAGGAATATGCCGGCGCGGTTAAAACCGAAAGCCCGGCCCGAAGTTACTCCCGTGAGTATAATTTTCAGAGCCTTATTCAGATCCGTGGTTTTGACTACCGCGTCCGTAATTATCTTGATTAAAGTCAGTTCTTCCGCCTTTGATTTTAGTTGCCTGCTGGCTTTTTCAAGATGTATGGTTTTTTCCGAAACGAGCAGAAGGAGTCTGGCAATAGTTTTTCCCAGCGCCTGATCCGCGGTACGGCGTCCGAAACCGCGATTAATAACGTCCTTGAACTGAATACAATCCCGGCAAACCAGGATATCGTCCTGAATTTCAGACTGGATAACCCCGTCAGCAAGATTATGTAACCAGCAGGCCTTTTTATCGTGTCCCGGCAGATCGCATAGGATTTTTTCGGGAATATACATATTCTCTCCTCCGCTCTAACATATTTCGCACTGTTCGCGCTGTCAACATAATTCCATATTGACAACAGAACATGTTAAGTTAAATTGTCTGAATGCAAAAGAATTCGCTTGATTCCCGGCTTATTCGCCTCGCCCTGAAAGAAGACATAGGAAAAGGCGACATCACCACCGGGGCCCTGGGCCTGAAGGGCCAAAACGGGAGAGCGGCAGTATTCGCTAAATCCGACGGAGTTATTTCCGGCGTCGATCAATTTAAGGCGGTTTTTAGGACGTTGTCTTCGAAAGTCTCTTTCAGCACCTATATTAAGAACGGCGGAAAGGTGTTTTCGGGGGATCGGGTGATCCGGGTAGCAGGGCCGCTGGATTCCCTGTTAACGGGGGAGCGAGCCGCCATGAATATTCTATCTCATCTTTCGGGTGTGGCAACATTGACGGCGAAATTCGTGGAGAAAATAAAGGGCTTCCCCGCAAAGATCCTTGATACGCGGAAGACTCTGCCGGGTATGAGGGCCTGGGAAAAGGCTGCCGTAAAGCACGGCGGCGGGACCAATCATCGTCACGGTTTATACGATATGTATTTAATTAAGGAGAATCATATTGCCGGCGCCGGCGGGATTTTAAAAGCCCTGGGAACAATCCGAAAGCACAGCCTGAAAACCGGAGCGAAAATCGAAATCGAAGTGCGCAATATCACGGAGTTAAGGATCGTTCTTCCCTTCAGACCCGATTATATTCTTCTGGATAATTTTTCTTCCCGTCATCTAAAAAAAGCGGTGGAAATAACGAAAGCGGAAAGCAGGAAGACCGTTCTTGAAGCTTCCGGCAATATTAATCTGAAAAATGTGGCCGGGGTCGCCGCCTCGGGCGTCGATCGCATTTCTATCGGGGCGCTTACGCATTCCGCTCCGGCGCTGGATCTATCATTCAGGATATCGGATTGAGATCGGGAATTTCCTTCGAGACCCATAGAATACAGGCTGAAATACTTGATGCCGCCTTGAGTTCGGATAGTCGCGAAATTTTATTTTCCGATCTTGAAAAGAAAACCGGATACAGTATAGATATCATTAAGGAAAACGTGAAGGATTTGGCGGAATCGGGAGCGGGATCGGCGGGAAGAAAATATTTCAGGATCCCGGAATCGCTCGATCTGATTTTGCCTCCGGTCATTTTGTCAGGCCTGAAAAGCGGATATATAGGACAGCGGATTTTTGCCTATAAGTCGATCGGATCTACCAATGATACGGCCAGAAGGCTTGCGGAATCCGGTTCACCCGAGGGAACCCTGGTAATTGCCGAAAAACAGACCAGAGGCCGCGGGCGGCTGGGCCGCTCCTGGCATTCACCGCAGAATAAGGGATTATATTTTTCCCTGATCCTTCGACCCCGGGTTCCGGTGGAAAAAATGCCGGCGCTTTCAATGGTCGCCGCCCTTTCGGTTTGCAGAGCGATAGAGACGATGACGGATATTCGGCCACAGATAAAATGGCCCAATGATTGTTTGATCAACGGAAAAAAAGTGGCGGGAATACTTATAGACATATCCGCGGAGCTTGGCCGGGTTTCTTATGCTATTTTAGGTATGGGCTTAAATATAAATACCGCAAAAAAAGACTTTTTATCCGAGCTTAAAAAAACCGCGACATCACTGACCATTCAGACCGGTATGGTATTCAGCAGGATCGATTGTTTGAGGACGTTATTACACGAATTCGAGAAATCCTACAGCAATTTCTGCAGATACGGTTTCGAATTTATGGCGCCGGAACTTATAAAAAGATCATCGGTTATCGGAAAGGAGATAGATTTCAAGCTGAGCGGTAAAAAATATACGGCAATCGCGCTGGGATATGATGAAAACGGGGGGTTGAGGGTAAAATCAAAAACCGGAGTCAAACTTCTTACAGGCGGCGAAGTTACAATTCGAAAATAGATTTTAATGCTTTGCGAATCTCCCAAAAATGAAAAGGCGGGTAATTACTACCCGCCTTATTCAGCGACGCTGTTGTCGAGCTGTTGTAAACCATGTTGTACAAACTGTTGTCGCGCTGTTGCAAACGCAAAAGCAGGCTGGTCGCATCATTTTCATTTAGTCATTTTAAAAGATCGCCGCGGTCGGTTTAAGTAATAATTGCTAATCTCAATAAACCGACATAACCGGAAACTTTAACGGATAAGAATTATTAAAAGTTCCCTTAATAAAAACAAATGGATGAATGGGCGGTAAAATTATTACAATGATGATGATTGGAACATCGTATGCCTTTAACACGTTTACTAATTTAACGATATAAATTGAGGAGATCATGAAAAGTAAAGTCGTTTTGTTGTCAATACTGTCGATTTTTGTTGTTTCAAACGCCTTTGCCTCCAGGATCTTAATACCTATGGACAATAGCCAGACCGATCATTTGAAGGCCTATGGTCTGGCCTATTGGTGTCTTCAGTACGGGGTTAAGGTTGAATGGCTGTTAAATTATCGGGGCGGATCGTTCATGACCGAGGATATTTCTCAGATAGAGGAAGCCTGCAGACTGAGGGGAGTATCCTGCGAGAAAATCAGCGGAGCGGATGAGGCCCGGATCATAAATATAATCGAAGAAAGCAACATGGAATCAGTGCTTTTGGAAAAGGCGCCAAAGGTGGCGATATACGCGCCGCCTTCGCGTAAAAGCGAGCCCTGGGACGATGCCGTGAACCTGGCCCTGGAATACGCGGAAATCCCTTTTGACATTATCTGGGATCCGGAAGTCCTGCTGGGAAAGCTGAGCGAATATGATTGGATTCATCTTCATCACGAGGATTTCACCGGTCAATACGGCAAATTTTTCGCCGCTTACAGAAACACTATGTGGTACAAACAGGATAAAGCCCTAAATGAGACCACGGCTCACGAACTCGGTTTCACCAAGGTATCGAAATTGAAGCTGGCGGTCTCGGAAGCCATTCATGATTACGTGGTCAGAGGCGGCTTTTTATTTGCCATGTGTTCCGCCACGGACACGTATGATATCTGCCGGGCGGCGTACCGGACCGATATCGTGCCATCGGAGTCTGACGGCGACGGCGTGGACCCGAATCATGAATCCAGACTGGATTTCGGGCGCACTTACGCATTTGAGAATTTCAGTATAGTCATAAATCCCTCGATTTATGAACATTCGAGTATCGACACCTCGCCAACCCGCGGCAGGAGATCCCTTACTCCCGAATCCGATTATTTTTCTCTTTTTGATTTCTCCGCGAAATGGGATCCCGTTCCCACCATGCTCGTTCAGAATCATAGCGACGTCGTTAAAGGATTCTGGGGTCAATGTACGGGATATAACAGTCGTTATATAAAAAAGAATGTAACAATCCTTGCTGAAACACCCGGAAAGGAAGAAGCCAAGTATATACACGGCAATATAGGAAAAGGGACTTTTACGTTTCTTGGCGGGCACGACCCCGAGGATTATCAGCATATGATCGGCGATCCTCCCACGGACCTGCGTTTGCACAGGCATTCACCGGGATACAGGCTGATTCTGAATAATGTATTGTTCCCGGCGGCGAAAAAGAAAGAGAGAAAAACCTGACCGTAAGGATCGAAAAGCATCTTGGCGGCAGAACAGGTTTCGCGGCCGCGCCGTTGTTCCGCGATTTGAAATCTATCGCCGATTTCGCTTCGGAACACGATTTTGATTTCGTGCAGCTCAGCCTGGATTTTTCCCTATTGTTTCCGGAAAATCTGACAGAGTCCCGGCGAGGGGAAATTCGGAAGTATTATTATGATAAGAACATAGGTCTTTGCTTTCACGGCCCGTCGGATATTCCTCTTGTGAATCGACACAAAGCCATAAGGGAAGCGGGCCTGAATCGGCTGTTTGAAATGATCGACCTGGCGGTGGAGCTGGGGGGGGAGTTCTTTATTTTTCATCCCGGCAGGCTGGCGTTTTATTCTTCGGGAAAAAATAAAGTGCTATTCATGGAAGACCGTATTCCGCCAAAGCGCCTGATTTTTTTCAGAGACTCTCTATATAAAATACTGGAATATGCGGCCGGCCGCATTTCCGTATGTATCGAAAATACGCATTACATGCCCTTAAGTTTTCTTGATGTGATCAATGAAATGGTCAGGGATCGGGGATTGTATCTGGTGTGGGATGTCGGCTACACGGACGTTCTGCCGGCCGATAAGAGGGCGCGCATGCTTAAATTTTTCAATGATAATATAAGATATGTAAAAATCGTCCACCTTCACGACATAACCGATTCCGGGGGACATAAAGCTCTGGGTACCGGATCGTTGAACATCTCCGCTTATCTGGATATAATAAATACCATTAAAGCCGATGTCGTTCTGGAGATATTTCCCGAAAAAAGTCTGCTCGAATCGATTGGGTATTTGAACAGTCTGGCGGCCAACCTTAAGATTATGCCATGAAATTCGCATGTAACATAATATTGATGATCTGTATTGTCAGTTTTATCGCCGTCCCGGTTTCGGCTTCGGTGAAATGCGATGTATGCAAAAAAGATATCAAGGGTAAATATGTTGCCGGGCCGGATAACACCGCCTATTGCCGGGAATGTTACACAAGATACTCCGCGTGTTCGGTATGCGGTAAAATATACAAATCGTTAATAAACGTGGACGATTATAAGGTTTGCGGCGGCTGCTATGTGGATCTGGAGAAATGCGACATATGCGGGAAGGTATTGATGGGAAGTTATGTTATGTATCCCGATATAGGCATCAATGTATGCGGCGACTGTGATAAGAACAGCCCCAGATGCGAAGCGTGCAACAGGCCCTGCAAAAAATTAAATCGTATAGGAAACGCCATGCTCTGCAACAGCTGCGCCCCCAAAGCGGATCGGTGCTATTCCTGCGGCGACGCGTTGCTGGAAAATTACAAATATTTCGAGAGTGACAAATCGAAAAAATATTGCCTGAGGTGTATTTCGAATTATGAGTCTTGCGCTGATTGCGGGGCGCCGTCGGGACCGGGAGGTTTAAAGCTGGACGACGGCCGATACCTTTGTTCTGATTGCCGCAGAGAGGCGATCTTCAATCCTTCTCTGATAACTCCGATAAAACTGGACGTTATAGAGTTTCTTTCAAACGGATTGGATATGGATATCGAACATAAAATCAATTATTCGGTTCAGGATAAAAAATTCCTGGAGAAAAAATCGAAAGGTTTGAGCGAGGATATTAACGGGCTTTTTTATAGAAAAGATAATGATTATAACGTGTATGTTCTATACGGTTTGAGAAAGAAGGACCTGATCTGGGTTCTGGCGCATGAAACGACCCATGCCTGGCAGGCCGAGAACTGCTCCGAAAGGTTAACTGAAGAGGACCGTGAGGGATTCGCGCAGTGGGTGGCCTACCGTACGGCGCAGAATTTCGGATACCGGGAGTATGCCGAGAACATGCGGGGCGGCGAAAGTGTATATTCCTCGGGTCTAAATAGGATGATTGATCTTGAGAAAACCGGAGGATCCAAAGCGGTTTTTGATTATATAAAGGCAAAATGAACGGATTCGGAAATTGTTTTTGATTGATTTTGAGGAAGAAAATGACAGATAGCCCGGAATACAAAAAATATGATTTATTGGTATTCGGCGCTCATCCCGATGATATAGAGGTGGGATGCGGCGGTTTGATAATCAAGCTAAATAAAATGGGATACGGATCCGGCCTTGCCATCCTTACCCGGGGCGAGATGGGCACCGGCGGAACCTCTGAAATACGTAGAGAAGAGGTTAGAAACGCGGCCGGATTAATGGGCGCGGAAATTGTGGCTCACCTGGATATGGGAGACTGCAAAGTAGAGGACAACTACGAATCGAGGCTGGCGGCGGCGGAAATTATCAGGCGGCATAGACCCTCTATTGTATTTGCTCCCTGGTGGACAGGCGGACACGGTAAGAGACAATCGCACCCGGATCACCTGGCCTGCGGGCGGATCGCTGTTAACGCCGTTAATTACGCCACCTTCAAAAAGCTGCCCCTCGATTTTCCCCCGCACCGTGTAAACGCGCTGTTTCATTACATGCTTCCGCCGGAGGTTCCCCCGACCTTCGTGGTGGATATAACCGGCGAATACGAGCAATGGATAAAGGCTCTTTCGGCCCATCGTTCGCAGTTCTTAAATCCCGACAAGGAAAAAGACTATCTCTGGTCATTGGAGTCGATGGCCCGCACCTACGGCAACCTGATCGGGGCCAAGTACGGGCAGGGCTACGCCATCGGCGAACCCTTGAAAATAGAGAATCCTTTCTGCCTGGTGGGCTCCTGCGGCCGCCTTCCGGAACTGCTTATTGAGAAAAAGACCAGCGATGAGGAATAATACCGATTTTCTCCCCGGTTTGGAAACCACTTATTTTACTTTCATGTTTTAACAGTGTCTATTATATTAAGGATATAGGTTTGGTAACTACGCATTGGAGAAGATAAAATGAAAAAGATAATTATTGCGACGGCGGCGGTGGTACTTCTAATAGTCATTTACTTCGGGCGGGGAGTATTCAGTTCATCCGATGCGGGATATAACTCCCCGATAAAAATATCGACTGCTGTGGCCAAGAGAGGGAATTTAATATTAACCGTCAACTCGACGGGAATAGTGGAGCCTATTCTCACGGTGGATCTCAAATCCAAGGCTTCCGGGGAGATTATCGAACTGCCCATAGAAGAAGGCGACGTGGTTTCCAGAGGAAAACTTATAGCGAAGCTCGATGCCACCACCACGAAATACGCTTACGATCAGGCGCTGGCTGACCTGGAGGTGGCGAAGAAAAGCCTGTCATTGGCGGTAAAAGAGGCCAACAGGGCGGACGAGCTTTTTGGCCGGGAGCTGATATCCGAACTGGATCACGAAAACGCCCTTCTGGCGAAGGAGCGGGCCAACTCCGACCTGGTCAAGGCGACGGCAAGCCTCGAGGACGCCAAAGAGCGGCTGTCGGATACGGTCATAAAATCGCCTATCGACGGCATAGTGTTGCAGAAATTCGTCGAAAAGGGGCAGATTATAGCATCCGGGATCTCCGCCGTATCGGGCGGGACCATTATCGCCACGGTAGCGGATCTTTCCAGGGCGTATGTGACCACGGCGGTCGACGAGGTCGATATCGGGAGTATCGAGCCGGGCCAGAAGGCCGCCATTATAGCCGAAAGCTATCCTGACCGGGAGTTTATGGGCGAGGTTCAGCGGATTCATCCCCAGGCGAGTATAGAGCAGAACGTCACCACGTTCAATGTCACCATCGAGGTCGACAACTCCGAAAGGCTGTTGATGGCTGGCATGAACGCCAGCGTTGAGATTACGGCCGGTTTCGTGGAGAACGCTCTTTTGATACCGCGGGAGGCGTTAGCCGATATGCGCACTATCGCCAGGATGATCGGTGAAGGCGCGGGGTCCGGGCCGCCGGAGAGGATGAGGCAACGTCCGGAAGGAAGCGAGGGCGGCATGCGAAATAGCAGGCAGGATGACGATTCCAGAAAATCGAACCCCGTCAAGATGGTTATCGTTGTCAATAGCGGGGTCGAGGAACCCCGTCCCGTTGAGCTGGGCCTGTCGAATTTCGAGCAGGCGGAGGTGCTTTCGGGTTTATCCGAGGGCGATACCGTGCTGACTACCATGACATCCAAGGCCTTGAAAGACCGCGAAGCTTTCCTGGAGCGTATGCGAGGCTGGAACCGGTTGCCGGGGCAGAGGCGATAGGTGAACTGGATAGAATTCTTCGCCGTCAGCGTGGCTTCGCTTCACGCCAACAAGATACGTTCGCTTCTCACCATGCTCGGTATCATTATCGGCGTGGGCGCCGTCATAACCATGATATCGCTGGGGCAGGGCGCCAAGAAGGCGGTGGCGGACAGGCTGGAAGCCATGGGTACCAACCTTTTATATATACGTTCCGGCGCGCCCCACCGAGGGCATATCCGGATGGCCGTGGGTGCGGTGCAGAGACTTGATGAGCGCGATCTGAAAAGGCTGCGCGCGGATTGTGTTGCCGTAGACAATATCGTACCCGAACTGCGGGGAAGCCAACAGATTATCTACGGCAACAAAAACTGGAACACAATGATCGTGGGGACCGGGCCTGAGTATATGGAGCTGCGCAATTACACTCTCGCCCAGGGCGAAAACTTCACAGAACGCGATGTAAATGGCATGAAAAGGGTCGCGCTAATCGGTCCCACAATTGTCGAAAACCTGTTCGGGGATATTAATCCCATCGGGAAAATTATCCGTATCGGCCGTTTGCGTTTCGAGGTTATCGGCGTGACCCGGGAAAAAGGCGCTTCGGGGGGATGGATGGATTTCGACGATATCATCCTGATACCATATACCACCGCGCAGAAAAGGGTTTTCGGCGTGAACAGTCTGAATCGCTTCATCGCGCGCTTGAAAGACGAGTCGATGGTATCATCGGCCTACCTGGAGATAGAAAACATACTCCGCAAATCACACCGGCTCCGTCCTGACCGGGACAATGATTTCAATATACAGTCGCAGACCGATTTTGTGGCGGCCCAGGAGGAAACCACCGAGACTTTCACCTACCTCCTCGCCGGCGTGGCGCTGGTATCATTGATAGTCGGCGGTATAGGCATCATGAACATCATGCTGGTATCGGTTACCGAGAGAACCCGCGAGATCGGCGTGCGCATGGCGGTGGGCGCCCGGCGCAAGGATATACTCCTGCAGTTCATTATGGAATCGATTGCGCTGTCGCTCCTGGGAGGGCTTCTCGGTATTCTGGCAGGCATCGGGGCCTCATCCGTGATGACCGAGTTTTTCGGCTGGACTACGTTCGTGGCTCCCGCCGCGGTGGGGCTGTCGTTTTCCTTCGCCTTCGCGGTGGGAATCTTCTTCGGCATCTACCCCGCCCGCAAGGCGTCGCTGCTGGATCCGATTGACGCGCTCAGGTGGGAGTAGGGGGTTACTTAACTTTTCTATTTATTATAATTTCATAGCCGGGCCATTGGGGCGCATGGGCTTCAATCTATGGACGCATTTTAGCAGGTCTGGGTGTCGGGTTTCGGGGAAACCCGACCTACGGCTCGCGTGTCGGCCGGGAAAATATTCACCCAACCTTAATAGGCGAGTCTTTCCAGACTCGCTCCGCGACTGGAAAGTTGCGGCTATTATTTTGGCTTTGGCGTCGGGTTTCTGGAAAACAAGACCTACGGCTGGTTTTACAAATGGATTTATCATAATAACGCCAATTATCAAAACATAAACAGTGATCGGTTTATATATGTCTTTGATCGCAGACGGAAATAATAGAAACAATATTATAGTTATTAAGAGGAATCCTAATATTATTGGTGCGGTCAAGTCTCCGCACTTGAACGATGAAGGTGGCAGGTACGGAGACCTGCCACCACAAGGAATATCCACCCAACCTTAATAGGCGAGTCTTTCCGGACTCGCTCCGCGACTGGAAAGTCGCGGTTATTATTTTGGCTTCGGCGTCGGGTTTCGGGGAAACCCGACCTACTGGAAAGTTGCGGCTATTATTATTGTGGTCGCCGGGCATCCTTTTCGTTCCGTCGGATCGTAGTCCCGACTTTTCAATCGGGACGTGATCCGACGGTTTTCCGGTCAGGTCACGGCCTCCGGCCTACGACCTGACCGAACGGGGTAATACCCACTCGCTACGCGATCGAAAAGTCGAGGCTATTATTTTGGCTTGGGCGTCGGGTTTCGGGAAAACCCGACCTACGGCTATTTATTATAATTTCATAGCCGGGCGATTGGGGCGCATGGGCCGCAATCTATGGACGCGTTTTACGCAGGTTTGGGTGTCGGATTTCGGGGAAACCCGATCTACGGCTACTTCTTGGGATTCAATATTTTGAACTCCTGCCGGTGTTTCCGCCATTTTTTGCCTTGAAATGTTTCAGTCTGAAACCGCGCGGAAAGTATATCAATAAGGTTAAATCTAAAGCCGTCTATTTATCTTGCCCGCATGTCGATAATTAACAAGAAGATATAATTTAACATAACCGGGGGGAAAATATGTTAAGCTGGTGCATAATATTATTCGGACTCGGTGTTATGGCGTTTCTGGACACCATATTCAATTACGGGGAGATTTTCCGCCGCATTAATTCGGTGGTGTTCATGCTGGTATCGCTGGGCTTGCTGATACGTGTTTACCACATGGCGAAATTGGGCGAAAAAGAGAATCTTCAGAACCGCAATACTCAGCTCGAAGATGAAGTAACAAGCAGGGGAACGAAGCCGGTTGAGGCCAGCCAACCAGTGGCCTGAACAATCATTTTTCCGCATCGGATGGCTCGACAACTGTGAGAATGGGGCGGGACGTCGGTCCCGCCTTTTTTTATCTTGCGCATACAAATATAATGTTATTTTCCGATAAATAAAAAAGCCCGACCACGCCGTAGGCGTGGTCGGGGTCATGTCGGGCGCCGTTGTCGGCTGACGCTTCGTAGTTTACCCCGACATTACGTCCAGCACTTCGTGAGCGTGGATATCAGTTTTTACCTTGTTGAATATATGTTTTATCTTTCCGTCTTCATCTATAAGGAAAGTCTTGCGGGCGGTACCCCATTTCTTCTTGCCGTACATATTCTTTTCAACCCAGACGCCGTATTTCTCCATCGCCTTTTTGTCGGGGTCCGCGAGAAGCGTAAAGGGAAGGTTGTATCTCTCGCGAAATTTCATATGTGACTTTTCATCGTCAATCGAAATGCCCAAAACCTCAATCCCCATTCTTTTGAACATACCGAAATTATCCCTGAACGAGCAGGCCTCCGTTGTGCATCCGGGCGTATCGTCCCTGGGGTAGAAATATAGCACAACCGGCTTGCCCCTGTAATCGGACAATTTTCGCTTAACGCCGTCCTGATCTTTCAGAGTGAAATCGGGGGCTTTTTTACCAACTTCCGGCATCATTCCTCCATCGTTTACCTTTTATAAATCAAACTTGGGCGGCGTATTTATAGTTTCTTATAAATCTCGATCAGAGGAGAGGAGGTCTATTATAGATAATCACCCAGGCTGTCCTGCAATTTCCGGGGAGTGATACCGTAACGATCAAAAAGCCGGATGTCATCGGTATAGCTTTCGTCGTACAGCATGATAATCTGATCTCGGGTCACCGGGAACCAGGAAAATCTACCGAACAAAGCGGCCAGAATTTTCATTATGAAAATGGGCTGGCGGAGTTTTATCACCTTCTTGCCCAGGGCATTTCCGACTATATCCACAATCTCATTAAAGGTCAGAATCTCCGGCCCGCCGATTTCGAATGTCTTGCCAGAGGTGAATTCGTCACCCAGAGATTTAATAATGACTTGGCATAAATTATCGACACGTACCGGCTGGAGCCTGTATTTGCCGTCGCCGATAACCGGCATTACCGAGAATTTTTTAACGAAACCTGCAATCATATTGATAAACTCATCGCGGGGACCGTAGATTATGGACGGTCGGAAAATAGTTATGTTTAAGTCTGAATTCTTAAGCAGTTCTTCGGCTTTGTACTTGGTTTGGAAATACCCGGTTTTCCCATCGGGGCCGACGCCCAGGGCGGAAACCTGTAGAAATCTGCCGATGCCGTTTCTTTTAGCCAGTTCTATTAAGTATCTTACTGTCTCGTAATGTACTTTTTCGAAAGTTATACCTTTCGAGGAGAATTCCCTGATTATGCCGATGCAGTTTATCAAAACGTCGGGTTTGGCGGGGATTGATATGTCTGTTTGGCTGAAATCCGTTTCTACTGTCGGGATATTTTCAGCGTTTTTTATTTTAGGTTTCGATCCGGGTCGCGCCAATAAAGTTATATTATGTCCGTTTTCATGAAGTTTCCCGGCCAGGTTCGATCCCACGAATCCGGTTCCGCCGGCTATCAGGATATTCATCTAAATTCCGCCATTCGAAATTCGTCCCGTAATAATTAATGTTATTAATCTCATATTGCAAGGATGAATATTGTTGTTTTACAACTTTGATTTTGCTAAACTTCGCGAATAACTAATAACCGGGGGAGCCGTTAGATTCCGGGAGGAAAAATTAAACGCTTTTTTATGGATTTCTATTGACATATATAATTCGATTATATAACTTATATCGAAGTAGATTTCTCGACTGGAGATTAGCTTGCATTTGAAAACTGTATGATACGGAGAAAATTATGTTAAGCGAAAAAGGATTTGTGTTATTTGCGGTTTTACTGATTGCCTTGCAGGCAGCCGTTTTCGCCCAGGCGCCGGACACGCTGTGGACGAAACACTACGGGGGATCGAGATCGGATGAAGCGTGGCAGCTCAAACAAACGCCTGACGGCGGTTTCATCGTTGTCGGGTACACCGGAAATACGAAGGACATCTTATTATTAAAAACCGATAGTAGCGGAGATTGGCTTTGGATAAGATCGTACGATTTTTCCGGGGAAGACGTGGGCCGCTCTGTCGAAATCCTTGAGGATGGGGGTTTTATATTGACAGGTGTCGCGGGGGATAGTTGCACATTATTAAGGACCGATTCCCTAGGCAATGAAATATGGCATACCAATCTTGACAGTGGTTATGGAAGAGCTATACGGGTAACCAGTGACGGCAATTTTATTATAGCGGGTTATAAGATCGTAGGCGGGAGCAGTTACCAAATATATATCGCCAAGGCGGGTAGCGATGGGAGTTTGATATGGTCAAAAACTTATGGTGGAAACGAGCCCGAAATGGCCTGGGACATACGAGAAACGCCTGACGGCGGATTTATAATACTCGGTTGGACGGAATCTTTTGGAAATGGATTGGCGGACATATATCTATTAAAGACAGATTCCAGCGGAGATACCTTATGGACTCGGACATATGGAAATGCCTACAATGACGAGGGAAGATCGATTATTGTTAAGGATGATGGAGGATTTGTTTTAGCCGGGAAACTGTCTCAAGATCTAGATAATTACGATATTTCGGTCATAAACGCTGATTCTGATGGTATTGAAATCTGGTCTGATTCGTATATTCAAGATGGAATATCAGTGGCAAATTCCATCATTCCTGCGTCCGGGGGCGGATACGTGATTACCGGAATGAAGTTCGATTCGAAGTTTTCTTCGTTTATAATGAAAATTCGCGCCGATGGAGATTCTTTATGGACGAAGATGCTCATAGATTCTACCGGAAATCTCTACTGCCGCTCAATAGTCCAGACCGAAGATGGCGGTTATGTAATCGCCGGTTATCATCAAATACCGAATCATGGCAATGACGTCTTCCTCTGCAAACTCGCACCGGATATAACTGGAACCGAAGATGAAATTACCTCTTTACCCGATAATATCACCCTGCAACAGAACTATCCCAATCCGTTTAACGCAAACACTACCATTTCGTTCAGGCTGGCGAAACCGCAGAATATCAACCTCTCCGTATATGATCTGTTGGGGAGAAAGGTGGAAGTTCTGTTAAAAGGATTTATAGGCGCCGGAAATCATAAGATCAAATTTGACGCGGGCACATATCCAAGCGGATTGTATTTTTACAGACTGGAAGCGAATAATTATTCTGATACTAGGATGATGCTGCTTTTGAAATAGAGTTTATTATTTGACCTTTCATTTCTTATTTATAGTATAATAGCCAGAGTAATGTACTGCGTGTCATAATGACCGCAGTCAGGAGCGCGCGCGGTCACAACAAGTTGTGACACGCGGACGCGATAGCAATCGAGGAAAGTATGCGGTCACAGCCACGCCGCCGGCGTGGTGACTCGCAGTTAAATGCGAGGAAGAGCTTTTATGCTGCCGAATTTAATCTCGCTAATCAGAATCGGGCTGGTGTTTTTGGCCATCTGGATGTTCACGCTGGGATTCTACCAGAGGATATCGGCCACCATCCTGACCATAATCGTGATCTACATGGATTCTCTCGACGGTTATATCGCCCGCAAGCTGAATATAGCTTCTGATTTCGGGGCGCTGCTGGATATCGCCGGCGACCGCATCGTGGAGAGCGCCTACTGGATATTCTTTGACTGGAAAGGTCTTTTCAGCTACTGGATTCCGGTAATAGTGGTGACCCGGGGTTTCATGACCGACCTCATCCGCAGCGTCGCCTTCGCCGACGGCAAAACCCCGTTCGGCGAGAAATCGCATTTGAGATCGAAAGTCGCCCGCTTTATCTGCGCCAGCAGGTTCTCCAGGGCGCTATACGGCAGCGCCAAGGTCGTGGCCTTCGTATGGCTCGGTGCCTATCTGACCATTCTGATCGGAAATCAGAATTATAAATGGGGAATACCAGATTCTACGGTAAATATGATCTTGCTTATCGGAAAGATCCTTGTTTATATAACCGTAACCATGTGTATCGTGCGGGGGATTCCGGTTATATGGGAATCGCGGCACCTGCTTCTGGCGAAAAAATATCCATGGAAAACCCGCGTTTAGTCGTATTCGATATCGACGGCACCCTGCTTCCGGGGACATCATGCGAGAGGATGTTCTTCAAGCATTTAGTAAAACAGAAAATCGTAGGTTTTAGAAATTTCGTCAATTTCGCGGTTCGCGGTATCGCCCTTGCACCGAAGGGGAAAACATACATCATCAAAGCGAACAAGGGATACCTTCGAGGCTTTTCGCCGGAATATATGAACAATATCGGAATGGAGTTTTTCAAAAGTGATATCATAAATAGAATTTCGAAAAAGGGGATAATCAGGCTGACCGAACATAAGAATAAGGGCGATAAGGTCGTATTGCTTTCCGGCATGCCGGAATTTTTGCTCAGGAATTTCGCCGAATTTCTGGGAGTCAGCGAGTATTACGGAAGCGTTATGGAAGTTAATAATAAAAAATTTACGGGGAAAACCATCGGGGTATTTCCGCTGGCCCAAGGCAAAGTTAAAATTATAGAGACAGGGTTAAGGCAACACGATCTCAAATGGGGTGATGTAACGATCTACGCCGATCATTATCTCGATAGATTTCTTTTACAAAAAGCGGGCGAGCCGACGGCCGTAAATCCGGATGACAGGTTAAAGGCTGTTGCAGAAAGTAATAATTGGCCAATAGAGTATTTTGATATATGAAAAATTAAAGGGGTCAGGCATGCCCGACCCCTACCGTATTTTTAGTCAATTTTTATTAATATTTAGTTAATCTCAAACAAACCACTTCTTACCCCTGGCGTAATCCTCGAGTTCCGATTTGAAATCGGGATGGGCTATGGATATCAGCAGTCTGGCGCGTTCTCCCACTGATCTGCCGTGAAGATTGACCGCGCCGAACTCGGTTACCACCCAATGGATATCACCGCGGCTGGTGGTAATTCCTGTGCCTTCGGGAAGCTTTTGTGAAATCCTGGAAATTGTGCCGCCCTTGGCGGTTGCCGGAAGGGCAATGATCGGTTTCCCGCCCTTGGAGCGGGCGGCTCCCCGTATGAAATCGACCTGCCCCCCGATACCGGAATAGAAATAGGTGCCCAGGGAATCGGAGTTGGCCTGCCCGGTGAGATCCACCGAAAGAGCGGAATTGATGGCGACCATCCTGTCGTTCTGGGCGATGATGAAAGGATTGTTGACATATTTTGAGGGATGAAGCTCGATGATGGGATTGTTATCGGCGAAATCGAAACACCGCCTGGTTCCCAGCATAAAACTGGCGATGATCTTTCCGGGATGAAGCGTCTTCTTTTCGTTGTTTACCACGCCGGCCTCGACCAGGTCGATTACGCCGTCGGAAAACATCTCCGTATGCACCCCGAGATCATTTTTATTGCCGATATTAAACAGTACGCCGTCGGGGATGGAACCGATGCCCATCTGTAAAGTCGAGCCGTCTTCGATCAGGTCCGCTATATGCTCTCCTATGGCGCGGGAAATCTCATCGGGCTGCCCCTGGGGAAGCTCCAGAATCGGGGCCGAGTGCTCAACCACGTACGTGATTTTTCTTAGATGAATAAAGTTATCCCCCATGATGCGGGGCATTTCCGGATTTACCTGCGCGATAACGCAATTGGCCGATTCCGCCGCCGATTTGGTAATCTCAACGCCGACACCATACGAAAGGAAACCATGCTCATCGGGAGGCGAACAGTGTATCAAGGCCACGTCAATAGGCAATTGACCGTTGGTATATAACTCCTCGATTTCCGAAAGGAAAATATGTGTCTGGTCGGCCCGTCCCTCGTTGACGGCATTTCGGACGTTGGCGCCGGTGAACAGTGAACGGTGCCGGAAATGACCTTCCATTTCGGGATTAACATAATCCGCGGAACCCACCGTTAGAAGATGCACGATCTCGACGTTTTCGAGAGAGTCTTTTCTGGCCGTAAGATGTTTGACGAGGTATTCCGGCTCGGCGCAGCCGGCGTGTATATAGACGCGATCCCCCGATTTAACCACCTTCAGGGCTTCTTCGCCGGTTACCTTTTTGCTCTCGTAAAGATCGACCCAGTTCATGGTTATGCCCCCCCTATGGCTTCGCTCAGCGGCACCAGTTCTTTCGCAAATTGTCTGGCCACAGCCGCATTGGTCACCATGCCGTTTGTCGTATACACTCCTTTTCCCAAATCCGGGTCTTTTTTAATGGCGTTTGCCAAACCGTTATCGGCTATTGACTTTATATATGGCAGAGATACGTTGGATAACGCGTATGTAGCGGTTCGGCCCACGTTGGACGGCATATTGGGAACGCAGAAATGAGTTACGCCATGTTTCACGAAAGCAGGGGTGTGCCAGTTTGTGGGGCGTGACGTTTCGACACATCCGCCCTGATCGATGGAAACGTCGAGAATAACGGAGCCGGGTTTCATGTTTTCAACCATTTTCTCGCTGACGAGTTTCGGGGTCTGCTCACCGTGAATAAGAACAGCTCCTATAAAGACGTCGGCGAAGGGTATTACTTTCTCAATGTTATATTGATAGGGAAGATAAGTGACTATCTGTTTTCTGAATATTCTATTGGCGAATCTGAGCCGTTCGAGACTGGAATCGATCAGGACAACGTTACAGCCAATCCCTTTGGCATTCCTGGCGGCATTTATACCGACAATACCGGCGCCTAAAATTACGATTGTCGCAGGGGGGATTCCGGCTCCTCCCCCGAGAAGAATGCCGCGTCCCCCCCCGATATTCGACAGATAATAACTCGCGATGGGAATAGACATCTGCCCCGCCAGCTCGGACATGGACGCCAGAATGGGGAGACGGCCGTTTTTATCCTCTATTACCTCGAATCCGATAGCGGTGATCTTTTTCTCCAGAATCGTATTCAAACCGGCCTCGCCGGCAACCACCAGGTGCAGGGAGGAGAAAATTATCTGCTCGTCCGGCATCAGCCGATACTCCTCCAACGTTGGCGGGAAAATCTTTAAGAGAATTTTCCCGCGCAGGAAGGCCTCGTCTTTTGAGTAGACTATTTTCCCGCCAACCGCGAGGTATTCCTCGTCGGAAAAACCGGCCCCGGCCCCGGCGCCGCTCTCGATGAAAACGTCGTGACCCGAAATTACCAGATCATGTACAGCCGCCGGCGTCAAGGCGACCCTGTTTTCATAATGATGTTCTTCGGTTGCTATGCTTATATCCATAATCATTCTCCTTTTTCACTCAACAGCCATATGGTTCCCATAATAAACGGTCGGTGAAAAATCGGCAAGCTATTTTTGTGAATATTATCACAATGTCCATGCTTTATAAAGTCAATAGGGTTTTATGATGACAGCGCGGTTTTTTAAATTTAGATGTTTATAAATCATAAATAACAGCAGGAATAAGGCAATGACAGATATAGTTAATAGGGATTTTTCTAATATTTCGATTGAGGTATTTCCAAGCGCCTTATTGTACATATTCAACGCCAGATCCTTGGAAAGGGATTTATATCCAAAACCTTTTGCATAAACTTTCAGGCCATAGGCGATCCCAAAACCGGTCGAGGCTAACGCCAGAACCAGATGTAACCCGTGAAAGAAATGCCTCTCAACTTTGTTTTTATGCTCCATCGGTACAACGGCAAAAAGCGGGAGAGCATAGATCAGGTATTCTGGAATGATATGGTAGAAAAATAAAAATAATATTATAAAGGATAAAAGGGCCAGCTCGTTGAAATCGGCCCGATTCAGCTTTTTTCTAATAATCCAGAGGATCGTTAAAAATGCGAAAACAAGGGCCAACGAAGTCCATTTTAAAAATCCGCCGGTTATTCCTATATAACTATATTGTTGTATCAGGGTGAACATCGAAAGGCAAAAGGCCGTACTACTCGGGGAGAATTCAATAAAGGGGACCATGCCTGTAATCGAATATCCTATTACACAATATACGATCAGGAAAATAAGGGCCGGATATATCCCCCATTTGAAGACCTCCTTTTTATTTTTCAACGTAATGAGCAGCGGGAAAAACATTACCCCGAAAAGAATTTTTCCCGTAATCATTCCCAGAAAAATCAATATGCTTGCCGGCTTTTCCCTACCCTTTTTCATAGCTAAGATTAATGCCGACGTAAAAATCATGACAATCGCCTCTTCGGTTCTCATGACCGTGCCTGCCATAAATCCGATCGGAGAAAATGCTAGAATTAGCAGGGCTATTTTTTTATCTCTGACGGAACTGCTTTTTGATATCGAAAGATACTTAGCCGTTATGAGAAATCCCAGAAGCTCAAATATCGTAAAGCTGATTCTCGAGGCGAGGAATTCGCCGAAAAAAAGGCCGGTAATAAACGCAAACGGTGCAAGGGCAACGGGAAAAAAAGGAGGCTGAGAATAATTGCTGGCATCTGTCCCAAAAGTAATAACTGAAAAAGGGTCCGAACCTAAATCGAAAACCCATTGATCCATTGTAAATTCACTATTATTGGTGATGAAATATAACAGGCAGATTATGGCAATTCTTAACAATAAAAATAAAGATAACGGAATATAAAACCAAGCCTTAGCCGAAAATCTATGTGATAACATCGGTAATGGAAATTACTCCCATATTATTCAAAAATCAAATAGTATTTTCAAGAGTATTTTGGGCATCTTGCTGAAAACATGAACATCTCTCCCGGATTTTGCCGGATAAACTGAAATTTAATTTGTTTATCACCAAGAGCTTACATTCTGCAAATGAAATCGCCGATTGTTGGCATAAAGTTTAATACCTTTTACATTTGTAACCCTAAAGGGGAGAAAATATGCAGCTAATAAATACCTTCGCAGAATTGTTAAGGTTTAACGCCGGATATCTCTCAAAATCACTGGAGAATATTCCGGATGCGAATTTTCTTGTCAGGCCCGAAAGAAGAGGCAATCCCTTGATCTGGCTTCTGGGGCATGTCGTGGTAAACAGGGGCGAAATCGTAGAGATACTGGGCGGCAATCCGGCGGTGGGAAACCTGGCGGATCTATTTGCCCGCGGAACAAAACCCCAGGGAGATACGTCGGTCTATCCCAAACCGCAGCAGTTGTTGGCGCGTTTTATGAAATTGGCTTCCGTTACAGATAATATTCTGAAAAAAAGCGACCCCAATATTCTTAACCAGAAAAGCTGGGGGCAGTTCGAGACCCTGGGACAGAATCTGGCGTACAGCTATATGCACGAAACTCATCATATAGGACAGATTATCTATGTAATAAGCCTGCCCGGGATCAGGCCCGATAAGAAATCGTCGACAAACTTCCGCAGGCCGGATCAGAAAAACTCGACGGCAAAAATATTATTAAACAGTATCAAATCCGTCTTCGCATAAAAAAGGGATGATTCAGTCACCCCTCATATTAATCAGGTTTCCAAAGTCGTCTTAATCTATGGAATACAAACGTTAACAAAATCGGCCGAAATCCCTGTTACCCTATCTGCCTGTCGACAATTTCCTTTATTTTGTTTTCGTATCCGGACAGCAATGAAATTATCGCGGTTTCGTTATGAACGCCCCAGGAACCGTCCTTTTTTAGTCTTTCCAGAATATTTTGAGCCTTATCTACGGTCGCTTTATCTGATTCTGTGAGGCCGGCAGGAGAGATGTCCTTTAGAAGCAGTTCGAGATTTTCGACGGATGATCTGACCGCCAATTTCCATCCCCTTTCCAATTCGTCATATCCCGATTCGTGGCACTCCATGCATTTATCGGGAGCGGGACGCTTGATTTTACCGTCTTCAACATGGCAGCTCGCGCAATCAAGACCCGCTTCGAACATTACGTTCGGCTCGGATATATCGATATATTCGGCTTCGCCCGAATAAAGATCCGCCTGCAGCCGGTGACAATTGCCGCATTCGGGCTTTTGATGATGACAGTTCATGCAGTTGTCTTTATTGACAACGAGTTCTCCGTGCCTTCTCTGGTTTGAATGACATCTTCCGCATTTCAGGCCGGCGGATACAATATGTCTGTCATGGCGGAATTGCATCTGGAAAATATAAACCTTTCTCTCTTCGATCCCGGTATGGCAGTTGGCGCACTGAGAGGGGACGAATTTTGAAGATGCCGTCAACTCCGGCGGGCTGTAATAAGAGTCTATGATTTTCAGGGCTTCGGTAAGATATTTGTAACTCGCGCTTAAAAGCTCATCCGAATATTTGATATTATGAATCGGGCGGCCGTTTTTTACAAGGTTGTAATTATGCCGGGCGTTTTCCAGGTTTTTTTCGGCTTGTTTTTTTTCGGCGGGCTTCTTACTGGAAGCGCCGATTTCGTATGAGGTTTTTTCAATGAGATTTTTAATAGTCGTGAGTTTCTCGCCGCTGGTTTCTATCCATATTTTTAACAAATGTCCGAAACCCGTTCCATGGCAGGGTTCGCATGATTCCGGTTTCGCAATATTGATTTCTCCCCTGGATTGATACTCGGAACCGTAGGTGTGAAACACATGGCAGTTCTGGCAGTTCAAACCCGATTCATACATCGGGTCGGGCATATCGTGAACTCCAAAACCCCCTTTTCCTGCAAATAGATTTTCCTGCCCGGCGTGGGTTTGGGCGTGACAGCCGGCGCAGTCGGCCGCCAGATTATCGGTTCTGGCGGGCGCTTTGTGCTGCATGGCGAGATGGCAGTTTTCGCATTCGATCTTGTTTTCCGTAATATGTTTTTGATGCATCAAGATGGAATCGTCGTATTTGGAATTCCTCTCCTGGTCCCAATGGCAATTGTAACAGCGTTCCCTGGGGACCGAACCATCCCCGACAATCATTCGTCCGTGACAGGTTCTGCAGCCGATTTTGCGTTCGAGAATCCGGGTATGGTCAAACGTTATGGCTTCATCATTATCCCCGTTTTTTAGAGGAGGATCGTGGCAAAGCATGCAATCGGACATATGCGATTCCGGCCCGAGCTCTTTGAAATGACACAGAATACAGGTGGATTCGGTAACCGTAATATGCTCCCCCTGGACAATTTGCGAATGACATGACGTGCAGCGCAGTTTCTTGCCTCGTCTAAGCTCTCCCAGATGGGGCGTGTGGTCGAAAGTCACCTTTTCAAACTCTACTTTCCCCGCTCCCTGAAGATTTCGCGCGGAATGACATCCACTCTTCAGACATGACGCATCCTCGATTTCAGCCCAGGGTTTTGATCGCTTGTAGGTGTTGGTCAGATATTTTACCAGCTGATTCAAATCGCGAAATTTCCCGCTGATCTTTTCCATGGTTCCGGGCGGGTAATGGCATTCGCTGCAGGGAATATCCTTATGGGTGGAGGTTTCCCAGGCGTCGTAAAACGGTTGCATATAATGACAGGTAACACAAAACTTGGGCTTGCTGGTAATTTCTATAACCGCGAATCCCATAATCGCTATGAGAAGCAAAAACCCGCCGACATATATCCCGAATTTTTTTAATAACCTAAGAATTTTTTGGTTGCCAATAGCCATTGAAGTTTTAATCCCCGATGTCAGATCTCATCAATTCGCGTTAAATTCTGATCTATAATATTATTTTTTTTCCTGCACTTCAAAATTGGTTACACTATCGATTTTCTTTATTTTCAATCTGATCATAATAGCTATGAAAACTATGACCACAAGCGATATTGCCAGGCCGATCTGCCGGATTAATATATCGCTTAGCGCCGCCTCCGCCATAAGCTGTACTTCGCCGGCGGTCTTTATCCCCGCTCTGGTTATATCACTTACCTGCTCAAGGTCGAAGGTGTGTATAACCGATCTTACCCGGATAAGATCGTCCTTGGCCGATCCCAGATCAAACCGCGCCTGGCCGCCCTCCACTCCTTTAAGCTCGGCCTCCTCCACCACAGCCTGCGCGGCTTCAATTGAGAATTTAAGGGAATCTATCGACATGCTCATGGCCATGGCAGTCTTATATCCGGCGCTGGTTTCATCGTGGCAATCCAAACAAATGGCGTCCTCCGAAACCCCCAGCAGGTCATCGGTAACCGCCTGTATATAATGGTTGCCGTGACACTGCTCGCATTCGGGCAGATCCATCTCTTTCCAGGGGGTTTTGTGCGGCGAACCGTTGAAAAAGTCGCGGTTGTTGGCATGACATTCTCCGCAGGCGGCGGATACGGAGGCGAGATTGGGGGGCGTGGCGCCGTGATTCCCATGACAATCGTTGCAGGCCGGCGCGGAGTTGTCGCCCTTTTCAAGAACCAGAATGCCGTGAACCGATTCTTTGTATTCGGAGTATTGATCCACAGGGATCTGCTTTCCCTCGTATTTATAGCCCCTCATATAGCCTTCGTCGGAATGACATTTTTTGCATGTTTCCGGAATTTTGGCGTGAAATACCCTGCTTCTCGAATCGCTTGACGGCAGGATTCCGTGAGCGCCGTGACAGTCGGTGCATATGGCTACCTTAGTGTCTTTCCGGTTGTACAAGCTTTTTCCATGTACCGAGGTTTTATAAAGTTTGAGCTGATCTGTGGAGAGCCTGGGATTATATTTTTTCATATATTCGACATCCGAATGACATTTGCCGCAAAATTCGGGTATACTCAATCTGTCCGGCGGATTCCCGTAGCCTTTCGCCGGATTCATGGCGAGTTCCGGGTCGCCCTCCTCGAAGCCGATCCCGGGATCGCCGCCGTGACAGTCCTCGCATCCGAGACCCATATTGCGATGAATGTCTCCCGCCATAAATGTCGCGGCTATACTTGTATCTGAAACCCATTCCGAGGAAATATGGCAATTGATACAACTGGATTGCCCGGCAACTGCCGAATCATAAAATATAGTTGGAATTGTGAGTATCGTTATGATTAAATATCTCATCTTATTCCCCCGGGGCCACATAGCCGATTACGGTGAACACTATGACGTAGAGCAGGGCGGCAACGCCGATAATGGTGAACAGCCGGTTGTACTCGCCGCGATTGGATTTAGTATCGAAAAACGGCAATATTATCCATACCATTGCGGCCACCGCGAAACCGAAAACTCCCAGGGCCTTGGGTACATATTTCAAAGTTTGATACATGAACACAAAGAACCATTCCGGACGTACATGAGGCGGAGCGGGCTTGAGGATATCGGCCTTCTCGCCCAGCTCCCACGGGAACAATGTCGACAGGAGGATTATGAGCCCCAGAGCCAGGGTCCATCCCAGGGCGTCGCGGTAGAGGAAATTGGGGAAGAACGGTATCTCCAGCCTTTTGGCCTTGCCCGATCGGATCTCTTTTTCTATTGAGACCGGCACGCTCATTCCATGGCGCTGGACCAGTATGAGATGACCGGCCAGAAAGACCGTGCAGATTCCGGGCAAAACCGCCACATGAAAACCGAAAAATCTCGTCAATGTAGCTCCCGTCACTTCGGGGCCGCCCCGCAAGAACTCCAGAAGCCACTGACCTATAAACGGAACCATAACCGCGAAATTGGTTCCCACGTTGGTGGCGAGATAAGCCAGCTGGTTCCAGGGAAGCAGATACCCCGAAAAACCGAAGGCCATGGCCAGGAAAAGCAGAAATACGCCCGAAACCCAGGTCAACTCTCTGGGCTTGCGGTATCCCTTCATCAAAAATACCGAGAACATATGGATGAAGACGAAGCCTATAAACAGGTTAGCGGCATAGGAATGGATGGAGCGTATAAGCCACCCGAAGGGAACCTCCGTCATGATATACTGGACGGATTCAAATGCCGCTTCCGCCGTAGGCTTGTAATATAATAGAAGCAGTATTCCGGTTATAACCTGTATTATGAATAGATAAAGGCACATACCCCCTATGTAGTACCACAGGGAATGACGGTGATAAGGCACCGTTTTCTTCTTCATAAATTTCAAGATATTTTCGAGATCGACCCTGGAGTTGAACCACTCGTATAGTCTGCTTCCGGTTTCCATCTTCAGGCCTCCTCGCTGGAGACAAAGATTTCGTCGCCTTTGATGGCAACGCGATACTCCCGCAACGCTTCCGGCGGCGGCCCGGAGATGACTTTACCGTTGAGATCGAAATGACCGTTGTGGCAGGCGCACCAGATTTCCTTGAGATCGTCCCGATACTGGACAGTACAGTTTAAATGGGTGCAAACCGCGGTGAATGCCGCGTAACTTAACGCACTTGCAGGATCGCCGCCCGGTTTCAAAACCAGGATCCCGGGGGCGTTGCCGAATTTGAATATCTTGCCTTCGTTCGGCTTTAGCTCTCCCACTTTGGCCGCTGCTAGAGACGACGATCCCGAACCAGATGCCGCCGGGGGAATGATATATCGGGCTATGGGGAATACCGTCGCCGCGCCAAGCGCCCCGATCCCGGCGCCAAGCAGGTAATTGATGGCATCGCGACGCGGGATTTTTTCATCAGCCACAGGCATCTCCTTGAGTCAAAATGTGCATTATTTCACAATCTAAACCGCCCCGCCCTCATCAAAGTGCCCAATATAGTTATAATTCCTATTAGGTCAAGAAAAAAATAGAGTGTATTAATCTATATTATGAATACATTTCGCTGTGCTAAAATGAATAATGGAATACGCTTACGGCTTTTTCTCCCCACAACATTTTCATGATCGTCGTAATTGATTTTAATTACATGCTTAATAAAAATGGATATAATTTGTATCTTTAATTGTTAGTAAATCAGGAGTGCTAAAATGATAAATGTTCTCCGGATTATGATTCCATTATTTTTTACGTTCTATATGAACACCTCCGCCACCATTATCAACATCCCCGGCGATTACCCCACTATCCAGCAGGGGATCGATGCCAGTGTATCGGGCGACACGGTACTGGTCGCAACGGGTACTTATTATGAGAACCTTATCACCTCAGATCATGATATCGTCCTAACAAGCAATTTCATTTTCGATGGAAATCCGGCGACAATTGAGAACACGGTTATCGACGGCGGAGATGTCAATACCGTCATAACCGTCGACGATACCAGTTGCTTTACCGCTGAAATTTACGGGCTCAGTATCACTAACGGGTTCTGGTATGGGGACTGGCCTAATGTTCGCGGCGGCGGCATTCATACCGGCGACTTGGTTCAGGCGAAAATAGGAAACTGCTATATTCACAATAATATAACGACCGGATATCTCAGCCAGGGAGGAGGGATCTATTTAAATTCATCCAATTCGATTATTTTCGATTGTATCCTTTACGGCAACGAATCTACCGTGGGACCGGCCGTAGCGATAGGTGATCGTACAAATAATGTTCTGATTGAAAGATGCAATATTTATAATAACGCCTGCGCGGTTTCGAACCCGGCCGGTCTTTCCATCATATCGATAACCTTTTCATCGGATATTACAATCTCCCGATCGGTAATTCATCATAACGGAGGGACCGGTATAAGGAATTACAGTTCGAGCAATACTTCGGTTATTCACTGTACAATCGCGAACAATTCCGGTTTCGGTATAAACAATATTTATTACGATTCCGACATCTACGTACATAATACGATCGCCGCCTTCAATAATATGGGTAATTTGTATAACTCGGATAATTTTTTCAGTGTGACCGTATGTGAATACAGCGATATTATCAACGGTACAGGACAGTCCTGGTTCAATGAAGGATGTATCGACGCAGATCCCCTGTTTGAAGACACATCCCAAAATAATTATTATCTTTTGGGCAACTCGCCTTGTATCGACTCGGGCGACCCCGATTCTCCATTAGATCCGGACGGTACGACAGCAGATATGGGAGCCTTATATTTTGACCAGGCAACCAATCTTGAGGAAACGGTTGAATTACCCGATCATTCGGTTTTGCTGTATAATTATCCCAATCCCTTCAACGCCGCCTGCAGGATAACCGTCTCCGATCCCAGTATTGAGCTTGTCGAAATATACGACATTACCGGCAGGCTGGTGGAGCGGCTGGAGTTGAACGGGGGAGAGATTGTTTGGGATGCTCGAGCCCATACCTCCGGCGTCTATTTTGCGCGGGTGGGGGCGGATAATATAACAAAAATCATAAAAATGATGTTGTTGAAGTGAGAATGGATCGTTATCGCAAGGGGTGGCACGCTTTTGCCAATTGGCATAAGCGTGATAAGGGTATACATGCTTATTCCGGTTTCACCGGAAAAAGCATGCCACCCGCCGTTATGTTGTCGGGTCACCCGACTCGACAACATTACCGCCGGGAGAAGCCACCTGATGCCACAATGACGATTTCAACCATCCCGATATAAAAAAAGGCGCCGAATCGACGCCGTTAAGAAGTCTGTTTTAAAATATGCTTATTTCACCCGCTTGGGCGAACGCTTCTCCCATTCCACCATTATAGGGCTGGCAACAAACACCGAGCTATAGGTGCCCACCAGTATGCCCAATGCCAGCGCCAGGGCGAAATCGAACAGCACCTCGCCGGCGAATGCCAGAAGGATCAATACGACCGATAATGTCGTGATCGACGTTATTATGGTCCTCGACAGGACCTCGTTGACAGACATGTTAATCGTAGAGGGATAATCGGTTCGCTTGCGGAAATTTTTCAGGTTCTCTCTTATTCGGTCGAAAACAACCACGGTATCCGTCAGCGAATAGCCGGCCAGGGTCAGAAGCGCCGTGATTACCAGGAGCGACACCTCCCGGTTCAGCAGGAAATATATCCCCAGCACCGCCAGCACATCATGGAAGGTGGCAATGGTGGCGGCGACCCCGAAACGAAAATCAAACCTGATCCAGATATATACCAGAATTCCCAGAAGCGCGAAAATAATCGCCTTTATGGCATCGCCGGTCAGTTTCTCGCCCACCTTGGCGCTGATATTGTTGGTGGAATCGAGGATGAATTTGTTTTCTTTAAATTTATCGGATATGGCCTCTTTCAATAAATCCCCCAGCTGATCTCCCTCGGCCGCGATCATGTTAATAACCATGTTGCCGTCCTCGGTGTAGGTGGTCTCGGGGATAGCGTTTTCGATGGATCCCTGTACCCTGATCATGAAGGAGTTCTCGAATCCCTCGCCGGTGATGCTCTGGATTTTGGCTTTTCCGTAGCCGACCTCCGATAAAGCGCTTCTTACCTCGTCAACCGAGACAGGATTCTCGAAACTTCCGATAATCTCCGCGCCGCCGGTAAAATCTATCCCGAGATTCGCCTCGCCCATTATGATCATCAAAAAGGCGATAACACCCAGGGCGAAAAGCAGTCCGGAAAACATAAATGAGAATTTTCGTTTACCGATAAAATTTATATTCGTCTCTTTTATTATCCTCATCATTGTTACGTACCTCGTCAGATTGAAAGGCTTTTATATTTCTTGCGCATATCGAAAATAATCTTGGTGATGAAAAGCGCGGTGAACAGGGACAGGAAAACCCCTACCGACAACGTTACCGCAAATCCTCTTACCGGTCCCGAACCGAAAATGAAAAGGAACAGGGCGGTAATGAGCGTGGTGACGTGCGAGTCGATGATGGTCAATAGAGCGCGGTCGTATCCCGCGTCTATTGACGCTCGAACGGTTTTACCGGTCCGCAGCTCCTCTCTTATCCTTTCGAATATCAAAACGTTTGAGTCAACTGTAATACCGACCGTCAGAATTATCCCCGCTATACCGGGCATGGTCAATGTCGCGTTGACTCCCGGGATTACCATAAAGGCGAGAACGAACAGAATGTTAAGAAGGAGAGCGATATCCGCGATAACTCCTGAAAGCCTGTAATACATGGCCATGAAAAAGACCACCAGCAGAAGCCCGACGATGGCGGCGGTCTGGCCTTTCTGGATGGAGTCCTTTCCGAGGGCCGGGCCCACCACCGTGCTCTGGAGTATTTCCACATTGGCGGGAAGCGATCCGGCTTTGAGCAAAACCGCCAGAAGATAAGCTTCACTTATGGTGGCATTGCCTCCCATGGTGATCTGACCGTTTTTGGCGATACGGGATTGGATCTCCGGCGCCGATTCGACCCTGCCGTCGATTACGATGGCCAGCGGTTCGCCTATATGTTTGCCGGTTAAGCTGGCGAATTTCCTGGCTCCATCGGTATCGAGTTCGAAATTAACCACCGGTCGTCGGAGCTGATCGTAAGTTTCCTGAGCCGATACCAGCGATTCGCCGGTCATCTCTATATTCGAATTTAAGACATATAATGTCTGGAAATCCCGATCGCCCAATCTCTCAGGCCTCGTTCCCCACATGAGAGTATAATTCGGGGGAATCACCGCCTGAACTTCGGGCATTTCGAAGTACTGCTGGGCTTTGCGAAAATTCTCCATGGTGATTTCCCACCACGCGCCGGTCCAGCGGTCGAGGAGAGCGGAAAACGGCCTGGTCTTCTCGAATTCCTCCTCGTCGAGTTCCGCGACGCTGGTGTCGGCCAGTTCCTCGCCGAAAAGATCGACCAGAGCCTGGTCGGTGGTGTCGCGTTCAGCGGTCTCGGCGATTTCCTCGCCGGTTTCCTCCTCAGATGATTCGAGTTTCTCGGCCAGGAGCGAATCAATCGCCAGGATTAACGCTTCGCACTCCTCCGGCGACCTTAAAAGATGGAACTGAAGTTGGGCGGTGCTCCCTATTAACGTCTTGGCGGTGTCGATATCGGTGTAGCCCGGAAGATCCACCACTATCTGGTCGGCGCCCGATTTCATGATCTCCGGCTCGGTGATGCCATATTTGTCCACCCTGATCCTGATCTTCTCCAGCACCTGGTCCTGGACCGAACTGGAAACATCTCCGCCCCTGGGATCCCTGACCTGCAATACCATGTGAACCCCACCCTGCAGGTCCAGACCCAGTTTTAAGGCCCTGCCTTTCAGCGAGTAATATCTAGATGGATTTTCTTGCCGGATGGTTTCAGGATCCTCGGAGTAAAATACGATTGATGGATATAATAGGACGAAAGATATTATTATCGCCAGTATAACCACGACCATCCAGGTAAATTGTCCTCTTCTCATTTTCTGCTATCTCCTGAAAACGGAATTTCCTGTCCACTAAAACTCAGTAAAACAAGCAATATAACCGTAATCGGTCTGAAGTCAATAAAATTAATCCGAATGATTTAATCTAATCTATTGTTTGAACTTATGCAAGTACCCCCGGCCCTGATTTTTCACTTTTTCCTTGACATTATCGTCAAAAAGAGCTTTTTATAGATATAAATACGGACTTCGGGATTTTTCTTTAAAACTTGAATATGCGGAAGTGTCTATGGCTAAGACCGTCGTTGCGGCATGCGCAATTTTCATAATCGGGATCGCCACACCAGCCCTGGCACAGTTGCTTGGTGATGTCAATTGTAACGGATACCCTTGGGAGATTGCAGATGCTGTACTTATGGCACGTCTTCATGTTGAACATTGCGATCTATTTGCGCCGCCCTGCTGGGAAAATAGTGATTTTGATCAAGATGGACAGGCGCCCACCGTTGGTGATATGATTTATATGGTCTTCTTTAATGATCCACCGAATTACCCCCGTCACCCTCATTCCGATACTCTTGGGGTAGAATCCGCAATTGCCCATCCCGGTGAAACCCTAACCCTGCCGGTCTGGATTTCAACGGTGGACACATTAATGGCCTTTCAATTTCTACTGGAGACAGATGTAAATTACCTTGAATTCGATACCTTAATCGCGAGCGGTAATTTTCAACTACTGAGTTCAAACTGCGACGGAGATATTTATTCCATCACGCCATCTCCATTATTTGATGAACAGGTAATCGATCAGCCTGGAAATTACCATATCTGCGATTTAATCCTCACGGTCAATCCCGATATCAATCAGCCCGTCATCACTCCGCTTCTGTTCTCCTCGAATCCGCCGCTGGCCCTTTTCTCCGGTTTCGCCAATTCCGCCTTTTTCCTTCCGGTCATGGTCGACGCCGAAATAGAGATTTTGCCCCTGACCGATATCGAATCGGCGGAAGACCCCGTCCCAACCGATTTTTCGATAACAAGTTACCCCAATCCTTTTAATGATGCAGTAAACATATCGGTATTCTCAGATCACGCGGCGGAGATATCGGTTTACGACATCATGGGGCGGCCGGTAAAGAGATTTACGGCAAACGCCGGAAACAGCTTAATCAAGTGGGATGCCACCGATGAAAGCGGACGAGCCTTATCCGCCGGCATTTATTTTATAGGTGAAGGCCAAACCCGCAGTTTTAAGAAGGTCTTGTATTTGAAATAGCGAAGGGACTTTGAGGATTATATGAACAATAAAATTATCGGTATTGCCATTGTTGGAATAGTATTTTTCGCTGTTCCGGCCGTCGCCCAGCTTTCGGGGGATTTGAACTGCAATGGTTTTATTGATGTTGAAGACATTGTACATGCCATAAATTTGGTAAATATTTGTGAAATTTCACATTCAGAATGCTCTTGGAGAAACGGAGATATCGACGGTGATGGAAGGTCAATGACGATAGGTGATCTTCTTTTTATGCCTTTTCTGATTTTGCCCGGTCCGTTACCGCCCGATTACTCCAGACATCCTGATCTCGACACAATTATGGTAGAATCGGCAATCGCGAATCCCGGAGAGACAATTGCATTACCGTTATGGGTGAAAACCGTTGATACCCTCGTAGCCTTTCAATTTTTGCTTGAAGTAGATCAAGATTACTTGGAATTTGATACAGTGATTATATATAACGATTTTCCGCTCGTGCAACGTAATTGTGATGTAAACATTTACTGTAATGCAATTGGTGATTTTCCACTTGCAACTATTTTGTTGTTGCCCGGAAACCATCATATTGCCGACATAATCCTCAACGTCAACCCCGACATTAATCAGCCCGATACCACCGGTCTATACTTTTCGTCCGTTCCGCTACAGGCGCTATATAGCGGCTTCGCCAATTCCGACTTCTTCCTGCCGGTTATGATAGACGCCGAAATACAGATTCTGCCTTTAACCGGTGTTGAATCTGAGGAGGAAATCATCCCTTCCGAATTTGAGATATCGGTCTACCCCAACCCCTTTAACAATGCGCTAAATATCTCTATGTTTTCAGATCACCCAACTGAAATATCGGTTTACGACATCATGGGACGGCCGGTTAAGACGTTCGCAATTAACGCCGGTAATAGCTTGGTTAAATGGGACGCTGCTGACGATAAGGGCCGGTTCGTATCAGCCGGGATCTATTTTATCGGCGTAAATGAATCAAGCAGTTTTAAGAAAGTCTTGTATTTGAAATAGCGATAAACTCTACGTCCTGTCGGAAAACTCACATTAGTAGTCTGCCTGCATGGTCGTAATAAAACATCTTTTCAGATAAAAACCTCATCGATATCATATCGCCTATTCCATAATTCCCCTCGCCCTGAACCCTGATTCTCTCGCCTTTTTCAAGCTCCACAAAAAGGAGAACCGAGCGCCCCAGGTTCTCAAGAGATACTATTTTCCCTTTAATATCGCCGCTCTCGACGATCTTTACATCGTCCGGACGGATGCCGAGGGTAATATTTTGCGGTTTGGCGAGTTGCCGAGATCCTTCAAGGCTGATTCGGGTGCCATTTTCGGTGATAAAATTATTGCCCGATAAATCCCCTTTTAAAAGGTTCATAGCGGGGAAACCGAGGAATCCCGCGGTAAAAAGGTGGGGAGGTCTTTCGTAAAGCTCCCTTGGAGAACCGGATGAAATAATCCTGCCCTCCTTCATTATATATATGATATCCGCCAGGCTCATGGCCTCCACCTGGTCATGGGTTACGTAAATCGATGTCCCGTTTACTCTTCGATGAAGCGTCAGGATCTCGCCCCGCATTTTCATGCGAAGTTCGGCGTCCAGGTTGGACAGCGGCTCATCAAACAGGTAAAGCTTCGGCTTCCTCACGATCGCTCGTCCCAGGGCCACCCTCTGGCGCTGCCCGCCGGAGAGTTCCTTCGGCTTCCGACTTAATAATTCTTTCAGTTCCAGAAGATCGGCCGCCCATTTGATGAATTGTTTTCTTTCCTCTTTACGAATTTTCCTCGATTTTAGCCCGAATTCGAGGTTTTCGATTACGGTCATGTGCGGGTAAAGAGCATAATTCTGAAAAACCATTGCGACGTCGCGCTTTTTTGGTTCCCAGCCGGTAATATCAGCGCCGTCGATAAATATTTTTCCCTCGGTGGGCGTTTCCAGTCCCGAAATCAATCTCAAAAGAGTCGATTTTCCGCATCCAGAGGGCCCCAGCAGGACCGCGAACTTCCCTTCTTCGACAGATATATTAAGATCGTCGACTCCAGTGGCGCCGTTCAAGTATACCTTTTTCAAACCCTTTGTCTTTAATTTCATTACAGTATATATACAATATTGAGTATTTCCTTTTCAAATAATTTAGGCGTCGGGAACTTCAAAAACCGAATCGGTGTTAGAGTGGCTGAGTTGATTTTGCCTTGTAAAGGCAAAACAACTCATCTTTCTTCTCTCTCCTGAGGAAAATCAGGAATAGACCCTGGCCGGACCCGTAAAAGGTCCGGCTTTTTTTTGTTTTCGGATTCGCGGTTGGAATCGCAACATGTTATCATTTAATAAGTTATAAAATCCCTGTGATTTGAGGGGAATGAAATTCGACTTAATTTGTAATCTTTATGGGGAGAAGAAGCTTTCGGGCAACGGCTGGTCTTTGCCGTCTTGAGCCAGCCCAACGCGGATGCGTTTGTTCTTAAAATTACCCCCGGCTGATGTCCGGGATACGCAAAAGGATTTTGCCGTGCAGGTTCCCTCGCGGACATCACAGAATACAATTGAAAGATTCGAGAAAATAGCCCTTGTCCATTCGGGATTTATGCTGAACCTGGCCCGGAAACTAACGGGTAACGAGGCTCATGCTGAAGATCTTTATCAGGATACTTATTTCAAGGCGTTCAGATCTTTTGAAAGTTTTAACGGCGAATCCAGGTGCCGCGCCTGGCTGAAAAAGATCATGATAAACACCTTTATCAATATGTATAACAGAAGACAAAAGGTGGTATTTTGCCATAAGGACGATGAGGCTTTCAATCAGTTTCCGGCCGAGCCGTTAGAGAATCAGCCGGATTGCGAAAGGTCCGATCACGATTCCCTTTTGAGGGAATTAGTCTCCGATGAGGTGAAGAAATCCTTAATGCTTCTGCCCGAATCTTACCGAACGGTCGTCATTATGTATGATATGTTGGGATTTTCTTATAAGGAGGTTGCCCGGAAGGTACAGGCTCCCATGGGCACCATTAAATCGAGGCTCTTCAGGGGAAGGACCGCACTCAAGGAAAATCTCCAGCAATATTACAATGAATTTAACGGCGGAAACGACTTGACCGGCTAATATGTCGCCGCTTATGTTTTAGTTGAATAACTGCAGGGATATTCGACCTATTTTTTGATAAAGATTTATATTGACATTTCTCCGCTTTATTTTTAAGAAATATATGTTTACTTTAAAATAAGGAGGGAATATGAACTGGAAAAGGCTTTGGTTGACGGCTTTGATAACATTCATCTTTCTGCAATTAACCGATTTTCTCATTCATTGGGTTATCCTTGAAGGCGTATACGAAGATTTAGCGGCCCGGGGAATTTTCAGTAGCGCCGGTGTAATATGCGGGTATATATGGGTGGAGATACTTATGACCGCGCTTTTCTCGTTCTTCTTCACCTATATATTTGTAAAAGGTTACGAGGGCAAAGGGGTTCTCGAGGGCGTTCGTTACGGAATCGTTATTGGATTCTTCTGGGTATTTACAAACGCCTACAACGCTTTTGTAATCATACCTATTCCGTACGGTCTGGTATGGTACTGGATAATCGCCGGTTTTATTCAAACAATAATAGCGGGGATTCTGGCGGCTATTATCTATAAGCCGAAACAGGGGTAAAGAGCCTATTTTATAAAAGTCATAGCTTTGGTTTTTCCGGATTCGGTATTGGATCTAAGACGGTAGAAATAGACGCCTGATGACACATATTTAGCGTGGTCGCTTCTCCCATTCCAGATTATTTCGCGTCGGGCAGCGTCGCTTATCATAAAGGTTTTTACGATTTTCCCTTTTATATCGAATATTTCGAGGTATAGCGGAAAAGTCATATTCCTCGCCGAAATCGGTATACTGGTTGAAGCATTGAACGGGTTGGGATAATTTTTCCCCACAATAAGGCTTCTTGGGACTCCCGCGATCTCCCGGATCCCTATCAGAGTGGATCGATATAGAGCCGGCGCCGACTCCTGGCCCGAAAGATCTACGGCCTGGACGCTGATTATGAAATCATCAAAACAAGACGATCCGATTTCGAAATGATTGTCATACAAAATTGTATCTCTTCCGTTGAAATCGACAATGTAATGGCTGATGTCGGGTTCGGAATTATCCCTCCATGAAATGACATTATTTTCCCTGTTGAACTCGAAACCGTTCGGGGCCGGGGGAGGGGAATCATAGATTGAATAATAAACCTCCTCGTCTCCGAGCAGATCGGGATTTTCCCGGTTGGTTATATATATAAGATGCAGATTGTGGAACGAATCCGCCGCTATTACAGGCATCATATTAAAAAAGCCCGTCGAGTTTGTAACCTGAACCGCATCCGATAAGGCCCCCGTGATGGTATTGAATCTTTGATGATATATCTGACCATCGGGCGCATCTTTAGGCGCTTCATAAACGAAATCCACGAAATCGCCGTTAACGGCAACACATGGATATCCACTGGTCTTATCGCCGGCGGATAGGATCATCGGTTCCGTCCATACCCCGGAAATATTGGATAAAAATAGGGCTTTAGAATTTATATTGCTGACCTCGAACGTAATGAAGATCAAATCGTTTCCACTTTTTCGGGGAGAAACCGCGATATAGGGAAACCGGCAGTATCTGGTTTCATTCGGGGTGAGATCTTCAATTTCCGTAACCAGCCCATTTTTAATGTTTAAAGTCAATAGGAAAATATGACCGCGGGGGAATTCGTCGCAGATTATGCGGCAGACAAGATATATTCTATCATTACTGCCTGCGCTTGCCGAAAGATTAACGCCTCTATACTCTAAGCCCCGTTCCGGGAAAATAATCGGCTG
Organism: Candidatus Zixiibacteriota bacterium; assembly: GCA_020348065.1. Classification (GTDB taxonomy): domain Bacteria; phylum Zixibacteria; class MSB-5A5; order UBA10806; family UBA10806. The sequence goes on from CP070742.1 coordinate 2,943,462, forward strand.
TTCGCTCGTTAACGGTTCGTCCTTATCGTAGATTTTATAATATACAGGCAAACTACCCGGGAGTTCTGGATTAACATACGGCCAGAATGTTATGAACATATCTTCGTATGCGGCTATTGTTGTCTGCCAGCCGCTGGATGAAAAAGTCAGGTAATGGCCGCCGGGGCTGGAAACCATATCGGTTTTTATTTGTCTGGATGGATGATTGGCGAACCAGGAACCGTATAATTCTCCTCCGAATGGTCTCTCTTCGACGTAAACAGAAAAGAGTTTTCCGTCGCGCCGCGGGTAAATTGAAGGATGCCCGAATATTACCACCGAATCGATTATTGATAGTTCATAATCGGAAAAATCCCATTTCATCCATGTAGGATCGGGATCTTTGCCTCTATAATAGATTCTTAAAGGACGTCCCTGCCGCCTGTCTTCCCAGACGACGTGTACGCGATTATTTCCGTCGACGGATATTGACCAGGGACAATCGGCTCCGCGGCTTGCCTGTTTCCCGTCACTAACGACATTTACGCGAATATCGCCTTTCCATTCCGACCGGGCCGATCTCGAGGAAAACAATATCAGACAGAATACGAATAATGAAAATAATAATATGAATTTCCCGAAATTCTGATTTTTCATCACCGGCCTCCGCATGCAAATCGGCGATAATCATATTTTTTTGATGCGGAAGTATTTCAAATGGAATCCTGTTCATTTTTTGCGTTCCAGCATGTAACCGGATTATTAATTCGATCTCGAAGCGGGTTGAAAAGAGAAACATCTATTTATTTTTGAAACACCTGTGGTCGGGGAAAGAAAATAAGCGTGAAATATAGATTCAAAATAAATGCGACGAAGTCTGGCGGAAAAATATGGATTGTGATTTGGGAATAATGTTGTATATTTTCGGTAACGGGAGAGAATAGAATTTAAACCGGAGGAAAATATGAGGAATTTCGCGATCGTCGCCATGCTCTTTCTTTTTTTCGGTACCGCTTTTTCCGGGTCCATAGATTCGAGGCTTGAAGCGAAACTGGAGAATGCGGCCCCGGATCAGTTTTATAAGACGTTGATCTTCATGAAATATCAGATCAATCTCATAGATTTGAAAAAGGATATTGAATTCGTAAATGCCACGCGGGCGGAACGTCACAGACGGGTAATAACGGAGCTGCAACGGATAGCCACCGAGACCCAGCCCGATATCCTGGCGTACTTGACGGATCGAAAAACCGCAGGCTCGGTTGGCGGATTCAGGGGATTCTGGATATGCAATATGATAGTCGCGGAATTGACGGCCTCCGAAATTTACGCTGTAGCCGCGCGCGAGGATGTGGATGAAGTCCATAGCGAATTCAAAGGAGAATTAATCAAGCCGGTTACCGTTGAAAAAAACGATCCTCCAACGATAAACAGCGTGGAGATCGGAGTCAGGGCGATTAAGGCCGACAGCATGTGGGCGCTGGGATACACCGGCCAGGGGCGATTGGTGTGCAATATCGATACCGGTGTCGACGGCAACCACATCGCCCTGAGCCAGAGGTGGAGGGGCGCCAACGGTTATCCTGCCGATGAGAGTTGGTATGATTCCGCGAATCCCGGAAATTCTTTTCCCCATGACGAATACGGTCACGGAACGCATACCATGGGTACCATATGCGGCAGAAGCGCGACCGGCGGGGATACATTGGGAGTAGCGATTGACGCTCAATGGATTGCGGCTCGCGCCGTTGATATTTCCGGCGGGAATATCGCCGCCGCTTTTCAATGGGCAGCCGATCCCGACGGCGATCCCAATACCGTTCATGACGTTCCCGACGCTATTTCTAACTCCTGGGGTTCAATCGGAGACTGTCCTCCCAGTTATTATTCATTGATCGATAACTGCGAGGCTGCCGGCGCGGCGGTTGTATTTGCCGCGGGGAACGAAGGACCCGACGCGCAAACATTAAGAATCCCGGCAAACAGAATAACTACGCCGTACAATTGTTTTTCGGTGGGAGCGGTAGACGGCGCCAACAGCAGTTATCCCATATCGTATTTCTCATCCCGGGGACCGTCCCAGTGCGACGGACAGACCATCAAACCCGAAATCGTGGCTCCGGGGTTAAACGTTAGATCGTCCATACCCGGAAACGCCTACGCCACGATGAGCGGAACCTCCATGGCCTGTCCGCACGTGGCCGGCGCCATCGCCCTTTTACGGCAAGTAAATCCCAATGCCACCGTCGATACCATTAAATGGGCGCTTATGCAGTCCGCGGCCGATCTGGGAAACAGCGGGGAAGACAACACTTATGGATGGGGGATCATTAATGTCCGCGCGGCCATGGATCTATTGCCCACTATTAACGAGCCTTATCTTTTTGTAAGCGCTGCCTACGTGGTTGATTTCAACAACAACTATCCCGATCCGGGCGAAACAATCGACCTTTATATAAGACTCCAGAATACCGGTATATCAATTGATAATGTCGCCGCCGTGATAAGCGCTAATGATATCTATACCGACATAACCTCCGATTCGGTATTTTACGGCGCCATCGCGGGAAATGATACCTCAGCTACATCCGATCCTTACGTGATGTCTTTTTCCGAGGACACCCCCATCGGTTATGATGTCAACTTTGAATTATACATTACCGGCGACGGGGGTTATAACGTTACCAGGAACCTGGTGTTGTCGGTGGGCATGCTGGCCGATCCCGGTATAGCCGACCACGACGTCGGTAACGCCCGTTTCACGATCTCGAATTTCGGGCAATACGGTCTGGCGCCGACCACGATCAATACTATCTGGAACGGGGTGGGGTACAAGATGTCGCCCTCCGCGCCCAATTATCTTTTCGAAGGAGCGTTATTTATCGGGGATGGTCCGACCCGCGTATCCAACGGCGCCCGCGATGAAAATCAAAATATAGGCGATGATTTCAACGCCGTGACCAATATCGAACTGCTTGAACCGGGACCTCTCGCCGACCAGGAATATCATACTTCCTTCAACGACCAGAACGCCACCGAACCGCTTGGCGTGCTCGTCTCTCAAAAATCGTTCGCTTTTTCAGCCGCTCCCGATGACGAGTATATTATTACCGAATATACCATCGCAAATACCGGCGTCAATACGCTGACGGGTGTGCTGGTGGCTCATTTCGAGGACTGGGATATGACCTGGAACGTGGGCAATGATATGGTTAATTTCGATAGAGGCAGAAACCTCGGATATCATTATAACGCCAACAATTATCGTGGCCATCAGGTGCTTTCCGATTCGGGCGTTTATTCCTTCATGGCTCTGGATAACGCCGTTCATGTCTATCCGCCGGCTTTTGCACTGGCGGATAAATGGAGCTATATGAACGCCGGTATAGTCGATACCGCCATCACCACGATCAGGGATTGCTCGATAATTATAACCACCGGCCCTTACGATATCGCGCCGGGCGAGGAAGCAATCGCCGCTTTTTCGATTCTCGGTGGGAACTCCCTCTCTGACATCCGGGCCAACGCCGATGCCGCAATCGCGCGCTACGGTCTTATGACTTCGATTAGTGATAATTTTGTCGAGTTGCCGGCTGAGTTTTCTTTATTGCAGAACTATCCGAATCCGTTTAATGCCAGAACGACAATAAGCTTTTCCGTTCCGGGACCGGGACGGGTTCTGATCGAAGCCTTCGATCTGCTGGGTAGAAAAGTCAAGACAATTTTTGACGATCACCTTGAAGCCGGAAATCATACCGCCGCATGGGACTGCTCGAATCTTTCTTCCGGCATATATTTTTACAGGCTAACGGCAGGAAATGAATCCGCGGTAAGGAAAATGACTTTGATAAAATAGGCAAAATCGAGCAAAAAAAATAAACATGGGCCGGTCTTCGGGCCCATGTTTTATTTTAAGACTGTTTATCAGCTTAACAGATTATTTTCGGGTTTTTCATTCTTTTCCGGCTGCTGGATACCCTCCAGAAATTCTTTATCGATCAAGATATATTTATCGGCGGTTTGACGGAGAAGATATGAACCTCCGAGATTGGCCACCTCGACGTGCTTGCCGAGATCTTTTATGTTCTCGACGAGTACGGCGAAATCCTCGTCGCCGGATACGAGGATAGCGGTATCGAAATTGTCCTTGTAGGCGTGCGACAGCATATCGATGACTATAAATGTATCGACCCCTTTTTCAACATATGTCGGCGCTGAAAAAAACGTTCCGTCGGGAAGGGTTTGTTTTACCAGCCGTTTTTCAAGTCTTCCGAATTTTTTTGTCAGATAAGGAACGGAATCCAGGGAATCGAAAAACGATTGCTGCATTCGATATTTCTCATCGTCATCCTCCCGGTTGAGAGGAGCGTTATAATAATAGACGCGGATAAGATGTCTCTTTTTTACGAGACGTCTGGAGAATTCATGGAAATCGAGATTGGTCCGGCCGGCGACATGTTTTAAACTGTGATACAGGTTGTTGCCATCTATGAAAATCATTACTCTCTCGTCGCTTTCATTCCTTGAAAATAATTTCATATCATTACCCTCTTTCAATAATGACCTTTAGCCTCAAAAAAACCCGGAAATGCTAATAGGTTCTGAATTGGTTCTGACTATTTAAAGTTTTTTATTTTAATAAAGTCAAGCCACAATTGTATTACCGCAGAATAACCTCTTGTGCCGGTATCCATCCTCCTTTCAATTTAAAAACGGAGACAGGGCGGCCGCCGTCGCTTTAAACCTTGCGTTTCTTATTCGGATTCCCGGGAAGATGCGCGCTGGCCGACAATGTGTCTGTCGATATAAAACAGGCTGCCAGGCTCGCCTTCCACCATTTTGATCTGGTTTAAAATATCTTCCGCCGTGGCCTCTTCCTCGACCTGCTCTGAAATAAACCATTGCAGGTGAGCCTGGGTGGCGTAATCATTTTCTTCGATGGCCAGTTTGTTAAGATTATTGATTAAACTCGTGACTTTTCTTTCATGTTCAAGGGTTTGCTCGAAGGTATCCTTTACAGATTTGAAGTTTGATGGCGGTTCCTCGATAGCCTTCAGTATTACTCTTCCGCCACGCTCCTGCAGATAATCGAACAGTTTAAAGCCATGCGTTCTTTCCTCTTCGGCCTGCAGCCGAAACCATTCCGCGAATCCCTTGTAGTTTTCGGATTCGCAATATGCCGCCATCGAAAGATAAAAATAAGACGAATAAAATTCGGCATTTATCTGATCGTTGATCGCTTTTTGCATTTTCTCACTGATCATCACGCGCTCCTTACATCAAATTTAATTAAAACGATCCCGGGTTCAAAATCAAAATATTTACAAATTCCGATAACTCCGGATCCGTTACCTTGGTTCCCGTTCCGTTTTACGAATAATTTCAATTATCCGGTTGATTCAAAGGAGCTAATTTCATCGATAAGCAATTTGAGAATTTCGGATTCATTATATCTTCCCAATATCTCCCCCCGGCGGGTAAGCATAACTCTCCCTTTACCTCCGATTATACCGATATCGGCCTCGGCGGCCTCGCCGGGACCGTTTACCAGGCATCCCATAACCGCGACCTTTATATCTTTATCGATACCCTCAAGCGCTTTTTCGACTTTTTCGGCTAATCCGTAGACATCGGTCTCCGTTCTTCCGCAGGATGGGCAGCTGACCAGCTCCAGGCCCTTTCTCCTGAATCCCAGAGCCTTAAGAATCGCCCAGGCGGCTTTTATTTCATGCTCGATATCGGCGGAAAGAGATACTCTTATGGTATCGCCAATACCGTCATAAAGCAGTTTCCCCAATGCTACGGCGGACTTGATTGTCCCGGTAAAAAGAGTGCCCGCCTCTGTAACTCCCAGATGGAGCGGATAATTGCATCTTTCCGCCACCATGCGGTAACACTCTATGGTATCAATGGTGGAACTTGCCTTTATGGAAATCACAATATCTTTAAAATTATGTTTCTCGAGAATCTCCACATGCCTCATGGCCGATTCAACCATCGCCTCCGGTTTTGGGCCCCCGAATTTATCGACCAGGTCGGTTTCCACCGAGCCCTGATTTACGCCGATGCGAATGGGGATACCTTTCTCTCCGGCCTTATCCACCACTGCCCGGACTCTGGACTCGTCGCCGATATTCCCCGGATTTATCCGTAATTTATCAAATCCGGCGTCCGCAGCCATCAACGCGAATCGATAGTTGAAATGAATATCCGCTACCAGCGGAACGTCGGTTCCTTTCTTGATATCCGCCAACGCCGATGCGGCTCTCTTATCCGGTACTGCGACTCTGACTATCTCGGCGCCGCAGACTGCGGCCCGGTTTATCTCTTTAATGGTTTCCTCAATTTTTTCCGGTGCCGTATTTACCATGGTCTGGACGGCCACGGGGTGATCGCCTCCGATATAAATATTTCCGATTTGAACAATGCGGGATTTTCGTCTTTTAATCTTCTTTGCCATCGTAGATATTTACTTTTTTTATTCCGTTTTTCAACGCTATACGTATAATACGCTCGACGACTTTCTTAACTATATGGTCCGGGGTTGATGCCCCGGCGGTTATCCCGATATTCTCTATACCCGAAAACCATTCCGGTTCTAATTCATCGGCGCTGTCGATTAAGAACGTTTCGGCGCCGGTCTTTTTCGATATCGATACCAGCCGCTTGGAGTTGGCTGACGTTTGCGAACCGACCACGAGAACCAGATTGACCTTCGGAGCCAGTTCGATTATCGCGGCCTGATGCTTTCTGGTGGCATCGCAAATAGTGTTCTTGATTTTCACGTCATTGTATTTTTGTTTTATCAGTTCCGCGGCTTTTTCAAACAATTCAAGCGACTGCGTGCTCTGGGATATTAACGCCACCTTCCCGTCGATGTCAGGCAGGTCCTCAGGTTTTGTAATTTCCTTTATCACGTGGATTTTTTCGGGGTTTCTTCCTTTTACACCTTTCATCTCGTCGTGGTTGGGATCGCCATGTACCAGAACGGTAAAATTCCGGTTTATGAAATAATCAACCGCCTTGTGAATTACTTTTACCAGAGGGCAGGTCGAATCGATTACGTTCAAACCTTTATCCTTCGCTTTTTTGATTACCGACGGTGCCACTCCGTGGGCCGCTATTATCAGGGTTCCTTCCTTAACATCATCAAGGTTCGTCGTCCGGGAGATACCTTTGTTTTCAAGATCGGCGACAACCGAATTATTATGAACGATTTCATTTAATATAGTGATGGTTTCCTCAATCTCCTCTCTGGCTTTTTCAGCCATACTGATGGATCTTTCCACTCCCATGCAGAAACCGCGGGCCTTAGCCAGATATAAATTCAAAGTTGCCATCGCTTTTGTTTCCGAAACCATCTTTTCCTTTTACAAACCTAAAAAATATTCATGAAAACAGCCGTTATCCGTTAATTCCGGATGAAACGCCAGCGCCATTTTGTTTCCCGATATTACTCCCGTGGCTTCATCTCCCAGCCACGCTATCGGCTCGACTTTATCGCCGACCCGTACGAATTTCGGCGCCCTGATAAATACCATCTCGAAAGGCTTCTCGGAAATCGCGATTTTTCCTTCAGCTGTAAATGAGTTGATCTGTCTGCCGTAAGCGTTTCGTTTCGCAGTAATATCCAGCATCCCCCATCCTTCGGCTTTCGGGGACTCGATCTGCCTCGCCATTAAAACAGAACCCATACAGGTTCCCAATACCGGTCCCCGAAAGATCGCCAATTTATTCCAGAATCCCTCCGATTTCGCCACTTTTCGTATGGTCGTCGATTCGCCGCCGGGAACCACCAGATGAGTTACGCCCGAAAGATCGTTTTCGGATCTTATTTCTTTATGAGCGACGCCTAATTTTTTAAATACCTTTATATGCGCCTTAAAATCGCCCTGGATAGCCAGGACGCCGACCAGGATGCCCATTCTATCTGGTCTGCAAAAGCTGGTCCTCGGGTATCTGTTTGATATCGAGGCCTTTCATGGCCAGGCCCAGCGATTTTGACGCCTCCGCCACGATTTTCGGATCGTTATAGTGAGTGGTGGCCAGCACAATAGCTTTGGCGCGGCTTTTCGGATCGGATGATTTAAAAATCCCGGAACCGACAAACACCGATTCGGCGCCCAGCTGCATCATCAACGAGGCATCGGCGGGGGTGGCGATACCTCCCGCGGCGAAATTCGGCACCGGCAGTCCGCCATGCGCTTTGACATATTTAACGAGATCGTAAGGGGCTCCGAGATTTTTGGCCTTAGTCATAAGCTCTTCATCGTCGAGCGTGGTAATGCGCCTTATGGCTCCTATTACCGCTCTCATATGCCGCACGGCCTCAACAATATTGCCGGAGCCGGCTTCGCCCTTGGTGCGAAGCAGCGCCGCTCCCTCGCCGATTCTGCGAAGCGCCTCGCCAAGATTGCGACATCCGCATACAAACGGGATCTTGAATTTCGTCTTATCTATATGGTTATGCTCATCGGCTGGAGTGAGCACCTCCGATTCGTCGATGAAATCGACCTCCAGGGCCTCCAGCACCTGGGCCTCGGCGAAATGACCGATTCTGGTTTTCGCCATCACCGGTATCGAGACCGCCGCTTTGATCTGCTCGATTATGGTCGGGTCCGCCATGCGTGCCACGCCGCCGTCGGCGCGGATATCCGCCGGCACTCTCTCCAGGGCCATCACCGCGCACGCCCCCGAATCCTCCGCGATCTTCGCCTGCTCCGCGTTGGTGACATCCATAATCACCCCACCCTTCAACATCTCCGCCAGCCCTACCTTTACCTTAAATTCTTTATCGTTAATAAACATAACGCACCTCTCTTTTCAGCCTCCGCGAAGAGAAAAATTCCCCGCGAAATATTTATATACAGGGTGATAAAATAGGTTTGCCCAATATTTTTGTCAATAGGTTTAGGTGGCATAATGGACACCTGTTTACATGATGGCATTGATAAACGGCTTGACCTCTTTTTAATATAGATTAAATTATAATTATAGTGGCTCTTTAAGCTCCGCAACTCGCGAAAACAAGTACGCTTCGGAGGCCGATTATGGCGCCAAGAATATTATCGCTTTCAATCATCGCTATTTTAATACCGATTTCAGCAAAGGCAGTTATCATCCATGTCCCCGATGATTGCCCCACCATTCAGGCGGCAGTCGATTCCTGTTCCGGCGGCGATACCGTGATGGTCGCGCCGGGAATCTATTCCGGCGACGGCAACCGCAATATTTCCATCGTAGGAAAATCGATTGCCGTTATAAGCGCCGATGGCCCGATTTCAACGATCATCGATGGCGGGGTTATCGAAATCGGCTTCAATATTATCGCCGGCGGGGAATCCTCCTCCCTGATACAGGGATTTACAATCCGGAACGTCTATATCGGCATCTATTGCGATTCCTCTTCCGTTATAGTAAAAAAAGTCATCATCGAGGATTTCCTGAGCCGGGGGATACATTTCGACGGTTTTTTATACGATCCGCCCCTAACAGCCGATATTGAGGAATGCGTAGTCCATCAGATACAGCCGTCATACCAGGGGGTAGGCTTGGGTTTCCGAGGTGCCCGGAGCGTTGATGTGTCTATATACGGATCTGTATTCAGCGATTGCCTTTACGGAATGGACTTCCATACTCTCGACAACAGGGTGCCCGAATTCGATATCGAAAAATGCGTTTTAAGAAACAGCCTGCTGGACGGTATCTGGACTCACTCGTGACACCAGGCTTCGCCGGCGGGCTCGGCGCAGTACTGTAATTTCTCGGGCAACGATAACTACGATATCCGCGCCGAGGCCTGCAGCGATCCCAACACCGTTATCGACGCCCGTTACAACTTCTGGGTCCGGACCGAGTCGGCCTCCATCGCCGACAGCTGTATTTTCGATCAGCTTGATGACCCGGAGGCGCCCATCATCAATTTCATGCCTTTCATGTCCCGGCCGGGCGCCGGCGTCATGGCCGGCATGGTAACCGACGATTCCCTGAATCCCATCGAAGGGGTATATGTGCAGGTTGTGGGGTTATCCGTCGCCGACAGCAGCGATTCCGACGGCGGATATATCCTGGAGGGGCTGGAGAACGGGTATTACGACCTGGCCTTCTCCCATGAGGATTTCCAGGATTCTATCGTATACGATATTTTTGCCGTTATCGGCGATACCGCAATTGTGGATATAACCCTGCGAGCCTGGCAGGGATACGAGTATGTAGTCGGCGATGCCAACGCCAGCGGCGATTACAACGGCCTCGATATCACCTACGGCGTGGCCTATTTCAAGGGCGGCAACCCTCCGCCTTACCAATGCGACTGCCCGCCCCACGGCACCTGGTATGTGGCCGGCGACGTTAACGCCAGCTGCAGCTACAACGGCCTCGATATAACATACGGCGTAAGCTACCTCAAAGGGATAATACCCGAACGGTTCCCCTGCCCCGACTGCCCGCCAGGGGAGTAGGCGGTCGGTTCATCCGGCCGCATGTTTGCTGACGGTTTTATGTGGGAATTTTCTGCAAGTGGTTAAAAAAATAAATTGACACAGCAAGATATCATATGTTTAATTAAAGCACTGATTAATTTTAATATGAATTTTCTCTACCCTAAAAGAATGATAGGGCTTTCATGGTGAGGATGAGGGTTAGGCAATCTAAAGAAGAGCCGCCAGTTTACTTAAATCAATATTGGCGATATGCATCCGTATTAAAAAATTGGTTTATTGGCTATGGTATCGGAATGTTATTATTATTTATCAATAAACCTGATTTTTTTATATCCATTCAGCAAGAAAAAAGAATAATAATTTTCATTTGGGTCTTGGCCGCAGTATTTTCGCAGGTACTCATTGCGTTAGTTAATAAGATTACTCAATATTATGTATATCGGGGAGCAGTCGACTCAAAGATAAAAGCCCGATTTTACTATAAGTGGTCATATAAAATAAGTTGTTGGTTTTTGATTGACCTCTTAGCCGACCTGATAACTCTTGTGGCCTATGCCTGGGCTACAATACAAATTATTATGAATATCGGAGCAGTTCCTAGCGGAGGAAAACCGACGTAGTAGTAGTGTAAATCACGTAATTACTTATGGGCATATTAAAAAAAACAAGAATATATTTGTATAGGAGAAAATCGCACCCTAGAGCGAAAAAAATAAATGGATTTAATTGAAAAATGAATATTTGGAATCAATGGTTATCGGACTTTAGAATTTATCTGGAAAATGTCCTTAATTCACCGGAAAATACAATAATCGCGTATACGAGGGACTGCGTTCAATTTATTGATTTTATCGAAAAATACTACCCCTGTGTATATAAAACTGGTGATATATCTGAAGTTGAAGCGAAAGCATTTAAAGATAAATTGGAGGAAAAGGGTTATAAGAAAATCACATGTGCAAGGAAACTCGACTCATTAAGGAAATTCGGCGAATTTCTTAAAAATGGTGGTTTAAGGAAAGGGGTAAATCCTTTTTATCGAATACCATACCCTAAACCGGAAAGAGATAGAATCGATTATCTAACTATTAAGGAAATAGATATACTTTTATCAATGGATTTTAGAAATGATTTTATTGGTTTGCGAGATAATGCCTTACTCGAGCTGTTTTATCGCACTGGATTTAGATTGTCTGAATTGGCAAATTTAAAGAGGCACGAAGTAAAATTAAAAGATGGATTGATATTGATTTGCAAAAAAAAAGATGAGATTAGAAAATTCCCAGGGGGCCCCAAAACATTTGAAGCAGTAACCAAATATTTGGAAGCAAGAAAAAAGAAAATTCCAAGTTCAAGAATTAAATCAAGAAATAATACATTCTTTTTAAATAATAGTGGATATACGATAACGCCAAGAAGCATCGCCAGAATAGTCAGTAAATATTTAAAGGAAGTGGCTGAAAGGCAAAAATTATCTACGCATAGTCTGCGCAGTTCTTTTACAACTCACTTGTTGGATGCTGGTCTTACCATAAAAAGGGTCCAAAGCATTTTAAGGCATAAAGATTGCATGATAACCTATAAGTACAAATGGTATAAGAAAAATTATGAAAACAAAAAATCAAATAAGAACAAATCAAATTGAAGAGTCGCAGGCAGAACTCTTTGGCGGTCCTCCCGTATAGAAATAGATCAGATTTGATGGGTGGCACAACAACTAAAGGGTTGTGCGCTACAACTAAAACCAAGGAAAACATATGGCCCTCGTTAAGAAGTTATCTAAAATAACAATGGATCGAAATATTACCCACGATCCCGTTGATTGCTCTTATACTGTATTCGCTGATGAATCTGGTGGGAAGTATCTCCAAATCGACACTTATGGTTCGAATACCAGAAAGCTCAAAGGCAAAAAAAGCCAATCGATACAATTTAATGAAGATTCTTTAAGAGAGCTCTTGGAGATAGTCCGGGGTATATTGTAAAATTCGCCTACACCCGCCACGCCTCCACCTCCGCTTCGCCCGCCGGGGCGGTCTCAAGAAAGCCGTCACCGATCCGGCTCACATAGGATACGCGCAATAAGGGCTGGTTTTTACCGTCGCAGTAGCGCGCCACAATCGAGGCGGCCGTCATCATTACGGTCTCATCGGCCTCTCCCCGCAGCAAACCGATCGGGGAGCCGAACTCCAGAACCTCCAGGATACAATCGTCCGGCCGCCGCAACGATTCGATCAGGTCATTTTCCTTTTCGTCGCGCCCCACCACCAGTTTGGCTTTGTCGCTCAGCCGGAAATGCCG
>CP070742.1:2956283-2978384 GCA_020348065.1 Candidatus Zixiibacteriota bacterium
AACATCATCTGCAATGCGCTATCCGGCTTCAATATCATTATCAATCCCAGTCTGTTAATTAGCTATGCCAAACCGCTCATATCATAAAATTCTTGATGATTCAAATCAAATCTCTTGGGACAACCTCCATAGTCCCCGGAAAAGACCCCGGCTGGAATCGCGGTTCGCGCGTCAAATCCCCCCGGGATTTGACGCCGTGATGTCAGGTCTCGGGGAGACCTGATCTACGGCTATTCGGTAGGCCAGACATTCTTGTCCGGCCGGAATTGGTATTGTCGCCTTAATGGACAGACAGGAATGTCTGTCCTCCCGGTTTTTGTGTTTAGGAAACTATGATTTCCGAAATAAAACCTGCCGTAGATTGGGACCCGCATGTTCCAATCGCCCGGATGAATCCGACACTCGGGTTGGCTTCTTCGACAGTAGCGGACGGCGATCTGCAGTTTTGGCACACAGGTCTTGCATGTACCCGTAAAATATCATAGAATTCTAATCAATTATGAACATTTCACCGGAGGTAAGATGAAACGCCGTCTAATATTTTTAATAATAATTTCATTGTTGATTTCCGCTGTTAACTTGACCTACGCCGTCTCGCCGAAACCGGCGGTTGCCCAACATGCCATGGTGGTATCGTCGGAGCCGATTGCCGCCGGAATCGGTTTGCGGATTTTGCAGAATGGCGGTAACGCCATTGATGCCGCAATCGCTGTGAGCGCGGTATTAAATGTCACCGAAGGTTACAGCTCCGGCATGGGGGGCGGGTGTTTTATAATGATCTACTGGGCGAAGACAGGGGAGATCTTCGCCGTCGATGGTCGGGAACGGGCTCCATTAAAAGCTCAACGCGATATGTATGTCGATAAAAGAAGCAAATCCGTTATTCCCGGTCTTTCCACCGAAGGGGTGACCGCCGTAGCGACTCCCGGACTGTCCGCCGCCCTGGATCTAATCCACAAAAACTGGGGTACCCGCCCATGGAATGGACTTCTAAAACCCGCAATCTTCGTAGCCGATACCGGATTTATAATCTCCAGAACCTATGCCGAACGTCTTCTGTATTCAAAAGACCGCTTGATTCAATACCCTTCGACAAAAGAGTTATTTTTTCCTCAGAATGATTCATTGCCTTATACTTTCGGCCATAAGCTATTACAAAAAGACCTGGCTCGATTTCTCGACAGCCTTGCTATCAACGGGGCGGATTGGTTTTATAAAAGCGATTTTTCCAGAGACCTGGTGAAATTCGTAAACAAAAACAACGGCTATCTTACCGAAAAGGATTTCGAGGGATATAAAGCGGTTGTCCGGAAACCGGTTCACGGGCGTTTTCGCGGTTACGATATTTATTCAATGCCCCCGCCCTCGTCCGGCGGTATTCATGTCATTCAGATATTGAAAATACTGGAACCGTTTAACCTGAGATACTGGGGAGCGGGATCTTCCGATACGATTCACCTTCTGGTGGAGGCGATGAAACGCGCCTTCGCCGATAGGGCCTATTATCTCGGCGATCCCGATTTTGTGAGTATTCCGGTGGATGGTTTGCTGGATACTCTATACCTTGAGGGATTGCGGGAGAGTATGATTCCCTATAAGGCATCGGATATTCAGGGTCCGGGAACGGTGCCCGGATATGAAAGCTCGGAGACCACTCATTTTTCCATAATCGACTCAATGGGAAACATGGTAGGATTTACTGCCAGCCTTAATACCAGTTTCGGATCGGGTGTGATTCTTCCGGGTTACGGATTGTTTCTCAATAATCATATGGATGATTTCTCGCTTCAGCCCGGAATTCCGAACTATTACGGACTTGTCGGCTCCGAAGCCAATTCCGTTCAGCCGGGCAAAAGGCCGCTTTCATCCATGTCGCCGACCCTGGTCTTAAAGGATGGGAAACCTGCCGGTATATTCGGGTCTCCCGGCGGCCCCAGGATCATTACCACCGTGGTACAGATAATTCTGAATGTGGTTGAATTCGAGATGGATATCCAGCAGGCGGTTGATAATCCGCGAGTTCATCATCAATGGAAGCCGGATATCGTATTTGTCGAGCCGGCCATTTCTTTCGATACTATTGAAAAACTCATGACCAGAGGCCACACTGTATATCGTTTATATGAATGGGCTTCGGCGCAATGTATCTGGATAGATCCCGAAAACGGATTTTTGACGGGCGGGACAGACAGCCGCACAGAAGGGGCTGCATCAGGGTATTAATAAAGCACCCTTCCTAAATAAACTGGCTATAAATAATATGTTTGTTATCTTGACTTATTAAATCTATAATGGACGAACCTTTATAGCCTCCGGGCCTTTCGTCCCATCTTGCACTTCGAATTCGACCATCTGGCCGTCTTCGAGCGAGCGGAAACCTTCGCCGTCAATGTTTGAGTGATGAACGAACAGATCTTTGTCACCTTCGTCGGGAATGATAAAACCATATCCCTTTTGGCGATTAAACCATTTTACTTTACCGGTAGCCACATTAAACTCCTTTTGTCCCAGTCGGGATTTTGCTGATCCCTCAATAAAATAAAAAAGAATTCGCCCATGAGGGAAATGGACCATTCCCTTATTAACGCTATAAATTATGATAACTACAATCAAAAGTCAAATAATATATTCATTTTTTGCAAAAAAAAACGATTGACATAACCTCGTTAAAAATCTATCCTTTTGTCTTCATATGCCCGGTCAAATGGAAAAAGACTTTGATTTAATAGTGGTCGGAACAGGATTCGCGTCATCCTTTTTCCTTTTCTCATATCTTCAAAGGGCCAAAGCCGCTGAACGCATCCTGGTTCTGGAGCGGGGCAAGCGCGATTCTCTCGATTGGCAGCTGGAAAACAGGGCCAGTTCGAGTCTTCAATACAACAGCCTTTTCATCAATCGTAATGTTAATAAGGGATGGTATTTTTCTCCCGGATATGGCGGCGGGTCGAAAATCTGGTGGGGATGCACCCCCCGAAATATGCCCAACGATTTCAGACTTAAATCGATCTATGGGGTGGGGAAAGACTGGCCTGTGAGTTACGACGATATCGAAGAATATTACTATAAGGCGGAAGAAATTATGGCGGTCTCCGGCCCGGATAATACCGCTTTATTTCCCCGCAGCAGGCCTTATCCGCAGCCTCCTCATATTCTCTCCGATCCGGATAAAATCCTTCAAAAGGCCTATCCGGACAGATATTTTCCTCAGCCCTGCGCCCGGGCCCGCGAGGGAACCAGAAATCGCAATATCTGCTGCGCGGCCGGAGTATGCGATATCTGCCCGGTGGACGCCAAGTTCACGGTCTTAAACGAACTGGATTATATTTATAATGATCCCCGAATAACATTGTCGCTGGAATCGGAAGTGAAGAATCTGAATATAAACGGCGATTCCGCCGTCTCCGTCGAGTACGTCAAAAACGGAGCAAGGGAAAAAGCCCGGGGAGACCTTTTCGTCCTTGGCGCCAACAGTATCTTTAATCCCTTCATACTTCTAAAATCCGGCCTTGATCATCCCATGCTGGGTAAAAATCTTAATGAGCAGATTTCGAAATATGTTCGTGTCGAACTCAATGGGGTGGACAACCTGCAGGGAAGCACCAGCATCACCGGGCACGGCTATATGCTTTATGACGGCGCTCACAGGTCCGAGCATGCCGCCTGCCTGGTAGAATCTTATAACGTTCCCCATCTCAACGGTCTCCGGGCGGAGAAAGGGAAGTGGCGTCAGCGTGTGTTTTTCAAAATAATATTCGAGGATATCCCATCGCCCCGAAATTATGTTAAAATCAGCGATGAAAATCCCGAGTTACCGGAGACGGTTTATGTTGATTTCTCCGATTATACCAGACGTTCCATCGAAAAGCTGCCCGAACGTCTGGATGAATTGCTTAAGCCGCTGCCCGTGGAGGATATAATAATCAGTGAAAAGGTCAACTTTACCGACGGCCATATAATGGGTACCACTGTTATGGGGAAAGACCCCGAAACCAGCGTGGTGGATAAATACCTGAAACATCATAAAATCAGAAATCTCCTGGTTCTGGGAAGCGGCAGCTTTCCGACATGCGCACCTGCGAATCCCGCCCTGACCCTGTCGGCGCTGGCCTTGTGGGCGGCGGATCATCTGTAGATTAAGAGGATAGAATTGGCCGAAAAAATAAGCAGAAGAAAATTCGTGATTATAACGCTTTTTTCAGGCGTCTCATTATATGCCGCCGGATGGTGGGCATTCAAGGTGAGAAAAGGTGACGCCACCGACATAATTATATCCATCATCAGAAAGAAACTGGGTTACATGAAGATCGATAAATCCCAGTTGAAAAAATTCGCCGACGATTTCCAGAAGACTCTTTCCGCCAAACAGAGATTAATAGGCAGCTGGTCCGGGATGCTCAGACCGCTTTATTCCGTTATAGATATTTACAAAATAACGCCCTTCTCGGACAAATTTAAGAACTTCGAGGAATACGCCGTAACCATGTTCCTGTTATCCTGTGATTTTTTCCGAAACGGCGCCGATCTCAATAGACAGGTTAAATACACGACTTTATATGATCCCTCAGAAATGGGATGCGAGAATCCTTTCGCGAATTATTAGCTGAATAATTTCTTTAAGTAAGCGTATATAGAATTGAAATGTGAATTGTAAAGGGAGAGTGTTATGCAAAGCCTGAATTATGGATGTTCCAAATGTTCGAATAACCGGTACGAAACCGGCGAGATAGGAGCCGCGGGCGGATTCTGGAGCAAGATTTTCGATGTCCAGGGAAGCAGGTTCATTGTTGTTACCCGTTCGCGATGCAGGTATACGGAGTTTTTCAAGGCTAAAACCAGCATGCCGGATAATATCTTCAATTTCTTTACAAATTGAGCAATAAGCAAGTCGATTATTGCGGGCTAAACTTCAACAGATAAACATCTGTATTTCCCCCCGGGGGGAAATCCGGAATAGGTACAGGTTCGGGTCCGCCTTTAAAATATGCTACTCCGTAAGTAATATCCACGCCGTTATATGAACAGCTGCCGTTGACATCCCCGCAGTAATACCATTGAGGGGAGTGCGGGCAGGTGGGACATATAGGGGAAGGGCCGCCCTTGAAGAACGCCACTCCGTAAGTTATATCCAGCCCGTTGTAGTTGCGGCTTCCGTTGACATCGCCCAGAATATAATAGCAGCCGTATATGATATGGTCACCCGCGATTATAAATCCGCCGTCATTGGTTAACGCAAGCGACTTTCCGATTGCGCCCTCGAATATTTCAGTCCATAGAGTCTCGCCGTTGAGATCTACCTTAACAACGGCCAATTCAATTACAACCGGTACCTGCCGGGGATCATAATTACCGCCGGTAGCGAGGAATTCTCCGCTAACCGTTTCAAGTACACCGGCCAATCCCCCGGAAATGGAGGGTGAAGTCCAGAGCGTGTCGCCGAGGCGGTCGGTTTTTATCAGGTATCCTGAACAGGGATCATCCGGGGTCGTTCCGCAACTTGTGGCCGCTATTATATAACCCCCGTCCGAGGTCTGTTGAACATAATTTCCAGCATCTCTTAATATGGAATCATAAGATCTCGTCCACAGGGTATCGCCGTTTTCATCAACCTTTATAAGGTACACATCGGTAGATATGGCGCCTGTTAACCCCGTAATAATATAGCCGCCGTCGGAAGTCGCGGCGATAGATCTTCCTTCCTGCCTCAATGAATCCCCTGTGGTTTTTGTCCAGAGCGTATCGCCATTTATGTCTATTTTAATCAAGTAGACATCGTTAAAGCCGGCGCCGAATGAGGCTGTGTAACCGGCGATTAAGTAAGCGCTGTCGGCTGTCTCTATGACAGAATATCCTTCGTCGTTATCCGCGCCTCCGTATGTTCTTGTCCATAAGGTATCGCCGTTTTCATCGGCCTTGACTATAAAGAGATCTCTTCCGCCCGCTCCGAATGAATTCGTATATCCCGCGATTACATATTTACCGTCCGATGTCTGTATTGCCGAATAACCGACTTCCTCCAGCACGCCGCCATATGATTTGGCCCACACGGTGTCGCCGTTGAAGTCGGTTTTTATCAACAATATATCGTAGGGATGGTTAAGAATCCCTTCGCCCGAATAACCGGAAATAATATAACCGTTATCAGAGGTTTGATGAATCGAACTGGCTATTTCGTCGATAAACTCACCATATACCCGCGTCCAGGCTGTATCTGGAGCCTGGGCAAAGGAGATTGATATCAAGATCGGTGAGGAAACCGCCAGAATCCATAAAATGGTAATATTTTTGCGCACATCTCCTCCATTATATAAGAAAGGCCTACTTTAATAACACCATCCTCTTTGTCTCAACTATGTCTCCCGCCTGCAGCCTGTAGAAATAGACGCCGCTGGAGAGGTCGGAGGCATCAAAAGTAATATTATGTATTCCGGAAGGTTTTTCTTCATCCAATAGCGTCCTTATCTCGCGCCCCAGCAGATCGTAGATTGTTAGAGTAACGAATTGCGGATTATATAAGGTAAATTCGATTGTGGTAGAGGAATTGAAGGGATTGGGATAATTTTTCCAGACCGAAAATTCTTGTGGCGGGATCGAGTTTTCCGTTATTCCGGTGACGCCTTCATTTAAAAGAACCGAGACGTTGGCCGAACCGATATTCGCCGTTGCCAGATCCATATCGGCGTCGCCGTCGAGGTCTGCGGCGGAAATCGACACGGGATTGAGGCCCACCGCGAAATCGGTCTGCGAGCCGAACGTCCCATCGCCGTTGTTTATTAGAATCGAGATGCTGCTGGAGTTACGATTCGCCGTTGCTATATCGAGGTTTCCGTCTCCATCGAAATCCGCGGCATATACGAACCGAGGCCTGGTGCCGACCGAGTAGGATTCAAATGGCGCGAATGTCCCGTCACCGTTATTTATCAGGACCGAAATACTGCTGACAGTAAAATTGGCCGCCGCCAGATCGTTGTCAGCATCGCCGTCGAGGTCGGCGGCGAAAATTGATATGGGATTTGATCCCACGGCGTATGTTGAATCGGCAATAAACGATGCGTCGCCATTATTCAACAATACCGAAATGTTGTTGGAACCGCGATTTGCGGCGGTAAGATCGAGATCGCCGTCCCCATCCAGATCGGCCGAAAAGATTCCCCAGGGAGTGGTTCCTACAGGAATTGTCGAGCCGGCTGAAAACGTGCCGATCCCGGAGTTTAGAAATATGGAAATATTATTTGAATCAAGACTCGCCGTCGCCAGATCGATATCGCCGTCACCATCCAGGTCCGCGACGGATAATGATACGGGAGGATTCTCGGTTGAATAAGTCGAATCTACCGCGAAAGTGCCGTCGCCGTTGTTCAGCAATATCGAAATTTCTCCGGAATCACGACATGCCACCACCAAGTCGATGTTATTATCCATGTTTAGATCCGCGGCTGAAATCCCCCAGGGATTAAATCCCACAAGATAGGCTGACTCAAAGGCAAACATGCCGTAACCGTTATTTGATAAAACTGTAACGCTGTCGGAAGCGCGATTTGCCGTAGCCAGATCCATATCGCCGTCACCATCGTAGTCCGCGGCACAGATGGAGGTCGGTTCGGAGCCGGTATTATACGCCGAATCCTGGGTAAATGTCCCCGAGCCGCCGGCCGCCACAGCGGTAAAAGACCAGATATATCCGCCGGTAAGCGGGATTCCGCCGGAAGATTGTATGCCCGCGGTAAGAACCGCGGTAACAATCTCGCCATCCTCAAAATTATCCTGCGGATCAAGAACAGCCGTATTCGTTTGGCTATCATACGTTATGATACCCTCGTGCATTCCGGTATTTAGGCCGAAAACGATAAATGTTGATTCATTTATCGTGACCTCGTCCATATCAATATCAAATGTTGCCGAGATATTTGTGTTCACGGCCACGTTCAATTCATTCTGTGTCGGCAGAATCGACATAATCTGCGGCGTTTGCGCGGCTGTCGTTCCGGCAAGACAGATAACTGCCACGGTTAACAAAATAACAAACTTCATATGACTGTGCTCCTTTTCTTTTAACCGGAAATGAGATATTTTATTGGCAGATTCTTTACCAGAATCGTATCTTCCTCCAAAATATAAAAATCATCTGTTCTTAATTTCTTTTCCCGAATCTTGCCCGATTGCAAAATAACCTTCCGATAAAATTCCATTTTTCGGTTTATCCGATACCATAGACGGAAAATCCAAAATCTATTTCAATATTATCATCCTCTTCGTTTTAGATATATCTCCGGCCTGCAGCCTGTAGAAATAGATACCGCTTGATAATCCTGAAGGGTCGAATGTTACCCGGTGGAAACCGGCCTGTTTTTCCTTCGCCATCAAAACTTGATTCTCGCGGCCGAGCAAATCATATACGGCTAATTTCACATATTGGGGACTTCTTAACCTGAATTCGATTGTGGTGCTGGCGTTAAAAGGATTGGGATAATTCTGCGATAATGTAAACATGCCGGGAATCATGTCTTTAGTACCGTAGATGTCGGTTGGATATAGCTCGATAGGATCGCCGGGCGTCATATCTTGCCCGTCAAAACCCGGGTAGTCAGGCGTATATCGAGTAACCCAGAAAACATAATTATTCAATGGGGGATCGCCCTGGTACACCGGGCCGAACGATATTACCGGATTTACATACAGCCACACCAGGCTGTCCTGAGGAGTGATTTCAAAAAACGATCCGGTTCGTCCATTGGTTATTAAGGTGTTGCCGTTTGGAAGACGATGCGCCCCGCAAAGATTCTGCGCGTAAAAATCGGTAGGATTTTCCGCTGTATATACCCATACCGGGTCTTCGGGGCCATACGCCGAATCGGGCGCCAGGTAATAGTTGCCGGAACTGTCGATGGGGGGAACAATCTCGTCAACGGAGGAATAATTGCCTCCCGGACGATCATTGCCGTTGTTGAAAATCAGAATATTCCCCGCTCCCGGGTGACCGGGTTCTATCCATCTGGCGTCGTGCTGTCTGAATAATTTTCGATCAGATTCATGTCCCGCTCTATAGACCCGCGGATTGCCCCACCTGTAAAGAAAATCACCGCCTTTGCCATAGATACCGCCGGTATGACCGGCCGCCTCAGCCGTGGTAGTGCTGTGATCGATAATCAATATCTCGCTTGGCGCATGCGCGCTAATGAGTATTTGATCGAGCGCTTGGTTATAGTCTATGGAATTGAAATGGTTCCAATCAGCTCTGTTGTTATAGGCAAAATTAATATCCATTAATTCCGGATGGTCCTCCACAATTCCGTAATTGGCCCTGGTGGAATCGTAATCCTGAATAAGATGATCCCACATATGCCATTCCCAGACTATTATAGCCCCGGTCTGTCCGTCCGGCTGCACCTCGATAATATGCTCCGGCCATAATTTGCCCTGGCCTAACAAGTTAGGGTTACGGCCCGCCGCGATGGCCTCCGCCGCGGATTTATATTCCCAGGCGATTACCAACAGGTTTCCATTAGGAAGAGGTTCGATGTCATGATGCGGACAACGTAAAGAGTCGGAATACAGAAAATTCCATACGAGGGTTCCATCCCATTCGAATTCCTGCAGATATCCTCCGGCTCCGCCTTCCAGAGCGAATTCCGGATTTCCAGGATGTTTGCCGGTACGCAAAAGATTGCCGCTTTCGAGCACGTAGGCCATCATGGCCGGTCGATAATCGCTTTGCCATGAATTAATTAACAATCCGTTATTATCAATTAGATAGGTAACCGGATATGACATGGGAGAGAAAAGAGTATAGCCTACATAAGCGTCATCTTCATTGATAAATAAACCTACAGTTCTCTCCTGGCCCATGGCTATAACATTTGCGAATAGAATTACAAGAATGGCAGTCATTATGGAAAACTTCATTTTTCCCATCAAAAACTCCCTGCGCAAATGCAATTTAATATTTCAAGACGAGGTGCCCCGGTGCATACGTTGATGTTAGTTCAACCTCGATCGCAATATAAGAAATAATCGGGCTAAAACAAGCACTTTTAGGTTTGTTAGTTGCCGTTATTAACCAGGTTGCGCGTCCATTCCCTAATTTATAAACTAGATTACCGGTATCCCATAAATTCGCAAATCACTATTTTTCGCTGTCAAAGAACCTCTATTTAAGTAGAATCATCCGTTTTGAAGCTACCAAATCCCCCGCCTGCAGCCTGTAGAAATAGACGCCGCTCGATAAGTCCGATGCGTCAAAGAAAATCCGGTGAGTTCCGGACGGTTTTTCCGCTTCCAATAGAGTGTTTATCTCCCTTCCTAACAGATCGTAAACCGTTAAAGCCACAAATTGCGGTTTATCCAATGAAAATTCGATTGTGGTAGAGGAATTGAAGGGATTGGGGTAGTTATTTCCAAGAGCGAAATCGTTCGGGGCAAATCCTACAATCTCAGGTACAGATGTCTCGCTTTCAAATTTCAATATCCAGACATCATGGTTGCCCGCACCGAAAGATCCCGTATACCCGGCAGCCATATACCCGCCGTCATTTGTCTGAATGGCATCATAGCACTGTTCCCGCCCCCTGTCGCCGTATTCAACTTCCCACATGGAATTGCCGTAATTGTCGGTTTTGACGATATAGAGCTGTCCCTGATCCTCGAAGGGGGGATCGATGAAACCGGCTAACAGAAAACCGCCGTCATTGGTTTGCCGAATTGAATAGGCGTAGCCGACTTCCCCGATAGCATAATGACGCGTCCAGAGAGTATCTCCATACTCATCCGTTTTCACCGTCCAGAAATAGAACCCCGTCATAATATAGCCACCGTCATCAGTTTGAGCCACGGCGTATACTTCGTCAGGTTCGCCAGGCGCTCCATGGATCTTGACCCATGTCGAATCACCCGATGCGTCTGTTTTAATCAGGCAGTAGTCCCAGCAGCCTATGGGGAAATGAACAAGACCGGCGGCGATATAACCCCCATCGCTGGTCTGTTGTACAGATGAAATACGCCCGGTTTCACCAATGACATAAGTCTGTTGCCAGACGGCATTACCGAGCAAATCAGTTTTGAGAAGGCAGCAATGTGTATCCCTTCCCGTTACAAAAGAACCGGCCATGATATATCCGCCATCGTTCGTCTGGTAAGCGCAGCTTGGATTTATTTCATAATCGCGAGTCCAGACCGAATCGCCGTTTTCGTCAGTCTTTATCAGGCTGGTAAGACCGTCACAGGCAATTATATATCCGCCATCGACGGTCTGTTGAACCGACCTGGCCGCCAGACCGTAATCCTTGGTCCAGATCAAATCCCCGGACGCATCTATCTTTATCAGCGTGGCAAATCCTCCTCCGCCGATAATATATCCGCCATCCACAGTTTGCTGGATACAATTAGCGCCATCATAGCCGCTGTCGCCGTAGGTTTTTGTCCAGGCCGTATCGGGCGCTTGAGCATAACTGAACGAGAAAGCGAAAAAAAGTAATATAGATAAGTTGTAAAAGAACTTCACTTGCATAAATCCTCGACTCCTTGTTACTTCAAAAGTACCATCCTCTTTGTTTCGATAATATTTCCCGCCCGCAGTCTGTAGAAATAAACACCGCTCGATAAGCCCGATGCATCAAAGAAAATTCGGTGAGTTCCGGACGGTTTTTTCGATTCTAATAGAGTATTTATCTCCCTTCCTAATAGATCATAAATCGCTAAAGCCACAAACTGCGGTTTATCCAATGAAAACTCAATTGTGGCAGAGGAATTGAAGGGATTTGGGTAAATACGGCTTATGGCGATATCTTCCGGTTTAGCGGTCTCTTCGTCGATCGCGGTTATATCGTCTATAACGATAGGACTGATACGTAATCCGTAAAGTATTAGCACGTAACCGGTCGAATCGCTGAATTGCACGTTAGCGTTCAATATTTGCAGGGTATCGTTGATGCAGGAAGTATCGAGAGCCATTCTGATTGTAAAATCAGCTAAATGGCCGACTGAATCAGGAGGATTTCGCGCTGTAAACCACAAACTCTGCGCCGAATAATCCTGATGCCATATGGGCGGGTAGAAAATGAAATACCAGGGATAATAGAAATTGCCGTCTAAACGCTCGGAAACCGCGTAATTGGAGGTGGCCAGATTAATAGCTCCTGTAGAACCCTCGTATATTTCATTTAACCAGAGCGGAATATCAACAACACCTTGATAAGGGACATGAAATGGAGAGCCGTCGTTATTCCCGACAAATAACGTATCGTCGACGTAAATCTGGCTTAAAGCCGAATGTGCAAAAGGAATAAGCATACAAATAAGGATTAACGATATTTTATGCCCGTAATTGATAAAGGCAGACACTTCATTTCCCTTTTTACCTTAACAGCAACATCCTCTTCGTTTCGATTTTGTCTCCAGCCTGCAGCATGTAAAAATATACACCGCTGGAAAGGGGAGAAGCGTCAAAAGGAATTCTGTGTTTTCCGGCGGATTTTTTTTCATTCAATAACGTCCTTATCTCCCGCCCCAGGAGGTCGTAAACTGTTAAAGCTACAATTTGAGGCCTATCCAGGGTAAACTCAATGGTGGTTGATGAGTTGAAGGGGTTGGGATAGTTGCCCGAAAGAGATGTATATTCTGGAACAGGAGCAAATGTTTCTTTTACTTCTGTCGGGTATCCCAGCCTGATCAGCAAGATATCCATTCCGCCGATCCCGCATGAATCCGACCAGCCCGCAATGGCATAGCCGCCGTCGTCTGTCTGGCATACGTTGTGGCCCAAATCCCAGCCCGTCCCTCCGTATTCGAAATCCCAGTCAACATTCCCGTCCGGATCGGTTTTCACCAGGTAGAACTGTGCATCTTCCGTAAAGGGGCGATTTACGCGACCGCCTATAATGTAACCGCCGTCGCGCGTCTCCTGTATAGAAAAGGCACATCCCGTCCCGCCGTAGCCGTAGTAACGGCTCCAGACCGTATCGCCTCTCGCGTCGGTTTTTACGGTCCAGAAAAAGAGGCCGCTGAGAATATATCCGCCATCGGAGGTTTGTTGGGCGCAGTAGGCCTCCTCCGGTCCCGTCGATCCATATGAGCGGGTCCACAGCGTATCTCCCGAGTCGTCAATTTTCATGATGTAATAATCAGACCAGTTTTGAACCGAATTGGCCGTTCCTACCGCCATGTATTCTCCGTCAAATGTCTGCTGTATATAATTGATACGGCCGAAATAATCGCTGTTGTAAACATGGTTCCAGATTACATTGCCCAGAGAATCGGTCTTGATGATGCATGGGTCCTGAATTACCCCGCCTCCTATAATATATCCGCCGTCGTCGGTTAGCCACACCGAGTTGGCGACTATTCCGTAATCATGACTCCATAACGAATCTCCGTACTCGTTTAACTTTATCAGGTTCGTGAATCCGTGGCAAGCCACTATATACCCGTCATCATCGGTTTGCCGAACGGAGGAAGCCCAATCAGAGTCATCGGCATCGAAAAACCGCGTCCAGATTGTATCCCCGCCGGCGTCTGTCTTTACAAGATAAATATTCCACCCGCCTGTCCCGAAGGTGCCGGATCCCGCCAGTATATACCCGCCGTCTGAGGTTTGTTTCAGGTCGTATACATAATCATTGCCGGGCCCGCCGAATGTTCTTGTCCATAATGTATCCGGCGTTTGAGCAAAGCTGAGTGAATATGCTCCGATGAGCATAAATAGCGTGCAGAATAAAATAATAATTTTCATTACGGAACCATACCTCCTGTTTCAGCATTACCATGCACTTTGTTTCAACTGCGTCCTCCGCTTTTAAGCAAATCAATATTAATAAGTCTTACAAATCGCCCTCGGAGGAGAATATTGCCATAAGCCCCTGCCGCTTTGAGTCACGGCCTGCCGTGACCGCAAATCGTCTATTTCAATAATACCATCCTCTCCGTCTCGACTTTGTCTCCAGCCTGCAACCTGTAAAAATACACGCCGCTGGAAAGGGGAGAAGCGTCGAAATCAACCGTGTGAACTCCCGACTGCATTTTTCCTTCGAAAATTGTATGAATTTTTTGCCCCAGCAAATCATATACGGTCAGATTTACATCCTGGGATTTCTCCAAAATAAACCTTATCGTCGTATTAGCGTTAAACGGATTCGGGTAGTTTTGAAGCAATGCGAATCTTCCGGGCGCAGACCGAACGCTTTCATCAGTTCCCGTAAGAGGATCCATCACCGCATACAACCAGGTCGCAAAATCGAGAGTCGCCGGAATGCCTGCCGCAACTGTATCTCGGTAAAGGGAATGAGTGAAAGAAATGTCGTACATGCCGGCCCCGAGACCTTCCAGCGAGTACGTTCCGTCGGAATCGCTGTAGTCGTCGATTGACGTACCCAGTGCCTGAACATATGCTCCCTCAATCGGATTGTTGCCGTCAGATACGCCCCCTGCGATAACCGATTCCAGGGATTCCATTAACGGCGCCAGGTCGTGGCTCTCGTAGCCGTCGATAACGTGGGGGATATCGCCGATACCGTCGCCGTTATTGTCCGGGCCGGTATAGTCCGACCAATAATTACCTTTACTATCGGCTACACAATACCAGTAGTCGATTCCACTACCGATATCGCAGGCCTGCAGAGTATCAGCGTGGTTTAAGATGAAGTTATTGTGATGCCATTGATTGTTTTGACCTCCGCCGAAACACATTTCGTGCGATGCCCCGTAGCTGCCGCATCCCACTATATCGTTATAGGTGAAACTGTTATCCTGAGACATAATGGTGGAAAGCCCCTGGTAGTTGTTGAAAATCCTGTTTCCCATAACAAGATTTGAAGTATGGTGGTTCATGGTCGTGTGATCGAAAAGAATGCCGTTTGAATCATTGTTTTCGATGATATTGTTCTGAATCGCGTTGGCCAAGTTATCGGGGGTCATCACCAACGAATCCTCCCGGAAATGAACGCCGTTCACATTGTACGAGAATCCGCACCTGGAGATCATGTTATGGCTCGACCCGTACAGGCTTAATCCGGAGTAGTTATCTTCCAGATCGCAGCATTCGATAACGCAGCTGTCGGCGTACCTGATCTCGATCCCCGCGTCGAGAAAACCGATCCCGCTGTTGGTTATGGTGAAATTGCGGACCATAACTTCGGATGCGTTTATAATAACGACATCCCCGGCTCCCGAACCGTCGATAATAGTGTTGTCTCTGTCCTCGCCCATCAGGCTGAGAGGCATGGCCACATATATGTTCTCGTTATATGTACCGTTGGCCACCATCACCGTATCATAGGCGCTACATGCGTCCACCCCCTGCTGAATGGTAGGATAATCGCCGGGAACATAAATTATGGCCGCCGATGCGGTCATTAAAGCGAATCCGGTAAATAGAATCGTTAGAATTGAAAAGCATTTCATGAAATCCTCCTTCTTTCGCCGGGGCACCTACAGATCGGAGGATATTATCGGCTCGCCCCGCAGGTAAAAATCAATTACTTCAACAAAACCATGCGTTTTGTCTCAAACGCTTCGCCCACCTGAAGCCCGTAGAAATACACACCGCTGGATAGATCGGAAGCGTCGAATGTCACGGTATGAACTCCTGCCGGCCTGTATTCGTCGATCAAAGTCTGAACCTCGCGGCCCAGCAGATCGTAAACGGCCAACCTCACTTCCATTGATTTAACAATTAAAAATCTGATTTTGGTTTCATTATTAAAGGGATTCGTGTAATTCTGCATCAGCACAAGTTTGTCTGGCAAGTAATAGTCGTTATCATCGATCCCCACTATCACCGAATCTCCGCCCCCGTAAGCGCCCATATCGCTCATATACGTTCCCAAACCATAGGAGCAATCCAGAAGACTGTCTACGATTGCCGGATGACCCGCGTCTATGCATGGTGAATCGAGAGAATCGCCGCAGGCTGTGGACATCAGGTGAAAATCAGCACCGGCCGTATCCCTGAACAGCGGATCGACGCTTAAATTGCCGGCGCCCGGCCACAGCGTATCCTGAATATCGGAATAGGAAACGGCCAAAGTCGAAACATCATCGATTAAAATTTGAGGTACGACTGGAGCCGTGTTCTCCCAGAGAATCATATTGTTTAAAACAGGATACGAGGCATCGAGAACGGCCATACCTCCGCCGTAACGGGCGTAATTCAGGCTGAGAGTATTATTGCTGATCATGGCGCCGCATTCGCTAATGCAGATCCCTCCACCATAACCCAGCAGCCAGCTGGTGGCGACGTTGCTGTGGATGACATTGTTGCTGATCAGGGGGATGGAAGCGAGACAATAAATTCCCCCGCCATACCCGCCCGGGGAGGCCGAATTATAACGGATTACATTTCCGCATATTACCGGCGCGGAGACCGGGGCACAACAAATCCCCCCGCCATTGTTTGCCGAATTTCCGCTTATGGTATTGCCGGAAATAATAGGGCTGGAGTTATTCCAGCAATAAACGCCTCCGCCCGCACCGTCATAAACTGAGTTACCGCTGATCATATTACCAAGAATCAGGGGATTTGAATCATCACAATAGATTCCGCCGCCGTCGGACTCGGAGGTATTTCCGCTTACGACGTTGTGGTCGATAGTCGGATTGGAGGAGGAACAATTGATCCCGCCGCCATTCATGGAAAATCCGTTCTGAATCGTGAAACCGGTAATTATTGCGTTGGGAGTTTCCCCATGATTAAATGTCACCACGGACCCCAGCGTATCCCCGTCGATTATCGTCTGGGATATAAAAATCGTATCCTGCGACGGCAAAAACAGCGACCCCAGCACAATATTATGGCCGTTGAAATTGAGATTCTCGACATACGTTCCCGGTTGCACCAGCACCGTGTCGCCATCGGCGCTGGCCTCGATTCCCTGCTGGATAGTGGGGTAGTCGGCGGGGATATTGATTACGGTTGACCAGCCAAGGCCACAAGCCAGCGTCACAAAAATAACGGAAAACGTCAATATCCTTTTCATACGCCCTCCCTTTAATCCTTCGAATTTGCCCGATTTGGGCGGTTCTATGATGTTAGCATAATATAACCAATAAAATTTAAATAGCAAGATTTATCCTTATTTACCGCTGGTTCCGCAAACGTCCCGATTGTGAAGCCGGGAATCCCTTGCTGTTGCTGCTAATTCCCCGTTAGTGGCGGAGCCCGGTTTTTAATTGATCGTCTCCTTTATTTTTTTCGGTATTCCTGATAAATCCCGAATTCCTGTGCTCTTTACTTTGCATTTCGTATATCGCTGAATTGGCATTTCGACTTTTAGCAGTGATTATAATTCCACCGCCCGGCGGACAATCGGCGCATGGAATCGGAGCTGCTCCACCTTTGAAGAAGTTTACACCATAGGTAATATCAAGACCGTTATAGGAGCAGCTGCCGTTAACATCGCCGCAGACCCAGAAAAACGGATGCGGCGGGCAATCGCAGGTATCGCATATAGGATCGGAACCGCCCTTAAAGAAGTTTACGCCATAAGTGATGTCGAGCCCATTGTAGTTGTCGCTGCCGTTAACATCGCCGACAACGTAATTGCAGCCCGAAATATAACCGCCATAAGCGCCCATATCGCTTCTCAATGTTCCTAATCCCCGACTGCAATCAAGCAAACTATCGAAAATAACGGGAGAACCGGTATCGATACAGGGAGAATAAAGAGGATCACCGCAATTTATCGAGTCCTGCAAATGAAAGTCCCCGCCCTGCGGGTCACGGAACAGCGGGTCAATATTGATGTTGCCTTCGCCGGCCCATCCGCCCTGTATGTTTGAATAAGTGATAACCGGATTTGACAGATCATCCTGGTTTATTTCGTCAGGAGTGTTATTCCACATGATCGTATTGGAAATAACCGGATCAGCATATATAATTTTGATCGCTCCGCCGTTTACGCCTGCCTGATTACCGTATATTACATTATTGATAATTGTAGGATTGGACCGACTCCAGGTACGGCTGCAGAATATGGCGGCGCCTTCGGCCGCGCATCGATTATAAACAAATATGTTATTCCTGATATAAGAGTCGGAATACTTGTTTAATATGCCGCCGCCTCGAAATCCCGAGACGTTGTAAGCGACAGAATTCCATTCAAAAATAATAGATGAATTATAGGACGCAGCAGCCCCGCCCTCGTCAACTGATGAAGCATTGCCGGTAAATTGATTCCCCGCAATAACAGGTTGCGATTGGTGACAAAGAAAGCCTCCTCCCGGTCCGTGGCTGGTATTGTGGGAAATAACGTTATCCAGTATCGTCGGATTTGAAGAGAAACTTGAGATACCGCCGCCAGCACAATAGCAATAATTATTGGATATTGTATTGCCTTTGATAAGCGAATTCGACTCATACATTTTTATGCCGCCGCCGTCGCCCCAATATATATTGTAAATCCTGTTATTTGAAATGGTATTTTTTAGTATCCTCGGACTGCTCTGCCAGCAGCATATACCGGCGCCGGAATTATTCGATATATTGTCTTTTATTATGTTATAGCATATTAACGGGTTCGAACTATTCATGCATAAGATACCTCCTCCATTATCATCGGTATAACCGTTGGCGACGGTAAATCCGGTAATGCAGGCCGAGGTATCCTCACCGCTTACAAAGCTGACCACCGTGCCCGATGAATCCCCGTCAATAACCGTCTGAGCAATATAGATTGTATCGCCCGTAGTTAAAAAGAGCGAACCCAGCACGATATTATGCCCGTTGAAATTGATATTCTCGTAATAAGTACCCGGTTGTACCAAGACCGTATCGCCGTCAACGCCGGCGTCGATACCCTGTTGAATTGTGGGGTAGTCTGCGGGAACATGGATTGTGGTTGCTGACACATTAACAAATGCGATTACAGCCAATAAAATTGTTGGAATTGAAAAGCGTTTCATTAAAAACTCCCTGGCCGGCCGCGGAATTATCAGATCGGAGGATATTATCGGCCCACCCCGCGGGTGAAAGATTTTACTTTAAAAAGACCATCGGTCTGGTTTTGACTACTTCTCCCACTTGTAGCCTGCAGAAGTAAACACCACTTGATAAACCGGTAGCGTCGAAGTTTGCCGTATGGATGCCTGCCTGCTTGTATTCGTCGATCAAAGTCCGGACCTTACGGCCCAGCATATCGTAAACGGCCAACCTTACTTCTGTTGATTTAACAATTGAAAATCTGATTGTCGTTCCAGAATTAAAGGGATTAGGGTAATTCTGCATCAATATAAATTCGCCGGGTATTGGGGGATAATTGATGATCCCCACTATCACCGAATCCCCGCCCCCGTAGGCGCCCATATCGCTCATATACGTTCCTAAACCCCAGGAACAATCCAGAAGACTATCTATGAAAGCCGGGTAACCGGCGTCTATACATGGAGAATCGAGGGTATCGCCGCAAGATATGGACATCAGGTGATAATCGCCGTTTGCTGTGTCTCTGAACAACGGATCAACGCTTAAATTGCCAGCGCCCGGCCACAGGGTATCCTGAATATTGGAATAGGTAACCGTTGACCATGAGATATCGTCCACCAGAATCTGGGCAAAAATGGGGGCAACGTTGGCTGAGAAGATGGTATTTATAATTACCGGATACGAAGCATTGAGAATGGCGATACCTCCTCCATTGCCAGCGGAGTTCAGGCCCAACGTATTATTTATGATATCGGGACCGGCTTCGCTAAGGTATATTCCTCCGCCGTTCCCCGTCGGCCCACCGGTAGCTGTATTATTGGAGATAATATTGTTTCTGATCAGGGGATTGGACGAAAGGCAGTAAATTCCCCCGCCGTCATTGGCCGAATTTCCGCGAATAATATTGCCGTATACAACAAGGCCGGGATTATTCCGGCAATAAATGCCCCCACCCTCCCCGCTACAGGCAGAATTATCGACGATTAAGTTACTGCGTATTTGGGAATTAGAATTATCGCAATAGATTCCCCCGCCGTTAGAATCGGCGTTATTTCCTATTATGGCGTTATGATCAATAGTTGGATGGGAGGAGGAACAGATGATTCCGCCGCCGTTCACGGCATACCCGTTCCGAATCGTGAAACCGGCAATTCTTGCGCTGCAATTTTCCCCCTGATTAAATGTCACGACAGGCCCCGAGGTGTCTCCGTCTATTATCGTCTGGGATACAAAAAATGTATCATGCGAGGGATAAAACAGCGAACCCAGCACAATATTATGCCCGTTAAAATTGATGTTCTCCGCATAGGTTCCTGGAAGGACAATAACTATATCGTTATCAGTACTTACGTCTATACCCTGCTGAATTGTAGGATAATCGGTGGGGATAATAATTATTGTGGCCCATGCGCTTATAACTGCAAATAAGGCGGATAAAATTGTCAAGATTGAAAGGCGCTTCATGATATCCTCCTTTGTTTGACGAGGTATTTTAGAGATTCAGAAGATAATATCGGCCTACCTCTGCAGGTGAAAGCTGTAACTTCAATAAAACCATACGTTTTGCTTTCATCCGCGAGTCACGGTTTGCCGTGACCGCGAACGGTCTATTTCAACAACACCATCCTCTTCGTTTTAACCGCGTCCCCGGCCTGCAACTTGTAGAAATACACACCACTGGGTAGATCGGAAGCATCAAAGGTTGTCGTATGAATGCCGGCCTGCTTGTATTGGTCGAGCAAAGTCTGAACCTCACGGCCGAGGAGATCGTAAATGGTTATTTTCGCATCATTCGGTTCAAGCAAAACAAATCTGATGGTTGTCGAAGCGTTGAAGGGGTTGGGGTAGTTTTGCATTAGCATAAATCTGCCGGGTGCGGGAATATTATTTTCAAAAATCGCCGTTATCACCGAGTCTCCGCCTCCATAGGTCCCCATATCGCTTCGTAACCCGCCCAGGCCCCAGGAACAGTCCAGCAGGCTGTCCAGAATATTCGGATCTCCGGCGTCGATGCAGGGCGAATCCGCACCGTCTCCACAGGCGATTGACATCAGATGGAAATCGCCGGCCGCAGGATCGCAAAACAGGGGATCGATATCTATGTTTCCCTCGCCAACCCATCCACCCTGAATATTAGAATAGGTGATTATCGGATTTGATAACTCATCTCGATCTATTTCATCAGGCGTATTATTCCACATGATTGTATTGGAGATGATCGGATCAGCGTATACAATGGTAAGCGCCCCGCCGTTGCCGCCTGCCTCGTTGCCGTATATTACGTTATTAATGATTGTGGGATTTGACCAGGTATAGGTGCGCCTGCAGTTTATAGCGGCGCCGTCATCCGCGCACTGGTTATAAACGATTACATTATTTCTGATATAGGAGTCGGAATAATTATTGAATATTCCGCCGCCCCGAAAATCCGAAATGTTGTAAGCCACATAATTCCGCTCAAAAATCATTGAGGAGCTATAGCAAGCTACCGCTCCGCCTTCGTCGTTGGCTGAAATATTGTTCGTGAATTCATTACCCCTGATAACCGGCTGCGACTGGTGACATAGTAAACCGGCCGCCGGTCCTTCGGTGTTATTTCCGGAAATTTCGTTTTCCGATATTATCGGACTTGAAGAGAAACACGATATGCCACCGCCGCCGCAAAAACAATAATTATCTGAGATTATATTGCCTTTGATAAGCGAGCTTGATTCAAAAATTTTTATGCCGCCACCATCGCCCCAATATATATTGAAAATCCTGTTATTTGAAATTGTGTTTTTATGTATCTTCGGGCTGCTTTGCATGCAGCATATACCGGCGCCGGAGTTATTCGATATATTGTTTTCTATAATGTTATAGCAGATTAACGGGTTCGAATTATTCAGGCATAGAATACCGCCGCCATAGCCATCGGTATACCCGTTGGTGATCGTAAAGCCCGTAATATAGGATGATGAATCCTCGCCGCTTACAAAACTCACTACCGTGCCCGATGAATTCCCGTCGATGAAGGTCGATGAAATATAACTCTCATCTCCCGTCGTTAAAAACAGCGAACCCAGCACGATATTATGCCCGTTGAAATTGATATTCTCGTAATAAGTACCCGGTTGTACCAAGACCGTATCGCCGTCAACGCCGGCGTCGATACCCTGTTGAATTGTGGGGTAGTCTGCTGGGATATTGATAATGGT
>CP070742.1:2978484-3000493 GCA_020348065.1 Candidatus Zixiibacteriota bacterium
ATATCGCAAGATTCCACAAACACATTTACACCGATGATCTTGTTTTGGATAAGCCATACCGCAGGGAAGACGTCGGGCCAAAAGTAGCACTTATCCAGGAATGGCTATGCCTGCATGGCATTCACGTCGTAATCGACGGCATATTTGGGCCGGCAACCGACAGAGCCGTAAGAACTTTCCAGAACGTAAAGGAGGTTTATGAGGATGGATTAGTCGAAAATATCACATTCGCGGAATTGATTAAGCCTGTGACCGATGCTCTCTCTTTTAGGTTCGAAAAGTGCGATTCCTTCGGGAACATCGTTGTTGAATGCGCCAGGGCACATTTGGCACAACGCCCTTTGGAGATCGGTGGTTCTAATAAAGGTCCCTGGGTCAGGCTTTATCTCGACGGCTGGCAGGGAGTACCCTGGTGCGCCGGATTTGCGAGCTTTATCCTGAAGCAGGCTGCCTTCGCTATCGATGATATCCCGCCTTTTAAAACATCCTTCTCATGCGACCTCCTGGCGAAAAACGCGGGGTTGAAAAATCTTCTTCTGGTTCAACCGGACAAGGCGGATAGATCGAAAATAAAACCGGGCTCGCTTTTTCTAATCAGAAAATCAGATATCCACTGGAACCATACCGGAATTGTTACAAAGATTGAAAATGGATTTTTCTACTCCATCGAGGGCAACAGCAACGATACGAGCGAGAGCGAGGGCTGCGAAGTCTGCGAACGGACACGGGGATTCGGCAATAAAGACTTCATACTGATATAGTACTTAGAATACCGAATTTGACAAAATGCAGTCAGGAGCCGGTGGCTCCAGACCTACAGCTACAACTTAATCGGTCGGGTCGGGTGACCCGACCTCACATTATGATTTATCAAAACTTCAACTGCAAATCAACCTGTAACCTTCTGAAGTCCTCCTTATCGTTCAATTCCAGGCCGATCTGGTTGATGAAATAAGTTAGATTCAAGGTACTGTTATTGGCCAGTTGGTATGATCCGCCGATCTCATGACCCTTAGCGTCGGTGCCGCCGCCCCGGAAATCGGAATCGGTGAATACTCCCACCACGGCGTCTTTTTCCACCTCGCGGTAGATATAACGAAACGCCCAGGAGCCGGGATCTTCGGTTTTGTTGACATGGATTCCCATTAGCCATCCGATATTGAAACTGTGGCCGGCGGTGTTGGTGACATAATCGAACATGGCGGTTACGGGGATTTTATCAAACTTATGATTGCCTTCCACGAACAGCTCCAGCAGTTCGTAATCGCTGAGGTATAATCCGTTGGCGTCTATGGTATTCCCCATGGGTTCAGCAGAATCGAAGAAGGGCTCGAATCCTTTGGCGTTTATGTAATTAAACCTGCTTCCGCCGAAAGCGACGTCGGTTTTCTTTTCGTCAATATGGTATCTGAATATCGCCTGTCCCGCCGCTATCCAGGAATCCTTATCGGAGGAGCGTTCTTCGATCCAGAGCCCGGCGCCTATTAATGTGAAAGTGTAGAATCTGGTATTTACGGTGTAATCTGCCAGACCGCCTTCGGGATTGAGATCGGAATCCCAGAGCAGTTCCGAACCTCCGGGTTTGTAAAAGAGGTTTTTGAATTTTCCGGCGGTTAATTTCATATTCGGTTCCCATTTTGGAGAGATTTCGAGATAGGCCATATCCAGATTGACACTTTTCGTTGAAAATCCGTCATCCAATGTCCGGTTGGTGGAAACGGGATTGTCCGACCCGGTGGCCAGTTGAATACCGATGTTGGTGTAATCGTTGGCGTTTCCGTAAATCCGCAGTCGGGCGCGGATGCGATGACGATGGCGAGCGTCGGAACCCTCGTTGTCTATCATTTCATGTCGATAACGTAGATCCCCTTTTAACTTAATGTTTTCCCACCAGTTTCCGGCGAGAACCGGGGTGGAGATTAAAATCAAATAAGCCAGTGATTCGGCAAGGATTTTTCTCAATTTTCCTCCCAGATATTTCCGTATTTAACCGATTTTCTTCTTTTTAATTTTATTAATTAAAATCATTGCCTTTTTTAAATCATTATATTATTAATATGCGGTTTAGGATTTATTAAGTTTATGTAAAAATACCAATAAACAGGCAAAATTTTTAAAATTTGCATTAATTTGTTCACTTTTTCATTAATACTTTTCCGAAAATGATAAAAGTCGAATACCAGCCTTGTATTGTGGGACATAGAGTTACAGCCATAACGAGGTATTATCGGGTTCGATCCCGCATTTTTATAAAAAAGATAACGATAATTATATTGACAATCTTTACCCTTAAGCATATAGTGCAGGAATTCTATACGTGAAAGGAGGACTTTTGAAAATAAAGATTCTGTTTTTTGCCTTGTTTCCCGCAGTTTTGGTGATATCCTATTTTTTATTTCCATTTAATTCATCCGCACAGGATCTGTCATTATGCCTTGATTGTCATGCGGATATGTCGGTCTCATTATCGAATACGCCCCATGAAATCCGTCTGGAATCGGAATCATCGACCTTGTCAAACGTGACCTGTTATGATTGCCACGACGGCTGGCGGGACCATATAGAAGATCCTACACGGGATAATATCGACAGGCCGTCCGAGCTTTCACTGTTGGCTCAAGGGGAGGTCTGCGGGAGGTGTCATGTGACTCCTCACCAGTCGGCCATGGTTTCAACCGACCCGCATTTCAGGGCCGATCTATCCTGTTCATCATGCCATTTGATTCACGGGAACCAGAATGAGTTTTTAGTTAAAGAAGACCTGGATAATTTTTGTGTTTCCTGTCATTCGTCTGTGGCGATGGAATTTCAGCGGAGATCCGCGCATCCCGTCGAATCGGGAAATATCAGATGTGTGGACTGTCATGATCTATCGTCAATAAACAATGCGGAATTTGAAATCGGATTTGACTGGAGATGCCAGTCCTGCCACGAGGAAAACGCGGGGCCTTTTATTTATGAGCATCCCGTGGTTTACAGTCATCTGGTCGAGGGCGGATCCTGCATGGAGTGCCATGAACCGCATGGCTCCGCGAATGACCGTTTATTGAAACAAACCTCCGGGGTGTTATGTCTTCAATGTCATAACGTACCGCCGGGTCATGCCACGGTTCACAGCGGTCTGGGATCCAGATATGAATGCGTTCAATGTCACAGCGAGATTCACGGTTCATTTTCCAACAATCTTCTACTCGATCCTGAACTGGGCGATAAGATGTTTCCGGATTGTTATCAATCGGGTTGTCATTCTGTAGGATATTAGGGAGGATATCGGATGAAAATTATAAAAAACAGAGCATTGGCGGTTTTTATCCTCCTGCTTGCGGGATCAATATCTTTTGCTCAGAATGGCGGCGGAGATTTAAAACTGGGTTACATTTACATTGACGATGAGGGCAACAGGTCGGTCAGCCATTCTTCATTTAATTATTATGACGGTCCGGCGATATCATTGGAGAATTTTCACTACCGTTTTAAAAACGGATTCAGGATAAAATCGAACCTGGAGAATATTAATCTCGATAACAGAAACCTTTCCTTTGAGCTGGGGAAAACGGGACGGTTCGGAATCGACATAAACACCGATCGATATCGTCGCGTTTACGATTTTGACGGCGACAGCCGTACTAAACGAGACCTTACCTCGGCGGGAATATGGTTCAATCCCAGCAGGTATGTAAAGGTTTTCGCGGACGGGTCTTTTAACAGTACCTCAGGCAAAATAAGGGATTCTTTTGAGCCGGGATTTAACGCCATTACAAGGGAGCTCGATTACAATAGCAGGAAATACGGGGTCGGCGCGCGGATCAAATATAAAGGCCGAATGTTCCATGCCGAATATAACACTATTTCGTATTCGGACGAGATCGATGGGCTCAAGGATCAATCCCGGATGAGATACAGGCTGATGGCCCATTTCCCGGTTCCGGATTACGAGTGGCTGGTACTTTCCGGCGTTTTGCAGAAATTTAAAACCGAATTTGACGACACCGGATTCGAATTGAAATCGACGACGGCCAGAGGAAGCGTCCTCGCCAGGCTGCCGCAGAATTTCATGTTAAATTACATAGCCTTCTATAACAGAGCCGGATCGGACAGCGATTTCGTGGAGACGGACAATATCGCTCACCTGATCTACGCCGGCTACACAAGACCGGCGACTTTCGGCATCACGGCCGGTTACCAGATGGATATAAACGACGACTTCGAAGACGAAATCAAAGCCAACTCCTATTATTTTTCCGGCTGGCTCAAGCCTTACGAGGTTTTCGAATTAAAAACCGAGTATGGATTCCGGGCGGAGGAGGTTGAAGACGGTTTCCGCCTGGTCGGCAACGAGGACAGAAGCAGGATCAGGGCCTATTGGACCTACCGGAAATCCGAACTGGGGTCCTTTAAGGTCGGTTTCGAGAACAAGATGCGGAAAAACGAACAGCTCGATAGCGAAGCCGATTTCGACAGGTATCATTTCGATCTCAGTCTGGATAATATAGAGATGTTCATGTTTTCCGGCGGCTATTCCTATTCCAGGGGCGATTATGATAATAACGATACCGAATTCGAATTCACGTCTCAGCAGGTATATCTCAATGTCGATTCGAAAGTATATAGAGGTTTTGTGGCCGGGTTCGGATTGACCTATTTCCGCAGCAAGCTCGATCTCGATGATGAGAGTATCAACATGATTTTCAGGGGGTCGTACCGATTCAGGGGCGGAAACAGGGCCGAACTTGTCTACAGGGTATTCAATTTCGATGATTTTCTGCTTCTGGATAATTACTACACGGAAAACATAATTGAATTTAATTTAATAAAATCGTTGTCTTTTTAGAGGAGGATAAATATGAAAAAAACAACGATGTTCTTCCTGATTTGTTCAATTGCAGCGGTGATGTTCGTCATTGGATGCGAGCGGAAAGTCGTTATAGAGAATGGCGATGTATCGGAAAACGATAATTGTTTCGTTTGTCACGGCGATAACGACGCCCTAATCGTCTCTGCTCAGCAGGAGTGGGAGAATTCGGTTCATGGATCGGGCGCCAATGTGGATTATACCAATAGATCCAGCTGCCCGCAATGTCACGATCACCAGGGATTTCTGGAATTCCTGGCGACGGGCGAGGTAAATCCGCCTTATGAGAACGTAACCGCGATTCATTGTTTTACCTGTCATGCCCCGCATTCAGCGGGCAATCTGAATCTCCGCGTCGACGGTCCCTATGAGCTTATGAACGGGGTGGTCTTCGATCATGGTAAAGCCAATCTCTGCGTGAACTGCCATCACTCCAGGTTCGATGTTCGTGAGATTGTCGATGACTGGGAACAGGGCTCAACCCGGTTCGGGGCTCACCACGGCCCTCAGGGCGACCTCATCGAAGGCACCGGCGGATACGAGATGGCGGGTTATACTTACGGTCATTCTAACCACAAAAACGTTGTGGAGGACGCCTGCGTAGGCTGCCATATGAGCAATCCCCAGGAACACGAAGGATATAAAATCGGCGGACACAGCTGGAATATGGAAGATCCCGAATCCGGGTATAACCTGTTCGAGACCTGCGCTGAATGCCATGATGCCGCCGGCGAAGCCGAGGATTTTGATTTCAGGGCCAATGCCGATTATGATCATGACGGGGAGGTTGAAGGATATCAGACAGAGGTGGAAGGTCTTCTCGATTCCCTGGCTGTATTGCTGGTCGCCGAGGGCGCTATTGACAGCAGCCATAGACCTATAGAGCAGGTTTTTGCCGATGCCAACGTGGCTGGCGCTATGCATAATTTCGGAATAGTCGAGGAAGACCGTTCCCATGGCATTCACAATTTCAGATATATCACAAGCTTGCTGCAGAACTCTATTGATTATCTGGATTGAGGATATTAAAATTAATTTAACAAAAGGCGCCGTTTAAAAAGCGGCGCTTTTTTTATATAAAATATAAAAATATATTTTAAATTATAATCCGGGAATCATAAAATTTTCTTAAGGTAATGATGTTTTATGTTTTCGGGAAAATCTTCCGCAACCGCGAATTGCTTATATCCCTGTTTTATGTAAAAACCGGGAGTTTGGAAACTGAACGTATTGGTTTGAACGAACAAACACCCCTTTTCTTTGGCGATTTTTTCCGCCTTCTCCAGCAGAGATTTACCGTATCCTTTGCCTTGATATTTCTCATCGATCCATAATTCCTCGATGAAAAAGCAGTATAAGGCGATATGTCCCGATATGCCTCCATAAATGTTGCCATCCTTATTTTTTAACGCCAGCCTGATGTCTTCATCGCAGGGAAGATCTATCATACCGTTTGACGCTTTATGGTTGTACTCAATAAGACCTTTACAAATTTTTTTATAATCTTCCGCCGAACAATTGTCGTCAACGAATAAACATCTGTCACCCTTTTGTTGATTCTTCATAAAATCTATCCCCTTATTTTCTCTCCAGCCAAGCCACGTTAGCCGCGTGCGGCCCGTACTTCCCTTTTATCTCGAGGGTACTCAGTTCGAGAATGCTGAAGAAAGGTTCCAATAATTCGCTCAACTCTTCCTCGGATGAAAAATATAGTATTGTACCGAGAGGTGTTTTCCTGTATTTACCTTCTCCCCCGAAATCGGGATCTTTCACGCTGAAACATACAGAGAAATAAATACCATTCCGGCGAAGGATATTGCAGACATTTTGAATATACGCCGGCCGATCTTCCGGCGATATGTGATGCAGCAGTTCCCAATCATAGGCGAAATCGAAACATTCATAGTATTCTCTCATATCGCCGAGCAGGTCGGCTACGACAAATCGACATGACACTCCTTTTTCTTTCGCAAGTTGAACGGCAAGTCTAACGGCATGTTTACTGATATCCATACCGGTAACATCGAAACCCTGCCCGGCCAGCCAGACGGCATAATTTCCCGCCCCGCATCCTAAATCCACTGCTTTACAGGGTTTGATTTTACCGGCTTCGACCGCCTTGACCAGCAATTCGGGCGGCTCCGGCAAATTCCAGGGGATATTCCCGGGCGGCATCTCGCTGTATACCTGCTCCATCTGCTTCTGAAGCTGCTTTCTGTCGATCATGGTTATTTCTTTCTGGCAATATAATCAATAAAAGCCTGTTTCAATCTGTCGCGGTTTTCGAGTTTTTTATCTATCAATCTCTTTTCCTTGCGCAGAATTTCAAAATCCCCAAAATATGAATCGGCTTCTTCATCCTCAAATTTTGAAAACCTTTCGCTGTTAAGTAGCCGTCTGGCGAAACCGGTTTCGCAAAACGCTCTGTCATCCGGATCGTCCACAGATTTGAAATTCACAAAGCAAAGCCCGTGGGGCTTGAGAACCCTCTCCATCTCGCCGATTACAGTTTTTATGTCAGGTTTCGTCATGAAGAAGATGGCGTTGTAGGAATAGGCGAAACCGAACGTTTCATCGGCAAAGGGGATCATGCGCATATCGCCGCGTATGATATTCAGGGGCATTTTATTTTCCCGGCAAAAAAGACGTGCTTCCGCCAGGGCGTTTTCCTGGATTTCGATCCCGAAGATCGCGAATCCATGTTGATAGAACAGCGAAAGCGGTGGATTGGTGCCGCCGGCCCCGCAATCCAGAATACTTTTTTCCAAGGGGCTCTCGCTGTACTGTCTCAGGAATTCATAGAGGGGGGTTGCCCGCGTTATAATTTCCAGAGAAAAGCTCCTTTGTCACGTCATTTGAGTTTTTATTACGGCAAAAAGACGCCTGCAGGAAAGCGCCGGCGCCCGGATAAATTCCGGGCCCGTGCCGCAAATCAATCTCTTATTTCTATTTCTTTTTTAGATTCGAAACCTCGAGTATCCTTATGTTTCTCTTCTTCAGTTCTTTCATAAACCAGTCGTAAATCTTGCCCTTAATGCAATCCTCGGGGGGTACTATTCCTTTCTCGGAAATTCGGCCGTTCAGGAGCAACCTTAGCGCGATGGCAACGGGAAAACCGGTGACCCGAGCCATGGATGAGATATTGTTTCCGGTATCGGCCTTATCCCACATGAAATATTCGATTTTGACATTTTTTCTGCCCTTTTTGCCGGTCAGAGTGTTGTACATAACACAGACGTCGGTTTCGCCCTCCCGCGCTTTCAGGCGGGGCGTGATCAGGGAAAGCAGAAAC
The DNA here is from genome assembly GCA_020348065.1 of Candidatus Zixiibacteriota bacterium. Classification (GTDB taxonomy): domain Bacteria; phylum Zixibacteria; class MSB-5A5; order UBA10806; family UBA10806. The sequence continues at coordinate 2,986,629 of CP070742.1, forward strand.
TCCCGGGGCGCGATTTCAGCGCCCTCGAATGATACCGGCTCGATATCCAGCAGGCCGCATTCTTTCAATGTCTCTACCCCCTGCCAGTGACCCGGCCAGCGGATGGTTTTTTCGGCGAACTCTTTCAATTCCCGCCTGGTGTAGATAAAGCTCGGCATACCGGGGGTAACGGCGCATTCAAGCTTTTCATTTTTCCCGAATTTATCAAATACGAACGGCTCCAGGTCGGTGGCGGCGTTGACCTCAATGACCCTGCCGTTTTTTATAACTTTCAGTTTGATCATGTATTCGCGAAGCACGTGTTCAAAGGCCCAGGTGATCATATAGCGCAACGGATGGTTGGCGGCGGCTTTCTTCGAGGGTATCCCGCCGACGCGCGCTATCGCTTTTTCGGCCTTATCGATTTTGCGTATCCCCTCGCCAAGCGTTACGTTGCTCAGGCCGGGGGCGAAACCCATGCCGTCTATGAAGGTAACATTATTCTTAATCGCCGTCTCATGTATCCAATCGCCGTACTGATCAAGGGTCATTCCCTCGGGAATCTCCAATCCTTCGATTTCATAGGCATCGGGCCTGCGGTGGTATTCTTCCAGCATATCAACAATATTGAGCCCGTTTTCCACGGCGGCATGTGCAACCTTGTAGCTGGTCTTTCTATCGGGCAAGGCCAGGGCGCCGGCGTCATACTGGCGCATCAACGAAGTCAGGGCGGCTTTGTCATTGACATCGATGACATGGGGAACGATTTTCGAGCTGCCGATCCATTTCTTCGTTTTCTCGAGAGTATTCAGGTTCCTGCCGGTAATTCCTATAGTATCAATACTGTCGTCCTTTGACAGATCCCATGCGACCGCGGACCCCACCTTCCCGGAACCTCCAAACACCAGGGCTTTCATCATAGATCTCCTTTTATCATCCTACTACAGTTAGCGACAAGTTCGAGTAAAACATTAAGCGCCAATTTATAAAAATAAGGTGATATTCCGCAATCGGTTTCTATGATTTTAGTGACGAAAGAGTGATTTCTCTGTAATCAGATTAGCCGTGTAAAATATGATTCGCTATACAAACATATTATGGATTATGATGTTCCGGCTGATGCAAATGGGAGAAGGGATCCGATTTTCCAGCGGTTCATAAGGTATCATGTCCGCGGTTCCAAGAATAAGATAATTCTAAGGCTGTTGCGCCCTGAGGCAGATATCGATGGCCTGGCCGTAGGCATGCGGGGGCGTCGACATGATCCGTATCACCGCATATTGATCGAGATCCTGTTCCACCGAAAACTCGAATTGGACTCCGGGGCGCCACGAATAGTTGCTGCCATCGATATCTATAATTAGAGTCTGCGAGCGCCGAATCCGCTCGGTTATGGCCAGAAAATCAAGCTGGTAGGTCCCCGGCTGGTTGAACAGGATCCAGACTATCTCCTGCCTGTGAGAACTGAGCCTGGCGCAAAACATGGAATCGATAAATACCGTGTCTACGATGGTGGTATCGATATATAACGTGTCGATAATCAGGGTATCGATAATCAGCGTATCGATAAATGTCGTGTCGGCATATAAGGTATCGGTAAAGGTAACGGTGTCTGATACAAATATGGTATCCGGAGGCGCCTGTAAAATTTCATCGATATCGAGCGGTTTTGAGCAATGCGCCAAATAGAGGAATCCCATGCTTGCGGTCAACCAGAGGAATAAAATAATCATTTTTCTCATTTTCCGCCTCCGAATAAAACATGGACGGTCGCCAAGACTATAAACTGGCCGTTTTTCAATCTGGAATTGATATCGCCGATGATATTATGCTTGGCTGTATTCTGAACCAAGGTGATGGAGAGGTAATCGAGAGGTGTAACCTGCAGGCCAATCACCGGGCCGTCAGACATCCTGACATATTCGTTGTATCTCTGGGATATTTCTTCAACCCTGATCCATCCACCGGTTATGCCCGCCGGAATATTTGACAAGGGGTAAACCGTTGCCAGACCGCCGGCGATTCTCCGTCGGGTAGCGAGATCGGTATTTTCTAAGCTGAAGGAATTATCCCAGAAGGTATGCCCGAAAATCCCCTCGATGAATACGAATCGTTTCCAGGTGATGGCTCCGGATATAATCGGTATCCCTCCAAAGGGAGATGAGGAGAGCCCCGCCCCCAATTGCAGTCCCATACTTTCCGTCATCGATTGATAAATTTCTTTCACCTCGGTTATTCGCGTTTCCACCGGGGGCCGTTTTTCCAGAGAATCTATCCGGGCCTCGAAACTTGAAATTTCTCGGGCCACGCGAACGGCGGCGTATCGGTAGGGTCCGCCTTTGTCTACAGAGTAACTGGACTGGATTAAAATCCTTCCGGGATCGATACCAAATTCGTTAACCAACAGATTGCGAAGGGCTTGGGCCCGGCCCACCGCCAGCCCGGGATTCTGGGCGTCATGGTTTTTATCGAATCGGGCACCGTCGGAGCCGCCGGTAACTATGGCGAAACTCATTGTGTATTTTCGCAAGGTGTCGGCCAGCGACTGCAGTTGCGGATGATAGGGTTCGAAAAATCCCGGATCCACGTTGCTTCCGACTCCGAGGGGAAACCCCGCTATAACCACTTCCTGTGATTGGCCCACCGCGAAAAGGGCGGCGGCAAGAACAATGGCTATAATAATTGATCTTTTCAGACTGCCTTCTTTTTCATCTTTTCAAAAAACCGTGAAGAATCACATATCCAATAATCTCTCTAGCAAGGTGCAAAAATCAGTCCTGATTCGCAAAAATCGAAAGGAGTGTAATGACTTCTTTACAAGTATATGAATGCTATAATGTTACAGTTTTCGTTTTATTTAAAAGCACGAAATCTTTTTATAACTGATTTTATTACATGTGGTTATGCTCATTAATATCAGTAAGAAAAAGCATTATATTTGCAGCGCGGTGCACATGTTGTAGCCTCCATTCAGGATCGTCAAGCGATTCATCGACACGATTAAAATAAAAAAATAAAAACGTAGCACAATATGGATATTATGGACTAATTTGATCCATTTTTTTCTTGCTTTTTTATTAACCGTTGATTATTGTCTTTCGACCAGTTAATCGGAAAATGACAGTAGCATCATTTTGAAGATGCTACCCAAAACCACTGTTGAAAGGAGTGGAAATTGAAATCTATTAATATCGCAAACGGAGGCGGGACGGCAACGGTCCAGGGATCGGATTTGTCGAAGTTCGCCGCCTCATTCAGCGGGGAGCTAATTCAGCCCGGCGATCCCCGGTATGATGAGACCCGGGCGATTTGGAACGCCATGATCGATCGCAAACCGGCCCTTATCGCCAGATGCAAGACTGTGACGGACGTAGTAACTGCGGTAAATTTCGCGCGGGAACATGATCTTCTGACCGCCATTAGAGGCGCCGGTCATAATATCGCGGGAAACGCCGTATGTGAAAACGGCTTGATGATCGATCTTTCAGGAATGAAAGGTGTGACTGTCGATCCCGAATCGCGTATCGCGCACGTGGAGCCGGGCGCCACCCTGGGCGACCTGGACCGGGCAACCCAGGAATTCGGCCTGGCCGCACCCACAGGTATCAACTCGACAACCGGGATCGCGGGGCTGACTCTGGGAGGAGGATTTGGCTGGCTTTCCAGATTATACGGAATGACCGTGGATAGCCTTGTGGCGGCAGACGTGGTAACCGCCGACGGACAGCTTCTGCATACCAGCGAAAAAGAAAATCCCGACCTGTTCTGGGCTACTCGCGGTGGAGGCGGTAATTTCGGTGTTGTTGTCAATTTTGATTTTAAGCTTTATCCGGTGGGGCCTGACGTTTACAGCGGGCTGGTGGTCTACTCCCTGGATGAGGCGGAATCCGTTTTAAAACAATACCGCCAACACGTTTCGCGTTTATCAAATGAAACCAGCGTCTGGGTCGTTTTGCGCAAAGCGCCTCCGCTGCCATTTCTCCCGGAGTCAGTGCACGGCAAAGGGATCGTGGCCTTCGCCTGTTTCCACGCCGGGGATCCGAAGGACGGTGAAAAAGCGATTGAGCCGTTTAGAAAATTCGGCAATGTACTCGGCGATCATCTCGGAGCGCAACCGTTTTGCGACTGGCAAACCGCCTTTGATCCGTTGTTGACACCCGGTGCCAGAAATTACTGGAAATCGCACAACTTCTCGACTTTGGAAGAAGGAGTAATCGAACTCGCAACCAAGTATGCTTCCGAGCTTCCCTCCGATGAGTGCGAAATCTTTTTCGGCCAGCTTGGCGGGCAGGCGGCCAAAAAAGATCCCGGCGCAACCGCCTATCCCCACCGCGACGCCAACTTCGTATTGAACGTTCACGGCCGCTGGCAGAAAGAGTCCGATGATGAGAAGTGTATCACCTGGGCCCGGGATTTTTACAAGAAGACCGCTCCATTCGCTACCGGCGGCGTATACGTTAACTTTCTTACAAAAGATGAAACAGACCGTGTTAAGGCGGCGTACGGCGAGAATTACGATCGGCTACTGGAGACTAAAAGAAAATACGATCCCGATAACCTATTCCGAATGAACTGGAATATTTCGCCGGATAAATAGTATGAATGATTGGGAAATTGTAGAAGACATCAGAAAATAATGGGACGGGGGATTGGTAATCTCCCCCTTCCGTTTATCGTTAATTTAATAAATCCCCAGTTCCTGTAGTGACAGTTTTTTCTGAATGAGTTTCTGACGAGTAGTTATTCTACCCCAATTTTTGTTGTTCTTAAAGGTAAATGACTGCTCATTTTTTATGCAAGTGTCAAATCAAGTCCGCCCTGTCATACTTAAGTATTGGTCGGGCCTTTCTTCGTTTCAGCCCTACTCGGCAAAAAAGCCGATAGATCGAGTCGGGGGAGGCCCTTTATCTTCGGTTACGCTATAAAAGTGCCCTCGTACTTTTGCAGGATTCCGCGGTTGAGCGTTCGCCGGATCTGCAAAACCATTCTTGTTCGTAGTTGATTTAAGCGTTTTCACAATGTCATTCTTCAGCCAATTGTTTGCTGAATCTCGAAACTTTTGTTCCAGTACGACCAACGGCCGAGAGTCAAGAAAAGTCACGTTTGCCGCCATTGGGTCGCCGTCACATGAAACAAGCTCAATCTCCCCGCATTCAAATAAGTTGGGATTGTTGAGAACCTTAATTCCCAGGCGGGCTGCGTACTTAGCTTGCTGTCCACCCGGTAACGTGTTACGTTGCGTTATACAGAGCACACCTGAGTAGGATATCCCCTTTACTGTGAGACCCGGCCCCTTGTTGATGAGCAGGATCGTCGGTTCACCGTTGATAGCCGTACCGGAAGTCATCGGTTTGTCGTCGATGATCGTTGTGTTGTCGAACCAATCATTGATCTCCTTCTCAGTACGATCGACGAACGGTACTTTTGATAACGCGTCTACCATTTGCCCGGTCTGCTTGCTTGTACATGCCACCAACAAAACCAACAGTGCTGTCGGCAAAATAATGAGACTCAAGCGACGCATTTTTCACCTCCTTAAATTAATATATTAGGTTGCATTTGCAGAGTGTATATTCCCTGCTATCTAACCACAGTATTACAATTGCCTGTTTTTATCGCGATAGATTTTGTCCTAATTAAATACAATTAAAATCAACGCTGTCTATAAGTCAAGCACTTTCTTATTCAAAATTTCACAAAGACGTAGATTTCCGGTTACTTATTATGCGTCACGATATGGAAATTAAGGCCTTTTATTTCAACCTCATCAGCAAACACCTACACGAATTTTTGCGCTGATTGCCAACACATTTGTTATACTAGCCGATAATATGCGAAAGGAGGTCGAATCCACCCACCGATCACAGATTAATATGTTACAACTACGGGGATCAAATCGGCGGGAATCGGCCTGCAGATTGCTTTTCTTCTATAAGATACCTACGATGGTAATGACGAATTCGAATTCTAACACCATAAAACAAGACATAAATTTAAGCGGCCGGGAGAATATTTCTTTTTCCTGCAACTGCAAATAACGCTGAAGTTAACGAACGCGCCGTAAAAGATTATTAAGACCCCACTTTAACATAAATAGAAATGGAATAATCGCTCACGAAATGCCTGTTTAACAAACTATTTGACATGCCTATTTGGGAATTGTATTTTGGTCTATTCTTGTTCGGCGTTAAACAGCCGGGCCAAACGGTTGAAGGAGGAATCGATTTATGGCCATTGCACCCAAGACTAAAGTTGAGGAAGATGTCTGGATCCCGACCAGTTGTGGACAATGCTACTGCATGTGCGGCATAAAGGTTCGCCGGCAGAACGGTGTGGTTACCGAGATGGCGGGGAATCCGGATGCGCCAACCGGACGAGGCCATATCTGTGTCAAGGGCCTCGCCGCGCAGCAGTTATTATATGATCCCTATCGAGTGAATTATCCTTTGAAACGCACCAATCCGGAAAAGGGGTTGGGTGTCGATCCCAAGTTCGTTCGCATCTCCTGGGAGGAGGCGCTCGATACCATAGTACAGAAGCTCAAGGAATGCCAGGAGCGGGACCCGCGGGGAGCGTTTTTCCAGGCGACTACAACCCAGGCTTCGGAGATACGTTTCGGGGTTATCGGTTTTATGAAAGGATTCGGGACGCCCAACTACTGGGTATCCGGCGGCGGATTGCATTGCGGTAACGGCGCGCATTTCATGAACGGTATCATGCATGTGTCCTGGTCGATCATCCCCGATTTCGCGCATTGTAACTACGCGTTGAATTTCGGCTGCTCCAAGGGTCACGGCGCCGGCCACGTGGCCGTGCAGAACGCCCAGCAGGTTGCCGACGCCAGGGCCCGCGGTTTTAAAAACGTGGTATTCGATCCTTTCCAGAGCGCCCAGGCATCAAAGGCCCACGAGTGGATACCTATACGCGTCGGTACCGACGGAGCACTGGCGCTGGGGCTTGTGAACTCACTTTTAAATGAGCATGGCATCTATGACGCCGAATATTTGATGTATAAGACCAACGCACCCTACCTGATCCGGCCCTCGGACGGCCGCTACATGCGCGACCCGGAAACCAACAAGCCGCAGGTCTGGGACCTGATCGATAATTGCCCCAAGGTTCATAACGATCCATCCGTTACGCGGGTAGAATATGAAGACGAAGCTCATGAAGTCGCTCTTACGGGCACATATGACGTAAATGGCACCAAGTGCCGTCCGGCTTTCGAACTTTTAAAAGAACACGTTAAAAAATATACTCCGGAATATGTGGAGAAGATTACCTGGGTTCCGGCGGCGACGGTCAGCCGTATCGCCAAGGAATTCGGCGAAGCGGCCGAGATCGGATCCACGGTGACTATTCAGACCAGCAAAGGCCCCAAGAAGATTCCCAGGCGTCCGGTGGCGACGCATTTCTTCCGCGGCAGCCAGGGACATACCAACTCCGGCTGGACCTGTCTCTCCATCGACATGGTCAATCATATGGTGGGCGCCGCCGACACCTACGGTGCGGCGTTCGGTCTGGGAGCGACGGTGGGCAGCGGTTACGAAGAGACCGGAAAGCCTTACCAGATACCATACCCCTGTCCCGATGGTCTGCTGGTGGCCGGGGCCTGGGTTTACGATCATAAACCGTATCCCATGCGCGTTCCAAAAGCGCCCACCCGGCTGGATCTGCATGATATGTTCCCGACCTCGATCTATAACGCTTTCACCATCACCAGCCCCCGGTGGTTCGAGATGCTGGAACGTTTTAAGATTCCATATAAACCGGACGTCATGATTAATTTCGGTTCCAACTCGGTGATGACCATGGGTAATGCCGAAGCGGTAACGGAGAACTTTTTGAAGAAATTCAACTTTATCTTTTCTTTTCAGCTTTATGTCACGGAGTTCGAGGAAGCGGTGGCGGATATTGTGCTTCCGGACGCCTGTTTCCTCGAGCGTTTCACTCCCGCGGTTAGTTTCCCCTCGACATTTTCTCACCCGCAGGGCGAGGACGATTGGGGCTGGACCATCCGGCAGCCGGTTGTGGAGCCGCTTTACGAACGCCGTGATTTCAACCAGGTCATGCTGGATATCTGCAAACGCCTGGGAATTCACGGTAAATTTTACAAGGGATTAAACGATTCCATCGGGGTCCGTTATGGCGGCGAGATGGATGAAAAATACAAACTTGTGGATGACGGCAGCTTTCAACATTCCTGGGAGGACATTACCGACCGTCTGCTCAAGGATCGTTTCGGCGAAAAGCACGGCCTGGAGTATGTTCGAAAGAAGGGTGTATTTACCTGGCCCAAGAAAAAAGAGGACGTTTACTGGAAATGGTTCAATCCATCCCGGGTACCGGTTTATTTCGAGTACTTTATCGATTCCGGCGAGCAGATAGACAGGCTCTGGAAAGAATACGGTGGAAAGGATTTCTTCGATTTCGACTGGAGCCGTTTCAAGGCGCTGGCCGACTGGTATCCCTGCCCGACCCACACCGAGGAAAATCCCGAATATGATATGAATACATTTTACTGGCGGGCGGTGATGCACTGCAACTCCATGACCCAGCAGAATCCTTATCTCGACGAATGTTCCCAGGAGGATCCCAACGTTTACGCCGTGCAGATGCATGTAAAAACGGCCGCCGAAAAGGGTATCAAGGACGGCGACAAGGTCTGGCTGGAGAACCCGCAGGGGCACAAGGTGAGGGGTTGGGTTTCCCTGAGCGAAGGGATAGAGCCGCATCACCTGGCCATAGCCGCCGTGGCGGGTCACTGGGGCAAGCATATGCCGATAGCGAAAAATAAAGGCACCTTCTTCAACGATCTCGTAGAAATGGATCTGGATCATACGGACCCGCTGACTTTCAATCAGGATATTTGCGCCCGGGTAAAAATCTACAAGGCGGAGGATTAATAACGATGGAAAAGGTCGCAGTGGAAATAATACGATCGGAGTCAGTTATGCCGAAATACGGAATGGTCATCGATCTCAAGAGGTGCTACGGGTGTTACGCCTGTAGTATGGCCTGTAAAACGGCCAATCATACGCCGCCGGGAGTTTTCTGGGCCCGTGTTCTTATGAGTGAGGTGGGTACTTATCCTAACGCAGTCCGGCAGGCTCTTCCGGTGCTCTGTATGCAATGCGAAGAACCGTCGTGTATGGAAGTGTGTCCCACGGGCGCTACGCAGAAGCGGGACGACGGAATCGTGATCGTGGATAAAGATAAGTGTATGGGATGCAAATACTGCATCATGGCGTGTCCTTACGGCGCGCGTTATAGTGTTGAGAAGTGGGAGAGTTATTTCCCCGATGGTCTTCCGCTTTCGCCGCTGGAAGAGTACCAGAAAAAGGCCTGGGAGGAGAAATCGGGCATAGGCGTGGCCACCAAGTGCGATTTCTGCCTGGACAGGATATCGGAAGGTCAGCAGCCGGCCTGCGTGGAGGCCTGTCCGGCCAAGGCCAGGATTTTTGGAGATCATTCCGATCCCGACAGCGAAATATCCAAACTTATCAAGAAAGAACGGGGTCAGGTATTGAATCCGGAATTTGGCAATAAACCGAAGGTTTATTACCTCTTTCCGAGATAACATTGGGAAAACGTCGTACAGACTGGAGATAAAAGGCATCATTCAGGAGAATTGATATGGATCCGAAAGTTAACGGTCAACTGCAGCATGATTGGAGCTGGCTAATCGCCGCATACCTTTTCCTCGGCGGTGTCGGCGGTGGAGCGTATACTATAGCCGCAATAAATAGTTTCCTGGACGAGAGTCTGGTAGTATCTACCACCATTGGTTTATGGATCGCTTTCCCGGCTCTCCTCGTAGGATCTATATTGCTAATCGCTGATCTGGGCTCGCCGACACGCGCCGTTCTCGCAGGAATGAAACCGCAAACCTCCTGGATCGCCCGCGGTACCCTGATTATCTCCGTTTTCATGGTTTTATCGTTCCTGCATCTGGTGCTACATCAGTTCACGAATGTCGGTGATACATCCGGCGGGGCGGCTCTTATAAACATAATCGCAGTTGCCGGAATTATTTTTGCCATCGGAACCATGGCCTATACCGGTATCCTGCTGGGCGCGTCAAAAGGCATCCCGTTCTGGCGTTCGGGGATAGTGCCGGTATTATTCGTCATTTCAGCCGTGGTGACGGGGCACTTCGCAATAATGCTCGGCATAGCCTTATTTATTAGTGGCGGGTCGATATCGTTACATACAATGGCCCTGGAGGCCGCCGGACTGGTAGTCCTGGAGGTGCTCGCTATACTGTTTTTCCTGCAGGCGGCCTTCCGGCAGCCCGATCCCAGAGAATCGGCGGAGCGCATCTTGCGCAAACGGATGTTCGTGATCGGGTATTTTATTTTGGGATTGGCGGTTCCATTTATTCTGATGTTGATTGTCTATCGCTCCGCGCTCGAAATCGGTTCCGGAGCAACTGCAATAGTGGTTATAGGGGCCATACTGGGTTTGGCGGGCGGTTTAATTTTGAGACAGGCGGTTCTGATTTGTGGCGCTTTGCCGACTTTAAATATAGCGGGATTTGAATTTCGCAGAATTCATCGTCCCAAAGAGCCGAAACCGGGTATCGGTATGCTTCCGCCGCAGTAGATTTGTTTTTGCGACTTACGCGTCGATTTTCGTGAAAATCCATATCGATGGAGTCGAGAGATTTTACTATGGATGAAAAAGAAAAACATCCTGAAGCGTTAAAATATGTGCGGGCCGACCGTATCTCCACTGGAGATAAAGCGAAAAAGGTGGAGGAGGAAGAAGTATGCGTAATCGAGGAAGCCCCCCTGACAATTGAAGTGGAGGGCCTGGATTCATATACGCTTTTAAGCGCCCCGCTTGACAAAAGAGCCCTGGCGGTCGGTTTCCTTTTCGGGGAGGGGATTATCGAACGCATAGAGGATATCACTTCTCTCAACGAGTGCGAGGATGACTCCAATACTATCCGCATACATTTGAAGGACGATATCTCGCGAACGGCCGGTTCGGGACGCAATCTGATGATTGTATCTTCCTGCGGCGCCTGCGGCAGCGAGAATCTCCGGGAACGAATAGATGCCCTGCCAAAGGCCGGCGACAGCCTGACGATAGATGCCGGCATACTGCCCTCGGTTTATAACAAAATGCGTCAAGAGCAAACTCTTTTTAAAAAATGCGGGGGGACGCACGCGGCGGCGCTATTCGATAAGAGAGGAAAGATTATCTCCTGTGCCGAGGATACCGGCCGCCATAACGCGCTCGATAAGACCATCGGGAAATGTCTTCTGGCCGGTATTTCTACGGCTGGTCTTGGCGTGGCGCTAACCAGCAGGCTCAGCCTGGAGATGGTCAGCCGCTGCGCCCGGGCAGGAATAGAGCTGATCGCCGCGGTCTCGGCGCCGACCTCACTGGCTATTGAGGTGGCCGAGAAGTGCAATATTACCCTTTGCGCCTTCGTGCGGGAAACCCGGGCCACGGTGTTTTGCCACCCGGGACGGGTATCAGGCAAAAGCGACTGATAGAACATATCTTATTAAGTTGATTTATATATATTTTTAAATGCCTGATGAATTAGTCAACTATTACCACAGCCGAAGCAGTTTCCACCAGAGTCCGCCTATTCCCAGCCAGATGATAATATTCACTGCGCTGATAGCCGCCCCCAGTTTCCACCAGTCGGCCAGACGGACATAGCCCGCTCCGAAGAGTACCGGAGCGGGGCCGGTGCCGTAATGAGTCATGCTGCTGAAGAGGTTGCTGAAAAAAGCCAGGACCAGGGCGGCTAGAAGCGGTGGTGTGCCCACTGCCAGGGCCACCGCCAGGAAAGCCGCATACATAGAGCTGATATGGGCGGTATTCCCGGCGAAAAAGTAATGGCTGTAAAAATAGACCAGGCTCAACGCCAGGAAGGCGGGTAGCCACCCCGTATTATGGAACAACCCACCGACAGCTCCGCTGAACCATCCGACCAGTCCCAGGTTGTTGAGATAGGTGGCCATCATTACCAGCGTCGAAAGCCATATAAAGGTATCCCAGGCGCCTTTCTCAGCCAGTATATCTTTCCAGGTTAGTACCCTGGTTAAGAGCAGGATGGTAAGCCCCACCAATGCGGCCACGGCGGAATGGACCTTAAATTGCTGGCCGAAAATCCACAAAAACAAAAGCAGGGCGAAGGTACCCAGCATTATCCATTCATCTCGCTTAAGCGGGCCCATCTCCGCCAAGCGGTTTCGGGCGGTTTCTGCGGCGCGGGGGGTTTCTTTGATCGTAGGAGGAAATAGCTTATAAAGAACCAGAGGCACAATAAGCAGGCTGGCGATACCCGGTACAGCGGCGGCGGACGCCCAGAGAATCCAGGTTATCTCGATTCCCTGGTCGGCGGCCATCTGGACCGACAACGGATTAGCGGCCATGGCTGTCAGAAACATGGCGCTGGTCACCAGGTTGCCGTAAAATGAATTCAATATCAGAAAGGCGCCGATCTTATGCTCGGTGCCATCGCCGGGACGGCTGTCGAAAGCCTCCGCCACCGATCTTACGATAGGATAGATAACCGCGCCCGCCCGGGCGGTGATACTTGGTATGGCCGGGGCTATCACCAGGTCGGTAGCGATCAGGCTATATCCCAGACCAATAGTCCGTCGTCCTAACAGCTTCATAAAAAAGTAGGCGATCCGGGAGCCCAGTCCTGTCTTAATAAAGCCTCTGGAAATGAAAAAGGCTATTACCACCAGCCAGATTACCGGATGACTGAATCCGCTGAGGGTTTCTCGCAGCGTGAGAGTTCGGGTCAAGGTAACTGCGGTAATCCCGCATAGAGCCACCGCGCCCATCGGCAGCGGTTCCAGTATGATCCCTACTACCGTGGCGATGAAGATGGCGAACAGTTGCCAGGCCTCGACGGTGACCCCCTGAGGGGTGGGTATGATCAAGATTATTACGGCGATTATTACAGCGACGGCGAGGCGGATATTGGTTGCCAGCGGGGTTCTTTTGTATGTTTCGTTATTCGGCAATTCGTTATAACCTTTGCCTCAAACAGCCTAAACGACCGCGCCCTCCGCCTTCAAGGTTTTTATTTTATCGTTCGAATATCCCAAAGCTTCCGACAGTACTTCGTCTGTATGTTCTCCGAGCAGAGGCGGGTGTCTACGGATGGATGACGGAGTATCGGAAAACTTGATCGGCGCGCCGGCGAGCCGGAGAGTGCCGATAGTGGGATGCGGTACCTCCGCGATCATGTTTCTGTGCTTTATCTGCGGATCTGCGAACAGGTGTTGCATGTTGTTGACCGGGCCGCAGGGGATGGCGGCTCTCACCAGGATTTCCATCCACTCGTCGCAGGTCTTTGTTGCGAACAGCTCGTCGATTAAAGGCAGGAGAATCTCGCGATTTTCCACCCGTCTGGGATTGGACTCAAAACGAGGATCCTCCAGCCACTCTTTCATTCCGGTCACTTCGCAAAAATTAATCCATAGTTTTTGATTTGCCACTGCGATGGCTATAGGGCGGTCCTTGGCGCTGAAAACCTGGTAGGGGACTATAGACTCGTGCGCCGTCCCCCACAGGGTGGCTTCCTTACCGGCCACCAGATAGTTGCTGGCGATATTGGCCAGGCCGGCCACCTGGACATCCAGAAGGCTGATATCGAGATACTGCCCTTTGCCGGAACGTTCCCTGTACAGCAGGGCGGAGGTAATGGCGCTGGAGGCGTAGACGCCGGTCAAAACGTCGGTAATGGCCACGCCGACCTTGCAGGGATTGCCGTTCTTCTCGCCGGTGATCCACATCAGGCCTCCCACGGCGGAAAGCACCATATCGTAGCCCGGACGGTTCTTATAAGGCCCGTCCTGGCCGTAGGCGGTGATGGAGGCGTAAACCAATCGCGGATTAAGCTTGTG
>CP070742.1:3000593-3019204 GCA_020348065.1 Candidatus Zixiibacteriota bacterium
CCTTAACGGCAGCGGTTTGTTTGAATTTATTCCTGATTACACTCAGGCCGGATCGGATACGGTTAGATTTATAGCTTCCGACGGTATCGCGGCCGATACTCAGCTCGTCGATATAACCGTTAACAATACGAATCTTGCGCCCGTACTGGATACCGTTCCTTCACCACAGATCGTGGTCGAGGGTTCTCTTTTGCAGGTAACCGTCACATCGAGCGATCCCGATGGTACTATACCCGTATTAACCGCCGAAAATCTCCCGCCCCATGCCGTATTCGCTGATTCCGGCAACGGTGCCGGTTTGTTTGAATTCGCGCCGGATTATAACCAGGCAGGTGCTTATCAGGTATTGTTTATAGCTGCTGACGGCGATCTCGCCGATTCGCAATATGTCGATATAGATGTAAGTAATACCGATCGAGCCCCCGAGCTTGATCCGATTACACCGCCCACGGTAATCGAGGGCGATCATCTTGACCTCAGGGTGACCGCTACCGATCCGGATGGTGATATTATCACTCTGATAGCGGAGTTTACCTCTGCGAATATGGCTTTTGCCGATTCCTCGGGAGGAGTGGGAGGCTTGACCTTTGATCCGGATTATACGCAGGCGGGCGTTCATCCGGTTCGCTTCATCGCGCAATCCAACGCGCTGGCGGATACCCAGCTGGTCGATATTACGGTAACCAATGTTGATTTGCCGCCTGAGCTGGCGTCAATATCTCCTCAGAGCGTTGCCGAGGGCGATCATTTGGATTTGAGAGTAACGGCTACCGATCCGGATGGTGATGTAATCAGTCTGACCGCGGAGTTCACCTCGGCCAATATGGCTTTTGTGGATTCCACCGGCGGTGTCGGGGGTTTGACCTTCGATCCCGATTATGCGCAGGCTGGCGTTCATCAGGTCAGATTTATCGCGCAATCGAATACTCTGGCTGACACTCAGCTTGTGGATATAACCGTGACTGAAGTAGACCTACCGCCGGTATTAACGGATATCCCGCCTCAGAGTGTACCTGAGGGTGGACATCTTGAATTTCAGGTGACTGCTACAGATCCCGATGGCGATTCCATAGAACTGACTGCCGGCCTGTTGGTTGCCAACATGGCTTTTGTCGATTCAACCGGCGGAGTTGGAGGATTCACGTTCGATCCCGATTCGACGCAAGCTGATTTCTATCAGGTCAGGTTTATAGCCTCGTCCAATGCTCTGGCTGACACTCAGCTTGTAGATATAACAGTCGGCAATGTTGATCTGCCGCCTTCAATTGACCCGATCGCGCCTCCTGCGGTTGCTGAGGGCGATCATCTCGATCTGCGGGTGACCGCTTACGATCCCGATGGTGATACAATCACTCTGACAGCGGAGTTCACCTCGTCCAATATGGCTTTTGTTGATTCCACCGGCGGCATCGGCGGCTTAACCTTCGATCCCGATTATGCCCAAGCTGGCGTCCATCAGGTAAGGTTTATAGCCACATCGAACGCTCTTGCCGACACCCAACTTGTTGATATTACGGTGACTAACGTCAATCTTCCGCCGGTACTTGATTCCATCGCTACGCCGCAATCTGTACCCGAAGGCGATTCGTTATTGTTCACCGTGACAGCAACAGATCCGGATGGAGTGCCGTCGCTGGTTGCCGATAGCCTCCCTGCCAACGCTACGTTTATGGATAAAGGAGATGGTACCGGAGACTTCAGATTTTTGCCCGATTACTCGCAATCGGGATTATATGCGATTCTGTTCTACGCCACGGACGGTGAAGCCGCCGATTCGCAATATGTTGACGTCACGGTAAATCATATAAACCTGGCTCCCGAACTCGATCCTATCGGTCCGCAGGCAGTTGATGAGGGGGGTTCCTTGATACTGGATATCGCGGCGTCCGATTTCGACGGAACGATTCCGGTTTTAACGGCTCTGGATGTTCCTCCCAACGCCAGCTTTGTGGATAATAATGACGGTACCGGGGTTTTCGGATTCGACCCGGATTACTTCCAGGACAGCTTATATTATGTAACATTTATCGCTTCAGACGGGGTTTTAGCCGACTCGGAAACCGTCGAGATTACGGTCAATGACACACCGAGATCGCCGATCATAGATCCTATAAACGACAGATCGATTTTCGAGGGTCAGACGGTCAGCATTATCGTGAACGCTACCGATCCGGATCTTACCATCCCCGCCCTTAGCGCGATAAACATACCGGTAAACGCTTCTTTTACCGATAGTCTGAACGGACGCGGATTCTTTACATTCTCGCCCGATTATACTCAAAGCGGCACATATGTCGTAACATTTATTGCCTCCGACGGGGTTCTTGCCGATTCCGAGGTTGTAAATGTATTCGTATTTGACGTAGGAAACCTGCCGCCGGTGATAGATCCGATCCCGCCGCAGACAGTCATCGAGGGAGAGCATCTCGAGTTCGTAGTGTCCGCCTCTGATCCCGATGGTACGACGCCCGCGCTGCAGGGTCTGAATCTCCCGCCCAATGCTTCATTTGCCGATTCGGGTAACGGTAATGGATTGTTTGTGTTCGATCCCGACTTCACGCAGGCCGGAATGGACTCGGTATTATTCCGCGCCTTCGATGGAGAACTGTATGATTCTCTCTGGGTGGAAATAACTGTCATAGATTTCGGATTTCCGCCCGAGATCGATTCCATAGGCCCGCAAACCGTCACCGAAGGGGAGATCCTGCAGATCCTTGTTTCGGCTTCGGATCCGGACGGCACGATTCCGCAACTTTCAGTGGAACAGCTTCCGGTTAACGCAGTTTTTGAAGATTCGCTCAACGGTCGTGGATTGTTAACGTTCACGCCGAATTATATACAATCCGGAATTGATACGGTTCTGTTTATCGCGACCGATGGAGCTCTTTCCGATTCCGAATATGTGGAAATAACAGTAATAGAAGCCGGCAACCAGCCGCCCGTACTCGGCGATATCGGGCCGCGATCGGTTGACGAAGGCGATGCATTGTCTTTCGCCGTATCAGCTTCCGATCCCGACAGTACTATTCCTGTTCTGTCCGCTGTCAATCTACCCGCCAACGCCAGCTTTGTCGATAATTTCGATGGCACCGGCTGGTTCGATTTCTATCCCGATTACACTCAGGCCGGGGTCGATACGGTCCTGTTTATCGCCGCCGACAGCTCTATCGCCGATTCGGAATATGTCGAAATTACTATTTATGATATTAACCTGCCGCCGGAACTCGCGCTGATTGATCCGCAGACAGTAAACGAGGGCGAAATATTACAGCTGATTGTAACAGCTACCGATCCGGATGGCACAATCCCATCGTTGTTCGCCGATTCGCTGCCTGTAAATGCCTCATTCGTCGATTCGTCAAACGGAACAGGCTTGTTGGAGTTCATGCCCGATTATACCCAGGCCGGCGTTTATAACGTATTGTTCATCGCTTATGACGGTTTGCTGACCGATTCTCAATATGTCGAGATAACGGTTCTGGATGTCAATCTGCGGCCGGTATTCGATCCCGTTCCCGATCAGCAGGTTGTGGAGGGCGGCAGCCTTTTCTTTACCGTGCGGGCGACCGACCCCGAAGGTCTTATTCCATCTCTCTCCGTCGATTTCCTGCTGTTTAATTCAACATTTACCGATAGCGGCGACGGTACCGGGCTTTTCGAATACAGTCCGAGCTATACCCAGTCCGGCGTGGATACAATGATATTTATCGCCAGCGACGGCGTTCTTGAGGAATCGCTGAAAGTCCAGATTACCACAATTGAGGCCGGCAACCAGCCTCCGGTTTTGGATCCTATCGGCTCTCGGATTGTAAATGAAAGCCAGCAGTTACAGTTTAATGTTTACGGCAGCGATATAGACGGCCCGCCGCCGGCCCTGGACGCCATTGGATTGCCGGTTAATTCAGTATTTATCGATTCTTCGAATGGTGCGGGCACGTTCACGTTCAATCCCGACTATTACCAGTCCGGAAGTTACGATGTGCTGTTTATCACCACTGACGGCGATCTCGCGGATTCGGAAAATGTCGAAATCGTGGTCAACAACGTCAACCAGCCGCCTGTGTTGAGCCCTATAAGCGATACGACCATTTATGAAGGCGATTCTCTGGGTATAAATATTAGCGCGATCGACCTTGACGGCGACAGCATCTCGATGACAGCCGAACCGTTAATCGCGAACATGACCTTCGTGGATTCCGGAAACGGTTCCGCGTTCTTCCAATTTATGCCGGATTATACGCAGAGCGGTATCTATAATGTTACGTTCGCTGTAACCGATAGCGTTGACGCTGATACCCAGTTCGTGCAGATTAACGTTGTCGAGGCCGGTAATCAAGCGCCCGAACTTGCGCCGATTGATTCGGCTTACTTTATCACGGAAGGATATGTGCTTGATATTCCCATACTGGGCACCGATCTTGATAATGATTCGCTGGTGTTATCGGCTGATTCGCTGGTTGAAAACATGACATTTGAGGATTACGGCGACGGTACCGGATTGTTCAACTTCTCACCCAGCTATGTTCAGTCCGGCGATTATTCCGTAACTTTCCGCGCATTCGATGGCATAGAATACGACTCCGCTACGACGTTCATACATGTGGCGGAGGAAGGTAATCAACCTCCTGTACTGGATCCTATCGGACCCCAAACCGTGCCCGAGGGTGACAGCCTGGTAGTCGATGTCTCCGCCATAGACCCCGAAGGAGCTATACCGTATCTCTATGTATCTGGAAATCCCGATTCATCCTATTTCGTCGACTATGGTGACGGGACGGGACGATTCGTATTTTATCCCGATTTCTACGACGCCGGCCTTGATACCGTCAGATTTTCCGCGGTCGATGACGGCGGATTCGCGGACTATGAAGACGTCTTGATTACGATTACAGACGTTAATCTCCCGCCCCATATAACATTTACGGGTGATACTACAATACCGCAGGGGGATACGACTATAATTTCGATACTTGTTACCGATTCCTCCGACTATCAGCCGGGTGCAATAGCGCTTTCGCACGGCTACCTGCCTTTGAATTCCGAGTTCAGAGTAACCGGCAACGGCACCGGCCTTCTGACGTTCTATCCGGATTTCAGTCAGGTCGGCGCCGATTCGGCTTTAATTATCGCAACCGACAGCGACGATCCTCCATTATCCGATATGCGCTGGATATACTTTGACATATATCAAACCAACCGCGCTCCGGTCTTTCCTCCTCCGTCTCCGGGGGTTGTTAACGAAGGCGCTACTCTGGTAATGGATCTTTCCGCCACCGATCCCGACGGCGATTCGATAATTATGTTCATCAATTGCGATTGTCCCGATCCCTTGCCCGCTCGCTCGGAGTTCGAGGATTTCGGTAACGGCACGGCGCGATTTACGTTCTATCCCGACTTCACGCAATCTGGAATCTACGTAATATATTTTGCGGCCAGCGACGGCGATCTGACAGTTACTCAGCCAACATTGGTTCAGGTGGTGGAAATGGGTAATCAAATTCCCACCTTGAATCCGATCGGTCCTTTGAGCGTGGTTGAGGGCGAAATATTGGATGTTTACATTACCGCCACCGATCCCGATTCGACATACGGTTCTTTTACTCTGGAAGGGTCTATTCCCTGGAACCTTGTATTTAAGGATTCGTCAAACAACAGCTCTTCAATACACTTCGAGCCGTTTTATAATCAGTCCGGCGTGTATGATATGCTTGTTGTCTTTACCGATGTCGGGGGAGCGGCCGATTCCGAATATGTCGATTTAACCGTTGTAGAGGCCGGCAACCAGCCACCTCAACTCGGCTCTTTGCTGGATAGGCAAATCGCGGAAGGCGGCATAGTCGAATTCCTGATTCACGCTACCGATCCCGACTCCACGATACCGACGTTAGACGTACATAACTTGCCGGAGAACGCCTCATTGTCGGATTCCGGCAACGGTACCGGTTATTTTGTATTCACTCCCAGTTATTTCCAGTCCGGAGTATATCCAATTACATTCCTCGCCATCGATTCGGAAAATCCTGCTATAGCGGATTCCACTATTGTAACTATAACCGTCACGGATGTCAACCGGGTGCCTGTAATCGAACCTGTCGGGCCGTTCACCCTGAATGAAGGCGAGACTCTGATATTTGACGTAATTTCTCGCGATCCCGACAGCACCACTCCAAACCTGGTAGCGCTTTTGCCGCCGAGAAATTCGACATTCATAACTCACGGCGATGGCACCGGAACATTCACCTTTATCCCTGATTATTTCCAGGCCGGATTGGATACGGCCAAATTCCTGGCTATCGATAGCCTAGATCCAACTCTGTTCGTTACTCATATCGTTGAGCTGGAGGTGCTCGATGTCAATAGAGCCCCGGTTCTCGATCCCATTGCCGACACAATAATCGGAGACGGTTTCCTGCTTTCTATTCCGGTAATATCATTTGATCCGGATTCCACGATCCCATCATTATTCCAGAGAAATGTACCGGATTCAGCCGTGTTTACCGATTATGGCGACGGCACCGGCCTTTTCCAATGGCGGCCGAGATTCGATGATATAGGCATATACTTCATTACATTCGGGTGTACCGATCAGATGGATCCGTCTCTCGCGGATTCGCAGATTGTGACTATCGAGGTAATTACGTCCGGGAATCATCCGCCGATTTTCGATCCTGTACCGGATCAGGTAGTTAATGCTACGGAAACGCTGGATCTATTGATAATAGCGATCGATCCCGAAGCCGATCCCATTACCATCACCTACGTCGATACGCTCCCGACGGGAATGGTTTTTACCGATTCCGGGGGTGGCGTTGCCTCGTTGTTCTGGGTGCCAACCTATGACCAGGGGGGGGATCATATCGTAACTCTGGTTGCGACCGATGATTCGCTTCTAACGGATACCTTGCGCGTAAATATTACGGTTAGGACTTATATCAGGGGCGATGCCAATGGCGACGGCAATCTCAGCGGCTTAGACGTTATATATCTGGTCAGTTACTTCAAGGGCGGACCGCCTCCTGATCCTATGGAAGCCGGTGACGCCAACGGTGACGGCATGACCAACGGTCTCGATGTAGTCTATCTCGTCGCGTATTTCAAGGGCATCGGCCCGCCTCCTCCTCCTGCCGCTCCTCCCGGAGGCGGGTACATGGGAAGTAAAATTGGCGAGACAGGAAAGTTTAGATGAGGTAATTTACAGGATAGGTGTAATTATGCGAAGCGTATTTGTAAAAATAACGATAATTGCTCTTTTGACGGGAGCGGTTTCCTTCGCAAACGATAAGTACGAAATGCCGAACGTTATCACGGAAACCTATCAGATTGATTTCGGACCCATGGTCGAGGCGTTTCCCGGTGAAACCGATCTGTTGATTCCGATTTATGCGCATGTCTCGCAACCGACGGTTGGCGTTAATATTCTTCTCGCGTATGATCCCAGCCTGCTGACGCCTTTCCATATAGCTCCGAATATGTTTTTCCAGAGCTTTGTTGTTAACCACACGTATCCCGGTCACATCGGAATAAACCTTTATACCGATCTTCCGCCGCCCCCTCAGGTTCCTCCGATTGAGGGCGATACCATTATCGCCTGGATACAATGCCGGGTTACAACCGAGGATATCGGCTACGATCTGCTCACTCATTTTACATTTTTTGAAGATCCGGTAACTCCCTATCCCGATAACAATTTACTGCTTGAAAACGGCAATTGGATTGTCCCTCCCGCGCTGTCGCTGGTTCGGGGTGATGTGCTCATAATCAGCCCGCTTTACGGTGATATCAACGTCAACGGATTCGCCTTTGAGATTGGAGACGCCATTACGTTTATAAATTATTTCATGGGGCAAATTGAATTTACGCGCCGCCAATACGCCAACTCCGACTGCAACCGCGATGGAATTCAGGCGTCTATTGCGGATCTTGTATATCTGCTGGGAGTGATCTCCGGCGATACCATGCTCAGCATTTCAAATGTCCCCGGGACCCGTCCTTATTCCGAAGATAGTATGGATCGCGCCGTCCGGAGCAAACATATGTTTGGACTTGACTCGCAATCAAGTTTTACCGTAGATGTTGAGTGTCAGGAACCGCTGGGAGGCGCATATTTCGGAATCGAATTCGATCCCGAAAATACGGAAATAGAATCGGTTATTTTAGATGATTCGATTGATAATCTCGAACTGAGCTGGGCGTTTGATGACGGAATGCTTATGGTGGCCGTTTTTAACTGGAATGGAATCGCTTCTTCGTTCGTGAAGGGCGGCTTGTTCACGGTTTATTTTGATGGGAAATCCGGTTTGAGTGATGATGCTTTTAGAATCGTAAGGGCTGAATTCTCCAACGGTTCGGGATTCGATGCTGACGCCGCTTATCGATTAAATATTACTGAAAAAACATCGTTGGAAAAGCCCGGGGCATCCGGGATATCTATCTACGGATATCCGAATCCGTTTAACGGTCTTGTAACCATAAGCTACGAACTTCCCTATAGCGGGAATTACGACCTGGTTATTTTTGATATTCTCGGCAGGGAAGTGAAAACCCTGATAAAAAGCTATAAGTCCTCTGGAGGCGGGGCGATTGTATGGGACGGAACCGACAATTATGGCGACGGGATCTCGAGCGGGATCTATTTTGCTCGCCTGCGCGGCGAAACCGTCTCGGCAAATATTAAATTGTTTATGTTAAAGTAAACGATTAACGACTTTTGTTGATTGTGGGGTCGGTATAGAAGCGAGGAGAGGAGCATTCGTGAAACAGGTTATCGGAGGGGGCCTGACGATATCATCCGTTTTTCTGATTATTTCATTACCGATATATGCGGCTGATTATTTTCAGCCCGACGTAAATTACGCGCCGAATGCCATAGTCGTTGTTTTTAAACCGGATATTTCCCCCATCGACTATTCGGTTCTTAATAGTAACGTCTCCACAGAGTTTGAAGAAGTTAATCGGTTAAATAAACTGTTCGGAGTTAGTTACATGTGGCCTCTGTTTCCGAAAGCGGAGGAGCATGATGAACCCGCTATGGCGGGATATTATTCCATTACATTTAATGATAATTATGATCTCGAGGAAGTCCTTTCCTCCTATGAAAAGCTGTCCTGGGTGGATCATGTCGAACCCGTGGGAATACATAAAATAAATTTCATTCCGAACGATCCCTATATTACGACTCAATGGGGTCTTTTAAAGATAAATGCCTATAACGGGTGGAATATTACTCATGGGCATCCGTCGGTGGTCCTTGGTATCCCGGATACGGGCGTGGACTGGGACCACCCTGATCTTGACGGCGATATCTGGATAAACGAAGCGGAATGGAACGGTACGACAGGAATCGATGACGACGCCAACGGTTATATTGACGATTACCGCGGTTGGGATTGGGTCACCGGCGTTAACGGCTGGCCCGGGGAAGACGATCAAACGCCGGATAATAATCCAATGGATTTCAGCGGTCACGGTACGCATGTTGCCGGAATCGCGGCGGCCGAAACGAATAATAGCCGCGGTGTGGCGGGAACCGGGTTTGATTGCAGGATAATGGCTCTCAGAACCGGATGGCTGGCTACGAATGGTATCGGATATGTGCGAATGGATTTCTGCGCATCGGGTTTCTATTATGCGGTGAATAAAGGAGTTAAAGTGATTAATTGCTCTTGGGGCTCCACCAACCTGCTCTCTTCAGCCACCAATTATGCTATTAATCACGGGGTCGTTATCGTTGCTTCCGCGGGAAATGACGGCGTATCGGCAGCCGGTTATCTTGGAGCACGAAGCGACGTGCTCGCCGTCGCCGGAACCGATGCCTCCGATTATAAAGCGAGTTGGTCAAATTATGGAACCTGGGTCGAGGTTAGCGCTCCCGGCGTCAGCATAAGATCCACCTTTTTTAATAATGATTACGAATATCTTAACGGCACCTCGATGGCTGCGCCGTTTGTTACCGGTCTGGCCGGTCTTATCTATGCTATTGATTCCACTTTCTCCAACTCTCAGGTCAGGGCGCTGATTATTGATAACGCCGATAACATCGACGCTCTGAATCCCGGATACGCCGGTTTGCTGGGATCCGGCAGGATCAACGCCTATAATACTCTGCTGCAAATAGGGGGAATAATCGATACGCCCGATCCGATTTTCCCCGTAGGAAATGAATACGTCGGCGATCCCTACCCCGAATTTATCTGGGGATCGTCCGATGGCGCTACGCAATATCATCTGATGCTGGATACTTCCCCGCTCTTCAACGATCCTTTGATTAACGATTCCACGATCGCTGACACGACTTTAGTTTCCCCGGACAGCCTGGAATCCGAAGGAACCTGGTACTGGCAAGTCCGCGCGGGAAACGGTACGGCGTGGTCCGATTTCGCACCCGTGCAGTATTTCAGGTTCGATAATACCCCTCCAACGACTCCCGCATTGATTTCTCCAGGGGAAGTGTGGATAGCAGATCAAAGGCCGCAATTCGAGTGGCAACCATCAACTGATAACGGCTCGGGATTGGATAAATATATCCTTCAGGTCGATGATGAAAACAATTTCGATTATCCGCTGGCTCTCGAAGATTCGACGTTGAATACATTTTACATACCATCTTTCGATTTGCCCTCCAATTACCGCTACTACTGGAGAGTCCTGGCGCGGGATAACGCGGAAAATGTAGCCTATTCGATTACGGGAACGTTCGGAATAGACAATTCTCCCCCGGATATACCGATTGATTTTAGCGCGCTTCCCGACGGTTGGAGCGCCGATCCCAATTTCACCATGGATTGGACTAATCCTGCGGATTCTTCAGGGATCGCAATGGCCCTCTATAAAATAGGCGAGGCGCCCTCAGGCGATTACGACACCGCCGGCCACTTCGATGCGCCGCCGGGTAATTACGTGGCCGCTTCAACCGGAACCTATCCGATCCATCTCTGGCTGGTTGATGGTTTGGGTAATGTCTCCTATGCAAACTCCGCCTCTGATAGCGTGTTTTATGACAATTCGCCGCCCTATGGCTGCGAAACCTCTTCTCCAGCTATAAGTAGTGAATTATCTTTCACAGTCTCCTGGTCGGAGGGCGCTGATTCCGGTTCCGGAATAAGCGGCGTATATGATGTTCGTTATAAAGATGGTGAAACCGGCAACTGGACTGACTGGATTGTCGGTTTTTCGGGATCAGACTCGGTTTTCACCGGCCTCCATGGACATATATATTATTATGAAACAAGGAGTTATGATAACGCCGGGAATCAGGAACCGTTTGCCGAAATCTACGAATCCCGGACCGAGGTGGATACTACTTATACAGGTCCCTCTTACCTCCCCGGCGACGCCAATAACAGCGGGGAGGTCAATGGGCTCGATGTCATATTTCTGGTAAATTATCTTAAAGGTACCGGTGCCCCGCCCGATCCTTATCTTGGGGGAGACGCTAACGGCTCATGCACGGTGAACGGTCTGGACGTCACCTATCTGGTCTCCTACTTCAAAGGCGGCGATCCGCCGTTCGCGGGAAATTGTGATTAATATCATACTTTTTTGCCTTTAGCGTTGTTGTATTTTGTGGCATAAAAATGGAGCATTTTGCTTGACATTTAATATGCTGGAGGTTATAATATTAAAGGGTTAGAGACCGCTTGCTTTAATCGGGTGTCTTGTTTTTAACATCAGGATTGGAGAAGCAAACAAAGTTCTGCTTAAGAATACTTCATCAAAAGAGAGGAGAGAGGTTCTCCCCTTTGGTCGACAACCGGGATAAATTAACATCAAAATATCTTCAATGGTTTAGACGTCGAGGTAAACCGACTTAAAAGGAGGTGTTTGCTTAGAGAAACATAGAAGGGTTAACACCCATGTTGATCATTAACTTTCGTATCAGGGAAATCAGGGTTTATTTAATCAAGCGCTATTTTAAAGCTAATTTGAAGTACTATTTTAAAGCTAATTTGGTAGCTTAGGAGAGAAGAAAATATGAAAAAATTCTTTCCCTTGTGTTTACTTTTAGTCGTTGCGTTGGTCTGGATGGTTTCAATCGCTGGCAGCGACGAGAGAGCTCCGACGTTGAACTCAGAGCAAATAACTCAAAAAGCCCCTGCGATTGAAAAGGAAAAAGCTGTTGTCGAAACCGACGTGCAAGAGGCCAGGAGAAGCCTTCCCGTATACCAGAGTCAAAAGGTGAGTGAACCCGCCAGCACGATTACCAGGGAAAAACTTCTGGAATCCACGGGCGAATTAACTCCTACCTTAATGTCTTTGGAACCGGCAAAATCGGCGATTCCGACAATCAGGGGAGAAAAAGCGGCCCGTGTTGCCAGGGATGATACGGATAAAATCCCGTTCTTGACCGCTGGTCCCGGAGAGCGGGCCTCCAGCGAGAGAATGAAGGAAATCAAGGCCGACGGCGTAATCAGCCCTGACGAAAGGTCTGAATACGAGGAACTGCTTTCCCTGGCAGTGCCCCGCGCTGAGATTCCGATGCCTCTCAGCCAGGTGCCCGAGTCCGAGCCGAACGATTCCTGCCATATGGCCGACCCGGTCGCCTGCGGCGATACCGTCTGGTGCGCCAGCTTAGCCGCGGGTCAGGACGACGAGGACTGGTATACATTCACGCTATCTTCCGCCATGCAAGTAAGAATTGAAACTCATCCTACTGGCGGTGACTGCATGATAAGCTCAATGACTGATACCTACCTGGAACTCTGGGAAGCCCCTTGCGACTCAATGATTGCTTCCAATGATGATATCGATTACCCCACCAATGCCTTTTCCAGGATCGTAATGGACCTCAGCGCCGGCACATACGCTATTCTTACCGATAGTCGTTGGTCCAGCGGCTCTTACCATCTCTCGTT
Organism: Candidatus Zixiibacteriota bacterium; assembly: GCA_020348065.1. Classification (GTDB taxonomy): domain Bacteria; phylum Zixibacteria; class MSB-5A5; order UBA10806; family UBA10806. The sequence goes on from CP070742.1 coordinate 3,013,445, forward strand.
GCTTTGCTGCGATGAAACGCCGTCTAATGCCGATTGTGCCAACGCCGCCAACCTCGGCGGAGTTTATCCGATAGTGGATACCGGAACGACCTACTGCTCTTCGTTAGATTGCCCCGGCCTGCTCGATTGGCGCGGCGTCTGGTATACCTTCGATCTGCCTTACGCGGAAAACGATATCGATATCGAGATGTGTCCCACGGGAGTTAATTTATGGAGCGTAGGCCCGTTGCTTATGCCGGATTGCGCCTGTACTACCTTCACATTTTGCGATGCATACAACTTCCCCTTATGCGCATCCACCGGATATGTCGGCTTTGAAATGTCATTCAATGCCTATCCGGGACCGGCCACGGTTTACTGGCCTGCTTTCGCTGTGGATGCAGACGACTTCGGTATCGAATTCGAATTTACCATTGACGTCAGCGAGACTCCGCAAGACAGCATCTGGAATTGCTATGAAGAACCGCCGCAGTACATACTGCCTCCCGACAAACTTTCCGGCGGCAATATCGACAGAGAACCCAACGATGCCTGTTCAACGGCGGTTGAAGCCCTATGCGAGTATGCCTATTGCGGCGATATCGACACGACTACCGATGACGATTGGTATTACGTCGATCTTCCGCGGGATACCACCTACGGTATTCATGTCAGGGTTTTTGCCAATGACACTCCCGGCCAGTATGCTCAGGGCGACAGTTTGGATCCGCGGGTATACATGCTGCGAAGCGACTGTGAGACTCTGGTCGCAAGTAATGACGATTACTTCGGGACGTTCCCGGATGCCGAGAATTACGATTCTCAGCTCGATCCCGGTTATCCCAACTGCTTCCTGCCGGGCGAGCGCGTCTACATTAGAGTCGATAGGGCGTCGGGACCTGGCGGTCCATATCTATTGATCATCAACTGCGTGCCGTGCGAGATGCCCACAGGCGCATGCTGTGTTCAGGGTGAATGTGTAGCCACCAATTTCGAGTATGAATGTGAAGGTCTCGGCGGTTATTGGTATGCGTATGAGACCTGTCCCGACTTCGAATGTCCTCCTGACTGCGATCCCGCTATTTATAGCAACGGAGAACCGGATCCATGGCCCGGCACTTATGCGTCGCAGTGCATTACCGACTTTTCAATGGCTGCGGGAGTCGCGGATGACTTCGTACTGCCCGGCACCGATCCTGTCGATGTCGGTATGGTTATTGCCTGGTTCGGCCATTGGAACGGTCCTGTCATGGGGCCCATGGACTACTCTGGTCTGAATATAACCATTTACTCCAACGACGTAATCACTCTGCCCTATCCTGCGCCGGGCGGCAAGCCGACTGACGGCGATCCTGCTTGTACGCAGATGGAACTGATTCCGGGCGGAATCGTGTACACCGCTCAGCTGCTTCCCGCCGAATTCTCCTATCTCGAGGATGGCCCGGGAAGTTGGAGGCTGATGATACCGGTTAACGTCACGCTGACCGGCGGTGAGACTTACTGGTTGAGCGTGGAGCCGTATATGCCTTTCGGTACCGCCGGACAGAGCGGTTGGAACAATAGCGAACTGCCAGATACGACCGGCAATTCGGCACGTCAGATTTTCGAGTACCTGGGAACGCTTGTTTGGACACCTCTTGGCGTGGACATGGCCTTCTGCATGCTTCCGGCTCCGGTCTGGTCATGTGTGGACGAACCGCCGCTATTCCTACCGCCCGATAATAAGCGACCCGGCGGCAATATCGACATTGAACCCAACGATGCCTGTTCAACGGCGGTTGAGGCCCTATGCGAAAACGCCTATTGCGGCGATATCGACACGACTACCGATGACGATTGGTATTACATCGATCTTCCGCAGGATACCACCTACGGTGTTCATGTCAGGGTCTTCGCCAACGACACTCCCGGCCAGTATGCTTACGGCGATAGTTTGGATTCGCGCGTATTGCTGTTCAGATCCGACTGTAATAATCTAACTCTAGTCGCGAGTAATGACGATTACTTCGGGACGTTCCCGGATGCCGAGAATTACGATTCTCAGCTCGATCCCGGTTATCCCAACTGCTTCCTGCCGGGCGAGCGCGTCTACATTAGAGTCGATAGGGCGTCGGGACCTGGTGGTCCCTATCTATTGATCATCAACTGCGTGCCGTGCGAGATGCCCACAGGCGCATGCTGTATTCAGGGTGAATGTATCGCCACCAATTTCGAGTATGAATGTGAAGGTCTCGGCGGTTATTGGTATGCGTATGAGACCTGTCCCGACTTCGAATGTCCTCCTGACTGCAGTCCCGCTATTTATAGCAACGGAGAATCGGATCCATGGCCCGCCCATTATGCGTCGCAGTGCATTACCGACTTTTCGTGGGCTGCGGGGACCGCGGATGACTTCGTACTGCCTGGTACCGATCCTGTCGATGTCGGTATGGTTATTGCTTGGTTCGGCCATTGGAACGGTCCTGTCATGGGGCCCATGGACTACTCTGGTCTGGATGTAACCATTTACTCCAACGACGTAATCACTCTACCCTATCCTGCGCCGGGCGGCAAGCCGACTGATCGCGATCCTGACTGTACGCAGATGGAACTGATTCCAGGCGGAATCGTGTATACTACGTCACTGCTTCCAGGCGAATTTTCCTACGTCGAGGATGGCCCGGGAAGTTGGAGGCTGATGATACCGGTTAACGTCACGCTGACCGGCGGAGAGACCTACTGGTTGAGCATGTTGCCTCATATGCCTTTCGGTACCGCCGGACAGAGCGGTTGGAACAATAGCGAACTGCCAGATACGACCGGCAATTCGGCACGTCAGATCTTCGAGTACGTGGGAACGCTTGTTTGGACACCTCTTGGTGTGGACATGGCCTTCTGCATGCTGGAATTAACCGGCTGCGATTACGTTGTCGGTGATGTTAACGGAAGCGGCGACTACAACGGCCTGGATATTACCTACGGTGTTAATTACTTCAAGGGCGGCGCAGATCCTCGGTGTCCTTTAGGTTCCTGTCCCATTCCTCCTTGCGACGCCTTCTTCTACTGCGGTGATGTTAACGGAAGCTGCAACTACAACGGTCTCGATATTACCTACGGCGTTAACTACTTCAAGGGCGGCGCCGCGCCAATTCCGTGTCCTGATTGCCCGCCAATAGGCGGACCCGCCAGTGATACCGGTAAGCCGGAGACGCCATCGGTGATTAAGACCAAAGCTGTAATTCAGAAAGGACCCAGCTCGGAATAATTCGGACTGAGGCAAGCTGAAATATTGGTTTCGGCTTAAAACCTGTGAATCGGGTCTCTCAAGCGGGAGACCCGATTCTTTTATGCTTCAACATCTTCAACTGCCATATTGACAGTAATATGGCATAATGCATTATGTCTATAAGCCCATGTTAATCAGCAAGTTATATTTTTTTATTGACTTTTCACGCCTTATTCGTTACTATTAGATGGTTTGTTTAACTCCTTTTATTAAATAGAAATTAGGTAAGCATTATGTTAGGAATAATTGATAATAAATTTATAATCGGGAGAGACGATTTTTTCCCGTTTTCCGCGGAAATGCATTATTTTAGGGTGGAAAAAAGATACTGGTCGATCTGTTTTGAACGGATTAAAAAAGCCGGATTCAAGATCATCTCCACCTATATTCCCTGGAATCTTCATGAAGAAAATCCCGGCAATTTCGATTTCAGAGGGTATACAGGCCCCGATAAAGACCTTATCGTTTTTCTGGAGCTGGCGCGGGAATTCGGATTCAAGGTTATCCTGAAGCCGGGCCCCTGGATAAAAGCGGAATGGAATAACGGCGGTTTGCCGAAGTATCTTTTTACGGACGAGGCCGTGGTGGCGAGAGACAGCGAGGGCGAGCTGGTTTCAGCGTACAGCGGACTTGACGGCCGCGAGGGGTATCAGCCCAGCTATTTGCATCCCAAATATATCGGACATATAAAAAGGTATATATCGGGATTATTCGAAGTTATTCAAAATTACATTTTTCCCAAAGGGCCCGTCTTTATTCTCCAGATCGATGACGAAGTCTGTTTCGGCCGCAACCTGGATCCTTTTTCCGCGGATTATAATAATATTATCATAACCGAATACTATCATCCGTTCCTGGAAGAAAAATACAAGGAACCGAAAAACCTTCCGGTTTCTTACGGCAAGAAGATCAAGGAATTTTCCCAGGTTGAGCCTCCGAGCTCCATCGAAGTTGCCAGATCCGAGGATCTTATCAAGTATTTCGATTGGATTGAGTTCAAGGGTTCTATCGTGGCTACATATCTGGATACCATAAAAGAGAGGCTGGAAGCCCATGGCGTGGGCTGTTTTTTCTCGGTGAATCTTCCCTGGACCAGCGATTTCGGCCTGCCGATAGATATCGACAGGATACTGGGCGAGAAGATGATCGTGGGCATGCAGGTTCCCGATCCCAGCGATTATTGCCGTCTCGGTCGAAATCTGAAATACCTGGCCAGCAAGACAGGCTTTTCCTGGACCCCCCAACTCTATGGCGGGACGACCGATGGAGGAAATAAGACTTCCAAAAAACCTGAGATAGAGGTCAGTCCCCGATTCCACAGATATCTTATTGTAAGCTCGCTGGCGGCCGGACTCAAAGGGATGAATCATTACATGTTTGTCGGCAGGGATCATTGGATAGGCGCGCCTCTTGGCAATGACGGCACCGTCAATGAAAACTACGACACGGTGCGCAAGATTAACACGGTTTTAGAACATATAGGAATTAACACCGCGAAACCCGTTTCGAAAATCGGGATTATGTATTACAAGCCTTATCTGGTGCAGCATCATCTCGGTATCACGGAGCAATTTCCTTATGTTAACGATCTGGTCTCGCAAAACCTGAATCCATTAGGGCAGGATTTAATGAACATGAAATATGATTATTCTGTCGGGGATCTGGATTCTGAAGACGCATTCCGGGATAAGGACCTTTATTTTATTCCCGTCGCCGAATACATGTCCGAGAAGGCCCAATCGAAGATAGTCGAAGCGGTTAAAAGCGGTAAGAACGCGGTTCTTTTCGGTCTGATGCCGAAAATGAACGAGATGTTCAAGCCCTGCAAAGTCCTATCCAAAGGCCTGGGATTGACAACCACGCCTTCCTGGTCGCCGTGTAACATCACCTGGGATAAAACGGACCTGAAAGCGGTCAGGTATGGATTTATATCGCAAACGGGATCGGCTAAAGACGTGGCCAAAAGCGGGAGTAAGGCGGTGGGGGTCTTTAAAAAAGTCGGCAAGGGAACCGTATATTTATTCACATTTGATATATCGCCGAAGTTCGACGCGGCCCGGCTCAATTTGCTGAAATCTGTTTTCGAGCAGCTTAAGATAACCTCGCCGGTTTCGACCTCCGATCCCACAGTGGATCTGGTGGCCCAGGTAAACGACAGGGGCGTGATCCTGTATATGGTCAACACCGACATAATGTTTACCGCGCCCAACAGCGATTTCACCAAGAAAGTGGTGGTGTCGGTGGATCTGGCGTCGCTGGGAATCAGGGCGGCGAAGATAAAGATGTATGACGTTCTCGACGACGGCATACTCGATTTCAGCTCCAGAGAACTGAGGGAGGGCGTCGTCTTCCCGGTCGGCTACCACGAAGCCAAAATATTTTATATCCCGAAAAAATAGCATAGCCGTAGGTCAGGTCTCCCCGAGACCTGACATCAAGACTTTTCAGTAATTCAGACGGTAGGTCAGAGCCGTAGGTCGGGTTTGATCTTTCCCCAAACCCGACGGCCGGAGCGA
>CP070742.1:3019304-3077372 GCA_020348065.1 Candidatus Zixiibacteriota bacterium
CGATGTTCCGTCCCATAACCAAGTGGAACGCCAGCATCCAGAATCCCAATGTGGTAACAGAGGTGGTGCGCAAGGCATTTAAGCTGGCCGAAATGGAGAAACCGGGAGCTACCCATTTCGAGCTTCCCGAGGACGTGGCCAAGATGGAATGCCATGAAAAACCAATTCCGCCGAAAAGGCTCCGCCGCGCCGCCCCCGATTATAAGGCGATGAATGAGGCGTATGAATTGCTCAAAAAATCGAAAATGCCTCTTATTCTTGCGGGCAACGGGGCCATCAGGAAACTGGCGTCGAAACATCTCAGGGAATGGGTCAAAAAGACCGGCATACCGGTGGTGCATACCTTTATGGGCAAGGGCGCCGTAAGCGACATGGAGGAGCATTCGCTTTTCGCCGTGGGCCTGCAGGCCAGGGATTACGTTATGAGGGCGTTCGATAAGGCGGACCTGGTCATAACGGTCGGTTATGACGTCGCCGAGTACGATCCCGAATTCTGGAACAGGAACAAGGACAAAAAAATCATCCATATCGATTTTCAGCAGGCGGAGGTGTATGAGTATTACCAGCCGGACGTCGAGATCGTGTGTGATGTATCGGCGGCATTGTGTGAGTTGAACAAGCATGATTATAACGGTGATCTGAAATTCGACCGTGAATGGTATAAACCGATCAGGGAAAAGATCCGTACTGACCTGGACTCTTACGCGCTGAAAGACAGCGATGATTTCACCGTTCCCGGGGTGTTGCATATTATCCGCGAGATAATGAATCCCGGCGATATACTGATATCCGACGTGGGCAGCCACAAGCTGTGGGTAGGGCGCAATTACCCGGTATGCCATCCGAACTCGGTTCTGATATCCAACGGGTTCGCCAGCATGGGGATAGCATTGCCCGGCGGTATCGCGGCAAAACTGGCTAAACCTGAAAAGCAGGTGGTGGCCGTTATGGGGGACGGCGGTTTTTTGATGAACTCCCAGGAGATCGAAACGGCCAGAAGGATCGGGGTCGGATATACGATTATCGTTTTTAACGATAACGATTATGGCCTGGTATCGTGGAAACAGTACAGCCACACTAGAAAGACCTTCGGCACCGGGCTCACCAATCCCGATTTCAAGAAATACGCCGAGAGTTTCGGGATACCCGCCTATGCGCCTAAGACATTGAAGGAACTGAAAAGCGACCTTAAAAAAGCGATAACCGGGCAGAAACTCTGCCTGGTGGAGATAGCGATACAGCCGCGAGTCAATTATGAACTCAGCGAAAAACTGGAAAGAGATTTGAGTTAAAATTGATATAAAGGATGTGAGGATATGAGAGCGATAAACCCGGCCACCAATGAAATGATAAAAGAATATAAAGAGCATACCGACGCTGAAGTAAAAGAGATCGTTGAAGCGGCGCATAACGCTTATCTGAGCTGGCGAGATGTATCATTTGCCGAAAGAAGCAGGCTGATGCATAAAGCGGCGGAGGTTTTGCGTAAAAATATGGATAAGTACGCTAAGCTTATCACCATCGAAATGGGCAAGGTGATAAAGGAATCTCGCGCCGAGGTGGAGAAATGCGCCTGGGTGTGCGAGTATTACGCCGACAACGCCGAGAGATTCCTGGCTGACGAGATAATCGAGACCGATGCCAGCAAAAGCATGGCGGTTTTTCAGCCCATAGGCGTGGTGCTGGCGGTGATGCCCTGGAATTTCCCCTTCTGGCAGGTGTTTCGTTTCGCCGCGCCGGCCTTGATGGCCGGTAATGTGGGGATTTTAAAGCACGCCTCGAACGTGCCCGGGTGCGCCCTGGCCATAGAGGAAGTATTCAATGAGGCCGGATTTCCGCAAAACGCTTTCAGGACCATGTTGATTTCCGCCGGTAAGGTGGAAGCTGTCATAAAAAATCCCCTCGTAAAGGCCGTAACATTGACCGGAAGCGAGCCGGCGGGAATGCAGGTGGCATCAATAGCGGGGCATGAACTGAAGAAAACGGTTCTGGAGCTGGGCGGCTCCGATCCCTACGTAGTTCTCGAGGACGCCGATATCCCCGCCTGCGTGAAAACGTCGGTTACCGCCAGGATGATAAACGCCGGGCAGAGCTGTATCGCGGCCAAGAGGTTCATCGTAGTCGAATCTAAGGTCAAGGAGTTTGAGGAGCAGCAGGTATCCATAATGAAAGCGCTCAAGATGGGGGACACCCTTTCGGAGGATACCCAAGTGGGAGCCATGGCCCGGATGGATCTTCTGGAGGAGCTCGACCAGCAGGTGCAGGACTCTATCAAGATGGGCGCAAAATTACTTAGCGGAGGAAAGAAGGCCGGTCCCGGGGCGTTTTATCTGCCTACCGTCCTGACCAATGTCAAAAAAGGCATGCCGGTTTACGAACAAGAGACCTTCGGCCCGGTATCGGCCATAATCGCTGTTAAGGATGAGGAGGAGGCCATCAAGGTCGCTAACGACAGCGAGTTCGGGCTGGGCGGTTCGGTCTGGTCGCAAGATATTAAAAAGGGGGAAAGGGTCGCCCGCAAGTTAGAATCGGGGGCGGTATTTGTTAACGGCATGACCAAATCCGATCCCAGGCTGCCATTTGGAGGAGTCAAGAAATCGGGTTATGGGCGCGAGTTATCTCATTATGGTATAAAAGAGTTTGTCAATATAAAGACCGTCTGGATAGCGTAGCAATTTCCCTTGACAGTCGGTTTTGCGGCAATAAATTAGTTTGGTCGGATAGAATTATGTCCGATATTGAGATTAAAGGCGGCGTAGCTCAGCTGGTTAGAGCAGAGGAATCATAATCCTCGTGTCCGGGGTTCAAGTCCCTGCGCCGCTAGTTGTGTTTCAAGTTACCCCTTACAAACAAGCCGTCTTGGGACCTCCGCCGCCACTGTTGTACTTTAAAGAATTTGGCCATTAGTTTTCTCCTGATTAGACTGTCAAAAAGTATTGATCACGATATTTCTTATATCTTATAAATTAGACTAAACCAGATTAATTTATTGGTAACTATGGTCTTTGTTAGTTTTTCGTGAAAACGAGGTCGCGGGTTCAACACCGGGTATCCAAAGTATTTAGCGCACCAAAATCGGATCGGTGATTGAATATTGGTAGAATACCATTAAATGCGATTAGTTGAAATTAACGTAAAAGATGGAAAAATGAGCAAGTTCGAATCTCGTCAATCCCGTTGTTTATGTAAGTCAACACCATACAACGAGTTATTATTTATAGCCTTGTCGCAACAGGCAGAACTTTTCCAATAAGAGATTATACATTAAACGGATCTGAAGCGAAGCATATTAATGGTAAGGAGAACGGGGATTCGATCCTCCCGTCTCCAGAAATGTGATAGGCCGTCAGGAAGGAATTCCTGGCGGATCATGAAAAAATTCTTGCGGAATTGGGACCCGGGACATATTTTAAAATATATATTAATCGGATTTTTTTGCTGTGTACAGCGAATATTAGGGCAAAGTAGATCTATTTTCTTATGCAAATAATATAATTGTATCTGGCGACGGAGCCAGAATAGATACTTTAGGTAAGATTGCCCTAAGTTTGGTAAAGTACTATGATTCTAGACGAAAAAGTAATATTTATCAAACCTCGGTAAACAGCGATGAAATAAAATATATAAATAATCGAAAAGTCAAGATAACAACATGAAGACCAAAAGACAAAAGTCCACTCAAAAGCCCGAGAAAAAATTGATCGAAAGGTGGAAAAGCTGGGTAGCTATAATTACTGCTACGGTCGTTTTGGCGGGTCTGCTTCTCGATTTGCCAGAAAAAATTATCCACTTATGGGTGGGATTTTTTCCTCCCCCTACTTCCTGCGAATATTATGGTCGGGTGGTGGATGCAAACGGTAACCCGGTAATCGGCGCAGAAGTGATTGTGGTGGGTCAAGAAGTATCCGGCACCACTGATGACAATGGCGAGTTCAAAATTGAAGTTCAAGAAGAAGCCGGTACGACAATACAGATACTGGTCAAAAAAGACGGGGTGATCAGAAGGAATACCGCAGAAACCCTTCCCGGTCCGAGTACCATCGCACTAAGAGATTAGACATGAAAAATCTCAATATTTTCACTTTCTTTACTATCATTTGCTGCATTAGCAATATTGCGGTACCGCAGCAGCAGGCGGAAATATATGTAACAGTAGTGGATGGTAATAACAATCCCCTGCCGAACGTCGGCGTGCGAATATCCCATATTATCAGCCAGGTAAGCGACGACAACGGCGAATTCAGCTTTGTTTTTAATAAAGGGGTGGGTTCCAGAGTAGAATTTGTATTGGAAACCATCGTGGTGAACCACGATACCTTGATCATTTATGAGCCGCTCCGCGGTGTTTGGACTGTGGTCAAAGATACCTCGGAATGGAAAGTGAAAATTATATTGCTGCCCAAAGGGGACCACCGGCTGTTGAGCAAGGAAGAATTGAAACTTCTGATCAAGGAAATGGTGGATCGGCAGACCGGCAAGAAAACCAGGCAACTGCAACAACTGGAAATCGAGAATGGCAGGTTGAAGAAAGAACTGCTCAGTCGTGAGGAAGAAAACCCCTTGGGAAAAGAGGCTGAGCGCCTGGGATTCACTAAAGATGAACTGTTGACTGCTTTGGAAAAAATGAAGGAAGAATTGAAACAAAGTGACGATCCTTATGAGATAGGCCTGGCGGCGCTTTACGAAAAAAAGTTTCCCCTGGCGGAGAAGATGATTGAAGAATCTATTGAAACGGATGAACAAATCATTGAGGAAATAAGCGAAGCCCTGCCGGACAAATACCTCCGCCTGGGTGAAGCATATATTGGTCAAGCCAAGTTAAAAGAGGCTGAAGATTCTTACCGCAAGGTCATTGAACTGCGCCCGGAATATGTTGACGGGTATTTTAACCTGGCGAAAGTGCTTTATATAGAGGGCAATTTGCGCGGGGCTCTTGAGAATCTGCAGTCATCACTTAGATATTATAAGGAGACGGACGATAGTCTTCAACTGGCACACATCAAAAATAATTTGGGGTTCCTTATTCTCTCCGTGGGTAATGACCCTGAGGAGGCAATTTCTAAATTTATACAGGCCAGAGCAATATATGAGGAATACAATTCGGAGTTTGAACAATTGGCGATATATAACAATCTTACGTTTGCATATAATATGGCTAAATATTATGAAGAAGCATTGAAGACAGGAACAAAGGGTTTAGAATTATTCGAGAATAAGTTCAGATTTACGATCCCGTTGTTATTTGAAGACGACTTAAATGAGAAAATGATTTCCGATTCTTTGGTTCAGGAATTTTCGTACAGACAGATTCAACTATCCAAGAATGGTGATTTTTATGTAAACCCGGATGGGCAAAGTCGGATATTAAATGATAATAGCCGAAACAAAAAGTATTTTATTAAAAGAGCTGAAAATCGTTTGGTTGTCATCCAGTATCCGGGATTGTATGCACAGCTTAAAAATAACATAGGCTGTGCATACAACTATTTATCGCTAAGTGAAAAGAAAGAAGAAAATTTGGAGTTAGCGATCAGAGCCTATATGGATGCTTTGGAAATAAGACAAAAATCCGTGTTCCCATTAGATTACGCGAACCAAAACTTTAATTTAGGTTGGGCCTACGAACATCTTGATAATGAAAAACAAGACGAAAATCTGGTTAAAGCCTTGGAATTCTATAATAAGGCATTATATGTTTATAGGGAACTCGAGCTTTCTGATGAAATCGAAGAGGTAAAAACACGAATTGAAGTAGTGCAGAAATAAATCTAAAAACTATCAAAAATAATTGGAGAAAAAACAATGCTAAGAAGATTAAAACCAAAATCCATCCTTACGGCAGCCCTCTTGATGATAGTTCCAATTTTATTCATCCAAAGTAGTTGTGCTCCTGAAGAGGAGAGCGGCCCTGTAGCGAATGGTACTACCACCGGAGCGTGGAATCGATCGCCGGAGGATTCGACCGTTGGCGATCTTGCTAACGAATTCGCGTCAAGCACCGGTCAACCCATCCGGTTAATCTTTTCAAATCGTTCAATAAATGGTTTTATAGAGGATTTGGAGAATACAACAGCAATATACAATCATGTCGATTTTCTGGGCTTCTTGGCTGAAGACATCGATCGGTTGATCGAGACAGGTTGGATTACTCCTTATTCGGAACAGATCGATATAAGCATGTTCTCTCCTGCAGCCATAGAGGCGATGAACCGAAATGATATATTGTATGGGATACCGCTTTTTGAAACTGCAACGGGTATAGTTAAAGGTGTGGGGATTAGCGCCGCGGCAGAACCAGAACTTCGGCTGACTGCGCTTTCATTTTTGGCTATGCTTGCCCTGGGTGAAAATATGCAAAAATTGGCTGCCGCCGCGGGCGGAACATCGGTTGAAAACTGTCTCAATTTTCAAACTATAGACCCATTTCCTCAATACTTTGATTCTGCCACGTTTGCTTTTTCTTTCTCTCCTCTGTACTTTATCAACCCAACAGTTTCCGGTGATCCCATGCTTATAAGTCTGGAAGATAGGGATCTGGATTCATTACCGGAACTCTGGGTAGAGTTTTCTTCGTCTGTTGATGTTTACGAGCCATTTACGATCGAGTTCCCAGTACAAACTTTTCCGGGTGGGATGCAATCCGTATCCGTTGAACTGATGCATACCAACCATTTGTCGCTCATCGCTCGCGATAATCAGGGAGCGTTTTTAGACTCGATATCATATCCGATTCAGGGTATACGAGATACTTTGCAGCTTAACGGGCCAGGTATACGTGATGTTCAATTTAATGCCGCGGAAACGCATATTTACAAAATCTGCTGGTCTAATTGATTCATTTCAATACTTTGATTGCAATATATATTCCCCGCCTACCCCAGGACAACAGCCCGGGCACTGTGGTTTTCACTGCCACGTGCTGGAGGAAACCGTTTGAAGCCAAGAACATGCCGGCCGGCGAGGTGCCGCTTACTGCCGCGAACTGCTACCGCTTAATCCTCTTCAACCATAACGTGAACGTCCGCATCAACTGGCTGGAAAGATAAAATCGGCCATTAATGGACGCTATCCTCTGGAACAGACTGCCGAGGCTCACGGGCATGTCGAAAAAGGACACAAAGAGGGAAATGTAGTTATAACTTTGGAACATAATAACAAAACCTGACAAAGCGCTGCAGTTGATTGCGAGGGGGTTGTGGCTTATTATAATATTTCGAAAACCGTCACAATTTGGTCACAATCCAAATGGGAGCCTGTCCACTGCTGCTTTTGGCATCTCGGGAGACAAATGGGAATCCAAGGAGAGTTTTGAATCAAGATGTTGGGTTCTTTCTCACATTAAGAAACGGCGAAAAAAGACAATCCATATAATCAACCCCAATCCGAAATTCGTATGATTGACGAGGCTGGTAACGATGTAAGGTGATTTTCTTGATGATTTCGAAGCCAAAAAACCAAGCCCTATGCTTGGATACAGCCACAACCATGGCAGGAGAACCGTCGTTAATCCAAATATCAGAGGCATCCACAGTTGATGGCGAATTATCGGCACTTTCAATTCCAGGAGAAGGTAGATCCCCGCCAGAACTATTCCAATCAAATAATGAGACAATAATGTCGCTGATTTTTCATTATTCAATGCCGGTGTTTTGCGGATATCCTTATGTATGAATTTTCCCCTGAACATATAAAGAGCCCATCGTCCGACAACGTGAGGTTCAATGAGCTGGTGAATGATCTTCAATTTACCAAGAAGGACCGATAACAAATCCATGAAAAGGGTCGCCAAAACACCCATCAAAATCATTTCTACAAGATTGATCATTTTTCTTTCCCTGGTAGAAAGGTGAATGAATATAGACTCTTGTCTTGGATTATAGGTAAAGACTGCAATAAGTCAATTAGTTTTTCATCGAGCGCATAGGAAGCATTGAGGTCAGAATCAACAAACGTGGAGAACAAACGTCATCTACTATCACCCGGGACTGATTCTATCGGACAGCCAGAGGCTACATAATGTGTTGGTAATCGATGCGGCATCAAAAGCATTGGTCTTTGAAACCGGGAATCGGTTGCCATCTACTTCTCAAACAGAAGTAGCAGCCTGATTCAAAAAAACCGTTACAATTTGATCACCCAATGTGTTAAGTTGCACTGAACGATACTTGATTTGACAGTCAGTTAAGTTATTGCGGGAAAATATGGGGAATGGAGTCGATTCCCCCGCCTCCACCATGTTATCTTATTAAAAAATTTATACTTGCACCCAAACGGGGATTCTGTACTCCCGGCCTTTGCTTTTTTTGTCCACAATCCTTAATCGCTTAAAATTACTTAAAACATTTTCGGCACAACCATACCACATTACAAACTCATTCTATCTAATTATCAGCTTCTTTTAAATATATATTTCAAGAGTTTCCCAACGTCGTGTTGAGCAAGGTATAAACAAGGCAATAATATCAGCGTAAGGGGCGTAGCGAACAAGATCCCATAACCCAAAGCCAGAGCCATCGGCGAAATAAAGGGATCCGATCCGCCGAGACCGTAGGCCAGAGGCAAAACGCCGGCAACCGTTGTAATCGATGTCAGGATTATCGGTCGTAAACGCGTAGCTGTACCGTCAGCTACAATCACTAATAACCTTGATTCAGGCTCCCCTTTGCGCCGCTCATTTATATAATTTACCAGAATGAGAGAATCGTTAACCACCACTCCCATCAATCCGATAACTCCCATCATTGACATAAATCCTAAAGGTTCAGCGTGCATTGCGAAAGCGCCGATCACTCCTATCATGCCGAACGGAATGGCTACCATAACCAAAAGCGGCTGAGTTAATGAATTAAACAACAGCACTAAAATAAAATAAATTCCTATTGCGGCGATAATCATTGTAAAACCCAGGTTTATTACGGAGTCCTGAGTTTCTTCCGCTTCGCCACCAATAACAAACTTCATCCCGGGATAGTCTTTAAGATCAAAATTATTGATTGTAGCCATAGTTGCTTCAAGAGGCGTTATACCACCTTCTGCCAAATCTGCAGTAATGGCAACAGATCGCTCATTATCGTAGTGAAAATATCTGGAGGGACCGGGACCGATCTCGAAGCGGGCAACGTTTTTCAGGGGAATTAACCTGTTTCGCTTATTGGGTATTTTCAAATCTCCCAGATACCCGGGCCTTTTTCGCTCGCTCTCTTCCAGAATAACCCGGAACCCGACATCCTCGTCTCCATAACGGACCCTGGTGACAACCTGGCCGTCATACGCAAGACGCACGGTCTGCGCGATATCGGCAACCGTAAGTTCCAACTCGGCCAGCCTGGGATAATTTATTATAATCTCGACCTGTTCTTTACCGAGTTTGTCGTCACGATCAATATCCGATACGCCATCTATAGATGCCAGGTAGGATGTTATTGAATCGGCAAGATTAGTTCTCACATCATCGTCGGTTCCGACTACACGTATCGCAATGGGTCTTCCGACGGGAGGACCGCCCTCTTCGATTATATATCGTATAGCATCGAATCCCGTCAGTTTATCGGTTTCTGCTCTTAAGCCCTCGACAATATTCTCCGCGCTTCTGTCACGTTCTGAGTAGGGTGTAAGAGTAGTGAAAATTAGAGCCCAATTTTCGCTTTCGCCCGGGGGAGTGACACCACCGAGGCCGCCCCCCTGGCTTCCTACAAGGGTCCAGTATGAATCCAGTTCATTTTCAGGCAGCGCGCTTATCATTTTTTCGATTTCCTTTACCTTGTCGGAGGTTGCGTCAAGGGAGGAACCGGTCGGGAGCTCTATGGTAACAAAAAACGAATCGGAAACGTTACCGGGGAAAAGTATAAATTTCATATGATTTTTCGCATAGAATATCGCTCCCACAAGTAAACCCAGAAATACGAAAACGACGATATAGCGAAAAATTAAAACACTTTTTATAAAGTGCCTGAATTTGATTCTTACCTTTTTAAACCAATTGTATTCCGATGACCTCCTTTCGCCCCTGGCACCCTTTTTTAACAATCTTCTGGCCCTGTTTTGCATTCCTGTCATAATATGCGATGGCAATATTGTCATAGCCTCGCCATAGGAGACTAAAAGCGCCAGAATGATAACCAGCGGTATGGAAAAAACAAATTTCCCCATCATCCCGGTCATAAAGAACATCGTCCCGAAAGCGAGCGCGGTTGTTAAGATTGTAGCGGTCACCGGACGTAATACTCCATATGCCCCATCAACTGCGGCGTCAATTGGCGGTTTTCCCATCTCTTGATGTCTATGTATATTTTCAGCAATTACTATGGCGTCATCAACAATCAATCCAACTATTATAACCATACCGATAAGCGACACCAACTCTATATGAACATCAAAAAACGGAGCCAGGAAAACAACGCCCATAACCGTTAACGGGATTCCCATAGCTACCCAGAAGGCCGTTCGGAAATTTAGAAATATTAATAATACAATACACACCAGCCCCAATCCAATAAAGGCGTTATTTGCCATAATGCCAAGACGATTTCTCACGAAACGCGACTGGTCGGACGAATACATCAGCTTCACTTCGGCAGGCATATTTTCTTTTTCAGTCTCAACAAGTTTCCTGACGGCATCAACCACCCTGATAATATCAGCGCTGCCTTTTTTATAAACCGTAAACGCGATAACCGGCTCGCCGTTCATATGAAAGCGAGTTTTCTCAGGCTCAAAACCGTCCTCGATATCTGCGACATCTTTAATTTTAATATGCCGCCCTTCAAAGGTCGACCGGACAATTACCTCCCCCGCTTCTCGAGGTTCTCTAAACTGAGCCATCGTGACTATATTTTTGTCGCTGGTATAGGATTCAAATGAACCACCGGTGGCCTGAATATTCCGAGCCTTTATAGCCGCAACGAATTCTCGTAGTGGTATTTGATATTCTTCAATTGCCTTTTTCGAAACTTCGACTTTAATTTCACGATCGAGAAAACCAGTCTTGCTTATTTTTGAAACGCCTTTAACGTTTTCAAGTTTCTTCTCAAATTGTTTTGCCAGTTCACGCAGCTCGCTGTAGGGGATATCGCCGCCAATGCCAACCCAGAGAACTTCGAAATTTTCGGATTTAATTTCAAATATATATGGAGCTTCCGTAACTTCGGTCGGTAGGTCGGTAACGCGATTTATGGCGTCTCTTATATCTCTTTTTACTTTCTCCTTATCGCTTTCATCCGGATCGATCTTAATATTAACCACCGAAATGTTCTCAAGAGATGTTGATGTCATTTCGTCGATACCATCGACATTCTTTAACTCATCTTCAAGCTTATTGGTGACATTAAGCTCCACATCCTCCGGGGATGCTCCGGGGTAGCGTGTGGTGATTATTAATTCGTCAAGATCGACATTCGGCCAGGCGTCTCTTTTTATCCTCATCGCCGAGGAAATTCCAAGTATAAGTATCATAACAATTAACAGGTTTGCCAGGAGGTGGCGTTCGACAAAAAAGCGTATGATGCTTTTCATTCTAGTCCTCTTATTCTTTGTCTAAAAACGCTACTTTAATATAGCGTCGGTTAAAGCCAGATACCTTAGGTATAGCTGATGGTACGTTAGAGCGTTAACCGCATAGTTCAGTTTGGCGTTTTGTTCGCCATCCTGACTCTGTATAACAAAAGTCAAGTCGCTTCGCCCGCGATTGTAAAGTTTCAATTCCTCGACCGTTTTGGATCTGGCCGATTCTATCTGCTCTAAGTTAAGTTCCAATATATTTTCCATTTCGGTTATTTGAATATAGAGATTGGTTAACGCCGCAACGAGGCCGAGCGTAATCTCCTCTCTTTGCATTTCAAGCTGCCTGATCTGCAAATCCGTCCTTGATATATTATATTTCGCTGTTCGTCTTTCGAGCGGCAGGCTAAATTGTAAACCTCCAATAAAATCCGGCTTATCCAATCCCAGTGCATTGCCGAATCCTTTATCCGCTTTTTTTAAATTGAATTGAGCCAATATAGAAAGACTCGGTTCCATTGTCTCCTCGAATCCCAGACGAGAATATTCAAGTTGCCTAACACGCGTATTTATTGCAGCAATCAGTCTGGATTTTTGCTTTAGATCAGATATTATCTCTTCAAGTAATGGAAGAACTTCGAACTTATATAAATTATGCTCCGGCTTTAAATCATAGAGAGAATTGTTTTGAGTCAGGACTGCCAGTTCGGCCTGCAATCCTTTAAATCGAGATTCGCCTAAAACCAGATTCTGTTTGGCTATCGCAACCGCGTCCTCGGCCCTTAACAAATCGACCTCATCGATTAAATTTGCCTCTCTTTTCTTTGTAGCGTTAACCAGTGCCTCTTCGCTGAGTTTTAATCGCTCTAAAATAATATTGTTCTGTTCATGAAGGTAAACCCATTCCAGGAATTTCGCGGCGGATTCCGCTAAAAATCCCTCTTGATTTTCCAGGGCCTGGATTCCCGCAAAATCAATGTCATATTGTTTTAGATTATATTGGAGCCGGTTTAAAAATCCGGCCTTATTCTGAAGCAGTGGATGCGCATATGAAACAGAAAACTGATTTTGATAATATGAATCGGGTATTCCCAGCATTGGATCTACTTTCAAATTTACGCGATTAAATGTCAGGGAGGTGTTCAGGAAACCTCCTGTCCTCCAGAACAATCTATCAACGCTTCCGGTTAACGAAAGCGCATCAGTCCTTTCGGGGCCGAAAATGGCGATCGCGGGCTCCTCATGTGAAAAGATTGCGGATGAGTTGATATTCCAATCCTGGCCGCCGGTGAGACTTTGCTTATTTTTTTCTTCGATTCGGGCGGTTAAATTCTCCTTTTCAAACAATGGATGTACACGTTTTAACATCGTAAGGAACTCTTCCTGAGTTATGGTCTGGGTTAAACCTGCTGAGGTAATATTGATTAAAACAGCTGGAATAATATAAGTTAGAGAAGCCAATTTCATGATAACTCTCCCGCTATTTTATTTTAAAAAAACTTTTTAATTATTAATCTGATGGTAGATGGATTTGATAGATGTTGGTTAGCTCCGATTCAATCTTGAAAAACGCCTCTAATTCCTTGATATTAAACTCAAGCAGTTTCTTTGTGGATGCCAGAACATCAGATGGAATAACTGTATATCTTTTCGCTATTTCTAAACACTTTTTTTCAAATTCATCGGTTTTGACTATCTCATCCACCAATCCCAGACGTTTGGCCTCAGTCGCCTGAAGCGGTTCTCCATTAAAAAGAATTTTTTTTGCTCTGGATAGTCCAACATACTTCGGCAGGATATAACCCAAACCTCCCCGTGGCGGCAGACCGTATTTGATGTGCGGAAAGGAAAATACCGTATCTTCACTGACGATTCTATAGTCGGCAACAAGAATAGCGCCTAAGAAATCGGTAACTACTGAACCCTGCAATGCGGATATAACGAACTTGTTAAAGCGAAGCATCTTTATTATGATCTGATTCAACATGCTATCGACTCGTGCTACTGCCATTGCGGGATCGGTAATTCCATAGAAATCATATGAATCCGTTTCATCACACAAACCGATTATGCAACTCCAATATTGATGATTTTTCTCTTCACCCAAAATGGAATGATTGCTTTTCATTAATAGTACTTTTATCTCGGGCGATTCTGAGGCAATATTAATTCTCTCCGTGAGCATTGACTGAAGGGAAGAATCTACAGACATTTCAAATACTTTGTCTTTGAAATGGATTACGCCGACACCCGAATCAATGTAGCTGTCCAGTGCTTCGCTCTGAAAATCAAATGCCTTTTTATTCGATCCATTAACCATGGCCTAAAACCTCGCTAAATTACTTAGATTTTAAAAGTCATATGGGGCTTTTTTCGGTGTTGCGGTAAACTCTGTCGGCATAAAGCCCCATACGTCTAATACGGTAATATTTATTCAATAAAAACCTGGAGGGCAAGCCTTTTTTAATCGGTGGGAATATCAAGTATAATGCGATCCATTAATCCTTAAAATTCGGTTCCAATTACTTGATAAAAATCCGTCATAATTTCATCACACCGTAAGTTAAGTCATTGCGGGACGATGGGGGAATGGGATTCGATTCCCCTCCACTCACCTCCAATTAGGCCACTCATTACAATTCAACAACTTACAGGCCGGACGGGGCGTTTAGCACCCCCACCACTGTCTTTGTAAATCTATATCCCCTAATAACGCTGAATATCGTAACACGGGTTTGGACACAATCTGGTCACCTATGAAAAGGCCGCAGTGAAATCGAGTGAGCGACTATGCTTAAAGGGCGAGTAATGAGGCGATAATCATTGACGGATTGGCTCTCATCGGTTATATACCGGTGAAAGGGTAGTGGAGCCGAATACAGTGAAAGAAACGATTCTTATCATCAGTTTGTTGCTGGTGACAGCAATACCAATAAACGCCCAGAAAGAGAGCGTTCAGGACAGACAGAAAATCAAAGATGATCTCTTTTCGGCAGCTGAAAATGGGGACTTCAAGACTCTTAGGGAACTGCTGACGAAATATCCCGACATGAAGGATGTCAAAATAAATGGCGGTTGGACCCTGCTTCACATAGCCCTGAGTAGTAGGGAAACGGTCGAATACCTGATCAAAATCGGGGCGGATATAGAAGCTAAGAGCGGCGCTCTTTGGACTCCTCTTCACAGACAGGCTTACGCCGGGCACAAGGACGGAGTGGAACTCCTTCTTGAGTACGGGGCGGACATTGAAGCCAAAACTTCCTTCGGCATCACCCCTCTTATGAGTACTATCCGTTGGGATCGGGTTGAAGTAACAAGACTCTTGCTTCATAAGGGAGCGAAGGTCGATCCCGTAACCGAACTGGGACGAACTCCACTGATCATCAGCGCCATCGAAGGCAATTCAGAAATGGCCATGCTTTTCCTGGAAAACGATGCGGACATGAGCATCAAGGACAATAACTATAAAATGACGGCGCTGCACTTCGCCGCCTTGTTTGGTCAACTTGATATTGTCGAGGCGCTGTTGAATAACGGTGCAGATGTAAATGAAACGGATGCGGCCGGGAAAACGCCCCTCGATTACGCTAACAAATACGGTCACGAAAAGGTGGCGAAACTGTTAAAATCCTCGGGAGCCGAGGGGGAAATCGACTCAACACATTTCGGATTTTCTCCTTACCTTACAAAAGCCTTGAAAGAAGGCGAGGCTTATGCCTGGTATATGGGTGATGCCGGTTATGCCGTAAAAACGAAAAACCGCTTCCTGCTGTTCAACTACAGCTACAACTCCGGTGCCGGTCTCCCGGTGGACCCTCGCCTGGCCAATGGGCGTATCAATCTCAGCGAGATCGCCGATTGCCACACCATTGTTTTTGCCGGGAGCCCGCATCACCGGAATCACCATCCCGAGCAATACAATATCTGGCAGAAAATCCACCAGGACATCTCTTTTATCTACAGCTTCAAGGACAAGGTCGGTAGGAATCCCACATACTTCCTGGACGTGGAAGGGCCTGAATACATCTATCTGCCCGTCGGGGAGAAAAAGACCATTCAAGGCGTGGAAGTGGAATCCATGCCGGTTTCGGGTTTCGGTCCCCCGGGATCAGGTTTTCTGGTGAAAACCGACGGCCTGGTGATCTATTACGGTGGTAACCACCTGTTGGGGGATGAATCTGAAAGAGAAGCCTTCCGCAAACCGATTGATACACTTCGGGATAGAGGCGTAGAAATCGACATACTGATCCTTCCGGGCAATTTCGTTTTGGGCCGGATCTTTCCGATCAACCTGGAGGGAGTCAACTATGCCGTTAAGACGCTCAAACCCAAGGTCTATCTTGCCTCGGGAGACGATTCGACCGAGTTTGTTCTAGTGGAAGTGGCCGCCACTTTAGAGAAATATAAAAACCATACCAAGATCTTCTGCCCCGAACACAGAGGAGATATGTTCATATTAGATGATTGAGATGACTCCGCGCTGAATTCTGTTCGTTCCGGGATTCCAACCCTGGAAAAAAGAGAAGCGAGGATTCAACCCCCGCTTATGTGTAGATGGCACTACAATTACTGCGGTCTGCACCTGTCTGTGATCCTTGACCGCGGCCTTTTCATAGGTGACCAAATTGTGACGGTTTTTGAGATGCACACGGCATTCAAATTGATTAACCTCATCCATACCATGGCTTTTCGTCTATCTCAACTTGCAGGCCATCCATCAGCTTGTTTAATCCGCTGAACAGATCGACCACAGCCATTAGCTCAACAATACCCTCGTCATCCAATCCAAGCTTCCGCACCGCGGAAGTGTGGACGGTGAGTCAGTACCGGCATCCCATGACTGCTGATACAGCGACTGCAACGATTTCCTTGGTGAGCGTATCGAGTTTTCCTGGAGCCTGCATGACTGTCTTAATTTTGTTCCAGTTCGCTTCAAGGAAATCCGGTTTTACCGCCATTGCTCTGTACATATTAGGGACGAAATCAATGCCAAGGCTCGATCGGATATCTTTATAGATCGCCCTGGTTTTACCGGTTGCCTCGGACTCATCTATCATTCTGACAGAAGCCACTCTATTCCCCCTTTATTAGACTATAAGACCCGTCTTTGACCGGCCGCGTATCCCGCGGCGAGAAGAGTGTTATACTCTCCAGCTCCAGTGATATGTTACCGGGAAGGCTGAATCTCGGTTGAATGCTCATAATTCCCTCACTATCCAGTCCCTGAACTACCTTGCAAGAGGTTGAGTTAACTGAATCGCTAATAGTCTGTACAGCCGCCTCACATCCCAGAACAATCATTGCGTCATATTTCTTCGCGTATTTCAAAAGTTTTTTCCGCCGCCTGGAGGTCCACATACATAGAACGAATTGGTGTATCAGCCTGCTCCGGAGGACAGCGGTTCTGACTCCTTTTTTCTCCAGGCCTGATTTCAACGATTCTATATAACGTTCATAGGAATCGGTCTTCATAAATCTGCGGAAGAGCTCGATATAAGGCTCATTGTTTCTCACGGCCGAACTTGCAGCCGGGCAAAATCTGCACGGAACTATCAGAACAGATTCAAATTGGTAATATTCAGAGATATCCTTATACCCCTTGAATATAAACGGCATCTTGCACCTCCCATCTATGGTCCCCGAAGAATCCCTTGCTGAGATCTGGTATGCAATTATTATCAGACTTCAATTCAGTCATCACCGGTTTCCTATTCTTCTTGTCCTCTACCTACAATAAATTTATATGTAAAATATTTCTTCCGGATATCTCCGGCTTCTTCTTCAATCCAACGATCAATTCCTGCTTTTTTTATTCGACAGAGATTGAACAGTTTCATGTTGTGTGGGTATCTTTCAGCTCCGTCGGCTAGCGGCGCGAGAAGGGAGCAAGGAAAATCAGTACATTCGCAGCAGAACTCTACTCCTTTCTCCCTGGCACAGTTGAGAGTTGCACAGCCTTCCGATGAAAGGTGAAAGTGTTTACCATCCTGCTGTCTGCATCCTTTACATGGAATCTCCTCTTTCGGAATACCCATTTTCTGATGTATGAACTCAGCCGTCTTTTCGGTTAAGTTTTCCTCGTAAATATCGCAAACGAAGCAGCCCAATCCGCAAGGAGCTGTAAGGTCTCTTTTGTTATTCATGATTTCTCCTAATAGTATGTAGTCCAAAACTTGCTAATCCTCCTTAATCCCCTCAATAATACAAACGTTTTCCTCGGTGGGTATTAAGCGCGTAAGCTTGAATCCTGCTAATTCGAATATTTCTTTATATTCCGCTTCCGTTCGTTCACGGCCGCCTGTGGTAACGAGCATTTCAAGATCCAGAAGCTTGGCCACGGAGGGTTCGTTCCCGGGAGGAATTATCATCTCCATCACCAGCAGCTTTGAATCGGCCTTCATAGCCTTATAGCAGTTGGTCAAAATTCGATGGCATTTATCATCCGGCCAATCGTGAAGGATATTGGATAGGAGATAAGTGTCGCTTCCCGACGGCATATGATTGAAAAAATCGCATTCCATTGCCTGACATCGACTTTCAATTCCGCGCGCCCGAATTATCTCTTTTGTTTCTTTAATTACTGAAGGAAGATCAAGGATTATTCCCTCCATCGATGGATTGGCTGTCAATATTTCCACCGTCAGAAGACCGGTCCCTCCGCCCACATCCGTCAATGTCCTGACCCCTGAAAAATCATAAGCATCGACAATTGCCCGGTGTGATACCGCAGCTTTTATCGTATTTGCCTCATTGAAAACTCTCGCCGCTTGTGGATTTTTTTCAAGCCAATCCGTAACAGGCATTCCATGCGCCTTTTCAAAAGGTGTCTCCCCGGTTTTCAGGCTATCCAGGAAATATCCCCAGGCTTTATCACTCCATTCAGAATTAAACATTTGTGCCATAGAACGCATGGCGCCTGTTTTTAGGAGCTCTGCCATCGGCGTAAGTTCAAATTTCCTTTCTTCGTTCTCTGAAAAAATACCGACACTGGCAAGGGCTCTTAGCGTTCGGTAAAGAAAGGGTGCATGGGTCTGGCTTTCCTGAGCGAGTTCTTGGATACTTTTGGGGCCTTCTGCAAGCCTATCCGCTATGCCCAGCTCAGCGACAACATAGATCGGCTTGCTTATCCATCGGCCTACGATGAACTTCATAAGCCGGGCCGGAGGCGATTCGTTCGAATTCATTTTATTGGGTTCCTGTTGTTTAATATTGGTTATTTTCTACTTTTAATTCTTTCCATCTCGTCCTCGAGTTTTCGGATGCGTTCCCCGTAATCATATCTGTCATCAAACGGAGAACAGCAAGACCAGCGTCCTCTTCTTCTTGAAAATACCATACAGAGAATCATCATCCCGAAAAATACCAACGGAAAAATTACCCAGAAATAAGATCCGCAAAACATAGTACACCTCCCAATCGTTAATTGGCAGTTTTCTCTCTTCTATAGGTATTTATCCCCATTAAGTCATATGGAGGACAATAACCCGAGATACCCGCAATTAAGGGAATTATTCCCAAAAACCCGAAATATGCCAGGGGTGTCTTAGGACCGAAAAAAGCCAGAGGAATAATCGAAAGAAATATTATTCCCATAGCAATTCTCACGATACGATCCGGCATGCCGATGTTTTTCTTTGTAATCATTTTCATCGCTCCTTCTTTTTTATTACGATTTTAAACTCTTGCTTCTCGTCTTCCTCTGATTGAGGGCAACATCTGTTTGACGTCATTTCACAACAGCTCGACCCGGTTTTGCCAGAATACCCGCTTCCTGTCATCATCCTGAACATTGCCTCAAAGCCCTTGGCCGGAATCTCGATATTGATTGTCCGTGAATCTTGTGAATTTATTGTTTTCTTTTCTTGAGAGTCAGCCATTGCACCATTCCTTTTTTAAATCGATTATTTTTATTTTCATTTGTTTGGACGAAAGCGAAATTAAAAAGGATACATATTTGGAGGAAATTAATGGAAATTTTTTGGGGGTTTCTAATAATAGAATATCTCTATGAATAATATAAACTTAATTGAATAAGCGCACCCGATTTCAAACAGGTTATAAGAATATTCTACCGAATATTATCGATTTTACGAAAGACTATGTCCTTTATCGATAGAGGAGGATTAACATCCCTTAAAACATATCGTAATATTCTGGAGCATTTATCAAAACTTTCAAGTTCGTTTCGGCATTTCTCACACGATGTAAAATGAAGTTCAAACTCAGCTACTTCTTTGTCATCCATTTCTTTATCAAGAAACGAATCTATAATTGCATTGAATTCTACACAATTCATTGGTCCTCACAATCATCCTTACATGACTTCCTGTCGCAGCAAAGCACATCGTTTTTATCGCGGTAAAAATCGCAATTAGATGCCAGGATAGATTGCAGTTTTTTTCGTGCTCGGTGCAGGCGAATTTTTACCGTGTCCAGCGAAAAATCCAGAATATTC
Organism: Candidatus Zixiibacteriota bacterium; assembly: GCA_020348065.1. GTDB lineage: Bacteria > Zixibacteria > MSB-5A5 > UBA10806 > UBA10806. The sequence continues at coordinate 3,039,256 of CP070742.1, forward strand.
GCAATTTCGCGATTTTTAAATCCCTCGAGATCATGCAAAATTATGACAGTGCGATAATCCCCGGGAAGACTTTCAATATAATCCCGAATGCATTCGGCCATCTCAGATTTTATTAGGCCCTCTTCAAGTGATAAAATCTTACTGACATCATCGATCTGTGTTTCTTCCGAAAAAAAGTCCTGATCCAACTGATCGGTACTTTTGCTCTTCTTATAACCGGATGTCCGGAAATAATCCAGACATGTATTAGTGGCGATCTGATAAATCCAGGTGGATATTTTGGAATTACCCTGAAAAGATGATAAATTATTGTAGGTTTTTATGAATATTTCCTGTGAAAGCTCTTCGGCGATATCATTATTGCGCACCATACGCAGGACATAATTATAAATGGGCTTCTGGTAAGTATTGAATATGTCATTAAACTGAATATCCGGCATACAATCCCCGCCAATTAACTCCTTTTCACAAATTAACATATTCATCGCGATCTTTCAAGCATTATTTTCAGCCAAAAATTAAGGGGTTAGTCCATTCTCATCCCGTCTTAAGCCGCGATCTTCCGCTGGTACAACTCCCATGCTCCGTCGCTGAGACAGACGTCGGTGAACGCTTCCTCCAACACGGGATCGGTCCTTATTTCGCGCGGCACGAGGTCGCCGAAATCCTCAACGGGAATTTTGGGAGCGCCCCTCTCAGGGTCCTGTTGGCGTGCATGGTAAAAACCGAAAAATACGCCCAACTGTTCTTGCGGAATCTGCAACATTTCCGTGGGGCGTGCTTCCAATTGTTTAATCGGGCAACCGGGATCATCCAGCCGCCCCTCTCGGCCAACAACGAAATAATTATCGGAATCCGGATGCGCCGGGTTGGGGCGTCGGATAAGCGTGCTGTAATCTATTGTGCCATGCATTGCTTCGCCGTGACTGTCTGCGAGTGATAGTGCAGTTGTAATATTCGTGAGCGTAAAATCGTCAAGTTCGCCCGCATCCTTGAAATACATTACGAGGTTGCAGACGAATTTCCTCAGAAGCGGATTCAGCCTGCGCCGCGTTGCCTTATCGGCAACAAGCCTGCGGGCGCGTTTGTGCAGAACATTAAAGAGCTTAATGATTGCTTGATCCCCCTTATGAACGCGTAATCCTTCATCAAATCCCGTTACTATTGTTGCCGTTTGTTTGATTGTGGCGACACAGTTCTGGTTGCATTCTGGCTGTTGAATCTTATCTGTAATTACCATTATCGTCCTCCTTATCAATAATCGTGCCTTGATCTTTTTGTCATCGTCATTTTTTTAGACGGAGGTTGCATACGAATGGATACACCCGGCGTAGATTTTATTAATAAGCGAGTCGGGGTGATGAAATTGGGACCAAAAATGTTTTAAGTTATTCCAAGTTATTGAGGGGTATAGGGCAAAAACCGTAAAATCCGGGATTACGAAACCGCTGTCCGGAGTATAATCAGCTGTACTGTAATAAGATAACATGGTGGAGGCGGGGGGAATCGAAATCCAATCCCGTCATTGTCCCGCAATGACATAATCCACAGTGTGATTAAAATAAACGGTTTTTCGGAGCAATTTTCTAACTGCCGCGGTAGCTGGCTTGGGGAACAGCTCATTTTTTGAGAGGATTATTTAAAAGATCCAATCCTAATAATAGTCGGATTTGGGTGGATAGATACACAATACAAAGTATCGCTTCAATTATGATGGACTATCATAATATCGATAACGCCGGTGTATTATCAATATGTCGCTGCGCCGGAGATAGATCCCTGTTATTGAAACCTATCGCAGGCAATCTCGTATTAGACTATTATATCGACATTAAATGACCAAGGAGGTGATAGATCCATGAACCCAGTTTGTATTATATCGCTTCTGGCGATGTGTCTTATTATCGCTTTTCCAATTCATTGCGTTCGTGCCGACAATCCGGAGAATACCGCCGAATCATATTATCTAAAGGCCCGGGCCGCCTATGAACAAGATAACGTCGATAAAGCAGCCGACTTGATGAAAAAGGCGTTAAAGCTCGATCCGGATAATTGCGAGTATCATTGGGTGCGCGGAGATCTCCAGGGTGCCCGGGCTCAAAAGGCATCGATTTTTACCAAGATCGGCAAGGCCAAATCCTGCAAAAAGCACTGGGAACGGGCCTTCGAACTCTGCCCGGACAGCATCAAATATCTCGAAGGTTTGATGTATTTTAATCTACAGGCGCCCGGCATCGCGGGCGGGGACAAAGACGAAGCCGAAAGGTTGCTACAAGAAATTTACGCCCGCGATTCAACCCGCGGTTATCTGGCCCTGGCGGATTTCGCCATCAAAGACAAAGATTATGAAAAAGCAAAAGGCATTTACGACCGGTTGTTGGCCGCCGGTAGGGACACCTTAGATGTGCTCCGCAGGCTGGGTAACATGTATAATTATCATCTTAAAGAATACAGCAAGGCCCGTCCATATTACCTGCGCGTTCTGGAGGTAGAACCCGAGGACTGCGAAATAGTTTATCAGGCAGGTCGAACCGCGATATTGAGCGGAGAATCCACGCGAGAGGCAATCGAACACATGCGGCATTACCTGAACCACCCCGTCGAAAAAAACCTGCCGAGCCACGCCTCCGCCTATTGGCGAATGGGGATGGCTTATGAGCAATTGAATAACTTCGATTCAGCTTATACGTGTTACGAAGCATGCCTCAAGTTGGAACCTGATTATAAGGAGGCCAAAAAGGCAATGGAAGATCTGAAGAAACAAGCAAATAAATAATTCTTCTCGATGGTTCAGGATCTGGAGTACAACGCCTTTGGCGGGAGCAATATCGTTTGATTATTCTAAACTAATAAGCGAGTTAGAGCAAAAAACCTCAAAATTCAGGGCCAAAGCACCACCGCCTTCTGGACGTAAGCGTTTATTCGGTAATTAGAAAAATTACCGCAGGCGGGTAAAATCGAATTCCCCATAATATATTGTCTCGCAACGAGTTAACACACGATGTGACTATACTGTGACGGATTTTGATTCCAAAATTTCAAGCTAGCTATTGATTCTTGTTGATAGTGCGGCCGCAAAAACTACAGTCGTCTTAATTGCGATTCTTAGTGCTGACGTTGCGTGTCTATTTTACCGCAATACCAAAAAACTCCACACCGTGCTTATCTTTTGTTCCAACCAACTCAGGGGCGTTTGTCCAACCGCTCTCTTCAAGGAACCCACCGAGTTCCTCAGGTCGAATACTCCAGAGCCAAGGTTCTCCGCCAGCCCTGAGAATCCACAGAACCAGCCCAGTCCAACGGCCGACATCAGGCCGGCCATCAGCGCCGGTGCCAATATAGGTGAAAGCAATCCGACTCCTGGTACCGGCGATTGCAGCACACTGGTCAAATAACTCCCGGGGAGCTGGAGGTGGCAAATACATCAGCAAACCCTCGGCGATAATTATAGTTTGCGCTGTCTGGTCCCATGACTCGACGTCACTAAGAATGTCTAATAATTTTCGTTTACCAAGGTCCTCTGCGAGCAGATGGAGATTATCCTTTCCTCCCATCCGCTCTATTCCCCTCGCTTTGATACGGGAAGTGGCTGGGTGGTCGATCTCAAAAAAATTGACTCCTGTAAACTGGGGAGCCAGACGCCATCCAAGAGTATCGTATCCGGCTCCCAAGACAAGAACCTGGGTGGCACCTGCTCCAATCCCTTCCCTTACCTGGTGTTCACAGAATGCCTTCCTGTAACCAAATGCCTCAAACTGCCCCGGCATCATCCAATCGAATGCCGCGTGAACGGAAATCATTTTTCGGGAATGATACAAGCTTACTTCAGTCGCACGAGCTGCGCCGGAAGCAATGAGAAGCTCTTCTGTTGCCTCAATAATCCCGGGAGGAAGAACTTTGTCCATACCGGGTTTTACTCCTAAGGTAACAATATTCAAAGCGACTTTACGTGCCGTCTTACTCGGTTTGTCTTTGCGCAAAAAATCTCCTTTGTTTAACTCGTCGTTCCGCCGTTAATCCATAGTACCATATTTTAAATCAGTTCGGCAACAAGTCAATACACTGTGTCGAAATTGTGACGGTTTTTACTGTTGCTATTTCGACAATACCATCTTTTTGGTTTCAGCATCTTTTTCAACCTGCCGCACGAGATGAGTAGACTGAGCAATCCTTTTCAAAAGGGCTGTGGCACTTGTTCCTGCAACGAGGATGAGAATCCCGGCAATGACGAAAACCGACTCAAAACCCCACTCGGTTAAGATCGCTCCATTTAAGAAAGTGCCTATGCCGCCACCTGTGAACATAGTGAAGGAAGCAAGGGACATAGCCGTACCCCGCCGCTTCGGCATGAGTTGCTGAGCCTTGGCAACAAGAGTTGGCTGAATCATGATAAATCCGAAACCGAATCCGGCGAGAGAAAGAGAGAGAAGAACCGGGGAATGCCAGGCTCCCATAAACACCCATGAGGCACATGCCAGAATACCCGAGAGAAAAAGATGCTTGTTTCCCAGTTTTTGCCTTAATGCTCCGCCTTTCCTTCCGCCAAAAACCGTGGCCAGGCCGAAGAAGGTAAGGATAAGACCAACCAAAAGTATATTGTAACCGGTTCGGATTTCTACGAATTTTCCCGCATAGGCAAAGCTCCCGAAAACGGAAAATCCCATTAGGAAAATGATGCCGACTGTTTTTAAGAGACTGCTGTCGGCGAACGCATCTCTATAAGCATCTTTTAGGTTAAAAGCGGAAACGGCCCCATGCTGTCTCTCCAGAATCTTCAGCATGAGAAAGGCAATAATGAGTTCCGCGAATCCATATACGAGGTAGACCAATCTCCAAGAACCAATATAAGCCAGGGTGCCACCAATGACTGTAGCCGACGCACCACCGAGGAACATGATGCCAAATATTTTTCCCAATGCGATTTGGACCTTCCTGGGGTCACCATCAAGGTGATCCCCGATAAGCGACATAGTTACTGGAAGAATGGCAGCCGCAAAAACTCCATTAACCGACCGAATAATGCTGAGGGAAGTAAGGTCATTGGCCACTGCTCCAAGCCCACTGAATATAGCCGTGCCGAAAGCAGCAATGTTTATGATCCTGGCCTTTCCATACCGGTCGGAAAGAGGCCCGAAAAGAAGGGTGAACACTCCGAAGGGAAGCATATAGGCGGTAATGGAAAGGGCTGCCTGGCTTATGCCAAGATGTAAATCTTTGGCTATCTCAACAATAAGGGGCGCTGCCGCATAGTTGTCCCCGTTGCAAAAGAAAGCCATCATTCCCAGGATCATTATCATTTTGTTTGTACCCGTCTTTTTCATAGCACTTCTCCTTATTGTTAGTATGCTAACTAAATAATCAAAAAAACTAGGCACCCAAATTCCTTCTTACGTGTTCCAGGACGCGCTTTACGGTTTCGATCTCCGAAGAATGGACGCCACGATATGCCTGATTCAGAAGAGATCGGCCAGCCCGGGATATATCATTCCATGCCTTAGCAGCTTTCTTTGTAGGCATCAAGCGATTGACCCGGCCGTCATCCGAATCAGGTCGCCGAACAACCCACCCATCCCGCTCCATACGATCCACAAGCCTCACAGCAGTAGCCCGCGTAATGAAGAGCTGGCCGGCGAGTTCTGACTGAGACATCGTTCCCAGAGCGGTAAGATGCGCCAAAGCGAGGAACTGCACATGGGTCACGCCAGTCCCTTTTAGCTTGTTTTTAAGGTTACTGACAAAGGATTTATAAGTGAGATTGCAGTGAAAGCCTAAGCTTTCATATGGATCGAGTCGTTGCAAAATTGCCTCCTTTCTTAAATCCATTAGTTAGTATACTAACTATATCGTAATTTGTCAAGGAAAGTTTCATATTTTTTAAATAAATTTACAGGAAAAATCAGGCCGCCCCCTGTATTGCATTGTGTGGCAGACAGATACGATAACAACATCGCGGGTTAAATTAGCCTCCTTTAATCTAACCATTATGATTTTCGAATCGCGATGTAAGGGACGAGGGCAAAAACACCTTTGCTTGTAGTGTGACGAAAACGTGACCAAAAGCAATGTAAAAAGGCAGCCAAAGACCGCCCAAATATGCGTATATTGTTTATCCTATTTCAATAAAACCATCTTCCTGGTTTCGCTATAATCGCCAGCCCGTAGCTTATAGAAGTACGTTCCCGACGGAAACCGATCGGCCTGCCAGGTAACCTGATATTCGCCTGCCTGTTGATATTCATTTAGAAGCGTTTCAATATGACGACCGAGCAAATCGTAAATATCAATACTGATATTGGATGGCTTAAGTATTATGTAGTTGATAGTTGTAGATGCGTTAAATGGATTCGGGTAATTTTGAGAAAGTGAGTAATTTTGGGGAATATTATTATCAAATGGCTCTATATCAATCACAGGATCGACATCAATACGAAACGCGCTGGCTGTTTCCATATCAACAGGCAGCCAATCTTCACCCTCGCGGCGCAATGTATGCGGGCATGTAAGATCCGGATCAATATTTATACACCACCCGCACCAGGTCGTTTCGCCGCCAATCGCCCATAACCAGTAACTTTCGCCATTTTGCAGCACGGAGACGTTATTTCCCTGAAGGTGAATCGGGGGGCTCCATTGATCCCAGGATTCGAATTCAGTAATAGTCCATTCTTCCATAACGTTTTCAGGAACGGGGGGCATGCCATCGGGATTGCCGGCAAGCCTGATTGTAACCTCGTCCGGAGGCGAACTGAATGGAACGTAGAAAAACGCCACCCAGATATCGGTCACCAAACCATCGGCGGTGGATCGGAATTCCATGGCCTGTTCGACACCGTATTGGCCGGCGACATTCTCCCCGGCAACGGTCCATCCCAGCCCGAAGTCATAATCCCAGCCGCCATGGCCGGGGCCGAAATTGTTATACACGGTTTCTTGCGCTCCTAAACAGGAACAAAGTATCGTAATAAAAGCAACCGCATATATAATAGTTTTTGCATTTGGTTTTGACATGACTTATTTCCCCTTTTACACCAGAATTTGCCTCTTTTGGCCGTGAAAATATATCTTTATGTTATAAATATATCCGGATTACTAAATATGTCAACAATTTTTATATAAATTAAACATTCGTTTTAGTTAGTAAATAGCGATTACGGTTAAATTTTCCCACTTATCGCATTCCAGATATACTGAAGCGCTTCCTCGGCTTCCTTACGCACTACATAGGCCCGCCAAATGAGTTTCGAGCACTACTAAGAAAGACTGATATCAAGGGCGGCCACCATATTATCCGCCACACATTTGGAACCCGGCTCTTAAAATCCGGGGGAATAGAACCCCATACGGATATAAGTATTTATCCTGTAATAAGATAACGTGTCGGAGTCGGGCGGGAATCGAAAAACGGGATTTTCGTAACTTCCAGAGAAACATCAAATTACGTGGCAACTCGTCGAATCTCATCAAATTCCAATTTTTATTTCGTTTTGTTTGTGTTTGTTTTTGTCTGTTTTGATCTCAATTTGGAACAAATATGGCACATTGAAAAGGCCGCAACCGAAAAGTTCTGTTTTTTGTCTCGTCAACCCCGCTTTTTACGCAACCAATTGATATATATAAAGATATAAACGATTCTAAAATAAGGATGGCTCCCCAAAAAGGGAGTATTCCGGGGAATAAATAAAAGACCCAATTGTATATGAAATGGCAGCTGCTTCTGCGAGCATGACACCGGTTGATCTTTAATAATTATAAGCGGGAGAATATGATAAAAGGTTAATAGGGATTATAGGAGCTACGTAGCATTGATACAAATAACCTATTCGTTATTGAAATGGTTTGAAGTGCATCGGAATCATCAAGATAAATCTGTAAGGTACTGCCATCCAGTTCAATTTTATGAGTTAATTTCAAATAGATGGTGTTAAATTTGAAAATGGAATCGAGGTTAAACCGGAGAAAAAGAAACGCGAGATGGTCGCCACTTGAAAAATAAATATACAAAACCATTGACAAAGACTCCAATTTTTGATATATTTGGAAAAGTGCCCCAGTAACAATAATCACAGCTAACTTGATTAGCTTTTGTGGAGGTAACACAAATGATCAAATCACTTCATTTAATATGGCAACATCTCCTTGCCATAGCGATTCTAACTCTGCCTATCGCGCAGATGACGATTGCAGACCCGCCGAACTTCACTCGTGTCACGACCGGGCCACACGTCAATGACGGAGGAGCATCCTGGGGCGTAAGTTGGATTGATTACGATAACGACGGCTGGTTGGATATTTATGTGGGCAATTCCGGTGTAGAAAACAACTTCCTGTATCACAACGAGGGTGATGGGACCTTTACAAAGATCACAGCCGACCCGATTGCCAATGATGGTTCGAGGTCCTACTCACATGCCTGGGGCGATTACGACAACGATGGTGATGAGGATGTCTATGTCGGTCGGCATAACAACATGCCCAACTACTTCTTCGCCAACAATGGTAATGGGACTTTCACCAGGATCGACACGGCAGGCGCTCTCACAATAGACTCCGCGTGCTCGAACACGCATGCATGGATTGATGTAGACAATGACGGTGATCTGGATCTCTACTCCCAGACTGAATCCTTGAGTTTGCCGTGGTCGGATGTTAATGTGATGTATCGCAACGATGACGGGATATTCGTGAGGATCACGACCGGAGAGATTGTAACGGAAGTCAACAATGCTCACGGAATGTGCTGGTCGGATTATGATAATGATGGTGACATGGATTTGTTCGTGGCCAATGCCTACTTTGATTATCCTCAGCAGAATCCGGAAGACTATATGTATAAGAACTGTCTTTATCGCAATGATGGGAATTTCAATTTTACAAAGATCCTGTCGGGGCCGGTGGCAAACGATCTGTCGATATCATTTGCACCCAGTGTGGGCGATTATGACAATGACGGTGATCAGGACCTTTTTGTCGGCAACGGTGCCATGGATTTAGTGAATTTCCTATACAACAACAACGGTGACGGCTCTTTTACCAGGATTACGACCGGCGAAATGGTAACCAACGCAACCTCCACGCTTGGCAGCAGTTGGGTAGACTACGATAATGACGGCGACCTGGATATGTACGTGACAACATCGGTGGATAGTCTATCTAACCAGTTGTATGAGAACAACGGTGACGGTACGTTCACACGAATAATGAATGGTCCCCTGGTTAATGATGTAGCTCGTAATTTTGGTCCTGCCTGGGGTGATTACGATCGCGACGGTGATCTGGACGTATTTATTACCAAGTATCAGTATGATAACCGTCTCTATCGCAACGACGGTAATGGCAACAACTGGCTGAATGTGAAGTGTATCGGTACGGTTTCCAACGCTACCGCCATCGGTACCAAAGTTCGCCTCAAAGCCACTATCTTCGGTAACCCGGTGTGGCAACTTCGTGAAATCACTCCGGCCGCAAGTTACTGCGTGCACCATGCCTTAAACGCTCATTTCGGACTTGGCGATGCCGGTATTATTGATTCAATAATCGTTCAGTGGCCAAGTGGAATAGAAGAAACTTTATCGAGCGTTTCTATCAATCAATATCTGACCATTACGGAGGGAGAACACACTCTGGTCCCGGATGATGAGGCAAATCCGTTACCGGAAAGATATAGTCTATCCATGAATTACCCTAACCCGTTTAACTCCAGTACGTCGATTGAGTATGGGTTGCCCCGGCAGTCGCAAGTGACAGTAACGGTTTATAACCTTCTCGGCCGGAATATACGATCATTGGTTGACCGTTATGAATCAGCCGGTAATTATACTATCATCTGGGATGGCAAAGATGTTTCCGGAAAACCTGTTGCATCAGGAATTTATTTCTATCGTTTCGAAGCCGGCCATCATTCAGAGACAAAGAAAATGCTGTTGTTGAGATAATCCCGCGTCAACAATACGACAACACTCTCTGCGATATCTGTGGTATTTTGCGGTGTTTTCTGGTATCGAAAAGTGCAGTTCGATATCAGGTTAAGTTCTTATATGCTGACGCAATGCGGCACCCCATAAAGAGTTAGCGAAATAGCGGGGGAAGGAGTCATAATTCTCGTGTCCGGGGTTTAAGTTCCTGCGCCGCCAGTTGTGTAGCTGGCGGATCAGAGGATTCATAGAAAACATATTTTTAAGAATTTTGAAACTTGTCTCCTCTCAATTTATATTTCTTCAACTTCAAATAATTCTGGTGGTTAATAGATGGCATGTATTTGTTAACAGTAACGCTATTCAGTATTGCCATCAATATTCGAAGTGAAAAGACTTGAATTTTATATGTTTCCGTTATTTATTTCATATAAAATGGATTGTATGGGGCATGAAATTATGTTAAATCAGAATTTTCGACGATTAGATACGATTCCCCTGCAGCCGGAGCGATATTTGAAAAATATTATTGTAATTATATTTTTACTTTTTCAGACGGCATCGGCTATCGAGGAATTAAACTGGGATACGCCTTCGGACTTATTGTTAACACAGCAATTTTGCCCCATCGACAGCTTCGCCGATGCTATGGTCGTTCAAAAGGAAACCGTATATAGAATCGAGAGACAAGGTAAATATCCCGTAATTATGACCACGAAGAAAAGAATAAAGATATATACTGAAGCGGGTCTGGAATATGCGGATATTACACTGCCTTATTATCATCATCGGAAAATAGGATCGATCGAGGCAACCTGCTATAATTTTGAGTCCGATAAGAAGAAACTCGCCAAGAAAGATATATATGATGAATTATGGGTAAAAGATAAACTGAGGGATATTAAAGTGGACGCCAAATCATTCGCGGTTCCCGGCGCGAAAGTCGGCAGCGTAATTGATATTTCTTATGAACGCAGCCAGAAGTACATTGTTTTCCTTCCCCCGTACGTTTTTCAGGAAAAGATTCCCGTAAAGCATGCCAGGGTCGGCGTATATATTCCCGAACATTACCTGTATCAATATTTTATATCCAATCCGGAGCTGATTGACGTTAAGAAATTGAAGAAAAATAAGAATCCGGTATTGATCGCGACAGCGGATGATATTCCTGCCATCGAGGATGAGATGTTCAGGCCGCCGTTATATAATATCTCGACTAAAATGTGGCTTAAAATGGATAAATACGAGACTCCTCACAGGACGGTGGAAATTGCAGGCAGCTGGGAATACTTGCTTAATTTTTATCAATTGCGTGAAAAGTACGCTAAGATATTAAGGGAATCTGGCAAGGTTAAAAAAAAAGTTGGAAAGATAAAAGAACAATACCCGGACGTAAGGGATCTTATAGAAGCGCTTTTTCACAAGGTCAGGGATGAGTGGGCCAACAGATTATACGGGTCGGTCTATATACCTCTGGCCACAGCGGATAAAATGCTGGAGATGGAGACCTTAGACGAGGCGAGCAAAGCCACCTTATTGTGCTCCATGCTGAGACATTCAGGCATCGAAAGCCACGTGATCTGGATATGTTCCGATGAAGACGGCCTGGAGGATTTTCCATCTTTTGCAATGTTCGATCACGCGCTTACATATATTCCGCCCCTGGATCTATATCTCGATCCCTGTGACCGGGGATCGGAGGTGGGTGTTATAGATCTGGATTATCACAACAAGCTTGCCCTGAATATCACGTCCGCTTCCAACGAGCTTTTCTATACGCCGGAAGAAAAATGGAATAACGCAAGCATGATCGATATGATCCTGCGGCCGGGAGAGAATAACAATTTAACGGGATCGGGGAGCATTGCGTTTTATTACCAGGATGCCATCGAGGCCAGGAGAATAATGAGGGCCTGTGATGAGGACGAAAAAATGGAATTGATGAACGCTATTCTATTTTCGGAATTGAAAGAGGCGGTGCATTCCGCGCTGCCGGCTCCGGATTCGCTTCAATCGCCCGAAGAATTCAGGCTGAATTTCGAAATCAACCTGGAGAATTTTATTTCGCCGGGCGACGATTACCCGGAGATATTTATATACCCGGGAAATTCCTTTGAAAAAGTCGCAATCGATGACAAGCCGCCGCGGAAATATCCGGTATATTATGGCTCGAGTTATAAAAATTATTATAAAATTGTGTGGGAGTTCGGAGATTATTTTAAGCCTCAATCGGCAGAAGATATTAATTTTAAGCGAGGGCTGTCCGTAACCGGCTCATTTATAGCGCACTATGACGAAGATGAGAATAAATTAACCGTAACCAGAGAGTATAAAAACCTGGCTTCCATTTACAAAGCGTCGGTTGCCCCCAGAATAGAAAAAGTCAGAGAAAAATTGAAAGAACATGATATGACCTCGATTATTCTGGAAAGAAAATGAAATATTTATTGATTACATTCCTGGCGTTCTTCGGGATTTCTGAAGCGGGAGAGCGGAAAAGCGCTTTTCATTCCAGAGAGATTGTGATTGAATTTAACGGAAAAAAGAAAATAAAAAATTATAGCGATAAAATTGCAATTCAGGATGATATTGCGGAAGACGAATTCAGGCATTTCTGTATATTTTTTCCTTATCAAGGTAAAGTAAAGGACGTTGAATTGTCGTTGATCAGGGGCGGCTCTGTTATTCGCGAGCAAAACCTGAAAGATGCCGAGAAATATATACATCGTGCCGAATATATCCTGGCGTCGGATGCCTACTATTATTATTGGGATCTTGGCGCGCTGGATCCGGGGGATATAATTAAACGCCGGTATCGGATTGAGTTGAAAGACGCCTCGTACGGCGATTATGAGCCGATTCTCAGTTTCATTCCGGTTAAAAAAGCAATTGTTACGATTAAATATCCGGTCGATGATTGGGCGCTGAGTTATTGCATTGATAACGGCGATTTAAGCCTGGAGGAAAATGAAAGAGAATTGGGTTTTATCTGGGAGGATCTGCCGGGCTTGAAAGATTCGGATTTCGAGAAAGCGCCCCGGGACGTGTGGCCCGGGATCTGGTATTTGTTTGAATCGAAAAAGGAAAAAAGGGATTTTTCGGATTGGAGCGGCGTTTACGAATGGCATCAGGATCTTTGTGAGGGCACGTCGCTGACCGAAAAAGATCTGGATTTACTGGATATCGCGAATACTCCGGAAGAGATATTTTCGAAGATAATTAAGGAATGCCGATACGTAGGGGTCGAGATAAAGGAGGGCAGAGTGAAACCGATGCCTGCCGCCAAGGTGTGGGCCCAGGGATATGGTGACTGTAAAGCTCTTGCGAATCTATATGTCAGCTGGCTCAAGCTGGCGGGATATGAAGCATGGCCGGTGTTGGTTAGATCCAGGAATTCATGTCTTGGCAACCCGGACTTTCCGTCGCCGTCTCAGTTTGATCATGAGATTGCGGCTTTCATCTCGGAAGAGGGGGATACCGTTTATCAGGATCTCACCGCCGAAAGCATACCGTTCGGCGATATACCGATCAGTCATTATGGCGATTTCGCTTTACCTTTGAAGGCGAATACGGTCCCGATAAGGTTGCCTTTTTCTCCACGGCATCCGGATACAATAAGATACTCAATACGCGGCGTGATAGATGAATCATTTGATTTGAGTGGTCAGGTGGTATACCGCCTCTCAGGACAGAGGGCAAGGCGGGACATATGGAAAGCCCGAAACGTCCAGAAAGGCGTCGATAGAAAATTAATCGTCAAATCCGATTTTGAATCCGCGATGAAGGGGGCGGTGTTTGACAATATCGAAGAACACTTTCAAGGAGATACTGTCATTATTCGAACGGGCGATATAAGAAAACGAAATATAGGCTTTCTGCTGGATACCCTGGTTATATTGAAACCGTGGATAATGGATTATTTGACATATGATATTGAAACTGACACCAACAGGACATGGCCCACGATTTTACGGCGCAACGTTATTTATATAGCCGAATATCGCTGCGAACTGAATGGTGTATTGTTGGGAAAATCGACCGATAGTGCAATTCCATCTATTTCCGGGGATTTTGAATTTAATTTAATCGATAAGTCTTTTGATGATTCGCTGATAATAAGCGCGATTTTTTATCTGCCTCCTCGAATATTGGAGCCGGATGATTATCTTTCATATGCGTCGGAAAGGTTATTGGTTTCAGAAGCTCTGAGTAAAGGATTATATTATGAGAAAAAGAACTGATTATTTTATAAAAAATATATTTAGTTTGAATCGACAGCGGGCGGTCTAAAAGATATAAACCGCCCGCTTGAAAGCGTTATCTTTTCTTTTTGTGCAAATAGCAGGTCTTTGACGGCGGCGTTGCCATACGTTTACATCTTTTGCCGTCTTTGGTTTTACCGGCGCAGCGGACTTTCTTCTTAGCCTTCTTCTTTGCTGGCATTGTGTCCTCCTTGAATGAAAAGAGTGATTATGCCTGCGTTTTTTATATCGAAAAAATGTTTGTGTCAATAGAAATATTTTAGATCTGCTCTCAATTGTCTTAATACTGAGGCGAAAGATATTACGTTCTACATCTGAAAGAGATACTGTAGTTTCATAAAATATTGTCTGGAAGTTAACCGGGTCGTTTCATCCAAACCATCGTCGCCGACATCTTCGAAATGGGTGTATCGGTATGTTGAACCCAGGTATAAAACGGAAAACGGGCTTATTCTGTATGTCAGAAGCGGATCGAAATCGAACGTTTCATATATATCATCGTATTGGAATATCATTCGCATAGAGAGCTGGGGATTGAATTGATAATTGATCTTGGTTCTGGTTACATAACCTTTATAAAGGTTTTCGCCGGAATCGAGCTGGTCGCTTTTGGTATAATCGAATGATGATTCTATTAGCATCCTGTCCACCGGTTTGATATCGGTTCCGAAGCTCAAGTAGATCGCTTTTCCCATTACGGGAGGGTCCTGCTGACGGGCTATCAGATGCCCGTGGCTGAGGTAAAAAGAAAAACCCAGCAGCTCAGAAAAGTACGATTCAGCGAGAAGCTGAAAATGCCAGATGTCATCGAATTCGATTCCCCTGAATCTCTCATATACCCTGGTAATTGAAGGATTAATTTGGGTTCGTCCTTTGAGCAACGCGGTGGTACCCACTATTATATATTTTTTCTTGGTTTCGCCCTCGAAATTCCATTTGTAAGATAAATCAAAGTCCGACATTAACTGCTCGATAAATTTATCCTCGAAATATATCCTGTAATCCGAGAGAAAGGTTATCTCTCTCTGATTGTTGCTGGTCCGAAATCCGTTATCCGCGCGGTACGTGGGGCTGAACTCGATTAAACCGAGATCGAAATTAACATGCCGCGATCTTTCCTCGATATTTGCCAGCAGCCCGTAGCCAGAGAACGATTCCCCGTCCAGAATAGAGGTATATTTTCCGTCGTTAAAGGTGGAATCAATAATGCCCCGTTCAATTAGCCCGTTGATCTGCCCGTTCAACACGTCCCGGTCCGGCTCTTTGTTGAAGCTCCTGATATATTCGAACTGGGTGCGCCAATTTTTGTGATAGCATATCTGGTTATCGATCTGTATGAGGGATCCCGATCCTCCATCGTCCAGACGTCTATCCGTTATAAGCAGGCCGATATATGAATCGGTTCCAAATGACTGTTTGAACCGGCCGAAGTTCGAGACGCTTTTTTCCGTGAGTATATATGCGCTGCCATCCTCGAAGGGCACTATTATGGGAGTATGCTCGTCGCGCGCCACCAGATAGGCGATATTGGAGCGGTTGAGCCTGGAGGTGAATTTGCCGGCAAACTCCGGATCGTTGATGGTCCTCGAATAAAAGGTATTCGACCAGGTGCCGAAAAGATCGCTGCCTTCCTGAAAAAAGGGTCTTCTTTCGGGATAGAAAAGAGCGAAAGTGGTGTTTAAATCGATCTGCGCCTCGTCGGATTCGACCTGGCTGAAATCGGGATTGTATGTACCCTCGGCGGTGATATTCGAATTAACGGCATACCTGGCGCCCAGGGAGAACTCGCCGTCGGGATCGTCGTTAATAAAATCAAAGGGATCATTAGAGTCGCCTGCCCCGTCAAGATATCCTGACTGGTAAGTAATAACCGAGGGAAGAAATTCTATTCCTTTTCCCGGAGTGACATTTTTTATCCCCGATACCGTTCCCCACTGGCAGGGCCAGCAGGGTTCATCGCGATCGTATGCCGCCCAGGAATACTGGTAATGGCTGTCACGATACCGGTGCCTGTAAAAATCCATTCTCCAGGTTTGAATATCTTTATTGGGGAATCGAAGGCTCGAAAAGGGAATGGCCATTTCAACCTGGTAACCATGGTCGGTTATTCTCGCGGCGGAATCCCAGATTAAATCGTAGCTGCCGTCCTCCCCACGATAAGGCGACCACAAAGCGTCCATCTGAACGCCGTACGGATTAACATTAAAAGTATAAGCCCAAATGGCATCACCGTATGTATCAATAAAAACTCCGATATTATCCTGGCCGCCCCAGAGCTTGTCTCTTTCGCAAAAGGAAGCCCGGATTTCTTCTGGCTTGTCATAGCAAATGAACGCAACATATAATTTGCTGTCGTCATATGTAATGAACGTTTTAGTCTCGACGTCGGGTTTTACCTGATCTCCGGGATTGTTTTCAACGAACTGGTTTACCGACACTGCGTTTTTCCAGCAATCGTCATCCAGCGAACCATCGATCTTCACGGAGCTGTTTATTTTGGATATTTCTAATTCGGGTTTATAAACAGGCTTAAAATTATCGCTATCTGTAATCGCCGGGGCAGCAGAGACTGAGAATATTAATAATATAGTGGCGCATTTAAAGTTATCGCAACTGATCATACTTACTCCTCTCGATCGTCAAAACACCACCAGGACCAATAAGATAATCTACACCAAACACCATTTAATTACGGCAGATCCTAATTTTGGTTTCATCTTAATATTTTTTTACACCTATGGCTTGCCGGCTCCGGCAATACTATATTTGAAGTTAGTCGTGGAGAATGTTAGATTCGCTCGGCTGGAAATCCCTGGCTCGGCCTGCGGAATAGTCCTGTTTTCAATGACTTGAGAAAACGCCGTTTCCGAAATCATCTCTTGGTATCCGGCCTTCAAGTCCCTGCGCCGCCAGTTATCATTCAAGGGTTATGGGAATTCAAAGAAGACACAATTATATCAACGCTAAAAAATCGCCAACATCTTACATAAAAGATAATGCATCTCAGCGGAAAATGGAAAAAACTTATCCCTGCCTATTACGAACTTGTTGTCAACTATCCCCTGTATGTTTTTTCCAGGGTCATTTTATTAAATGGATTAAACAAACTCCAAAGATAGTAACTAATTGCGCCCCAAACATCGATTGAGAAATATAACTGATTGATTAGCAATAGATTTTAGACTCGGTTTGGATTTGTGTCATTGTTCTGCCATTATGGTAGTTAAAGACCGGGTCCCAACAAGAACCGGGCCTCTCGATTGAGAGACCCGATTTTAGAGCTTTAAGGCTAAAACGAAATTTCGGATCGAATTACTTTGAAATAGGTTTCCGCTTAAATATGGTTTTAGTCTTTATTTCCCCGGGTGTTTCCGGCACATTGATACCGCCGGTGATGCCGGCGCACGGGGGGCAGTCAACGCATGGCATCGGCGGAGGACCACCCGTGAAGTAGGCGACTCCATAGGTGATATCAAGACCGTTGTAGTTGCAGCTAGCGTTAACATCGCCACAATAGTCCCAGCTATCGCAGCCATTTACCGCGCAATCCGGGCACAACGGGTCCGGACCGCCCTTGAAGAAGGCGACGCCGTAGGTGATATCCAGGCCGTTGAAGTGATCGCTGCCATTAACATCGCCGTCAGCATAATCGCAACAGTCGGCGCCGGCGGCCGGCGCCAGACACAAGCTCATGTCGTAATCGGTAACGGTTAGCGAATCACCGTCCATCCACATCTGGTAAGCGAAGCCTGAACCGGCTTCGCCACTCGAGAGCCACATGAACCAGCAGGCGGGATCGCCGGCACCGGCAATGGATATCCAACCGTCCGCGATGGGGCAGCATGGATCGATAACCGTTTCATAGTATTTGGCCTCGACATCACCCGTATAGATTTGACCGGTACCTACGCCTGAAATTGTGTCGACATGCGTGCAGAGCGGATTGGCGGTATCGGGAATTCCACCATTATCTTCATAGAAGGTGAAGACGAACGGCACGGGATCCTCGCCGCAATCATGCCATTCGGGCAACGAATATAGCTGAGCGCCCCAGAAATGGATATTGCAAACTTCACCCGTCAAACCGGAGAAGTCCTCGAATATCAGGTATCCGGGACCCGAAACCATGACAGGCTCGGAATTGGTGAATCTCCAGTCGCCGGTCGGGGGAGCGGGATCCTGACTGAACAGCGAAGATGAATCGCAGCCGAAAGGCAGGCATTCAAACGCTTCGCATTCCTCACCAATATACCAGGCACCGCCGAGAGCGAGGCATTCACCCTGTCGATTAGTAGCGACACATTCGCGAGCCACACAACAGGCGCCGGTAGGCTCGCCGCATCCGGAATTGCCCATATCATATACAATTTCGCCGAAGCCATATCTGCCGCTGCTTGAATGGACCAGCGCTCCGTCATAATACAGGTAGTAGCGGCAGCCGCCGTCACCATAGGTATCGTAGATATACCAGTCGTAGCATCCACCCTCATCGACACATATCTCATATACGTAATTAGTGTTGCCATAGCTGTAAGGACCCCCGGAAGCGATCGTACCGACATTGCGTTCGTAGATTTCCCAGGTGATTTCGCGGGGCCACAAATCGGTTGTCAGATCAACGATTATCTTATCCTGGCCGCCGGGACAGATGGCACACGGATTGTCGATGCAGTTAAATAGATCAATCCAGTATCCGCCCAGAGCCATGCAATCCTCCAAAGTTACGTCAGCGCAACTCTGGTCATCGTTGTAGCAGCAACGTCCGATAGGAGCAGCACAGTCGGGCGGAGTAGCGCAAGGAATGCCGTCGTCGTAAACGTGCAATACGAAATTGCCGGAATTATTCCAGAATCCACCGACAAGAATTAAATACTCGGTGCCGGGTTCCGAACACCAGGAGAATGTACTCTGTAAGTAGCCGTGTATGCAATCAAAATCGTCGTCGTTGCCGCCGATGCATATCGGCCTGGTGCAGTAATTACACCATACCTGTATCTTGGTATCGTAATCTGTAGCCGCGTCGCAAAGAGAAGCCGTAATGGTATTCCCGGTTCCGATCACTTTGTACCAGACACTATTGGCGAATTGGTCAACATCGCAGGTCAGGGTATCGGGAGTAGCGCTGATGGTGCTGCCCGGCGTATCTGAAGGCACCGCCACCGTTATAGCGTTCCGGCAGGAGTCATTGGCAGGGACTGGAGGAGGACACGGATTGGGATCGCAATCCGTCCAATCGCCCTGATAGTTCCAGCCAAGCGGCGTACAGGTTTCCTCCAGAGTGACGATACAGTTGCCGGTAGCCGGATCACAGCAAGCCCCGGGGATCAAACCGCAAGGCGGATCAAGATCGGCGCAAAGGGTGTTGGGCCAGAACCGCAACGGAGGAGGACATTGCTGCTGTTGGACATTATCGGTGCAGGAGCCCGTCGCGTCATCACAGCAGGCGCCATGGACATCCATGCTGGTACCGGTAAGACAGAGTGAGTTATCATAGTCGTAATCATGCAAACTGCTATTCTTCATGAGCCAGGAGTGACCGTCACCGACAGGCGATGAGAGCCACAGGAACCAGCAGTCCGGGCCGAACTGCCCCTGTATCGAAACATGCCCGCTCGATAGAGTGCAGGGCACAGGCAACACCGTGCTCCATTCATAAGCGTTGATATAGCCCGAGTATAGGCTGTCCATAGGAAGGTCGCCGATCGATATATTATAAGAGTAGACAGGGCCGGGAGCGATATTCGGGCTGCCTGTACCATCGTCAAGCCAGAATTCGATCAGGAAGGTCATCGGCTCTTCAAGGCAGTTCTCCCATTGGTCGTTCAGGACAGCCTTCCATCCCCAGAATCGTATATCGGTGATTTCGCCGCCGTTTTCGAAGCTCTCGAACAGCTTATAGTTACTACCATTTACATTGAGCTCGCTGGCGCCGGCAGACCACGATTCACCGGGAGTATGCGGCGGCTGACTGAAAAGCGTATTGGTCGGCAGGCATTCCCAGGAGGTAACATCCGTAGGAAGAGCGACGCCGATTCCGGGAGTGCCGTCGGATTCCAGAGCTTCAGCAGGATCGGGAAGTATCTCCCCGGCTGCACCGGTTATACGGGCGGCCTTGTCGGGCGTAATCTTATCAACGGCAGCGGGTTGCTCTTCGACGACCTTCTGTTTCTTTTCCATGGTAACCTGTCGAGCGTAAACAGCCGAGGTTGGTTTCTCGATAGTGCCGGCGACTGTCGAGTTCGCGAAGGTTAAGAAAATGACTAACATAACGGCGCATTTAAAGTTATCGTACCTGATCATACTTACTCCTCTCAATCGTCAAAACACCACAAAGACCAAAAAATATCTACACCAAACACCATTTAGAATACGCTAAATCCCGATTTTGGGTTCATCTTAAATTCGTTTCATCCCACGGACCAGCCGACTACCCTCCGAGAATAAAGATCCAGAACTCCGGCGAAATAAAGCCAGCCCTCGTCAGTCCAGATATAGCTGATATCCGATACCCAGACGGCGTTGGGACGATCCACCGCGAACTTACGATCAAGCAGATTGGGAACAACCGGCAAATTATGGCCCGAATCGGTGGTGGCTTTGAATTTACGTCTCATCTTGGCTCTTATCCCGTTTTGCGGCATCAACCTGCCCACCCGGTTCTCGCTGCAACAAACGCCCTGTGCCCGCAGATCCTCCGTAATACGCGGAGAACCGTAGGTCTGACGGCTCCTCCGGTGCGATAGTCTGATCTGAATAAGCAGACTCCGGTTATCCTTAGATCGGGCGCTTTCCGGACGATTCCGCCAAGAATAATAACCGCTTTTAGAAACTTTCAAAACCTCGCACATCTTACAGATCCGAAACAGCTTAGCGTGATCCCTGATAAAACGATATCTTACCTCGACCGCTTCGAGAAGACAGCTATGGCTTTTTTTAAAATGTCGCGCTCCTCCCGAAGATCGGCGTTCTCATACCGCAAACGCCGCAACTCCTCCTGCTCCGGCACCAGATGACCTTTCCCGACAAAGGCATTACCGCCATCCTCGGCAAACTGACGCTTCCAGCGATGCAATAGATTGGGCTGAATCCCCAACTCGCGGGCAACCTGGGCTACCTTTCCCTTCTCCTCCGTAACCAATCGAACCGCTTCAACCTTGAAAGCCCGGCTAAAATTCCGTCGTCTCTCTTTGCCTGTCAAGTTAACACCTCCTGATACCCCTAACATAACACTATCCTTTCCCCGTGTCCACTAAACCGGGGGAACCTTCAACAGTTTCTACCGATACCGGGCTAACCAGCAGGGATTAAGGGAGAATATCAACCATTTGAATTGCGACGTAATCTATTGAAAATCAGCAAATTATGACCTTAGGTTAAATAATATCCCGGTTTTCCGCTTTATTATTAAAAATCTTAACAAATTTCCTTTTAATCCGTATATTTAAAAATGAAAATCACGGAAGAATTCGTGGATTTTTATTTTTGTGATTTTCGAAAGTTAAGATAAAATAGATGTGAATTAAATTATTTTCAAGAGGGAGTTCTTATTATGCGTTTTGCGTTAATGAGCGCCTGCTTACTATTTTTTCTGCCGTCAATAGCCATATCGGGCGATTGGCAGATTACCGAGCTTGATAACGGTCTCAGGGTGATGATTCTGGAAAATCGTCAGGTTCCCCAGGTCAATATCTCGACTACAATCAAGGTGGGCGCCAAAAATGAAACGGATTTCTTTGACGGCGCCACCCATCTTCTGGAGCACCTCATATTGTTTCGCGGTACGGAGAAAATGACCGGCGAAGAGGTGGGAGATGCCATGAAAAGACACGGGGCTTACTTTAACGGATACACGTCATCGGACTGGACCGATTTCGTAATCTCGCTCCCGCGTGAAAATCTCGAGTTCGCCCTGGGAATTCATGCCGATATGCTGTTTCGCTCCAATTTCCCCGAAACCGAGATGAATAAGGAAAAGCAGGCGGTTCTGGAGGAAATTAATATTTCGGAAGATAGACCTTTCTCCAAAGCCTATAGATCCACAGTGGAAGTACTTTTCGAGGGTCACCCCTACTCCAAGAACGTACTGGGTCCGAAAGAACGGGTCACCAACATTCCGCGCGATTCCGTTTACGCCTACTATAAGCGGTATTACGCCCCCAATAATATGACCATGGTTATAGTCGGGGATCTCGATGCCGAAGGAACGCTCGAACTGGTGAAGAATTATTTCGGTGATTTCCCGCGAGGTTCGGTGGCAGAAGACAATTACAATTTACCGGTGGAGCGCGATAAAGTCGATGAAATCGAGATAAAAAAGGATATCGGACAAGCGTATTTAATGATGAGTTCCATAGGGCCCAAGGCTGACAGTCCCGATCAATTCCCTCTTGATATTATGTCCAGTATTCTCGGTGAAGGCGAATCCAGCAGATTATGGGTGAAGCTCAAGGATGAAATGGGCCTCGTTTATTCCATCAGTTTCTTTTTTGAAACTAATAAATACGAAGGATTGCTGGCGTCGTTCGCCACCCTGGATCCCGCCAATATACCGCAGGTCGAGAAGGCCGTAAACGAGGTTTTGAATGATGTAAAGGAAAATGGTTTCACCGAACGGGAGCTTCGCAAGGCCAAGAACAAGATAAAAACGGCGCATTATATCTCGATGGAACGGGGCCTTGACATTGCCGATAAATACTCGGAATACGATTCCTTTATCGGCTATCAATTTGTGGATGATTATCCCGATAACATCGAGAAAACAACTCTGGTTGAATTGAACGCGGCCGCGCGCGAATATCTCGATACCGATTCATATGTTAAAACCATGGTGGTGCCCAAATGAGAATAATTAGAGATTATAGAGCGATAGTAATTCTGCTGGTTATAGCGTTATTGCCGGGCTGCGGCAAACAAACCGCTCAGCTCGATATCGGTCCCGATGGTTACGGCAAGACGATTATGGCCAACGGAATCAGGGTGCTGGTCAATCATGATCGGTCGACATCACTTACGGCGGCGAGAGTTCTTATGGGCGGCGGGGTTTTGACTGAGAATTCGGAAAATAACGGTATAACAAACCTGATGATAAATATGCTTTTAAAGGGCAACGATACCATGACCGCGGCGGAGATTACCGAACAACTCGATTTCCTCGGAGCCGATGTCTCCAGCGTATGTTATAGAGACTACAGCGCCATATCCTTTACCTCGCTGACCGAGAATTTCGACCGGGTACTGGAGATTATTTCACAGTCTCTTTTATCGCCGACTTTTCCGGAGGATGAGTTGGGGAAGCTGAAACATGAGGTCGAGGGAGACATTAAGGCATCCAATGACAATCAGGCGCAGGCCTCTAGCAAGCTGTTCTGGAAAACCGCCTACGGCGATCAATATTACGGCCTGCCCACTCTCGGAACCGAGCAGTCAATATCCTCAATCACGGTCGATGATATCAAAAAACACTATCAGAAATATCTCGGCGGAAATAATATTATTTTCTCGGTAGCGACCGATTTGCCCGCCGGTCAAATCAACGCTATCATTCATGAACGGCTGGGGGAAATCGCGCCCGAGGCCGATACCCTTACGCTTCCGGAGCTGAAACTGCAGGATGAGAAATCGGGATTTATAAAATATGACCGAAACCAATCGTTTATTTTTATGGGTGTTATGTTAAATCATCTTGAGCCAAACGAAGTACCATATCTTGTTTTACTAAATGAGATTATGGGCAACAATGTGGGTTCGAGGCTGTGGTATCTGCGGCAGAAAGAAAAACTGGCCTATTCCGTATATACCCAATACATGACCGATAAATACGGGGGCGTATTCCGCGCCGCAATAGGTACCGATACCACCAAGGTCAAAGTGGCTCTAAATTCTCTGAACCGTGATTGGAACAGGCTAATCCGGGACGGCGTTACCATGGAAGAGCTTCAGGACGCCAGGATTAACATGAAAAACAACCTGATTTATTACATCGATCGCAAGTCCAACAGGGCCAATTACATGGCCTATTATGAATATATGGGCTACGGTTACCGCTTTGTTCCGGATTTAATCGAAATGGCGGATCGAATCAATCTGGATGAACTGAATGAATTCGTCAAGGATGAATTTACCGAGGACAGGAAGTTTGTCTCAATTGTGGGAAAGAGGTAAACGAATTTAAATTTTATATATTATAGTCTAAAGCGGGATGCTGCCGGGAATTGATGTAATTTTACTTGATTCGCAACGCTGACACCAGGGGAATGCCGAAACTGGAATATTTGATAATCCTGGAAGGCAAATTGAAACTACCTTAACCCCCTTTCCCCCCTGGAATACATAATGTTACGCGAAATGCAGAGTACGTTTCGGCAGGGATTTACCTATACAGGATTAAAAAGGGTGAATTAGATTAGACCCGGAAAATGGATTTATTGAGATAGCGTTTTAGAATTATATCGAGTGCATGTATGAAATTTCGCGGATTTCTGCCAGGTGTTTAAGGTAGTAATAGATCGACTGGCTAATCCTCTATCCATCCGTCGAGAAGTTTTATTATCCTGCTCCCGTACGCGGCGTTTTTCTCCGAATGGGTTACCTGGAGGATGGTTGTGCCCTCGTCGTTTAATTTTTTCAGCAAGTCCATGATTTCTTTGCCCTGCTCGGAATGGAGATTCCCGGTGGGCTCGTCGGCCAATAGCAGTTTGGGCTCCGCGATAATGGCCCGGGCGATACCCACCAGCTGCTGCTGGCCGCCGGAAAGCTGATTGGGGAAAAGATCTTTTTTCCCAACTATTTGAAACCTGTCGAGGGTATCGCAAACCATGCTCTTGCGTTGTGAGCTTTTTATTTTTTTGTATATGAGCGGAGTCTCCAGGTTTTCGTATACGGTCAGCTCATCGATAAGGTGATAGCTCTGGAATATGAATCCAATGAACTGCTTGTAGAGATCTACTCTTTTTCTCTCGTTCAACTTTTGTACCGATTCCCCGAGAAAATGGTATTCCCCCTCGGACATGGAATCGAGCATACCGATGATATTAAGGAGAGTCGACTTACCGGCTCCGGAGGGTCCCATGATGGTCATAAACTCTCCTTCGTTGATCTCGAGATTTATTTTTCTCAGCACATATGTATTTACTTTGCCGGAGGAATAACATTTGGAGACGTTTTTTAAATCTATCATGCCTTGCATCCTTTGTAAATTATCAATTAGAAATTTCTGATTATCCTGTATTATTCATCCCTGAGTGAATTAACCGGATTTGCCACCGCCGCCTTAACAGCTTGAAACCCTGACGTAAGCAATGCCAGCGCCAACGCCATGATACCAGCAAGTAAAAAGGTTCCGGCGCCTATGGAAGCTCTAAAGGGAAACCATTGCAGAAAACTCTGCATCAATGAATAAGCCAGGGGCCAGGCGATGATATTGGAAATGGCTATGAGGATCACAAACTCCCTTGAAAGCATTTTCACTATATTCGGAACAGAAGCCCCCAGAACCTTTCTGATACCAATTTCCTTTGTCTTTTTTTCCGCGGTAAAAGATACCAGGCCGAATATTCCCAGGCAGGCAATTAATATGGCCAGCGCGGAGAGAACCGAAAACATCTTCACGCTTCCTCTATCATCATTATAATTGCTCTCAATCAGATCATCCAGAAACGCGTAATCGAAAGTCTTTCCCGGAAAGGTCGAATCCCATGTTTCCTTGATGGCGGTAACGGAGGCCGATATATCTTGCGGCGGCAATTTAACCACCAGATTAGTAAGCTCTTCCGGTTCCGGGCTTAGAATGATTTGAGGCCTGTAGGAATAATTCAAAGGTGTTCCGTGAAAGTCTTTTAATACCCCTACTATCTCAACCAGGCCGTCCTTGCGGTAAAGTTTGTGGCCGATTGGTTCGGTTATTTTGAGGTCTTTGACTACAGCCTCGGTTACCATGACGGTGTTTTTGCCGTCGACCGAACCGTACTCGGAAAATGAGCGGCCTTTTATGACGTCGAGACCAAAGGTCGATATGAAGTTATCATCCACGCAGAATTTTTTAAATACTACCCTGGAGCTATCCTCGAACGATTGGTCTTTGTAATATGTGTAAAAGGTATGTCCCTGCGAGCCGGGAGGATCATTTGTGGCGGTAACGGACAACACCTTATTCTTTTTTTGAATTTCGTTTTTCAATATGGCCGCATTTTCGGCGGCTTTTTTGCCGATGAAATTTATGACCAGCATGTTTTCTCTTTTGAATCCCAGCTCCATGTTGGCGATATAATTAATCTGTCTGTAAATGATTGTGGTCGAGCATATAAAACCGATAGCTATGGTGAACTGAAATACCACCAGCCCCTTTCTCAATAAGGACTTTGAAGACTTAATGCCGGATTTTCCCTGTAGTACGGCGATGGGGCGGAACCTTGAAAGATATAAGGCGGGATAAAATCCGGCCAATACTCCGACCGCGATGGTTAAAGCGATCACCAGGATTACCATTATGCCATTATGATAAAAATCCGCAAACATCTGCCGCGGAAGGAGATCTTCTATAATGATTTTAAAAATCTCGTAAGCGAGCAAACCCAATATAACCGAGATAAATGTTATAATAATAGATTCTCCGATAAACTGCCGGATCAGATGCGATTTATGGGCGCCGAAAACCTTACGCACTCCCACCTCCCTGGTTCGATCGGACGATCTCGCGGTGGAGAGATTGATGAAATTAGCTATGGCCAGAAGCAGCACAAACCCGGCGACCACGCCGATTTCGATCATCATAGATGCCTCCCCGTGGGGGCTTAGATCGCCCATGCGACCGGAACCGTAATAGCTGAAATAAATATCTTTCAAAGGCTGAAGCTCAAATTCGTACTTGGAGGCGGTTTCTTTTCCCACATGCCGCTGGAAAATGGCCGATATTTTCGCTTCAACCTCCGCAAGATTAACATCTTCATTTAAGAGCATATAGACAAAATCACGATCGTATTTTTCCCACGAGGCTAAATTTTCATCAATATGTTGAAGGCTGGAATATGATACTATGAACTCACAATTAAGTTGGGTATTAGGAGGGATCTCCTTCAACACGCCGGTTATCCGGCAGGTGAGTTTATCGTTGATTTTTACGACCCGGCCGATAGGATTTATGCCCTTGAAATATTTTTGGGCCGCAGGTTCGGTGATCAGCATGGTGAACGGCTCTCTCAGCGCGGATTTCGGATCGCCGGCGACTAAAGGCAGGGTGAAAATTTCAAGGTATTCGGGATCGGCACAAAAAACGTTAGCATCATATTTGAAACCTTCCCGTGCCGCCTCATACCGCTCCATGAAGCTGCCCTCGCCGATGGAGAGATCGATATTTCCGATGACTCTGAAAACCGCGATTTTTTGGGTCTCGGGAAGGCTCTCCCTTAGCGCCGGCCCCAGGGGCGACATGACCAGGGAGGAATACAGCTCGGTATCCTCGGCCCTGTATTTAAGATTTACCCGGTAAATGCGATCCTTATTTTGGTGGAAATCCTCGAAGCTGAGCTCGTAGCTGATATGCCCGATGACGATCAGGCATAACGCCAGCCCGATCGCCAGGCCGAAAATGTTAATAAGAGAATATATTTTATGCCTTGCCAGCATTCTTAATGCAACCATTATGTAGTTTTTCAACATATCAAATCCTCACTTATTCGTATTTTAGCGTGTCCACTGGATTAGACATGGCGGCCTTTAAGGCCTGGAAACTAACAGTCAATATCGCAACAAGCAGCACCGCAAGGGCAGAAGCGGCGAAAATCCACAGATTAAGATTTATTCTGTAAGGGTAATTTTGAAGAAGCCTGTTCATTATAAGATAAGCGACAGGCCAGGCTATCAAATTCGCTATTGCTACGAGAACAACGAAATCTTTTGCCAGAAGGTTTATGATATTAAAAACTTTTGCCCCCAGCACCTTGCGTATGCCGATTTCTTTGGTTCGGCGCTCGGTTATGCTGGAAACCAGTCCGAATAGACCGAGACAGGAAATAAAGATCGCGAGCAGCGTAAATATACTTACAATAATCCTGATTTTATTTTCTTTGCGATAGAGATTTTTATATGTATCATCGAGTAATTCAAATTCAAAGGGAGTTACTTTGTTAAATTTTTCCCAGGTGTTTCTGATATGTGATAGGGCGCCGTCAAAATTGTCTTCACTGAATCTTATCAATACTTTTCCGTGTTCCGAAGCGTCGGCGAAATCCTGAACCGGCCTGTAAACACGCGGGCTGATATCTTTGTATAGCGAGGCTACGTTCGCGTTTTTTACAACTCCAATTATGGTGGCATCAAACTCCATGTAGCCGAATCTTTTGCCGACCGGATTCTCCAATCCCATTTTTCCGACAGCCTCTTCATTGATTATAACGGCAGCGCTTGTATCAGTTATTAGTTTTTTAGAAAATAACCTGCCCCGGACAAGCTCAAATCGCAGCGTTTCGAAATAGTCAGGCTCTACATTGCTCACGTTGAATGTCAAATCATAATTGGGGACGCCTCCTTCCCAGACAAATCCGTTTGTGCTGAAATCCCCGTATGCTTCGAGATTGTACTGAGAAGAAACGGACTCTATATAGGGGGATTGAAGCAATTCGGATTTTATTGTCGAATATTGCGACCCTGTATTTTCCTTTATGGGTATATGAACGATGTTGGCTCTGTCAAACCCGAGATCTTTGGTGCTGATATAATTAAGCTGAAGGTAGATAATGGCTGTACCTATAAATAAAGCGATGGAAAGAGAAAATTGAAATACGACCAGAATTCTCCTTAGCGATGATTTTCGGGAAACAGATCTTTCTTTCCCTTTCAGAACGGCTACTGGATTAAAAGAAGATAAATAAAACGCGGGATAACTTCCGGCTACAATACCGACAATTATTATTATGGCGATTGCCCCTGAAATTAACCCGGGATCGAAGATATTAATGTCCAACGATTTTCCCACCAGGTTGTTAAACGCGGGAAGGCAAATTTCAACCAGCACAACCGCCAGGAAAAACGAGATGGCAGAAAGGAGAATCGATTCCCCCAGAAACTGCCTTACCAATTGAAGTCGACGGGCGCCGACCGCTTTTCTCAATCCCACTTCCTTGGCGCGAATCAGTGACCTTGCGGTTGAGAGATTTATGAAATTTATGCAGGCGATTAAAAGCACAAACACCGCAATTACGGAAAAGCTATATGCCAGTAAGGAATCGCCTATATCAGTGTAAACGCGATAAT
The DNA here is from genome assembly GCA_020348065.1 of Candidatus Zixiibacteriota bacterium. Taxonomy (GTDB): domain Bacteria; phylum Zixibacteria; class MSB-5A5; order UBA10806; family UBA10806. The sequence continues at coordinate 3,068,675 of CP070742.1, forward strand.
TGTTTTTACCGTCGAGATGAACCCGCAGAAAGGGCTGGAGATCGAAGGAAACTCCGGCCTTAAATTGCGGGCAATTGTTTTTTTCACCTATCTCGTTCATTTTCTTTACTATGCCTTCTATGTCGGCGTTTGGGTTTATCTCGATATAGGTAACGGTCATAAAAGCGCCCCAGTGAGATTCCAGCTCGGTAAATTCCTCGCCCTTAATTTTCAAAGACGCGATTATGTCGCATTTAAACGAGGAATTTTTCGGAAAATCTTTCATAACCCCGGAGACAGTAAGCTGATAATTATTATCAGCCACCAGGATTTTTCCCAGAGGATCTTCTTCGCCGAAATACTTTCTGGCTATTTGTTCGGTTATAACGATTTCATTGGGATTCGATAAAGCGTTTTCCGGATTGCCATAAATAAAGGGAAATGAAAAAATGTTGAAAAACGGTTGCTCCGTAAGCATAATGCGCGTTTCGTAAAAGGCTTTATCATTATAACTTATGACCAGTTTGGGCACATCCATAACCCTGGCCACGTCTATTACGTCAGGTATTTCAGTTCTAATGGCGTTTGCCAGGGGAGCCGGCGCGCCATCAATGCCGTCTTCGAAGTACGCTCCTTTGGCTATAATCCGGTAAAGATTGTTGACGTCTTTATGAAATTTATCGTAACTCAATTCATCGGTAACCCACAACGCGATTAGAATAAAAACGGTCATTCCCACTGCCAGCCCGGAAATATTAATAAGAGAATACATTTTATGTCTTGCCAGCGTTCTTAACGCCACCATGATGTAGTTTTTTAACATATCAAATCCTCACTTATTCATGCCGTAAAGCTTCTACCGGATTGGAGAAGGCGGCCTTGAAAGTCTGCGATGCCACCGCGATGATGGCGATAAAAAGGGTGATCGATATTACCGATAGATATATTTCTGGGCCGATGCCCGTTATGAACAAAAGTCCGGACTGTAGTAATCTGTCCCAGGCCAGGTATATAATGGACAGCCCGACCAGGTTGGCGACGGCGACCAGGATTAAAAATTCCCTGGTGATCGTCCAGAAAACCCTGTTTAATGAAGCGCCCAGGACCTTTCTGATTCCTATCTCCTTTGTTCTTCTTTCTATCATGTAGGACGTAAGTCCGAAAAGGCCCAGGCTCGAGAAAAATATGGCAATGATGCCGATGAGATTGAAAAAACCGGCAAGTTTGTTCATCATTCCCAGAGTATTCTGGAAATATTCGTCGAGGGTAACGCATTCGAAGGGCAGATCGGGCGCGATATCCGACCACTGTCTTTCCAATTTTTCGCGAAGCGATTTGAATGTCGTCGTGGAAGAGAATTTTAGCAGCATATAATTCAGGCTTTCCTGTTCCAGAAATAAAATAGCGGGTTCCATCTCAAAGCCGATATCCCCGAAAACAAAATCTTTCGCGATACCTATGACCGTACCGGTTTTGTCATCTACAGTCAATCGTTTTCCAAGCGGATCGCCCCACTTTAGCTTCGATGCCGCGGCCTCATTGATTATCAGGCTGTTATTGTCCGTGAATTCCCTCGAAAAACTCCTTCCCTTAATGATTCCGATATCGAGCATCTCGACAAAGTCGTAATCAACGCCGTATGCCCCCATGGTCATTGACTCATCGGGGCCTTTATCGGGTACCGATACCCAGGCCGGCGAAATCCATACGATTGGTAAATTCGCGGACGCCGAAACAGAGGTAACCTCGGGATTTTGTGAAAAACTGTTTTGCAGCAACTGGCGACTGGAACGGGTTTCCTCAGAAAGAGCGACCGCCGCGATACCGCTTCTATTGAAACCGAAATTCGAGATCTTCAGGTTTTCGAACTGGCCGTTGATAATGGCCGCGAAGGCGATAAAAATAATGGAAAATATGAACTGGAATATAATCATTATCTTGCTGGCGAATCTTTTTTTCCTGCCCGATTGATATCGCTCTTTTAGAATCAGCAGGGGGCGAAAGGAAGAAAGATAAAACGCGGGATAGGTACCTGAAACTAGTCCCGCAAAAACGGTGGTCGCCAGAAAATACTTGAAAAGGAAGGGATAACCCCACATCGAAAATGAAACATGAGGCATGCCAGAGGATGGCAAAACCTCATTCATATAAGTCAAAAATAATGGATAAAGGAATTCGAAGAGGACTATGGCCAGGGGCAGGGCAATAAAGGAGATCAACAGAGATTCCCCCAGAAATTGAATAATCAGCTGGGTCCGCCGGGCGCCTATCACTTTGCGAAGCCCTACCTCCTTTGCCCGGTACATAAATCGCGCAGTCGTCAGGTTAATAAAATTAATACAAACAACCAGAAGCAGTAAAATACCGATAGATAATATTATGACAATGGCGGTCTTGTTGCTTTGATGGAACAGGGATTCGATATGCCCGGAATCCAATCGGAAATCCAGAAGAGGGAAAAGGTACAGGCGTTCGGGAGATTTATCCGATTCAGCATAGTATTTTTTTAGAAAAGCGGGAAATTTTTTCTCGAGCTCTACCTTATCGTAACCGTCGGGAAGCGTCACAAACGTGGAATGTTGATTTGAAGCCCAATCGTTAGATGGAGCAGATAGAGATCCTGACATTTCCATGGGAACGAGGAAATGAAATATAATGGAAGAGGTACCGGTGATATTTTTAGTAACGCCGGTTACGATTAATTCCATATCTTTTTTGAAAGTCAGAGTTTTGTCCACCGGATTTTCTTTTCCGAAATACTTGAGAGCGGCAGATTCGGAAATGACAATAGAATTGGGATCTGAGAGCGCCGTCTCCGGATTTCCGGATACCATTTCAAACGTGAAAAATGTAAGGAACTCGGAATCCACAAACATGATATCATTTTCGTAAAAAGCTCTATCGTTGCGTCTGATGGGAATTTTGCCCGCAGGCAGAACGCGTACGGCCTTTTCAATTTCGGGAAATTCATCGAGCAACGCGTCCTTAAGCGGGGCGGGTGTAAACAACGTATGCGTTTGATCCTGGCTGACGGGCAACACCTGTACGACACCGTAAATTCTCTCAGCGTTTTTATGAAACTTTGCGGCGTTCAGTTTAACGCCGGCGGATATGGCGAATATGCCGAAACCAGCCATGCCGACGGCCATTCCGAAAACGTTTATGATTGAGAAAAGTTTTTGTTTTCTAAGGTTTCTAAGGGCTACTAAAAGATAATTTTTAAGCATTTTATATCACCTTTTACTCATATTTCAACGCCTTCACGGGGTCGGCGAGGGCGGCTCTGATCGCCTGGAAGCTAACAGTTAACAGGGCAATGCCGATAGCAATTACCGCTGAAATAATAAAAAAGCTCATCTTTATTTCTATACGATAGGCAAAATTTTCAAGCCATCTCGTCATGGCCAGGTAAGCCACAGGCCAGGCTATAATATTTGCTAATAACGCCGGAAGCATGAACTCTCCCGACAACATGGATGCTATATTTCTAACGGACGCCCCCAGCGCCTTTCGAATGCCGATTTCTTTGGTACGTTGCTCCGTAACGAATGCCGCCATCGCGAATAGCCCCAGGCAGGCGATGAATAAACCGATTATGGAAAATGTCCCCAGGATCGCGCCCTGTTTTAACTCCGCCGAATATATATTCTCGTAAAGATCGTCCACGAAATGATATTCAAAAGGGTAATCCGGGAACATGATATCCCACTTTTCCTTAATCGCCGCGAGTGTTGTATTAAAATCGGATGGCTCGGTTTTAATGATTATGCTGAAATACCAGTTCGGCCTTTGGAATAAAACCAGCGGCTTGATTTTCTTTTTTAAATCGGAAAAATAAAAATCTTTGACAACGCCGATTACTCTTCCCGGATTTATGGTAGCGTAACCCGGCCTCAATTCCAGCCGTTTTCCTATAGCCTCCTCAGGCGATACCCGGCCCATGATTTTTACGGCGCTTTCATTTAGTATAAAATCCGGCTCGGCATCATCGATCGGCCCGCGGGGGAATCCGGTCCCGGCAAGAAGCTCCAGCTTGAAAAAACCGATAAAGTTGCTGTCTACGGGTAATATATATGTTACAGGCTGATCTTCCTGCTCGGGCATGCCCTCGGCGATAAAGGCGCTGGCGTCCAGTATCTGCCTGGACGGCGGTTCCATAACCGCGGTGACCTCTTTGACTCCGCGTATATTTGAAAATTCGGTCTTGACCGTATTATACCGGTCGCGCATGGTGTTTTGCAGATAAGTAACGGCTATTACGGGGTCCTCCAGCTTGCACAGTCTTTCATTCAACATAAAATCGCGTTGCCCCCTGGTTACGAAAAAGGATATGATCAGCGCGATCGTAGCGGAAAGCTGCAGTACAACTAAAACGTTTCGAAGCGTAAACCTCTTCAGAATAATATTTCTGACGGGCAATCGCACTCCCCCGGGGGTGCCCCTGAGAACCGAGACCGGTTTGAATGAGGATAGAAACAACGCCGGGTAACTTCCCGCGATAATACCGGTGAAAAGAAAAAGGAGAATCAAAATTACAGGATACTGCCAGTTGCCTAATGGATCAAATGATATGGCCTTGGCAGTAAAATTATTGAAGACCGGAAGGAAAACTTCAATAAGTATAAATGTTATAATCAAAGCGATGAAACTGTACAGCAGGGATTCTCCCAGAAAATATAAAATGAGCTGGGCCCGGCTTGATCCTATTGTTTTCCTCAAACCGATCTCTATAGCTCGACTGGCCGATCTGGCGGTCGAGAGATTTATGAAATTGATACAGGCGATCAAGAGGATTATTATGGCCACCAGAGAGAAAATATAGACGTATAATATATTCCCGGTAGGTTCTATCTCCCGATCGATGTGCGAATGCAGGTGTATATCGACGAGAGGCTGGAGTTCCAGGATATGCATCGGGGCATATTCCTCCGGAATATATTTGGCCACAAATTGGGGAAGACGGCTTTCCAGGTCTTTGTAATCGCTCCCTTCTTTCAGGAGTATGTAAATATAATTCCACTGATCGACATTGGCCGTCCGGGCATCATCGAAAGAGGCGAGGAAATCAACATGAAAATGCGAATTTTCCGGGATGTCGTTTAGCATTCCTGTAACCTTATACTCCTTTTCTTCGGAGGATTCGATGTTGATGGCTGTAATTGTCTTTCCCATTGGGTCGGCATCGCCGAAATACCTGCGGGCGGCGTTTTCTGTCAGGACGACCGAATTGGGTTCCGCGAGAGCTGTCCGAGGGTCTCCCCTTAAAAGCTCGAAATTGAAGACGTCGAATACATTGGGATCGGTATTATAAAACCGCGTCTCGTTCAGTTTTATGTTGTCTTTCTTGACCACTATCTGTTGGTCGTGGTGGAATCGAATCAGGTCGAGGACTTCGGGATACTCCTCGGGGAGAGAATTCACGTAGCCGTAGGGGCTACGGGCAAAGTGAGGATTATAATTCGGGCGGTTGAAACGGTAGGTAACCCTGTAAATATTACCGGCGTTTTCATGGTACCTGTCGTAGCTTAATTCATCAATTACCCACAGCATAATCAGCGCGCAACAGGCCATACCCACCGCCAGTCCAACGATGTTTATAAAAGAGTAGCCCTTGTTGCGCAAAAGATTCCTGAAGGAGACTTTCAGGTAATTTTTAAACATTCGACTCCTGATTATTCATATTTCAATGATTTAACCGGGTTTGCCAGGGCCGTTTTAACAGTCTGGAAACTGATTGTAAAAAGAGCCAAAAGTAAAGCGGCCAATCCCGATGCCGCGAAAACTGTCCAGCCGATATCGACCCTGTAAATGTAGTTTTCCAGCCAGCGGTTCATAAAATAATACGATATGGGCAAGGCAATTAAATTGGCGATCGTGATTAGAATTACAATTTCGTTTATGAGCAGCCGGATGATGCCGGATACAGTGGCGCCGAGGACCTTGCGTATTCCGATTTCCTTGGTCCGGCTTTCGGTCGCGAACGTTATCATGCCCAGAAGTCCCAGGCCGGCGATAAATACGGCCAGGATCGAAAAAATACCGATCAGCTTTTTCATCAATTGCTCTTTGCGATAAAGCTCGGCGTATTTTTCATCCAGAAATCCGAGATCGGCCGATAAGTGCGGGAAATGATCCCCGAATTTAGATTTGATATATTCTACCGCGGCTGAAGCATCGCTTCCGGAAATTTTGATTATTATATACTCGGACCAGTCGGGGTAATTCAGTATTGCCAGGGGATCCAGCGATCTTGTAAGAGGTTTGTAATGAAAATCCTTCACCACGCCGATGATATTAAAAGTCTCATCCCCGTTTCGAAGCGTATTCCCCACGGGATCTTTAAAGCCGATCAGGCGGGCGGCCTCCTCATTTATCACGATCCCGTTAATGGTGTCCGACGGGTATCTGCGATCGAAAAACCGCCCGCCAACCATTTCCAGGCCCAGGGTATTTTCGGTATCATATGAAAACGAGCAAACACCTATAAGTGCCTTTTCGTCGTCGGTTTTGCCGTCCCATTCCCAGCCGCTGCTATTGCTGCCTACATAAGTGGGCAGATGGGATGATAGACAAACGTTTTTGATATCGGGATTATTGAGCAGTTCATTTTTAAAGGATTCGAATTTTTCCAACGAATTGCCGTTAAACGGCATATAGATAAGGTTTTCTTTATTAAGCCCCAGTTTCTTTGTTGTAATCATGTGTATTTGCTGCGATACTATAATGGCGCCGGAAAACAAAGCGATGGATATGCAAAATTGCAGAATTACCATTGTCCGTCTTAAGTGAACACGGTTTTTCCCCGGGCCGGCCTGTTTCTTGAAAATGGAAACGGGATTATAAGATGATAATACGATTGCAGGATATGATCCCGCCAGAAATCCGGTCCCGACCGTAATCAGGATTATAGTGATCGCCAGTTTAAAGAATCCGATTTTGCCCAACGACAATTCTTTGCCGAAAATTCCGCTTAAGTGAGGAAGCGATAGTTCCACCAGCATTACCGCGATAGCCATGCCGCAAACCGCAAACAGGACCGATTCGCCTATCATCTGCCAGGCTATTTGACGGCGGGCGGCCCCCACGACTTTGCGCATCCCGATTTCTCTGGCCCGTTTGCCGGCGGAGGAGGTCGTTAGGTTCATAAAATTCAAGCAGGCGAGTATTAGAATAAAGATCGCCACGATTGAGAAGAAACGCACATACGCGATATTTATGCTATCATCTGCCCATCTGGCGAGGAAATGAAGCGATTCGAAAGGCAATAAAAATATCTCGATCTTCGTTTCCGGGCCCTTTATTCCTTTATAAAAATATTTTATTTTGTCGCTTACCGACTGGTGAGAGACACCGGGCGGGATCTGTACCACCGTGAAGAAATTATTGCCGTCCCAGCGCTCCATGTCATATCCGAGATTCTTGAGAAACGAGAACGGGATAACAAAATCGAATCTGATTGTGGAATTATCCGAAACGTTCTCCAGTATTCCTTTTACCGTAAAACTGTAATCGTTATATATGGTGATAGTCTTACCGATCGGTTCGGAGTCGGCAAAGTACTTTTCCGCAAGCTCCCGGGAGATAAGTATGGAATGAATATCGTCCAGACAGGATTCAGGATCTCCCGATTCTAGAGGAAAGGTAAACATTGCGAGAAACTGCGGATCAGCCGCGGCTCCCTTGGCTATAAATTTATCGTTGTTCCTGATCATGGGGACATTCTCGAGCGGTTTGAATCGTGCCGTGGATGTAATCTCGCGGTATTTTTCCCTTAAAGCATCGGCCAGTGGGGCGGGCGTCATAGAAATGGTCATGGTACCAGCGGAATGCTTGTGCCTCATAAATATCATGTGAGTGCGGTCGATGTCTTTATGGAATTTATCGTAACTTAACTCGTACTGCACCCATACCATTATCAGGAAACAAACAGCCATACCGACAGCCAGGCCTGTAACATTTATGACCGAAAAGAATTTATTTTTCGATATGGAACGGACAGCAACCTTTAAATAATTCATAAACATGATAAATCCCTTTATTCATATTTCAGCGATTTGACCGGGTTTGCCAGGGCCACCTTGATCGATTGGAAGCTGATGGTCAACATTGCTACGGCAAGGGCGATCAAGCCGGCGAAAATAAATATGGAAAAGTCCAGGTTGATTCTGTAGGCGAAATTCTGCAGCCACCGGTTCAGGGCGTAATAGGCGATAGGCCATGCTATAATAAAGGAGACAGCGATTAAAGCCAGAACCTCCCTGGAAAGCAGCCGCAGGATATTGGGGACCGTGGCGCCCAGCACCTTCCTGATCCCGATCTCCTTGGTGCGTTGCTCGGCGGCATAGGATGACATGCCGAAAAGGCCCATGCATCCGATGAAAATGGCCAGGATGCTGAAATAAAAGGCTAATCTCCCCATTCTCTCCTCGGCCCGGTACATCTCGTCGAACTCGCCATCTACAAAGAAGAAATTTAAAGGCTGTCCCGAGGATATCTCGCCCCATCTGTCTTTTATTAGTTCGACAGTGCCGATTATATCGTTTGTAGACAGCCGGAGAATTGCCAGGCTAAGATTCTCATTATTGTTATATATAAAAACCGGTCCGATTGCCCTGTGGAGGGTTTCAAGATGGAAATCTTTAACTACACCGATAACTTTCCTTGTTTCCCATTCGGATCTGTCAATACCCGGCTCCGGGACAGTAAATATTTTTCCGAT
>CP070742.1:3077472-3082989 GCA_020348065.1 Candidatus Zixiibacteriota bacterium
AATTAAATCCTTTTTCAGGGCGGAACCGTTCCGCCCTCTTTTTTTCTGGAATAAAACGGGGATCAATCGGTACAATATTATCGTAGTATATATATAATTATGGGGACCAAAAGAGGGCTGAGATGAAAATAATAAATCATCTAATATTTTTGACAATTTCGTTTTCTATGGTTTTACTGTATAACTGCTCCAGAGAAAAAACTACTTCAAACAACGCCGGAATCGACGATATTGCCCATCAGGATTTACAGAGCGATTGCCTTAATCGCCCCGACACCCCGGATCCGGCATTCGGCCATATGGTTCTTGAGGCGCAGGGAAACGATCTTCATATCCGGCATATTGATTCCTATTATCAATGTTGTCTTTTATACACTGTTAAATATTCTATTGATAATTTCGATATTACCGCGTCGGAATCCGATACCGGATCCCTTTGCGATTGTTATTGCCATTTCAATCTGAAATCTATCGTATACGATCTCAAAAGCGGGCTCTATAATGTTGCGTTGATTGGAATTCGAGGAGATACGGTAGGTATTGACACAATAACCGTGGGAGGTTAATAATCTTGTTTTACAACATAAATCCAGAATATCGGCGGAATTTTATGTTCCAGGGCATTATTTTAGCTTTTTTCGGGAATAAAAAATTAATATATCGGTATAATACCCGAAATGAATATCATTAATAAAAACCTTTAAGGAGGGTTGCGTTGAAGACATTAAAATATAAAAATCGGATTCTTCTGCCGGTCATCGCCATATTCGCGATCTGGGCCGTTAATTGCTCCAAAGACGATAAAACGTCAGGCCCACACGATAACGATGGAATCGTTCACCTGGATATCCGCGGCGATTGTCTGAACGTTCCGTCATCGGCCCAGGCCGATTCGGGCTACATGGTCCTGGAGGCCGTCGGCAATGATCTTCATATTCATCATATGGATGCCTACTATAATTGCTGTATCGCATACGCAGTCGACTACCGGATCGATAACTTCGATATAGCCGCATCCGAACTGGACACCGCTGACTCTCCCTGTTATTGCGATTGCTATTTCAACCTCGAATCTATTCTATACAACCTCGATCACGGTCTATACAATGTTGCCCTGATAGGCATTCACGGAGATACGGTCGGTATAGATACGGTTACTGTGGGCGGATAGGCCCGGAACATTCAATTAATTCAAAATTGTAGAAAATCTGGCGGAGTTACCAAATACGGTAACTCCGTTTTTATTATAAGCTTCTTCATTCAGAATGCTGGATATTAAATAGCATAATTAAGCCGCGAGGTGAATATTTTCTAACCATAAGATATCATATTATAAATAACCAGGCATCAATACACTGCAGTCATACCTAAAATAAATTATAATTGAATTCATCTCTCATATGGTTACCATCTATACAATCGACAATTACAGCCGGCGCTTGTGTTAAGATCTATTGTCTTGTTAGTCAAGAGGTTATGGATATTCCTGGTTGTGTGTCAAAGGCGGCATCCGGATTGCCATAATTTTATTCAGAAAGGGAGAAAAGGCGAAACACAAGAAACCTTTGAAAAGGAGTTAAAAATGAAAGAACCGGGATTAAACTTCGCAATCGGGTTGGTGGTGATAAGCCTGATATTACTTTCCTATTCCATCATTAACGCTCAGCCTCCGTATCGGGTAAATGAAAGGCAGGGAAGCAACGCTTCTATCGAATTCCTGTTACCCGATTTTGATAATGACATAGGTTATTCCGGATGGGTTATCTTTGTAAAATCGGAGGTCAAAATTAATAAAGGAAACTATTTTATCTTCGACGTCCCTATCGGTCACGGCGAGAGAGCGGTTAGCTTCTGGGGTGATGAATCCGAAACCGCAATCGGTAATCCTTACGCCGGTTTCAGGCTTGGCAGCAACAAACTCCCCCTCACCTTTGATATAGGCATCAGGGTACCGCTTTCATCCGAGAATAATTCGCTGGCCCGCCTTGCGGGAGGTTTTTCCGATATTTATCGTCTCGATGCTTTTATACTTGATTATTTCACATTTCAGTCAATGGTCAACTACCGTTCCAATAGAATTAACGATTTGAACGGCGAAATAAGTCTTGGACCCAGAATCTGGTTGTATACCGGCGACAGCGAGTATGCTGATGATACAGAATTCTTCTTTGCTTACAACATCAAAACCTTTTACTCATGGTCGAATTTCGATGCCGGAGTAGGAATAAGCGGCCTGCTATGCTTGACGGAAGACGAATTTTTGGGCGAAGACTCTATGGTCAATACATTGAAATTCGAATCCAGCTTTGCGACGGGTAACGCCCGGCCCGGAATCGAGATCAGCCTGCCTGTCGATGACGATCTGGACGAGGTAATGGATATGGTTATAGGTTTAAACCTGAAATACTTTTTAGATTAATTCAACCGGCGAAAAGGCGAAAAATTGCGGCCGGTATTCTTTCCCGGCTGATATTTATCATTAGGAGCTTTTGCTCTAAACGTGATCGCCTTTTTATTTGATAATTCGGCACCTTTGTGATAAAAAGAATATAATGGAAGGGTTAATCACCAACTCCGTGGGAATCCTATTCGTCCTTGCCGCCAACTGTGCGTTCTGGTTTTTCCTCGAGAAAAAAACCGGTTGGAAGATTTTCAATTTTGTGCCTCCGCTGATATTTATCTATATGATGCCGGCGGTTTTCTCCAACGCCGGGCTGATCCCCGGCAAATCGCCGGTATACGATTGGATGGGCGATAATCTGCTGCCGGTTTTTCTTACCCTGCTTCTTCTGGATGTCGATGTTAGAGCCACCATAAAGGTGATGGGGCGCGGGGTATTTGTGATGTTGATCGGATCGCTGGGGGTGATTATCGGCGCGCCGATCGGCTACCTTGCCGTGAAGGGTTGGCTGGGCCCGGAATCGTGGAAAGGTTTCGGGGCGCTGGCTGGCTCATGGATCGGCGGCACCGGCAACATGGCGGCGGTTTCCGAGGGGCTGGGAACGTCCGGCACCGACTTCGGCCTGGCGGTTATCGCCGATAACGTGGTTTACCTCATCTGGCTTCCCATTCTTTTACAATCCAAAAACCTGGCGAAATATTTCCATAAGTTTACCGGCGTCACCGACGAACATCTGGATAAATTAAAAACCGCCGCCAACGATCTTATCATCGAAAAAGACAAGCCGCAAATGAGGCACCTGCTTTATCTTTTTGCCGTTGCTTTAGGCGTCGCCGCCCTGGCAACCGAAATCGCCGGCATTATACCGGCGCTTCCACCTGTTCTAACGACCGGTACCTACAAGATCCTGCTGGTTACCACTATAGGATTGACCTTATCGTTCACGCCCGCAAAGAAGATTCCCGGAAGCCATGAACTGGCTATGGCCCTGGTTTACCTGTTTGTCGCCAGGATGGGGGCCAAGGCGGTGGTGACCGGCTTGGTGGGTCAAGCGATACCGTTTGTGGCGGGAGCCTATATATGGATATTCATTCACGGGATCTTTATTCTATTAGCGGCACGAATATTTAGGATCGACGTTCACACCGCCGCCATCTCCAGCGCCGCCAATATAGGCGGGGCCGCGTCATCACCCATCGTGGCGGCGTTCCATGACGAAAGACTGGTGCCGGTAAGTATCCTGATGGCTTTAATAGGTTACGCAGTCGGCAATTACGGGGCGTTCCTGGCGGCCTGGCTGTGCAGCCTGGTGGGATGATAATTCTCAGGGGAATTAGCTATTATGATGTTAAATGCTGTCTATCATAGTTATAGACCTGCGATGCCAATTTGATTAAGGCTATAATAAGATTTAGAATAGTGAAAAATTTACTTATAAAACCAAAAACATTCATAAATAGCCTAAAACCACATAACTTTCTGATGCAATTAAAAACCGCAAATTGGATTTATTTTGCATTCTAATAGCTCAATCGACATATTTGAATATACGAAAATAACAATATCATTGTTTAATTGCAATTCATTCGTTCTGAATGTTAAGCCCTTTAAGTCTTCATGTACAACCAAACGCGAACCCGAGTCAAATACTACAGCGCTCCCCGGGCCAATTATATAAGCGGCTTTAATAATTACATTTTCGAATTTAAATTCGATTGCTATATCTCGCAAGGTCGAAACTCTCGGACGAAAATAATATGACGTTCGAAGCAATCCAGTTATAGAATCCATCTCGCTTATGGTCTTCTCCTGAAGAAAGCTAAGACACGGTCTAGTTTGACTATCAATCTTTTCTATTTTTTTTAATAAAAAAGGCAACTGCTCCGAAAGTGCGGTTAGCGCCTGGCGCTCATTAAACCGGGGATACATAGTCCTGGCAATTTGAATAAATGGGCTCAGAATGTTTATTAATGAATCCTGCCCTTCGGCTAACTCTACGGTAAGTAAATTCAATGAATCTTGCGTTATCTTATTTTCTCCAATAACGACCTTTAACGATTCCTGCCCTTCATATAACTTTTTAATGGTAACTTTTAGCGAATCAATCATATCCTTTTTTTCATTATTCTCAGTTCTGGTGTGATAAAAATCACCCCAATAAAATAATGTAAAAAAAACAATTATTATTCCTACAATGCAGCGGTAAAATAATTTATTTTTCTCTTTGTCAATAATATGCGAAACCACAAGTATAAGTAGCGCGAAAATGAAGCCCGCAATATTAATAATCCAATTCATCTTTTACCTTTGTAAAATATTTTCTCCAGAATAATAGGCTTTAATAAAGTTTTCCGCAAGAACTAAAATAGCTCTCTTTAGCTTCTTTATTTGGCTGATATTGCGTTTCTAGGTGCCAGTGCCCCCTTTTCTAATGGTATTTTGGATCTGTTTTATCATGTCGTAACTGATAAAAGGAATCTGCTAGCAAAGGATATAAAGAACTTTTTATTATTGAAAAAAGTTATCTATTATCCTAAGCTGATAATGCTAAATGTAGGGATAGCCGAGGATCTTATGCAATTCAGAACCGAAAAAGACTCCCTGGGCGAGGTTAAGGTCCCCGTCGACGCTTACTGGGGCGCGCAGACCCAGCGGGCGGTGGAGAATTTCCCCGTCTCCGGTCAGAAAGCCCACGCGGCATTCATAAGGGCTTCGGCAGAAGTCAAGAAGGCGGCCTGTGTGACCAATACCGGCCTGGGACTTATAAATCCCGAACACGCCAGAGCCATCATTCGGGCCTGCGATGAGATAATCGAAGGCAAATTCGACGATCAATTTGTGGTCGATATTTTCCAGGCCGGCGCCGGGACATCCCATAATATGAACGTCAATGAGGTAATCGCCAACCGCGCCAACGAGATTCTGGATCATAAAAAAGGCGAATACAAACCGGTCCATCCCAACGATACGGTCAATATGTCGCAATCGACCAACGATTTCATTCCCACGGCGATCCGACTGGCATCATTGATCTTACGGGCTGATCTTAAAGCGTCGCTTGAAGCTTTGAAATCATCTTTGTCGGATAAATCTATTGATTTCGACGATATCGTAAA
>CP070742.1:3083089-3085937 GCA_020348065.1 Candidatus Zixiibacteriota bacterium
CACCGTCATATGAAATGTTGCCTATTATTTCCCTATCTCCGTATCTATAATCAGAATATGCCAAAAATACTGTATCCGCATCGGCTGAAATATCAGTGGCTTTCACCAGATGCAGATCGGTCATCTGTACAGGTTCACTCCAGGTCTCGCCGTTATCTGTGCTTCGACAGATAAAGGCATCACCTGTCCAGGCATAAGGCGAATATTTATAATCCGTCCACGATACTATCACGTTGGAATCGCCCCAGGATGCTATCTGCGGCCAGAATGATCCGCTGGTGTCGTTATAAGACAACGTATCGGGCCCGGCCCAGTCATCGCCTTCATCGGTGCTACGATTATATAAAATCTCTGTTGTGCTGCTGGATAATAAATTTTTTCCCCTAATCAGATGTAACCCCGGAATATTCATCGATAGATCGGGCCCAAGGCCGGAATATGTTAAATCGGACACATAAATGGTGTCACTCCATGATTCCCCGTAATCGGTACTTCTGGCCAAAAATAACTTTGAAACGAAAGGATCCCATTCCGTTATTACCGCAAATATACAGAAAACATGCTGACCACCCGATGTAATTACAGGCATTGATCCGTAATTTCTGGCCGTATAATACAGCCTCTGCGTATCCTGCCATGTCGCCCCACGATCGGTGCTTCGCTTCAGGTATATCCCCTCATATGGCCGCCAGGCCCGGTAAACCACGTAAACGTAATCCCCCCATGCGCTTATCTGAGGCATTACCGCGTTATAGGTGCTGCTATCGGATATTTGTACGTTTTCAAACCATGTCCCCCCCCCATTTGTACTTCTCAGGAAATACATTTTATCATCAAACAGCCTAAACCATGTCACATATATATTATCTCCATAAACCGCGATTTCCGCGTTATGTGCCCAAGGGTCGTCGAAATATGTCAATCTCATGTCGGGTCCCCAGCCATCTATAACAGGCCAGTCCCCGCCGGGACCGGGGGAATTATCAATCGTGGCATACTGGTTCCGCGGCTGCCTGGTTTCATCATCCAGCCAGCGGCAGTCGGCGGTCTGCTGGGCATGGGCGATACCCGCAAAAAGAAGAAGGCCAATTATTGTCAACAAACCATTTTTATACATTATAAATCCAACCGCCGAACAGCTCCTGTCTATTATACTCTTAATATTAACAAAATATTCCATTTTCCCTGTTCTTTTTATCTCAAATACATAATTTTTCTTGTCATATTATAATCGCCACCCTCAACCCGAACGAAGTAGATTTCTGAGGATACTCTTCGTCCGGAGTTGTCTGCAGCGTCCCAGACCGCTTTTATTTCACCTCCCTTCTTGTTTATTGCTTCAAGCTCTCTAACCAGCCTGCCGGTTATGTCGTATATCCCGATACTTACATCACCTCCTTCCGCACCGCTTAAGGTTATAGTTGTAAGTGAATTAAACGGATTTGGGTAAGCCCCCAATTCTAATTCAAATGATTCCAATCTTTCATTTTCATCAACGAGACCTGTTACCAGATCATTCCTGTCGTAATATACTTCGAACCACCGGGGATCCGGATTATTGCGCGAATCCGACCAGGCAATATGCCCTGTTCGGTTTTTAGCAACTATACTAGGCTCTATGCAGTCCGCTCCCGCTTCGCTTATACTTTCCTCCCCCCTCCAGGTTATACCTCCATCAAGGGAAATATTGCCAAAAATCTCAAAGTTGCCGGACCTCTCGTCATCATAGCTCAGAAAAACGACACCATTTTCATCAACGGAAATATCTGTACCGGTTACACGATGAAAATAGGTCATTTGAACAGGCTCGCTCCATGTTTCGCCGTTATCGGTGCTGCGGCAGATAAAGGCGTCCCCGGTCCAGGCATAGGGCGAATACTTGTAATCGGTCCAGGAGACTATCACATTGGAATCGCCCCAGGCGGCTATCTGCGGCCAGAAGGAGCCGCTGGTATCGTAATCGGAAAGGAGATATGGCCCCTGCCAACTCTCGCCTTCATCGGTACTTTTATTATATAAAATCTCAGTAACTGCGGATGACAGGTTTTTCCCGCGAATAAGATGAAATCCATTATTATTCATAGCCAGATCAGGGCCCAATCCCGAAGCTGTGGTATCTGAAACATACATGGTATCGCACCAGGTTTCACCGTAATCAGAGCTTTTAATAAAATAATAATCCCAATCGCCGGGAGGTGTTAAATCTATATGTATCCTGAATACTATATACACATTATTCTGTTTGGAAATTATGGTCGGCCTTGCTCCATAATTACGCGCCGTAATATATAAGGCCTGAGTGGGCAACCAACTAACACCATAATCAGTGCTTCTCTGGAGGTATATTCCCTGATAAGTCATACCTCCCTTATAAACTACATACACATTGCTTCCGCTAGCACCGATTTTAGGAACTACCGGATGGTGCATTTCTAACTCCGATATCCGCCGGTTGTCCTCCCAATTCAATCCCCCGTCGGTACTTCTGACAAAATTTATTGTATCACCATACAAATACCACCAAACTACATAAACGTTATCGCCGGATACGGTAATTTCAGGATTATGGGCGTTTGGATCATCAAAGTATGTTAACCTGATATCCTCGCCCCATTCGGTTGTAACCGGCCAACCTCCACTATGACCGGGGGAATTGTCAATGGTCGCGTGCTGGTTCCGGGGCTGCCAGATCTCATCGGTCAGCCAGCGGCCGTCGGCGGGCTCCTGGGCGTGGCCGGGGGCGGCTAAAAGAAGATAGGCGATAATTATCAACAAACCATTTTTATACATTTTCAATCCAACTGCCGAACAGCTCCTGCTCTATTATACCCATAAAGTTAACAAAATA
>CP070742.1:3086037-3106270 GCA_020348065.1 Candidatus Zixiibacteriota bacterium
AGTAACACAGATCATATCACCATCCGCAAAATCCGGAACTCGAAGCAAATGACTCTCGTTGAAATTGAAAAAAAAACCGGTATTCAGAATGGTGATCTTTCACAAATCGAAAGAGATCAATATGGCAACCCGGGCATCATGACCATTGCTGCCATCGCCCGAGCCCTCAATGTCTCCCTTGATGAGATCCTCGGCGAAAAACCACCGTTTCGCCCTTTCTCTATCCCTCTCATTTCTCGTGCCGTAGCTTCGCCCGAAGGTGCCTATTTCACAGACCAAGGTTATCCTGTCGGTGCTGGCGAGGACTACTGGAAAATTGATGATCCCAATGCTTTCATCATCCGCGTCGAAGGGAATTCGATGGAACCGACTATCAGGGATGGTGATATGATCTGTGTTACTCCCAACAAAAGACCGGTCAATCACGATATCGTCTTGGTTAGACTCGCCGCCTCCGGCAAAACCTTTCTGAAACGAATTGAGGTTCATGGTGAAGACATCCTTTTGAAATCGGATAACCGCGACTTCCCCACCCTGGTGCATAAAAAACAGGAAATTGATTTTATATATAGAATCGAAGCCATCATCCCTAAATAAGGAGGTTCTCTTTGAAAATATCTATAATAACTGTTTCAATAGCCTTTTTTATATTGTCCGGAATATCTTTTTCACAGGATTATGTGAAACTCAAGGCTCTGGATAGAGCCATGAAATGCACAATAATTGAGGCCAATGATTCGCTCGTTGTATTTCAGAAATCCAACTCCAGCCAGATTCTTCAGGCCATCACCTCGGATATTGATTGGTATTTCTATGCCGACGGCAGCGGCATTAATTTTTCCGGCAAAGAAGTCACCCAATCCGATTTCGATAACGCTTATGAATATAAGGCTTCACCACGAAAAACAACTGAAACTCCAGAGGCTGCTCCCCAAAAAGTCAAACCGACACAGCATATCCCTTTTACAAAAAATCCTGACGAAAGAGTCAGCATCGAAATGAATCTCCTGAAATATTTCTCTTCTTATAGCAGCAATTTCGGATTAACTGAGGAGAAGGCGAGCCAGGGTCCTTTTATGTTCGATATCGGCTTAACCATCCCAAGCAGTAACGATGTCTCTGTAATATTCAAAGCTGGCTATTATTATGAGAGCTGGGATTTCAGCGAAGCTTCATCCATAAAACAAAGTGGAGCTTTCATCCGGGCTGGCGTGAAATTCTATTTGCCGAAAGAGAAGATCACTCCATGACCCGCCACCCCAAATCGATTTCTGATCTCCCCGATGACAAGCTCCCACGCCCATTCTGGACCGAGCTGATATCCGGAGATGGGCAGGCACCCCAGATAAAAATCCGCTTCCACCCCAAAATGGAGGAGATCATGCGCGAGGCCAAAAAACGCGGACTAAAATTAAGAGACGGGAAATTCAGTAAACGATTGGAAGGAGATTGAAATGGCGTTTACAGGATTTGAAAGCTGCAGGATCTACTGCTGGCCGTGCCATGAGAAGACGCTTTGAAATTAGCTCTCAGGGGAATTGATGGCGGAAGAAAATAACAAGGGAAACAAAGAGCATAAGTGGATCTCAGAAGGTTTGTTAATTGTCGCTATCCCAGCATTGATTTACTATATATCCTTCGGATTTGAGATGGGATATTGCTCTTACTTTAGAATACCCTACGCTGTTATTTCAATCGATATAAATTCGATCTTTCCAACTATTGTTGTCATAGCATTTTCGATCATAATCCCACTTTATTTCTACATTTATCGAAAATCATCTGTTCCTAGAAAGATTAATTTTTCACAAAGGATAATTATAATATTAACCGTAATATCCATAGCGCTTTTAATTGTCGTATTTAAAATAAAAATTGGGTTTGTAAAAAGCATTGCTCTAGGAGTAATGGGCATATTTATTCTTACTATAATTCTCTTTTTATCAAATATAGAGTCCATTAAAAGAGATGAATATTGGTTTAAACTATTAATATGGATTCCGGCTATCATCCTATCTATATTTTCTGTTTTCGAGTTTGGAAATGCTTATGGATCACATAATGCTCGATCCAAGAAATCCTTCTATATTTACGAAGTTAATCCCGAAATAGCGGTTTTGCGAATTTATAATGATAGACTAATTTGCGCCGAATTCGACCGCGTTAATAAAACTGTAGATTCGGCCATTTTAATCATCAATATATCAAGCAACTCCCCTGTTCGACTACACGAAGAAGAAATCGGCCCGCTGAAGCCGATAAAGAAGTTCCCGGAGGAGAAAGAAAAGAAGGAATGAAATGGTCATTGAGTACGCCGGGATAAAAATTTTACTGCCGCAAATTAAATCAGAACATAATGGTCTATAAATGAATCGTATAAAGCCGGCGAAGGTCTCGTTGCGGACTCGGAAGACTGCCAGCGGGATGCCCAGTTATTTCGTAGATTACTATGATCCCAAAACCAATAAGAGAGTGCGGCGATCGGTGGGCTACGATAAGAAAAAGGCGGAGTTGCGCAAGTCCGAGATCGAATGGAAACTGTTCAGAGGCGAACCCGGAGATGTCCCCCAGGCGTTGCGGGAAGCCGACTTCCAGATGTTCTTCGAGCGGTATTTGGATCATTGCATAAAGAGCAGATCGCTCCAGTCGGTTCGCAAAGACAACGGCCGCCATCAGACTGTCCGAACTTTCTTCCTGGAAGAAAAGGCTATAAGCTCTCTTAACGAAATCACTCCCGGTGTGGTGCAGGAGCTCCAGGCGGAGTACCTGGCGGATCACTCCCGGAAGAGCTGGAACAGTCTCCTCGGGATCCTGAAGACGATGTTAAACCGCGCCGTCGAATGGGGCGTAATCGACGTCAATCCAATATCCAGCATTAAGCCATTGAAGCTCGATAGAAAATTTCACTACTTCGAGGGATCGGAGGTCAAGATGATACTCGAAGCCGCGGAGGAAACTCTGAAAACCGCTATTATGATTTTGCTACATACCGGCATTCGACGTTCGGAGCTATGGAACCTGCGCTGGCGGGACGTCAATTTAACGACGAGGGTAATAACGGTTAAGTCTCACACTGAATTCTCAACGAAGTCCAGGAAGATCCGCTCGATCCCCATCACTGGAGATCTCTACAAGCATTTAATCAGCCTCGAAAAAGAATCAGCTTATGTATGCCGGCCGTACGAGCATATTCATACCTTAAGAAAGAATTTTGTAAAACTTCTGGTGAGGCTCGGCCTTCAGGGAACCCTTCACGACTTACGACATACATTCGCTTCGCACCTGACGATGAGCGGGGTACCAATACCCGTTATATCAGAACTGCTGGGGCACTCTGATATAAAAACTACGATGATTTATGCCCATTTATCGCCGGGAATTCATCGGGCGGAAATAGAGAAGCTTAAATTTAAATAGGCGCATCATGGGCGCATGGTTGTTATCGATCTCGTAACTTATTGTAATACAGACATATAAAATAGCGGGAGACGAGACTTGAACTCGCGACAGCCACCTTGGCAAGGTGGTGCTCTACCAGCTGAGCTACTCCCGCAGTCTAAACCTGTTCCCATAAGGGAACTTACAGAAAATTATTCAATATCGCCGGTTTGTCAAGCGATTTATCGTACAAGGACCGCCTTTCTGGTCTCCATCTTATCCTGCACGATCAATCTCACGAAATATACGCCGCTGGAAACGTCGTTGCCGTCCAAATCCACGCCGTTCCAGGCGAACCTGTTTTCGCCTACCCGGCTTTTGCCCTTATAAATATCGGCGATCTTGCGGCCTATAAGATCTATAATATCAAGTTCAACATAACGTTCGGCCGAAGCGTAAAATAGAAGATTTACGGAGTTGTTGAACGGATTGGGATAGGGCGAGCCGAGGCGGAGGTTTTTCGGGACAGGCGTTGATTCCTCTTCGATTGCCGTCATGCTTAATCGGCCGGCGTAAACGTCCTGGTCGCCGTTTCTGGTGTCGGTCCAGACCATCTGGACCTCGCCCTGCCAGGCCGAAAGCCCTATATACTCGCCGATCAGCCCGGCCGTCGCCGCCTGGCTGGGATCGGAGTATACGGTGGTAATCCTCTCGTTAACCGACCAGGTGTCTCCCCCATCCTCGGATCCGGTATAGAAAACATCGAACAGCCAGTTGCTGTTATCCAACCTGCGGTCGTAAAAGATGACATGAATCGTTCCGGCGTCATCCACGCTGATCCAGGGATGAAACTGATCGGCTCCATTGAACTGAGGATCGTCATTGATACGGACAGGGGTTGTCCAGCTTCCGGCGATATTTCCCGACCTGGTGAAAAATATATCCATATCGACGCTGTTGTAATCCATGAAAACAATGTAGATATTACCAAGATACGGGGACGTTAATTTCACATCGGACGCCAGAGCCGGAAAGGGAAATACCAGGATACCTCCATTTATCAGCGTGGAGCCGGTGTTGATGGGGACCACCAGGCTGTCGGCTCCGAAAGTCATTCCCTGGTCATACGAGATGTCGGTATATATTCCCAGAGGAAAGCCGCTGTACCAGGCCACGATCACCTCACCGTTTATACCGGTCGTTACCGTGGGCCACTGAATGGCCCTACCATCGGAGACCGCGACGGGCCCTCCGTAGCTCGCCCCGCCGTCATGAGAATATGAAAGCACGACCTGGTTTTGCGCAAGGTCAGCGTCAAACCGCGCCCAGGGGATATAGATATTTCCGTTAGTAGAACCGAATGTCCTGTCTATGGTCATCCATTGTTTATCCTCGAAAAAATCCGGATTGGAATCGACCACGGCAACGGGATTGCCCCAGCTAACGCCGCCATCGGTGGACTTCTGCACGTAAATTCCCGAGGGGCCGCTTCCCCATTGCAGGCACAGTGTACACGCAAAATAATTGCCGTCATCATCTACGGTCAAGACCGGGTCGGATTGGCGGGGATGTGGAGGGACCACCAGCAAAGTATCATGCCAGGTCTGTCCGGCATCGAAGGTATATCCCACTCCCACACGCCTGTATCCCAGCCGAAAATCGCGCCAGAGGGCCACGGCGTTGGCGGTATTATCGGGATTTAAGCATACCATTTCCTCATTTTGAAGCTGTCCCGAATTATCGCTGTTTACCCTGATATTATCGACATCGAGAATAGCCCAGGGATCATCCGGAGAATCCAGAACCGGGTATTCCAGAAGCGACAGCGGAAACGGCTTTGAGACATCAACCTCCTCGATGGAAAAAGCAAGAACAACTGACAACGGCGAGGTCGATACGAAAATCGCAAAAATAAAAATAATGACTATGCGCATATTACCTCCTCCATTGGCGGCCTTTATAATTAATAACAAAATAACAAATGTTTAATATCGGTCAATAATAAAAAATCCCGCCTTGATTGCGGGATTATCTATAAAGAAATCTATTTAATATTTAAACGATTACCGATTTTTTTTCGCAATAGCCTTTTTATAGAGCTCTATATATTTCTTCGCCGATGCGTCCCAGGAGAAATCCTGCCGCATTCCGCGGAGCATCAAGATCTCCCAGACATTTTTATCGCGGTATACCTCGCAGGCGAATTTAATGGCGTTTAGCATCTCACGGGCGTCATATCCGGTGAATACAAATCCGTTGCCTGTCCCTTTTGCGGGATTGGCATTTTCAATTGTATCCGCGAGGCCGCCGGTTTTCCTGACGATTGGAATGGTACCGTAACGCAGGCTGTAAAGCTGGTTCAGTCCGCAGGGTTCGTAACGGGACGGCATAAGGAACATATCGGAGCCGGCTTCGATCAGGTGCGCCATTTCGTTGTTAAACTCAAGCAACGCCGCGATCTTCTTGGGATATTTTTTATGAAGCTCGGAAAAAAGTCTGTGGTACTTCTCATCGCCTGTGCCCAGCAGGACTATCTGAATATCAAGAGCCATTAAATCCTCGGCCACTTCTTCAATCAGGTCAAATCCTTTTTGATCCGCGAGTCGGGAGATTATCCCGATAATCGGAATATCCCTGCGAACCATGGGAAGTTTGACCCTTTTTCTTAAGGCATTTTTGCATTTCTTCTTGCCTGCCAGTTTCTCCGGTTTGAAATTTGCCGGAATCAGATTATCCACGGAGGGATCCCAGATATTGTAATCTATACCGTTTAAGATGCCGAAAAGATCGGCTGACCGATCCTTCAAAACGCCCTCGAAGCCGTAACCGTATTCGTTCGAAGATTGGATTTCTCCGGCGTAGGTTTCCGAGACCGTGTTTATAAGATCCGCATACCAGATTCCGGCCTTCAGGTAGCTTACTTTTTCCCAGTATTCGAATCCACCGCCCGGGGCGAAAAGCGAACCATCCAGTCCGAGTTTGCTGAAACTTTCCGAGGGGAAATTACCCTGGTAGGCTATATTGTGTATGGAGAAGACCGTCGACGCGTTCGAAAAATCAGAATAACCGGAATCGACTTTTAAAAAGGCCGGGATCAAACCGGACTGCCAGTCGTTGCAGTGAATCACATCAGGAATATAATTTGAATATCGGCATGTTTCCAGAACCGCACGCGCGAAGAAGCCGAAACGTTCGTCATTATCGGCCCAATCCCTGCCGGTAGAAGGATCACGGTATAGTTCAGGGCGGTCGAAAAATCCATTATTTTCAACAAATAAAACCTCTAATCCTCCGACGTCCGAACCGCTTTCATAAAGATTAAACTTTCCATCCCGGTCGGCTATCCGGGCCGTCAGACTCGATGCAACCTGTTTTAAATTAAATTTATCTCTGTCAACATGTTTATATAAAGGCATAACAAGCTTTACCGTATGTCCCAGTTTTGCGAGCGATTTAGGGAGAGCGCCGGCAACGTCCGCTAACCCCCCTGTCTTTGCATACGGCACCGCTTCCGGAGAAACAAACAGTATTTTTAAAAAGCTCACATAGACCTCCTGTAAATCATTTGATCAAATCGAGAAAAAGATTTTATCTATCTTATTCGATTTCTTTCAGAAATTGGGCGGCGTCTTCCGGAGTCGTAGGGTTAATATAGAAGCCCGTACCCCATTCGAAGCCGGCGACTCTGGTCAATTTGGGAATAATCTCCACGTGCCAGTGGTATGCGTTTTTGTTAAGGCCGTCAACCGGCGAACTATGAATCATAAAATTATAGGCAGGGTTGTTCAAAGCCCCGGCGATTTTAGAGAGAGTTATTTTCATAATTTCGGCAAAAGCGCCCGCTTCATCATCGCTTATATTCTCGAATTGCGAATTATGATTTGTCGGCAACACCCAGACCTCGAATGGAAAACGGGAAGCAAACGGCGTTAGCGATACAAACATCTCATTACGTACTATTAAGCGCGATCCGTCCTGAATCTCCTGACGGTAAATATCGCAGAAAATACATCTTTCCTTATATTCGTAATATTTTTTGGCTCCCTCGATTTCCTCGAACACCCTTTTGGGAATAATGGGAGTGGCGATAAGCTGGCTGTGAGAATGTTCCAACGATGCTCCGGCGGCTTCGCCCTGGTTTTTAAAGATGAGGATATATTGAAAACGGGCGTCATTTTTCAAATCTATAATTCTGTTTTTATAAGCCTGAACCGTTCTTGTAATTTCCTCTACGCTGAGGTTGGCCAGATCCTTCAGATGATCCGGAGTCTCTATTATCACTTCATGAGCGCCTATTCCGTTCATTTTATCGAATATACCCTCCCCTTCACGGTTGAGATCTCCCTCAATTCTCAGGGCCGGAAACTTATTGGGAATAACTCTTAAAGACCACCCGGGAGCGTTTGGCTGGCTTCCGTTTTCGCGGACAGAGTAAACCTCCGGCGGCGTCGATGATTCATTATTAGGGCAAAAGGGACAAAGTTTCGTGGATCTTTTCCGGGGTTCGCCGGGGAAATCGGACGGTCTTTTACCACGTTCCGTAGAAATAATTACCCATCGTCCAATCACCGGGTCTTTTCTTAGCTCTGGCATTTTGCTCCTTAAATTCGCGTTTCTTAATTCAGCTCTATTCTTCGCCTGTATCTGTTATCGTCCTTATCAAATCAGGCTTGATCGGTATAAAACACTCCATATACCAAATTAGAACAATATGTGTCAATAAAATTCAAAGGGAACACCTGATCAAAATGGATCTCTTTTAAAAATAATTTATGCGGCGCTATATATATCCTTAAAGAGCTTTTCGTGAAGCCTGGAGAACGTCGCTCCGCGGCGATTCATTGAAATACCTGCCGTCTCAACCGCCTTTTCAAGCTTATATCTCTGAAGATTTCCCGGAACGCCCCAGCTGAATGACGGAATTTTTTTATCCGCGAAAAGTCCGGCGCCGTAAAGATTACACGAGTAGCCGATATTTATGCCGGTGTTCAACATGGTTCCTATGCCGGTCTTGGAATGATCTCCTATAAAACAACCTATTTTTATACTTCCAGTATTAACAGCTTTTTCGTCAATTTTTACAGCTATTTCTTTATAATTATTCTTTAAATCCGAATTGGCGGTAAGGGCTCCAAGATTTACCCATTCCCCGAGATAGGCATGTCCCAGAAAGCCTTCATGGTATTTGTTGCAGTAACCGAGCATAATAGATTCCTCTACCTCGCCACCGACCCTGCACACCGGCCCGAAAGACGATCCGGAACGGATTTTACCGCCCACCATCCGGCAACCTGGTCCTATATAACAGGGACCCTGAATATAACTGAAAGGCTCTATTTTTGTGTTATCCTCTATAATGACGGGGCCGTCGGAAGCGTCTATCACGACTGACGGTCCGACTTCGGCCAACCCGCTTATGGAGGTCTTTTCCGGGTTTATTATTGAGCTGTTTTTAAATTTAGAATTTGTTTCCCGGGACACGTTTTTAAATCCGGCAAACTCCTCTGTAATCATGCGGCCGTTTATTTCAATCGGATTCCAGATATAGTTTAGATACTCTGATTCAACCTTTTTGGTCTTCGATACAGCCTTTAATTTTTCATGACCGTCCGATGTATAAACATATTGGAGAGCTTCCTTTGCCGTACCACCGGGATCGGCGTTACCCCGATAGGCTACCAATAAATCATCACAGACCAGCGCCCGGTTCGGTTCCAACTCATTTATTTGTGATACTATCTTTAAGGCAGGCAGAAAGCGGCCGTTTATAATTATAAAATCTTTATCGGGGATTATGTTGACCTGTTTGCCGGTCTCAAGATTCAGGATATCGGCCAGATATGGACGCGCAAGAAAACCATATTCGTTGCATTCCAAAGCGTTTAACCACTTTTGATAGATCTTTGAGGTTCCGCATAATAACATATAAACGGCATGAGATATTGAAAGCGGCTCGAAATTCTTATAGAACGGATCCTCGAAAAAAAGCGCGGTCATGGCCTATTCTCCATAAACGGTTCCACGTGAATCATAACGTCCGATATATCGTCGTATTTAACAATCAGAATATCTCTTACGTGATGCGCTATTTTGTGGCCCTCCAGAACGCTCAAATCTTTCTCTACGAATATTTCCAGGTCGACAAGATGCCTTGACCCCAGCGTTCTTATTCTGGTGGTATTGACTCCCTTGACTTCTTTTATTTCATCCACGGTTCGGGTTACTCTTTCAATCATTTCACTGTCCGGGGCACCGCTCATCAACGTATGAATATTGTCCCGGATAAGGTTGATGGCATTGCGCAATATAAAGAATGATACCCACAAGCCGCCGATTGGATCCAGAATGGGATATCCGATTTGTGAGACAATAATACTGAAAAGCGCGCCCGATGAGGCGTAAACGTCGGACTTGTGGTCATAAGCGTTGGCCAGTACGGCGGCGCTTTTAAATTTAATCCCGACGTTTTTTGTATATATGTACAAAAACGATTTGAAAATAATGGTGAAGAGGGCGATTCCCGTAGCGAAATATTTGGGCACGCCGTAACGGCCGTCGATAATTACATGAATTGAATCGTAACCGATATAAAAACCGGTAACCAGGATAATTAACGCCACAAATGAAGCCGCGATAACATCCGCATTACCGTGTCCGTACTGATGATCTTCGTCAGCCGGTTTTTTGGCCAGATTCAAACCGATCCATACGGCGGAATTGGCGATAATATCGAGGAGCGAGTTTATGCAATCGGCTATAAGCGCGCGGCTGCCCCCGAAGAATCCCCCGTAGAACTTTAAAACGAGCAATAGAATATTCGAAAGCAGAGATAATTTTGTCGACGCTTCGGGGGTACCGATTTTTTCTTTGACTGTAGTCATAAGCAGCGAGTGAGATTATTGGGCGGCCAGCTCGTCCCGATACGATTTAAGCTTCGCCTTTAGCGAATCATCACCTAATGCGAGAATTTCCGCCGCCAGTATCGCCGCGTTTCTGGCGCCATGAGAACCAATGGCCATGCAGGCAACCGGAATCCCGGCCGGCATCTGGACAATCGAATAGAGGGAATCGACCCCGGCAAGAGCCGAACCCGGCAGGGGTATGCCAATCACGGGCAACGTGGTCATAGAGGCTACAACGCCGGGCAGGTGCGCAGCCATGCCGGCGGCGGCTATGATCACCTCAACCCCGTTTTCTTCGGCCTTCTTTATGATTTTTCTTGTCTTTTGCGGTTGCCGGTGGGCCGAGGAGATCTCCCGCATATAGGGTATTCGAAATTTATCCAGAAGCTCACCGCATCCTTTGGTGACTTCGATATCGGATTTGCTGCCCAGAATAATCAGTACTTTCATTGATACCGCCTAGAGATAATTAGTTGAGACACTGCCGGCCCTTCGCCCTATATCGCGCCTGAACTGCATGCCGTCAAAAGCGATTTTATCGACACCTTCATAAACTCGTACCAGCGCGCCTTTCATGGTCGTGTTAACCGCCGTAACTCCGATCACACGCCCGCCCGCCGTAACATATTTATCGTCCTTTCGAGCGGTACCGGCATGAAAGACAACGCAACTATCCGACTTACAGTTCTCCAATCCCTCAATCGGAACGCCTTTTTCCGACGATGCCGGGTAGCCGCGCGAGGCCAGGACTACGCATGCTGAAAAGGCTTCTCTCCACTTGATTCCATTAATATCAAGATAGCCCTCTATAATATCGGAAAAAATCTCCACCAGATCCGATTCCAGAAGCGGCAGGACGACCTGCGTTTCGGGATCGCCGAAGCGGCAGTTGTATTCGAGAACCTTGGGACCGCGATCGGTGATAATCAGGCCGGTATAGAGAACGCCGGTGTAGATCCTGCCCATAGCCGCCAGGCCGTTTATGGTCGGTTCGAGGATCTCCTCGGTGATCTGCTTCATCAGGCTTTCGGTAACGATATTGGTAGGGGCGTAGGCACCCATCCCCCCTGTATTGGGCCCGGTATTACCATCGCCGATCCGCTTGTGATCCTGGGCCGAGATCATAGGGGCCACCCTTTCGCCGTCGGTGAAAGCCATAACCGTAACTTCCTCGCCGACAAGAAAATCCTCCACCACAAGCCTCGAACCGGCCTCGCCGAATACGCGCTCGACCATGATATTCTCAACTGTGGCTTTGGCCTCGTCGGGATTATTTACTATGACCGCTCCTTTTCCGGCCGCCAGACCGTCAGCCTTTATCACCAGCGGGAAACCGGCGGTTCTGACGAAATCAAGGGCTTCGAAATGGCTTTCGAAAACCTTGAATCTGGCGGTGGGGATATGATGTTTTTGCATGAAAACCTTGGCAAATGCCTTAGAGCCCTCGATTTCAGCAGCCTCTTTATTGGGCCCGAAAATACGCAATCCCTTGCTTTCGAATATATCCACTATGCCGAGGGTCAGGGGCAATTCGGGTCCCACCACAGTCAGATCGATTTTGTTTTTTTCGGCGAAATTCGCCAGTCCGTCAAGATCCTCGGCCTCAATGGGCACGATCTCGGCCTGCTCGGCCATACCGACATTCCCGGGCGCGGCGTATATTTTATCAACTTTATCAGACTGGGCCAGCTTCCATACGATAGCATGTTCGCGGCCGCCTTTGCCAACAACTAAAATTTTCATATTTCACTCCGATCCATTTGAACAATATTATATTAGCAAAGACTGAATATCAATATGTTTTATGCTGAAATTATAGACTCGTGTTAAGCGCGCCTTACTTCATTTCAACAACAGCATTTTTATGGATTCGGTATTCTTAGCGGAATTCAACCGGGCGAAATAGACTCCCGAGGGATAATCAAAAGCATCAATGGTAACGGCGTGAACGCCCGCCTGTATGTATTCATCAATTAAGATCTCAACCTCACGCCCGAGGAGGTCGTAAACGGTTAGTTGCACGTTTTGCGATTCCGGCAATACAAACCTGATGGTGGTCTGGGCGTTGAAAGGGTTGGGGTAGTTTTGTAGTAAGGTTATACTCTTGGGAATAAACTCGGAATCCTCCTCTACCCTAACCGCATTTGCTCCACCCCCATAAATCCCCATATCACTCCGTAATATTCCAAGGCCCCAGGAGCAGCTAAGAAGACTGTCATTCTCTTCAGGCCGTCCTCTGTCAATACATGGAGAACTTGTATCGAATCCGCATTCTGTTGCCATCAGCCGAAAATCGCGACCGGCAGGATCTCGAAATAGCGGATCAGTATTTATATTTTGATAACCAGTCCATCCACTGTCAATATCACTATATGCAGCATAAAGCCAATTCCCATAATGGTTAATAATTTCATTTGGTTCATTTGCGGCGGTATCGGCCCATAAAATGGAATTAAGGATATAGGTGGAATTCTCAAAGGCAAGGTATAATCCGCCCCCACATAAATCGGCTTTATTACCGGTACATACGCTATACCGAAAATCAAGATATCGGAGTCTGCAAAACATACCGGCCCCTACTAAAGCTCTATTATATGCCAATAAATCTCGGTCTATTTCCAAATAATTCGAAAGTTGTGCGTATATGCCACCGCCAATAGAGGCGGCGTTATCCATTATCTGATTAAACGATAAGATATTCGCGAAGTTATTCCAAAGGCTTATACCTCCGCCGCGCAAATTGGCTGTATTCTGAGATATTATATTATAATGTATTTTATGCCTATCACCTGGGAGGATCGGGGAATTGCCGATATATATCCCACCGCCTGATGATAGAGCGCAGTTATTAATTATAATGTTATTCAAAATAGAGGGATATGAACCATTGCAATATATGCCGCCTCCGTTCATGGCAAATCCATTAGTTATGGTCAAACCTTTAACAACGGCGGTGTTATTTTCCTCATTTTCAAATTTAATAACCGACCCCGCCGAATCTCCGTTAATTATTGTTTGCTGGATATAACTCGTATCCCCCGACGTCAAAAGCAACGACCCCAGCACGATATTGTGCCCGTTGAAATTAATATTCTCCACATAGGTTCCCGGCTGGACCAGCACCGTGTCGCCGTCGGCGCTGGCGTCGATCCCCTGCTGGATGGTGGGCCAGTCGGCGGGGATGTTGATGATGGTGGCGGAGGAAGTTGTCGTAACTCCTACTATTATTAATATGATTGTTATTTTTTTCATTCTTTACCTTAACTTGTCATCGCGAGGCTCACGTCACTGACGTGAGCCGAAGCGATCTCTCACTAATCGGCATAAAAACTTTTGCATTTTAAAAATACAGATTGCTTTTTATTTATCTTTGGCTCGCGCTTTCTCAGGGCTCCTCGCGATGACGGTTTGTTATTATTTCAACAACACCATCTTGATCGATTTCGATGAAACTCCGAAATCCAGTCTGGCGAAATAGACTCCCGATGGCAAATCGGAACCGTCCCACGTCATCCTGTGCTGCCCGGCGGAGATTGAACCATCCAACATTGTCTCCACTCTCTGACCCCGCAGATTGTAGATGGAGAGGGTTGCCGAACCGGATTGACTCAGAACGAAATTGATGGTCACCGAGGCGTTGAAGGGATTGGGATAACACTCGAGCCCGGAAATAAGCTCCGGCAAGATCGGTTGACCGTCTATTCCAACAACGCCCAGAATTACGGATACGCGCGATTCGCCGGTGGGTATGGAATAATTACCGTATGTATCCCTGGCGAATATGGTGTAGTAGACAACCGTATTCCCCGGAAGACCGATATCGGTTACATGCTGTTCCGTTCCCTGGTATATGATATCGCCGTCATTGATATCCTGCGGAAAATGTGTAAAACTTCGGACTACCACCGAATAATCGAAAACCGGTTCCCAGATAGGGTCGGTCCACCAGATTTCGACGTTGCCCTCAAAACCAAGAGCATAAGTGCCGATAACAACAAAACCGGGCGAGGAATGGCGGTTGGGGGCACAACGGGATGGAAAGCCGTTTTCGAAGGTGTAGGATGAAGGGTCATCGTATCCCCTGAATGCTTCTCTGAATTCCGTGTAATCCACATCGCCATCCGGGAATCTCATAAATGATATATTAGTGCCGTGATTCGACGACCAGCCTACCTGATCAACGAGAACGCTATCAGCTCTTACGAGATATATGTTATCGGAATCAATATCCATATCAAACGTATTAGGAAAATCGCACTGGTCGATAATGTAAAATCCGTTAGCATTGATAACAGTATTTTGAGGGATTACAAAAATGGTATCGCATATAACCATCCAGCCGCCGATATCGATAGCGCTATCGCATTGGTTGTAGAGTTCGATGAAATTCGATTCTGTCCTCCAATCGCAATTTGCGTTAATTTCATTGATCACTATATCGGTCCAACCGTAATCGACATGCATAAATTCGTGATACCAGACCTGCCAGCCTCCGCCGTGATGGCTCGGATCGCACCAGCCCAAAATTATTGCGTGGCCCTTTATCGGAGGCATATCAGACCAGTAATTTCCGTACAGAACAGCGTCGGAAAACGGATACGATGATCTAATTTCTATTGAGTCAGACTCGTTACTTATAACAAATCCGGTCGTGTTGGTAGAATCCAATATCAACATTTCATAGGGCTCTGGCGGTTCGTATTGGCCTATGACCGCGGAACCGGAGGTCGTAAATATCGTATCTCCGACCATACTTAGAGAATCTGAATAGATCATTACTCCTATCTGAGGAGGAAATACGCTCACATACTCAATTCGAATCGCCGGTATAGGATTGGCCTTGGTAAATCCGGCCAACGCAGACATCACTGCAATTGTCAATATTATCCTTTTCATTTTCTTCCTGTAGGGGCGTATCGCTATATGCCCCCACACTCCTTCTTTATTTCAACAGTACCATCTTGATCGATTTCGATGAGATACCCGCATCCAGCCTGGCAAAGTAAACACCGGATGGCAAATCGGAACCGTCCCAGGTAATCCTGTGCTCGCCTGCAGACATTGGGATTTCCATCAATGTCTCCACTCTCTGGCCCCGCAGGTTGTAGATAGAAAGGGTGACCGATCCGGCCTGGCTCAGGACGAATTTGATCGTCCCCGAAGCGTTAAAGGGATTCGGGTAGCATTCGAGGCTGGATATATTTTCCGGCAAAATCGATCCCTCGTCCACTCCGGCAGTTTCCAGGATTACGAATGTCCGCGATTCGTTCGTAGGAGTGGAATAATTGCCGCTCAGATCGCGCGCAAAAATCGTATAGTAGGCTATCATATGTCCCGGAGGTACCATGTCTATAACCTGCTGTTCGCCGCCCTGGTAGATGAGATCGCCATCATTGATATCCTGTGGATAATGGGCGAAACTTCGCACCACCACCGAATAATCGAATACCGGTTCCCAGATGGGATCGGTCCACCTAACATCCACATTTCCGGATTCATTGCAGGCGTGGGCGCCGATTACCACGAAGCTGGGCGAGGAATGCCGGTTGGGAGCGCCGCGAGAGGGAAAACCATTTTCGAAAGTACAGGATGATTGATCGTTGTAGCCAGCGTAACCCTCCCAGAGCGTGGTATCTATTTCCCCATCAGGATATCTCATAAAAGAGACGTTGGCCCCGTGATCCGATGACCATCCCACCTGGTCAACGAGGACGCTGTCTGCCCGAATAAGATAGATATTATCGGCGTCGAAATCCATATCATATGTATCAGGGAAATCCGATTGATCGATTACGTAAAACCCATTACCTTCGATAATTGTATTGGGCGGAATTATGCAGATTGTATCGCATACAACCATCCAGCTACCTATATCCAGAGGGTTTGCGCTCTGGTTATAGAGCTCGATGAAATTCGCTTCAGTTTTCCATTCGCCATGGGCGTTGATTTCGTTGATAACTATGTTAGTCAGGCTCCATTGAGTGTGCGTAAAATTAAATGACCATTCATCTATCCAGGGATAACCCCAGGTATACCTGATAGAGTATCCCTTGATCGGGGGAGGAGCCGATCCGTAATTGCCGAAGTTGACTCCGGTATATTGCGATGGAATCTCTACAATATCCCCCTCGGGATTTATCACAAACCCAGTGGTATTCGACGAATCGAAAATCACCATTTCAAACGAGCCCGGTAAATCATATTCGCCGATAACCGCAGACCCGCCCATGGTCGTTATGGTTTCGCCGCTAATATCAAGCGAATCAAGGTAAAACATTACTCCGATCTCAGGCGGAAAAGCGTTTACATACTCGATCCTTTTCTCCGGTAACGGGTTTGCATGGATCGAACCGATCATCCCGATTACAATTAAAGCCGTTAATATTGCCCTTTTCATAATCGCACCTCCCTCATTTTTCTTTCCATTTTATGGTCATATCTTTAAACGGCATATATTCGGTCTTATGTATCCAGAGAATTTCCCGGTTATCGTTTGCGGTGACGCTGTCGACGTCAGCCCAGATATAGTCGACATCGATATCATCCGGGATATCGACCTTATAGAGCACCTCCTCAAGAGGCTTTCCCCAGGCCTGCGTTGATTTCAAAATATAGGTGGCCTGCGGTTTTTCGATCTTTTGAGTGTATTCCAATTGCCAGACGGTAGTCCCTTTCGATTTCATCGGAATTGCAATCCTGATACTTCCCCGTTCTTTATTTTCCTGAAACTCCAGTTGATGTTTCTCTTCGCCTATAATGAAGGCGCTAATTTTGTCAGGGTAATGGGTGGAACTATCGATATAAAACGGGAACACGACCGGCATGGGCTTGTCGCTGCCGGTATTGTTGCGGAAATAATAGGTGCCGGATATGGTGAACTGGTTTTCATTGATAATCATGGAGATTTCTTCTTTATAGAATTCCACCGGCATGTTCATGCGGGATTGTGAGAAAGATATGCCGAAAACGATAAACATTATCATTATGATGAAAACAGCTGATGTTAATCTTGTCTTGAGGATCGACCTGTTACCGTTATTCTGTACGGTATTATCCATTGATCTCTTATTTCAATAACAACATTTTAATGCTTTTGGTTGCATTATTTGTTTCCAGCCGGGCAAAATATACGCCGGAGGGGTAATCGTAGGCGTCCCAGGTAACCATATGTTCACCGGCCTGTTCTTCACCCTCGAATAGAGTAGTTATCTGTTCTCCGAGGATATTATATAAATTGATCGACATAAAGGTGTTTTCAGAAAGGGTAAATTCAATTATGGTTGACGCGTTGAATGGATTGGGGTAAATTCGGGAAAGGGTTAAAATATCGGGATTCCGGGTTTCAGGATTGTCTGCGATACCGACAATATCTCGGGCTAAACAAATTAGATAAACATCCCGATCTCCCGCGCCAAATGATTCAGTATAACCGACGATAATATATCCTTTATTCGTTATAATCAATTCACGCGCGAAATCATCAAATTGCCCACCTACTGCTTTGGTCCAGGCGGTATCTCCGGTGGCGTTTGTTCTAACGATGTAAGCATCCATTCCACCGGCACCGTAGGATGTCGTATGCCCCACAATTATGAATCCACCATCTTCTGTTTCGACAGCATGCCGGGCAACATCATCCTCTCTTCCACCGTAAGTTCTAGTCCATAAGGTATCACCGTAAACATTGACTTTCATAAGCCAGATATCATAACCGCCAACGCCCAAGGTTTTTGTCGATGCAGCCACTATAAAATTACCATCGGCAGTTGGTTCTATTGAGCTGGCCCAATCGTCCGGACCGTATTGAGGGTCGCCGTAGCGCCTTGTTGATACCGTATCACCGACCTCGTTTACCATTACTAAATAGACGTCCCAGGAAAAATCGTGGCTTCCCGCGCCGGTGCAGCCCGCCATTAAATAAAAAATACTGTCCTG
Source organism: Candidatus Zixiibacteriota bacterium (assembly GCA_020348065.1). Classification (GTDB taxonomy): domain Bacteria; phylum Zixibacteria; class MSB-5A5; order UBA10806; family UBA10806. The sequence continues at coordinate 3,104,253 of CP070742.1, forward strand.
GGGGCTTATATATTCGTAAACATCATAGCTATAATTATTATACCCATCGGAATAGAGGCCGGTCCACAGCGTATCGCCGTTGCTGTCTGTGCGGACAAGGTAGAATTTCCAGGGTGAACATCCTGAAAACAGATAGCCGCCATCCGCGGTTTGTATTATGGATCTGGCAAAATCCCCGCCGTATGTACCGGACCATTGAATTGTACCTTCAAAATCTGTTTTCACCGTATATACCTGACACGAAAATGGAAATCGGCCTTTTTGGCCCGTAACGGCAAATCCTCCATCTTCCGTTTTAATAACCGAATTTCCGTGCTCTTCGTCGCTTGTTTCATATGTCTTCGCCCAGACGGTATCTCCATGCTGGTCTATTTTTAAAAGCCAAACGTCGTAATTTCCCCAGCCGAAAGAAGAGGTTCTCCCGGTGACAATGAAAGATACTTCCGAAACCGTATCAATCGAATGTCCTTCGTCGAATTGTGGCCCGCCATAGGTCTTTGTCCATAATACTTGTGGGGCCTGCCCCAGTGCGATAGACGTTGAAATCAAATTAAGCAAAATGATAAAATATCCGATCGTCCTGCTATTCATAATTACCCCCCTATTTTATTAAAAGCATTTTCATTTTATCGCTATATTCCCCTGCATCCAACCTGTAAAAATATATCCCGCTTGAAAGCGCAGAGGCATCGCAGGTAACCGCGTGAACGCCCGCCTGCATGTATTCATCTATTATCGTCTTAACCCGGCGGCCGAGGAGGTCGTAGATGGTTAGCTGTACATTGCCAGATTTGGGCAGAACAAACCTGATGGTGGTCCGGGCGTTGAAGGGGTTGGGATAGTTTTGGAGTAGCATTATCCGATCCGGTATCGACGGTATATTATCGAAGATCCCGGTTATCAGCGAATCTCCCCCGCCGTAGGCGCCCATGTCGCTCCTTGGGCCGCCCAGGCCCCAGGAGCAGTCCAGCAGGCTATCCAGGATAGCGGGATCGCCGGCGTCGATACAGGGGGAATCGGCAGTATCTCCGCAGGCAATAGACATCAGGTGGTAATCGCAGTTAGCTGAATCTCGGAAAAGCGGCTCCACGCTGATGTTGCCGACGCCGGGCCAGAGCGTATCCTTGATATCGCAATATGTAATTGTCGGGGCTGACGATGTATCAACCCAAATCTCCACATCGTCTTCTGCGCTGTCTGCCCAACAAATCGTATTCGTTATAATGGGATTTGAAACAAACTCACAATAAATCCCACCGCCCTGCCACGCCGAATTTTCACTGAGAGAATTATTGACTATAATCGGGCTTGATTCAAAGCAATGGATCCCTCCGCCCCAATGAAGGGCAAAATTCGCAACGATGACATTATTATTAATTGTTGGCGACGAAAATAAAAGAGAAATCCCGCCGCCGAGTCCCCATTCACCGCCGGCATGGTTCTCGAATATAAAGTTATTGCTGATCTTAGCGTTGGAAGTCCAACAATATATTCCGCCTCCAAATCCATATGTCCAGAAGCCGAGCGCCACGTTTCCGCTGATAATGTTATGGCTGATGGTCGCGTCGGAGTAAGAGCAATAAATCCCCCCGCCGGTGCCGTCTATCATATGGCTCCCGGTCGCCCAATTCCCTCTGATATGATTGTAGGTAATTGTGGGATCGGAATATATGCAGGAAATTCCGCCACCAAGAAGCGATGAGAAACCGTTTTGTATCACGAAACCGGCAATGATAGCGGTGTTGTCCTCCCCGCTCTCAAATGTCACAACCGTCCCTGACGAATCCCCGTCGATCACCGTCTGCTCAATATAGCTCGTATCCCCCGTCGTCAAAAACAGCGATCCCAGGACGATATTGTGCCCATTGAAATTGATGTTCTCCACGTACGTCCCCGGCTGCACCAGCACCGTGTCGCCGTCGTCGCTGGCGTCGATCCCCTGCTGTATGGTGGGGTAGTCGGCAGGGATGTTGATGATGGTGGCGGAGGAGGATGCCGCAACTACCGAAATTAATAAT
>CP070742.1:3106370-3113268 GCA_020348065.1 Candidatus Zixiibacteriota bacterium
AATCCGGGGGATTATGCTGGAATGGACCGGAGGCGATTGGAGAGATTATTTTCAATATTCCCGCCTTAATTTATGAATATGGCCCCATATTAGTATCATTTTTAAGCGAGGAGCCGTTTCAGGCGGGCACCAGGCAGGCGATAGCGAGAGTCGCCCGAATAAATCCCGAGACTTTTTTTAAATCCGGAATTTCAATCGCAGCATCTCTAAAGGACCCGGACCCCGAAATTCGCGCCTTCTCCATAAAAGCGCTGAATTCGCTTAAAGATACATCCGCTTATAACGAAGTAACGATGTTAAGAGACGATCTGTCGCCGGTCGAGGATTATGATTTTGTGTCGCGGGAACTGAAGAAAATCACCGTCAGCGATTTCGCCCGGGCATATCTGGACCGCCTGAAAAAAACGGAAGATTAAGTTTTGATCTGGTCTTCTCTTAAACCGATTCGATTTTTATCGGGAACGATTATATTGACGTCGGAGTAATAATTTAATATTGTGCATTATCATTTAGCCGAAAGGATGGCAATGAGGAAGGCATTTTCAAGCATTTTATTTATTCTGGCAATATCTGTTATAAATATTTATGCCCAGGCCCCGGAATCATTCGAGGAGGCTAGAAAAATGGCGGTTTCCCGGAGCAAGCCTGTACTTATGGAATTCCTGCGCCCCGGCTGAGAATACTGCGAACAGGCCGCTCGTGAAGCGAAGTCGGATGAAGCTATAGTTAAGGCGTTGCAGAGCGTGGTTCATATCACATTTAATGTACAGGAGGGTGAAGGGCCGGATCTTTCAGAGGAATACAAAGTAGGACACACCTATCCGGTTTTCATTCTTACCGACAGCGAGGGAGAAATTATTTACCGCTGGACCGGCTATACCGGGGTTCGGCCGTTTATCACTTCTTTAAACAAAGCGCTGTCGGACCTGACAACTGTTAAAGATCGGATAGCGCAATTCGAAGCCAGTCCGTCGTTCGGCGTGGCTGTAATGCTGGCGAATTATTTTTCTGATACGGGCGAACACCTTGAAGCCATCGACTTCTTTCATCGGGCCGATGCGCTCAAACCGAATCCCACAATTGATTATTCCTATAATATATTCTCAAATACCGCGAACGCTGCCTGGAAAGGTATGATACCATTTGAGGACGTTCTGCCCATCGCCGATACCATTGTCTTTGGCGGACGGAAAAATCGAAATAACGCAATAAAGGTCGCCCGGGTTATGAGCAGACTCGCCAGGAAACTCGAAAAAGAAGGTCAGGTTAAGAAATACCTGCAGGCAGGAATAGATCTGACCGCCAACGCCAGAGATGAAAAAAATAAAAATACCCATAACGCGCTCAAGGTCGAATATATGTTGCAGATCGAGCATGATACCGTGAAAGCGATAGCCGCCCAAAAAAGCAGCCTGGGGCCGGACTGGCTCAGGAATCCGGAAAAGTTTTATACCTTCGCCAAATGGTGCCTGGAGCGGCGGGTAAACCTGCCCGAGGCCGAGTATCTCGCGCGCCAGGCTGCTAAGTATGCGCAGGAGGGAGATTTCAAAGCGCAGGTGTACAATACGGTGGCGGAGCTATGCTATGTACAGGGTAAGCTGGCGGAAGCCGTCGAATTTGCGGACCTGGCCATAGGGCAAGATCCGGGAAATACCAATTACCAGGATAACCAGGACCGGTATCTCGAAGAATGGGAAAAAAGATAACGTTGTATGAGGAGTTCGGCTCGTCGCATATAAATAAGAAGCTATAGCCTTTTATATTCGGATTTTAAAAGGCCGTAATAGTATTCGTCAATCCAGCGTCCGTATTTAAATATTTCATCTCGTAAAATGCCTTCATGACGAAATTTATTTTTCTCCAGCGCTTTCATCGACGCCAGGTTTCCCTCGAATACCCTGGCGTATATCTTGTTTAATTTCAACTCGCGGAATCCGAACCGAGCCATCGAATTTATCGCTTCCGTCATGAGTCCCTGACCCCAGAATCGCTTCCCGATCCAGTATCCCATTTCCGCCTTTTTATCTTCCCAATCGATATCGGATAAATCAATTATTCCGATTATTTCGTTGTTTACTTTAAGCGAAATTCCAAAGGTATAGCTTTTCCTTGTTCGGCGTTCGTTCTGCCGGGAGCGAATAAAGCTCACCGCATTCTTTTTCCTGTAGGGGTAGGGGACAGCAAGCAGCCATTTTATGATAGCTTTATCCTTTATATGCTCCGTAATACTATCAGCGTCTGTGAGCGCTAATTTTCGCAGAACAATATTCCGGCCGTTTAACCTGTTGCTTAATTTCATTTACCATCAGACCTGTCTGCCTTTATGAAGAGTGAAAATCCGCTCCTCTTCGTCTGATTCGTCGGCTACCATCCAGTATAAGCATCCCGCCGGGACGTCGTCGAATTCAAGTCCCGAATTCGTTGCCCTTGATTTACCGAGAGATTGCCAGCCGCTGTCCCAGTAGAAGAGCTCGTATTGTTCATCCTCTTTGATTTTCGTTTTACGGACACCGTCCGTCGATACCTCGAGAGTTCGAAGCGTGGTATGGGCAAGATTGGCATCGATATTTTCCGAGCTTTTTCTAAATTCTGTAATCGCGCAGTTTCCATCCAGCAAAACAGGCGGGCCGTAAGGCACTATCTCCTGGTTTAAATATAACGCCGGAAGATACATCACATCGACGCCCATATCGGCGAAAACAGTAAAGTTGTCTTCGATTTTTCCCCAGTGGATAGGCTGCCATTTCCCGGAATTGAACACGCATAAATAGGCGATATCGACCGAGTCGGGCATCTCTTTTTCAAAATTGACTGTTACATCGCAGACATCCACATAATCGGAGGTGACGTCAATATAGCTTTTGCCGGCCAGCCATCTCGGCACTTTCTCCTGTTTGCGCTTTTGAAAGATCAGGTTATCTTTCTGTTTCCCGAACATCTTGCGGTAGACCTTGGCGGCTTTGTTATGGAGTTTGTAATCCCCGGGATCGGCTTCGGCTCCCATGAACGGCACCACGTTGCCCTCGGCGTCGGCGATGGCGTTCCAGGCATGGTTGTTGCCCGTGTTAGCCCAGTAAGGCGTGTAATCGCTTGTTACGGCAAGTCCGTTGGCCCGCATGGCGTATATCGCCAGGTTAGTCATATCCTCGCACCTGCCCAACCCGCTTTCCACCATCTCCGAAAGCCCCTGGTCGGTGGGATGGAGATAATAACGCTCGTTGAATCTGAAGTATGATCTTACATCCTTATTTATTATTTTAGCCGCTTCAATCAGGTCGTATGGATCGGTCATGATTGTGTCAATTCCGTGATATTTTTCAAAAAAATACTCCCGCCAGGGCTCCAGGGGCTCGTTGCTTCCACGATAGGGAAGAATATATTCTTTGAAATTTTCAAAGGTAACGGTTTTTGCCCACGGCAGTTCCCGCCAGGCTTTAAAGGCGTATTCGATCTGGTTTATAAGAAAATCAGCCTTGATGTTTTCCAGGTCGTCAAACACCTCTTTTTTTTCGTACTCGATCTCACCCCTCTCGGATTCCACGGTATCCAGATAAGCGAGCATAGATTTAAAATCAGGGTAAGCGTTCACGTTTATTTCAACCTCGTTGCCGGACGTATCAAAATATGCGATGACAGCGTAACTATGACCCTCCATGTTGCTTATCAAGTAGTACGCCGCCTCCAGCATAAGCGAATCGCCGGACGTCTCAAAATGCTTAATAACCTTTTCCAACTCGGCTCTGTTGTCTCTCGCATTCTTCAGCGCGTCGGCGACATCGGGAGGATATTTCGAAAAACCGGAACATGATATGACAAGCGCGACCAGTGATATTACGAAAATATAATGTAATATGATTCGTTTCATCGAGACCTCCTGGAAGATAAAGGCTTGCAGGGATTCAATTAATTAAACCACTAAATATTATCAGATAAATATTATATCTCGATCTGCGTGCCGATTCCGGCCTCGATCGCTTTATCATATACCAGTTTGGCGGCGGCGACGTCCTGTATGGCGAGGCCGTTGGATTTGAAAACAGTAATGTCGGTATCGTTCCGGCGGCCCGGTTTCTTACCTGTTACAACCTCTCCCAGCTCGGCGTACATATGGGATTTATCGATGGCGCCCTCCTCGATGGGAATCATTATATCGCCGGCCTCTTTCAGGCAGGCTTCGTAGGAATCGGCTACCAGCCTGGAACGTTTTATCAGGTTCGTATCGAGTTCCCGGGCGTTGGGAGTGTGCGAGCCTATACCGTTGATATGGGTTCCTTCCCGGACTTTATTGCCGTCGAAGATGGGCGTTGCGGAGGATGTCGCGGTGCAGATTATATCGCAATTTTTAAGAATATGATCGGGCGAATCGACTTTGGTGATACCGAGGTCGAGTTTTGCGGTCATCTCTGTAATAAATTTCGCCACCGCTTCGTCGGAGATATCGTAAACATAAACTTTTAAGATATCTCGGGCTTCGGCAACCGCCCAGAGCTGCATTTTCGCCTGCACTCCGGCTCCGAATATTCCCGCCGACTGCCCTGAATCCTTGCGAGCCAGGTATTTGGTGGCCACGCCGCTCACCGCGCCGGTGCGAACCGCCGTCAGGTAACCGCCATCCATTATGCAGATAACGTCACCGGTTTCGGGGTCCTGCAGGAGCACCTTGCCAATTACGGTGGGCAGGTTGTATTTCGTCGGATTATTTTTATATACGGTTACCACCTTGCAGGCCAGGGCGGCCAATTCTTTTAAATATGCCGGCATATAAAGCGAGAGGCCGTCAGGCGGCATAATGGGAGTGCGTAAAGGTAATACTGCCGTTCCATTGGCTAGCTCCGCGAACGCCTTTTCGACCACATCCATACAATCTTTCATCTCCAATACTTTTATGACATCGTCTCTGTTTAATATTAGCGGCATAATAATCCTCCTGAAATCTGTTTATCATAAGTTATCATGATGGTAGTATAGCCATGAGAGGCATTTCCTGCAAATGAATTTAAATAATAAGCTGCCGGCCGGGTAAGGCGTTATTGAGAATTAAAACTGTAGGTTATACCAACTCTGAACCACCTGCCGGGCATAGGAATAGAGCCAATGTCTTCGTAATCCGTATTGAATAAATTGGTAATATCGGCATGCATTTTTATGTTTTTCCATAACCATTGAAACCGCATGTCGAATATTGAATAGGATTTTCCGTTAACCCGATCTTCATAGCGGGCCATCCAAGCGTTTGAGATTGTTTTTGAAAAATCGATAACGATGTTCGATTGCAGTTGATGTCTTAAGTAGTTTAATACATATTTCGATTCGAAATCGGCGGTTTTTCTATCCGAATCGAGATATGAGTAATTAACCTGCAATCTTGGAAATTTCAGATTTTGAAGAGAGAAATCCGGATACAATTCGAAACTGTATTCAAAACCGCCGGTAAGGGTTGATGAAATATTTCGGGCTTTCCACGGATCTGAGTCGTTCTCTCTCACCCAGTCTATTAGGTCATTACAGTCCTGTAAGAAAAGGTTTGTTTTCATAAAATATGATTTTCGAGTGTATGTAAATCCTATCTCGTAAGAAATAGACCTTTCCGGCTTTAGATTCTCATCTCCCGCATTTGCCGGACTCTGATAGTAAAGTTCCGTGAATGTGGGAACCCTGAATGAACGCCCTATGGACGAGTAAAGCTTCAAATTGCCGGTAACCAGGTAACCGGCATCGATGCCGGGGCTGATTGTCCAGCCCCATCTGGAGTAGTAGGAAGCGTTGGTTCCCAGGGCCAGTATGAAGGGGTCGATTCCGTTAAATTTTTGCTCGATAAATAATCCCAGGTGGGATCTCAGGTGATCGTTGAGGCTGCTGCTTGAAAGCTCCTCCCGCGCGAATTCACCGCCGCCGGCGGTAATTCCGTATTTCGTTCTCAATTCCGATTGTACCTCGACCCCGTAGACATCGGTGGTATGCCTGTTACGATACCATTCCGGTCTGTCGCGATCCAGCACGAAATCATCTTCATGATGCCGCCAGAATAATCTGGGTGATGAAGAGAAAGCGCCGGAAGTAATTTGATATGATGTATTTAGAAAATATAAACTTGTGTGTTCCCATTCGTTCGGAAATATGTCGGAATAGAAATTGTTCGCGCCGAATTTTTTATCGGTATATCCGATACTAAAATCAATTTCATCTCCGGCGGCCTTATGCGAAGTGTTAAAATATACATTGGATATATCAAATTCGGTGTTCGCGCGGTGCCCGTCCGATTTTCTTTTCGAAAATGAGATTTGATTATCCAGCCCCAACAGGGGATAGGCCAGGGAAACGCCGCCTTCTCCATAGCCGAAATCGCCCGCCGTTATATTTGCCTCGGCGGATTTCCCGGTCCTTTTTTTCGTAATGATATTAATAACGCCCCCGAAAGCGTCGGGACCGTACAGGCGAGAACCGTGGCCTTTTAAGACTTCGATTCGATCTATATCGTTTAGGGTTAACGGCAGGTCCATATTATGATGACCGGTTTGAGGATCGTTGACTTTTACCCCATTTACAAGGATAAGCGTTTGCTCGTATGAGCACCCTCTTATGCTGACGTCGGCCTGAACGCCCTCGCTTCCGCGCTGTGCAACATCGATCCCCGCCACATATTCCAGCAAGTCGTTGATATTATTAACCGGGGCCACCGCTATTTCATCGGAAGATACTACCGTAACGTTTCTCGTTAATTGGGCGAACGTGGTGGGAGTTCGATTTGCGGTAACTACTATATCATCAACTCTGTAAACAGGATGCTCTTGTGCCGATGATGTTGTCGGCAAAAATGAAAATAGCGGGATTGCAATTATACCTAAAATATGATAAAAATTATTAATTCTATTTTTCACCGGTTTTCCTTTCATAATCA
>CP070742.1:3113368-3134120 GCA_020348065.1 Candidatus Zixiibacteriota bacterium
AGTGTTATTATAGCGTTGTTATGGATATCAGGGAACGATTTTTGGGGACGATCTCGGATTTTGGTCTCCTCAAAAAGGGTGATTCCGTGCTGGTGGGGCTTTCCGGCGGGCCGGATTCGGTGGCGCTTTTATATTTATTAAGTGAAATCAGGGATGAATACCGTCTGAAACTGGCGGCCGCGCATCTGGATCACGCCATCAGGGCAAACTCATCGAAGGACAGGGAGTTTTGCCGGGAATTGTGTCAAAAATTGAAGATCAAGTTCCATTCCCGCAGGATCGACGTTGTAAAGCTTGCAGGAAAAGAGAGATCCAATGTCGAGGAGACCGGCCGGAAAGCGCGGTATAATTATTTCAATTCCATTTGCGCGAAATACGGCTATAAAAAAATCGCCACCGGACACACCATGGACGATAACGCCGAAACGGTATTATTCAATCTGGCGCGGGGTTCGGGGCTTAAAGGACTTGCCGGTGTTTCCCCGAAGCGCGGTAAAATCATCAGGCCGCTTATCGGATTCAGGAAATCCGAGATTGTTAACTGGTTGAGAGTCAATAAGATTAAATACAGGATCGATCCGACCAATCGGTCGATTAAATATTCGAGAAATAGAATCCGTAATAGGATTCTACCCGAAATGGAGAAAATAAATCCGGAGATTGTAAAATCTATTTCACGTTTTTCGATTAATGTATCCGAGGATATTGAATTAATTAACAGGGCGGTTTTATTACTATACGAAAACGCGCTGATAAGAGGCGGTAAGAGCAAAATAGTTCTTGATTTACGGAAACTGACCGGATATGATAAGGGTTTAGTAAAAAGGGTGGTTTCAGAGGCGTTTTACAGGTTGAGTGGTGCCAGAAAAAGTCCGTCTTTTGAGCTTTTATCTCGCGTAAATGAGACCATAGACGGCAGAAGCGGCAACAGGTCGCCTTTGGGAAAAGGGATCTGGATAGAGAAATCCCAGGACCGGATTTCGATTTTCAAAGCGGAATCCGGAAGTCTCGAGGGGGTGAAAATAACTCTTATGGTTCCGGGGATCACCAGGATACCCGGGTATAATTATGAAATGCGAACGAAGATCTTAAGGAAAATCAAGTCGGGATCGTTAAAAACGAAACCTTCGGTGGCGTTACTGGATAATAGTAAGGTAATAGATCCGGAGATTCGTTTCCGGGAGAGGGGCGACAGAATAAAACCTTTGGGGATGAAAGGTACGAGACTATTGTCGGATCTTCTTGTCGATAGAAAGATACCGTCTTTTGAAAGGGGTAATATACCCCTGATAGTTTCGCGAAACAGGGTCGCGTGGGTGGCGGGGATTATTATTTCGGAGGATTTTAAGGTAGAGAAAAATACCGTTGAGATTTTACGGATTGAGATATGCAGACATTGATTGCAACAAGAAAGCTTCAGTCGAAAGTTAAAACTCTGGGCAGGAAAATAGCGGCCGATTATAAAGACAAGCGCCCGGTTTTTATCGGGATATTAAAGGGGAGTTTTATCTTTATGGCTGATCTGATCAGGGCGGCCGATATAGATTGCGAACTGGATTTTATGGGGATCGCTTCATACGGAGAATCCAGGAAGGGCGAGGGAATCGTAAGGCTCATAAAGGATGTCAATCTTAATATAAAGGGTCGTCACGTGATAATAGTCGAGGACATAATTGACAGCGGGTTAACGGCGAATTATATTAAAAAATACCTGCAGTTGAGGCAGCCGAAGTCGATCGAATTTGTGGTATTGCTCGACAAAAGGAAGGCACGAAAGGTCGACATAGACATAAAATATAGCGGATTCGAGTTGCCCGAGGTTTTTGTTGTAGGGTACGGTCTGGATTACGGCGAGCGGTACAGAAATCTGCCGTTTATTGCGAAGGAATAAGAAATGATCAAGTTATTTAGTGAAGATAATTCTGATGATAAACTGAGAAGGCAGCAGCGGGGGGGGCGCGACGGTCCCCCCAAGGGATCGCCCCCGGATGATGGCGGCCCCAGCTTCAACTGGCAGAAGACCGTCAAGACCATGGCCTTCTGGGCAATCATCGTGCTGCTTTCGTTTTGGGCATTCAATCATTATTTCGGGCCGGGGCGCGATACTGTGGAGATATCATATACGGAGCTCAGAGACCAGGTTGAAATCGGAAATGTCAGGAAGGCCACATTCGAGGATAGAAAAGTAACCGGCGAATTCAATTCCGAATATACAAAAGTTATGCGGGGCAAGGAGGTTTCCGCCACCAAGTTCCAGAGCATGATTCCGTTTACCGGCGATGAGGAATTGCTTAAACAGATGCAGGAAAAGGACGTACTAATTGAAGCCAAGTCCAGTTCCAACTGGGGAAGCCTCTTCACGTATGCGCTTCCATGGCTTTTTTTAATATTCTTCTGGTTTTTCATGATCCGTCAGATGCAGGGAGGTCCGAGGGGGATATTCTCTTTCGGCAAATCGAAAGCGAAACTTCTTTCGGGCACCAGGCCCAAGGTGACGTTTATGGATGTTGCCGGCTGTGACGAGGCCAAGCAGGAACTTCAGGAGATAATCGAATTTTTAAGAGACCCGGGGAAATTTCAGAAATTGGGCGGCAAGATACCCAAGGGCGCTCTACTTCTGGGGGCTCCCGGTACAGGCAAGACATTGCTGGCGCGCGCGGTAGCCGGGGAGGCGCAGGTGCCGTTTTTCTCCATGTCGGGATCGGATTTTGTGGAGATGTTTGTCGGCGTCGGGGCCTCGAGGGTGCGCGATCTGTTCGAGCAGGGGAAACGAAACGCTCCCTGCATAATTTTTATTGACGAGATAGATGCGGTCGGAAGGCATCGCGGTGCAGGTTTGGGAGGGGGCCATGACGAGCGGGAACAGACCCTGAATCAACTGCTGGTAGAAATGGATGGATTTGAATCCAACGAAGGCGTAATACTTGTAGCGGCCACCAACAGGCCCGATGTTCTCGACCCGGCTTTGCTGCGTCCCGGAAGATTCGATCGCCAGATTGTCGTTGATCAGCCCGACGTTAAAGGTCGTGAAGGTATCTTGAAAGTCCATGCCAAGAAAATTAAGCTGGGCGACGATGTTGATTTGAGAATTGTAGCCCGCGGGACTCCGGGGATGTCGGGGGCGGATCTGGCGAACCTGGTTAATGAAGCGGCATTGTTGGCCGCCAGGAAGGACCATAAAGCTGTATCCATGGCCGACTTCGAGGAAGCCAAGGACAAGGTCATGATGGGTACCGAGAGGAAGTCTCTGGTGATATCCGCGGAGGAGAAAAAGACTACGGCATACCATGAGGCCGGACACGCGCTGGTGGCGAAGCTTATACCGGGTTCCGATCCGGTTCATAAAGTTACGATTATTCCTCGCGGTCTGGCTCTGGGTCTGACTCACTACCTGCCCCTCGACGAACGTCATACGCTGGCGAAGGAATACCTGGAGACCAGGCTTGTTCACATGATGGGCGGACGAGTAGCGGAAAAGCTCAAGTTCAGCCATCTGACCACCGGAGCCGGAAATGATCTTCAGCAGGCTACGACGCTGGCTCGTAAGATGGTATGCGATTGGGGAATGTCTGAGAAGATCGGCCCTCTGTCGTTTGGAGGCAGGGACGATGAGGTATTCATAGGCAGGGATTTTGCCAAGCGGAGAGATTATTCCGAGGCCACGGCGATGGAAATCGACAATGAAATAAAACGGGTGGTGCTTGAAGCCGAGCAAAAAGCAACCGAGCTCTTAGGCAAAAATATTGAAAAACTTGAGCGCCTTGCGGAAGAGTTGCTTGATAAAGAGATTCTCGATGGGCATGAAATAGACGAGATTTTAAAGATGAATGGGGAAAAGGTGGTGGAGAAGGAAGCCGACAAAAAATCAAATCCGGACGGGACGGAGAAAGATGGATAAGGAAACCATCGCCAGGGGTATCGACCTGGTTCTGGACGGTCTGGGGCTGGACAGATCCCAGGAGGGTCTGCGGGATACCTCCAGGCGTGTGGCTGAGTTTTACGCCGAATTTTTCGCCGGCCTCAAGGAGAATCCCAAAGAAGCTCTGAAACTGTATCATGCCGAAAACAGAGACGAGATGATTATCGCCAAAGACATATCGTTTTACTCCATGTGCGAACATCACCTGCTCCCGTTTTTCGGCCATGTTCATCTCGCCTATATACCCGAAAACAATTCGATCATCGGGTTCTCCCGTCTGGTTAGAATGGTCGAATTGATATCGAGACGGCCTCAGATACAGGAGCGGATGACCACGGAGATCGCCGATACCATCTATGAGACCGTCGAGCCTAAAGGCGCGCTGGTAATTGTCGAGGCGGAACAGCTCTGTTTAACCATGAGAGGGTTGCGGCAGCCCGGGATAAAGACCATAAGCTCGGCAATAAGAGGCGCGCTGAGGAAAGACGCCACGCGTGAAGAAGCGTTGATGCTTATTAAATCCATGTAGATATAACCGGAGGTTATTTTTGAAGGCTTTACTGACGGGTCCGGGGGAACGGCCCCTTATCATGGGAGTTCTGAACGTGACGACTGATTCATTTTCCGATGGAGGCAGGTTCATCGATCCGGAGAGGGCGCTTGATCACGCTTATTATCTGGGGGAGTCGGGGGCCGACATACTGGATATTGGCGGGGAATCATCACGGCCCGGGGCGGAGGGCGTCACCACCGAAGAGGAGATAAAAAGAGTCATACCCATCATCAAGAAAGCCGCGAAGAAGTTAAAAATCCCTATTTCGGTGGATACGGTTAAATCGGAGGTGGCGGAAAGAGCGTTTGACGCCGGCGCCTCTATTTTGAATGATATCTCGGCATTGAGAATGGACGGAAAGATGGCGGAGCTGGCTGCCGCAAATGATGCGCATGTTATTCTGATGCATATGCGGGGCACCCCGGCTGATATGCAGACGAATACGGATTATGATGATATTATAGGGGAAATAAGGGAGTTTTTGAATGAATCCGCGTTAAAGGTCATAGAGAAAGGGATAAAAAAAGAAAAAATAATAATCGATCCCGGCATAGGCTTTGGAAAATCGGTTGATGGAAATTTCGTAATACTTAAAAACCTTGATAAATTCCTCGAGTTGGGTTATCCTGTTATGGTTGGAGCGTCGAGGAAGTCATTTATCGGGAAAACCCTTGGAGTTGATCCGGACCAGAGGCTCGAGGGTTCCATCGCGGCGGCGTGCTACGCGGTCATGAACGGGGCCGATATTGTAAGGGTGCACGATGTTGTTGAAACCAGGAGGGCTATTACTATTATAGAGAAAATTTCGACAGCGGACAGGGCATGACATTATTTAAGATTGATTTTATAAGCGTTACGTTAATCGATTTAATAGATATCATTATAATATCATATTTTTTTTACAGGGTGCTGCTTTTTCTGAAGGAAGCGCGATCCACTCAGATTACGATTGTTTTATTTATCGTATTCACCGTCGGTTTCCTGGCGTTCTGGATTGATTTGAATCTGGTACAGTGGATATTTTCCAACGTCTTTATAGCGGGGGTAATAATAATGGCGGTTCTGTTTCAGCCCGAGCTCAGAAGCGCGTTGTCAAAGCTGACCAAGAGCAGATTCGTTCAATATATAATAAAGACCAAATCCGGCGATCTTGTGGACGAGATAGTTACGGCGGTTTCCAAACTGGCGGATATGCATTACGGGGCCCTGATGGTGCTGGAAAGGAATGTAAGGCTGAAAAGCGTGCTGGAAACCGGGAAACCCTTGAATTCTCACATAACCCACGAGCTGCTTCAAACCATATTCACGCCGTACACGCCTCTTCATGACGGAGCGGTTGTGATAAGAGGAGATACGGCTCTTGCCGCGAGCTGTACTCTTCCCCTTTCGCAGAATCCGGCCTACCATCGGCTTCATGGTATGCGGCACAAAGCCGGAGTGGGGGTAACCGAAGATTCGGATGCATTGGTTGTGATAGTCTCGGAGGAGACCGGGCAGATCTCTTATGCCATGGAGGGCAATCTTCATCGAGATATAAACCCGCAGGAACTGGGAAAAATCCTGAACGAGCATTTCAATCAGGGAAAATAGGCAATTGTTTGTCGATTATGCGGAAATCGAGGTGATCGCCGGAAGAGGCGGTGATGGAGCGGTCAGTTTTCACCGTGAAAAATATGTGCCCAGGGGAGGTCCGGATGGCGGGGATGGAGGGAAAGGCGGAGATATCTATGTCACAGCGTCGAATAATCTCTCAACTCTGTTGGATTTCCGATATAAGAAAATCTATAAGGCTCCGAACGGGCAGCGGGGGGGTAAGAATAATAAGACGGGCGAAAGCGGCAGATCGATATACATAAAGCTTCCCGTGGGGACGATTATCGCCGATTCGATAACGGGACATGTTCTGGCCGATTTGGCGGAGAATGAAATGGAAGTTCTTATCGCAAAGGGCGGGAAAGGCGGAAAAGGAAATACCAGGTTCAAATCCCCTACCGATCAAACGCCGAGGAGAGCGGAAGAGGGCCGGTCGGGCGAAAGGATGAAAATTACCCTGGAGCTGAAAAGCATAGCCGACGTGGGACTGGTCGGTTTTCCGAACGTGGGGAAGTCGACTCTTTTATCGAGGCTTTCGGCCGCTCATCCGAAAATAGCCGATTATCCTTTTACGACCAGAGTCCCCAATCTGGGAATCGTTCCCTTGAAAGGTTATCGCAGCTTCGTCATGGCCGACATACCCGGTTTGATAGAGGGAGCGCACAAGGGCAAAGGTATGGGCACTCAGTTCTTAAGACATATTCAGAGGACGAAGATGCTGGTTTACCTGCTCGATATTACCTCCCCGGAACCGGTTAAAGACCTCGAGATATTAAGGCAGGAAATGGAATCTTTCGATAAGTTGTTGGTAAAAAAACCGTCGATTACCACGTTTAATAAAATAGACCTGGTTTCGGAAAGGCCGATCAGGGTCGACGGTTTCAATAGCGGACACAATTCTATCTGCTACATTTCCGCGATTACGGGGGAAAACATAGAGTTATTTTTAGAAAGTCTTTCAGGGATTTTATTCCAAGATGTTTGACGAGAACCTGGCGATCTGGGCGCTGGCGGCCGTTGAAGGCATCGGTTTTACCCGAATACGGGTTTTAATAGAGCGGTTCGGGAAGGCCTCGGCGGTATTCGAGCAGACCGTTCAATCGTTGACCGAGATTGATACGTTCAATAAGAGGGCGGCTGAAAACATTTTGAAACCGAAAGACTGGAATCTCATTGAAAAAAAGTTTATTGATTCTTTTCCAGCCGGTTCCAATTTTGTATCGATAACAGATTCGGACTACCCGGAAAGATTGAGAAACATTCCCGACCCGCCGCCATATTTTTATTTTTCGGGGCGGTTGAATGTTCTGAACAATCCCAGCCTGGCGGTGGTGGGATCGAGAAAACCCAGCGATTACGGCCAGAGGATTACCAGGAATATAGTAGGCGAGCTTGCGGCTTCGGGAGTTACGATAGTTTCAGGATTGGCGTATGGAATTGACTCGGTTACGCACGAAGCGGCCCTGAGATCGGGGGGGAAGACGGTTGCGGTTTTCGGGAATAGCCTGGATATTATATATCCGGCCGGCAACAGGGAACTGGCTGATGAAATAAGAAAGACGGGTTGTCTGATATCCGAATTCCCCAGGGGGACGAAACCGGCGCCTTATAATTTCCCGGTTCGCAACAGAATTATCTCCGGGCTTTGCGAAGGCGTTCTGGTTGTGGAGGCATGGGAGAGATCGGGGGCCTTGATTACGGCAAATCATGCGCTTGAACAGGGCCGGGACGTTCTGGCGATACCGGGCAATATCGACAACAGGCTAAGCGACGGTCCCAACAGACTGTTGAAGCAGGGCGCCGTACCGGTATCTTCAGCCCGGGATATTTTCGATAATTTTAGATGGCATAGTTCAAACGGAGAAAAGAGACAGTCAACCGTCAAACCGAATCTTTCCGGAGAGGAAAAAATTATATTCGATCATTTATCGGTAAAACCGGTTCACCTGGATGAACTGATAAGAAAGGCAGGTCTCGGTCCCGGCAAAACGGCGGAAGTTTTATTGAATCTGGAACTGAAAGGTTTTATTATGCGTAAACCCGGTAATTACTTAGTGCTGACCTGATGGTAGAAGTAGAGGTTATGATTACGAACAAACTCGGTCTGCATGCACGTCCGGCCGCAAAACTGGTGCAGACGGCTTCGGAGTTTGAATCAAACATCGTGTTGATAAAGGAAAATCTTGAGGTCAACGCCAAGAGTATAATGGGGGTTATGATGCTGGCGGCGGAAATGGGGACCACGATTACCATCAGGGCGGACGGACCCGACGAGAAAGAAGCCGTTAACGTGGTGGCGCACGTATTCAATTCCAGGTTCGGAGAAGATTGATTTTGGCGAGCAGGAACGAAAAAATTTATTACGGGATACCGGCATCGCCGGGAGTTATTATCGGGGCGGTAAAATCATTGTCTTTTGAGACCAGGACGATATCCAAAGAAATTATAACCGCTCCGGAAGAGGAGATCCGGACATTCAGGGAGGCTATAGATAATGTAAAAAGGAATCTCGAGAAAACGGCTGATAAGATTTTTCAACGGCTCGGCCCTGAATTCGCCAGGATTTTCGAGGCTCAGGCTATGATTGCCGACGATCAGGTCTGGAATTCCAATGTTGAAAAAAGGATTAAAGAGGAAAAAATCTGCGCCGAGTATATTTATTTCGACGAAGCCAACCGGGTAATAAAACAGCTGGGGAATTCCAGCGATGCGTATCTTCGCGAGAGAATGCAGGATATCGAATCCGTAACGTCGAAATTGGTCAGCCGCATGAAGGGCGAAAAGCGCTCCACCCTTAAAGGGCTCAAGGGCGCCACCGTGGTGACCGCGCGTTATATTTACCCGGGAGACATACTGGCGTTATCCATAAAGAGGAATCTTGGATTCGCCACCGGTATAGGGGGAGCGACCTCTCATGCGGCGTTAATGGCAAAATCGCTTTCCGTGCCCGCGGTTCTGGGCCTGGGAGATATATCGGAGAAGCTCCCGACCGGCACGAGGGTCATTCTCGATGGATATAAGGGAATACTCATAATTAATCCCTCTCCGGCGACGAGGAAACGATACCGGGAGATAAAACAATCTGAAGGCCAGCTGAAAAGGCAGCTGGGTCAGCTCAAGTCGAAACCGGCGGTAACAAAGGATAAAAAGGGAATTGGAATACTGGCGAATATCGAGCTGCCTGCCGAGGTGCCGAAGGTTATTTTATCGGGGGCATCGGGTATAGGGCTTTACAGGACCGAATACCTGTTTCTGACGAAACCGGAGTTTCCATCATTTGAGGAGCAGTACAGGACGTATTCCTCGATATTACGGAAAATGGGGGACCGTCCCGTGGTGATAAGAACGTTTGATCTCGGTGGAGACAAGTTTCCCGGAGTAGCCAGAAGGAAATTTGAATTAAATCCGTTTCTGGGATGGCGCGCCATCAGGGTCTGCCTGGATCAGCCCGATATTTTCAAAATTCAGTTGAAGGCATTGTTAAAGGCTTCGAGGTACGGAAATCTTTCGGTAATGATTCCCATGATATCGAACTATGAGGAGTTGACGCAGACCCAGAGACTGCTCGATGAATGCAAGATGGAATTACGCAGAGAAAGAGTAAGGTTCAAGGAGGATATTCCCCTGGGGATAATGCTTGAAGTGCCGTCGGCCGTACTGATCGCCGAATTTTTAGCGAGAAAAGTTGATTTCTTTTCGATTGGTACGAACGATCTGATACAATATACCATGGCGGTAGACAGGGGCAACGAATTGCTTTCGGATCTATACCAGAGTTTTCATCCCTCGATATTGAGTTTGATTAAGAGGTCCATACAGGCGGCCCGGACCCAAAATATCAAAGTGTCGGTTTGCGGAGAGATGGCGGCCGATCCATTGGGCGCCGTCCTGCTCATCGGTCTGGGCGTGGATGAGCTTTCGGTAAGCTTCCAGTACGTCGGCCTGCTGAAGAAAGTGATCAGATCGATTGATTTTGATTCGGCCAGGAATATTGCCAGAAAAGCGCTGAGGATGAAAAGCGAGCAGGAGATCGTTTCGTATTTAGAAAAAGAGACAAAAAAGAGATTCCCGGATCTCGAAAATATAATGGCTTTTATGAAAAGGAATTCCAATGGATGATATAGTTGAATTAATAAAGCGGTTCGACGCATACAATATGTTTGATATGATAATCTCCATACCCGATCAGCTGGAGGAAGGATTTTCCATTGCTGAAAAGGTGAACCTGACGGGATTGGAATCGGAGACTTTCAGTACGGTGATTCTGGCAGGCATGGGGGGATCGGCAATCGCGGGAGATCTTTTAAAAAGCCTTATGATTTCAGATATTCAAATACCGTTTATGGTGCAGAGAAATTACAGGCTTCCCAGATTTGTAAATAAAAAAACGCTGGTGATATGTTCGTCCTATTCGGGCAATACCGAGGAGACGTTATCGGCGTTTGAAGACGCTCTGGCGTCGGGGGCCCATTTAATCGCGGTCTCCACGGGCGGGCAGCTCGCGACCAGGGCCGCTTATAACAAAATTCCATTTATCGCCATACCGGAGGGATTCCCCCCCCGGGCGGCGCTGGGATATTCGTTTTCGGTTCTCTTATCTGTTTTTGGCAGGCTCGGCATATGCGGAGATGCCGGAAGCGATGTTATGGTCGCAGCACGTTCATTGAGAGATCGAAACGCTCTTTACCGGCCGGAGAATGAAGATAATCCGGCTCTTTCGCTGGCAAAAAAGATAGAAGGTCGAATTTCTCTCATCTACGGGGGCCAGGACAGCCTGGACGCGGTAGCCGCCAGGTTTAAGGGACAGTTATGCGAAAACTCCGAAGCGCTCGCTTTTGCCAATCAGTTTCCGGAATTCAATCACAACGAAATCGTGGGCCTGGACGGTCTCGGTGAAGACCGGCGTAAATTTATCGCTATTTTTTTAAGAGATATCGAAGACCATAAGCGAATCGTAAAGCGGTTTGAGATCGTCGGTGAATTTCTCAGAGGTAAAGGGATCGACGTCGTCGAATTGACCACGGAACCGGGGCCGAAAATTCTAAGATTTTTTACAATGATCCAATTGATTGATTTTTGCAGCTATTATCTGGCTTTGCTTAAAGGCGTTGATCCCTATACCATAGAGGCGATTGACCATTTAAAGAGAAAGCTGTCATAATGGAATTGAGGTTTATATGAAGGCCATTATACCGGTCGCCGGTATCGGAACGCGTTTGAGACCGCATACTCATACGGCTCCGAAGGCTCTCCTGCACGTCGCGGGCAAACCGATTCTCGGACATATCCTGGATGGATTGATTGCGTTCGGGATTGACGAGGTCGTTTTCGTTGTCGGTTTTCTCGGCGAAAAAATAGTCGATTATGTTAGAAGGAACTATAAAATCAGGTCCAGTTTTATAACGCAGAAAGAGCTCAACGGATTGGGCTGGGCAATTTATCTTACCAGGGAACATATCCGTGAGGACCCTATCCTGATAATACTGGGAGATACCATTTTTGAAACGGATTTAAATGTTATGATTAATTCCGAGTACGATATTATCGGCACCAAAATCGTCGAGGATCCCAGACGGTTTGGAATTGCCGAGACCGATGGTAAATTCGTGACCAGGTTGATAGAAAAGCCTCAAGATCCGACGTCGAATCAGGCGCTGATGGGCATTTACCATATTAAATCCACCGGCCTTTTCTCCACCTGCCTTGAGGAGTTAATCGCCAAAAAAATTACGACCGGAGGCGAATACCAGCTAACCGATGCCCTGTCTCTGATGTTGAAACACGGATGTAAGATAGTGACACATAATGTGGAAGGCTGGTATGATTGCGGCAAGCCCGAGGCTCTGCTTTCGACGAACAGGTACCTGCTGGCGCAGATTAAGTCCGTGGATTTAAGGGAAGGCAACATATTGATTCAGCCGGTTTTCATATCTCCTACGGCGAAGCTTGAGAATTCAGTCATAGGACCTCACGTATCGGTGGGCGACAACGCTTTTATAGCGAGATCGATAATAAAGGATTCGATTATTTCCGAATCCGCTGAGGTGGTAGACTGTCTTCTTGAATCATCACTTATAGGCAACAATTCCTACATATCCGGTCAGTTTAAAAGAGCCAACCTGGGGAACTCATCGGAAATTAAGTATTAATTCTATCGACCGACTTTTTTATTTCCAAGTTCCACTTGCCAACATCACCAATATTATTTAAATTGCGATTTCGATAAAATGTGACGTCTTTTTTACGGCGTATAGATACGGAGGATTGATGAGCAAAAACAGCTTCTTTTTCACATCGGAGTCGGTAACCGAAGGTCACCCCGATAAAGTCTGTGACCAGATCTCCGACGCTGTACTGGATGAGATTCTCAGGCAGGACACGGCCGGGCGGGTCGCCTGCGAGACTTTTATCACGATCGGATTGGTAATAGTGGGTGGCGAAATTACCACCGCAGGTTATGTAGATATAAACGGCCTGACAAGGGATGTTCTTAAATGTATCGGGTATAATGACCCGAAATACGGTTTCAATTATAAGACCTGTTCCGTATTAAACGCCATAGGCGCGCAATCTCCGGATATCGCCCAGGGAGTGGATACCGGAGGGGCGGGAGATCAGGGATTGATGATCGGTTACGCCATCGATCAAACCGAGGAGTTAATGCCCCTTCCTCTAAGCCTGGCGCACAAGATAACAGCCCGGCTGGCAGAGGTCAGGAAAAAGGGAATATTGCCTTATCTCGGTCCAGACGGAAAATCCCAGGTCACCGTAGAATTCGAGGATGGCCATCCGGCCAGAATTGACGCCGTGCTGTTATCGTCGCAGCATACGGAGGATATACTGGACGATACCGGTAAAATGATCACCAACAGGGCCAAAGATGAGATTATTGACAACGTCGCCATCAAGATTCTGCCCGCAGAACTGCTTGATGATAGAACCAGGTTTCTTGTGAATCCCACCGGCAAATTCGTAATAGGCGGGCCGCAGTCTGATACAGGGATGACCGGGAGAAAGATTATTGTGGACACTTACGGAGGAGCCGCCCCCCATGGAGGAGGCGCGTTTTCAGGTAAGGATCCCACCAAGGTGGATCGTTCTGCCACCTATATGGCAAGGCATATCGCCAAGAATATAGTGGCGGCGGGTCTCGCAACCGAATGCCTGATTCAGCTTGCGTACGCCATAGGGGTCGCCGAACCGGTATCGGTTATGATTGATACGAAAGGCACGGGTTCGGTTCCGGATACGGAATTGACCAGGCTCGTTCGCAATAATTTCGAATTAACCCCGAAAGGGATAATTAAGAGCCTTAATCTGCTCAGGCCTATATATCAGAAGACGGCTACGAACGGGCATTTCGGCCGGGAACTGCCCGAGTTTACCTGGGAGAAAACCGATAAAATAGAGGATTTGAAAAAGGGTGTTTGAGGGAGAATAAATCATGGAATACGATATTAAAGATCCGAAACTGGCCGCCATTGGCAAAAGGAAGATCGAATGGGCAGAAAAATTCATGCCGGTTTTAAGACTCATTAGAAAACGATTTCGGAAGGAGAAACCTCTTAAGGGCGTAAAGATGGCCTGCTGTCTGCATGTCACTACCGAGACCGCGAATTTGATGATCACTCTCAAAGCCGGAGGGGCCGAACCGTATCTTTGTGCCTCCAACCCTCTTTCCACTCAGGACGATACGGCGGCGTCGCTGGTCAGGGATTTTAAGGTGCCGGTGTTCGCCATAAGGGGAGAATCGAATAAGGTTTATTACGACCATATAAACGCCTGTCTCGATCCCCGGCCCAGCATAACCATGGACGACGGCGCCGACCTGGTCAGCACCCTGCACTCCGGGAGAAAAAGCCAGGCCGGAGATATAATCGGCGGCTCCGAAGAAACCACTACCGGGGTTATCCGGCTGAAGGCGATGGAACAGAAGGGAGTGCTTTTATTTCCCGTTCTCGCGGTTAACGATTCCAGCACCAAGCATTTTTTCGACAACCGTTACGGGACCGGTCAATCGACAATAGACGGAATCCTGAGAGCCACCAATTTTCTTCTGGCAGGATCGACATTCGTGGTGGCCGGTTACGGCTGGTGCGGACGCGGCGTGGCCAACCGCGCCAGGGGGATGGGGGCCAATGTCATCGTTACTGAGATAGATCCTCTGAGGGCCCTGGAAGCGGTTATGGACGGTTTTCAGGTGATGCCGATGGCTAAAGCGGCGAAGATCGGCGATATATTCGTGACTCTTACGGGTAACTGCGAGGTGGTCCGCGAGGAGCATTTTAAAGCGATGAAGGACGGCGCCATCGTGGCCAATTCGGGACATTTCGATGTTGAGATCGATCTTAATAAATTGAGAAAAATTGCCACCAACAAGAGAGATATCCGCCCCAATGTCGTCGAATATACGCTTAAAGGCGGCAAACGGATTCTGATCCTGGCCGAGGGGCGGCTGGTGAATCTGGCCGCGGCTGAGGGCCATCCCGCGGTGGTTATGGACATGAGTTTTGCCAACCAGTCGCTGGGCGCCGAATGGATGCTTAAAAACGGCGACAAACTGAAGAAGAAAGTATACGCCATCCCGGAAAAGCTGGATAAGGAAATCGCGCGCCTGAAATTGAGATCGATGGGATACGCCGTCGACAAACTGACGCCCACCCAGAAGCATTACCAGGCGTCCTGGGAAATAGGTACGTAGATTATTTAATTAAATATCGGGATCAATTAGGCCGGGTTTATCCGGCCTTTTTGTTTCGTCAGGTCGTAGCGAAGCGTGACCTGACGACATGGGCGATCAGCGGCAGGATGTCCCAACTGAAAAGCCGGTACTACGACCCGCTGTAGCTTTTGAATTTTAAAAATTCGCAAATTGCCAGAAACAGAAAAGGCCGGTTTCTGCCGGCCTTTTTACTAAATCCTGCCATAAAAATGCCGAATATATAATAAATTTATATTTCAGGAGGTTTCTTATATGCCAACAGGTGTCGTAAAATGGTTTAACGAGAAAAAAGGATTCGGTTTTATCACGCCGCCGGACGGCGGGAGCGATGTTTTCGTGCATTATTCCACCATCAGGGACGATGGTTTCAAGACACTGGAAGCTGGTCAGATGGTAGAATACCAGGCCGCCAAAGGCCCCAAGGGCCCCAACGCCACGGAGGTAATAAAGCTTTAGGCAAAGCAAATACGATATTCTTCTTCTTTAAATTAGATTTACTATAAAAATTCCAGAAATTAAAACACCGATGATAAGTCGAGTTTTTCATCACGCTAAAAATTCGACTTAAAGGCTAATCCCGATTAGCAGTATGGTCGGCACGGGGTTCTGCTTTAACTTTGAAATATTACTTCCGGGCTTTGATAAACAGCACCGTGCCGATAAGCAAAAAGAATATATCCCCCACGGAGGCGGCCAGTAGAGGAGGTATTTTACCGTTGTTGCCCAGGCTCTGGCCGGTGCGGATCAATACGAAGAATATAAACGATATAATAATCGACAGGCCGAAACCGACCGACGGCCCGGAACGGCGGGGGTTGGCGGCCAGAGGTAAGCCGATCAATACCAGTATGAAATTGGCAAAAGGAAAGGTTATTTTCAGGTAAAGCTCCACCCAGTCCTTGTGGGCGGGTTCGCCCACGATCTCCTTCTCCTTGATTTTCCTCAGAAGATCGAAAAAACTCTCCTGGCGCGGAGGTAAGGGGAGCTCCGCCATCATCTCCGGGGTCTGGATCAGGAATGGGGTCCATAAGGTATCGAAGGTTACGAAACTTTCCGGCAGGTTCTTCTCTACATCGGCGTGTGTCTGCGCCACGCCCTTTATAAGCACCCATCCGGAATCGCTGTGAATTATTTTCTCGGCGACATACGTTTTCCTGATTTTATTTTCCATCACCTGATGGACCTTGATATCCTGCCCGATC
The DNA here is from genome assembly GCA_020348065.1 of Candidatus Zixiibacteriota bacterium. Taxonomy (GTDB): domain Bacteria; phylum Zixibacteria; class MSB-5A5; order UBA10806; family UBA10806. Next base: position 3,129,358 of record CP070742.1, read on the forward strand.
TCGGTCTCGACATTGTATTTTTTACCGAGGATGATCCATCCCTGTTCGCCCGGAACCTTGATATTGGTTCTTATAATTTTAGATTTCGGTATATCATTTTTCTTCTCTATCAGAACGGTTTTTATCTCGTCTTTTCGTCTCTCGCAATCGGTCAGGACAAACTCGGCGAAAAACATGACCGCCAAAGAGAGAATGAAGGCGGCTACGAGGATCGGAAGCGCGACCCTGTACAGGCTCAGCCCGGAGGCTTTCATGACATCGAGCTCGCGGTTTTTCGCCAGCGAACCCATGGAGAACAGGGTGGAGACCAGCATGGCTACCGGGAAGGCGAGGATTATGTAAAATGGCATATAGTTGACATAATAAAGGGCTACGATATCGAAACCTATTTGGTATCGTTCGATCATCCTCCAGCCCCGTTCCACGAAATCGACCACCAGCACGATCGCGCTGAAGGCGAAGATCGCTCCCAGGAGAGATTTCATAAATTTCTTCAGGATGTAGATATCAAGTGTTTTCATTTTAAAATCATTGAGGTCGTTTCCGGCGCACGAATAGATTTTTTATGTTATTGATCAGGGAAATGACGGCCGATTGTCTTATAAAAGCTATGGCAAGGAGTATGCCCGCCCCGCCAACGATTATATTGGGAAGCCACATGGCCCAGACCGCAGGGAGATAACCTTTATCCGCCAGTTGTTCTCCGAGAATTAAAAAGGCCCAGTAGATTATGAAAAAGAAAATGGCAAGGGCGATACCGGCGGTAAAACCTCCTTTTCGCGCAATCGATCCCAGAGGAGCGCCCATTAAAACGAAAGCGATGCAGGCGGCGGGAATCGAGAATTTTTTGTGAATCTCCACTTTCATGGAGTTAATTTCTCGCAGATAATTCTTGGCCGTTCTGGCATTAAAAGTCTGTTTCGCCTGGATTTTCCTAGATTCGCCGTAGACTTTATTAATAGCGCGGATTCTGGAATCGGAGATGTCGTCCACCGTGCTCCCATTGGCCGGGAAAAGTCCCATAACCGCCGCTCTGGTAGTGCTGTCGGCCTGGGACATGTAATCGGCCGCTTTTTGGTATCTTTCCTTGTTTCTTTCTATCATCATCGAAACATTCATTTCTCTGTCGCCCCTATTACTCTCCGTGGTTCGTTGAAATTCGGACGCCGCGTCGGGGATCGATATGGTCTGTTTGGCGAAATCGGTGCGGGTGAAAGCCTGTCCGTTTTCGTCGCCAACCTCAAGGATTTCACCCTCCTCCAGTTCCAGCATCAACGTAGAACCATCGGGCCCGAAATACATCTTTCCCCGTTTGGCGGTAATAATCCGTTCGGAGTTTTTTGTCTGGATGATAATTATATCCTGGATTTCGGACGTTTTCCTGGCGATCGTCCTTACCCGTATGCTGTACCCCTCAAAATGGTCGAGAAAGATGTTTTCCTCCAGCGACCAGGTCGGCTTTTTCCTGGTGATATCGGTCATCAGCATCCTGGCTTTATGGTTTGATTCGGGAAGGATACGATCATTAAACCAGATCATGGCGAGGGTCAGGATAAGCGCCCCTCCCAGCATGGGAATCATTAATCTTAGAAAAGAAACGCCGCAGGACCTGGAAGCAGTAATCTCGTTATCGGAGGCCATCCTCCCGAATACCATTAAGGCCGCGACGAGTACCGCCATGGGAACGGAGAGAGCCAGCATCCAGGCCAGGTTCAAAGCGAAAAGCTCCAGGACTAAAAGCGGCTTAACGCCCCGGGAGATAATGAGGTTCATTATGTCGACCAGGAAATCCATTATCAGTACGAGGGTGATAATCGAGAAACCGAATAAAAACGGCCCGATTGATTCCTTAAGGATATATCGTGAAAGAATTCTCATAAAACATATTATATCTGTAAGTTACCATAATCTCAAGCAATTTCTCCTTGACTTAATAGACGTAAATTAGATTATTGAAGTTCCATGAAATCCGTTTATGTAAACGAGCTTTTAATGGGGGACGATGTTTGCGATTTATTCGCGATCCGTACCGTTGATTTTAAAGAATATTCCGGCGGCAAGATGATTGTATTGGAGCTTGTCGACCGTACCGGAAGGATCAAGGGGATTTTGTGGGACGGTTCGTTGGAATTGTTGCGGGATTTAAAAGCCGGGGATATTTATAAAATCCACGGTACCGTAACGACTTATAAAAACGAAAATCAGATTACCGTTGGCAGGGTGGAGCATTGCGATGATTTCGATTTGAACGATTTTCTTCCCGGGGGTGATTATTCATATGAAGAACTTGAAGGCAGACTTGATAAATCCATAGCCGAAATTGGAGATCCGGATTATAACGGATTATTAAAAAATCTGTTTTCTAACCGGGAGTTGAAGAAGTCGTTTTTAAATGGCGTGGGGGGAAAGCTATGGCATCACAACTACATAGGCGGGCTGGCTGAACACAGCCTTGCCATGTTCGATATATGCAAGGATTATTGCCGGTTATACAAGGAGCTGGATAAAGATCTTCTTTTAACCGGCGCGATCGTGCATGATATCGGCAAAACCAGAACGTATTCGCTGATAAGCGCGATAGATTATACCAGCGAAGGGCGTCTCCTGGGGCATATTGTAATGGGGGATGAGATTATCAGGACTGTCATAGGTGCGATTGGTAAATTTCCCGAAGAGAAAGCTCTTAAGCTGCGGCATTTGATTTTATCCCACCAGGGCACGCTCGAGCAGGCATCGCCGGTGTTGCCGATGATGCCGGAGAGTATAGCGCTTTATGCCGCGGACCTGTTGGATTCCAAGCTGGCGGCTTTCAGGAGAATAAGAAAAAAGGAAAAGCGGCCCGGAGTAGAGTGGTCGAATTATGTGAATCTCTTAAATACGCATTTATACTTTGGATCTGAGGAAGAATAAAATGGCTAAGAAAAACTTAGGACCGTTGACGGCTTTGGTGCCTTTGCCCGCGACAATGGTTTCATGTCAGAAACCGGATTCCAAACCTAATATCATAACCATATCCTGGACGGGGATAGTGTGCAGCGAACCGCCGATGATATCGATCAGCATAAGAAAAAACAGATATTCTTATGATATAATCAAAAGCACCGGCGAGTTTGTGGTGAATATTACGAATCATAAGCTGGCCAGAGCCACGGACCTCTGCGGTACATATTCGGGGGCCGATTATGATAAATTCGAAATGGCGGGACTCACTCCGGAAAAAGCCTCAAAGGTGAGCGTACCCATGATAGCGGAATGTCCCATAAATATGGAATGCCAGGTTCGAACCCGGATAGAGCTTGGATCGCATGATATATTTATCGCCGAGATCGTGGCCACTCATGCCGATGAGAGCGTTCTAATCGATGGTCGTTTTGATATTGAAAAGCTCGATCCGCTGATTTACTGCACAAAGGCAAGACAATACTGGTCGGGTCTTTCGAGGAATGAAGGCAGATACGGATTTACGGCAAAAAATAAGTCCGAATAGAATTGCAATACGATCTAATCGCCAATTCAGGTAAGGCCCGTTTCGGGAAAATAACAACAACTCGCGCGGAGATCCCCACCCCGGTTTTTATACCCGTGGGCACCAGGGGAACGGTAAAGACTCTTTCAAACGAGGAATTGAGGGCTTTCGGCGCCAGGATCATTCTGGGGAATACGTACCACTTATATTTGAGACCGGGGCATAAGCTTATTGAAAAACTGGGGGGCTTGCACAAGTTCAGCGGTTGGAAAGGCTCATTTTTGACCGATTCCGGCGGTTATCAGCTGTTTTCACTTAAGGCATTGAATAAGATAGATGATAAAGGCGTCGATTTTCAGTCGCATATTGACGGTTCTCGTCATAGGTTTACACCAGCCGACGTTATCGACATACAAATATCGATGGGCGCCGATATCATCATGCCGCTTGACGTTTGCACTCCTTATCCGGTTGATGAGAAAACATCCGAAAAAGATATGAAGCGGACGATCGGCTGGTTTGGCCTGTCCAATTCTCGTTTTATTGAAAAAGGTGGTCATGAAAAAGGGCAGGATCTGCTGCCGATTGTCCAGGGAGCGACTTATATTGATCAGAGGATGTATTGCCTCGAGGAACTTTTAAAATTCGACGCTCCCGGTATAGCTATAGGAGGGCTTTCCGTAGGAGAGCCAAAAGAGGATCGGCAGAGGATTCTGGAAAATATCCTACCCCATTTTCCTGACGATAAATTGCGATATTTAATGGGCGTCGGTACGCCGGAGGATATACTGGAGGCGGTGGAAATGGGGATCGATATGTTCGATTGTGTGATACCGACCCGTAACGCCCGCAACGGCACCCTGTTTACCAGGCACGGGAAAATGATCATAAAGGCGGCGCGTTACGCAGAAGATCAAAGGCCAGTCGATGAGGAATGCCCCTGTACGGCGTGCCGGGGATATTCAAGGGCGTTTATCAGGCATCTGCTATCGGTGGGGGAGATACTGGGCCTGAGGTTAGCCTCGGTCCATAATGTATATTTTTACCTGAATTTGATGGAGCGGATAAGGGAAGCGATCGAGCAAGAGAGGTATCCGGAATTTAAGACTAAATGTATGGCTGATCTTGCCAGGGGATGCGAGGAAATATAAAAAAAGCCCCGGCGCATGGGCTTGTTGAAAAACCTTGTTTTGAGGTTGATTCGGCTTTATTACAGAGCGCTTTTTTTGTAAGCACAGTTTTTTATCCGGTGGGATTTATTGCTCGTGGAGGGGAGATGATGAAGCGAATGAGGGCG
>CP070742.1:3134220-3136777 GCA_020348065.1 Candidatus Zixiibacteriota bacterium
GGAATTAAGAGGCGGAATTCCGTTCGCTCTGTTAAGCGGTTACCCGGTCTGGTCGAGCTATGTCGGCTGCGTTATCGCTAACTTCTTTGTCGGACCGATAGTCTTCGTATTTTTAAATACCGTTCATCGAATTTTGTACCATATAACCATTTATAAGAAGCTGTTCGACTGGTTCGAGAGACGGGTGCGAAGAAAAACCACTCATTTGATCGAGAAATACGGTTTCTGGGGCATCACAATTTTCGTTGCTATACCCCTGCCTGTCACCGGCGCCTACACCGGCACCTTCGCGGCCTGGTTATTCAACGTCGAATTCAAACGTACCATGCTCGCGGTGCTGGTGGGCGTGATTATTTCGGGTATAATTGTTACCACCGTCATGGTTATGGGTATAGAATGGTTGATGCCGCTGTTTGTGAAGAGGGTATAAGAAGTAGGTCGGGTTTCAAATGTAATGAGAAACCCGACGCATTGATGTTTGAAGAAATTTGTCGGGTTTTTCTCTTCGTTCAAAACCCGACCTACAATATATAAAAAGGGTCGATTTTTAAATCGACCCCTGCGTTTTTCTGCGTCAGGTACGGAGACCTGACGCCACGTCAAGTGCTGCCGGGTGACCTCACCCGGCAGCATAGGCGCCGGGTCGGGTGACCCGACGCCACATACAAATCTATTTCAACAGCACCATACGCCGCGTTTCGGTTCTCTTACTGGTACTTAGGCGATAGAAATATATACCCGACGTTACATCATCGGCATTCCAGATAACAGAATGTGCTCCCGAAGAATACTCGCCACTCGTTATAGTCGTTACATGCCGTCCGAGGAGATTATAAACAGATATTGTTACATTCTCTGCTTGAGCCAGTTCAAACTCGATTGTAGTCGATGCATTGAAAGGATTGGGATAATTCTGCTTCAAAGTGTAATTATCGGGCTTCGCAATATTATCTTCAACAGATGTGGTCGAGGTGTTCAGGAAAATCTTCACCGACGGTTCTCCCGACTCTCCCATGGCGAGATCGAGATGGCCGTCACCGTTGATATCGGCGAATGCTAAAGCTGTTCCCCGGTAACCGTCATGCTGCCAGGACGGCGTCGACTCCAGGGTGCCGTCGACATTTAGATAGATTCGCAGGTGCCCGTTGGAGAAATGCACGGTTGCCAGATCGGGATCGCCGTCCCCGTCGATATCGCCCCAGGCGAGATCCTGACAGCCGTGAAAGGAGTTGCTGGACTGCCAGATGGGAGTGGTGCCCAGAACACCATCGACGTTATCAAACAGCCAGGTGGGGGCGGAGGCGCCGATAGCCAGTTCGGGATAACTGTCGTCATCGACATCGGCCCAGCCTATGCCCTTCTCCGATCTGGTGGAACCGTCCTGCCAGACCGGCGAGCCTGTAATGTTGCCGTTATTGTTAGCATAAACTCCGCTCTGGAAGTTGGCCCATTTGGACGCCGCCAAGTCCTCCCAGCCGTCGCCGTCCATATCGCCCCAATCGAGATTATTGGTAATCATCTGGTCGGCGGACTGCCAGGTGGGCTGGTCGGGAAGACCGTTTCCGGTATTATGATAAAGATAGATTGGTCTATAAGGATCGGGGCTCACACCCTGGTTGGCTGTCGCCAGATCTATATCGCCGTCATGATCGAAATCGAAGGGCGCGCCGTATAATGTCCACGCCCCGGTATTCGACGTCCATCCGGGGTTGGTGGCCAGCCCGCCGGAGGAGCCGAAATAGATCACCGAGTAATCGAATGAGAAATCGCCGTTGGCGGCGAACAGATCGAGGTAATCATCACCGTTAAAATCGGCCCAGCGGACATCGGTGGTGGAGCGCATATCGAAGGAGAACCAGGTGGGCGTGGTCTCCAGCTGCCCGTTATTGTTGATCAGAAGGAAGTTGCGCCAATCCTCGTAGGGTGGATAGCTCTGCGAGTGGTAGCATCCCACGGCGAGGTCGGGATCGCCGTCATTATCAAAATCGCCGAAATCGAGACCGCCCACCTGCATCCGCAGGCTGCAGACATAATCCGGCTCTATAGGAAGCGGCACCACGTCGGTGATGATATACTGTTGCCCCGGTGTGCCGTCCGCCTTGGCGGTTGTATGGCCGTCCTCGGAGATATCGAATCCGGCGGCGTAGGTTAACCCTGCGAACAAAATTATTGTCAGAAAACAGATTAACTTTTTCATTCTTTGCCCCTTTCAGGAAGTCGTCTTAAGTTGTCATTTAATTAACAAAATTAAAGGATTGTTTGATCCTCATTTTATTTGCTGTCATCGCGAGCCCCGCTTTCAGCGGGGCGACCAAAGGTCGGGGCCGACGAAGCGATTTCCTTCCTTTACAGGACAAGATTCTGCGAGTCATAGCTTGCTATGACCGCAGAATTGCGTTGATCGCGGTCACGGCAAGTCGTAAGATCCCGCAAGGCGGGGCCGTGACGCGCGTCCTGGTGGTTCTTTTAATCTTCATTTCAATAATACGAGCCTCGCCGTATTTGTATGGGTACTATTTCCCCCCCTCGCGAAATAGATCCCCGAGGGGCGCCCGGA
>CP070742.1:3136877-3140955 GCA_020348065.1 Candidatus Zixiibacteriota bacterium
CCATGTATCGCCCTCATTCGCTTCATCATCTCCCCTCCACGAGCAATAAATCCCACCGGATAAAAAACTGTGCTTACAAAAAAAGCGCTCTGTAATAAAGCCGAATCAACCTCAAAACAAGGTTTTTCAACAAGCCCGCATACCGGGGCTTTAATGGAGAACCGGAAATTATTACTTCAGAAGAGTCATCTGTTTGATTTCGGACAAATCGCCGGCCTGAATTCTGTAAAAGTACAATCCGGTAGCAGCGTCACCGGCATTCCAGACGACTGCATGGGTGCCGGACGACTGATTCCCGTTCACCAGCGTTTCGATCTTTCTACCCAGAATATCGTAGATATCAAGAGTTACATGGGTATTAAGCGGAAGGTTGTACTCGATTGTCGTCCGGGCGTTAAAGGGATTAGGATAGTTCTGTGCAAGATTGAGAGTTTTTGGTACTGTTGCCTCAGCTTCGATATCGGTTGTATAGGACTCGAGATGGAAGTCGTCGATATACCAGCCGTCGCCCCCGATAATCGAAATGTCAGAACCGTAATCGAATTTGATCTTGATAGATTCACCCGCATAAGCGGAAAGGTCGAAGGTCTCCTGTTGCCAGAAGCCGTTGCTGCCGTAGAAAGCCTGCTGGCCGCCTATCGGATTTTGATAACTGGTTGATAATATGCCATCGTAACCGTCCACAGGCGTGATCAAAGTCCAGTTGGCGCCGCCATCGGTGGAGATCTTAACATTGCCACCGTCGAAACCGTTTTCGGTGGTATACCAATGGTAGAAAGTTAAGGTTGCCTGCTCGCCAATAGTGACTTCGGGACTGGTCAACTCCGACAGCAACGGGCCCATTGTATATAATCCGTTGATTAAAGTGCCGACCAGGTTATCTCCGGACCAGGCGCCGCTGGGACCGGTTGTGGGTATTCCATGCTGCCAGTCATTAGTCGTCGTGAAATCGGCGATGCCGCTTTCGAAGTCAACGAAGAAATCCGAAATCGGAATCGTGTTATAAGTCGCGAAAGCGGAGTCATTGGCGTGATTTTGATCGCCGGTCAGGTCTGCAACGGCTATAACATCATATATAGCCTCATTAGCGGGCGTGAAATCCGGGAAAACAACGTCTATAGTCGTCCCGTTTCCCGCCAGATCAGTGACTATAACATCCTCATCGTATACTGGCGATCCGTTCAATTCGATTGTCAGATTGGCTGTGAAAGTTTCGGTATTGGCGCCCATATTGCCAAAAGTAGCCTCCGGAGTAACCGGAACGCCGACATCGCCCATTCCAGCCGGAGCGAGAATCTCCACGGCAGCCACGTCATGAACCAGCGGCTGGTCGCCGTCGGAGAGCAAGACATCGTCGAAATCGGCCTGCGCGCCATCGACACCTTGATAGACTAATGCAACTTTAAAGTTTGATTCTCCCGCATAGGCGCCGAAATCCAGAACGACCTCATACCAAGACCAGCTTTCGAATACTCCGTAATCATTCTCCGTCCACAATGGAGCCGACCAATTGCTGCCGCCATCGGTCGATACTACGATTATCATGTCGGCATTGTCATATGGACTGACGTGCCAGTAGTAACTTGTCAGGAACCAAAAACTTAGTTCGAGGTCAGAAGTGGACGCCGAGAGATCAAGGATCGGAGAGATCATCCACTCATCCTGCGGGTCTAGTGCCGGATCGTATAAGATTGAAGCGTTAAAAGTTCCTCCGTGAGGTTCGGCGCTTGCCTGGAACCAAGTATAACCGCTATTTGTAATGATACGGGTCCAATTGGGGGGAAACCACGATTCGAAACCCTCGGTTAGGAAATCGACAAGAATGACATTTTGCGGCTGATGTTTTTTAATAGACGCGTCGTGAGGGGCAGATTTGAGGGTGATATCCTCAGAGTTTGCAAAAGAAAAACCGAGTAGTACGATGGCCGCTAAAATGGTCAAATTAATTAAAACGCTTTTACGGTACTTCATTTTTACTCCTCTTAATATGTGGATATTACATCATTACAATTTCAAATTACTCAACTTGGTAGAAATCTACTTCGGTTACACCTCCATGTAAAAAGAATACGATTGAAGATCATCAATATTTTCATTGTAATTTATCTCATTATATTCAATAACAACGTCTTTCCTAGTGCCGAAAATCCGGAAATCGAGTAAACTCCTTATATTTGCTCCACATTATTAATATAAGGATTTTCCGCAAAATAACAATAGAATTATGTATATCATTAATTACAATTAACTTACGGCGATATTCTTTAGGATTTTCTTATTCCCGCTTGCGCTACGGGATCTTTTTTATTAAACTTTATGGTTAATTTGTATTTGGTTTTATTGACAATTTGATAAGAGGATAGATTTTATGGCGCACGCGTATACACCCGGCTTGATGGTGACGGAGAGACTGAAGATAGTAAAAAAGAGGATTTTGCCACTTAAGGGCGAAGTTGTGGTAAGTAAAGGCGATAAAGTTACTTCGGATGCAGTAGTGGCGAGAACAGAGCTTCCGGGAATGGTGGAACCGATAAATGTGGCCAATATTCTGGGTGTGCCTCCGCAGGACGTGCCGGACACGATGCTTAAGAAAATCGGGGAGGCGGTCGAGGAAGGCGAGGAGATCGCGAAATCCAGGTCGTTTTTCGGCCTTTTTACCTCGTCGGCAAAGGCCAAAATAAGCGGAATTGTAGAAAACGTATCGTCCATAACAGGGCAGGTCCTGTTGCGCGGTGCGCCGATGCCGATCGAGGTCAAGGCGTATCTTAACGGCGTGGTGACCGATATTTTCGAAAGCGAGGGGGTGGAGGTCACTACCTGGGGGAGTTTCGTGCAGGGGATTTTCGGTATCGGAGGCGAGACTCACGGTCCCATCAAAGTGGTGTCCAAAAGCAACTCCGAAATCCTCACTGACAAGGAGATTGACGATTCCTCCAAGGGACATGTTATAATCGGCGGTTCGCTGGTGACCGCTGACGGGCTAAAAAAGGCGATCAAGGCAGGCGCGGTCGGTATAGTGGTCGGCGGTTTCAGCGACAAAGATCTTCGCGATTTTCTGGGTTATGATCTCGGGGTGGCTATAACGGGCAGCGAAGAGAAGGGAATAACGCTCGTAGTTACCGAGGGTTTTGGCGAGATTAATATGGCCCAGAAAACATTCGATCTACTGAAAAAGCATGAGGGGGAGGAAGCGTGTATTAACGGCGCCACGCAGATCAGGGCCGGTGTTATTCGACCGGAGGTGGTAATACCAAAGCCGGGCGATATCAGCGAAAAAGACATGCGTGAGAGGGCCGAGAATATAGGTCTTGCTATCGGCTCGCCTATCAGGGTGATACGCCAGCCGTATTTTGGCAAACTTGGCAAGGTAACCGATCTTCCCGCGGAGCTTCAAGTACTGGAATCGGAATCGAAAGCCAGAGTTCTCGAGGTGGAGTTTGAGGAGGGCAACAGAGCCGTAATTCCCAGGGCGAATGTCGAGATGATCGAGGAATAGTCTAGGGTAAGAAAGTATTTTCAGGGTTTTTCGGACCCCTTTTTAATTTTCCGGCTTTCTATAGATTGTGATTATATTGTTTTTGAATGAGTTCAATTGGAATTTTTTAATAATTTTGAAGAGAATCAGGGAGGCGAAATACAGAAACCTGGTTTGGCAAAGAAGATCTTCGATCAATATCAGTTCTTGCAACCGTAGAGATCCCGATTTTGCCTTAATTGTCGCGGGAGTATTTATCTCATAACGGGTTTTAAAGGTACCCAAAGGAACGTTTTTAAAAACCTTCCTGAAAAGGGCTTTTTTTATCCTGAAGGGGATAAGTCGGGAAAAAAGAATGAGGGGGTTTTTTTTGTTGGTGGTTTGCATGACGAAGGTTCCGCCCGGTTTCAGGACCCTGTAAATTTCGCCCAGGGTGATTTCAGGTGTTTTCAGATGCTCGAAGGTGTATCTAGAAGTTATGAAGTTGAAAGAATTATTTATAAACGGCAATTTCCCGGAATCAGCGATAACATAAGCCCCGATTTTGTGGTCGACATATATTTCCGGCAGTTTTACAATATCCAGGCCGACCGAGAATTCCGC
>CP070742.1:3141055-3153347 GCA_020348065.1 Candidatus Zixiibacteriota bacterium
CGGCTTGCATTCGTTTATGACCTCGTTGACTATTTTGTCATCGCGAAGATCGCCCTCGTAAATCTTGAGCTTCTCCTGCGACTTGAGATCGTCAGGCAGCTCGATATCGGGATAATCAAAGCCGCAAATCTCATGGCCGCCATAAATCAGGTAGCGGGTGAGATGACACCCCACAAAACCGCCTATGCCTGTGATCAGGGCTTTCATTATTGGAACTTCCTCCGCCTCAACTCTTTAAATAATGCCCAAGTGCGTCCGTAAAGTCCACCTTCATCATATCCACCGTCTATAAAGACATAACCTCTTTTCTTCATTTCAGGTATCCATTCATTTTCTATTATAGAGGTTGTTTGATCAGCAGCGTGTTTATAACAGGCACTTTCCCTTTCGGCTTTGGCACTTTCAGAATCATTGTCTATTCCCGATTCTTTCTGTTTATTCTCAACATTCGCCCAAACTTCTTCCACGCAGAAACCGCCCCATCCTTCATATTTAAGCAGATAGCCATCATCTATTTGTGCCTCGCCAATTTCGTCTGAAACGTCGGCCAAAATTTCAAATATTTGCCTGTCTATTTCAGCAGTATTTTTCATCGTTATTTGCTCAATCGAAATTGTCATTTATTAATCCACTATGTCTTCAGGAAATATCTGACCTCGATTTCCAGATATTTTCACTATCCAATTATCGTTTATCATATTTGGGCGTTGCGCCAAAATTATAATTGTTTAAAAATCCGCTAACGTCCCATTGCTTCCCGCCGGAAATATTCAAGATGAATTTATCGGGAGAAACATGATCAATATTGAATTTCCATTGACCCGTTTTTATCTCCATGTGCTTCTTTATTATCTCAAATTTGGCTTTAGAGATAATTATGTTATAAATCTCCTTTTTGGCCGCACAAATACAGACCAAAAACAGGTTTTCTTCCTTATACTTTTCATATTCGGTTTGAGTTATTCCAAACCAATACGTTTCCTTGACTGCATTGGATTGAGATTTTAGCAAATTCTTGCTGTATCGGATGTATAATATCGCTTTGGAATTAACGGATACAATATTATTGTCTCTAATTAAGGTTAAATCATATAGCTCTCCTAATTTTTTGATAAAATTCTCTTTATATACTTTTGAATTCGGCATCTATTTTGAACCTTTCCCCTTCAGCCTTTCCATATCGGCGTCGACCATCATCTCGATCATCTGCTCAAACGAGACCTCCGGCTCCCAGCCCAGCGCTTTTTTGGCGTGGGAGGCGTCGCCCTAAAGCTCCTCCACCTCGGCGGGCCGCACGAACCGGGGATCGGTTACCACGTATTCTTTATAATCGAGATCGAGATGCGCGAAGGCGATCTCGCATAGTCTACCAACGGTATGGCTTTCGCCGGTGGCGATAACGAAGTTATCCGGTTTTTCGTGCTGCAGCATCATCCACATGGCGCGCACGTAATCGCCGGCGTAACCCCAATCCCGTTTAGCGTCGAGATTTCCGAGCGCGAGTTTATTAGCCAATCCCAGCTTGATTCTGGCCGCGCCGTCGGTTACTTTCCTGGTGACAAATTCCAGGCCCCGCCTCGGGGATTCATGATTGAACAGTATCCCGGATACCGCGAATATATCATATGATTCCTTGTAGTTCACGGTGATGAAATGGCCGTAGACTTTCGCCACGCCGTAGGGGCTCCTGGGGTAGAACGGCGTTTTTTCGTTCTGCGGAACCTCGACCACCTTGCCGAACATCTCCGACGACGATGCCTGGTAAAACTTTATCCCGGTATCGATCTGCCTTATAGCCTCGAGCACCTTGGCGACGCCAAGGGCGTCGAACTCGCCGGTCAGGATCGGCTGTCTCCATGACATAGGCACGAACGATTGCGCCGCCAGGTTGTAGACCTCATCCGGCCGGATTTCATCTATGATCCTCAGTATCGAGAATTGGTCCAGAAGGTCGCCGTAGACCAGAGTCAATTTATCCCTGATATGATTTATGCGCTCGAAATTTTCCGTGGACGAGCGCCTGACCATGCCAAAGACATCATAGCCCTTTTCCAGTAGAAGGTCGGCAAGGTAGGAACCGTCCTGCCCCGTAATTCCTGTGATTAAAGCTTTCATCGTTTCCCCTTATCAAATCTCGCAAAATATAGTTAGAGCTATCCAGATGTCAATCTATTCCTGAATTTATACTTTTTTCGACATAATCGTAAGGGGCTGCATAAGATTTTCGTAAATCAGGTATATCAGGCCTGTGCTGTTTTCTAACCCATTGCATATAAATAAGATACTAAAAGGATATTTTAAAAAAATCGCGCTTTTCCGCTTGAAATAAACTGAAATTTATTGTAAATTATTGGGTTAGGATAAAAACCGTAAGCGGTTTTCGAAAAGTGAGTTAAAGGACGATAATTGGAAAAATTCTCAACCAACGATCCCAAAAAAATCGGGGGCCTGATACTTGAATCCCTTAACAAAATGGGCTATGCCGAGAGAATTCACAGGCAATCCGCCGTGATCAACTGGAGCGAGATTGTCGGTGAGATTATCTCGAAAGAGACGAAGGCGCTGAAAATCGATAATAAAACCCTTGTGGTAAAAGTCCACAAGGCGGCCTGGCGCCAGCAGCTCATATTCTTAAAAGAGGAGCTTCTGAAAAAAATCGGAACCGATCTGGGTAAGGACGTGGTTGAGGATATACGCTTTATCTGAGGTTTACATGGATGGAGATACAATGAATATGAACGCAACACCAACAACCGGTCATCATTACGACGCAAAAACGATACAGGTACTCAAGGGACTGGAGGCCGTCAGGCGTCGGCCCGCCATGTATATCGGCGATACCAGCGCCCGCGGCCTGCACCATCTGGTCTACGAAGTCGTTGATAATTCCATCGATGAGGCGATGGCCGGTTTCTGCGATGACATCAAAGTCACTATAAACAGCGATGGTTCGGTAACGGTAGAGGACAACGGCCGGGGCATACCCGTTGACCTTCATCCCACGCAGAAAAAACCGGCGCTGGAGGTGGTCATGACCATGCTCCACGCCGGAGGTAAATTCGATCATCAAACTTATAAAGTATCCGGCGGCCTTCATGGGGTGGGAGTATCGGTGGTCAACGCCCTTTCGGAATGGTGCGAGGTCGAGGTCGCTCGTGACAGCGAGGTTTATAAACAGAGGTACGAGTTCGGAAACGCTGTCACACCCCTGAAAAAAGCGGGCAAAAAACAGAAACCGGGCACTAAAACCACGTTCTTCCCCGATAACCAGATATTCAGCAAGATCGGTTTTTCGTACGATACCATAACTTCGAGAATGAGAGAACTGGCTTTCCTGAACCAGGGATTAAAAATCATTATTACCGATAAGCGCGAGGGCAAAGAACGCACCGAGACTTTCCGCTTTAAAGGCGGCCTCAGCGATTTCACCAAATATCTCAACGAAAACAAGAACACATTGCACGCCAGGCCGATCTATTTCCGCAAAGAACGCGAAAACACCGACGTCGAAATAGCGATTCAGTATACGGACGGCTACTCCGAAAATATCTTCAGCTACGTTAATAATATAAACACCATAGAAGGCGGATCGCATCTGGTCGGATTCAAAACCGCCTTAACGCGTACCATCAATAACTACGCCGCCAAGAACAAGCTTTTCAAAAACGGCGATTCCGCGCTGATGGGCGAGGACGTGCGCGAGGGATTGACAGCCATCGTATCCGTCAGGGTGACCGATCCTCAATTCGAGGGGCAGACCAAAACCAAGCTGGGGAACTCCGAGACCAAGGGCATCGTCGAATCGGTGGTGGGCGATCTCCTGGGCGATTATCTCGAGGAAAATCCGCCGGTCGCCAGGAAGATTGTAGAGAAATGTCTGTCCGCCGCCCATTCCCGCATCGCGGCCAGGAAGGCGCGCGACCTGGTGCGCCGTAAATCGGCGCTGGAATCGGGCTCGCTTCCCGGCAAGCTGGCCGATTGTTCGCTCAAGGAACCCGATCTCTGCGAGCTTTTCATAGTGGAGGGCGATTCGGCGGGCGGTTCCGCCAAGCAGGGCCGCGACAGAAAGTTCCAGGCCATTCTTCCATTGCGAGGCAAGATTCTCAACGTCGAGAAAGCCCGAGTCGACAGGGCCCTGGCCAACGAGGAGATCCGCACCCTGATCCTGGCCCTCGGTACCGGCATAGGCGAAGAATTCGACAGCAGCGCCTGTCGTTACGGTAAAATAATCATCATGACTGACGCCGATATTGACGGCTCGCATATCCGAACCCTGCTTTTAACATTCTTCTACCGCTACATGAAGCCGCTGGTGGAAGCCGGCCTGGTTTACATCGCTCAGCCGCCCCTGTACCTGGTGAAAAAAGGCAAGCAGGAACATTACGCCTACGACGACGAGGAACGAGAACGACTCATAGAACGGTTGGGGAAACAAGGCATAACTTTACAGCGTTACAAGGGGCTCGGTGAGATGAATCCCGAGCAGCTCTGGAAGACCACCATGAATCCGGAGACCCGCACGCTTCTGAAAGTCGACGCCGAGAACGCCGCCGAGGCCGACCGCATATTCACCACTCTCATGGGTGACGTCGTGGAGCCCCGCCGCAAATTCATCGAGGAGCACGCCAAATACGCGAATGTGGATATGTAATGTTGGGAGGTTTGGCGCCCCACCCACCGGGAGGGATCAGGTTATATTAATAGAGATAAAAGAATCCCCACCTGATAGGTGGGGCACCATCACGAACGTGGATTTGTTATAAATAAAGGTGTTGGTTTGGTGCCCCACCCAACGGGTGGGATCAGGCAAAGACCCCACATGATAGGTGGGGCACCGACATTAGAATTATGGTAAAGTTGAGACATTATGACAATGACGGGCGGGCCAGATTTGTTACTTTCTCCGCGCATCAACGTATTCCGATTCTGACAAACTCACGGTCTAGACAAGTCATAGTCGACTCGATAGATGAATCGCGGAGACGTTTCGGATTTCAGCTTGCCGCCTATGTCATAATGCCTGAACATGTGCATTTGGTGATGATCCCGGCAGTCGAGATGAAGATGGGACAGGTCATAGGTGAAATAAAACGAATGTCGTCAAAACGAATTCACGAATTTCTCTTGCAGGAAGATAATGACCTTATACCCAGGTTGACTGTAAGGAGAAACGGAGAGTACCGTTTCGCTTTCTGGCAGAAACGGTGTTATGATCACAATATTCGATCAGAGGAATCGCTCTGGGAGAAAGTCAATTATTGTCATTATAATCCTGTAAAACGCGGGCTGGTGAAAGAGCCGGAAGCATGGGAGTGGAGTAGTTACCGGTGGTATCAGGGATGTCGTGATGTAAAACTTGAGATGGATGTTTTGGTTGAGGAGAAAATGGTGCCCCACCCGACGGGCGCGAAGAATTGAAAATTATAAGAGGCAGAGACCCCACCTGATAGGTGGGGCACCAAGCACCAAGCACATACACCTATGGCGTCAGAATGTCATTTCATTCCATCCTGACGCACAGCTTAAGAATTGAAAATTATAAGAGGTAAAGACCCCACCTGATAGGTGGGGCACCAAGCCTGACGGTTATCGGTCAGGAAAGGGTTCCTGACCGCGCCATTAAATATGCATGAAAACCGGATAATAAAATTCAGCTTTTGGGACAGCCTCTAATGTTCCCGAAACACATAGAATCCGGGAGGACAGACATTCTTGTCTGTCCCGAAGTGGTGTCATTCCCGAAATCTCTAACCCGTCGGGAGCCTCCGGGTCGACCGATCGGGAATCCAGAGGGTGGCCCGGTTCCGGATCCCGGATCGGTTCGATTGACATCGACGAACTCCATCGAGTCGAGTTCACCGAAATCAAGTCCGGGATGACAAAAAAAGCAGACCGGGAGGTCTGCAGCCCACCGAATTATATCGGTTTAACAAAAGTCGCTATATAAATATCAATTGTTAATTTTATTTCTTTTATGGGAGATTTTATAATGAAATCAGACAATACGACGTCTTAGTCCATTACGGTACATATGTAAATATGAAGACCTTACTGGTTCGACCGTTTACAGATACCACCAAGGGAGATTCGCCTCCCCTGGCTTTAATGTATCTTTCATCCGCTCTGAAAAGCAAATCATTAGAGGTCGGTTTATTCGACAATTGCGTAAATCGAAACCGGCTGGGCGATTTATCATTGAAAAATAGATTTGTAATGAGGCTCGCCGACAAAATAGCGGAATACAAGCCTGACATACTGGGCATGACTCTGTTCAGCGGCGAGCTGAATGACATTTATGACATCTGCGGACTTATAAAACGGAATTTCAGATCTTTGGCCATAGCGCTGGGCGGCCCGCACGCTACCGCTATGCCGGACGAGACATTGAGCCAATTTCCCGAATGCGATTTCATAATCAGAGGCGAGGGAGAGAGCTCGCTGGCGGATCTTATCATAGCTCTATCAAACAGCATATCCTTAATGCAGGTCAGAGGATTGTCATTCAGGATAAACGGGAATAATCATCATTCCCCGGACGCAGATATTATCAATAATCTCGACGATTTACCTTTCCCGGACAGGGATAGTCTGATTCATCATTATAAGAACGGAGATTACAGGTCCCTTGCATTCGGTATTCCCGCCGATATCCTGGCCACCAGTCGGGGGTGTCCTTTCAGCTGTCATTTCTGTTCCAAGGTCTGCCGGATATACCGCAGGCGCTCGCCCGGTAATATCTTGAAGGAAATCGACTGGATCATCGCCAATATTCACCCTCAACACATTCAGATTGTTGATGATTCTTTCACCATCGAGAAACAAAGATGCGAAAGGATCTTAACCGGCATAATCGATAGGAATTATCCCTGCAGGTTCAGCGTCCGCAGCAGGGCTAACGCTGTAAATCCCGAATTATTTAAACTGATGAAACGGGCCCGTGTTGAGACTATTATCTATGGTCTTGAATCCGGTTCTCAGGCAATGCTGAAGGCGTTTAATAAAAAAACCACGGTATCGCAGAATATCGAGGCCTGCAGGATGGCGCGAAATGCCGGGCTTAAAAGCGTCGGCAATATGCTTCTTTTTTATCCCGGCGAAAACCCGAAGACTTTAAAAGAAACTGAAATCTTTATAAGGAAGGCCCGGCCGACGGTTGTGAAATATCTTGTGTTAACCCCTCTTCCCAGGACAAAGATATATTATGACGCTAAAAATAACGGCAGGCTGGTGGGCGATTGGAAAGTCGGCGAAAAACCGCCCTGGATCAAGCTCGACGAATTCCAAAACCTGGCAACCATGGAAAAAATAGCGAGAAGGATGTTTTTTAAATCGTTTTTGAATCCTCTGAGATTGTATTGGATTTTAAAATCGTACGGTAAATCATTCTTCAGATCCCCGGTTTTCTCGTGCAAAATGATTTATCTCAGTATGCGGGCGAAGATTAAATATTAGCGACATACAGAATTCCCCATGCTTTCCGCATAAACGCCCCGGGTAATTTAGACATTTGACTTATCCGATCCATTATCTTTATCTTAGACCTCATGAAAAAGAACAGGATAACCATAACGTCCCGGAAAATTCTCGCAAATAAAAAAATCGCCGTTCTGGGTTACGGCTCACAGGGCTCGGCGCAGGCTAAAAACCTTCGCGATTCGGGTTTCACTCCCGTTATCGGGCTGCCGTCTAAAAGCAGATCGCGTATCTTCGCCCTAAAAGACCGCTTTGAAATATTATCGCCCTTAAAAGCCATTGCGAAGGCCGATATGACAGCGATTTTAATTCCCGACCATAAACATAAAGCCTTATTCGATTCCATGGCGCCCTCGGTGTTATCCGGTAAGACGCTGGTATTCGCTCATGGACTATCGATACATTTCGGATTGGTGAAACCGCCTCCCGATTGCGATGTCATATTGGTTGCCCCTCACGGTCCCGGGCTGCGTTTGAGGGAGAAATACCTCACCGGCGAACCGTTTACGGCGTTCGTAGGGATCGCAAATAAATCGTCGAGAAAGGCGAGCGAAATAGCGCCGGCGTATGCGGAGGCTATAGGTTGTCCCCGCAGACTCCAGTTTGAGTCGACCTTCCGGAATGAGGCTATCGGGGACATTTTCGGCGAGCAGGCGGTGCTCTGCGGCGGACTGGTGGGCCTGATGGAGTCCGGTTTCGAGACCCTGGTGAGAAAAGGTCTGTCGGAGGAGGCGGCTTACCTGGAGTGTATCTACCAGATCGATTTGATAGTAGATTTAATAAAGGAATTCGGCCCCGCAGGGATGTTCGAAAGAATAAGCGCAACCGCGGCTTTCGGATCGCTAAACAGGAAGGATTCGCTTTTCGGAGCCGATTTCAAAAAAAAGCTGATAAGTCTTTACGGAGAAATCGAAGGCGGCAAATTCGCCGATAATTTAGATAATGATTCCAGGGACGATATGACCCGATATAAAAAGCTATTATCTGAGAGCCGTAATTCGAAACTTCAAAAAGCGCATGAGGATTTGGCTAATAAACTCAGACGCCGCTCCCCAAGCTCGGGCCGTCGTTAGCTTTCCTGGGTACAAAAACAGACGAGAACCTCGCCCCCTCCACAAACTCATAATATCCGGAAAGTTCCACGATGCAATCGGGACAGAGCGGCAGTTTATCGGCAAGATCATACGGTTTTTTGCAGTTTGAACATATTTTTCTAATCTTATGGCTCATTTCCACATCCTCATCCAATAATCGCCGCGCAGTTTAGGCTTGATAAGGCTATTGCCTACCAGCCTGGTGCCGCAATCGGGACATATATATCCCCGACCTTTCTTCACCATTGTCTGTCGGCAGGACGGGCATTTTTTCTTAGTTCTGCGTATCCTCATATCATCACTCCATCCGGAACTTGTTCGAAAACAGAACAATGGCGACCCCGAGGCCCGTAAACGGAAGAAGGCCCCAGAATGACATGGAGGTGAAAAACGCCAGCGCACCGGCTATAACCGCGGCCGCCACGGCGACTTTCGCAGACCATTTGATTAACGGGTATATTACGGCGATAATCGCTATAAAAACCATTCCGATAAATATCCATTCGAGGATCTGGTCCGACAGGTTGCCCAATAAAGGAAACTTCCTCAAGACGGATAGAATTATCGCTTTTACGTTGGCGGCCTGCTTCAGAATCTCGCTATAAAACCAGGTGAACCGTTCCATGAGATTATTCCTCCATAGGTTCGATGGTAAGACTCGATTCTCCTACCTTCGACAGGCCATCCATTTTTTCAGTTAGAAATGTTTGAGAGGAGATCCACAGGTTGGATATTTCCAGAACGCGCTCCTGGGTGACATCCTCCACCCAGTCCACAACAATATTGTCGATCTCGTTCCCCTCAACGACAAGGTCCTCCATATTCAACGTAAATTTCATCCTCATCGGGCCTCCCGGTTTTTTGTCTTCGGGAGGATTATGAATCAACCGCCATGCCCGCGATTTTCAGGCCCGATCCGGCGTTTCAGGTTTTATCGTAACTTATTGATAGACGGTGAAATAGAATATGAAACACCAATTTTATATCGCCTGAAAAATCAATTAAGTTCGATCCGGAAATATTGGAAAAATCCTATAGGGGATGTATTCTCTCCCCATAAAAAAAATCGAAATCTCAATTCTGCATTATAAGGCATTGGTCCAGGTTCGTCCGGGTAATTAGGCTTGACACCTTAATTAAATAAACATTAAAATTAAATTTCGTCATTTTGGAGGAAGACCACGAATAACCCGGGCAAAAAAAAACCGAAAAAGAGCGAGCCTCTCTCTTATATATTAAAAACTGCCGGGAAACATTCCGGAAAAATAGCGAAGAAGAGCCCTCGCAGTCCCGTCTCCAAAGAAGAGGCTATATCCAGAATCCCCTTTTTAGAGGGGCTTTCTGAAACCGAGTTTAAGAAGATCGCGCTATATTTCAGCGAATACCGATTTAAAAGAAATCAGTACATTTTCTGGGAGGGCGATCCCGCCACCAGATTTTATGTAATCAAATCCGGCCGGGTCAGGCTTCTTAAGACCGCTGTCTCGGGTAAGGAGATGGTGCTGGAGGTTATGGTTCCGGGACAACTTTGTGGCAGTACTACTCTTTTCGGTGATATCCACAGAAACAGCGCGCAGGCGGTCGAGCCTACCGTTGCCTACGGTATATCGAGAAAGGGTTACGAGGATCTGCTGGAGATCAATCCCAAATTAGCCAAAGGGATTATCAAATACCTCGGCGCGAAACTTATGGACGCCCACGACGTGATAATATCGTTGGTCTCCTCCAAAGTCGAAAGCCGCATAGCCTCGGTCATAGTACGTCTGTGCGAAAATCACGGTATCAAAACCGATGATGGTATAATTATTAATGTCAGGCTAACCAGGCAGGATATCGCTGATATTGTCGGCTCAACCGTGGAAACCACGATTCGTACTATCAGTAAGTTCAAGAAGCAAGGTTTCCTGACAACTGTCGGGCGACGACTCCTGGTGAAAGACATCAATGCTTTCATGGATATGATGAAGTAGGCTGTGGAACCCCGACGATAGCTTCCGATCCAAGATCGATTGACATTTATATTCGACAAAGTTATATATGGTGAAATCCGCGGTTTCATAAAATAGCGGAAAGAATTTTTAGAAGATAGTTGACTAATTCACAGTCTCCGGCGATTGAAATGAGGTGGATTGATGTTTAAACCGGTTGAGATAACTCCCATGGGGATCGAGAAGATAGCGTTTTTAATAGTACTGGCAATCGGTCTGGTGATATTCGCTTACGAAATATTTTTCTACACCAGGCTTTTAAAACTCTTCAAATTGGAAAAACGGTGGGATAACATCGGCGCAAGAATCGGACGTCTTTTCAAATTCGTCTTTGGCCAGAGACGGCTTCTCGATCAGTTCGCCATGGGAATCGCCCACTTTATGATCTTCTGGGGATTCGTTATTATCTCGTTTGCCACCCTGAACTTTTTCGGCAAAGGGTTCTGGTCGGGATTCGAGTTGCCCATATTGGGCGGAGCGCTTCATAAACCGTTTCTCTTTCTGGTCGATCTTTTCAGCTTATTGGTTTTGCTGGGCATATTAATCGCGCTTATAAAAAGATACATTATCAGGACCAAACGTATGTCGCTCGGATTGGAACCGCTAATCATCCTGATCTTAATCGGCGGATTGATGATCTTCGATCTTTTATCCGACGGTTTCAACATGGCGGCGCAGGGTTCGTTCGAACCAGTGGCCTTCGCCGGTACCTATATCGCGAAAATGATTTACAATGGCGGCCTCTCCAATGGAACCGCCACCTTCTGGGCGCATTTCTTCTGGTGGGCGCATATGCTGTTCTTCCTGGCAATCTTGAATTACGTACCGGTATCAAAACATATGCACGTTTTCACTTCTCTGCCGAATGTGTTTTTCTCAAACCTTAATCCCAACGGCAAATTAACGAAGCTCGATCTCGAAGACGAGGAGGCCGAGGAGTTCGGCGTTACGCAGGTGGAGCAGTACACCTGGAAAGACCTTCTCGATGGCTATTCCTGCACCGAGTGCGGGCGATGCCAGGACCAGTGCCCGGCATATAACACCGACAAACCTCTTTCACCTAAGAAAATCATCATGCAGATAAGGGAGCATGCCGAGAAGAAAGGCTCCGCCATATTCAAGGGTAAGGGTGAGGAGTTCACCGAGCGTTTGATAGAATAGGTCATCATCGAGGACGTCATCTGGGACTGCACCACCTGCTACGCCTGCATGCGGGCCTGCCCGCTCTTTATCGAACATATACCGAAGCTGGTCGATCTGCGGCGTTCGCTGGTATTGAACGAGGGGCGTATATCATCCGAGGGGGCGCTGGCTTTGAAAAATATCGAGAAAGCTGGTGATCCCTGGGGGCTGGGGCAGTCCGCCCGGGCGGAATGGTATAAGGATCTCGATGTAAAACATATATCGGATAAACCGGACGCCGAGTATCTCTTCTGGGTCGGATGCGCCGGGGCGCTGGACGACCGCAATATAAAAGTCTCCCGCGCGACCGTTGAACTGATGAACAAGGCCGGGGTGTCGTTCGCCATACTCGGCGCCGACGAGACCTGCAACGGCGATCCCGCCCGCAGGCTGGGCGAGGAGTACCTCTTCCAGACCATGGCGCAGGCCAACGTGGAGATGTTGAACGAAGCCGGCATCAAAAAGATTTTCACCAACTGCCCGCACTGTTTCAATACCATGAAAAACGAATACCCCGATTTCGGCGGCAACTTCGAGGTGTATCATACCCACGAA
>CP070742.1:3153447-3163146 GCA_020348065.1 Candidatus Zixiibacteriota bacterium
CCCGCGTGACCAGGTAAACCGCGGAGGCTTGATCAACCTCCGCCACCTCCCCTGCCCGCAGTGACCGATACTGCTCGATCGTTATCTTCCCCGGAATTACTGCCTTCCGGAGAAACTTGAAGTTTTTTGATGCCTTTATTTTCATTTCTGTCTCCTATGCCTGTGTATGTGAAACGTTTACTATTATTAGCACGTTAATCTGACCGCCTATGGTTAATGATTCTTGGAAAACATCATCAGTCGTCACCTCGCCTACATGATGTATCAACTTCACCACTCCGGAAGCGTCTATTGATGGTTTATGAGTCCAGAGATAATTATTAACCGAATTGAGCAATCTGGCCAGCTTCACTTTGTCCCTGTAGCCGTCCTGGTAATCCGTATGAACGCGAACCGAAATCAAAATCGGATATCTGGCATTTATGATATGTCCGGCAACTTCGGCTTTACTACCATGATATCGTCCCCCGCCGTCATCTATTATTCCTTCAAAATCCGCGCTTGCCGCTGGCAGCGTCATCTTGATTTGTTCATGGCCCGAATAAACCGCGGCCAATGCCGGATCGGTACCAGCCTCCTCCATGGCGGTTTTCAGCGCATCCAGCAGGTTATATACCGCCGTCCTGCAGCTCTCGAATATCTTATTGTCGCCATATACGGTTGCCATTAGGGGTCGCTTTCCGAATAGTAATAGACCGTTTCTAATTGCTCCGCCCAATAAATGATATCTTCCCCCTCGTATATGGGACCGCCCTTCAGCCTTGTATAAATTACATTATCCCCAAGATCCACGGCGTGAAGACATTTCCGAATATCCCTTTGGAAACTTGTGGCAAATGTCTCCACGTCCGTACCCTTTACCGCGGCAAAAATTATAATAGGCCAGCGTACCCTCTGATATGATCCAACAGGCGTTAAAAATTCCTCGTCCGTTGTGGCGCTGATCTTGATAAGTGGAATCTGGTCTTCCCTGAAATCTGAATAACCGATCGCTTTTCTCGTAACCAGTGCCACGGAGTTGGAATACCCTTTATATTCCGCAATTTCCTCCAGTGCGGTCTTCAAATTAGTCAGTATTGTTTCCTTAACGCTCATTTAATGACCTTCTCGATTTCCCTTGCGAATATTTGTTCTATTCTGGAAATATTCTCATGGAACGCCGGCTGCATATATGGCCTGGCAGGCATCCTGACCTGCTTTACCTGTACCCACGACCCGTCTATTTGAAATTTCAGAAAATCAGCCCTTTTGGCTCTTATAATCCCGCCAAATTCATGAATTGCGGCGTAGATTTTATTTGTCCCGACCATCCCTCCTATATCTCCACCACCGATCAGTCTCGTAAATATGCTCCCGGCCAGCGCCCCCGATCTTCGTTGCAACACTTGTCCGCTGAGCTTATCTCTTACGATAGTCGATTTCAAGCGCGCCAGCGATAGTTGAACTGCCCGCCTTAACGCTGGCTCCATCCCATCCTGAATCTTATCCAGATATACTCGAATTTCGCGCTCTCCTTCGACTTTCACAGTTACCATTATGTCGCCTTAAACTTTATCTGCCCTTTCGCCTTGCTCGCGTTTGCGAAGACGCCATGGTGATCCAGCATCAACACTTGCTGCCCATATCGAGTCTGCTCTAATGGAGTACCGCCAGATCGCCCTTCATAGGTTACATTGAGATCGCCGAGGTTCTCGGCCCGCCTCCTGGGATCCTGAGTGGCCACATAATGCGCCGCCAGCCACTTTTCGATTTCAGTTAGGAGACCGGATGAATATCCTTCATCCGCAAGCAGGGTGTTCACCATCAGGTTGGCTGTCTCGATGTGATTTTCTATCTGAGATTCTTCCAGCTTGGTATCTATTATTGCTCTTACCGCATTTACGTCTGTTCTTGCCATCCTAATTCTCCGTCGCCTTTTTCCGAAATACAAATGTAGCGATATCCTCCCTGCCCAATTCGCTCTCGCCCGTCGAATACTCAATCATTTCAAATTTCATTCTATCATACCAGGATATCAGTCCTTCTTTCGTCCAGTACCAGTAATGTTCGTCTTTTCGATAATGCTTTGAATTAAGAACGTGATCGGGGCCTTCGAATATCGGCAATGACAAGAATATTAATGATCGGCCCTTTATAAAAAGATATGGATCCGGCAGATGCTCGAACGAATCCCAGAATGATGCATTGACTATAGGCTGGCCGTCATTCCGACGTATTTCCGGATATCGGAATAAATTCAGATTCTGAAGCCAACTTACCGCAATGGGATTAATATCAAAACCGTAGGTCGGCTCGCCTCGGGCTTCAATAAACGATCCGCTGCCTATACCTATATCAATTAACCGTTCGCCGTCGATATATTTTGCCGTTAAGCCCAGCCGGAATTCATTTAATCTTTTCCCGAGCTCCGTCTGGCTGTATTTCTCATATTTCTCGAAATAAGCCTCGTTATAGGGATAATCCGCGGGGCTGACCGGATAATAACCCACTCCCGCCTCCGGCAGCCAGAACAGTGATCTCTTCGAGAAAGCCAATAACTGGATTATCTCCTCAAACATTACCTCTCCTCCCGGATCTCGAGGGCGCTAACGAATTTTCGCGCTGCCTGCTCCGGCGATATCGATTCTATCTTATCCCAAAAATAAGTCTCCCCGCGGATATCCTTCGGAACCCAGTTAATACAGAAAACGTCCTTGAAATAATCACACCATAATACGTAGGTAGGTTTTCTCAAATGCGTTGATATAATTGTATTCCCGCCGCACCAACCGGCGAAAGCTCGCGCGTATCGTATAAGACCGATAAATTGGTCAAAGTCGGTTTGCCCCACCATATTCTCAAGCGGGAAGTCTGCGGCTGCCATCAACTGATCTGAAAAATTCCTATCCCACCAGGATCCGGTCAAAATTAACCTTAACTCAGGATAAACCCGATGAATCTCTCTTATAAATCTAATTATACTTTCGATTCCCCATATTCTTAGCCATTGCTTGAACATATGGTTATCCGAAAAATAGAGGAGGACATATTCGCCCCGCTTACGAAAAGACTCGCCGAATTCGATCTCTCGATCCGTTCTCTTGATCTCATAATGCCAATCGACATCATATTCCGGCATGATATCTTTCTCATAATCCGATGCGGTTCTTAATCGCCCGTTGGGACAGATGAAATAGTCTAAATCAAACAGGCCGGGCTCAATCTCCTTACTGCCCAGAAGATAGCAATCCCTGAAAACGATTTTATTGTATCCGGTAAGAGGGCTATCTAAATACCCCCCGGCGACCGCGAATTCTAATCGTTCAACAAATTCAAGCGACCTCGGCCGCCCGTCGAAATTCCACACCCAGATCTCGGGTAGGCCCAAGCCGTTTTTATCACAGAAAGAGCGCAGCTTCAGCGCTACAAAATGTATATCGCCGATACCGGGGCTAACCAAGATACGCGCACTCATATAACCGCCTTTAAATTTGAAATATCAGCGTCTGCGGGCCTCGGTTTGCCGTGGAAACATATAATCTTGGCATCAGCTGGCATTCGGTTTTTCTCCCTAATATGAACTTTATAACTATAAATCCCATCCATTATGTCTTGGGCCATCGTGATTTTCATTCTTACCCTTCCCAGGGAACGGGCAATGTAGTTTTGATCTCCCCGGAATTGACCCACCGAGCACGCCAGTTCATAATGCTCTGCCCGCTTATAAAAATGCCCCGAAAATTCCACATAGGTCCTAAACTCCTCCTTCATCCAGCTCCAGTCGCCGTTCCAGCCCATTATTCCGGAACATGGATCGTTTTTATAAAAGCCGCGTAGCATGAGAAATTCATCATCGGGTAGCTTTGTTATATAATCTCCCAAAGGCCTAATATCTCCAACAATTGCGGTATCCAAATCGAAGTAAAGAACCGGTCCTTCCAATGAGAAAAGCTCCATCTTGCTCCACCACCCGGGCCAGTCCTCTTCAAGTATTTGCGTTTGGATTCCCAATTTCCCAACTTCAGATGCTATATCCGTAAGGCAAATCAGCTCTAAAGGAAGGTGCGAATATCTATTCAAAACCACATATAAAGATTTGACGTATTCGCAATCATAATCTCCGCCGTATTTAAGTACACACGCGACCCGGATCATATTACGTCCTCCAGCTCGACTATCGGAAATTCCGTCAATGCGCTTCCGGGGGTCGCATTCAAACATTCGATTCCGAGCTCTTTGAGGTCCCGCGCGATTGCCGGGAAGCTTTTTAAAAATCGAGAATATGGATCATGATTTTTCTTAAGCGGCTTTGAATACTCGTCATGATAATTATATCTGCCCTCTACTTTTCGCATATCGAATCCCAGCAAGATAATTCTGCCGGCTCCCAGCAAAACCGCCAAGTTTATGGCGCAGGCCCCGCTGTTATAATTCCATCGAAGTACTCCCGGATCCGTCGATATCCCGTATTTGCTGTTATCCCGCTTCAATACCTTGATTCCCGGTTTGCCGATATGATCCTTTATTATCGTCACTTTCAAACCACCAAAATCTGCCAGGCCGTCGCCATGATCTATTAGCCACTGACGGTCGCCGAAAAACATAGCCTCGAACTGCCCCAACCTGTAAGCACAGTTAACCGCGACCACTCGATGATTTTTAAGAAGCCCGATATCGATATCCAGTAATTTCAGGGACGGCCCGCCTCCGAGAATAAATACATCATCGCCATCCCATATCTTAACCGCCCTCCAGAAGTTATTTTCCATGGGACGATTCTGAATCATTATCAGTCGAATCCGAGTCTGAGTCTGAATCGCTGTCGGAATCGTCGTCAGCCTTCGACAATTCTTCCTC
This sequence comes from Candidatus Zixiibacteriota bacterium, assembly GCA_020348065.1. Lineage (GTDB taxonomy): Bacteria > Zixibacteria > MSB-5A5 > UBA10806 > UBA10806. Next base: position 3,158,284 of record CP070742.1, read on the forward strand.
AATTAGAGTCTCGGCCTCTTTACGTCTCAATCGTTTCGTGTTTATAGGCTTTCCGGTTGCTGTGTTTATCACATCGACCCAGGCATTCGTATTTGGTCTATTTACTATGATCAGCTTTTCCGTCGGTTGTTTTTCTTCCTGCTCCGGCACCGGCTCCAGCGCCGTGAACTTATCCATAAAACCCTTCAATCTCTCGGGTTCCACGTCGATGATTTCACCGGGCTTGATGGTTCTTTTCTTGCCCTCTATGATCATCGTATGCTGTCCCACGATGAGATCGCAGACCTTTCGCTTCATTTGAAAGCGCATGATCTTCTCCTTCAATGCAAGGCGGGCGAATACAGCAATCGCCCGCCCATAATTCTATTAAGTAAAGTGCACAATCCCGCAGTTACCGTTGTCGTCAGCCCTGAGCTGCGGGACCATAATGGCCATTACCTTGAAATGGAATATCATCCCGCCCTCGGTCTGCCACTCGACATTCGTCGGTTGCATACCTATTACGATCCTGGCGGTCTCCGGACGCAATTCAACCAGCACGACATTATCAGCCGTAAGGTAATCCGCAACCTTGACATCCGCGATATTCCCAATTTTTTTAATTCTTTCTCGGATGGTGATATCAGAATTCGCTTTGAAATCCTCATCAAGCACACCCTCGTAATTAGTGGGGATGTAGAGCATCCAGGGACCGTAATGTTTATCGTCGATGGATTTTTGTTTCATGGCGATTACGTCGGCGACCGGATCGGCGCCAGATTCATCCCAGTTCGCCGTCAGAGATCCGGTATTTCTGCTTGGGAAATCGCAGTAGCCGTAGATCGTGCCGCCGCCGTAGGTGTACGTTGACGCTCCCTGGAAGAGAATTGTCTCGGTCTTCTCGGACACCTTCCTCGCAGCCACCGCCGCCTGTACCGTATCCAAAGACTGACCGAGATTGCGGCTCGCGGTAAGCGCCCTGACATTTATGTCGAAATCGGCGTGTGTAATCGGTAAAGGCAAATATCCGAGTGTATACTCGACTCTATCGTTGCGTCCTCTTGCCTCCCCGGTCATATCCATCTGCGCTTCCAGAGCGTCGCTGACCTGTTCATATTCCAGGACCATCTGTCCCAAACCATTCGTCAGGTTGTATGACAATCCGCGACTGACGAGATCCTGGACTCCCACCATTCGCTGCCGGGCGACGTCCACCACCGTCTCGTCGAAATGTTTCCATTCGTCCTTGCGCAGCGTCGCGTTGGTCCGTAGAATATTCGGATTCATCTTGTTTGCCAGCAATTTGGCAGCTATACTGCCCATGGCGCTGAATCGCTTGTTGTCGCCCAGGACCAGCAAATCTTCAATTTTTTTTATCTTCATCGTACTGTCCTTTTTAAAAACGTTTACTTCAATTTCGCACTACCAGATCTCGATGAGAATCCGGTTCGATGAAGGGTCCTCTCCCGATGAACCCGACATATCCAGGGCCTCCAGGGCCTCTCCCACGATAGAGTGGACTGCAATTTCGCCAGCGGAAGCGTCGGTATCCACGACCCTAAGAGTTCCATCACCATAGGATTCGAGGAGAGAGTGTTTCGTTGCAGTTTCGCCATCCGCGAGTAACGCGTAAACCTCATCACCGGGTTTGAAAACCCCCGTCTTGACTATATTCCCGGTCGAATAGGCATCGCCGATTTCTTTGCCCTGGTTCTCGTCCTCCAGAGCAAAACGCTTCTGGGCACTACCGCCGGCGGTGCTGTGAGCCTGAATCTTTCCGTTGGTATCGAGTTCAACCAAATGCCCGGGAGTGATGGCGCCCGCGGCCACATATTCTTTGACTACAGGATCGCCCATTACTTTAATGGTTTTGTAAGCCATTTCAAATTCTCCTTTTAAAAATTATCCTATCTTCCGAAATTAATATTCTATGTCTCCACCTATTCCTTTTTTGCCTCAAATACCGGCGGCATGGCCGGTACCTTACCATCGTCGATATTAGTGTCAATCCCGCCCCCCTGACCGGAATAGTCGTACTCCGGAACTTCAACGTCCGCTATGGCAGCGATATTTTTCAGCCTCTTCAGATCTTCCTTCTCGAGGTCCTCCTTGGTGAAGGTGCACGCCTTATTCGATGTAATAGCCTCGATCAGCTTCTTCTTGTAGGCACTGCGCTCCGCGACCGACTCGGAAAGCACTTCGCCTATTTCAGGAGGTGCCGCCTTGATATACTCCTCCAGAGTTACGGGCTTTTGAGGTATTTCTTCCCCCGCTTTTTCCTCCAGTTTTCCGTTGGCCTCGGGGCTGAGTTTCTCATTTCCATCGCCCTGGTCGCGATTGGTTTTTGCGGCATCCCCGGAATCCCCGCAATCATCCTTGATCTGCAGCTTCTCCAGCTGCTTTTCGGTCATCGTGTTGAGCCAGTCCCGGTCGTCTTCCTCGAAGTTGGTCTTATCGCACTCGATAAGAGCTTTGATCAGTTCATCCTTTTTCATTTCTTTATTCTCCTTGCTGAGATTTAAATTGTTTTCCGATTCATTTGTGCCCGGCTCCCCCTCCACCGGGACATATTCTTTTTTCTCCACCACTTCAGTGGCCTCGTCGCCGATCGTCACCCGGCCGTTATCATCGACGCTATAAGAATGGCGAAACATCTTCATTCCCAGATATGCGCCTGTAGCCGCATTCCTGATACGGATAGTATGCACGAACCAGTTGTCATAGACGTCCTCAATCCAGTTAATGCGCTCCGACGTATCCTGCTTATCTGCCCATTCCCGCAGCTGCTCGCCGATATCTTCATGGCTGGTTTCATTGTCTATGCCGGAATCCTCATTTTCGGAATTCAGAAAAGCCTTAACAGCTCTCGCCAGCGCTTGTATTCCTTTTTTCATAAAATGTCCCTCCTGGCTCGTCTCCAGGTCAGCATCAAAATACCTGTTTAATAGAGCCCGTGCCTTGTTCTGCGCCGACGTAATCGCCGCTTGCGGAATATTCGCGGCAGATCCGCGGCCGCCGATAACAGCCCTCAATGCTCCTTCGTTCAGTTTATTGTTTTTCGGATTGACAACCGGAAACATCAGCAAATCCCGCTCATTGTTCGCCGAACCCTCCCCCAAGAGCGTCTTTAAAGCTATCCAGTTTTTCATCGCCGATGGTGCGTCCTGAACTCTTGAAACCTGCTCATCAGGCGTCCCTTCATGTGAAGCGTAATAAGCATCCCTGTAGGCAGCGAAGGTTTTCGTTACATTCGCCCAAGAGGTTGATTCGGTACCCTCGAAAGAAGGTGTTCTTGCCGATGATCTCACGTTCGCTCGAACTCCACAACCATCCCCTATCGAGCATGCTCCTGTGGCCCCAGGCAATACAGCTATATGATCCGGCCGGATATTTATCACCGTAGCGTCGTATTCCTCGCCGTTCCATACTCCTGTTTCGTCAATGGAATCCGAGAAAAGCCCTGTTGAGATTTCTATTGGTTCGCTCTTTTGTACCATCTCCAGTACTTCAGGAGATATACGCCTGGTCTTCGCTTCATCGAGCCATAATTCCCCGGAAACCTGCCGCTTCGCTTCATCTGCGATAATATTAAATACTTCGCCTATTGATCTTTCCCCTATAACGCTCGGAGAGTTCGCGGATATATAATCACCCTGCTCATTTCGAGGATGGTATACCGGCACCGGGCGGCCGTTCCACGCTGCCGGGAATTTTGATATCTCGCTCCAAGGATAAAAAAGAGGGCCGCCGGATCCGACGTGCACTCCCTCAACCAGGGCCACCACCGGTACCACAATATGACGCCGGCCCTCGAACATCTCGTATCTCACCGGATAATTTACAGCCGCGTTAATGAAATTTATTGTTCGCGCCATTATATCCTCCTAAGCCGCCGACATAACCTTGCGGCCATTAATTTTAAATTTCATGTTATTTGTCACTCCCTCGATATAGGGTACCGCAACACAACGGCAATTCGGATGAACAGGAATAAGACCTTCAATCTGGCTAAGCTTATATATTTTGCCTTCCAGGCTTGCGCATTCTGGACAAACTACTGACCCGGCAGTGGTAAATTCCGCTTTTACAGTTACATCCAGATCCTCTGCCATCTGTCGGTATTCTGATATATTCGAAAGATGATGCGCCCGGATAATTTCGGTCCGGGTTATCATTCTCGACCTGTTTATGCCGATCGCATCCACTCTGCCATTTAATGATTTAACTATCCCTCGAGCGATTGTCTCCGCTCCCTGGCCTTCGGCAAATCCTCTCGATATCCCGGTCCTTAACGCTTCCGCCAGTTCCCTCCTTATTTGGGAATTCATCACGCTGGTAACCGTCTTTAGATCTTCAAATATCCGCGTATAGAGCATCGCCACCGCTTCCACATGAACTGGAGAATGGAACGCCGCCAAGATTGACGCCTGCGCTGTCGGGTCGATCCCGTAACGCGACAGGTCAAAACCCGCCCGCCTCAATTCGGCTCTCGCGCGTCTCAATCCCTGTAGATATGCCGAATCGATATATTTATTCATCCAGGATGACTGCCCGCCGGCCAGAGATCCCGGCGTATGTATTATTTCCAGAATTCCCTTTGCTTGCTCGCTTTCAAGCCATTTCATAAAATCGTTTAGCTTGGCGACGTCTCTTTCAAACGCAAAAGACTGCGGAGGTATCGGCTCATGTGCTAATAGCGGCGATCTAATTCCAAAACAATCGTTATCGACTATCGATTTCGCGATATCCTTTTTCAAAGCGTTAAATCGCCGCTTCATATCGGCCAGGAAACGACGTTTTATACCTGCCGTCCTAGTAGGATCCACTCGGCTGATTGCATTTATTGTCGGCTTGCCCGTCATTCCTCGTTCCCTTCACCTTCCA
>CP070742.1:3163246-3181547 GCA_020348065.1 Candidatus Zixiibacteriota bacterium
TATTTATTTGACGGCATCATATAGTTTAGTTTGGCCGCTATTATATGCTTCGGTACCGAACCGACTATGTGATCTACGATTTCTCCGTTGTTAAAAAAGATGAGGGCCGGGATATTATTTATGCTGTAATCTTCAGTCAATTTGCTGTTAGTTTCGATATCTATAATCCCTATCTTCACCCGTCCCTTAAATTCATTGCAAAGGTCTTCCAGAATCGGGGTCATGATTTCGCATGTTCCGGACCAGTTCGCCTCGAATACCACCAGCACCGGCCCTTCACAGTTGAGAACCTCATTCTGAAAACTGGTCTCGGAAAATCTCATGCATTTTGTTTTATTTTTCATTTTTAAGTCTTTCATTAGTTTGCCTTTCAATATTTGATTTACCATAGGACAAACTTTGTGCCGAATGGTCGGCTCACCGGGACGTTTCATATAATCTTTTATGAAACATAAGGTTGTAATAGGCCGGTGATATTCGGGGTATAACTGCGGGATATTTAGCGCCACGGTATGCCGTGGAACTCCACGATTTTAATTAGACTATCGCGGGAATCCGTGGATCCGGAAAGCCATGTTTGACAGGATTTACAATATAAGGATGTTTTATAACAGGAAATTACCCGGACGTTGTTATTTTGGTCTTTTTATATCCAGCTTTTTCATGCGGTCGCGAAGGGTACTGGCGGGAATGCTTAGCCGTCTGGCGGCGCCGCGATCACCGTCAATAATCCAGTTGCATTCCTTTAATATTTTTAGAATGTGATCCTTTTCGACCCGTTCGAGGCTGCCCGAGTAGACCTGTGTTTCATCCCCCTTCTCGAAAGAACCGGAGGGAAACTCGTCAACCCAGAGGGTCTCGTCATTTGAAAGAATAGCAGCACGCTCAATCACGTTCTCCAATTCTCTAACGTTACCCGGCCAATCATAAGCCTGCAGGTTTTCCATGACTCCAGTCGGGATAATTTCGATTTTCTTGCCTATTTTGGCGCTGTACTTTTTAGTGAAATATTTTGCCAGCAAAGGGATATCATCCTTGCGTTCCCGAAGAGGCGGGATTTTGATGGGAAAGACGTTGAGACGATAATAAAGATCTTCTCGGAAGGAGTTGTTTTTTACATCTTTCTCCAGGTCCCGGTTGGTCGCGGCGATAACCCGGACGTCGACTTTTATGGTGGCCGGATTGCCCAGCCGCTCGAATTCCCCCTCCTGCAGGACTCTCAAAAGCTTTGACTGCAGATCCAGGGGCAGATCGGCAATCTCGTCCAGGAAAATGGTGCCCTTATTAGCGAGTTCAAATCTCCCTATTTTACGTGAGAGAGCCCCGGTGAAAGCTCCTTTTTCATGTCCGAACAGTTCGCTCTCGATCAGATTCGCGGGTAGTGCGGCGCAGTTCACCTTGACCAGGGGCCGATCTCTCCGATCGCTGATATTATGGATAGCGCGAGCCACCAGTTCCTTTCCGGTGCCGGTTTCCCCCAGTATCAGCACGTTCGCGGTGGTTGATGCCACCTGCTCGACTTTTCTCAGCATACTCTTGAGTTTTTCATTTCGGCTGATAATATCATCGAAATTGTGGCCTACCTTGATCTCTTCCTGCAGGTATATATTCTCGGCCTGCAGTCTGGACTTAAGCTTCTGAACCTCCTTCAAAGCATTCCGCAGGGCTTCTTCTGCCTGTTTCCGCTCGGTAATATCCTGCACCGTTCCGATCATCCTTATGGCCCGGCCCTCGCTGTTGAAGGTGACCTCGGCGCGTTCGTTCACCACGCGGATGTCCCCTTTCCTCTGAACCACGCGGTGCTCAATGTCATACGGCTTGTTGCCCTGCAGCGCCTCATCGACAGATTTCATCACATATTCCCTGTCGTTGGGATGCACAGATGACAGGAATGCCTCATAGGTTGCGCCAAACTCGTTGGGAGCCAACCCGAATATCCGGTAAATCTCGTCAGACCAAAAAAGCTCGTTTGTTTCGATATTCCAATCCCAGCTCCCCAGATGGGCTAATCGTTGCGCCTCCGCAAGATTCGATTCGCTTTTGCGAAGTAACCGCTCCACTCGTCTGCGATCGATGATATCGTGAACGAAAAAGCATATAAATGTATCGTCCTCATATTCCAAATAGCTGGCATCGATCTCGACCGGGATGGTCGAACTGTCCTTTTTTATCATTTCCGATTCGAAAAGTTTCTTCCTGGATTCCTTCAAATCCGCGAGAAACTCTATCCAGTCGCTCTTTTTAAAATCACTGATTATGTCATTGATGGTTAAAGCGATTAATTCTCTTTCCGAATAGCCCAGAAAACTGCAGGCGGGATTATTTACCCGGGATATATTACCATCGGGATTAAGCCAGAAAATAACAAAAGCCCCCTGCTCTACGGTGGAATGGCAGAATTTAGTTAAAAAATCTTTATCTTTCTCATAATCCATAACTTGATTTGCCGCTTCCGCTAAAAGTAGATTTTTTCCTTAATATTTCTAATCGGAAAATTTCTTACTCCCAAATATGTAAATTGCACATAACCTCGTTAAATATAGTCCATTATAGACTCTTTCGCAAGGCGAATCTGGGATGGACAATAGTCAGGCGTCGGGTTTTTCGCTTCGTTCGGTACCCGATCTGAAAATGTTTAAAATTAACTACTTTGGGTATTCGCCACTTGCTCTTGAACGATTTTCCTAAATTCCATCGGATCGGGTATCTTTCGAAATGGGTCCTTTGAGCCACCAGTGCCACGGACAATTATAGTACCGAATCCCAATAATCGCCCCATAATACTTTGGTCAACTTGAATACTTTCAACTTTTGTGTGTAGTATTTCAAGTGAAGTCCTGCGTATAAAACCTAATTTTGCAATTACTCGTTTATCGGTTACCCCAAATTCCGAAGTCGAATAATCGATAAAAGCAAGTAAAAGGGTCACTACACCTATTAAGATAAAAAATCCACCTAATATTGGTACAGCTATGAATAAAATTCCCAGAATCACCCAAATGATTGGCCATATAAAAATAGCCCAATGCAATTTAGAAATACGTATGATCTTTTCGCCAGACATAAGATTGCTTTCCACGTAACCCATAGGATCCTCCTCATAAAAAATGTCTTTTAATTTAGGCAAATATTAGTTTATAGACGAAAATGTCAAGTTATTTTTCGATCTTTTTATATGAATGTATTTATTGTATTTATCTGTTTGTTAATAATATCTATCCCCTCGCAAATACCAGTGGTATTGGTTTTCCCCAACGCAGGGCAATATCCAGGCATGCTACCTTAATCCTAGAATTGGAACATTTTCGGCCCTGTCTTCGCCAAAAGCATCCCACCCGTCGCACATTCTCCCCCCTTCATTCCCGTTGACTTAATGGTGTTGTTTGGCTAATATAGGCTCCATGAAACTCTGTACTCCCAAGCAGATGCAGAACAACGACCGGCGGGCTATCGACGATCTCGGCATACCGGGGCTGGAGCTGATGGAGAACGCCGGCAGTTCGGTGGTGGAGGCTATTCTGGAGCAGTACGGAGATCCGTCGGGCAAAGCGGTGACCATCGTATGCGGCAAGGGGAATAACGGCGGCGACGGCTTTGTGGCGGCGCGGAAGCTTTACGAGCATAACGCCATAATCGAGCTATACCTGATCGGCGAAAGAGAAGGTGTCAAAGGCGACGCCCGCACCAACCTGATCCGCGCCGAGGAGATGGGGCTAAGCATACATGAGCTCAAAAGCGCCAATGATTTCGATATCAAGGACTCGACCTCATTAATCGTCGACGCCATCTTCGGGACCGGTTTCTCGGGCGATATCGGGGAACCGTACGCGGGGATAATACGAAAGATCAACGAGCATCCGGCCTTCGTGGTGGCGGTGGACGCTCCCAGCGGCCTGGACGGTTCTACTGGCGAGGTCTCCGATCCCACCGTCATGGCCGACATAACGGTAACTTTCGGGCTTCCCAAGTACGGGCAGGCGGTATATCCCGGCAAGAAGTATTGCGGCTATCTCATGACCGCCGATATCGGTTTCCCGGAGGAGGTGATCGAGGAGGCGGAGATCGAGCTGTTTCATATCATGGAGGATGAGGCGGCCGAGCTTCTGCCGCACCGTTCGCCCGATATGCACAAAGGGGATTTCGGCAAGCTGTTTGTGCTGGCGGGATCCACCGGCATGACCGGCGCCGCCGCCATGACCGCCGAGGCGGGGCTGCGATCCGGCACCGGGCTGGTGATCCTGGGATGCCCGTCGGGGTTGAACGATATACTCGAAACCAAACTTACCGAGGCGATAACCAAACCCCTCCCGGAGGTGCGCAAGCGGCGCTGTTTCGCGTTACGCGGATTAGGCGAGGTTCGCGAGATGGTGAAATGGGCTGACGCTATCGCCGTGGGGCCGGGTATCGGCACATATCATGAAACCCGCGACCTGATATTCCGCCTCTTGACCAAACTCGACAAACCGGCGGTATTCGACGCCGACGCCTTGAATATACTGGCCAAAAATATGGATATACTGCGTGACCACTCCGCGCCGCTGGTTATATCGCCGCATCCGGGGGAGATGTCGCGGCTGACCGGGAAGAGCATCGAGCAGATAGAAAGTAACCGCATCGATATCGCGCTGGAGTTCGCCGCGGAGTTCAACCTGGTCTGCATCTTGAAAGGGGCGCCGTCGGTGATAGCGGCGCCGTCGGGGCAGGCCTGGATCAACTCCACCGGCAACGACGGCATGGCCACCGCCGGGTCGGGCGATGTCCTCACTGGCCTTATAGGCGGTTTCCTGGCGCAGGGTCTGATGGATATCGACGCCGCGGTGCTGGGATGTTACCTCCACGGCTACGCCGGCGACCTGGCCGCCGAGATGCTGGGCCCGCGCGGCATGATCGCCGGGGATATCCTGGAGATGGTGCCCGAGGCGCTGGCCCGGCTGGAAGAGGGGTAGGGGGGTATTTTGAAAAAATCTATATTATTTTTTATTATACTTTCTTCCCTAGTTATTTTAGCTTGCGGCGGCGCGGGCAGATACCTTTTTTACAATAAAGATTACGTCCTCGAAAAGCAGGATCAATATTCTATCGCTATTTTCCCTCCGCCCGATTCCATATCCTTCTATTGGTGTGAAACACTAACCGAGACATTTAAATATAAAAACGATAGGTTGAATATTGTGCCTTGCGGAGCGCTATACGATAAATTAAGGGAATACGATGATCTAAAAATTCTTTTGAGTAAGGCGGTAAAGACTACATACCCAGATACGGAAATCACATATACGCCAAATTTACACGAAAAGCTCACCGATGATGAATTACTTATGCTTCATAGCTTTTTAAATGAGGCCGATTTTCTTATCGTCCCATTTTGCGATCCCATATTGGGCGATAGACGCGGTATTATATATTCGGCTACCTTTTTAAGAATGTTCGATTTAAAAAACGGTGAATTGCTTTTCGACAAATCGATTATGATCCCTCTCAAGAAAAAAGAGGCGGATTTAGATTTGGTTTTAGGTACTTTGGCCGCCGCCTCGTATGCCCAATTCGATAGCCTTTTCTGGCGACCATTTGTGCTAGATGAAAAAGACAGTACAACGACCCTGGGACAATAGAATAACAATTGGTTGGTGCACCGGAGGTACACCAACCACAAGAAATGACTCATATCCGTAGGGGCGAGGTTACCTCGCCCCTACTAAGATAGAAAGGAAAACAAAATGCCCCCACAACTCGCAGTCGTAGCCCTCTGGGCGGAGAATGTGCCGGAGACCGCGAAGTTCTACCGCGACGCTATCGGCCTGGAAATGATACATGAACATACCGCCGAGCGGGTGCATTTCCGGCTGGGAGAGCATCGTTCCCTGGTGCTTCTCAAAGGTAAGCCCCATCCCGCTACCGATACCGTGATCGAACGTTTCCCGGTGGTGGCGTTCCATGTGGACGATCTGGAAAAGGCAGTCGAAAGGTTAAATGCTAACGGCATCGAGACGCTTGAGGATATAAAAGAGGACAGCTGGTCGCGCTGGGTGATGCTCCACGATCCCGCAGGCAACCTCATAGAGCTTGCAGTGTTTACCAGATCGTTGTAGGTTATATGTTTCGGGAATCGTAGTTCCCGAAACACAATAACGTTGTGGTTGGCGGACGTCCTCGTCCGCCAACATAGAGTTGGTGCACCGGCCGGTCGAAGGCCCGGCCCTCGCCGGGGAGGTACACCAACCACTAACCACAGGATTGGTGTCGGCATATAAACCATCAGCCTACAACAGAACTAAGGAGCCACAATGAAAGAACTCAAAACCAAAATAGAACAACTTGCGAAAAAGCATACTCCCGCCATGATCGAGCTGCGGCGGACACTGCATCAAAATCCCGAGATCGCGCACGAGGAATCGGAGACACAGAAAATGATCGCCCTCAGGCTCAAACAGGCCCGTTGCACAGTCAAGACCAACATATGGGAAAACGCCGTGCTGGGCCTCTTGAAGGGCCACGGTAAAGGCAAAACCATCGCCATACGTTCCGATATGGATGCCTTACCGGTAACCGAGAAAACGGGCTATCGGTTCGCCTCGAAAAATCCCGGCAAGATGCATGCCTGCGGTCATGATGCGCATATGGCGATTGTGTGGGGCGTGGCAAAAATATTAAGCGAAATAAAGGATGAGTTGAAAGGCAATGTCAAGTTCATATACCAGCCGGCGGAGGAGCTTCCCCCCGGCGGCTCGAAGTTCCTGATCGAGAAGGGCGTTTTGGAAAAGCCGAAGGTCGATATGATGTTCGGCGTGCACGTTGATCCCGACATACCGGTGGGCAAAGCCGGTTTTTACGACGGCTCCATGATGGCGGAGCCCGACGATTTCACTATCGAGATAATCGGTAAATCGGGGCACGCCGCCCGGCCGCACGAGACGGTAGATGCGGTGGTGGTGGCGGCCAACGTGGTAACGGCCCTGCAAAATATATCATCGCGGCAGGTGGACCCGGTTAACCCTATTGTATTGACCATAGGCACTATAAACGGCGGTGTTGCCACTAACATCATCGCCGAAAGCGTGATCATGCAGGGCACCGTGCGCATGCTGGACAAGAACCTCGCCAGAAATATCAAATCGATGATCGAGAAAATTATCGGGGGAGTATGCAGGACCTACGGGGCAACCTATACGTTCGATTTTCTCAAAGGGTATCCCAACCTGGTCAACGATAAGAGGATCAACGATATTTTTCGCAAGGCAACCGCCGATCTTTACGGCAAAAAGGCTATCTATGAGATCCCCGACCCGGTACTGGGCGGCGAGGATTTCGCCCATTACGCGCAGAAGGTACCGTCGGCCATGTTCCGGCTGGGAATCGGGAACAAGCAGATCGGCGCGGACAAGCCCTGGCATCACCCCCAGTTCAAGCTCGATGAGAGCGCTATCCCCTTCGCGGCGGCCCTGCTGGCGTACGGGGTGGTGCTGGGGATAGAGTGAGAGATTGCTTTGTCATCCCCGACCAAAGGTCGGGGATTCCTCGCAAATACGATAGTAAATAATTGTTATAATCACACATCCAGAATCGCGCCGTAGCGGAAGTCGCGTTTGACGGCGATGGCGATGTTGGAGAGATGGTCGCCGATCTTCTCCAGATTCTGTATGTAATCGAGGAACAAAATACCCATGGTCGGCCTGGTGATGCCTGAATTCATTCTATCGAGATTATCCTGTCTCGCCGCTATATGCAGGTCGTTTACTTTCTGTTCAATAACCAGAATGGCGGTAGCGGATTCCCTGTCAATGTTCAACAGGGCGTTCTGCGTAAAGGTGAGCATCTCGCTGATATAATCATATATTTCTTTCAGCTGGGCTTTGCCCTCATCGGAAAACTGCAGTTTCTCGTCCAGAACCCGCTCCGTGAGTTCACCGAGGTTTTCGGCATGGTCGCCGATTTTCTCGATATCGTTGATGCTATGGAGCCATACCGGTATCTCATCAGCGATCTCGCGGGGCAGATGCCGTCTGGAAAGATCGACCATATATCTGGTTATCTCGCGCTGGAGGTCGTCGATAGCGTCCTCCATTTCAGGAACAAGTTCCAGTTTTTTGTTGTTGCGGTCGAACAGGCCGTCCATGGCGATCTTTACGGCCTTGTCGGCCATTTCAGCCATCCGCAAGACCTCCTTCTGGGCCTGCGTCAGGGCGAAATGGGGGGCGAAATGCTGGGAGGTCAATTGCTTCCTGTCGAGATACTTCAGTCGCCCCTCGATCACCATCCCTTTCTTCTCAGGAGAGATCTTTACCACGAATTTTTCCAGATAACCGGTAAAAGGCAGGAAAATTAGGGTGTTAACAACATTAAAAACGGTATGGGCGACGGCGATATGGACCATAATGGTTGTGGGGGTGATTTCCCCGGGCACTATCCATTCTATTAAACGCGGGTAATACCCGAGCCAGACAATCGGAAGCATATATATCACGCCGAAGATGTTAAAGCTGGTATGCGCATTAGCCGTACGTCTGGCGTTGGGATTGGTTTTTAATGACGCCAATTGAGCCGTTATTGTCGTTCCAATATTATCCCCCAGGATAAGGGGGATTGCGGATTGGAAATCCAGAAGCCCCTGAAGCGCCATTACCTGGATTACCGCTACCGTCACGGAGGAGCTTTGCAGAATCATAGTGGCGGCCGCGCCGACAAAAATTCCGAGAACAGGATTGCGTCCGAAATTAACGAACATGTCCTTAATGAGCATACTGTCTCTCAGAGGACCGAAGCTTTCCTTCAAAACGGCCAGGCCCAGAAAAATCAGGCCGAATCCCAGAAGCGCCGTGCCCCAATTCTTAATGGAACGGCGTTTGCTTATAAGGGTCATTAAAAAACCGATTCCTATAGCAGGATAGGCATACTGCGATATTTTAAATACTGCGAGAGCAGAAACCAGCCAGGCGGTAATAGTAGTGCCTATGTTTGCCCCCATCACGACGCCGATTGCCTGCGAAAGGGCCATGAAACCGGAATTGACCAGCCCCACCGCCATAACGGTCATCGCCGAAGACGACTGTATCAACGCCGTAAATCCAGCGCCCACCATGACCGCCATAACGCGGTTTTTTGTAAGAACGCCGAGGACTCTTTTTAATTTTTCACCGGAAATTCTCTTCAGGCCGTCGGACATGAGCCTCATACCATAAAGGAATATCCCCAGACCGCCAATTGTCCCGAATAAAACTTCCTTAAACATATCTTATATCTTTAATTGGGAATCCAATTGTTATCAGACAAGCAGCAGTTTTTCTCGGCAATCATCGCAACGGTTGCCTATATATGAATAATCACGATTAATGTCAATCCTGATTTTAGGCCAAATCGAATTATATAAAAGAGCTATTCAATGCGGTTTGATTTTATTAAGTATATATCTTTTATAAAGAAACGCACAAATCTCTTGATAAAAATATGAATTATAATTATAATCAAGTTTCATAAAATCGGTATTTTAAGCGTTTGACAATAAAGGAGTAGCCATGCCGGCGAAAAAAGAGAAGAAAAAGGCTAAGAAATCGGCAAAAAAAAGGGCGGCGACCAAAAAGAAACCTAAGGAAAAAGCCGCTCCTATGAAAAAAGCTGCAAAAAAGAAACAGGAGAAAACTATCAGGGCCAAAAAGACCTTTTCTAAAATAAAGACGGCAGAAAAGCCTGAAATAGGATTAAAAGGTAAATATATCTATTATTTCGGGGGCGGCAATGCTGAGGGTCACGGGAACATGAAGGATATACTGGGGGGAAAGGGCGCCGGGCTGGCCGAGATGACCAATACCGGGGTGCCGGTGCCGCCGGGATTCACAATCACGACTGATGTCTGCAAGCTATTTTATGAGAATAACATGGAACTGCCGAAATCCCTCGAAGAGGAGATGAAAAAATATATTGCCAGGCTCGAAAACTCGGCCGGCATGGGATTTGGCAATAAAAACAATCCCCTGCTGGTTTCGGTGCGGTCCGGGGCGAAATTTTCCATGCCCGGCATGATGGATACGGTTCTGAATCTGGGCTTAAACGACGAGACTTTGCAGGGACTGATAAAGAAAACTGATAACGAACGTTTCGCCTATGATTCGTACAGGCGGTTCATTCAGATGTTCGGCAATGTGGTGCTGGGGATAGACAAACCGGAGTTCGAGGAGATTCTGGAAAAGCGAAAAAAGAAGCAGCGTATCTCGTTGGATACGGAACTGACAGTAGACGATTTAAAATATATTATAAAAAAATTCAAAAACCTGATACTGGAAAAAACCGGCGAGGAATTTCCGCAGGATCCCATGGATCAGCTTGTGCGCGCCAGGGACGCCGTATTCAAATCCTGGAATAATCCCAGGGCTATAACCTACAGGCATCTTAACAACATCCCCTCCGGCCTGGGAACGGCGGTAAATATTCAGACCATGGTTTTCGGGAATATGGGCGACAATTCGGCCACCGGGGTCGGTTTTACCAGAAATCCGTCCACCGGGCAGAAGGAATTTTATGGCGAGTATCTCACCAACGCCCAGGGCGAGGACGTCGTGGCCGGGATCAGGACTCCCAGACATATATCGAATCTGGCCAAAGAGATGCCGAAAGTATACAAGCAACTGAAAGAGATCACCAGCAAACTGGAGAAACATTACAGGGACGTTCAGGATTTTGAATTCACCATACAGGACGGCAAGCTATACTTACTGCAGACGAGAACCGGCAAAAGGACGACGGCGGCGGCGGTTAAAATAGCGGTCGATATGGTAAAAGAGAATTTAATCGAAAAAGAGGAGGCTCTCACCAGGGTTGAGCCGGAAAATCTCGATCAGCTTCTTCATCCCATGATAGATCCGTCCGCCACGGTCAATGTTATCGCCAAGGGTTTGGCCGCTTCACCGGGCGCCGCCAGCGGGGCCGCCGTTTTCACCGCGGACGACGCGGTCCGTTTCTCCGAAGGCGGTAATGATGTGATCCTGGTGAGACAGGAAACCAACCCGGACGATATTCACGGAATGAACGCCGCCAGAGGGATTTTAACCGCCCGCGGAGGCATGACATCACACGCCGCCGTGGTGGCCAGGGGTATGGGGAAATGCTGCGTTGCCGGCGCCGAGGATATCAAAGTATACGAGGTCGACAAGAAGATGATAGTCGGCGGGACCGTAATAAAAGAGGGTGATTCCATCACCCTGAACGGAAGCAAAGGCGAGGTGATGCTGGGACAGGTGCCTACCATCGCACCGCAACTCTCCGGCGAGTTCGCCACCTTTATGAAATGGGCCGACGAGATAAGAAGATTAAAGGTGCGTACCAACGCTGATACGCCTGCCGACGCGGCTCAGGCGGTGGCGTTCGGCGCCGAGGGTATTGGGCTCTGCCGCACCGAGCATATGTTTTTCGCTCCGGAAAGAATCTCCATAGTACAGGAAATGATACTGGCTACCGATGAGATAGCTCGCCGCGAAGCGCTTGATAAACTTTTACCGTTCCAGAAAAACGATTTCAAGGCGATCTTCATAGCGATGGACGGAAGGCCGGTTACCATAAGGACAATAGACCCGCCGCTTCACGAATTTTTACCTGATAAGAATCAGACCTTAAAAGAACTCGAGACGTTGAAAGAGCGTAAAGCCTGGGAAGATGAAATAGCCGAAAAAGAGAAAGTATTGCACAGGATCGAAGAGCTTCACGAATTCAATCCCATGCTCGGTCATCGCGGCTGCAGGCTCGGTATCACATACCCGGAAATAACGGAAATGCAGGCGCGGGCTATTTTCACTGCTGCCTGCGAGGTCGCCAAAGGCCGTAAAGCCAAAGCGCCGGTGGTGGAAATAATGATTCCGCTGGTGGGGATAGTCGATGAATTGAAAAACCAGAGGGAAATAATCGACCGCGCGGCCGAAGAGGTAATGAAAAAACACAAAGTGGAAATACAGTATCTTGTGGGCACCATGATAGAGGTTCCCAGGGGCGCGTTAACCGCGGATGAGGTGGCAGAGTTTGCCGAATTCTTCAGTTTTGGCACCAACGATCTCACCCAGATGACATTCGCGTATTCGCGCGACGATTCCGCCAGGTTTTTAAATGTCTATCTCAAAAAAGGGATATTAAAAGAGGATCCCTTTGTTACGCTGGACATAACCGGCGTTGGCGAATTGATCCGCATCGCCGTAAAGAAGGGCCGAAATACGCGTAATGATATAAAGCTCGGTATTTGCGGAGAGCACGGCGGCGATCCCGATTCCATTCGCTTCTGTAACGAAGTCGGTCTTGACTACGTTTCGGCTTCGCCGTTCAGGGTACCCATCGCGCGCCTGGCCGCGGCGCAGGCCGTGCTCGGGGAAACGGAATACACGCAGAAATAACCGTGAAAGACTTTCAAGCCGATCGTTGTTTGCCGATTTTTGTACGATATGAATTTTTTTCGCGGCTGAATACCAAATCGAGAGTCGGCGATATTCAGATTTTTTTTGTAATAAATACAATTTAAGTGTTGACAAAGTGTATTGCCTTTTCGTAATGTGTTAACCGGAGTGATTCGTATAATTCTGCTGATACAATATTTCAGGGGAAATTAAAAGATAAAGCGCGTGAAGCCCGGGTAGCAATATTTGAAGGAAGGTGCTTATGGCAAAAAACTACAATGAACTTGCACGGCAGGCTGAAAAGGCTGTAACTGGTATCAGGGATAAGGAGCTTCGTAAAGAGGCATTCAGGATCCTGTTGTTACAACTCATGGCCGGATCCAGAGCAGTTGCGGCCGCTCCCGCAACCAGGAGGAAGGCCAGGAGGAAAGCCGCCAAAAAGAAAGTTGCAAGGAGAAAAGCCGTAAAGAAAAAAGCGGCAAAGAAAAAAGTCGTCAAAAGGCCGGGAAGAGCCGGCGGCGGTGTGGTAACAACCATGCTGAACAGGCTTATCGCCTCTGGTTATTTCCGCATTCCCCGCGATGCCGCTTCGGTCTTCAAAGAATTCAGAAAACGACGGGTCAGTATCCTGCCGTCGCAATTACGTATGGAGTTGCTGCGTTTCGCGAGAAGCCGCAAGCTGAAACGCAAAATCAAGATGAAGGGGAAAAAGGTCACTTACCTCTACAGCAAGTAAGAATTTCGAAGCCCCGCCGGATCCGGCGGGGCTTTTTTACTTTTATGATTTTAATAATCGATATGGCAGGGGTGTATTGCCATAAGCCTCTATATATTTTTTTTAATGAATGAGATCGCTTCGTCGTCCCGACCTCCGGTCGGGACTCCTCGCGATGACGGTGATTTATGTCAACCGCGCTGCAGCCGTTTCAAAAGCTGTATCTGGCCGGCGTGATAAAGATCGTGCGACGAGATCCCGTAAAAAGTCCTGATGAAACTGACCCTGGATGATTTCGGCTTGTCATCGAGCTTGGAAGGCGGGAAATTCATTATTTCACCACGCAGTTTCCTGTGCCATTCTTCCAGTAAAGCTAAGTCTTCCTTCCATTTCTTCACATCCGGCCTATCCGGCAGTTTGGGCCAGTCGCTCGGCCCTCTGGGGAATGCTCCCCGCATGCCGTCGGTTATCCGGCGCCATACGGCATATTTCCAGTAGGCGCAGTGAAGGACGATCTCCCAGATATTGTGACGTTTCGGGTTCGGCCGCCACAATAGCTCTTTTAGCGACAGCCCGCGAATAGAACCGCGCAGGTTGGCGCCATGCCAGGCTTCTTTGATGTAAGCCTGGTCGCAGGTCTGCAATAAAACATCGATTTTAGGATTCAAGGTTTTGGGGCTCATGATTACCTCCGGTTTATTTCAGGTGTTTTTGATACGTAATTATCAGTATGAATTGCTGATAATTATTAACAAATTTTTTGCTTTTTTATGGACGATTCCGTATATATTGGCGGAACCGAAAGGAGGAACATAATGAAAAAGCATATAGAGCTTTTGGGAATCCTGCATATCGTCTATCACTCCATGGGGCTGATCGGAGCGATGGTGGTACTTTTGGTGATCGGCGGAGGCGGCATTATCTCCCGCAACGAGGTCGCTATAGCGGTGACACTGGCGGCGGCCCTGGTAATCTCCTGCATCATTCTCATCTTCTCCATACCGGGCATTATCGGGGGTATCGGCCTTTTGAGGATGCGGCCCTGGGCACGGATACTGACGCTGGTGATGGGCTTCCTGGCGCTTCTGGAGATACCGTTCGGCACCGCCCTGGGGATATACACCATCTGGGCGCTGATGAATGATCAGGCCATTAAACTGTTTGAGCAAGCCAGGAAAGAAGGCGGCGTGTCATAGTTTACTATGACGGCCATAAGAAGGTGGAGAAATGAAAAAGCACATAGAACTTTTGGGCATTTTGCATATCGTCTATCACTCTATAAGCCTGATCATTGCCCTGGTGTTTTTGGGGATTAATGGAGGAGACATTGTTGTATCATGGAAGGATGTAGCCGTTCGGGAGATTGCCATGGTAATCATAGTGTACCAATTTTTAACCTTTGGTTTATTATCGCTTGTCTTTGTTTCCTCAATACTAGGCATTATCGGGGGCATCGCCCTATTGAAGACGCGGCCTTGGGGACGGATACTAGTGCTCATTATAGGATTCCTTTGGCTGATAAGAATCCCGTTCGGCGCCGCCCTGGGGATCTACACCATCTGGGCGCTGATGAACAATAAGACCATAAGGCTGTTTGAACAAACGGCGCAAGAAAGAGACAGTAGCGGCGTGTCATAGACCGCCATTTATGCGGTCACAACCACGCCGAAAGCGTGGTGACACGCAGGAAAGATATTTGATACACATGACCACACCCCTCTACCAGACCGACAGCTACCTCAGGGAGTTCGAGGCGAAAGTTGTCGAAGCTAATAAAGACGCCAACTCGATTGCCCTCGATAAGACCGCCTTCTATCCCGGTGGTGGCGGGCAGCCAACGAGCCGCAGGAGTCGGAGACTCCCGCTCTACGGTCAAATCCGTTGGAAAAGGGTTCCCTGCGGCACGTTGATAAAAAGAATGATTTTATGCGAATATTTGCATTATTCTTAGCTACCGGTTTGATTTCGGCCTCAAATCTATTCGCCCAGGTAACTTCATACCATTTCAATTTCCACTCCGGAGCGGGTTTATTAAAGGCCTCAAAGCATCGCGATTTCAAAGAACTGTGGAGCAGCGGATATAATATATCCGGAGGTTTCACCTACGAATTATCTGACGAGATTGAGGTCGGCTTATGCGCGGAGCATCATAGATTTCCTGTAAACGAATCGAGGGCCGCGGAGTTGGCGCAATCGATGGGAGCTATCGACTTACTGGAAAGGCAGGATATATCTGTAACAACTTTGAGCCTGCTGTTTAGAATTAATTGCTACGGTATCGAGAACAAATTCGAAGCCTACCTCTTATTTACGCTCGGCTGGGCCTGGCCTAACGGGGCGTTTGTTAGCGCTACGGATGACGACGGCGATTTCCTGGTGGCCCTGCCTTTTCCAGAAGAGAGACAGGAGACTATCTCGTTCGGGACGGGTATTGACAGAAACATTTCAAAAAGCGCAGGATTATTTATCGAATTAACTTATAGAATAATCTACTTGAGAGAAACCGAGTTATACATTGATTATCCGCGACCTGTTCCCATGTGGCCGGAAACGCATCACGCCGATTTCTACCGGCTGGCGGCGGGATTACGATATTCGTTAAGATATTAATCCTGAATAAACGTGGAACCATAAATAAAACACCTTGACACATTAATCATAAAATAAGATTTTTAATGTTTATGGAATCCGACGTTCAATATCAATTTGACCGGATGACGCCGTTAACCTGGGCGTTCGGGGCGATGATAGTCCTTCTGGGAGCGCTGGGCGTATACATGATGGCGGTTCACACCAAACATTACCCCCTTCTTACGGTCTTCCTGTACTCCATACCTTCCAACTGCGCCATAGTGATCTTCCCGCATGAACCGGTGCTGGTTTTATACGGCAAAACAGTAAACTTATGGAATTTGACCACCGTGGCGACGCTGGGCACCATCCTGGCCGCTTATCTCGATTACAGATTCTTCTCGCCGCTTTTGAATTTGTCCTACTCGGCGAAGTACAAATCGCACCGGTATTATCAGAAGGCGCACAAGTGGTTTTACAAGATCCCGTTTTTATCGCTGGTGGTGGCGGGGTTCTCGCCCATACCGTTCTACCCCTTTAAATTCATGGTGTACGCGTCCAGGTATCCCCTTTGGAAATACCTTTCGGCGGTGGCGGTGGGACGATTCCCCAGGTATCTTTATCTCTCCGCCCTCGGCTACGTATTCCAGATACCGAACTGGATAATATTCGGGTCGTTTATATGCATGTTCCTCATGGTTTACTACAAGAAAATTATTTGTTGGATTAAAAAGGGGTTTGTATTATTATCCAGACTGACGAGAGGGGAAGAGATTCGCACTGGAGATAAGATGGCTAAAAATATAACGTTGCCGCTGGCATTGAGAATGGCCGCCCGCACGGCGAAGAATATATTCTTAAAAAGGCCGATCTGTATCGCCCTGGAGGTCACCCACAACTGCACCGCCAACTGCCGTCACTGCGACAAAGGCCCGAAGGTCGAAGATTTCCAGAAGACTCCGGAGGAATACGCCAGGATATGCGAGGATTTATCCCCGGCCATGATCCAGATCGCCGGGGGCGAGCCGCTCTTGCGGCAGGATCTGCCCGAAATCGTCAGGGCCCTGTATAAGCCCAACAGGACGCCGTACCTGGTCATCGTGACCAACGCTTCGTTGCTGACCAGGGAAAAATACTTCGAACTGCGCGAGGCCGGCGTCAGGCAATTCTCCATCTCGCTGGATTTCCCGGACGATCGTCACGACGAGTTCCGCAGGATTCCGGGCCTGTTCAAAAGGCTGGAGGGGCTGTTGCCGGAGCTTCTATCGCTGGGCAACGGCGATATTACGTTAAATACCTGCATTACCCGCGATAACTATCCCTACATAAAGGATCTGGCCCGGCTGGCTACGAGATGGGGAGCCAAGCTCAATTTCTCGTCATATACCGATCTGCGTACCCACAACGACAATTACAATCTTCGCCACCCGGAAGATACCTCCAGGCTCTCGGCCATTATCGACGATATGTACGGTTCCTCCAACGGCGATTACCGCGCGGTCATGACATCCGAGAAAGTGCTTCGCAGATACAATAATTTTTATGAGGTCGGCAGGAATATCCCCGACTGCAAAACAGGAGAAAAATTTTTAATAGTCAATCCCGACGGCCGTCTTACTCCCTGCGCCATGTTCATAGACGAGAGATACGACAGCCGCGAGGAGCTCATGGAAAAGTTCGTTGCGAACAACGCCTGCGGCGGATGTTATATATCGATCAGGGCGAATACCGAAAAACCGGTCTGGGAGCTTCTCGCCGACAACCTGCAGGCCCTGAGGCTTTCCAGGTCAGGAAACTAATAAAATTGAAACAAGATTAATATTTAACTTGTATTTAAAAATGAGCTAAGATGTGTTTAGCGGCTTCTGATAAGAATGGCAAAGGAGTAACCATGAAGAGTTTGATGATTGCAACAATAATATTAATATTATCGTTTCCCGCCTACGGCCAGGAGGAGACATTAATCAGCGGCCGTATAGAATCGGGCGGTTACGGCGGCGTGGAGGTGAAATTCGGCAATATCAATGGGGAATGGGAAGTGCTTGTTGGCGGCAGGGGCGGATGGATTATAAACCATGAATTCGTACTGGGCGGCGCCGGTTACGGCCTGGCCACGCGTGGCGAGACCAATCCCGGCAGCATCATCCCGTACCTTAACGAGCAGTTCGAGATGGGTTACGGCGGCGTCCTTCTGGCGTACATAATTAATTCCCACAAACTTATCCACCTCAACATCGAGACATTAATCGGGGGCGGCGGTATCTCCCATTATTACGGCAGGGATGATGGCATATTTGATACCGACTTCGATGACGACGCTTTCTTCATCATCGAACCCGGCGTAAACTTCGAGCTCAATATTACCAAGAGGTTACGTTTCGCCACCGGCGCGAGCTACAGAATTACCAGCGGCGTCGAATACCTGGATCTGGAGGACAGCGATATCACCGGGCCGGCCATTAACCTGATGCTTAAGTTCGGCAAATTTTAGAACGCTTAACAAATAGATCCTGATACACTATGCGGGGGTCAGGCGCAGGACTTGTTGAAAAAGCGCCCCGACTGGAAAGTCAGGGCTATTATTTTTTGGTGATAATTTCACATTCCCTTAATAGACGAGACTTTCCAGTCTCGTTACTTGATGCCCGGA
>CP070742.1:3181647-3215530 GCA_020348065.1 Candidatus Zixiibacteriota bacterium
GGTATTCGTTCGGCGAGGAGCGGTTGGGTCAGGGACGAGACAACTCCATCGCCTATCTGACCGAAAACCGCGACATCGCCAAAGAGGTCTATTCGAAAATCCGGATGAAACTGGGGCTTGACAACGGCTCGAAAAAAGAGAAATCCAAAGAAGAGCCGAAACCGGAGAAAACGGCCAAAAAATAACGGATTCCAACCAATATTGACGTGGCCGAACTAATTATAACAGGCCTCGAGCCGGTCAAACGGAAGAAAGGATGGTTTGAACTTGTTGCCAGGGGCAAACCTCCTTTCTATATTTACGAAGAAACGATCTATAAAAATAGCCTGAAGGTCGGGGATATACTCTCCGAATCGCGTCTGAAGCAGATAAAGGAACAGGCCGACAGGGCCTGGCTCAAATACCGGGCTTTCCAGATCCTCTCCCGTCGCACGGTTCCGGAAAGGGAGCTCCGTCGAAAACTTACGGCCGAGAGAAAATCGTCGGGCTTGAGAGATGAGGTTATATTATGGTTGAAACAATACGGATACATAGATGATTTCAGGTATGCCTGCGCTTATATAAGATCTCAAAGTTCGGGCGGAGGCAAGTCCCGGTTATATCTTAAGAAAAAGCTGTTTGAGAAAGGGATAAACGGCGACACCTCGGAACTTGCTCTCGACACCGAGCTGGTTAACTATGATGAAGACTCAATCGTACTGGAGCTCAGCCGTAAAAAACTGAAAAGCCTTAAGGATGAAAAACCGCTCAAGGTAAAGCAACGCCTTTCGACTTTTCTGCGGAGCCGGGGATTCGGCTGGGATTCAATTAATAAAACCATATCGACCCTCATTAACGACAATCCGGATCTTGATTGATGCCGTTTTATGACGCCGGCGACGCGGCGATCTTTTACGAGATTCATGGTGACGGCTTGCCCCTTATTCTGCTTCACGGCTACGCCTTGAACAGCGCCATGTGGGAGTTCCAGGTCCCGGCGCTTTCAAAACATTTTAAAGTAATAACAGTTGATCTGCGCGGATTCGGACAATCGTCCTGCGGCAAAGAATGGTCCGGCTCCGCTATGGCTACCGACGTAATCGGCTTAATAAAAGAAATGAAACTTAAAGATGTTGCCGTTGCCGGTTTCTCCCTGAGCGGCGGGAGCGCCGTCCGGACGGCCTACGAATTACCTGATGTTGTAACAAAAATGATCCTGGTATCGTCTATTTTGCCCAGTCGCGGCAAACCTCGTCCCAAAAAGGAGGAGGAGTACCAGGCAAAAGAGGAAAGCATATTGCGCCTTCGCGGCGTGGAGGCCTGGGCCGACGCCATCGGTTTGCGCAAGGGAAAGCTGGTGGACAACATCTTCAAACGCAATCCCGACGCCCGCCCGGTCTGGGATAAAATCATCGCCCGGCACAATCCCGATTTTCTTCTGCAGATGATGGAAGCGCGAAAAAACAGCCAATCTCTGATCGATTGGCGATCAAAATTAAAAGAGATAAAGCAAAAAACTCTGCTGCTTTTCGGCGCCCGGGATAAGCAGTTCATCGACAGCGCCTACCATCTGGATATGGCCATACCCGACACCAGGTTAATTATCATAAAAGGCGCCGGGCATATGGTAAATTTGGAGAAGCCTGCCGAATTTAATAACAAAATTATGGAGTTTTTAAAGGAGGATTAACCTCTCTCCCCTCTCTCCACCATCCTTCTCATCAACTGCTTGTTATAATAATTGATGAGATCATCCTTGTAGAGAACCCCCATAATCGAGGAGGGATCGGCCCGGGATACCACCGGCAACAGGTCGAAATCGCGCCTGCCGAACTTCTCCAGCGCCTGGTTGAGGTTCTCGTTCTCGGTTACGGCTACGACCTCGCGGCTGGCGATATCAGCCGCGATTATCAAAGGATCGATCTCATGTTTGGTAAGCACCGTTCGCAGATCCTGAAACGATATCATCCCGTAGAGACGGCCGCCGGGCGTGACCACCGGCAGCGTGGTTTCCTTGGATTCCTCCAGATAATGATAAATCATGGCGAGGTTGGTATTCATGGGAATGGTTTTGAATTCCCTGCGCATAACCTCGCCTACCCTGAGAATGTCCAGAAGGTTGACATCGCGGCCGCCGCTTAAAGTTATCCCCCGGCGTTTTAGTTTCAGGGTATAGATCGACGGGCTCAAAAGCCGCCGCGCGACGAGTGTAGAAAAAACGCAGGCAATCATCAAAGCCAGCATGATCCGGTAGTCTTTGGTCATCTCGAAAACGATAAGGATCGACGTTATGGTGGCGTGGGTGGTGCCGGCCACCACCGCCGCCATCCCTACCAGGGCGTAGGCGCCGGGATGGGCGGTGACGGTCGGGAACAGCGAATGTGCGATATATCCGAAAAATCCTCCGGCCATAGCCCCCATAAAAAGCGAGGGCGCGAAAATTCCTCCCGAATTGCCGGATCCCAGAGTAAGGTTTGTGGCCAGGATTTTTAACACCACCAGGGCAAGCATGGTGTACCACAAACCCTCCCCCCCGAGTACGGAACTTATCGCTTCATAACCGTCGGAAAAAATCGCCGGGGCCGTAAGATGATGAAAGCCGGCGTAATTCAATCTGATCGCCAGAAGGCCGGTAAAACCGAGCAAAATCCCGCCCAGCGCCGGCTTCAAATAGCCGGGCAGTTTTATCTTATAATCAAAAACATCCTCGGTCATATAAAGGGTCTTTGTAAAAAGTACAGCCACTATCCCGGCAAAACCTCCAAGTATGATATAGAGCGGGATTTCCCAGGCGGAAACAAGTTCATAGGGGGGAACCACAAAGGCCGGCGTATCATGCAGAATCGTCCGCGAAACCACCGATGCCAAGACCGAAGAGAGTATTACCGGGGAAAAGGTCTTAATGGTAAAGTCGCCCAGTATCACTTCCAGGGCGAATATCACCCCCGCTATCGGGGCGTTGAATACGGCCGATATCCCGCCGGCCGCCCCGCACCCGACCAAGATTTTCACCCTGTCACCCGACAGCCTGAAAATTTGACCGATAGTCGATCCGACTGCCGCCCCGATCTGGACAATTGGCCCCTCCCGGCCGGCCGACCCGCCGGAACCGATACAGATCGCCGAGGCCACTGCCTTGGCCACCGCCACTCTGGGCCTAATGACTCCCGATTTCAGCGCTACCGCGGACATAACCTCCGGTACGCCGTGTCCCTTGGCCTCGGAGGCGTAAAAATACACTATCGGACCCACAAGCAACCCCCCTGCCATCGGCACAAGAGGGATCAGCCATTCAATACCATGACCGAAAAACAGGTCGCGGAAGGAAAGAATCAACCATCGAAAAGCAACCGCCCCCATGCCGGTGGAAACCCCCACCACGAACGACAGGATTATCAGGTAGGTGTTTTCCGAGAATCGGGTCTTCTCGGCCGCTTTGTGGATAAACTCCTGAAAACGGTCCCTGTTTACCATCGCTGAAAATATTTGGGTGAAAGCGAAATTTGTCAACTTATCTATAAAATAAACATGGTAATGGATGGGCGGTAAAGATTTTTAATTAGAACTTATCCAGGTAATTGGCATTATTGATATTATACTTGTCGCCGTCAATTATCCTGGTAACATTTATTCCCGATTCTTTGGAAAGATCGATTACCTTCACCTGGTCGAGTTCCAGCAATCCGCTTTCGTCAGCTACAATCTTGACCTTAGGATTTTCAGGATCCTTCGGATTGCTCCTGGTCACTATGCCGACCTGGTTTGACGATAGCGCCACCACCGTGCCTACGGGATAAATCCCCAGAGCGTTGATAAACACTTTAAGCAAAATCGGATCAAACGACGAGCCGGCCCTGTTTGCCATGTTCGTAATTACTTCATCGGGAAGATTTTTCTTGCGATGATAGACTCTTCCCGACGACATGGCATTATAAGTGTCGGCGACTGCCACGATTCGCGCGAACAAGGTGGGAATACGTTTTTTTAAAAGCTGGGGGTACCCCGCTCCGTCATAAGATATATGATGTTCGTACACGGCCGAGGTTGCCCGCGCCGTTGTCTCTTCCACGCTGCGGGTTTTCAAGAGAAACTTTACGCCGTATATGGGATGCCTGCGCATAAGCTCCCAATCGTACTCGTCATAAGAATCAGGTTTGTTCACCAGATCGATGGGGAGCTTGGTTTTGCCTATGTCATGTATCAGCGCTCCGACGCCGAGGTTGGAAAGGCGTTTCCGATCAAGGCCCAGATTATGCCCCAGGATCAGCGAGAGCACGCAGACATTAACCGAATGAACGTAGGTATAATCATCAAAACTGCGGAGCGCCGTCATCTCCATCAGCGCCGACTCATCCTCAATTATTACATCTATTAGCTGCTGCACCACTCTCTTGGTTTTGGCAATATTCACCGAATTTTGGCTTTTCGCCTGGTTCATGGTATTATGTACAACCGAAACCGCCGAGAAAAACGTCTTTTTCGCTTTCGCCCGAATCGCTCTGTATTTATCCGCATCCTCCGGTTCTTCGGCTTCCTGCGAATATCTCGAGGGGATAATATTCTCGATGCCCAGCTCGATAAGCCTGCTCTTTATGGCGTCATAGTTTTCTTCCCTGTTCTCCCCGCTTTCGAATCCTGTCATGAAAAATATAAATTTATCAAGCTCCCGCGGATCCAGCCCGCTCGTTAACGTTAAACCCGATATGCCCAGCTCCGGCCAGCGTTCGAGAAAATAGGTCATCGCCACCTCGCTCTCGCGGTCGGCTTTCAACCTGACGCCGTTCAGGTACATATAACCACCCTTTATGGCCAGCGAAAAATCGGCCTCATCATCGAAAATCTGCTTTAATATACCCCTTAGTTTTGACGCTTGCTCGATATAACGGTTGTTGTTGGCCTCATACATTCCCGCCACCTTGAACGTAGCATGCAGTAGATTTACCAGATGCCGCCCCTGCTCGTCCAGAAGGGCTTCTATAAGTTCATTTTTATCTTTGAGTTCATTTATGGAATTGTTAAGCAATTTCTTTCTCCCTCAATCGTTTATTGATGGCGCGCCTCGCGGCATCAGCCAGCCTTTTATTCCTGGATTTGGAAATTTTGTCCAGAACCTGATAGGCCGGGGGACTGAATATGCATCCCAGGGCCATGACCGCGTAATATTTTATCCTGTCCTCTTTTTCGGACGGTATCAATATTGTGCGAGTAGCCATCTTCTTCAGCTGCTCAAACGCCTGTTTTCCGCCTAATCTCGCGTACGCTTCCAGAATCTCTTTTATCTGGTCTGTGGGGCGATTTTTAAACTTCTTGTCCTCGATCATATTTTCCACGTGCACAAACGCCTTTTCCGATTTCCTTCTCACCAGTTCTTTTAGCGAGAGAGTCTGGAGACTCTCGCTTTCATCTTTAAGCGCCATTATCAAGAAGTTGGCGGATTGTTCATTGTCAATTCTGGCCGCGGAGACTATTGTCTCTTTTCTTACCCTTATATCCGAATGAGTTATCGTCCTCTGAAAATAGTTCAGGGCCTGGGGGCTGGCGATCCTGCCCAGAATCATTACTACATTCCGCACCACATACCACCTCGGATTTTCAGTCCCTTTTCCCAGAACTTCGACATGATCGGCGGCAACGGTCTCCAGAGACTGGCATACCGCCCTTCTCGCGGGATAATGACTCAACTCCCCGAGAGCCCAGATAAGAGGGGTCACCGCCTCCCAGGATAGCATGGCCAAATATTCGGTAACCTCGGAATAATTGATATCTTTAGAGTTGTTCAGCGTGTCAACCAAAATCCTGATCCTCTCCGAGGCTCCGAAGCCCTTTATGAATTCCTCGATTCTTTTCTCTTTCTCGTCTCCAAGTGTCTTAAGGGCCTCTCGCAATTCCTTGGTCATCTTAAAAATCGTTATCGCCGATCTCAAATCCTCGGCTTTTATAAAATCATCCCTGACTTTGGAGATCAAATCCAGCGTCTCGTTATAACTGGCGTTATCTCCCTCGGCCCCCAAAATTTCAAACAAAATGTCTATTATATACTGCTTGCATTTGAAATTATCATCTGCCTGCAACATCTCGGCGATTGCCGATTTTTCCGAATCATCATACTCCGTTAACCTTTTTATATAGTCCGCCACGTTGTCCGGCACATTTTTATACCCGGCGGGTAATTTCCTGGCTTTGTTCTTGTCCGAATCGAGATTGAAATCTTCCTCGGTTAACCCGAGTTCGCTGTTTTCCAGAATCATTTTCCTGTAATCGATTCCGGACGATTTAAGCGGCGTCTTAATCTTGGAGGTCCCGTATTCAAACGTCTCTATATCAAGAGAATCATCCATGAGTTTATATGAAATTTTCTCAAAGCCGATCTCCCACAAAAGGGTGGCGAGATCGTCCTCAACATGCGCCGATCTTGTGACAAGCGCCAGGATATCGACAAACCTGTCGAGTTCCTCAAAGGGCAGACCTTTATAAAATTCCAGCTCTACTATACCATCACGGAAAAAAGGATGAGCGAAATTCTCGGCTTTGTTTTTCGCCCTATATATGATTTGATCGCTGAATAGAACGGCGTCGGTTTCGATCTTCAATTTTAATTTGTCCATTTCGCCTAATACCGCGGTGAAATCGGAATTGAGTTTTTCCATAAATTGCTGGGGAAGCTTGGATGATGACGGATATACGAGTTTAGCTTTGACTGTTTTTATCAGCTGGTTGAATACCTCGGCTACGCTTCTGATCTGTACTTCATCGATTTCAATAAAATCAGACTCATCTATTTGAATCATTTCCGGCATATTTCACCCTTATACAGGCAAATGTTAAATCCGCGATAAATCGCGAAAACGCCTTATAAATAATTTCGGATGAAAGACAGTTTGTTGTTAATGAAAATGGCGGTTATTTTTCAAAATGAAACCCTGAAGCGGGAAAAATCGTTAAAAAATCGGCCTACTCGGCTCTTTTGGCCGATTTCCTTAACGCCTTATAAATCAATCCATCGGAGGATTTGATAAGTTTTCCGGATTCCGCCCTGGATAATCCCGTTTTACTCATTATAATGGCGAGTTTGACCGATCTCCCCGCTTTTTCAAGCAATTCCCCCGCACTATCGTATTCTAAACCACAAACATCCATGAGTATTTTTTTCGATCTCTCCCTCAACTTTTCCGATGTGGCCATCAGGTCCACCATGCGGTTTCCATAAACGCGCCCGGTTCTGATCATAGCCGCGGTGGAGATCATATTCAATGTCATCTTCTGGGCGGTTCCCGCCTTCATCCTCGACGATCCCGCAATAATCTCGGGCCCGACCACAAGACAGATATTCAGATCGAAATCTTTCGGCGCTATTTCCCTGGGATTGCAGGATACAAATACGGTTTTCGCTCCTCTTTTCTTTGCGATTCGAAGACCTTCCAGCACAAACGGGGTCCGTTTTGAGGCCGTAATCCCTATCGCCACGTCGCGTTTTCCTATTTTTCTCCGTTTGACCTCCTTAACAGCAGCCTCGATATCGTCTTCGACTCCTTCCCTGGAACGTATCAGGGACGGGGACCCGCCGGAAATAATGCCCTGTATCAATTCGGGATCGGTCCCGAATGTGGGAGGGCATTCCGCCGCGTCCAGGACACCCAGGCGGCCGGAGGTTCCCGCGCCTATATAGAAAAGTCTTCCTCCCGACCTGAATGCCTCTACAACCATATCAACCGCCCTCCCGATATATTTAATCTCATGGGCAACGGCATCTGCCACAATTCTATCCTCTTTGTTTATTAATCGGAGTATGGATCTCGTGGAAAGCCGATCAATGTTTTTTGACGATGGATTTAAGCTTTCGGTTAAAAGTCCCGACAGTTCGTCGAAAACGTCGCGCCCTCGTGGAGCCGATCTATTTTTATTTTTGCCGGATCTATTCTTCAAAAAACGACTCTGATAGAATCGATGGGAGCGATTGTCCCGTAACCCGCGGTCCCTGACGGTTCCGCGAGCGGTCTTACAGGCACATCATCCGGAAGCGGAAATTTCAGACCCACGTAGGGTAGAAAACCTCTGTTAAAGGCAATAAGGTAAACGTAATAGGTTCCGAAGATCTCATCTCCGATACCATCCTCAAAGGTTTGTGCGGGAATGGTATACGACCTGGCAGTGCCGCCCAGTAAAATGCTGAGAGGAATCGAACCATCATCGGGCGAATACAGGGTCGATACTCCCAGTATATAGGCGGTGGCGCCGTCGGCGGCCGACCACTCAACAAATACATCGCTGGAAATAGCCATCTCGGAGGGGGTCATGTTGGTCACTCCGAAACTATCGGGCAGATTCAGTATCAGGGTATCGAGATAATCGTCGACATCGCTTTCAAACGTAATAGTCGCCAACCCGGTGTTAAGCGGGGCAAAGAGCGTATCGAAATAAATGCTGCCGCCGGCATTCTGGATGACTATGCCGTTAACCTTTATCACCGCTTCCGAATACGGAACCCCCTCCCTGAAAAACTCGATATCCGCCCTGTTTCTTCCGGTAGAGTAATCTTTGATAAGAGACAACTCCGTCGAAAACGAGAGCTCGTCTATCGCCCTGCTGGTGGAACTCCTGCGATCGCAGCCCGTTAAAAGCGCCAGACAAAATGCGCCACACAATATTAAAGCCGATTTCCAATTCATCTTAATACCATCCGTATAATATCAATATTATTGTTTCATCCGCCTGTCAACATAGTTAATCCATCCGACTTAAAACAATCCCTACCGGATTTTAAGTTTCACAAGTTGCAATCTCCTGCAAAATCAACAAATTATGATTTTTCTTGACGTAACCGCCGCGCCGGTCTTAACTCTTGCGCATTCCCCTGAATATTATCGAGATACCGATTATGATGAAAGCCAGAGGCCATACAAAATCCCACACATCAATCCGGATAATATCCAGGTTTCTCAAAAGAAACAGGATCCCGAACAGGATAAGACCCAGCGCAACCGGCAAAATTCCTCCTTTTTAAGGATAATCTATATATTCTTTAAGATAAATAAAAGCTTTTTCGTGAAGACGGTCCTTATTACAAGACCTTGGTCTCGAATTAAAGGTCGAGGTTTCTTACTTTGACCCTCAATGTGAAATTCCTGGCGCGATAATCGGTAATGAAATCGTCGTCAGACAGATCGGTTCTGCCCACAACATCAATCTCGACCATTCGTATATTTTCGGGCGTCGAAGTTTGCGTAACAATAGAGCCATCCGCCATGAAATACCTGAAATTAAGATCGATTATATTTTCCGCGAAAACCTCGGGGTTGGAGCCAAAGCTCTGAAGCATGAGGTTGGCATGTTCGGAAATTGACCGGTCGATGAAGAACCTTACCCTATTCATACTGATAATTATGCTCCCGGCCGGATATATCCTTGAAAGAGGATTGGCGGGCCTGATCCGCGATGGCGCCGTCATGGTCCGGGACGCAAGGAAAAACTCGCCCACATTGGCCAGCGTGTCGTATATATATACCGAAGCGTTTTCCGGCAAAGCCGATAGATCATGATCCTGACAATTCAAATCGGATGAGGTTTGCGGCATAGCCTGTTCAAGTCGAACGTTTACCAGCTTGCCGGAATCGTATGTTATCACTATCGTATCGGGATTCGAATTATGGGTCTCAATTGCGGATAACCCCCCCAGGATGTTGTACCCCGCATTACGAACGGCCCTGGCTATTACTTCAGTGGCCGCCCTGATATTGCTTTGCATATCAGCTATCTGCTCTTGAACGATTATCTGTTTATGTTGAGAGATGTATAAAGACATCGCGGCGTACATAACAACAGATCCCGCAATTAAACCCACTAATAGTTCAACGACGGTAAGGCCTGACTGTGACTTTTTTCTTACCATGGTAATGTGCCATAATTACATAACACGTTATATAATCTCTGGTTATTAAAGAATCGGGACGATAAACATATACAATTACGCGGGACTCCAAAAAAAGTATACGTCAATCCAAATTGTCTCTATTTGAAACAATCAAAGGAAGGCTATAAGGCATTGTTATTCTGAAGGTTATAAAAATCGAGCCCTTGTTGCCGCTCAAACACTGCCATGTATAAAATTAAAGATCGAGATTTCTAACTTTGACCCTCAAATTGAAATTCCTGGTGCGGTAAGCGGTAAAGAATTCGTCATCAGGATCGTGGGTTCGTCCCACAACATCGATCTCCACCATCCTGATCAATTCCGGTGTATTAGTCTGGGTAACAACTGCACCGGTTGCAAGATAATACCTGAAATTAAGATCGATTATGTTTTCGGCGAACGGCTGCGGTGATGTATTGATCGTCTCTATCATTAAAGTGGGGTGGTCCGGATTCGATTGATCCACATAGAATTTTACGTGGTTCATCTTAACCACCTTGCTGCCGGCCGGATATAACCGCATGGTGGGCATAGTGTTATGCTGGAGATGATCGGAATATTGAACGTGGGTTACCTGCAGGAATTCTCCTGCGTCGGCGTAAGGGTCATATAAATAAATCCAGTCATTTTCTTCTACCGCGGATAAATCGTGCCCGTCGCATCTGAGCTCGGAGGACGTCGTCGGCATCGTAACTTCAATCTGGACGTTATGCAGCTCCCCGGAATCGTACATCACCGTAATGGAATCCGGGTTCGTGTCAGCGGTGCCTATGGCAGCGCTTCTTGGCGCGTTCATCCCCGCTTTTTTAACCGCGTTGGCGATAACTTCTGCCGCAGCCCGGGTATTGGCCTGCATGTCGGCTATCTGGTCCTGGACAATCATCTGCTTATGCTGGGTTATATAAAGCGACATGGCCGCGTAGGTTACGATGGAGGCCATCAGAACGCCTATTAAAAGTTCAATGAGCGTAAAACCCGACTGTATTTTCGAATTCGCCATTATTAACCACCCTTGTCGAAAAAATGCATATATAGTATTAGCCTTATATTCTAAATCGGATAATGTTAAACGGCGCTTATGCAAAAATGCTGTAAGAACATTCAATGATTGATATTGTTGCGATTTGAAACGGAGAATGCAACTCGCACTTAACTTTGCTTTCAATCCGTAATAATAAAGGCGGCCCGAAGGCCGCCGAAAATTCGATAAATAATTATAATTTCTTCACGCCGAGATTAGTAGATATCGCCTCCGTATTCAACCGTGAAATTGGAGAAATCATCAAGCACGGTCTGGTTCCATCCCGTTTTCATAATCACGTTAACCATCGGAGTTCCCGGCGGAAGATAGGCTGCGTCGAGAAAGTCGGTATCAAATCCCCAATCTCTGACGGGGGGATTGTAATATGTCATACCATAGGGTGATATGGCCTGTCTTGAATACCAGAGGCTTACGGCGGAACCTTTCCAGGTAAAAGTTACGCCGTTCCAGTTTTCTAAGAATCTCGGCAAGTTTTCCAATCCACCACTATAATCATGACCGGGTGAACCGGTCTCGGTGTTGCCGGTTATGTAAGCCGCATTCACCGTCGTAGCCGAGGCTGCTCGGGCGCCAATCCCAAGCCCGCTGCTGGCGTCATCCCAGCTATTTGATAATATCGTGATCGCGTCCGCCATTAAAGACGCCGGCCGTTTATTGACGGAATTAAAATCGCCGAGCGTATAAAGGGGATTATTGGTTGCCACGGTCAACCCGGATGGGAGCTGGGAGCCGTTAGTCAGCCTTATGGCCGTTATATTCCCGACCATTTCGGGCTGCGAGGAGTAGATTATTCCATTCGGAGGATAATACCCGGATGCCGCAAGCAGAGACACATCGAGATCGAGAGACAGTACGTTTTGACCCTCTCTCTCGTCGTAAAAGGTACTTGCAGATATAGTACCGTCCGCAATTAACAATCCGGTAACGTCAAGCCAGGTCCCGTCAATCTGGCGATATAACGCCTGACCGTCAACGAATTTTAAACCGGCTAGATTTTCATAGCTGTCGGGATTACTCTCGGCTCTATCAATCATATCAACGGGATTACCGGCGCCTGCGATAGGCATATAAAGGTCCGTTATACCATGATTATGATCTTCGACTGTATTGCCCCATCTCGAAATCGAACTGTTAACCCAGTCAGGATCGGTGGCGTCAAGATAGGTCCCGTCACCGTTCCTCATATTCTGGTAGTTGCCGTTTCCATCTTTGATAAGGATATTACCGGTGCCCGGCGAATCTCCGGATCCCGGGGCAGTTCCATAGTATATGTTCCCTGCGGAGGATAGTTGATCCATAAAAAGGTTACTTCCCGCCTCCACATATGTATCGGAGTTACTGTGTAAACGACCCGAAACAGTCATATCAGGTCCGGGGCCTATTTCGAGCAGGTTCTCGTAAAACACGGCAAATTGATAAACCGGGATGAGAGCGTCCTCAATATCCATTTCAATTTCGACGCCTGCCTCGAGATTATTGTCCACGCCTTGTGAGATTATCTCGAAGGATTTAACCGTGGCGTAAAGACCGTTATATGAGCCATAAGTCAATGTCCTGCCGGCCGCGGGGCCCAGATCGCTTACATAATAATAATATCTGTAATTGTTCATCGTTTCCAGCGCTGTGGGCAACGGGCTCGGCGGGGCGCCGGTATTCTCGTAGCTGGTGATGATTTCCGACGTCGCTTTCTCCAGGCCCGCCTCGGCCGCGTAAAACGCGCCGGTGCTGCTCATCTCGTTACCCGCCACCTGCATCTCGCTGTTGGACGTCGTAATGGACGCTATCCCGATCAGCGAAAGCATAAGCAGAATTATCATGCAGACGATCAGGACGACTCCCGACTCGCTATTTCCTGCCGTTTTTGATATCCTGTACATTTTATCCTCCAGAATTACTTTGCGTTCCAATTCATTTTAATCTTTATCTTAACTGCCCAGGTTACGTACCTTGACCCTGGTATCCAATCCGCGTGTTCTATAGTCGGTATGGAATTCCAGATCCCGCTTATCCGTACGGGCGTCGATTGTTATAACAACCTCGCGGACCATATCCTCGTCCACGAACGTATCCACAATCTGCCCGCTGGCAAGAACATACTGGAAATTCAAATCGGTTATATTCTCAGCAAAAACCTGCGGTCCCGTTCTATGTGTCCATGCAATTAAATTGGGATGATCCGGATTGGAATTATCAATATAATACTTAAACTGGTTCATCATAATTACCTGGCTTCCCACGGGATATATCCGGCTTAACGCCATCGTGTTATGCTGAATATGCGATGCATCCACCTGAACCTGCGTTACCAGGAAAAACTCGCCGGTTCGAGTAAAGGGGTCATAGATAAATACCCAGTCGTCATCCTGAAGAGGGCTCACGTCATGACCATCGCAGCGAAGCTCGGAGGAGGGTTGGGGCATGGGATGCTCAACCGTTACGTCCTCAAAACCGCCGGAGTCAAAGGTTATGGTTATGGTATCCGGGTTAGTATTGCTCGCTTCAAGCTTGGGAATCCCCTCCGGCACTTTATAACCGGCCATGCGGATTTTTGATGTTAGTTCGACCGCCGCGGCCCTGATGTTGGCCTGCATATCGGTAACCTCGTCCTGCACGATCAGCTGCTTGTGCTGGGCAATGTATATACCCATGGCCGCCGATGTCACAATCGCCGCTAAAAGCACCGCTATCAAAAGCTCGATCAGCGTGAAACCCGCCAATCTGAATCGCCTTATTTTTAAATCTCTATTTATTCTCTTCATTTCGCACCTACCTCTTTGACATGTATGACGTAACTGTGTTGTTATGCGCTCTGCCGTGACGATCAGTCCAGGATATGTTAACATCAAGCTGATAAAGATTATTGCCCATATCCGTTACGGTCCATGTCCGGGCTACGGCGCTCACCGTATCGACACCCGAGGTCGGCAGGGCCGTATTCTTAAGATCCTCCATCTTGTCTTTAATAAGCATGGATGCCTCCGTGGAGCCGCGGGCGAAATCGTTGGCCTGCATGGAGGTTACCATCATGGGAAGAAGAAGCAATAGCCCCAAAGCGATAATAACCATTCCCGCCATTACTTCTATTAGCGTGAATCCGCTCTGTCTTTTTCTATTTTTCATCTTTATCTCCTCGTTTTTCCTATTTTTCTGCATTCTATTCAAGCAACTGCCATACCCTGAGGACAAAAAGAAAAAGATATAATGGGGCGCGCTTTATCCTGTTGAATAATAATGGATTGCGCGGAAAGCTTTTTGGCGGGTTTACATAATATCCCTCAAAATAGCGCTATGAAGTATGGGGAGAACCCCATATTTATGGTTGATGGAGTTTACATATTATCAGCGGAGGTAAGCCAGCCATTCTCCCGTCGGTCAGGGCAAACCGCGAGCCGTCGTAATAAATTTACTCTCTTCTCAAATCCACAACCGTCGCCCCCCAACCACCGCCCGAGCTCCCCTCATGGCCATAACCCTTTACCGCCGGATGCTTTTCCAGCACGCTCTGAACGATACGCCTTAACGTGCCGGTCCCCTTGCCGTGGATAATGCGAATCTGATATATCTCTTTTTCAATGCAGGCTTCGATATAATCTTTTACCAGGTCTTTCACCTCGGATGGTTTGAAGGTATGCAGATCGAGCGTGCCATCTATGGGAAATTCTACCGGCTCATTGTCGGAATCGCGCATACAGTTTAATTTTTGATCTCGATTGCTCCCATGAAGGCGGTACCCTTCACAAGAAGTTTTTTACCCTGCGGCGACAGCTCCTTACCCGCCTGCCTCCGTGATGTTTTATTACTCAAGCCGCCCATTAACGGAAGACCCCGCATGGTTACCTGCCAGCTTTCGGGGACTTTTATCTCTACACCGCCCATCATGGCGAATATGTCGATAACCATTTCATCGCCCTGGATATCCGCTTCCCTCAGATCCACCTCGCATCCCCCCATAAAGGCAAATAACTTTCCGCCCTTCAATGTCTTTGAGATATAATTGTATTCTCCGCCACCAAGAACCGCGCTGTGATCTATATAGTCGACGTCCGTGGAACGGCCTTTTGATGCACCGTAACCATGCTTCAAAATGGCAACGCCGATTAAAATTATGACGATCGGCCACAACTCCCTGAACCCGAACCGGATCAAATAAAAATTATCCAGAAGAAAAAGGATTCCTATCGCGGTGAAAATCAATCCGAACCACAGGTTACGGTATTCGGGCGGCTGAAAA
Organism: Candidatus Zixiibacteriota bacterium; assembly: GCA_020348065.1. Classification (GTDB taxonomy): domain Bacteria; phylum Zixibacteria; class MSB-5A5; order UBA10806; family UBA10806. The sequence continues at coordinate 3,196,807 of CP070742.1, forward strand.
ATCCTGCTCAACCCGATGAGTACCAGTATAAGGGGCCAGTAATCCCACAGGTCGATATCGATATCGTATCCGAGGTTCATCAAAAGGGCGACCGCCCCCACCGCGATAATAACCAGCCCGATGATCAGCCTCACATTGAAATAAATACGTCTGTCCTCTCCCATCTCTCCTCCTTATAAGAATATATTAAAGCCGCGCCTGCTAAAACAGTCTTATTTTTTTGCTGTACGGCTCCTGCCTGCGTGAGAAATACTCTTTGGTCATCTTTTTGAGGGATTTGGATAGAAGCAGAATCGCTATCAGGTTGGGTATGGCCATGAGTCCCAGCCCCACGTCGCCGAATCCCCAGATATCCTCCAGCTTGCTGGTAGCTCCGATAAAAAGCACAATACAATATATATACCTGTAGGGCATAATCGCCCCGTCGCCAATGAGATATTGAATGGAGCGGTCGCCGTAATACGACCAGCTTATCATAGTGGAAAGAGCGAACAGGAAAACGGCCAGGGTTATAATATAATTTCCCCAGTTGCCCAGCATCGATAACCCGGTCTTAAATCCCCAGGCGGTCAGAGGCGACCCGTTTTGATATATGTCACCCTCAACCGTAAGCGCCTCCGGCCCGCCCTCGATTACGGTGATGGATTGGCCCTTCGGCGACCCTGAACCGGTTATTTTTATTACGCCGGTAAACGGAACGCCCGCTCCCATAAAACGCGCATTCTCCACAAATCCATGATTTCGTACCAGCGCCAGCGTATACAATGTATCACTTACCAGCTCATCCGGATAATCCGGCCTCGAGGTTAGTTTGATAGATTCAATTTGTCCGCTCCAGACATTTACGGTACCGTCGAATTCCGGTAACCCGAATTTCATCTCACGGCCTCTATTATATTTTCTCATCTCCGTATTCATCCAGTCGTCGTCATAGTCTATCGGAACCGTATGAAAATCGAAAGTATGATGGTTCAAATCGCGGGTTTCGGTCATTTTCCTATTGAAGACGCCGGTGGTAATTATCACAAGCCCGGTCAGCGAACAGATTAACAACGTATCGATATAGGGGCCGAGCATGGCCACGGTTCCCTCGCGGACAGGCTCTTTGGTTTTGGCGGCGGCATGCGCGATGGCGGCGGAACCCTGTCCCGCCTCGTTTGAGAATAATCCCCTCTTTACTCCCCAGATCATGGTTTTAACGAAGACGATTCCGGCGAAGCCTCCTAAAAAACTCACCGGCGTGAACGCCGATTTGAATATCAGGCCGAATGTCCCGGGCAGTTTATCGATATTGGCGAGAAGCACAACCACCGCGCCGGTAACATAAATAATGGCCATTCCGGGCGCCAGAATAGCGGCTACTTTCCCGATACGCTTTATACCTCCGATAATCACCAGTCCCACAAGTAACGCCAGGCCCAACCCGGTTATCCATACCGGTATCGAAAAATCGGAATTAAGCTGATCCGCCACGGTAAATGCCTGGATACCGTTTCCGGTGCCGAAGGAACATAGAACGGCCGCGGCGGCGAAGAAGATGGCCAGCGGTTTTAATCTCAATCCCTTCTCGATATAATACATCGGCCCGCCCGACGCGGAACCGTCGGGATTGATATTACGGTAATGCATGGAGAGAGTGCATTCGGCATATTTCAAAGATGTTCCCAGTATCCCGGTGACCCACATCCAGAACAAGGCCCCCGGGCCGCCGTAGTGTATCGCGGTGGCTACGCCCGCTATATTGCCGATACCCACCGTCGCCGAAAGCGCCGCCGACAACGCCTGAAAATGCGTGATATCACCGGCGTCGGCGGGATTATCATATCTGCCCGAGGTCACTCCCAGCGCGTGCGCAAAATACTTAATCTGCGGCCATCCCAGCCTGAAGGTTACGAAGATTCCCGTCCCCACCAGAAGAACGATCATAAAAGGAACGCTGCTCGGCGTCGCCCAGATCAGGTTACCTGCTTTTCCGATTAAATCGATAATGAAATCCAAACCGCCTCCGATCGATTTCTGATTTCAAAGATAAACCGTCCCATAAATAAAGCGGACGGTTTGATTTCTGGTTTTGCAATAGTATGATATTTGTATTTGAATGTAAAGAGCTAATTGATTATCCCGATTGATCGTCGTTGAACGATTCGAGTATTTCCAGCGCTCTGTCAGCCGCCTCCGCAATTACCATCAGCTTAACTCCGCCGGTATGCATAACCAGATCCGGCCGCATACCGCCGGCGTCGTCTGCCTGGATCATCGCCCCTATTCCGTAAGATTTTAATATCTCAACCGCCCGCTGGGCCTGGTGACGGTAATTGTAAACCTTTACACATACCGGACCGGGCACTGTTTCTCTCCTTCGTCTGTCATCATAATTATTTAAATCTAAAAGACCGTTTTTGCGTTCCCAAGAAAAATCTTGTATTCTTATATGGTTAACGATATTTATTAATACGGGATTGAACTCAACTAACCGCGCGATAGGAGGAGAGAAAATGAAAATCACAACCCAGGGGGAATTTTCGGTTTTATTCATAATGGCGACAGCCGTCCTTTTATACTCATGTTCTTTCAAACCGTCGCCAAAAAAGATTGTGGAAGATATGATCAGCGTTAAAAACACTCACCAGGTAACCGCCTCGCTGGAGTATTTTGCCGATGACGCGCTTCTGGAAATACCCAAAATGGGGATAAAGATGGAAGGCAAAGAGGGCAGAAGGGCGATCGCCGAATACGATTCTGTTCTGAACACGATCTTGGCCCCGTCCAATTTCGCTATCAGCGGCGATACCGTCTTCTGCTCGGTTACAGAGCATAACGACTGGATCGAGGCCGCCGAAATCCCCGACGCCTATTACCCCAGAGTTATGTTCGTGGTAAAGGATAATAAAATATCTTATAACTTCGCTGAACTGGCTGATTCCAGCAAGGAGAATTTTGAGCGAGTGCTCGATCATTTCGTGTTCTGGGGCAATGATAAATACCCCGAAAAGATGAAAACGATGGCGCCTGAGGGGGATTTCATCTACAACGCTGAAAACGGCATTATGGTGGTCGACATGCTCCGCGAATGGAAAGCCGAACAGAAACAGGGAAAGCGGGAACCGGTCTCCGGCCGAATGCCTAAGAGACTGGATAAGAACAAGTAGTAATATAAATCGTTGGGCCGAATTGATATTCGCCCCGAGGTTATAGGATTACCAGGCAGGCGCTTGGTAACCAGATTCTTAACCCCGCCCTGGCGGGAAAAAACCCGACAATAACCTGCGCCGTCGGGAACCCTTTCCCGACGGTTCTTGTGGTCACGAAATCCCGCTTTGCGGGACTGACCGCGCCTGTGGGTTACCAGGCAGGCGCTTGGTAACCAGTTTTATGTGGAGTCAGGTGACCTCACCTGATGCTTTTTCTATCAGACAACGGGGGTCGGGTCGGGTGACCCAACACCACAGTAAAAATACGAGCAGGTTGGGTTTCGAGCGTAGCGAGAAACCCGACATAAAAATCTAACAGCAGCTCGCTGACAATTTATTCCTCCAAAAACCGCTTTATCCTATCTCGTATCTGCCGGTAAATCTTCTCGAAAAATGTGAGCTTCTCCTCGCGGGTTCCCTCGAACGCCGCCGGGTCATCGAAGCCCCAATGTAAAACCGTGGTTTTTTTCGGCCATATCGGGCACAACTCCCGGGCACTGTCGCAGACGGTTACCACGATATCGAGATCTTTATCGAGAAACTCGCTCAACGGTTTCGAGCGGATACCGGCTGTTTTATGGCCATGAGCTTTCAATATCTCGATGGTTAGGGGATTGACCTCCCCCGTTGGTTTCGCCCCGGCGGAAAAAGCCCGGTATCCCCCGTCCCCCAATTCGTTCATCAACACTTCCGCCATCACGGAGCGCGCCGAGTTGCCGGTGCAGATAAAGAGAATTGTTTGCATCGTTGAAATATTAATTGTAAATGATGGGATTGACAAACAAAAAGCCCCGACCATATCAAGCCGGGGCATCTTTTTGCTTTTATATAAAATCCGAAAGTTATTTCAAAAACATCATCTTGCCCGTTCCCGAACGACCGTCGATTGATACACGATAGTAATAAATTCCACTCTTCAGAGTATGCTCATTCGCGGCAGGCCAGGCGTACTTATGGTTTCCGGCGTAAAGATATCCGGAGAAGAGTCTGCTCACCTGTCTGCCCAGAACGTCGTATACTGTAACGTCAACATTTCCCGCTTCCTGCAGGCTGAAACTTATCATGGTGTTCCCGTTGAACGGGTTGGGGTAGTTGGTGAGATTTAAATCCCGGGCGAGAGGAGGAATCTCCCCTGAGAACCCGGTATCTGTCTGCTGCTGGAATAAACCATAAACGCATGCCGTGTTTATTTCCGCCTCATAGTTGAGTTCCACCACGTCCATCTGGTTCCCTTCAACCAGATATATTACCACGCTGCCTTCAACGTCACCCATGCTCATGGTAACGGTGAGTATATCGCAATAATTCTCGCGGTTCATTCCGGCGTCCATATCCTTTATGGACACTCTTACATCCGATGGATCGCCGTTTAATATTTTGAGGAATACGTTGAGCTTATCCTGTTTGTATCTATAGATGGTTCTGCCGCCGACGGTATCGCCGTTCACGAAATCACCGAAGGGAACCGAAAAGCTATAAAGCTCGCCGGCGTCCGATTCCAGCCTGTAGGATATGATATCGTCGTCTGCCAATTCCGGCGCGCCGGTAACGTCCATGGTTGTAAATATCCGCTCTACCGGCCTGTTGTTATAGAAAAAGATAAACATACGATCGACATCGATACCGAGAGTATCGGGTGGCGGTTGCGGTATCGAATCCAGGAATAATGACGCCATGCCGCCGCCATAGGCCGAAACCCATACATTACCAATTGAATCAAAGGCAATATCGGAATAGAACTGACCCCAGATAAAATTGTTCGCGTTGGCAATATAACTTCTCCAGTCGCCGTCGTCCTCCAGCACCCAGACGCCGTAACCGGTGCCGATCCAGAGTTCATCGCCCGATGGTTTAACGCCCAGAGAAGCGATGAAGTTGTCGGTAAAGGGTGAATTCGCGCTGTTATACACCGTCCAGTTATTGCCGCTCAATACGGCGACTCCAAACCCTGCGGTGCCAAAACTTACGTCGCCGTTGACCCGGTTCACTTTGATGGACCAGAGTTGATTTGAGGGCAATCCGCTGTTGCCCATATTGAAGGTTTCCCAACAACCTCCGATTTTTCTAACCGCACCGCCGTCCGCGGTGGCAAACCATACCGCGCCCGCAGGTTCGTATATGTCCATGGCCCTGATGTAGTCGCTTGGCAGGTACATTCCGGGACGTACGTCGAATACCTGAAGACTGCTGTCGGAATAACGGAATTCGGTCCTGGTATCGTATCTATACCGTATCCAGCCGGAATCGCTGTAAACCGTTACCCCCCCGCCATAGGTGGATACGTACCGCAGGGTATCCTCGAAGATTATCCCCGTAACTATTTGATTTACTTCAATACCATGATTCACCATCGACCACGTAGAGTCGATAGCATCCAGACGCGCCACGCCGAAACCGTAAGGCGATGAATCAAGATTTCCCGATGCCGCCGCGAGCCAGAGGTTGTTATCATTATCGCGGACCGAGAGCCGTACGGCGTTAATGGGAACGCCGGTATTGGACCGGTTCCAGATGGTCCATGCCGAATTCCTTACATGAACAGCGCCACCGCCGGTCGTGCCAACATATTGATCACCATTATCGTCAAAATCAATTGAGTTAACATAGTCGGTGGGAAGAAGAGAATTCGACATCGTATAGGCCGTCCAAACCGAATCGGCGCATGCGTTTTGATACGCAAATACAAGCGATGTAAAGACTATCGCAAAGCCGAGTACTTTTTTGATTGAACCTGACATATTCTCTCCTTATTTTTCCATAGAAACCGTGCAAAATTGTTGCCGTATGGAACAGTTTGTAACAATGATTCACAGATAAATTTAAAGGACCGTTAACGTCATTAAATATATAGGATTACGGATAAAAAAAAATGAAGAAACGGAGTCTCTTTAATAATAATGATATCTATGTAAAACCCATATGATAAAAATATTGCACAATATTTAATCTCCATGTTCAATAGATGAACAACGATCCTCTAACCTTAGAAAAAACCGTAACCGAAATATACAGAAGAAAATGATGAAAAAATCGCTATTGGTTTTTACTGACCTGCCTTTTCCAGCCCTTGTTTTCGCCTATTCCGGAGAATACGCTGTAAACTTGAACGCCGATAATCTGCCGTCGGAATTATATTTCTATAAATTTTCGGTTGGGAATTTAAATTCGACCAAAAAGATGACGTTAATAAAATAAGACCATCGCATCAATAACCGAATCACCGTCAAAAAACGGGGCCCAATGGCTCCGTTTTCCATTATTTTATCAAACCGACTTTCCCTTCAATGTATTGGCGGTGGCGCCGGTAATTTCAATGCGCACATAATCCCCGGCCTTCTGGTCGGTTCGGGGAAATACCGCCATCTTATTGCCATCGGTGCGGCCGAACCATTCATTCGGGTCGCGCTTGCTCGGTCCCTCCACCAGGATCTCTAAAACCCGCCCTATATGCTTTCGATTTCTCTCGATGTTTATCCCCTTCTGGATCTCATTCAGCCGAATGATCCTGTATTTCTTCTCCTCGGGAGGAACATCATCCTCCCACCTGCGAGCGGCCACCGTACCCTTCCGTTCGGAATAGTTGAATATAAACGCCGAATCGAACCCGACTTCCTCGACTATATTGACCGTTTCCTCATACTCTTCCCGGGTCTCAGAGGGAAAACCGAGGATAATATCGGTAGTTAGAACAAGATCGGGGATACAGTCCCTAATTCTCTCAACAAGCCGAACATAACCGTCCGCGGTATAATCTCTATTCATCATCTTGAGGATTCTATCCGATCCGGCCTGTAATGGCAGGTGAATATGTTTGCATACCTTCGAATTCATAGCTACACAATCGATAAGATCATCGGGGAAATCCTTGGGGTGAGGCGAGGTGAACCTAATACGTTTCAATCCTTCCACTTTCGAAACGGTGTTCATCAGGTCGGCAAAAAAGCGGCCCTCATGGGAATAGGAATTGACGTTCTGCCCCAGGAGCGTAACCTGGGTGTATGCCTCTTCGACAAGCCTGCGTGTTTCATCGGCTACCGATTCCACGGAGCGGCTCCTTTCCCGCCCGCGGGCATACGGTACGATACAGAAGGTGCAGAAATTATCGCAGCCTCTCATCACTGCGATCCAGGCATTGACTCCTTCGAGGCGAGCCGGGTAAATATCGTCATAAGTCTCGAACTCCGATAGATCTATAGCGGATACTTTCTCCGATCCGTACAATGATTCCCTTATCATCTCGGGCAGGCATCGGTAGCTGTCGGGACCCGCTATAAGATCGACATATATGGAGTTTTCCAGAAGCTCCATCTTCAGGCTCTGCGCCATGCACCCCAGCACCCCGACCGCCACTTTTCCGCTTTTTGCCCTGAGTTTATCGAGAGACTGCAGCCTTCCGAAAACCCGGTTATGAGCGCTCTCCCTGACAGAACAGGTGTTCAATAGGATAACGTCCGCCTGATCCGGAGCGGCAGTTTCATCAAAACGGTTTTCAAGCAGAATAGACCTCACCAGCTCCGAATCGTACTCGTTCATCTGGCAGCCATAGGTCTCGATATAAAACCGTAATCTCTCTCTTCTTACCGGCTTCGAGGCCGTATTGTTTTTTACTTTCATTTTAAATTTCTGCTGATATTATCCAATTCCCGGCTAAATATCGGCTTCTGTTCCGAATCGTCAAGACTAATCTTTCCGACAAAAAAAGGCCGGCTGGTGTGCCGGCCTTAAATCCGTTTCCGGTGAATAGATTATTGCTCCAAATCGGGTTGGAAAGACTCATTATGAAATCTCAGAACGTTTCTTAGTCTGTCGCCTATGTACGTTATGTGATCTGCTTGAAGGCTATTGCCGAAACCCGAGTAGATTTCATAATAGTCGATAACGTCGGCCGCATAAATACGGAAAACCTGCGACTGTTGATTAAAATAAAAATCGTCCTGATCGCCCGCATCTACATAAAGATCTATTACTGCGAAAATATCGCCACTACCAGCCCTGAACATAGTGGACACGTCATTGAGCATCCAATAGTTCCAGACCGTTGTATCAACCAGACCATTAACATCGAAGGGCAAATCGATTTTTCCTCTAAATCCTGTAAGCGGATTGACAAATGAATGCGCAAATGATGTATCAGGATTTGCAGGGTCATGAGGGGTGAATGCGGCTCCCATGGCAAACATCATATTCGTCAATGGCTTATTGGTTCCTGGAGTCATCGAATAGAAAGCCGCCGTATCTCCAGGCGTAAAATCATTTTCTGCGAATACGACGGGGAACAAACTTACGAGTCCTAAAAATGTGGTATCATTCGGAAAACCACCATAAAACGATAACGGACCCGACATCGACGACGCCGAACCGAAAAAATACGATTCCATGGCAAGCCTGATGGCGCCATAACCGCCCATGGAATGGCCTGAAATCCCCGTATATCGCCAATATGGAATTGTATGATAGCTGGTGTCCACCAGTAAAACCACCTCTTCAATGAAATCGGCCCATAATCCGCCAAAAGATTGCCCCGGATAGCCCGTAAGCGTATCCGGCGAATTTGTGTAAAAACTTCCTCCCAGACCGTTTGAAGCGTCCGGAGTAACGACGATCATGGGATCGATTTCACCTGAATTGATCATTTCATCCATTGTCTCCGCCAGGCCGTAGAGCCCCCTGTAATAATTGTGGTCGCCGCCAAATCCGTGTAGCAGATAAAGAACCGGATACTTGGTTCTATGATCATAAGTATCATATCCCGGCGGCGTATAAACGAGGACTTCTTTACCGGGAAACTCCTCCATAACATTATCCTCGAGCGACGGCCAAACAAAACCAAGGCTGTAATACAAACCAGCCGGTTCCTCCGCGTCGACCGGGAGCTCACGATCGGAACAGCTTACAAACGCCAGCGAAAGCGCTAAAATCAATGCCAATCCTGTTACTTTTTTCATTTTCTTACCTCCCGGTTAAAACCTGTAGGTTATTAAAAGGTGAGAGGCATGCAGATCGGTTTTGTATAGGCCCGGGTAATTATCATATGTACCGTCGCCATTTACATCCGAAAGCGTCGCAATGTTTCTGTCTTCAAACATGAGGTACTCATAATTATAAGATATCTCAACGCCTCCGAGGGTCAGTGCCGCCCCTATATTGAACGAGTTTTTGTCGCCCAGATCGGGGATAATCGGAGAGAAGGTGCTGTCGGGTATGGGGCTGGGATCGAAGTAGTAACCGAATCTCAGGGCCAGGGGATCGGCTATCTTATATTCGGCGCCCAGCGAAACTCTCGTTATATCATCCCACAAAAACATAATTGTGGAATTTTCGGCCGGGCTCCCGGAGGGATCGAAACCATCCAGCTCAATCACCACAGAGTCGAGCGCCGACCAGAACGTGACCGCGACTTCGCCCGTGAAGGTTAATTTCTCATTTGCCTTAATGGCCACGCCGACTCCGATATCCCCCGGCAACTTAAGATCCGCTTTCGCATTGGGTTCTGCTGTCATGTTTTCCAACGCGAACAGCGAAAATATCTGCAGCGATTCCGCGCGGGTAAAAGCGTTGCCCAGAAGCATATCTCTCAAATACTCATTATTCAACGTATACAGCTCCTGGGCCGCGGTACCCTCCAGGTTCAGGGTGACCGGAAGTTTTCCGGAGATCCCCATCTGGAAATTTTCGGAGAATTTATAAAGCGCTCCGAAGTTGGCTCCGAATCCCCAGCCATCGCCCTCAAGCCTCGTATCAATCAAGAGGTTCTCGTGAGGAATGGGAATTCCCGATGGTGTCAGATAGGCCTTCTGATATATTATGTCGCCCCAGATTATCGAAATCCCCGCACCGAGGCTCAGCTTCTCTTCCATAAAAGATCGGGCAAGGGAGGGGTGGATATCCAGTACGGTTAATTTCCCGATATGATCGAATCTGGGATATTGATTCCTGATATCCATCGCGGGCGTGGGATTATATAAATCCCATTCGCTGTAGAGGCCTGCCGGTATGAATACCGCGACGCCGAAAGTATAATCCTCAAATGCATCAAGTTTTAAGAACCCTCCAAAATCAGGAATAACAATCGTCTCCGTCTTCGTGTAGGTAAGCCGGTCATTTCTGTACCCCACATCGATACCGCCGTAACTTATATCCGGCGTGTATTCCGGCCTGGGGCTTAAAAATACCAGCATCCCGGTTAACTGCGACTCCTCGAGCTGAGTGAGGCCGGCGGGGTTCCAGTACGCCGCGCTCCAGTCGTCAGCGAGGCCCCTGAAGGCGCCGCCCATGCCGATCGCTTTCGATCCCACTCCCGAAAGAGCAAATCCCCCGGCGTATAGCTCTCCGGTATGAAACAAAAAGCACAATACGGCCAATAGTAAAGTTACCCCGGTTAACACCCCGAACCACCCAGAAACCCTGGAAGATCCGGCACACCAAAATTTTTTAACCATCTGCGTCTCCCGTATATTTTTTCCTTTTCTCCTTCAATTCCATCTCCACCATAATTAAATATACTATTAAATCAATTTTTATCCATTTCAGCCAGACTTTTTTTCGCCTCCCCCTGATATTTTTTATCCAGGGGTCCCAACGCGACCATATCCAGGCACCTGCGGTACTCAGAACGGGCCAGATCGTACATCCTATATCTGCAATAGGTATTTCCCATCTCAAGGCGATGATTTATATTTTCAGGGTTAATCTCAAGCGCTTTCTGCATAAACGCTAATGCGTCCTTTTTATTGGCCGCTCCCAATCCCATGGGGATTCTAAGGATTTTCGGCTTCTTGCCCACCTCCCGATGCCATCTGCCAAGTATATGCCAGGCGCCGTCATGAAGCGAATCTATCTCTAGCGCCCTCCGGCATTCATCTCTAACCTGCCTGGCCAGGGACGCTGATTTAAAAACACCCTTAAACAGGGCTATCTTTCCGAGCGCCCGGGCCAGCTGGAAATGAGCATCCGCGTGATTTTCGTCCAACGACAAAGCGCGGTTTTCGACATCCCGCGCTTCCTCGAATATCGCCAGCCTCGAATCTCTTTCAACTGTCTCACCCTTGAGGTTCAAGCTTCTTCCCAATTTCCAGAATGCCTCGAAGCTGTTGCTATCCAACAAACAGGCGGTACGATATTTCTCTATGGATCCCTCATAGTCATAAAGCTCATATAGACTATCGCCGTTCACAATGAAATCCTCAACCGTCTGAGCCGAAACCGCCACGGCCGCAATCAAAATGATCAGAAAGAATATCCCCGAAATCTTAACTGCACTTTCAATTATCATCCCGATACTGTCCCATCCTCTTCTTCGGAAAGCGGCCGAACCCAATAAATCGGAACAAACCGAGCTCAAAATTACAAAATTCGTATGCGCATGTCAATAGAGACCAAGATTAAATTATTCCAATAATCACATATCCATGTCAAATACTCTGCTAAAACCGAAACGGTTCTCATAACTTAAATTGTTTGGAAACCGGATTAAAAATATCATTGCCGTAAGATACCTCAATATTGAAGAGTTACGATTTTTAAAAATTACCGCGAGTTTTGTTCTTGCTTTTTCAGATCAAAACAAATTTAATTACCTCACATTTTAGCCGGCTGTTTTGGAAAAGATCAACAACTGATCTTACAGCATTTTTTGTCAATTGACCCTTAATTATTAGAAAACTGCGTTGTAAAATTGAAAGGCTCAGCGAACTGCAATCCGGTTCTCTTAACGATATGCCAATAGAATCTTCTCCCCCGCCCGATCAGCTGTGGTCGGATGCGAAAGATATAATTAAATCCGAGATCTCACTTCAAAATTTCAACACCTGGTTTAATTCCTCTTCCGGAGTGTCTCTCGACAATGAAACGTTCAAAGTATCCGTTCCCAATAAATTTACGGCGGAATGGTTAAAAAACAGGTTTAATCATACCATTATAAAAGCCGTAGCATGTCGCCTTGGAGCATCCAGAAAAATCGAATATGTAATAGAAAATTCAAACGAAAGCATTGCGCCCGTCGATAATTACCCTGCTAAAGATGAAACCGATTTAGATTCTGGACGCTCCGAAACCGCAAAAACCGGCATGCCCGGATTGGTATCCAACCTTAACATCCGATACCTCTTCGATAACTTCGTTGTGGGCGATTCCAACCAGTTCCCCCATGCCGCCGCCAAAGCGGTCGCCGAGGCCCCCATGCAGACCAAATATAATCCTCTGTATATTTACGGCGGAAGCGGCCTCGGGAAAACTCACCTGGTCCAGGCCATCGGAAACGAGGTGATGACAGGCTTCTCCAATCTCAAAGTACTTTACGTAACATCGGAAAAATTCACCAACGATTTTATCGACGCTATTGCCCAGAAGAAAACCCTCGAGTTCGCCAGGTTCTATAGAAGCGTGGACCTGCTCCTTCTCGATGATATCCAGTTTTTTACCGGCAAGGAAGCGACGCAGGAACAGTTCTTTCACACTTTCAACGCATTATACCAGGCCGGGAAACAGATAGTCCTCACCTCCGACAGGCCTCCCCGTGAAATAAAAGGGTTGGAGGAACGTCTGTTATCTCGATTCCAGTGCGGCTTGGTTACCGATATCCAACCGCCTGATCTGGAGACGAGGACCGCCATTCTGAACATGATTATTAAACTGCAGGGACTTTCAATTCCACCGGAGGTCGTCGCCTACATCGCCAACAATGTAACCAGGAATATACGCGAGCTCGAAGGCTCGATTATTCGCCTCAATGCTTTCGGATCCCTCAACGGCAAAAAAATCGATATTCACTTCGTACAGGAAGCCTTAAAGGGTACTTTTACTTCCGGCAAAGAAATATCCATAAAATCCATTACCGAAAATGTGTCCGATTATTATAAAATCAATCCGGACCTTTTGAAATCGAAAAGAAAGACCGCTGAACTCGTAAGAGCCCGCCAGGTGGCAATGTTTCTGTGCCGAAAGTATACCTCGAACTCTCTAAAAAAAATAGGGGAGAATTTCGGGGGCCGGGATCATTCGACCGTTATTCATGCCATCTCGACAGTTGAAGATAATCTCGATACAGATTTTAACCTGAAATCGGCAATAGAAAATATAAAAGCGGCCATAACAGGCTGACCCTCACATCGACAGTATGCTTATAAAAATTGTATTTCCGCAACTGCCGGTAGTTTTTGGTATCCCCTCAGCCGCCTTACGCCGCCACTTACCGCCATGTAGAAATCGCGGTCATGGACAGTTGAAAACCATCCCATTTCCGGACAGCTTTCAACAAAAGATGTCCCCTGAAAACCGGCAACTCAATTTTTGTTGACACAAAAGACCCCTACTCATATCCTTCCACATGCCGATTCAGTGAAAACTCGGCTTTGGATATGGTGTTAGAGGAGGGAAACGGCGACTGTCAACATTTCCTCACCCTCTAATACTAATAATATTTTAAATATGGTTTAACTAATAATGGCTCCGGTTCTCAAGCCAGGACGCCTTTTGGAAACTGCCTTTTTTGCGGACCGCGAGTAATTTACCGGGAGGAAATAAATGAAATTTAAAACCGATAGAGCAACCCTTCATAACGCCTCATCGAAGATTTTAAGCATAGTTCCTCCGAAGACGACTCTGCCTATACTTTCGAACTTGCTGTTTGAACTGGAGGAGGGAAAGCTATCACTTAAAGCCACAGATCTCGACGTTTCCATGACCTCGACCGTCGATGTAGATGCTCAGAAATCGGGTTCCATCGCCGTGCCGGCCAAAGTCTTTTTTGAAATAGTTAGAGAATTGCCTGATTTCGATCTGGAGATTTCTACTTATGAAAATAGAATGGAAGTAAAATGCGGTTCAGGCATTTATAAGGTGTCGGGATTCCCGGCCGAAGATTTTCCCAAACTCCCGGATGTACATGTCGCCAGGCAGGTTAAACTTGACGGCAAGGTTCTGGTCGGGATGATAAGAAAGGCTCTGTTTGCGGTTTCCAGGGATGAAACACGGCCGGCCTTGAACGGCGTTTACTGGCATACGAAAAATGATAATCTGAACATGGTTTCCACCGATGGACATAGACTGGCCAAAGTGAGCAGGAAGGATCTGAAAATCGGCGGCTACAGCAAGGACATTATCGTACCGCCCAAGGTGCTCGACAATCTGGTACGACTTCTCGGAGACGAGCCGGGGGAGGTCGGCGTTATTATTAACGAAAGCTCTATTGTGTTCATGCTTGAGAACGTGATTTTGACATCCAGGCTTCTGGAGGGACCATATCCCAATTACGATCAGGTTATCCCCAAGGATAATAATAAGATAATGACCGTGGACCGGGAGATTTTAAACGCCGCTGTCAGAAGAGTGGCGATATTGTCAAACACTCTTACTCACCAGGTGAAATTCTCGCTGAAAATGGACGAGCTCGAGCTGTCGGCCACGAATTTCGATCTCGGAGGAGAGGCCAGAGAGAATCTGAAAGTGGAGTATAAAAACGAGGAAATGGAGATCGGATACAACTCCAATTATATCATCGATATACTAAAGCATGTCGAGGGTGATGAGGTCAGTTTTGAGCTGAATACCCCTACCACGGCCGCTATTATCAAATCCTTCACCTCAACTAAAGACGAGGAATACTTTTTTCTTGTAATGCCCTTACGTCTTCTGGATTAGTAGACTTCGCGGATGCCACTATGTATATCGAGAAAATTATATTAAAAAACTTCAGAAATTTGAAAAACCAGAGCATCGGGCCTTTCACGGAAAATATTAATCTCGTAGTGGGCCCGAACGGGAGCGGCAAAACCAATGTTCTCGAGGCCCTGGGGCTTTCGGCTATCGCCAGGTCCTGTCGGGGAGCTCAGAGCCGGGAGATGGTCGGATTCGGTTCCGAGTCTGCTATTGTCGAGGTTGAAGGAATTTCCGAAAAAAAAAAGCCGTTATAAAATTTTCCATATCCAGGTCGGGCAGAAAAGATATTATAGGGAATTTCGGGAGAGCCATGAGAGTTTTGGATGCCGTCGGCACTTTCGCCATGGTATTTATCCTTCCGGAGGACCTAAACCTGACATCGGGCTCGCCCCGGTTTCACAGGAGCTTCATGGATATCTACCTGAGCCAGTTCTCCAGGGCCTATTTGCTGAATTTAATGGAGTACCAGAGAATATTAAAGCAGAGAAATTCGCTCTTGAAGGCCATGAAGGACGGCGAGAAGAAAAGCGGCGCCGCGGAACTCGATGCCTGGGATAAAAGCCTTATCGCGGCCGCTATAAAAATAATGGCGGCCAGGCAGAACTTCTTGCGGGAGATAGAGTCAAACGTTGAGAAAATTGTCCTGGGACTTTCCGGCTCCAAGGAAAAAGTCAAAATTGCATACAGGCCGAGAATAGAGAAAGGGGATCTTGACGATCTGTCTACAGCACTGGATTTTTTTCAAAAGTTCCGCGCCAGCGATAAAAAATACGGCACCACGCTGGTGGGTCCGCACCGCGATACCATAGAGATTATGATGAACCATAAACCTTTAAGAGAATTCGGTTCTCTGGGTCAGAGAAAGACGGTGATGATAGCTATGAAACTGGCGGCCCTGGAAGTTATGTCGAATCATTTAAAAGATAACGCTATCCTGGTGCTGGATGAGGCCTTTGCGGAGTTCGATAGAATTCGAACAAAATCGCTTTTGGACTTGCTTTCGGGAAGGGGTCAGGTATTTTTAGCCAGCGCTGATGAGAGGGGACTGAGCGGCGTTTATGACGATATCCGAGTCTTCAAAGTAGACGGCGGGATGGTAACGGAGAATTGAGCGTGTTTCTGGCGATAGATATCGGTAATACGACCACCATGATAGGATTTTTCGAGGGGAGCAGGATCCTGGGAAGTTTTCGCATCGAGTCGTCCCGGGCCGGCACTCCCGACGAATGCGGCATATTGGCTCATCAATTGTTGGGATATCACGTCGGAGATGATAAAGCCGTCGGGAAAATAGGGATATGTTCCGTTGTGCCTCCATTGACGCAGATTTACGTTTCCATGGCGAAAAAATATTTCAATACTGTCCCCTTGTTGCTCGATCATAATTCGAGGCTCGACTTTAAGATTCTTTACGATGTTCCCGAACAGGTGGGAGGGGATCGACTGGCCAACGCCGCGGCGGCAAGGGTTCTTTACGGATACCCGTGCATAATCGTGGATCTGGGCACCGCCACCACCTATGACGTGATAAACTCCGACGGCGATTATGCCGGAGGTTTAATCAGCCCGGGCCTGTGGACGTCCGCCTCCAATCTGTTCAAAAAAGCGTCAAAACTGTTTCCGGTGAAAATAGAGAAGCCTGATAAAGCGATAGCTACGGACACCGCCAATTCAATCAAGTCGGGATTATATTACGGTTTCATCGGCCAGATGGAGTATCTGGTGAACCTGATAAAAAGAAATATGAAAGCTGAAAATATAAAAGTTATTGCCACGGGCGGATTTTCCGATATATTTACAGAAAGCGATACAGGCGTGGTCGACCACCTGGAACCGTCGCTTACATTGAAAGGTCTTCAGATCGTTTTTGACGGCGGCCAAAATGTTTAAAAAAAAACTTGCTATGGTGTTCTATTGAACATACCATACCCGATATTTTTAATTCGCAACAGGAGGAACTTCCTGAATGAAGCACGATCAGGTTAAAATTGATAAAAGCTCCTGGGATGAGATCCATGTAGACGGTTGGTTCAAAGGATTGATTCCCCCGGAGTGGGAAATAGAGGATGATGACGAGGTCATAATTTACGATCCGGCCGGGTTCGGCGAACTCAGGCTAAATATGTTCGTCAAAAACAACAACAGGAGCAGGAAGCAGAGAGCCTTCGATGTAGTCAACGAATGGGCAAAAGAGCTGGGATCGTCCTACGAAATAGAGGTCTCTTTCTTCAAACGCAGCCGCGGCCTTATAGCGTTATCTGCGGAGTTTGTCGGAAGCGAGCCGGACGGCGAAATGATTTTCTGGAGAATATTCCCGGTTGTCGGCGAAAAACTGTCCCTGGATATCAGCTACAGCTGTTCACTCGAGGATCGTAATCGTGAAGAAACGGTAATCGAAAACATCATCGATTCGATTACTCTATTGGAAACGGCTGAAAATAAAATAAAAGTGCCGCTGACGGATTAATATTTCCGATCCGTATTTAATTGAAATCATCCCGAATATAATCTAAATTGATTTATATGGATTTCGAAAGATTCTGGGCTGTCGGCATAAAAACATTGAGGGATTGCGTCGATGGTTGCAGCGAGGAAGAGAAATATTTCGTGAAGCGCTGGTGTGTGCATACGGAAGATACCGGGCAGATGTTCCCCCTCGTGGAGGCCAATCCCCGAGAAATAAAATGTCTGTCCATCAACGCCTCCAGGAGCATCTCAATACCCAAATCGGATATGAAAAAACTGTACGAAATCTGGGATGACTATATTGACGGCAAGGTATCCAGGATGCAGATTATCGAGAAGGTTCCCCGCCCCACCTACTGCGTATCTTTGATGAAGTATCTCAGGGATAAGGTTTCATTTGAATAGTTTTAACGTTCGTAAAATACTGTAGGGGTCAGGCACGGGGAGCATCGATAGACATGGCGGCGGCTATCATGGCGTTTTTCAAGAGACGCCGTGAATCGCAGAGAAGCAGGGCCGCCTCCGAGGTCACCATCTGGGAACCGTTCATGAGCCCCAGGCCCTCTTTATATGATAGTTGGATCGGTTTGATTCCGGCTTTTTTCATGGCCCCGCGCACCACGTCCTGGGGCTGAGGATCGCCGGTACCGGCAGCGTGGTTGTAGATGATGTTTTTCTGAAGCTGCTCCCCCTGCTCGGGGCTGACCCGGATGCGGGCGAACTCCCCGATGCCGGTGGTGACCCCGTAGATCGCCACGTTGGAGTCCACCATCTTCTGCGCCACCTCGCGGCAGCGGCCGATTTTGGCCCTGGCGTCGTCGGAATAGGTGACCTCGGCGTTCTGGCGCGCGATCTCTTCGGTCTTTTCGATTGTAAGCGTTTTGCCGTCTATTAAAACAGTCATAATATCTACTTTTAAAGTCCCTCGAGCCCCGGCCGGTCAGCCCGCCGGGGGCGCAAGGGCCGGTAATATGCAGAATTTAAGGCAAAAGCGCACGGGGGGAGGGGGGAGAAATAATGGGTATGATCGTAAAGGACGGACTTTTGCTTGTAATCGAATTTAATAAGGTAAGCCTTCAAATAAGCGTTTATAAAACAAGATATTTCTATCATCCAAAATATGTCGATATTTTTCATAATAATCTTTCG
Organism: Candidatus Zixiibacteriota bacterium; assembly: GCA_020348065.1. Lineage (GTDB taxonomy): Bacteria > Zixibacteria > MSB-5A5 > UBA10806 > UBA10806. The sequence continues at coordinate 3,215,268 of CP070742.1, forward strand.
CCTTTTCAGGCCTTTCAAAGTTTTTACATAACTTAAATATATTGTTGAACATAGCCTGAGGTTTTCTTTCCTTCTCCGGTTTTGTTTCCTTAAGGAATGTGTCAAATGCAAATAAACATTTTTCTGGCTGTCTTGTTTTATGATATATGGAGATCAATTCGGCCATTGCAAAAAAACTTCTTGATTCAATTTCTATTAATTCCAGTAATACTTTCTCAGCCTCTTTGAATCTTTTCTGCTGCTGATAGATTCTGGACAACTCG
>CP070742.1:3215630-3244511 GCA_020348065.1 Candidatus Zixiibacteriota bacterium
CTTTCCGCGGAGTTCGATAAGAGGGTAAAACCGGAATTGGCCGCCATAAAGAAAGCTGTAACCAAAACCTCGCTTCAAGACCGCCTGGACTTAAGAGATCTGACCGTTGTAACTATCGATCCTGTAGATGCTAAAGATCACGATGACGCTGTGAGCATAGAAGATATCGGTGATAATCGATTCAGATTGGGGGTGCATATCGCCGACGTTTCCCATTTCGTGAAACACGAATCGGCGCTGGATTCCGAGGCTTTGCTCAGGGGCAACTCCGTTTACCTGGTCGACAGGGTATTGCCCATGTTGCCGGAGAAGCTTTCGGCCGATATCTGCAGCCTTCACGAGGAAAAGGATCGTCTTTCTGTCTCGTTTCTGGCGGAGGTCGATACCAAAGGCAACGTATATAAATGGGAATTCAAGGAATCGGTAATAAGAAGTTCGGCATCTTTGAATTACGAGCAGGTACAGGATTACCTGGACGGCAAAAGAGAACCGAGTATAGACGGTAATATCGGTTCAGCATTAAGGAAAATAAGACCGATTGCCCGGGTGCTAAGGGAGAGAAGGATCAAAAACGGGAGTCTGGATTTCGACCTTCCCGAGCCCAAAGTGGTTCTGGATGCCCGGGGCAGGGTGCTGGATATTTTTACTCCCAAAAGGCTGGAGTCGCATCAGATTATCGAGGAGTTGATGCTTCTGGCGAACAAGCATGCCGCAATTTTCCTCGAGGGCGCGGGGGCCCCGGTTTTATTCAGGGTTCACGCCAGACCGGATAAAGAAAAAATCGAAAATTTCATAGAACTAATAAAAGAGATGGGATTTAAATTCAGTTTCAAAGGCGAAATAACTCCTCTGAAACTTCAAAGAGTATTGAATTCCGTTAAGGATAAACCCGAAGAGCAGTTTGTCGAGGAGATACTCCTTCGCTCCCTCGCGAAAGCGGCGTATCAACCGGTAAACATAGGTCATTTCGGCCTGGCTTTTCCAAACTACGTTCACTTTACATCGCCTATAAGAAGATACCCGGATCTTCTTGTGCATCGGGTTATGAAACTGGTTTTGAAAAAACAGCTCGGACCTGGAATAATAACCAGTCTAAAAACGACGTTGAAAAAGATCGGGCAGCATTGCACTGAAACCGAAATCGCGGCGGACCAGGCCGAGCGGGAATCATTAAAGATCAAAAAGCTTGAATACCTGCAGGAGCGGGTGGGCGGCATATACGACGGCATCATTTCGGGGGTTATTAGGGCAGGCATCTTTGTGGAGCTGCAGGGTTCCATGGTAGAGGGCTTAATACCATTTTCGACAATAAATGATGACTATTTTGCGCTGGACGAGGGCAAATTCCGCGCCGTAGGTAAGAGAACGAAGCGAGTTTTCAAGCTTGGCGACAAAATTCGAATTATCGTGGTCAAGGTCGATCTCGATAATCGCCGGGCGGATTTCGTGATCGCGGACAGCAATGTAAATAATAGGGAGCGGCCGGCTGGAAAGAGGAGATCGAGGAAATGATCCTGGTATTTTCTCATGATATATCGTTTTCGAATCGGATAATAGAAAAAATAGGCGATGGAGAGATAATCTCCGACGAAACCCACCTGGCCTCCGCCGCCAGGGAGAGAAAACCTGAATGTATTATATTCGATCTCAGGTCCGGAATAAGGCCATTCAGATTCCTGGAGCGGGTTTACATGGAGGAACCGGATATTATAATCATCGTAATCCTTCCCGCCGTGGGGCTCACAGAGGAGATTTTATCCGATAAGGAGTTCTACTGGCCCGTTGACCCGGAAAAAATATCGGAGGAATTTAAAAATATAGGAGACGACAGAAAGCTTCTTGAGGATACAGGTATTGTCGGAAGATCGGATGATCTGATAAAGGCGGCAAAGGTTGTCAAGAAGCTGGCTTTATCCGACGTCAACGTGCTGATTACCGGACCGTCCGGCGCCGGGAAAGAGGTTATTGCCAGGGCCATACATAAAGAATCCGGCAAGCCGGAAAGCCCCTTTATCGCAGTTAATATTGCGGCTATGGCGCCGGGCATAATCGAATCGGAGCTATTCGGACATGAAAAAGGCGCTTTTACCAGCGCATCCTCAAGAAGAATAGGCGTATTCGAACAGGCGTCGGACGGAATTATTTTCTTAGATGAGATAGGCGAGATCCCTTTAGAAATTCAGGCGAAACTGTTGAGAGTGCTGGAGGAACGGTCTTTTAGCAGGGTCGGCGGAAATGTAAAAATAGAGGCTAATTTCAGGCTGGTCGCGGCAACCAATAAAAACCTGATTGACGAGGTTAATACCGGTCGATTCAGGGAGGATTTGTATTACAGATTGAGCGTTGTCTCCATAGGGTTGCCGGCTTTGCATGACAGAATAGCGGATATTTCGCCTTTGGCGTTTCATTTCCTCGAAGAGAGAAAAGAAGATTTGAAATCGGATCGCCTTAAAATCGAATCCAGGGCGTTGAGGCTGTTTCACCGTTACGAATGGCCGGGCAATGTCCGCGAACTTAGAAACGTCGTATATTCTTTTTCCGTAACAAGCACCTCGGGAAGAATACGGGCGGAGGATTTTGAAAAATACATTCATGAAAGAAAACCGAGATCGAACCTCCTGCCCGTGGTCACGGGAAGGACGCCCGAAGCCGCGGAACATCAGATTATGATGCAGGCCCTGATGGCGTTAACCGGTGAAATTAAAGAACTCCGGTTTTTAATCGAGTCGGAGCTCGAGAAAATGAGAGGGGGCGATAGCAGTCCTGTGGATTCGTTTATCGATCGCTCCGGTTCCATGAAGGTCGATGACGCCGAGAAGGAGCTTATTATGCGGGCTCTCGATGAATCCGGCGGCAATAGAAAACGGGCCGCGGAGATTCTGGGAATGGGGGAAAGGACTTTATACCGTAAACTCGATAAATACGGCTTGAGGTGAACTTAAAAAAATTAATCGCCATATTTTTGCTTTTTCCTTCATTGGCATCGGCTCAGTGGATATCGGATATCAAAACCGAATCGGATTGGGAGTATTACTTTATCAATGGATATATAGATTATAACAGCTATCAGCTTCTCAGGGAAATTGCGGAAGGAGTGGATGTTGAAGACACATCAGAATTTATCTTCTCAACCCTCGGAATTTCTCCGGTAGAACTAATGGATAGATTCGAGATATCCGAAACAAAAAAAATCGAAAATGAAAAATCGCGTTCACAAAAACCGGCCGCGCGCTGGTCCGGCCGATTCAGACTCGGTAATAAAATTCAGGACCATGCAAACGAGAGTTTTTTGCTGACTTCAGCGCGTTCGGGGAAAATGGAACTTTATTTGAAGCTGCGAAACGACGACCGTGGGAAGGCAGCGACTGAGAGAAGGTCATTTAAGATAAAAAACGACAAATATTCGATTACGCTGGGAAATTTTACGGCGGATATCGGCTGCGGGCTCAGCCTGGGACGGTTCGATTACAGGCCGGTGTCGCTGGAATCCGATGAAGAAGAATTGAATCAATTCCTTTTTCCCGACAATAGCTTTTATAACGGCGCCAAAGCCGAATTTCTTGAAAGGCATACTATTATATATTCTGTAAAAAAGTATGACGACGTCTATAAAAATACATTTGGATCGGCGCTATCGACAAAACTGTATACAGCACAAATAGGTATTACGGGTTCATTTACCAGATTGTCATCAGGCTCGGGCAGCAATACGCTGAGCGTCGGATCGATATTTATCGATCTGGAAGAAAACGGCGCCAGAGGGGAGATCGCGTACGGCGAATCGGGTCCCGGCGCATGTATTCAGGTGGCGAGACCGGATTATGTTTTAAGGGGATGGTATTACGACGATTCCTACGTCAACCTGCAATCCTCGGGTTTCTCCCATCCCGATTATCAATCTTATACCGATTACCGTTCTGAAATTTCTTTCAGGCAGCCGCAAAGGGGAGAAACGGGATTTTACGCCCGAAAACATATAAGATACAAGATGTTTGAATTCAGAAACGCGGCCGAATTTTGGAGAAACCCTCGCACCGATTATATCAATTACAGCAATTCCTTTCAAACCAGAATATTCGTTTCATCCGGTATTAAGTCTCTTATCCGATACACCATCTACAGCAAAAAAGATTTTTATCGAAACAAAATCGAGTCAGGAATTAATATTTTCAAAAAATATAATATTGAAGCCAGGGTATTGCTGAGTGTTGAAAATGAATCTGTAGCCAACGAGGATTCGAGATTTTATGTTATGTCGTCTTTTCCATTGACGCAAAATGTTTCCCTGGCCGGAAGATTGCGGTGGCGTTTTAACGGCGAATTCGATTATTTCATTGAAGATCGTATATTATTGCGCGACAGATTATTTTTAAAGGCGACTTACAGATGGAAAGAAGATTTAGAGAAGGACCTGGGATCACTACACGTATTTTTGGAAAACCGGTTTTAGGTTCGATATTTCTCCTTTTTGTAATAACTGGTAATCTTTACGGCCAGGTACTACTATCCGAAGTCTTATCCAACGAGCCGGCCGGGCGCGTGAGGCTGGAATGGGTCGAGATCTATAATCAATCCGCTTTGGAGATCAATCTCGGCGAGTATGTCCTGATAGCGGACTCCGATACCAACTACCTTCCCGATGGAATATTCTTAGGACCGCAGGGTTACGCTGTCCTGGCCCGTCAGCTCATCACCGAAAACGGCTCGGATTCATTTGAGGGATTCTGGGGTGATTCATCCGGAGTGTGGGGCGATCATGAGTCCGAGAGCTTCCTGGCCGTTGATGTCGCAATGACATTAAACAACAATTCCGGTGATGTTATAATCGAAGACGAGACCGGTATGGTTCTGGACGGGGTTAGCTGGGAAACAGCCTCCGACGACGGCCGCTCAATCGAAAGAGCCGACGTTACTGATATCAATTCCGGCTGGCATGATTGTTTTGATCCTGATGGATCGACGCCGGGAAGAGCCAATTCCGTTATTCCTCCGGAAGGGGAGAACGCTTTCAGTGTCGGAATAGAGCCCCTCGTAGTATCTCTTGGTAATGGTGGATTGGATAATTTCGCGATAGGAGTGGTAATACCATCCGGGACGGAATTAACCGTGAAGGTATATGATGAAACCGGATTTAAGGTGAGGACAATAATAGAAAATTCCGAATTAAATGTCCTGGAGTTATCATGGAACGGCGAAGATGATAACGGAAACTTATTGCCGCCCGGAATCTATTTGATTTCTTTGGATATTTCCGGTCAAAGTGATCGGTCAAAAATCTGTCCGGTGGTTATAGCGCCATGATTATTAAAACGACTTTCTTAATTCTGATAATATTCGTTTCGATTTCGTACGGCGATTTCGATGATTCGGTTATCTGGAAATATTACATTCCGGAACCCGGTAATGACGGCAGGAATTTTATCATAAACAGAGACGGTCTCAAATCGACGTTTCTACATTCGAATCTTTATGGAGTAGAATCATTGAACTGGAATTTCATCTCCATGCGGTATAATAAAGGGGCGGCGGGTTTCGGGATGGAATTCAGCACGGTGGGATATAAAGAATATTATCGACGGAATAAATACCGGGCGCGGATAGAATACCGACTCCATGAAAATGTTGGGATAGCCCCGTTATTCGAGATAACCAATGAGGAATTTCAAGATTTCGGCCGCCATACGGGAATCAGCGGAGAATTTTTTATCGGTTACACCAGGCGGAATTATTACGCCGGTTTAGGATTCGCGGAAATTCAATTCAAGGAACCCTATAATAAATCCCGTAATGACGGGCTCAAGCCTTTTGTTATCAATTCCTGGATTTTCAATGAAGGACTGACACTATCTATCGGGATTCGACGTTTCGAAAACCGTCGCACGCGCTGGATATTCGATCAATGTGTGTCGGTTAACGGCAACCTGGCGCTGAATTTTGGTTATAAGAATAATCCCTCGGATATTTATGGCGGCCTTTTATTGACCGTTAGGAAGTTTTCGTTTACAATCACTTATTCTTCGGTGAGCGGGCTCAGCGACTCGGTAATCTGGGGTATCTCATTCAGGGGATGATCAAATGCTGAGAATTGAACTGGAAAATCTGGAGAAAAGAAATCTTGCTTCTTTTGCGTTGAAATCCGGCGAATCGCGGGGCCGATGCTATGATGAGCCGAAGCACCCCTACAGGACCGAATTTCAAAGAGACCGTGATCGCATTGTACATTCCACCGCCTTTAGGAGGCTCCAGTATAAAACCCAGGTTTTCGTGAATCACGAAGGGGATCATTATCGCACCCGGCTGACTCATACCATGGAGGCGGCCATAATCGCCAGGTCAATCGCCCGGGCGTTGCGGGTCAACGAAGATTTAACCGAGGCGATCGCACTCGCACACGATCTCGGGCATACGCCCTTCGGGCATTCCGGAGAGGAGGCCTTGAATGAACTCCTTAAAAAAAGCGGTGGTTTTGAGCATAATCGTCAATGTCTGCGGGTAGTAGATTATCTCGAAAGGCGTTATCCCGGTTTTCCGGGCCTGAACCTGACATATGAATTGCGGGAAGGACTTTTGAAACATAAAACCGATTATGATCACCCGGATATACCGGATGATCTGAAGATCGTTCCGGGCTCCTCCGTCGAATGCCAGGTGGTAAATTTCGCCGATGAAATCGCCTATAACTGCCATGATGTTGATGACGGATTATCGTCGGGAGTTTTAAATTTCGACCAATTGAATGATTCAGGACTTTGCAAAAAGACTCTGCAAACGCTTAAAAAAGAATATCCCGACATCGAAATCTCTCTGCTGCGCAGAATATTGGTGAGGAACCTGATAAACCAGCTCGTAACCGATCTTGTCAATACTTCCAGAAACCGGCTTGAAAAATATCATAATTTATCCGCAGCGGAATTACGCCAAATGAATATCGCGGCGCTTTCTTTTTCCTCTGAAATAAAAGCGTTAAATGATGAATTGAAAAATCTGCTGGGGCAGAATCTATATCATCATCCCCGGATGGTGCAAAACGCTCAAAGAGCGAAGGAAATTATTAAATATCTTTTCGAAAAATATCTCTCCGATCCGGATTTGATACCCGCGCATTTTAAAAGCCGGATAAGACAGGAGCCTTTGAATATTATCGCCGCGGATTACATTGCCGGTATGACAGATCGTTTCGCAGCTTTGGAGTTCGAAAAAATAAAAGAATAAAGATTTTTGGCGTCCTGTATAATCTATTGTTAATTAATATCTTACATAAATCGGCCGGGCTGGTATTGGAGAATAATAAACTTGACAAATCTCTCAATATTAATATCTTTGATTTGTATGACATAAAGGAACGGGAGTATTTTTTTGTTATGAAATAGTCCGGGAATAACGCCGCCAAAAGTCTGTAATTTGATTCCAGGTTTTAAAGCGTTATGATTTTGATGAAAAAAAGGGAATTAATTTAGCAATAAGCAACTAGGCTGGTTTAAGGAGAAAAACAACATGAAGAAAGTTGCGGCTGTTTTAATTGTATATCTGTTGATGCTTTTGGCCGGCTCAACGGCGTATCCGGGTGAATATAGTTCCGATTTCGATCTGTATTTTGCCGATTACGGATCAAATGAAATGGCCAACGCTATAATTACCATGGTTGATCAAATCGATCTGGACGCTTTGCAATCAGGACTGTACGCGAGGCGCGCCGATCGGCGGGAATGGCATGAAACCGTCGTCCTGGCGTTACAGGAGAATGCGGCAATCACGCAAGCTGATATTCTCGCTCAGCTGGCGGATTTGAAAAACAGCGGTTTGGTCGAAAGTTATACGGCCTTATGGCTGGGTAACGTTATTCTGGTAAAAGGATTGCCCTCCGCTTTTGATATTCTTGTTCAGCGGGATGACGTTTTAAAAATAAATCCGGATTACGGGATCGAGAGTATAAAGCCGGTCAGTAAAGGGGGCGATTCACCCGTTATTACCGGCGTTGAGAATGGGCTTGTGGCCATCAAGGCGGACCTGGTCTGGGATATGGGATTCACGGGTAATGGAAGGCTGGTCTGCCATCTTGACACGGGAGTTGACGGAAATCACCCTGCTCTCAGCAATCGCTGGAGAGGTCTGGATCCGCGCTATTCGGGACACCCCGAATGGGCCTGGTTCGATCCTGTTACCGGCATTCCCTTTCCATTTGATAACAATGGCCATGGAACTCACACCATGGGAACAATTTGCGGGCTCGGCGAGATTACGGGAGATACCATAGGGGTAGCTTTCGATGCCGAATGGATGAGCGCCGGCGTAATCGACAGGATTTCAATACCTCAAACGGTCGCGGACGCACTTTTATCATTTCAGTGGATTGTCGATCCCGACGGCGATCCCTCGACTGTCTGGGACGTTCCGGATGTATGCTGCAATGCCTGGGGACTGGCGACATATCATGGATATCCGCCCTGCGATCCGACTTTCTGGACAGCCCTCGATGGCTGCGAAGCGGCCGGTATCGTCATGCTTTTTGCGGCCGGAAACGAGGGATTCAACGGCCTTCGCCGTCCCGCCGATAGGGCGACTACGGATATCATCAGTTTCGCTATCGGCGCCGTTGACGGAAACAATCCCAATTATCCCATCGCCAGTTTTTCATCCCGCGGACCCACATATTGCACTCCGAATGGCGATTCAGCCATAAAACCGGAGGTCTCCGCTCCCGGAGTGAGCATACGCAGTTCTGTGCCCGGAGGCGCCTATCAAGGCGGATGGGACGGCACCTCCATGGCCGCACCACATGTTGCCGGTGTTGTGGCGCTTATGAGACAGGCCAATCCCGACCTGTCCTCCGAGCAGGTTCGCCAGATTCTGCTCGATACCGCCGATGACCTGGGAATCCAGGGAAATGATAACAATTATGGAATGGGAATAGTCAACGCCTATGAGGCGGTTCAGACGGCGTTGTCGTATTTGGAAGGTTGGGGAACATTCGCCGGCGTCATAACCGATCTGGCCACCGGCTCCCCCTTGGACGGGGCGGTTATCAGCGTGATAGACAGACCCTGGAGCGCGACATCCGATTCCATGGGAAATTACTCCCTGTTAGTCCCGGCTGATACTCTCTGGAATCTCAGAATCGAATATCCCCCCACTCACCTTCCGGTGTTCGATCGGCAAACGGCTATCGAAAACAATACGCTTATTCTAAATTATGCCCTCGAAAGCAAAGTTGCCGTTACCTTGATGGCCTCGTTCGGCAACCCGACCGATGTTTCTTATCGCCCGTTTTATCTTAAGGGCAGCTGGGATAACGATGGGTTTCATGATCCCTCGTGGTCCGGCGATTTTATACAGATAAACGACGATGGCGTAGCTCCGGACCAAACCGCGGAGGATGGTATCTTTACCGGCGAGGTAACGCTCGCCCGCGATACCGTGAATACATATGGCTGGGCAATTTACAGTGAGAATTACGGAGGCGAGGACGCAAGATTGGACGATGGCGCGGATTTCCAGATTCTCGATCTCAATCCGCCCGCCATACCGACCCTGGTTGTTAATCCGTCGGGATCCGAAAACAACTGGATTATCTCGGTGGAAGGCGATCATGGTTTATCCCTGGATTTAACCCGGGAATTAAATAATGATCCGTTTGTTTGGGCAGATTCAATTCACCTTTTTCAGGATACCGTTTATAATTTCAGATTTCATGTGATGCACTCCACCGTAGCCAGTTACGGTTCCGGCGGCATCGGAAGCCCGGACGCGACTTTTTCTCCTGATGTTAGCGGAATTTATGAATTTATTTTTGATGATTCAGAGGATAGTTATATGGTCCAACTTACCGGGGCGGGAGGTCCTCCCACAAACTTATCCTGCCAGTCGGGACAGGATGGGCACATTCCCGTAGGTTGGCTTCCGCCCGGCACGGCAGAATCGGTCGAAATGACTTACGATGACGGCGTTTTGGCGAGAGGTTATTATTACATTAATTCGCATAGTGTTTTGATGGCGACCATGTTCGTTCCCGCCAGCTATCCTGTGTTGATAGATTCGGTTATGGTACACGTTCTGACCGAAGGCGATCCATTCTGGCCGCAGCCGGATCCGATACACGATCCCGTCGGTATTTCCATATTTCTCGATAACGGAAGCGGTTCTCCGGAAGATGCGCCGGTTTTTTATACGGAAGTGGTGTGCGATCTCGGCGAGTGGATAAGGCTAAACGTTAATGAGATACTTGTAAGTTCGGGCAATTTCTGGGTTGCCATGAATAATCTCGCCGGCGGCGGCGAGGATTGCATGGGGCTTGATTCCAATACCGATTATCCCGCCAACAAGTGGTCGCGTGTGGGTGGTGTCTGGGGTCTTGAGAGTTTACTTGACGGCGACCATATGATCCGCGCCAGAGTTTTCGGAGGAACCTCCGTCGCTTCGTGGATCGGTTATGATTCCTCGCCGGCATTCGAGGTAAGCCCGAACGTTCCCATAAATATCAAGCCGGAATTAACCGACGGATCATCTATTGCAAGTCGGATCAAAACGGCTGTTGAAACAGAGATTAATGTTAGCAGAACGGCTTACTATCCCGCCTTTTCGGTTCCCGGCATCCCGGTTATAAACGACGTTCAGGTTCTGGCCGGATTCAACCTCTACAGGGATACCATTACCGCTCCTTTTGACCGCAATATGCAGATAAATACGGATCTGATCACCAATACAAATTACGACGACTGGGGCGCCGATCAATACGGTCCCATATCCAATGGGGTATTGTATTATTATCAAGCCTCGGCCGTTTACGACGTAGGCGGCGGTCAATATTTCGAGGTCGGCCCGTCCAACGAGGCCACCGGCATGGCCGAGAACCGTCCGCCCGACAATCCCTCCGACCTTGTCGGGAGCGCGCTCGGGAATACGGTGACTCTCGATTGGGCGCCCAATACCGATTACGACATCGAACAATACAGAGTATTCCGGAGAGATCAAAATTCCAGCCAGTTTGACCTCGTAGGCACGATCATCCATCCCGATACTACCTTCAGCGAAGTTATTGCGGTTAATGGTATTTACAGATACAAAATCGCCGCCGTTGACGCCGAAGGGATGCTGTCCGCTGGATATTCCAACTCCGTAAATATAGCGATCGGGGTCATACCTCCTCGGCATCTTACAGCCACAATGGATCTTGAATTCAGGATCGATCTTGGCTGGTTCCATCCCGGCAACGATATCGATTTGAATGTCATGGTGATAGCCGCCGATGAGGCCGGTCAGTTTTTATCGGAACTCGCCGGATTCGATAATGTTAACTCGGTAGTCTATTTCGACGGCAGAGAAGGCACTCCGACCCTGCGGGATCTTGACGGCATAAACATAGCCGTTGTCTGGTCCAATTCTCGGTTTCTTGATGCAGTCGAAATGGGTAATGTCCTCGCCGATTATGTTGACCTCGGCGGCAGCGTTTTATTACTGCAATTCAGCTTCGGTTCCGGATGGGAATTGCAGGGACGGATAATAACGGATCACTCTCCATTCTCGACCGGAGCAGTCTCCTACAGGACGAAATCGTTAGGCAGTTACGATCCGAATCATCCGATAATGGATAGTGTTGCAGCCATAACGGATTTTTTCGCTTCAAGAGTGGATATTATCAATAACGGCGTATGTGTGGCATCGTATGATGACGACACGCCTTTTGTGGCTTATAATCCGGATATTATGAGCGTGGTTGCCATAAATGGATTTATAGGAGACACGCGTCTGTTCACCGGCGATATGATCACCATGGTTCATAACGCCATGAATTATGCCGCGGGATTTGAGGTCATTCCTGATAGATATAAAGTTTACAGGGGTGACAATCCTAACGGGCCCTTTTTCTTCCAGACGGAATTGCCGGGCGATGTGACGCGATACACGGACACTCCGGTACCTAACGGGGCAGGCTATTACTACTATGTTACAGCCGTATATCCGGGTCCGGATGAGTCCGATCCCTCAAACGTCGCCATTGGGGCCGGTATGAATTATCCGCCGATTCCGCCTTTCGACCTGGCAGCGGTTGTTGACGATCGCGATATTAACATAGATTGGTCTTTTGAGGATGTTATGGGCGATCTGGATCACTTCAAGGTTTATAAAAAACTGATATCTGCAGGGATATTTGAACTCGTAGGTACGACTTTTGACACGACTTATGTGGTAAGCATTCCGGAAGGGCAGGACGGTCTTTACGCGGTAGTGGTGACCGCGGTTGACGACGGCACTCCGCAATTGGAATCCGAATATTCGGACCAGATTTTGGCGTCGATCGGCATTCTCCCGCCGTTTGATCTGCGCGCAACCTCCAACCAGGAAAACGTCGTGCCGCTTGCCTGGAGCGAACCGGTGATAAGACCCTCGGTTACGCTTGCCTATGACGACGGCATGCTCACCGGCGGCTATTACTTTCTCGATTTTAACGCTATTATGGCGAATGGTTTCGTTGCATCATCCCCGGTTGAGGTTGAAACCCTCTGGGTGCATATATTAACCGATGGTGATCCTTACTGGCCCTGGCCGGATCCCACGCATGATCCGGTGGCAATATCGGTCTGGGACGACAATGGATCGGGAATGCCGGGTAATATGGCCTACTATATTGAAACAACTTGTCAGCATGGCGAATGGATCAAGATCCCTGTCGGTTGTACATTAATACTCGATGGTCCAAATTTCTGGGTTGGCGTACAGAACCTTGACGGCGGCGGCGAAGAAGGAATGGGGCTTGACGCCGTTACCGACTATCCCCAGCATAAATGGGCGAGAGCGAGCGGAATTTGGGACCTGCAGGACATCTGGGAAGGCGACCAGATGATAAGAGTCACCATCGTTGACAGCACCGGAACTGCCGTTACCCTTACGGAAAGCGAGCCTACGTTGGAGCTTGCGATTGAAGCTAAAAAGAATGGCAAAATGCCATCATTCGACTCGTTTCCTTCAAAGTCTTTACCCGCTATGACCTCTTTCATCGGAGGAGACGATGTTCCCGTTCCTTTTGATGTTGAGACAATTCTCGGATACAACATATACCGTTCGGAGACGCCGGATGTCCCGGTCGATTCTTTGCACAGGCTAAATGACAGCTACATTACCGAATTAACTTATAACGATTCTGCGATTGTTAACGGTACGACCTATTACTACGTAGCTACCGCGATGTATGATAACAGCGGGGATATCGAAGAATCGCCCCCGTCAAATGAAGTTGAAGCAACGCCGATAATGGGCGCGAGAATGGTTATCGACCCGACCTCATTTGAGAAATCCGCTCAACAGGGCGAAATTGTTACCGATTTACTGAACATTTCGAATACGGGCGGACTGGAGCTTGACTATGCTGTTAGAACGACTACCAATAGCGTTACTGCTATTCCCGATGAGAATGTGCCGGGATGGACATTCGGAACCCAATTCACCGGCTACTCAGAGGAGTATGATAAATCAAATCAGACGCCTCAGCAATCATTCCCGCCTGTAATTCTCGATAACGGCGGCCCGGACGATTGGGGTTATATATGGATCGACTCGGACGAACCCAACGGTCCGGCGTACGAATGGATCGATATCGTGGGAATCGGACACCGGCTTTATATGCTAACCGACGACAACCAGGGGCCGTTCCCGCTTCAGTTTAGCTTCCCATTCTACAATCTGACGTTCAACAGCTTCAGGGTTTGCTCCAATGGATGGATCAGTTTTACGAGCATGGCTACGACCTTTTTCAACTACCCGCTGCTAAACCCCCTTTCGCCTGCGAATTTTATCGGCCCCTTCTGGGATGATCTGAATCCCGCCGCGGGTGGCGAGATATGGTATTACACAGATGACAGCATGGCGGTGGTCTCCTGGATAAATATACCTCCTTATAACGGCGACGGACCACATACTTTCCAGGTGGTACTCCGCTCGGACGGGACCATAACCTTTAACTACGCCAATATGGGAAATACTCTTGACTCTTCAACCATCGGCATCCAGAACGGCATCAGGACTATCGCCCTACAAATCGCGTATAACCAGCCTTATGTCCATAATAATATGGCTGTCCTGATAAAGAGTTGGCTTATGGCCGATCCCGTTTCAGGCACAATAGATCCTGGCGGCAATTTTAATGTAGAGATTTCTTTTGACGCTACCGTACTTGATGAGGGGACTCATACAGGATCTCTTATCGTAACGGGATACGATATGAATCATATGGTCGACCAGATAACCGTACCTGTTACGTTCCAGATCAATGTTACAGGCCTGGAGGATGATGCTGCCGGGTTGCCGACCAAATTCGCGTTGCACCAGAATTATCCGAATCCTTTCAACCCGAACACGGAAGTCAAATTTGACCTTCCTGCTGATTCTCGCGTAAAGCTGGAAATCTTCAATATCCTTGGACAGAAAGTAACTACGGTTATAGATGAAGATATGAGAGCGGGATATAGATCCGTGACATGGAACGGCGCCGACCGGAGCGGAAAACGGGTAGCATCCGGAGTGTACTTCTACATGCTTACCGCCGGAGATCATATCCTCACAAAGAAAATGATGATGCTGAAATAAAAATTCGCCTGAATACCCAATACAAAACCCCCTGCGTTCGGCGGGGGGTTTTTCTTTGCCCCAAATCTTGTTTGTTTACAGAATAACCGGCATATTTGTGCAGATCGTCTGAAACAATTTGCATGTAAAGAAGGTTAAACAAAATAGGAGGATTGAATATCGATAGAGACGAAAGGGAGTAGTTTTAAAGAGAGCGAGGTGGTGTTTACCATGCTAACCGTCAATCTTATTTTAGGTTACGACCGGCGCGGGCTTTTGCAGCGGCTCTCGATGGAGGTTTGATCCGGTCACGATTTCGCAGGCATAGCATTTGCTCAAAATGCTATTGTAGGCAATAGACTGGGAGGCAGCTATGAGATGCTTTTATCGTGGACAAACCAGAGAAAATACAGGCGCCGACGGGCATAACGGTCTTGTAAGTTTTACAATTCCGGATATCGGTATTACCTTCCGGGCTCAGTTTAACGGAAACCGGGACGAATGCGAATATGCCAGTTTGCTTGCGCTATTGGAATTTGTCGAATTGAACCCTCATCTTTTTAAAAATAAAAGGATCGAGATTTTCGGGGATAATCATAAAGTTATCGGTCAGGTTAATCAATTGGCCAAAGCTCCGAAGGATCTGGAACCCTATTTGAATCTGGCGGTTGGTTACAAAAGGAAGATCCCGTTTGTACTGAAATGGATTCCGGTAAATGAAAATCTCGCGCAGGACGGTTTAACGGTTTAGGTTGTTGTTGCTATGATAAAGGTGTAATGGGGCCGAGGATTTAATCCGGCCCTATTTCATTTTATATACATACTTGACAAATACAATAATTGCCGCATATTTGGCGTGTAATGAAAAGTTAACGGAACCGGTTAATTAATAAAATCGGTTTTCAGGATAAAAGGGAGTCTGGGATGAAAAGATTAATAATATTATTAATTCTTGTTTCAGTAATTTTCACCTCTTTTTTATATGCCGCCACCCGTGAAAGGCCGATGCTTGTGCGCGTTGATTTTCAGAATAATAAAGCTCTTGATTTTCTGGCGGCCGGTCATTTCGATATCGCCTTTGTATCTAAAGGCGAATTCGCTGAAATCGTTGCGGATGACGTTGATTATGATAGGCTGGTATCCGCCGGCCTTAAGGTAGAAATTGTGCATGATGACCTGGTGGGATTTTATCAATCCCGTATTCCTCTGGGCGCCACCATGGGGGGATTCCCGACACTCGACGAGGCGATCGCTTTCATGGACTCCCTTCAGCTTGAATATCCTAATCTGATGACGGCAAGAGATTCGGTGGGATATTCAATCGAGGGACGTCCCTTATGGATGGTCAAAATATCCGACAATCCCGATATCGACGAGGATGAGCCCGAATTTTTCATAAACGCGCTGATCCACGCCAGGGAGCCTATCGGACTGGAGGTCTCTCTAAGATATATGTCTTATCTATGCGGCAACTACAGTGTGGACCCGTTGGTAACCGATCTTGTAGATAACCGCGAGATCTATTTCGTTCCGGTGGTAAATCCGGACGGATATGAATACAACCGTATTACCAGCCCCAATGGCGGCGGCATGCATCGCAAAAACATGAATCCCTCCGGCAATGTCGATCTCAATCGAAATTGGGGATATCAATGGGGATATGATAATATCGGATCGTCGCCCGATCCCGAATATGAGACCTATCGGGGAGCGGCTGCATTTTCCGAACCCGAAACCAACTCCTTGAGGCAGTTTATCATTTCGCGCGAATTCAGCATAATATTGAATCTTCATTCTTACGGCGATTATTTTCTATATTCCTGGGGATATGATAATGTCTATACGCCAGATAACCTGCTGCTTTCGACAATCGGGGATTCCGCCACCGCCGTAAATAATTATGAGTACGGTACCGCCTGGGAGATCCTTTACTATGTAAACGGCGATGCCAACGACTGGCAGTACGGCGAGCAAATCGAAAAGCCGAAAATACTCGGATTCGTGGCGGAAATAGGGACTTGGCAGGACGGTTTCTGGCCCGATCCCAACCGTATACCGGTACTCTGGAGCGAAATTTTTCCCACGCTTCTGTATTTGACGGAAGTCTCCGCGAATCCCTACGCTTCCGCCCCTCCGTTACCTCCGGTTCTAAATCCCATAGGGGAGGTACTCACCGATTCGTTCACCGTGTCCTGGAGTCATGACGACACTTTGAATCCTGCCGTCGCCTATGAGTTGAAGGAGCTTTCGGGAATGGATAGAGTGGAAGATGGTTTTGAAGATGGTACTTCTAATTGGATATTGAACGGATTCCAGAGATCGGCCGCTCGGGCCCATACCGGAAGCTATTCTCTGTTCTCGGGATTGTATAACGGCTATAACGGCAGCGCGATGCTCGAAAACGGAGTTTCCATAGCCGGCGATGATACCTTGTTTGTCTGGCTCTGGTACAGTATCGAGCCGAATTATGATTACGGGTATGTTTCGCTTTCCACCGACGGCGGCAATACCTTCGTTAATCTGGAAGGAAACGTCACCACCGACGATAACCCGCATGGCTTAAATCAGGGTAACGGAATAACGGGGACCTCGAACGCCTGGGTTCTCGGTATATTCCCGCTTGATGATTATACCGGTCAATTCGCGCAACTGGCGGTACGTTATGTCACGGACGGCAGCCTGGCCTATCCCGGTCTTTATGCCGACGATTTTTACCCGGTTGAGACTTTCGAAAATGAGGTAATATTGGGTTCTGATATAATCCAAACCGAATTCCTGGTTACCGGCCGTCAGAACGGGGAATATTATTATCTGGCGCGCGCGAAGGATGCCGAAGACCAGTGGTCCGGTTACTCCAATAGGGAAGCGGCTATAGTGAACGCGCCGACCAGCATCGACGATCCTATTATACCGATGAGTCTTGCTTTAGATCAGAATTATCCCAATCCCTTCAATCCGCAAACCTCCATATTATACACCATTCCCGAAAAAAGCTTTGTCGAATTAAGTATATATAACATTCTGGGGATGAAAGTGCGTACGTTAATTGATAGCGAAATCGGTGCGGGCGAATATACCGTTATCTTTAACGGCAGAGATGATTCGGGAAGCCCGGTTTCCGCTGGAATATATTTTTACAGATTGAAAACCGATACCGGCTCGCTTACCAGGAAAATGGTTTTGATAAAATAGCTTATTGCTATATCAGAAAATCATATGGAGGATTGCACCGGTAATCCTCCATTTTTATTTGTTAAAAACGTCTTGACTATTTTTCTTCCAACATTATCATAGAATAGAGAATCCATAAATCCTTTAAGGGTGACCGGGGGTTATTATGATTACAAAAACTCACATCTTTTTTATTACGGTTGGATTTTTGTTGTGCCTGCGTTTATCTCCCGAAGGCGCGACAAATCCTGATCTGATTTCTCCGCGCGATAGCCTGCCCGAAATTCATGATATCGAGACTGCTTTTGAAGTCGTTTGCGATGTGGGTAAGGTCCATAACAGGATCACCAATAACACTGTTTTGCCGGGTGGCACAAATGAGTGGACAATTCTTTTTGGAGACGACACCGCGGTATTGCCGTCGATGACCTGGCGGGAGCCGGAAATCTATTTAAACAACCTTTATCTATACTTTGCTTCTCTAAGGATTGGCCGGGGCGATAAACTGCTGCACCTGTCTACTGATACGTCCGATACATTAATTGTAAGTCAGGCCATCTCCGATTTCGACACTGATTTCTACATCTCTGACGATTCGCCGCTTGTGCCGCCCCAGGATAAACTTTACCTCGGAGTGCATCAATACTCTTATGCCTGGGATGAAACCGATGCCGACGATTTCATCATTTATGAGTTCTGGATCGTCAATTTAAATCAGAACGCCATTGATTCCGTCTATGTCGCCCTCCATGCCGACTGCGATGTCTCGGGAGCAGAGGGGGGAATCGGTCTTGGGGGTTACTATCGTGATGATTTGGTGGATTACTACCGGGACGATGTAACCGGCGAATATATATCCTACATGTATGACGGCGATAGCCCGGCTTTCCCCGGAAATGATATCGGGGGAAGGCATACTCCGAAAGAAAGCCGCGGCTATATAGGTTCACGTCTTTTATACTGTCCGCCGATTACGGGAAGCTCGACGCCGTCGGTACAACAGGGCCACGGTTGGTGGGATTGGAATTCCGATCCGGGTTTGGATGAAGATTGGATGATTCTGATGCGCGACGACGCATGGCTCGATCCGCCACCGTCGCCACACGATTTTCGATTCCTTCAAAAGCTGGGGCCCTTTGAAATATCCGCAGATGATTCGATAAAGATTGCTTTTGCTTTTGGAATTGGCAATGGCTTGTACGGCATGAGATCGAATCTTAATAATGCCCATTTGTTATACCAGAATAATTATGTTTATTACGATTTGCCACCGTCAACGCCTCCCGACTTCCGCGTAAATACCGTTGAAGACGACATACATTTTACCTGGTACGCAATCAGCGATTCCGATTTCGCTAGCTACAATATATACCAGTCAACCGATAACGGAGCCAACTGGAATCTGGCCGCGGGGGGAATAACCGATACCACCTATACAATTGCCGATGCCAGCCCGGATTTTTATCATTTTTATGTCGTTTCGCAAGACCTCGGCGCCAATGAAAGCATGCCATCCCGGATCGCAATGGCAACGACCCTCCCACCCCCTCCGGGCGATTTCAGGGCCATTCCGGGAAATAATCATGTGGATTTATCATGGTCCGTCATAGACGGCGCAACCTCCTATAAGTTATATCGCAGCATTTTGTCCGGCGGACCCTATTCGCAGATCGCCGAGGTTAATCATCCCGGAAACAGCTATGCCGATAATAATGTGACAAATTACCAGGCCTATTACTACGTCGCAACCACTATAAAAGAGGGTTA
This sequence comes from Candidatus Zixiibacteriota bacterium, assembly GCA_020348065.1. GTDB lineage: Bacteria > Zixibacteria > MSB-5A5 > UBA10806 > UBA10806. Next base: position 3,235,125 of record CP070742.1, read on the forward strand.
TGAATCGCCCTACTCCGGCGAAGTTGAGGTTATGCCCAATCCGTCGCAAAACGGGAGAGTATTGCTGGTTGACGATTATGTAGATCGGGATCAATATAGTAATCCCGATTTCCAGAAACGAAGACGTTTCTATGAAAGATGGGGCGTATACAATTTCGATTATGACGTCTGGTCCATAGCTGATTCGGGCATGATCGATTCATCAACAATATTGAACTATCAAGCGGTTGTATTCGCCTCGGATGGCGATGTCGGGCTTTCGGATATGACGTGGTGGTTTGAGATAGGCAACCCGGAGGAGAGTTCACTTCACTATTATATGGAAAATGGCGGAAGGCTGTTGGCAATCGGACAATTTATCCTATTAGACCTGGAAAATAATTATCCGCCTTGGCCGCAGCCGGGCGATTTTGAATATGAATATTTCGGTGTCGATTCGACAGAATATTGTTGGGATTACTGGTATAGATTCACCTGGGCGGTAGGGGCCGAACCGGGCTATCCCGATTCGATGAAAATCGATGTCGCCAAGAATGGCGATCAGAACGATTATGCCATAGCCATTTATTCAATAAGGCCAGACGTTGATACATTATTTACATGGGGCTTATGGGTTGATGGAAACCCACCTCCGCTCGAGGTTTATCAACAGCCGGTGGGTATCATTTATAGGCCGGGCGGCACGGCGATTTCTGCCCTGATGAATTTCAGCCTGTATTTTATGCCAAATCTGGGTGCTCAGCAGACAATGACCAATATACTGAGGGATGAATTCGGCTGTACATACTATGTAGATCCGCCTCCATTGCCGCCATGGAGGGTAAATGCGGTTTCCATATTGGGAGGAGATATTGAGATAACATGGGATGGTATAGATGAAAGCGACGTTGTACGGATTATTTTATATCGGTCAATAGATAGCTTGAACTATTTTCAAATTGCCATGCTTGCCTCCGATGAGGGAAATTATATTGACGAGGATACAACTCCTGCCACAACTTACTATTACAGATTATCCTGCATCGATTTCGCCGGCCAGATTAGCTATTATTCGAATATCGCAAGTGAAATTGCCGGCCGACCACAAAGGCCCGAAAATCCTGACGCTCAATCCGGCGATGGGCAGGTTGCTTTAACCTGGGAACGTCCGGACGATCCCGCAATCGTGAATTATAAAATTTACAAAGCGTTCGGATATAACGGCAACTTCAATCTCTTGGCGACCGTGCCATATACCGATTCAACGTATACCGACCTGAGCGTTACCAACAGGCTTGTATATTCATATTACCTAACCTCTATCAGCGACTTCGGTATCGAAAGCTATAATTCCGATACGGTATACGCATTTCCGTATGCGCCAGGGCGTGAAGGCATACTGGTCGTAAATGGAATTGATTGGGATACGTATGGGGAGGTGTATGCTTTTTATGATAACAATACTCTTACCGGTAATTATCCTTACTTTTTCTGGGATCTTTTTGATAACAGACCGGCCGGCGTGATTGATCCCGGTATCATACTCGGCGAGGGCGAATTTCCGGCATTTCTATTTGATGTCTTTCAGACCATCATCTGGGCGGGAAATAACTATTCGGGAGATCTTGAGTATTGGGAAGACAACCTCGATAGTATAGTGAATTTCTTGGAAACCGGTGGTTACGTGGTGCTTCCGACAAAGCATGGGCATTATTTCTTTAATAGTGAACTGACAAATTTCGCGGGAATCGATTCCACCAGCTGGGAGATGTGGCCTTCCTCAACACATTTGATTTCTACTCACGCCAATCTAATCGATATCAGTATCGGTACTGCAAGTCAGTCTTTATGCTATGTTCCCATTATTACCGGCCCACATACGACGCGACTATGGAAACCATCTGATTATAGTCTGGACGACTATGCTGGGGGATTTATCGCGGAACCGCCGGGGCAGGGGAAATTTGTGTATATCGCGGGACGCTCATATCGCTGGAACAGGAATGATCTTCGAGATAATATGGAGGTCATACTCGGGCAGTTTTTTGGTATGACGGGAGTTGATGAAAATAATATTGTCCTGCCCAAAAGATTCATTCTTTGCCAGAACTATCCCAATCCCTTCAATCCCAATACCATCATCAAATTCGGGCTGCCGGTCAAATCCGACGTCAGGCTGGAGATTTTCGATATCCTCGGCCGTTCGGTAAACGTATTAATTAACGGCGAATTAGCCGCGGGATATCACGAGATCATCTGGGACGGCAAGAACCGGCAGGGAAACGATATCGCATCCGGCATTTATTTCTACCGGCTGGAAACCGAGAGTTTTTCGGATATTAGAAAGATGCTCCTTTTGAAATAAAGCCGCATCTGTAAAACGCGCTTGCGGTTGGTCTGGATCGGCGACTTCTTTATTTTCTTGACGTTTAGCCTCGATCAATTTATGTTTCCCGGCGGTCGATAAATATATTGGCCGCGTTTGACAACGGAATAATCCGGAGGACTAGACCTAATTGGTAAGGCAGCGGTCTTGAAAACCGCCGGCCGAAAGGCCTTGGGGGTTCGAATCCCTCGTCCTCCGCTTTCTTTTTTTCTGATTTAAATCGTTAAGCATCAACCATATATGACCATTTTTCAGTGGGTTACGAGGTCGAATCATATATGTTCTCATATGGTCAAATATGTTAACTTAGGGCGGTCTTGGTCACGATATGGTCACGATCAGAAGGGTAATTTGGCTATCGCGGATTGATGCGAATCGGGGGAGAGGTGGGCGTAGATCATGGTTGTGGTAATATCCGAGTGGCCCAAGAGCTCTGAGATAACCGGGATAGGGACTCCTGCCATAGCCAGATGCGAGGCAAAGGTGTGCCTCAGATCATGCAGACTACCCCGTAATCCCGATTTTTCCAGCAGATCCTTAAATTGTTTATAAATCGTATGAACATGCGAATATGGCCTGAAAACGAATTCTGATTCTGGATTTTCCTTTGATAGTGGCACCAGAACATTCTGGAGAGATTTGGAAATCGGTATAGATCGTGGCCTCTTTCCCTTAGGAGTAAAATTGTCATATGGCCATACCCTTATTTTCTTATTTTTCAAGTCCACATCTTTCCATCTGAGGTTAAACAACTCGGTCCTTCTTAATCCAGTATTGACCAGGATTATAATTGCGGTTTTCAACGGCTCGTTCGCGTTATCCAAGAGCTGCTCGATTTCCTTTTTGTTGAAGAAATGAAATGTCTTGACTACCTTTGGCGGTTTTACGTTTGCGATTGGATTTTTTTCTATCAAGTTCCATTCGACTGCCTTATTCATCGCGGTTTTTAATAATCCCAGATAATTCTTTTTCGTCTTGGGTTTTTTATCAATTAAAACCACCGTAAATAATTCATCAACTATGCTTGGAGAAATCTTGTTAATGCTTGAAATATTCTTTCGAGCGAAAAATTCCTGCATAATATTGAGCCGCGAAATCTCTCCGTGAATATCACCGGAATTTCTACCTATATAATATTCTTTAAAACGTCTAAGAAAATCGGGCAGGCTCGTTGCGGTTGTTGTGACTTTTGGATCGGGATCTTCACCCTTAAAGAGCTTGACTTCCAGTTCCTTCAGCATAGTTTCCGCCAGCTTTCTATTAGCAGTCCGCGTCGAACGCCGGTACCGCCGGCCGTTGACACGGTAATTGAGCCACCATTTGCCGTCTTTGAAGAAAAGATTTGCCATCTAAGCCCTACAGAAGTATGAGGAATCCCCGCGAAAAATCAATAAAAAATGTGGTTCCGCAAATAGTACATTTGCAGAACCATGATCTTGAATTGAGGTTTTTTATCGCGTTTATTGTAGAAATTCGACAGCTTGAGCGGAATCGGGGAATATAGCGAGATTCGCGTGGACACCGTATCTCACCCTTATCCTGTACCCGGGCCAGTGAGAACGGAATATGATACCGTTTATCTCGAGCCTGTCGAAATGGGACCTGAGCCAGCAATTATCAGCCAGATCAAGGTTGATACCTCGAAGTGGTTTGGCCCGGAAGGGGAGAGGTTCGGAGTTCGCGTTTATGGGGTCTTTCACTGGCCGGAAGAATTCTCATATAGGAATAGATTGCCGATAGATCCTTTAGGCTTCGAGCGGACATCGCAGTCGCCCATAGAACGACGATCAGGAAGGTGGCGCATAGGATTAACCGCAGCAATATCTTCTCAACAGCGCCTATATGGCGGTTTGAGCATCGGTTTTAAGAACGTATCAGTGATCGGATTCAGGGAAATTTGGCGGTCCAATTGGATATTCGGGATTAAACACAAATTCTTTGAATTCTGAGTAGAGTAGAAAGCTATTCTATCAATGTAACAAACGACGCTAATTAGATTTAATGAACTTTCGCCATTCGCGAATTTATCGGGATGTATGTGAGAATATTATGATTGCAAAAAGCATGTTACCCGCCGAACCAGATAGAATAAACCTATAACTTGACCACAACAACTCTCTTAGAAATCGCTTGCTAAAAGGGGAGCTCCAAAAAACCTCTAATATTGCCAAAAAGTAGCATGATGCGTATAGCTTCATACGCATTTTTTACGTAATAATGTCGTATTGACAATATTGTCCACTTATTTTATTTTGAATATTGTAAAATAAATATAGGAAATATTTAAAGGAAATATTTTCAAGGAGGTGAAAAAATAGGTTGGGACGCTTGGACAACACTTGGCGAAGAGCGTTTTGGATCATCCTTCACCTGGGTTGAAACGCCCCAACCGTTAGAAACTCTCAATTTTAGTTAAAAATATTCTATAAGTCCGTAAAAATCAAACTTTTAATTGCGGGAAATCAGGTTTTGGCCGCAGCGTTTCATTTAACTAAATGAAACGCATAAATTAAACACGTCTTTTCAAGGAGATTAATTTGAATAATCTCAAGTTCCAGGTTTTTGCATATATTTTATTGATTTGCATGCTGTTTGGAGTTGGCCATGCCAATATAACGGATACGCAAACCTATTCGTCAGACGATTTCGACTCGACTGTAGTCGTCGCGCCGGATTCAAATTCATATATTAGAATAAGTTCCAGTCTTACCCATCAGATTAATATTGATGAAGAGGGGGCTCCAGAATTGCCGGCTTTTGCGTATGTCTATAGCCTTCCCGAGGATGAGGAAGTCGATTCTGTGATAATATCTTCAAGTTCCAGCAGTACCCTTTTCACGCTTAGCTATCCTGTTTACCCCAAACAAACGCCATGGGCTACACATGTCGATTCCACACAGCCTGACTTTGTTACTCCGTTACCCGTTATTTACGGTGATACTTTGCCGTATCCCAGCAATATTTCGTTAGTTGACGTAATCGAGCCTCTGTATTTCTCCTTCGGCATGGGTATGGCAACGATTGTGGCAAGGCCAATACAGTATGATGTAGATGATGACGAGGTGGATCTTTACACCAGCATATCATATACTATTTACACCTCTTCTGCGTCGAAATCGCCGGTTGTTGCTGATGCCAGGAGTACCTTTGCACATGAATTTATAAAGGACTACCTTAAAGGGATTGTAGAAAATCCGAGTGACGTCGAATCAAATCTACCCGAACCGCCGACTATCGATGACTACAACTATCCAACCGTACCTCCCGACATACCTTCAGATTATATAATTGTTACGGCATACGGATTGCAATCATACTGTACAGATTTAAAATATCGGTTTGAGTCACAGGGATTGTTGGCCAGGATTTATACACTTCAAAATGACATCTATCCGTATTATTCCGGAGATAACGCTAAAAGACTGCGAGACTTCATAATTGACAAATATGAAGATGGCGCTCTTTACGTAATCCTTATGGGTAATACCGATATTGTTCCTTTCAGATATGCATACCCCGGAAACGTAACTAACGACCCTCCACCGGTCAGATTGCAACAAATATGCGATCTGTATTTCGCCGACGTAGATGGCGATTGGGACTATGACAATGACGGAGTATATGGAGAGTCATACCATGACCGTCCAGATATCGGCGCCGACATTTTTGTCGGAAGAGTTCCTATAGGCAATACTGGTGATATTTTGGATTGGGAGTCAAAATTAGTAATCTATGAAGATAATCCTGGAAATGGAAGCTATGGTTACTTGTCCGATGTAATTATTTCTGCCAGCGACCAAATGACCGATCGTAATCAACCAGAGCAAATCGAGCCTGTATTTTCCAACTTCTTTGATGTAGATATCACGGGATTGCGGGAATTGGATTCGGGCGAAGATCCGAGTCCATGGTGGCCATACGGTGAAGATTATATCGATTATCTAAACAGCAATCCTCCCGGCATTTTAATAAGCTTGCATCATGGGAACTATGAATATTTCGCGTCCAGGAGCGGTTTGTACAATAGATATGGTTGGTCAGGGCCCGGAACTCCGGATCCGGATCTTCCTGGTTTTCAATTAACGTGGATGACCGAATATGGTTGGTTGGGTGATTTTGCAAACGGGTACAAACAATATGTTCATTCTGCGAATTCCTGTTACCTGGGTTTTCTGGATGTACAAGATCTGATTTCATATTGGACACCATGTTATGCGGAAGACGCATTGACACTTGAAGGAGGTCCTGTTGCAGGAACTTACAATACACGTTGGGGATGGGTAAATTCCTCAAAGTACCTTGAGATTACGAGATTTGATTTGCTCTGCGACGAGGATTATCAACATAGATTTGGAGTAGTCCACTACGCCTTGAAACCCCCCAATGCACCTTATCGTGATATAGTCTACGGCAATACATTTTTCGGTGATCCAAGCATGCCGGTTTGGACAGATGAGCCCGGCGAATTCATAGTAGAATGTCCTGATTCGGTGTTTCGAGATGTTGTCGAAACTGTGATGATTAGAGTAAAGGACGATGTCTCGCAGATCGGGGTAGTCGATGTCATGGTGACTCTTTCCAAAGGAGATGAAGTATATTCGAGAGATGAAACAGACATCACCGGTAGAGCATACTTGCCAATAGATCCGGATTTAGAGGGATTGTTGAAGGTGTTTTGCTCAAAAATCAATTACATTTCTTCAGTGGATACCATAGATGTCGTGACATACTGCGATGACGCCGTGGCCGGTGATGCCAATGGAAGCGGGACTCTTAATGGACTGGATGTAACTTACCTAAGTAGTTACTTTCAGGGAGGGCCGCAGCCGCCGGATTCTTGTATGTGTGTGGATGAGGATTTTCTTTATCATGCCGCCGATGCAAATGGCAGCTGTGCATGCAATGGGCTTGACCTTACTTATCTTTCCAACTATTTCAAGGGCGGTCCGGCTCCGCTACTTTGCTCTTCGTGCCCGACTGGTTCATCGCTTTTATCAAAAACCAAGCAAATCATTGCCAAATCAAAGGATTCTGAAAATTAGATTTATGAGCCCCAGAAGTCTCTTGATTTCTGGGGCTTTATTGTTATATTATTGTTAAGAAGAATTTACGGTGGTTAGATGAAAATAAACAAAATAATTATCTTTTCATTGATATTTGTTATCAATATCCCCGCTTCGGTTTCCGAAGCTGCCCAGGTCTATGGCGACGTCTGGGGCGTCTGGGATTCGACGATGAACCCGATTGAGGTAATAGGCGAACTCAGAGTGCCGCCCGATTCCTCGCTTATTATCGGGCCGGGATGCTATATAGAGTTTCAGGATTATTACGCGCTTACGCTTGATACCTCGGCGGCTTTTATAAGGGCAATTGGGACTGAGGAGGATTCTATCATATTTACCTCCGCTTTTGGCAGGGTCTGGAACGGAATCGATATATATTCTGCCGATACCACTTGTGAGTTTTCATACTGCGTCATAGAAAAAGCATATGTCAATATTGAGGATATATTTATTGGATCAGGCGGGGCAATTCACTGTGAATTAACCGATTTGAATATAAGGAATTGTCGTATATCTAATAACAGGTCATTAAGAGGATTCGGGGGAGGCATTTTCATTTATTGTGCAAATATATATATATCAAACTCTATCGTATCAAATAATTTTTGTGCATTTGGAGGTTCAGGCATTTATTCCGGTTTCTGTATTGATAACGGGAAAGCGGAGATTATAAACAATATATTTGAAAACGATACTACATTTTACCCATTAGGTTCTGGTAATTCCGGGGCGGTTGAGTGTACATACTGCACCGATATCGTTTTCAAAGAAAATATAGTAAAGAATAATCTATCCTATGGCGTCGGTGCAGTACTTCTAAGTTCATCGGTTGCGACCATAAGCAAAAATGTTCTAAGGGGAAATCTGGGATGGGCGGGTAGAAGTGGCTTCTTTATTACGGTAGAAGACAGCGGTTTGGTGGCATATAACGAAATAACCTATAATGGAAACGTTAATTCGGGCGGATTCGAAGGTTCAGGGCTTGCTCTATTTGGATTCAACACTGGTGTTTATAATAATATAATTACATTTAACGAGACAGGATCTTTTGCCGGCGGTGTTTACTTGGCTGGTTCCAATAACTCCTTTATCAATAATATCATAGCATATAATAGAGCATATAACGGAGGGGGCATTTACATCGATAATACGTCTAATCAAATACCGAATATCCTTAAAAACAACATAATTTGGGGAAACTTTGCCAATTATAATCCCCAGATTTTTAATGAAGGTAACAGGCCTCTGGAGATTTTATATTGCGATGTTGAGGGCGGCTGGCCGGGCGTGGGCAATATCGATATCGATCCCCTTTTCCGCGATACGGCCGGAGGCGATTTCCATCTCATGGCCACCTACTGCGGCGATCCCTACGATTCTCCCTGCATCGACGTCGGTGATCCTACTATCCAGGATTATTTACTCGAATGTGATTGGGGATTAGGATTTTTACCGAGCGACATGGGCGCCTACGGCGGCGGGGATTCCACTTTGCAGTTGGTTGATGATTTCCAATTTTCATTACCGGAAAAGTCAACTCTTCTGCGGAACTATCCCAATCCTTTTAACGCCAGCACGAATATAGAATTTGCGCTACTCGAAGCATCATACATATCGATTAGCATCTACGACATCCTGGGTCGGGAGGTTGAATTACTCTATGAAGGAAATAAACAACCGGGTGTGCATGCCGTTTACTGGAGCGCAAAGGATCATCCCTCCGGAGTTTATTTCGCACGTATGGAAACAGGGGGTATAACAAAAACCATAAAAATTATGTTGTTGAAGTGAGTTTGAATTGTTAGCGCAAGAGGTGGCATACTTTTGACGGAGAAATAAGTATAATAATAGAAAATATTTTCAAGGAGGCGAAAAAATAGGTTGGGACGCTTGGACAACACTTGGCGAAGAGCGTTTTGGATCATCCTTCACCTGGGTTGAAACGCCCCAACCGTTAGA
>CP070742.1:3244611-3255887 GCA_020348065.1 Candidatus Zixiibacteriota bacterium
AGGGCGCCCGGTTTGTACGTTTCTGCGACTGTTTCAATATCCCCCTGGTGACCTTCGAGGACGTCCCCGGCTTTCTGCCCGGCACGGCGCAGGAACACGGCGGCATAATAAAGCACGGCGCGAAACTGCTGTATGCTTATTGTGAAGCCACCGTGCCCAAGCTCACCGTCATCACCCGCAAGGCCTACGGCGGCGCGTACGACGTCATGTCGTCCAAGCATATCCGCGGTGATATCAACTACGCCTGGCCGACGTCGGAGATCGCGGTGATGGGGCCCAAGGGAGCCGCCGAGATCATATTCAAGAAGGAGATCGCCGCCGCCGACGATCCCGAAACGGCGCTGAAACAGAAGGAGGAGGAGTACCGCCAGATGTTCGCCTCGCCCTTCAAGGCCGCCGAGCGCGGCTATATCGACGATGTCATCCTACCGGAGACCACCCGTCCGCGCCTGATCCGCGCCCTGCGCATGCTGGAAAACAAACGCGACCAGAACCCGCCCAAAAAGCACGGGAATATACCGCTGTAGGAAGGATTAAAAGTTAGTCGGGTTCCGAATGAGAGAAACGAATGAGAAACGCGACAAAGCGTAGCAAAATGATAGATCTAAATAAAATTCAAAATTTCTTATGGAGGAATGTAAATAAATTTATTTACTCTCTACTATTATATCTTATTATTTTAATTTTGGCTAATATAACTGATTTGTTTAAACCTGCTTTTGCCAGTACGATTGTTTTATCAATTACATTAGTGGCTTTAATTTTGTATGCGCGTGATACTCACATTATAGCGAAGATGAATGAAGAAATGGCTAAATTGACAAAGACTTCACTTGAAAAGTCTGAGAATCCTTTAATATCGTGTACTTTTAGAAGTATAGACGCTGATTTACCTGTTAATATAAGGCCTAGGCCATTTAAGATAATCATAGTTATGCAAAATCATAAGCCTATAAAGACCAAAGTTAAAATTGAATTAATCTTTAAATATAAAGGTTCAAAGATTCCTGTCACAGATTCGCTTTATAATGGCAAAAGAGAATGGTCTATGAATCCTCTCGGTTTATTCCAAGGCAACTATGATCTGAAAAAGGATCTTGATAATGCGGGAATTGACACAAATATAATAATCGACGAAAATAAATCTATGCGGGAACGGTCGATATTAAATTTTGTACCGATAATACAATACTATACAGAAGATAATAAAAGAGATAAACTATATAGGACGATGTATTATTTTGATTTTGCCGATATGAAATTTTATCCTCATCCAGAAGAAGTTGTAGATTAAATACTATTTAGTTTTTTTATACGTCAGGATGGAATGAAATGACATCCTGACGCTGGCGTAATTGCTTTTTGTGGTCGGCATACCTCCCGGTGCACCGACATTTTCGTTGGCAGACGGGGACGTCTGCCAACCACAGCAATGCCGGTTCATTTCTCGTTTTATTCCTATGCGTTCCAGTACGGTTGATTTATGGATACCGGGTCAAGTCTGCCACGACGGTCCACCATCTGGTTACCAAGTGCCCGCTTGGTAACCTACCTCCCTTTCCGCTTTTACTTGACTAAACGTGTTTACATTATAAATTAATGCTTTATAAATGGTTTTAGATACTAATCGCAATTAGAGGAAAAGAAAAAAGGATGGAAATCGAAAAATTGACCATAGAGGACGTCCTGGGGATGGCCGTGAGGACCGAAATCCAGGGTCGCAAATTCTATCTTGAACTCTCCGAAAAGGTTACCAATCCCGAGGTAAAGAAAAAAATCGTATCTCTGGCCGACGATGAGAAACGGCACGAGCGTATTGTCTGCGATTTCTACCGTAGAATTCTCGAAAAAGAACCGCAAGACCTGCCTGAAAAAGGGGTGCCGGATATAGTCAAAGCGATCAGCTCGATGAATCTTACTGAAAGGACCGATCTTCTAAAGCTTCTGGATATGGCTATCGAGGCCGAACTGCTGTCGGCGAAATTCTATGCTCGCGGGGCGAGAATCACCGAAGATTCGAAAACAAGAAGGGCATTCGAGGAACTCGCCGTGGAGGAGGACGGGCATTACAATATGTTGATGGCGGAAAAATCGGCGCTATCCGGCGATCTTTACTGGTTTTCCATGGGCGATACCGGGATTATGGAGGAATGATGAAAAAGTGGGTATGTAAGATTTGCGGTCATATTCATGAAGGGGACGAACCGCCCGAAGTCTGCCCCGTATGTGGAGCGTCAAAAGACGATTTCGAGGAGATGCCTTAAAAGAGTTTATTAAAAATTAAAGCAGAAACCTGGAACACTGATTTTTGTGTTTATTTAATAAAAAACCAGAAGGAACCACAATGTCCGATACCGATAGTGGCGAAGGAAAATTTGAGCTTAAGGTAAATAGAAACACTTCGCCCGAGGAAGCCGCCCGGCTTGCCCTGAAGCAGGAGCAGAAAGCGCGAAAGTATTATGAGGAATGCGCTAAAATAATGCAGAATCCCGGGGCCAAAAAGATGTTTGAGTTTCTCGCTGAAGAAGAACGAAAACACGAGGCGTTGATCCAGAAAGAGATCGATGAGAATTTTTTAACGGAGATGTAATGTGTCCCCAATTTGCGGTTCTTCCCGATGAGTACAGGACCGCGGACGAAAACGATCTCATAAAACGAATCCAGGCCAGGAAAGCCGAACTTGGCAAAAAGCTTTTGATCCTCACGCATCATTACCAGCGGGTCGAGGTAGTACAAATGGGGGATAAGGTGGGCGATTCCTACGGCCTGGCGAAAATCGCCGCGAACTCCCCGGACGCGGAAACGATCGCCTATTGCGGTGTACATTTCATGGCGGAGGCGGCCGACATACTCACTGCCCCCAACCAGAAAGTCTATCTCGCCAACCCCACCGCCGGATGCCCCATGGCCGATATGGCTCCCGCCAGCAAAGTTTATGAGGCCTGGAATCATATTGATTCGATTCTGGGTAAAAACAAGGTCGTACCCATATCGTATATGAATACTACTGCCGATCTGAAAGCCTTCACCGGTAAAAACGGCGGTTTGATATGCACATCATCCAATGCCGACGCTGCTTTCAAGTGGGCTTTCGACAGGTTTGAGAAGCTTTTTTTCTTCCCGGATCAGCATCTCGGCAGAAACACCGCGAAAAAATATGGTGTCCCGAAAAAGCAGGTTGTGTTATACGACACGCGAAAACCGGGCGGCGGTATCGAGGAGAATGCCCTGAAAAAAGCTAAGGTAATTCTATGGCACGGCCACTGCTACGTTCATACCAAATTCAAACCGGAGCATATAGACTTATGGCGGGAAAAGAATCCGAAAATTAAAATAGTAGTTCATCCCGAATGTATTGAAGAGGTTGTCGACAAGGCCGACGCCGTGGGATCGACCTCGTTTATAGTAAAATATTGTGAGGAAGCCCCCCCCGGATCGGTTATCGCCGTAGGAACCGAATTGAATTTGATACATAGAATGGCGGTTACTCATACCGATAAAAAGATTTATGAACTGGCGGGGGACACCTGCCCGGTATGTTCGAATATGTTCAGGACCACGCTTGCCGATCTTTGTTTCACGCTCGAAAATCCCGAAAAAGCAACCCGGATCATCGTACCGGATGAAATTAAGAAAGACGCCAGGACCGCGCTGGAGCGAATGCTCGAAATCGGAAGATAGACCGAATTCTATAAATTTAAACCTTTAAAGGTGCAGGAAATCCGATGGGTAAAACAACAATTTTATTTATTGCAATAATTATTTTGGCCGCAGGTACGCTTCTAAATGCGGATGATCGGTATATTCCGGATATCCAGACCTTTATGCTGATCGGGGACTGCAGCGCAGGGCATGTCTCACCGGTAACCGGTGAGCTGTTTTTTAAGACATCCATATCCGGCGAACCGCAGCTTTATCGTATCAATCAACACGGTTGGCCTTATAGATTAACATATTTCCCCGATGGTATCGGCAACTACGTCATGTCCGATGACGGCTCTAAAATTATCGTTCTGGCCGCACCCGGCGGCAATGAACGACGGCAGATGTATTTGCTCGATCCCGAAAGCGGCAGGATTAAGGCCCTCACAAACCTGCCGGATGTCCGTTTCGGCTCGGTGATCTGGGCCCCGGATAACAAAACGATTTATTACTATTCGACTGAAATGAATCTGAAAGATTTTAATATATACTCCATGAATGTGGAAACCGGACAGTCAAAATTGGTAAGGGAAATGGAGGGAATCAACGACGTTCTGGATGTCACCAAAGACGGCCGGTATCTATTGATACAAACCTGGCCCAAAAACGTCGATAACGATTTGATCATTATGGATCTATCCTCCGGCAATTCCAGATATGTTCTAAATCCGGATGGCGATTATAACTTTTTCGATGGACGATTTACTCCCGACGGCAAATATATCTGGATGACCTCCAATTTCAACAAAAAAGAATTAATCAAGCCCGCCAGGTATGATATCGAAAAAGACAAATTGGAATTTTTCGATATGGAATCGCCCTGGGAGGTTGCAGGCGATGATATGGCTCTTTCCGAGAACGGTAATTATATCGCGTGGATAGCCAATGAGGACGGCTACGGCGTTTTGCATATTGCGGAGACTTCGATCATGAAGGAATTGCCGGCTCCTTCTCTATCCGGGATAGTAGATCAACCGGTATTTGCCTCCGATAACAGGCTGATAATTACATTTTCATCGCCGACGAAAACTTATGATGTCTGGGTCTGGGATTGGAGCAAAAGAGAATTGGAGCAGAAAACTTTCTCATCTTATGCTGGAATAAATCCCGACATCTTTATCGAACCGGAATTGATCAGGTATAAGACATTTGATGGCAGGGAAATCCCCGCTTTTCTGTTTCTTCCTCCAGGATATAAAGGTGACAGAATACCGTTTATTATTCATGCTCACGGCGGGCCCGAAGGGCAGTACAGACCCAAATTCTACAGGAATTTCCAGTATTTTTTATTGAACGGTTACGGAATGCTTGCTCCCAATGTACGCGGCAGCGAGGGCTACGGCCGTGAATATATGACATTGGATAATCATCGCAAGAGACTGGATTCCATCAAAGACTACAAGGCCGGCGCGGATTACCTGATAGAAAAAGGCTATTCTGAAAAGGGAAAACTAGCCATTAAGGGCGGTTCATATGGAGGGTATGCGACTCTTGCGGCGATTTCCGAATATCCTGATTACTGGGGCGCTGCGGCATCCCAGGTGGGCATCTCCAATTTCAAGACATTTTTATTGAATACCGCAGATTACCGACGCTATATCAGGGAGGCCGAGTACGGACCACTTTCGGATTCAGTCTGGCTGGAATCAATCTCTCCGACCACCAAGGCGGACAGGATTAAGTCTCCGTTACTATTGATCCATGGGGCCAACGATCCTCGGGTCCCCATCAGTGAAGCCCGGCAAATCTTTAACGCTGTAAAAGATAATGGCGGAGTAGCGGATACCCTGTTTTTCACAAATGAAGGCCATGGAACCGCGAACAAAGAAAACACCATCGCCGAATACACAAAAATGGTGGAGTTTTTCGATAAGTATTTAAAATAATCACAGTTATAAAAATAGGTTCTATGGACGTTTCCTTTTGAGGGGGGGGACGTCTCTTTTTTCACCATAACTGTTTCTATTCCCGAATGGCTATTTTAAGATCCCTTCAAAAGGTCGATAATTAACGCGGGGGTAGTATGAGTGCGTACCTCTAAAAGAGCGCTGATAACGGTGCTTGGCCATAAAAATAGGGGGAATTATGTCTCGAGAAAAATATGAAAGTTCGTATGGTCTTGAAAACCATGGGATTAAAAATATCGGCAGGACATGTTGGAATCTGCATACTCCGGCCCTTTATGAAGAGATAATTAAAAGAGGCGAGGGCAATATCGCACATCTTGGACCAATTGTAGTTAGAACCGGGCAGTATACCGGCCGGGCGGCGAAAGATAAGTTTATTGTCGAAGAACCGTTAAGTAAGGACCTTATCTGGTGGGGCGATTCCAACCAGCCTTTTGATCGGGGAAAATTCGATAATCTTTTTCACAAAATACTGGCCTATCTCCAGGGCAAGGATCTTTTTATCCAGGATTGTTTCGCGGGCGCCGATCCTGAATACCGTATGCCCATAAGAATAGTTACCGAAACCGCATGGCACAGTCTTTTCGCCAGAAATATGTTCATACAGCAAAAAAATGAGGACCTAAAGAATCATATTCCTGTTTTCACCGTCCTTCATGTACCGAATTTCAGGGCCGTACCCGAAATCGACAACACTAATTCCGAAGCGTTTGTCATCTTAAACCTCGAAAAAAAGATGGTTATTATCGGCGGCACCAGCTACGCGGGAGAAATCAAGAAATCGATATTCACGGTTCTCAATTATATTTTACCTCAGAAGAATGTGCTCTCCATGCACTGTTCCGCCAATATAGGGGCCAACGGAGATACGGCTTTATTTTTCGGGCTTTCGGGTACCGGGAAAACCACGCTCTCCGCCGATCCTCACCGAATGCTAATCGGTGATGATGAACACGGTTGGAGCGAAAACGGTATTTTCAATTTCGAAGGAGGATGCTACGCGAAAGTCATAAGGCTGTCCGCTGAAAAAGAGCCCGAGATTTACCAGACAACCAGACGGTTCGGGACCGTTTTAGAAAATGTCGGTTTTGTTTATGATAACGGACGGATTGATCTTGAAGATGCCGATTTGACAGAAAACACAAGGGCGGCTTACCCGCTGTCGCACATACCGAATGTTTATAAAAGTACCCTGTCCGGGCATCCTGCCAATATTTTCATGCTCACCTGTGACGCATTCGGCGTTATGCCTCCAATCGCGAAATTGTCACCTGAGATGGCCATGTTTCATTTTATATCAGGCTATACCGCGAAACTGGGAGGTACGGAAAAAGGGATGGGAAATGAACCCCGGGCTACTTTCTCCGCCTGCTTTGGCGCACCTTTTATGGCTTTGCATCCGACAACGTATACCGGCCTGTTGGCGGAGAAAGTACGAATGCACAAAGTCAACTGCTGGCTTGTAAATACCGGATGGACTGGCGGCTCCTGCGGCGAGGGGAAAAGAATAGATATCAGCCATACCCGCGCCATGATAAACGCAGCCTTAAGCGGCTCTATCGATAATGTGGAAATGATGGCCGATCCGGTATTCCATGTCAATGTTCCCACCGGGTGTCCGGGAGTGCCGTCGGAAATACTCGATCCGAGAAACACCTGGTCTGACAAAGAACAATACGACCAAAAAGCGGGTATTCTGGCGAAGCTTTTTAACGAGAATATCAAAAGATTCGAAGTAAAAGATTCTCCAAAAATGAAGGGCGTACCGGTAGGAGATTCTATAATCTCCGGTTAGAATCCGGAATAGATTCGAAATTCTGACAGTTACGGTTCTGAAAATAATTCAGGAGGAATTAACAGGCGGTTCGGTAATTATCCCGGGCAGGTAATAAGATGGAGCCTTAAGGGAGAAACAAATGACAAAAGCTTTCGACACTTTCAGAATAAAAGCAACTCTAACAGGCGAACTTTCAGCCCTGGAAGATCTGGCATATAATCTGCGGTGGTCCTGGCATCCGGAAACGATTGATCTTTTCAGGAGACTCGATCCCGATCTGTGGAATGAAACCAGACATAATCCGGTCAAGATGCTGGGGCTTATATCACAGGAGAAACTGAGCCAGGCCGCTTCGGACGACGCTTTCGTCGCCCTGCTGAACCGGGTTTATAAAAACCTCGTCGAATATATTTCGGGGTCCGCCTGGTTTGGCGCTAAATACGGCGTGCATGAATCACCCCAGATCGCCTACTTTTCTATGGAATATGGATTGACGGAATGTATGCCTATTTATTCCGGCGGTTTGGGAATACTGGCGGGAGACCATCTGAAATCCGCGAGCGACCTGGGCCTGCCGCTGGTCGGCGTCGGGCTCCTATATCAGCAGGGTTATTTTCAACAATATCTTAACGCCGACGGCTGGCAGCAGGAAAGATATCCTTATAACGATTTTTATAATCTGCCCTTATGGCTCGAAATAGACCAGGACGGCCGCCCGGTCCTGGCGGAAATACAGTTTCCGGGGCGCGCGGTGTATTGCCGTATCTGGGGAGCGCAGGTCGGCAGGGTTCCCCTGTATCTTCTCGATACCAACACGCCCGAAAACAACGACGCGGATAGAAAAATAACCTATCAGCTGTACGGCGGCGACACTGAAGACAGAATCAAGCAGGAAATCGTTCTTGGCATAGGGGGCATGAGAGCTCTGCGAAAAATGGGTTATCATGTCAAGGTGTGTCATATGAACGAAGGACATGCCGGCTTTTTATCTTTTGAAAGAATACGTCACCGAAAACAGAAAGATAATCTTTCCATAAAAGAGGCCATGCAGGTCGTGAAAGCGGGTACGGTATTTACCACGCATACACCGGTGCCCGCCGGCATTGATGAATTCCAACCCGCTATGATAGAAAAATATCTCGGTTATTATCTGGATCAGGCGGGAATCGGGCTCAGTGAGTTTCTCGCTCTGGGCAGACATAATCCCGATGATCTCCACGAACCGTTTAATATGGCCTTATACGCCCTCCGGACTTCGGCGGGCGCAAACGGAGTCAGCAAACTGCACGGCGAGGTCTCCAGGAAAATGTGGTCCGGGATCTGGTCCAGGATTTCTGTGGATGAAATCCCCATTGAACATATAACGAACGGTATACATATTTCCTCGTGGATTTCCCATGAAATGTCCGAGCTATATGATCGGTATCTGGGCCCGAATTGGGCGACAGATCCCTCCAATAAAAATACCTGGAAACGGGTTGAGAAAATTCCTGACGTTGAACTATGGAGAATACATGAACGGCGAAGGGAAAGGCTGATTGCCTTTACCCGGCGTAAGTTGATGGAACAGTTGCGAAGAAGGGGGGCGAGCGCCTGGGAGGTCGAAAGCGCCAGGGAAACGCTGAACCCGGAGGCTCTGACCATCGGTTTCGCCCGTCGTTTCGCGACATATAAAAGGGCTACGCTTTTGTTGCGCGACAAAGACAGACTGAGAAAAATATTGGCCGGTACCGAGAGGCCGGTTCAGTTCATATTCGCCGGAAAAGCCCATCCTCGGGATAATGGAGGGAAAGAACTGATTAAAGAATTAGTTCATTTCGCGCGTTCGCATGACATTAGAAATCATTTTGTCTTTCTTGAAAATTATGACATCAATGTCGCCAGGTACCTGGTACAGGGTGTTGATGTCTGGCTGAACACCCCCCGCAGGCCGCACGAGGCCAGCGGTACCAGCGGTATGAAGGTTCTTCCGAACGGGGGTCTTAATTTAAGCGTATTGGATGGTTGGTGGTGCGAGGGATATGACTCCCGGACCGGGTGGGCAATCGGCGCAGGCGAGAACTACGACGATCCCAATTATCAGGATGAAATCGAAAGTAAAGCGCTTTTCGACGTTTTGGAAAATGATGTTATACCTTTGTTTTATGATTACAGCAGCAATGCCCTGCCCCGGAAATGGATTTCCGTAGTGAAAAACTCCATTATGCAATTGTGCCCGGTTTTCTGCACCGACCGTATGGTAAAGGAATACACGGAAAAATTCTATATGAATGCCCATAATAATTGGAACAGGCTTTCCGAAAATGAATTCGCCCGTACAAGGGAACTGGCGGGCTGGAAACGATATATACTGAAACACTGGCATAATGTCGAAATAGTATCGGCGACTCTTCAGCAAAAAGAGGCGGACGTTGGATTTGCCCTGAAAGTATATGCTGAGGTCAATCTGGGCGGTTTGAAGCCCCAGGATGTTCTGGTTCAGACCTGCAGCGGACCCCTGGACGCCGATTATAACATTACCGGCGGAAATTCGTACGATATGAAGTATACCGAACAGTCTTCCGGTAATCTCTGCCGATATGAAGGATTTATCCCTTGTGACGAAAGCGGGCTATATGGATACTCTATTAGGATTCTTCCGCGTCACAATGAATTAATCGATCATTTCGATCTGGAACTTGCGCGCTGGATTGGTGATAAACGTTCGGCGGGCGAAAAAACCAAAACACGTCAGTTTATCGCGGAATCCAGGTAATTCTCTATTATATTTACAAATAATCGATCGTCGATCTGCCTCGAAATTCCCTGATAACAAAAGGACTATATTTTCCAATCATAACCGGATTTTTATAGGCTTTCTTCAATAAAAATGGGATAAATCCCATATAATCGAATGATATTCACCGCACCCCCAAACCCGCCCATACCAATAAGTCCTTAATCCAAAAATAGTTATCGACAGCTGTTAAATAATTAAACGGTTGGCTCAAATTCTGCAATCTAAAATGCCGGCTAACCTTGAAATTTAACCTCAAAAGGGAGGGTTAATGATGAAAGCGTTAAAAGGTCTTTCCTTATTTGGAGGATTAGCGGTAGTTTTAACCCTGTTTTTTGTAATTGGCTGTTCGAATAATACACCGGTACAACCTGTCGGTCCCAGCCCTGCTGACATGGGAAAGTTGCCTCAACTTAGCAGCGGCGATGAGTCCAAAACGAGCGGTACGGTAGTTTACGTTTCCGAGTATATTGAAAAATCCGTCGGCGGAACGATTAAAATCGAGAGAGATGTTCATTTACACGAATTCACTATCAAGCCGGAGGCTATAGAAGAGGACACTCTGATTACCATCATGACTGTTGATGAGGAAATTCTCGGCAAGACAATGATCCTGTTTGACTTCGGTCCCGAGGGGCTTAAATTCAGCATACCCTCGATATTGAGATTCGACATGAGTGAGTTAGAAAATGAAACTCCTACTGCCAATTTATTCTATTTCCATCCGGAAGAGCAAAAATGGATCTATCTGTATTCCGTGGAAGTAAAGGATGGAATCGCGGAGTTTGAAATTGAGCATTTCAGCAAATACGCGATAAGCGACTGATAAAAATTAAAAACTATAATTATTAAATCGGGCCGGCACGAAAGGAGCCGGCCTTTTTTATGGTTTCGAATCGATAATTATACAGTTGCCAGAGAGAAAATTTTTATTTTATATTGCCTGCGGAGAGGTGCCGGAGCGGTCGAACGGGGCGGTCTCGAAAACCGTTGTCCCTTCGGGGACCCAGGGTTCGAATCCCTGCCTCTCCGGTTTATTGGTATATTCCGGTCACATCCTTTACAGTTCATTCCGGGCAGATGGTTTACACATTGGCGTATAATCACCTTGAAG
>CP070742.1:3255987-3259208 GCA_020348065.1 Candidatus Zixiibacteriota bacterium
TCAGCCATACCTACGAGGAGGCTTTCAGGTGGCGGTACGAGTATTATATCAGGTTGATGCTCCGTTTCGCCGAAAAGCTCGGCCGCGATAAGCTCTGCGAGATGATCAAGCAGGCCGTCGATGAGGAGCGTATAGCCAATGCGCCGGACAGCAAAGATTTTTCATTCGAGAGATATATTTGCCCCGGCGACGGGACATATCGTAATTTGATGACCTGGGATGTGGTGGAACGGAGCGATAAAGTCTACGAGATGCGGGTCACCGAGTGTCTCTGGACAAAGATTTTCAAAGAATTCAACGCCGAGGATATAGGCTACGCCACCGTCTGCCACGGCGATTTTGCCGACGCCCGCGCGTCCCATCCCAAATTACGCCTGGAGCGCACCAAAACCCTGATGCAGGGCCACGACTGCTGCAACCACCGCTGGATATTCGAAGGCTAGATTAAACCTGTGCGGTTGGATCCCCGCATCTGACCGCACCATGTGGCAGGTACGGGGACCTGCCACCACAAAACATTTCTTATTATTTTTCGTAGCATAAATGATTGAAAAAATTTGTAGGGACAGAACATCGTTCTGTCCCCCGGTGCACTAATTATGAGATCGCTTCGTCGTTTCGCTTCGCTCAACTCCTCGCGATGACGAAGAAAAAATACGTCATTGCGAGGAGGCTCCGTGAAACGGAGACGACGAAGCAATCCCTCGATTTCAAATAACTGTGCTGTCGGGTCACCCGGTGCCACAGTTTATTAATCGTTTTGTCCGCGTCGATCTGAGATCGACCGGTGGGTGGTATGCTTTTGCCGAAGGCATAAGCATGTTATTCCTGGTTACCAAGCGCCTGCCTGGCAACCGAATAATGCTCGTGGGGGAATTTGTTCTGTCGGATCGTAGGTCGCCGCAGGCGGGCGTGATCCGACGGTTTTGACGGCCAGGTCACGGCCTGCGGCCTACGACCTGACCGAACAGGAAATTTTAAACAGTCTATTTTTACGGGAAGCTTACGTAGTCCCACTAAGAACATTATTGCAGTAGATGGTACTATGTTCAGGAGCCAGTATTCACCGCCGTTCTCTGATGTAGAATTAACACATAAGATGATTCGACCGTCAGGAGACTTTATAAATAAACCCGCTCGCGTCGCTAGTGATATTACATTTAACTTGTTAGTAAAGCTTGGATATTGGGGCGGCTATGGAAAAGAGGGATTTATCCCAGTAATCGAAAAGCACTTGAAAATAGAGAGAGATTGATCCTTGCTCGGGGAGACAAGCTCCCCGCCTACATCATATTATCCCCCCTTGCGCTTTCTCCCGAAATTGCACATATTACCGCCCGTTACGCCCCCGGCGGACTAACCGGCCGGGGCTCGAGGGACTTTAAAAGGAGATATTATGACGGTTTTAATAGACGGCAAAACGCTAACTATAGAGAAGACCGAACTGGTGGCGCGCCATAACGCCGAGGTCGCCTATTCCGATGACGCTAAGGCCAAGATCGACAGATGCCGCGAGCTGGTGCAGAAGATGGTAGACTCCAACAAGGCGATCTACGGTGTTACTACCGGTATCGGGGAGTTCGCCCGCATCCGGGTCAGCCCCGAGCAGGGGGAACAGCTTCAGAAAAACATCATCTACAGCCACGCCGCCGGCACCGGCGATCCCCAGCCGCAGGACGTGGTGCGAGGGGCCATGGCGTTGCGGGCCAACGTGCTGGCGCGGGGCCATTCGGGAGTCCGCTACTCCACCGCCGAGATATTCATCAAGATGCTCAACGCCGGCGTAACGCCCCTGGTTTTCGAGAAGGGCTCGGTGGGTACTTCGGGCGATCTTTCCCCCATGTCGCAACTGGCGGAGGTTTGCCTGGGCGAGGGCAAGGCGTATTACAAGGGCGAGCTTATCGACGGCGGCGAGGCCATGAAACGGGCCGGGATCAAGCCGGTTAAGCTTTCGTTCAAAGAAGGTCTGGGCCTCATGAACGGCTCCCAGATGGTGACCTCCGGCGCGGCCCTGCTTCTCTGCGACTCCCGCAGGCTTTTGAAAAACGCCATGATCGCCGCCGCCATGACAATCGACGCCCTCAAAGGCGTCCCCGGCGCGTATCACGAACTTCTGCACGCCGCCCGGCCGTTCAAGGGCCAGAACGCCGCCGCGTACAACCTGCGCAGGTTGATGGATGGCTCGGAGATCATCGCCGAGAAGTCCGGCAAGGTGCAGGACGGCTACTCCATGCGCTGCACCCCGCAAGTGCACAGCCCTTCCCTTGACTGCTGGCATTACGTCAAAGAGCAGGTGGAAACCGAGATCAACTCCTCCGCCGATAACCCGCTTTTCTTCCCGGATGACGATATCTATCTCGCAGGAGGGAATTTTCACGGTCAGCCGATAGGGATGGCTATAGATTTCCTCTGTATCGCCATGTCGGAGATCGCCAACCTCTCCGAACGTCACACTAATAGATTGTTGAACCCGGTATTATCCGGTTTGCCCGATTTTCTCGTGGAGGGCCGCGGTTTGAATTCCGGGCTGATGGTGGCGCAGTACACCGCCGCCGCCCTGGTATCCGAGAACAAAGTGCTTTCCCATCCCGCCACCGTCGATTCCATATCCGTCTCCGCCGACCAGGAGGACCATGTCGCTATGGCGCCGGTGGCGATTCGCAAATGCACCGAGATACTGAAAAACGTCGGCGCGGTACTGGCCATCGAGATGTTCTGCGCGGCGCAGGCTTTCGATTTCAGAAAACCGTTGAAGCCGGGCAAAGGGACCCGCATAGCTTACGATATCATCCGTCAGCATGTATCATTTCTGGAAAACGACCGCGTGTTATACCCCGATATCAACAGGATCGCCGAAATGGTTCGCAACAACACCATCCTCGACGCCGTGGAGGCGAAACTGGGGGAACTGCCGTTGAGGCTGGAATAACAAAAATACCGGTCATTGTGAGTTCCGACCGAAGGTTGGGGCGAAGCCCCGCCTTTGGCGGGGTTCCGTCGGATCGTAGATCCGCCCCTGACGGAGCGTGATCCGACGGTTTTCAAGCGGTCAGGTCACGGCCCTCGGACTACGACCTGACCGAACGAGTAATATTTACGGGAAAGGAACTTGATTAATGAAATTCGAAGCCGCCGTCACCATCGACCGCCTGGTGCAGTTCTGGATGGAGGAGATCAAGCCGCCGATAGGTAAGGCGCTGGAGATTGCCCCCGACGATAAA
>CP070742.1:3259308-3275132 GCA_020348065.1 Candidatus Zixiibacteriota bacterium
CATAGAGTTATCGCCTGATTTCTCTTTATGAAGATCACAAGCCGCTCTTGTTACACTTACAATTCCGGCCGCCTTCGAATAACAATACTCGGCAATAAATTTGTCTATCCTTCGAATTAATGGATGGGTGATTATAGACATTCGAAATCGGTTGCCTATCCACGGATCGCGGTCATCGAGAATTACCGGGATACCCAGCAATCGGCCAATGAATATGGCCGCTAAATGTGACGACCACGGGGGAGCGGTAGATATTATAAAATCATATTTTTTACGTCGGAAAAGTATTTTAAAGATCACCGAAATAACCCAACCCGCATATGGATCGGGCACTTGACAAAAACTGTTGATAAAAGAACGCAGGCTTTTGTCTCTGGCAATATCAGGCAAGTTGTGCCATTCTCTATATATCGATTGCGCTATCGAATCCGCGCTTTCTAAATTACGAATTCCGAACAACCTTCTCTTTAAGCCCCATATCCAGTTTATGGTTGAACAGAAGGGGGAAAAATTTCCGGCGGTAATAACACCCTTCTCCAGAACCGCCCGGTTATAGCTGTCGGCTATCACGTCAAGCTTAACATCGCTATCTTCAAAAAGAGACCTTAACACCTTGAATCTACGAGAACCGATTTCCCCGGAGTGCAAATGAAAGTAACTGAGACAAAGACCGTGATATGATTCCATATGTTTTTCCGATCGCGAGGACATATCCAGCCTCATCTCCCGCCGATTCAAAACCGTCCGACAATCCTACGACTTTAATATAGATACTTGTATTTTAGATACTCCAACCCGCTGATATATTGTTTGAATATAGCCGTGTCTAATGGAATACCGTAACGGTGAATCTTGAAAAAGTCGGTTTCGGATTTAGTGCTGTCAAATCCGGCTATGCCGGTGACCGCCGCATTATACCCGGTCTCCTTCAAAGCCATAATCGTTTCATCATCAAAATCGCCTCTTCCGCCGTTGGGATAACAGAATATGTCAAGATTCCCGTTCAGTTTTTTCTCCAGAATATTTTTCGATTCAATCAACTCGGTCAGCTTCTGTTCGTAATTTATACGGGTCATAATAGGATGGGTCTTGGTGTGGGGATAAAATTCAATGCCGCATCTATGCATCTCCAGAATCTCATCCCATGTCAAGGGTGCGTATTTACCCTCGGGCTGATCGGAAATATCGACCTTTAGACGATTCGTTAATCTCTCGGTTATCTCCAATTTGGCCTCGTCGGGTACCTTCTTCAAGCGTCCCACGATCAAATCGATCGCCCTAAATCTGTCGTTTTTCCCGTTAAGACTGAAATTGTCGAGCCCCATAAAACTCAGGTCAATTTCTCGACTCTTTGTCTCGGTAATTATAAACTCGATCAAATCCCACCACAGAAATATCTTTTTTTCGATAAAATCACTGGTTAAAAAAACGGTCGCGGGAAAATCATACTCCCGAAAAACCGGAAAAGCGTTAAAATAAAAATCCCGGTAACCGTCGTCCACCGTAAATACGACAGTTTTTGATATGCTCTTTTTCCCCCGCAGCGCGGCGATATAATCGGATAAAGATATAACATTATAATTATGCTGCTTAAGGTAAGCAAAATAATTACGCAGCGTTTCGCTCGAAAGATGTCCTCCGTCATCTTCATTTTCGCGTTTAATATTATGCATCATAAATACCGTGGCGGTATTGGACGTATACCTGTTAAAAAAGCGGAATATATTCAGGTTATCGAATAATCTAAGTACCAGGGTTTTCATTTATCTTTTCCGTTCGACTGAGATCTCACGCTGTTTCCCTCTGTTCTCACCAAACATTTGCCCTCCTTGACCATCGCGGTGTAACCGCCGATAATATAACCCGAAGATCTGTCAAGTTTCTCAAGCATCTCGTTCATTCTCTCCGAGGTTAGATCCGGTTCGCCATAGGGAGTATATGGGAATACCGGCGCCGTCTTCATCTGCTCCTTATGTTTGTCTAAAAATTCATCCAGAGTACAAATTACTCTGGCCGGATTGCCGAAGGCTACCGTTCTGGCGGGTATATCCTTATTCACCACCGAACCGGCTCCAACCACAGAATACGGGCCAATCTCAACTCCGGGAAGTATTATCGTTCCCATACCGAAATGACAGGATTCATGGATGATAATTTTGGCGATTCTGGTGGCATCCATATATTCATTGGGCATCGCGTCATGCGCCAGTATAGCGCAATTTGAGCCAAAACCGCAGTTGTCACCTATTGAGATTAAAAAACAATGTGGAATGTCAATCCAAGTCGACATCGGCAGGTTTACGCCATTGCCTATCTTCATCCCACGGCTTTTAAGCATATTCCACCATCTGATCTTACGGTAGGTTTCAAATCTTTCATAAAATCGCAGTAGTCTGTCAAAAAAGAAATTTAGCATATAATTACTACCATGGTTTTAGTCACGTAGTCTTATTAAAAGATACTTTTTTACCGCCATTTGCGAAAAATAATCTCTTATCGTCTACCATTTTTTTACAATAATAAACGGCATCTTCAGCCGATACAAGCATTAATTTGGTTTTACCGATCCGCCTGTATTTCAAGATCTTATGTTTATTAAAATAATCCCCCAGAACCTTGACTCTCCTGGTTCTTACCGTCCTTTCGCTGAAAACACAGATTTTTATTTCAATCTCTTTTCCGGTATGATCCAATATTCTGACCGGTATAGGCTCCTTATCATATAGAGGAAAACTCAATTCGTCCTTGATCAGATCCTCCAAATAATGGATAAAGGTGAATCCGTTATGAAAAGGTACGTTGAAATGTAGAATCTTTCCGTTTTTAATTCTAAACTTTTCAAAAGGCGTATCCTTTCCGCACGGTATTAGACACCTCTCATGATCTTTTACAAACCATTCCGCGTCCTTGCCGAAAACCAGAACCGGGTGGGTCGCGCTGGCGCTGCGCAGAACTCCTTTCTTTCTTCTAAATATCTCCGATATAATTCCCATTTTAGATGGCGTCCTGCGGACGTCAAATATTGGATTCCGTTTTAGATAATCATATGCAGAGCTGGTATAAGACATGGATACCATTAACAGATTGCCTTCCTCGCCAATTATTTCAATAAGGCAGTTGATAATGTCCTGCGGATTACCCCTAAAACCGTTGAAAAAACTAAAGGAGCTATGAAGAAAAATGGTATCGCCCTTTCGGACGCTCAGCTTTAAAAGAGCGTCTTTAAATTGATTTTTATCATAGGAAAAAAACAAATCAGTGATGATTCTGTTAAACTTATAATAGATGTTTTTAATTCTATGCCTGATTTTCATCTTAATGTCTTACTTAATTCCTAAAATCTCTCCCCCGATTATTCGACTTTCTTTATTCAAAATTTCGCATTTCCTATTATTTTCATTTGCCGGAAATTAGATTCTTCCCTCCAAAACAACCCTCTTCATTTCGTTCTTTTTACGATCTCATCGGCAATGATCATTCGCTGCATTTCCGACGTCCCGTCGCCGATTTCTGTGATTTTGGCGTCTCTAAAAAATCTTTCCAACGGGAATTCCCGGGTATATCCATAACCCCCGAAAATCTGGACCGCGTCCTTTGTGATTCTCATCGAAGCCTCCGAGGCGAATAACTTCGCTTCCGAAGCCTCCTTGGTGAAATCCTTACCTTCATCCTTCAGGGATGCGGCATTATGCAGCAACAGGCGACCTGCGCTTGTGTTCATTTCCATATCGGCCAGCATATTTTTTATCGATTGAAAATGATAAAGATGTTTGCCGAACTGCTTTCTCTGCTTCACATATTTCAAACACAATTTCTTGGCGCCCTCTGAGATACCCAGGGCTATTGCCGCCATCCCTATCCTGGCGCTAACCAGGGTATGATGAAGCATACTGAATCCGAAATTTTTTCGTCCCAGCAGGTTTTCTTTGGGAACCATGACATCTTGAAAAAACAATTCGCCGGTATCGGATCCCCTCATACCGAGCTTTTTCTCTTTTTTCCCCGATGTCCCAAAACCCGGCATCCCCTTCTCGAGTATGAACATGCTGATTCCCATCATCCCTTTTTCAGGAGCCGTCTTGGCGGCAATTATAAAAATATCCGCCACGTTCGCGTTTGTGATAAATATTTTCGAACCATTCAAAACAAAATGGTCATTTCGTTCAACCGCCTTCGATTCCAGGGCCGCGGTATCCGAACCGGCGTTCGGCTCGGTCAATCCGAATGCCCCCATTTTCTCGCCTGAGAGAAGAGGCCGAAGGTAGGTCGCTCTTTGTCCTTCGGTTCCATAACTGAAAATAGGATCGGCCGTTAATGTTGAGTGGGCTACTATGGTCATCGCGCTGGAAGCGCATACTTCCGCAATCTCCTCTATGATCGTGGAGTATGTCATATAATCCAGACCCGCCCCTCCATATTTTTCGGGGTAGGCGATTCCCAATAACCCCATCCGGCCCATCTCTTTAATATTCTCCAGGGGAAATTCTTCATTTTCGTCGATCAAACCGGCGACCGGCGCTATTTTTTTCTCGACAAATGCCCTGGCGGTGTCTATGGCCATTTTTTGATTTTCGTTATATTCCATAAGCTTAAATCCCAAAAGCCTTATGCCACAATTCAAGCGCGATCATGGCATAAGATGTTCTAAAAATAGCAAGGTTGTAAATATTTTTAAAACTTTTCCTCTTATGAAAAAAATCATCAGTTTTCTTCTTATCAAAATAGCTCGCTACCCTGGATTTCCCCGACTGAACCAGTCTGTTGGCCTCATTTCTTTGCCTGATGACGGATTCGGGATCTATGGGAAAAGGAAAGGGTTTCTTCTTCCGGTCCAAAATCTCATCCGGAATAAAACCCCTGAAACTTTCTTTGAGAATATGTTTATCGAAACCATCTTTGATTTTGTATCTGGAGGGGATGTTTACAATCAACTCTACCAGGCGATGATCCAGAAAAGGAACCCTGGTCTCAACGCCCCAGGCCATACTGGTTTTATCCTGACGTTCCAGCATTTCAAGAAGATATATTTTTATGAATAAATATAAAACCCTGTTTAAAAAATCGTCTGTATTATACTTATTTAAAAACCTGTCAAGAGAGGATTTTACGTTTTCCCTGAAACCTGTTTCCTTTTCGATATTTTTATTCAATAACATGGAAACCTCGTCAAAATATGGCGCCCAGGGAAACTCATTTAATCGGTGGTTTTTTACGTTTTGAAGAAAAAAGAAATATCCGCCGAAGAGCTCGTCCGAACCCTCCCCCGATAGCACAACCGTAACATATTTTTTAAGTTTATTATGCAACAGATAGAGCGATGGAGCCGTCAACTCAACCGGTTTTTCCATATGCCAGGTTACCTTTTCATGGAAGCCGTAGTAATCCTCCGATTCGTAAATGAATTCTTTATGCTCGGTTTTAAAAGTATCAGCCATTAAACTCGCATACTTCGTATCCGAATTTTGACCGCCCATATCCAGATTTTTCGAATATTCCATTGAAAACGTTTTTAATTTCTGCTTTACATGCTTCGTTGCCAGACCGGATATTATACTGGAATCAAGCCCTCCGCTTAGCAAAGATCCGAATGGAACATCGCTCATTAACCTCATCCGAACCGAATCTTCCAGGATGGTACCGATCAGTTCTTTATATTGATTAAACGATAACTCATCCGCTTGAGCGTCTTTTAATTCTAAATCCCAGTATTCCGTAACCTTATTAATCCCGTTTCTAAATACCAGCATGTGGCCGACCGGCAGGGCGTTGATATTTTTAAACATGGTGTTGCTGCCAAGCAAAGAAGTGCAAAACAGATATTCCGGGATAGATTTTTTCTCAACCTCGGCTTTTATGAATGGGTGCTTTAAAAGAGCTTTTATTTCGGACGCGAAAATAAAATTCCCCTTTGAAATAGTATAATATAGCGGCTTTATGCCCAGCCTGTCCCTCGCCAGAAAAAGCGTCTCCTGCCGGCTGTCCCATACTGCGAAGGCAAACATGCCGTTGAATTTTAACACACAATCGATTCCATATTCCTCGTAAGAATGTATGATTACCTCCGTATCGCAATTTGTCTTAAACACGTGGCCTTTTTCAGCAAGCTGTTTTTTTAATTCCAAATAATTATATATCTCGCCGTTATAGGTAATCCATACCGTATTATCTTCGTTGGCCATCGGCTGCCGACCGTTTTCCAGATCGATAATTGAAAGCCTCCTGTGTCCAAAAGCTATATTTTTATTAATATAGACGCCCGAATCATCCGGCCCCCTGTGGATTAAGGCGTTGTTCATATCAATCAATATCTTGTCGGATATCGGCGCGCCTTCGCCAAAATTATATATCCCGCAAATTCCACACATAATCTATTATCTTAACCGTTCTTTACTAAAATCATCTAAGATCATTTTCTACTTTTTTAGCGAGTTTTATCGTCAATCCCTCCGGATCTTCCACCCTTCTCAGCGCCTCGTCCCGGCTTATTTTTCCGAGACGCACCAGCATGCTCATTTCATAATCATAAGGATGATAATTCAATTTTTCCCTGTGTTTAACAATGCCGAACGAATTGAGCCTGCAATTCGAGGAATTCGGATCAACGTCTTTCGGACGCCGCCAGCCGAGCTTCGTAATAGCCTGATATATTATTTTCTCGTCATATCCTATTATGGGAAAAGGGCTAATTGTATAGGGGAAAGGCGAAGTATGATATTCTTCCTCATTGAGTAGAAGAAAATCATAAACATCGTCTCCAAGCTTGTCCGCCAGAGGCTTGAATAACTTTTTTTTCATTTCGTAAGGAATCTTATTGTCTTTGTAAATAATCTCGCTTTCAGATTGAATCAACTGCCCGGGGCTGTTCCCCAGCATCACCATGGGTATTTTTTTATCGATCGCGGTCTTTAGCGAAATATTGTTTACTATCCTTATGCATGAAATGCAAATCGAACTTCCGAATTTTAAAAGCTGGGAAGGATATATATTCGAATCGGCGCTGGTCAAAAATATCTTTTTTGTAAGATCATACCTGGGTTTGAAAATAATATGATCCACATCCAGTATTTCAAGGACTTTCCTGATATTATTAAAGGTGTTCTCGGATATAAATCCGTTGTCGAAAGTAAATGCGAGTATCTTCAGTCCATAGGTCTTCTTCAATTCGTAAATTAGATAAGTGCTGTCTTTTCCGCCGCTGAAAGCTACCAGAGCGTCATAACGCAAATTTCGGGTCTTGCTTTCATCGATTATCTGCTCGAACTTTAATTTTAATTTCTCGAGAGAGACGATTGCGTTGGTTCTCTTGTCAAATTTCTCGCAGACGGAACAGACGCCCTCCGAATTGAAGGTTAGCCCGGGAAAAGACTCAGGGAGAATACATCTTACGCATCGTTTCATTTTATCGACTTACCCAATTTCATTATTTTGGCCAGTTCGGAACTGTTAATTTTATATGTAGCGGTTCGCGGCAAATCGTCACGGAAGCGCACCTCGTTGGGAACCATGTAATTTGGAAGCCTGTCCCGGCATTGAATAATTATGTCCTTTTGAGATAATTCGTAACCGTCCTTGACGACTACTGCCGCCAATATTCTGGTCCCGGCTTCTTCGTCGGCTATCCCGATAACGGCGGCTTCCTTTATCCCTTCGACTTGATATAGACAGGATTCTATCTACACCGGACTGACACGATATCCCTGAACCTTGATCATGCTGTCTTTTCGCCCGACATAATAAAGATACCCTTCCTCGTCCAATTTTCCCAGATCCCCCGTATGAATATAACCGTCTTTGAATGTTTTATTTGTATTGCCGTCATCTTTCCAGTAACCTGGCGAAACAAAAGAACCTCTATGGACTATTTCGCCGATCTCGCCGGCCTGGCATAGGTTGCCTTGCTCGTCGACGATCGATATTTCCACGCCCGGAAACGGTATACCTACGGATGATTTCTTTCTTTCGAAATCTTCCGGGGGAAGATAGGTGGATCTGAAAGCTTCAGTCGTGCCGTACATCATATAAAATTTCGTCTTTCTTAATATTTTTCGTAAATTGTTGAGCTGTTTTTCCGGAAATACTTCGCCTATAACGGATATATATCTGAGATGCGGATAATCATATTTCGAAAACGGTGAATATTTTTGAAGCAAAATTCTCCAGAAGGACGGCATGGCGTGGAATCCGGTTATTTTCTCCTTGATTAGCGTATTTACAACATCTTTAGGAAAATTCGATTTTTGCTGTATAAGGGTTCCTCCGACCATAAATGACGTAAAAAGCTGGCTCAAAGCTCCATCGAAGGAAAACGGCGTAACGCTTATCAAACGGTCTTCATTATTGTTTTCTAAAACAGCGACGGAGGCCGCAGTCGAGTCATAAAATATCTTATGAGTAACGATAACCCCCTTGGGCATACCTGTCGAGCCGGATGTATAAATAATCGAAGCCGCGTCATTATCATCGTGCCGATCGCCCGATATCGCATGGGCCGACGGTTTCGATAAAATATCGCCAATGAAATACGTTTGCCTGCAGACTTTTCTGTCCAGATTCACGTCCGCAGACAGGGAGATAATCATATCAATTGGATTCTTTTCCAAAAGAGCTCCATTGACAATTATTGATTTAAATCCGTCCACGAATAAAATCCTTATATCGCAATCAGCCATAACATGAGAAAAATGATTTTCCTTATATTGCGGGTTAATATGTACGAATATTCCGCCTATTTTCAATATTGCGAATATGGCGATTACTTCTTCAATGCATTTATTGGCGAAAATGCCTATTCTGCTTCCGCGGCAGACTCCCTGCGCCTGGAGGAAATTTGCGACAATAGTCGATGATCTCTCTAATTCACTATAAGAAATACGGTCATCTCCGCATACGACGGCGATTTTATCCGGGTAATCTACGGATGACCTTTTTACCATCTCGTAAATCATGGGTAAGGTCGGTCTTATTTTTCTTGCTTAGATTTCTCGACAAATTCAACTATTCTATCTATCGAACCAAAATTATCAATGCCGAGATCCTCATCCGAAATAGTGATCTCGTATTCATTTTCTATGAATGCAAGTAAATCTAAAACGTCAAGAGATGTCAATAATCCGCTTTCGAAAAGATTCAGGGAGGGGTCCACCTCCGGATTATTCGTCAGCTCTGAAATGTGTTTTCCAATCTCTTCTCTGATTGCCATTCTCTCCCGGCCTCCACATCAATTCATGTAAACGGCTCCCCGCCATTTCAGTTCTACCTTGTTGACAACAAGCTAAAGAAAAAATTTAATAATTACAAGCCATTTAATTATATCGGCATCATTTCGCCGTAATCTTATTAAAATAGCGTTCGGAACAGACAATTCACATCAAATATATTCCTTGCCCGGAAAATACCCTCGACCGATAGAAAGAGTGGAAGCTGAAGAAGCTAAACCATATTGAGGCGAAACATCGAAATTCAGACTGCATCATCTACTGACCGCTTCCTTTTTCCAGTCGAAAATCGTCAAAATACAGCGCAAACTTCTCGGATGGCCTGAACGCAAACAGATGGATTGAACGAATTTTGCTCATATCCATATCCCGTGCAGCGGGAGCCATCCTTATTTCGTCAAGAGGAACAGAAATCTTATTGAGCCCTGGTTCAATGATAAAAGTGCCGTTAAACCTGTCCTCATATTCGTCATTATGATAAGAATCCTCAATCCTGACAGTAAGATGTACCGCACTATCTGTTTCCATGAAAACCATAAAGGTAA
Organism: Candidatus Zixiibacteriota bacterium; assembly: GCA_020348065.1. Taxonomy (GTDB): domain Bacteria; phylum Zixibacteria; class MSB-5A5; order UBA10806; family UBA10806. The sequence continues at coordinate 3,269,069 of CP070742.1, forward strand.
AAAAATCGTAACCGGTCCAATCAGGATAAGGCTCCTCGATTTCTAAACCGGGGTAATATGCCTTATAAAACGTTAATTTCCCCACTTGATGCCCCCCCCTATAATCCCAGTTCTCAGGCGGGAATGATCGCCTGATTTCGGCGCTCTGAGTATTTAGAAACTTGTTTTCCCATACCGATTCAAAGCCGCAAATCAATGGAAAATTTCGGTCCCGATATATATATGCTCCCCCCCAGATGACAATCGGTATTATGTTTACTAAAATCAGTATTAAAACCATAAAGACAATTAATGGTTTTATAAACCCATACCTGTTCATCAGGAAATCCCGCATTTTCCTGTCGCAGATCATTCTCAGTCCCAAAAAGGAGGCCGCTCCCGAAATATCTCTTCCGAGATCCCATACGTCGGCGTCTCGGGGACCGATAATCTGGGAGAATTCATGTAATATCCCGATCGCCGACGAAAAGATAAAAGCCATAATATATAGCCATAAACGATTCCTTATGATATCCCCGAAAAATAGCGATATCAGCGCAAAAAGCAGCAATGACAACACCCCGAAAAACGGGAAATGACCGGCATTATGAATCGCTCTTATCAGATATGTGTTCCCGGGCAGGTTAATCGTATTTAACGCGATAATCAGCGTTACTACAACTACAGTCAGCAAGATAATAGATGATCCGGTTTTTATCGTCATCAAGAAATATCGCAGAGTTCTTTTATAATGATATTGACAATTCTTTCGGCCGTATTTCCATCCCAGAGCTCCGGCGCGGTGCCGGACTTATAGCTCCCATCCAAGATTTGATCAATGGCTTCATATATCTTTGCCGGATCGATTGCCGTTACGGTGTTACTGCCCGCTTCAACAGTGACAGGCCGCTCTGTATTATTCCTGAGGGTAAGACATGGAATCCCCAGATACGTGGTTTCTTCCTGAATACCACCGGAATCGGTAAGAACGAATCTGGACTCTTTCTGGAGTTTCAAGAAATCAAGATATCCTAAAGGCTCTATTATCCTTAACGCATCTTTATTATACTTTCCCGAAAGCCCGAACTCAGTTAGATTTTTCATGGTCCTCGGATGGCAGGGAAAAACCACCGGCGTCTTCATGCCGACTTTCCCAAGTACGATCAGTAAATCTTCGAGAACCGATTTATCGTCAACATTTGAGGGGCGATGCAGGGTTAGCGTGGCGTATTCGCCCGGTCTAAGCCCGAGTCTATCGAGAATATCGGATCCGTCGGCCGGCGATAGAGAGTTAATCAACGAATCTATCATAATATTACCGACCAAATATATATTTTCGTCCGGCACACCTTCATGCATGAGATTTCGCTTGCCGGACGCCTCTGTAACGAAAAGGTATTGCGACAATCTATCGGTAACAATCCGATTGATCTCCTCGGGCATAGTGTTATCGAAACTGCGTAAGCCGGCCTCCACGTGGGCAACCCCAATACAGAGCTTGGCGGCAACTATGGCGCCCGCCATTGTCGAGTTCACATCGCCGAAAACGATTACCAGATCCGGTTTTTTTTCAATGAGCAGTTCTTCCAGCCTCATCATAATTTGCGCCGTCTGATATGCGTGACTCCCGGAACCGACCCCCAGGAAAATATCCGGCGGCTTCATCTTAAGCTGTTCGAAAAACAGTTGCGAGAGCTCATAATCATAATGCTGGCCGGTATGAATCAACGATGCCTCAAATTTATCAGAATGGAGTTGAAGCTGCTTTAACAGCGGGGCGGCTTTCATAAAATTGGGTCTCGCCCCGACGATAAGAATTATCCTTTTGGTCATGCTCACGACTTCTTCCAAAGAAACTTTTAGTCTTCGTAACCGATGCCGATTATATCACTTTCATAATATTATCGCAATAACTTTGTGGTTAACGCGCATCAATGTAGCTTTTTAATATCCCTCTGTGAAGACTCAATTATATTTCTAATTTCCTCCTGCTTTTCTTGAATTGAAATAATTACGGCGAATTTATTGCGCGCTATAAATGATGACATCCGCGTCAAGATCCGCCAAGGCAGAATATCCGCTAATTAATTTTTTCCAGGAGATAAATACGAATTGAATGTTCTTTTTCCCTGCCATATGATATCATCTGCTTTTCCAGTATTCTATAATTCTCTTCTATCTCCTCGACATTTTCTTGCAGGAAGTGATGAGACACGAAGACGCATTGCGCCCCTTTCTCCAGATTCTCGTTCCCGAAAATATTGGCTTTCTTATTCGAATAGTAATCCAACATGTCACCAATTCCCGATGTTTGTACGACAATATCGTGGTCCGGGTATTTCTGAGATAGCGAGTCTGCTACAGAACGACAGGGGAATTTTGAGTTCTCCGGAAACGCGTTCGGCACGTTAAAAATACTCCAGACAACCAGGATCAGTCCCAATAGAATTCTCGGCCACTTCGGAACAAGAGCCAGGGCGAAACCTAGTAGACAAATAAAGAATGTGATAGATCCGATCAATTGCCTGTCAGCCCAGGCTGAAGCCGATGTAACGTGAGAAGCCATAAAAGCAACGATAGGCCCGAAAAGCGCCAGCGAGCCCAGGAGAATAACTTTTTCCCAATCCACATCCTTACGTTTAATTACCAGGAAACTCAATATCACGGCGATGAATGTTATGAGTATCCTTGTTGAACCTTCAAAGGGCAAGAAATCAAAAGGAGCAAGGAATACGCTGGCAAAATCGAATGGAGAAGGTTTTCCGATCCACGCGACCCTTTCTATCCCCTCGGTTATTGGAGCGTAAAGAGAGCATAGAAGCAACCAGAATGCAATGCAGAGCATGCCTGCGAATCCGTAAATTAGCATTTTCTTTTGCCCGGGTCTTCCGGAGAAAACAATCATGGCAAATTGCGGCAGCAGTATCAATACACCCAGGTATTGTGTGTAAACTAATGCGGCGCATGAGAAAAAATATAAAACTGCATTTACAGCGGACGGCTTGGTTCGATTTCTCACGAGCAAGTAAACGGTGAGCGTAGCAAAGAGGCATACAAGGGCATATGGCCTTGCCTGCTGACCGAAATAGACAAAAAAGGAACCGAAGGCGCAAATCGAGACCACAAATAAAGAGGGCCATTTCGGTATCAGCATCAGGGCCGCCTTGTAAAGGACAATAAGGAAAAATAATGACGCCAAAACGCTGAGCATCCTGACAGAGATCTCTGAACTTCCCCATATTTTTATCCAGAGAAAAAGAAGGATGTTGTGTAAAGGCGGATGCGGTCGATCTTGCATGGAAATATCCATCATATGAGAAAATGTGCTTGAGGTAGCCCTCACGGAAAATATCTCATCTCCGTCGAGATTGTAATCGATCTGATATACTCGTAACAGAATTCCTGCGATCACAATAAGCAGGAAGATAAATAATGTTAAGTCTAATCTGAGACGCCGCTTATCCACGTAGCCTTTTGTATAGCATCCTAACTGCTGCTATGCGAGCCGAATATAAAGATACGCTTCTGGCTTCCGCAAGTCATTTTATTAATTCTAGGGAGAGAATTTTTGGGGCGATAAAAGTACAGGAATTTTTGAAAACTCTATTCGCCCGAAAGCCCGATTAAAAACTCCCTAAACCTGTTATGCTTCTGCATGATAGCCACGAATCTCTTCTCGCGTTTTGCCGCTTTTGCCCTGATGATTTCGATTAGAAGGTTCTTATCATTTTTACTCCATTCGCGTAGATCTCTTATAAGAACCAGAAGAGGGCTCCATCTTTCAAACTGCAGACGTTCATTGTCTGTCCATTTACTTAAACCGGTAATTCCCAGAGACGATAATGCGTATTTTTTGGCGTATCTCAGCGCTTTCCGACCATCGCTTGCGAAATCGGCCGCTATCATCTTCGTAACCGCCATCCCGATAGCGGCAACCAGTAGCTCCCGAAACGGCTCTCTTGGTTTGAGTCTTAGGTCCACCAGCATATCGCTTAAAGCAAGCCTCTTAAGCGTCTTAATATCACATCTATAAGATCTATCCGCCCTGATTTTCTCCGCTTCCTCTTCTGCGAATTCCCTCACCTTGGGATCCATAGGACGAAAACCGAGCTTATAATAAAACCAGAACGAACCCGACTGCAGCCCCTCTTCGTTTTCGTGCCCCACCTGCCATTTACGCATAAGAAATGCCCGGCCGCCGAAATGATGATAAAATACCTTGAAGAAATGGTTGAAAATAATCGACGCTTCGCCGGATCTGAAAGTATCGAATACATTTATGGCTATCTCGCATCGCTCGAAAAGCAATACCGATATCGCATATCCGATCGGTACGCCGTTTTTTATCAAAAGGCCGCTGAAATTTGTCTCCAGAGGCATACGATTTTGCGGTTTCATCCCAACCATGTAAATCTCCAGACCTCTGCCGGGCGAGGTTACATAAATTTCTGACGGATTCGCATACAATGTGGGATAAAGCTCCCTGTGCCTGGGCAGTAACGCCAGTATCTGAGTCTCTATTATCTTTTTCCCTTCTTTTCCGGAGAGCAACTTAATTCGGGGAGGTTTACTCTTGGCAATACGCCGAAGATCAAAACGCTGTTTTTTCATGGGCGTTTTTTGATAATAAATGACTGACCGATTGGTCATTGCCAACGTACTGGCCGCCCTGGACTTACCGATTTTCCAGTTCAACATCAACTCGGCGCCGTCATAGATATATTGCCTGACATCGAATGACGCTTCAAGCTCATCGAGCTTTTTTAAAAACCATTTCAAGGAAGATTGACCTTCGGCCAGAGCAGTATCAACCCACTCTTCTGTCGTAAGATCCTCATCATCGATCCCGTCATCCTCAACGTAAAGGGCAAACAGATTCAACAGGCCCGAAAGAGGATCTCTCTCGTTTTCCGCGTAGTATTCCCAGTCGATATCGATATCGTCGCCATATTTATCAACCAGCCATCGCGTCATGATATAATTATACGGATACCTGATAACCGTATCGACCAATCCCGCATCCTCGATCCTCTCGTCGTCTTCACCGTAAATCTCCCTGAAATATGCTATCCTATCAGCGAATCCGGCTAGTTCCAGGTCCGCAAGAGTTTTAATTTCGGAATTGTCGGGATAGGCCTGCATGAAGCATAACGCCTCATGGTATTTTATAATATGCGATGGATTCAGCAGCTTCTTTGAAGCCAGGACTTTGATAATTTGCGCCTTCAATCCGGAGTTTGCGGCTGAAAATGAAAATTTTAGAGAATCCAACAGCCTTATAAGATCAATCACCCTTTTCGGAATCGATGATGTTGTTCTCATTTAACTTCCTGCATCGCTTAAGGTTAATATAGTAGAAATATATTTCCGCTGGCAATATAAATTATTCCTCCAAATCTATATCCTCGCGCGCCGCTAATTCAGACTACCTATAATCCTTTATTAATTATATAATTACAAAAAGCGTAGGGTTGCCGACGAGGTAAATTCTTGGGTATTTTCGAAAATCGGGTAAAAGATACAAAAGCGAGGTTTCCCGGGTATAGGTTCAGCTGGGAAGTATATACAGACATTATACTTGACCATATAACCGACAAACCGTACTGGCTTGATTTAGGGGCTGGTTCCAATATATTGATAAAGGAACAGCCCGGCGCGGAATTCTCGGTCGGCCTGGATATTGTAAAACTGCCGGAAATATATGTCGACCACAAAATCGGGGCTTATGTTATCGCTGATTCCGGGAAATTGCCGTTTATAAATAATTCTTTCAACTTCATAACTTCCAGATACACCTTCGAGCATCTGAAAACACCTGAAATCACCCTAGGCGAAATTTACAGGGTCCTGAAACCGGGCGGAACCTTCGTCATGCAAACCACCAACAAAAAAAACCCCCTCAGTCTTTTTTCCCGACTTATCCCCTTCATGATAAAAAAAGCCCTTTTCAGGAAGGTTTTTAAAAACGTTCCTTTGGGTACCTTTAAAACCCGTTATGAGATAAATACTCCCGCGACAATTAAGGCAAAATCAGGATCTCTACGGTTGCAAGAACTGATATTGATCGAAGATCTTCTTTGCCAAA
>CP070742.1:3275232-3280270 GCA_020348065.1 Candidatus Zixiibacteriota bacterium
AATACTTCTTCTCATTGGCCCCTTATTTATTCAGATTCCAAATGTATACGAAAAAGTCGATACTCTTTGCTTTCCCCTAATGCCATTCCCATTCAAGAAATGGTTTTTCTATTTCCGGCATGGCATTAACCACCAATTCGACCAGTCCGCCGTAAAGTATGTTGCAGCGCTCGAACAAACCGTAGGCGGCGAACATATCCCTCATCGCCCCTTTGCAGTTGGAGCAGGGCGCGCAAACATACTTTTTCTGTTCCGGCCCGATAACATCCTGGAAAACATCGAGTATCTGTCTCAATTTCGCCCTGCCTGATACGGTATGTCTCCAGTCGGGGAAATTCAGGTCCTGGGTAATTGCGAAACCGCTCCCGCCGCCGCAGCAGTAATTCTCAACGCCGTGAGGAGTCATCTCGCGAAAATTATTGCTGACCGCCTTTAGAACGTTGCGCTGCGGCTGTACAATCCCCATCAATCTCACCACGTTGCAGGGGTCATGCAAGGTGGTTATTATATCGTCGTTGCGTGACGGATCCAGCTTCAGTCTGCCGTTTTTTATTATATCGTCCAGCAGAGTCAAAGAACTTTCGCGAGGGATATTGAATTCCCCCGTGAAAACGCGGTCGGCAATGACCGTAAGCGCCTTGTGAGCATGACCGCATTCCCCCAGAACGATCTTCTTTACGCCCAGTTTCCTGGCCGCTTGAGCGTGTTTGATGGCCACCCTGGCGAATTGAACATCATCATACCAGACCCCGTAATTAACGCTGTCATACCCTACAAGTTCGCTGGAAAGGGTATAACTTATGCCGGCGGCCTCCAGTATTATGGCAAACGCCTCCGGATTTTCGGGCCAGGCGAGATATTCGCCGGCATTATGTATCAAAAGAATGTCGGCGCCTGCTTTGTCCATGGGCCACTTGAAATTCATACCGGTTCGCTCTTCGACCTCCTCCTCCAGAAACTCTATGTTATCCAGAAAAGCGGCCGGTATCATACCGGTCGATGACCCGGCCTTTAGCTGCTGTACCGATCCCTTCTTATGGAGAGGTTCGACATTTATGCCCATCTCCTGGCTGAAAATCTTTCTGATCTCCCTGGTCACCAGACCGTTATCAACGCCGACAGGGCAGGTCTGGGCGCAACGACGGCAGATCGTACAGCGATAGCAAAGCTCCATGAGCCGCGCTATCATGGTCCAGGATGCCTCGATATCATTTCCGGACACCTTCGCGAAAAATTTCCCGCCTTTTTTTACGTAGGTCTTATAGAGCCTTCGAAGTATATCCGATCTGAATGTGGGACGGTAAATATCCATCTCCCCCGTTTCATTATATATGGGACAGGCCGACGCGCAGGTCTGGCATTTGGCGCAGTATTCCATTGTAAGAAACAAGGGTTGCATAAATCCCCAGTTATTCTCTTTCTCGAATAGCTTTTTAAGACCGGAAAGGAATTTCTCAACCAGAATTCTTTTTTCTTCTTCCGTCTCGGGCCTGGGGAATTTTACCGCGACCACGCCGTCAAGATCACATTCATATTTTTTTCGCGCATCTTCGGTTAGCGATCCGATTTTCGGCTCCAGCTCCTGTTTATCATAGGGCGGCGGGAGAGGCAAAAAGCCCGAATTATCCAGCTCGACAAGCTGACCCTCTTTATTGGAAAAATCCTTTATCGATGTCTTCTTATTTTTCACGTTCGGTTGTCTCCTCAGTTGCTGCCTCCGCCCACGTGGCGCCCGATTTAATATGAGAGGCCGACCAGTTTATTCTGTAGCCGAGAGCCGCCGATACGGCTTTCTCGATCTTGCCGCCGGCAACGTTGGGCTCGTCCTCCCACCTTATTTTATGATAGGTAAAGTACTTTCCGACAAAATGTGTCATGTGCGTGAAAGGAAAATAAATTAACAGAATCGTCAATATCCAGAGCTGCGCTGTCAAAATCCCCGGTAATGCCGGCGCGGATTTTACGGTGATAAAATCGGCTATAAAGGCCCGCTGGATGGAATAGCTGATATCAACGGTGAACGAGGAAACGACCCCGACTGTGAAAAGCGCGAGCAGGATTAAAAGATTGACATAATCGCTTAAAACCGCTGAACTTCTCAATTTTCCATTAAAAAGCCGGCTCATCAGTAGCCCGAAAGCTCCAAACGCGCTTAAAAGCCACCCCGCTTTCCCGGATATCAAGGTCAGATGAAAAACGGCCGCCGGTATTATGTTCTTCGATAGCCATGAAATCTCGATTCCGCCCAAGATTATTATACTCCCGGTTAAAAGCAAAACGCCATGGGCTATCAAGCAATACATTCCGAAATGGAAAGGAAAGGAAAATAGCCATAAGGGCCTGTTGTGATGAAACAGGGATTGAATGAAAAGGATCTCTTTCCCCATTTCTTTCACCTCGCTTAAATAAGAGAAGTTTTTGGGTTTGGTCCACCAGTCTATCTCCTCGAAGTACGATCCGCCGTATGCTCCTCTGCCCTTCTCATGAGGCACGGGATACAGGTCCCACCTGAGATGGATCGGCATCCGCGCTATCTTTATGGTCTTGGCGACAATTGCGACTACAAAGAAAAGAACTGCAAAATATAATAATAACTGCAATCCTCCCATTAATCCTCCCTGAAGATCAAAGCTGTTTCTAAGTTACCTTTTAAATTTATCTAAATGATGAACGATCGATTTCATTGTATCCGCACAATAAGCTCCATAACGGTAAACGCTGCAGAGTCTGCAGTCCGCCCCCTTTCTCGAGCATTCCGAATCATCAAGCATCCAGCAGGGCAATACCGGATCTATAAACGCCGGACATTTTTCCTTTTCCTCCGCGGAACACGGTTTCAGATCCCAGCAGGGCAGAAGCGCCAGCAGTCTCCTGATACCCTCGATATTCAATCCGATATCGTTAATAAGTTGCTGAATCATTTTAATTCTTCTGAGATCCGAATAGGAAAGAAGACGCCTTCCTGAATTGCTGCGGAAAAAGAGCAAAAGACCTTCCCTTTCGTATTTTCTTAACGCTGAAACTGAAAGTCCCACCATATCGGCGGCGGTGCCGATTGATATCACCGGTTGATAATCAATATTATCTCCGTTCAAATCGCCCTCAAAAAGCTTCAGACCGAGATTGTGAAAATTTTCTCTTGCTTTCTTAAAAAAATCGGCCATTCCGACCTCTCCAAACTAATATTTACGACTGCATAGTATAAATATGCTGTACTTTAAAGTCAAGGAATTTGGCGGATTTTTATAGTCTATCTTTGGAAGGAGCCGGCTGAATGGCGGCTGGCCCCTTCTAAACCTATTGTATTTTAAAGAGTTAGAAGTACAGCGAAAGGCCGAACCGGACATTTGAGGCGTATACTTGGATACCCGTTTCTTCCGATGATATGGAGACGAAATTCGTACCGGAAGCGTCATCATCCCTGATCTTCTGCCACTCATACATTATTGACAGGATATATTCGGTATGAAAACTTATATCGGATGTGGCGAACCATTCGACCCCGATGACGCCTGTTGCCCCCGTTCCCCAGGATTTATTCTCATCTCTCAGTCTGCGAGATATGTTGTTAAAGCCGTCATAATAATCAGTTTCGATAATTTCCCGATTAAATCGCAGCGATGGCCCCGCCCCCCAGAAGAGTTTTATCCTTCTTTCAATCGAGGCATAACGAATATACTGCATTTCCAGGATAAGCATCTGGGCGCTGTTTTCGGCATCGGACGAGGCAATAGTCGTATCGCTGGAAAAAATTCTTCTGTCTTCGTCTTCGGTGGAAAATTCGGTATAAAGGTTAGCTCCCAGCCGGATGGCCGAGTTCTTCGAAATGTGCTTTTTCCCCGATAGCGCCACCCCCTGAAAATCGGTCAATACGAAGTTGTTCGTTATCCGAAATTGTAAAGCCTTCGCGCCCTTATATAAGGAATGCGATGGTTTCCCGTCGTGAGTTTTGCCCTCTTGAGCCAGAGATTGACTGGAGGCAACAAAAACGAATATCGCGGCCAGCGCCGCCAAAATACTTTTCCTTATCTGAATGGCCTTAAACATAACAATCTCCTCCTTATAAGATTAAAAGACTACGGACAGGCCGGTCTTGATATATCCGGCATCTATCCTGTAATAATCAATATTGATAGTGTGTTCTCCGGTGTACTCGTAAACCAAATTAGGATTATTAATTGTATAACTCCTCGAGGTGGTTTCGATTATAAACCCCAGGCTGTATTCAGCCTGGAAAAGTAGTATGTGGTTCAGGTGCCATTCGGCCCCCATAGTGGCGGTAAATCCGGTATTCAGGATTTTGCGATCTGTAATGTAGGTCTGAGCACTCGCTTGATTCCCGTTTTGCCAGCTCTTTTGATCGATACCTGTTAAGGAATACTCGAAAAAGGGCCCTATCCCCAAGTATGGTTTAATGGTCGTGCCGCTTTTAATGTACGCTATAAGATCGATAGCGGTAGAGAACATTAATTGATCTATGTCAAGGTTTATTTCCCGGTAATAATCGTCCGTCGGATAGACATTGCCCGATTTGCGTTCGATACCTCGACCATAATCTCTCAGGCCAATACCGAATCGCACGGCTTTACTACCGGATACCATTCGCTGGATGTAGACCTTGAAACCATCGAATTGACGCGGTATAAAATTAGCCCCCACCGAAAATTTCAACTGCCATTTTTTTTGAGGGTTACCAGGATCCGAGCGGGCGTCGGATTCCTGACCATAAGCCTGATATCGGGCGACAATAAATATCAGAGATACCAGAAACATAAGCTGAGGCAGTCGCCCCCGCGCCTTCCAGATCACCCTCCCTCCTTTCAAATAAGTATTGATTGCCGTTCGTTAATTTATATTAATATATTTCAGTAACTCGAGATGGCCAAAGCACCTCGAGAAAAAAGACCCAATATTCCGATGATGTGACATTCTGAATTAATTCTATCAATAAATGCGCAAAATGTTTCCATCTTATAATATGCTGCAAATAAATTAATTACAAAAACTCACCCGGGTCCGCCATTTACCGCATCACTGT
>CP070742.1:3280370-3283272 GCA_020348065.1 Candidatus Zixiibacteriota bacterium
AATCGACAAGTCGAAAATAGAAAGAAATACGAATTGTCCAAAAACGGAATCGAAGCGGAAAAAAAGATTATTAAAGATATCAGCGATAAGCGAAAAAACAATCAAGCGGCTAAGATGAAAATGGTCGCCACGGCTAGGGAAAACTTCCCCCACCCCGGAATCGTTATCGACGAAAAAACGGTTTGGGTCGATCTAAACGACGGCAAAGGTATGAGAACCATTAACGACGCTTCTTACGGCGAAAAATTGACTATTTGCACTCACATTTTGATCGCAGGCAACACCGGGATGCTTAATATCTTGCTTATTAGCAAAGGATCGGATCTCGATTCCAAGAATAAAAAAGTAATTTTCGATATTGCCAGGGAATATAAATATCATGTCGTGATGGAAACCATCGAAACGACCGAAATCGGTGCATTACACATCGTTAAAGGTCGCGTGGACAGTATCATTCAAGAAAAGAAAGACAACAAAAAAGACGCCGCGCACGTTTCCAAAGAGGAAAAAGCGGATTTGATAAAACAAGACGATTCTCCGATTAAATGGTAAACGATGGCTGAAATAAAACTTAGATATTATCAGAAAGACGCCGCAGACGCTTTTGAAAAATATTTGATGGAAAACGAAACCGGCAACGGCGTTATCGATTTTCCGACCGGGGCGGGAAAGTCTTATCTTTTAGCCGAATTGACCAGGCGATTCGCGGGAAATTATAATGCAAGGATCTTAATCGTTTCTCACACACAATTCATTGTCAAACAAGATTTCGATTCCACGTCGAGATTGTGGCCGGAAGGAAAACCGCTATTCGGTATAAATTCGGCAGGTCTCGGAAGGCGGGATTATAAGCATAAGGTTTTGTTTTGCGGCATTCAAAGCGTATATAAAGACGCCGCTTTGATCGGTAAGGTTAATTTTCTGATTATCGACGAAGCCCACAAAGTAAATATGCAAACGTCCGTTCAGTATAAAGGATTTATCGAGGGACTTCTCGCGATTAAACCGGTTATGCGAGTTTGCGGTTTGTCGGCTTCTCCTTTTCGAATGAATTCAGGCTTAATTTACGGGCCTTCCAGTTCTTTGTTGTTCGATCATTTGGTTTACCGGGCCAATATGAAAGAATTGATTGCCCAGGGCTATCTTGCCAAGCCGATCACTCCCGAAGTCTCGAAAGAAAACTGGATTAAGACCGAAGGCGTGAAAATCAAGACGACGGGTACCCAGGATTTCGACGAAGAAGAATTGGAAAAACGGGTTGTCGTTTCTTCTTTGATAAAATCCCAGGTTTCGGAGGTTTTAAGAAATAGCGGAAACATGTTTTCCATCGCCGCTTTCGCGGTTAATATCCATCATGCCGAGAAAGTAGCCGAAGAATTTCGCGTACAGGGAGAGAATTCCGTTGCCGTCATTCATTCGAAAGTTAAGAAAAAGCTATCGATGGAATTGGTCGATAAATATAAAAAAAGAGAACTTAGAACGTTAGTATCCGTTAATATGATTGTGGAGGGATTTGACGCTCCCAATATCGAAATTATCATGGACGCCAAGCCTACTTGCAGCCAGGGAAGATATGTCCAAATGTACGGCAGGGGCGGTCGGCTTTGCCCGGAAATCGGAAAAACGACGTTTACCATATTCGATTACGCCGGTAACGTCGGCAGGCACGGGCCGATAGATATTGTTGAGCCGGAGAAAGAAGAAGAGGAAAGAAAGGCGATCAGGTCTCCCGGCAAACAATGCGAACAATGCGGAAGGCGAGTCAATCCGAAGATGAAAATCTGTCCGTATTGCGGCTGGCTCTTTCCTATTTTTATATCGAAAGCGGAAGAAAACACCAACGCCAAGGCCGGGAATATCTCTATCATATCGGAACCTAGGTGGTTTAATGTAGATAATCTGCATTGCGCGAAATCGAGAGACAATTTATCTATCGTAGCTCATTATTATTGCGTCGGGGGCGAAAAATTCACTAAGAAAATCGCGTTCGACGAAGAAGGGGATAGATGGCTCAGGAATCATCTCGGGGACGATCTGCCCTTCGATATTCATAACTTTTTTAATGGAGGATACCGCTCGAAATTAAAGAAACCGAGAAGGATTTTCGTCGACGAGGCCGGTTCGGCTTCCGAGATTAAAAATTACGAATTTTAAAAAACAAAAAAGGAGACGAATCATGAGTATAAGGCAATTCAGAAGAAAACGCAAAAAAGAATCCGTCTTTAAACCTAACAGGGCTTATATCGTCCGAGCTATCTAAGATTATTTGAAAGAAGGCGGATCGATTAAAAAAATAATTATCGATCCGAATTCGTATAATAAATTCGTCGGCATGAAAGATATTCGAAGCGTAGACCAATTCCTCAGCGGGGGATAGTATGAAATTATGGATTGCGAGGAATTGCCGGGGCAATCGTTTGGATTTGATTTTTGAAGATTAACCCGTTTACGATGTTATAAACGACATATGGAATAAAGGAGCGAAAAGCGATTCTGCCAGGCGAATGCAAGGAAATTACATTTATCGACAAAGAGGAATAAAATGTCAAAAAAACTTATCATTCAAAATTATCGTTGCCCCAAATGCGGCGGTCAAGAATATATTCAAAAAAAAGTTCATATGACCGGGGGCTTTTTCTCGAAGATATTCGATATTCAAAACCGTAAATTCTTCGCTTCAATTTGTAAAAACGACGAATGCGGATATACGGAGTTTTACGCTCGTAGATCGAGTCTAGTCGGAAACGCTTTGGATTTTTTCACAGGTTAAAAAAGATGGAATCATATCATTTAGTTTTTGTCCGTCAAACATACGGCGACGGACAAGCTAATAAAGGAGCGTGTTACTTTACCCTAAAAGGATCGAATGAACGAATTTGACTGCCCAAATCTCAAATAGAGG
>CP070742.1:3283372-3293801 GCA_020348065.1 Candidatus Zixiibacteriota bacterium
GCAGTACAGGAACGCCCTCAAGTATGATAAAACCTTCGCCGCCTCGTATATCGGTATCGCCACAAACTATGTTTTCCTTGGAAAGTATGCCGAGGCCCGTAAGGCCGCCCAGGAGCTCTTGGATAATGCCGTCAATGACGGCCAGAGGCGGGCGGCACATTTTGCCATGGCGGTCGCATACATCGACGAGGGTAATATTGACGACGCCATCGTCGAACTGGAAAACCAGATGGCATTTGCCAAGAAAATCGATGACGCCGCGAGCATGTCCGGGGATCTCGCTCTTATCGCATTCCTTCAGCTGGAGCAGGGCAAACCGAATGAAGCAATGGGCAAATACAAGGAGTCGATGGACGTTGTCCAGCAATCAGACCTCACCGATGATTTTAAGAAAAATAACCGGCTCGGCTTTCTCTTTAACGAAGCTCAAACGGCATTGAAGAAGGGCGATCTGGTTAAAGCTAAGGACAACCTGAAAAAGTACGCCGCCCAGGCGGAGGCTAACCAGAGCCGCTTCCAGATCTGGGCCGCACATCAATTGGCGGCGATGATCGCCCTGGAGGAAAAGGATTACAAGACAGCCGTTGCTGAACTCAAGCAGGCGAACCTGCAGAATATGTATAATCTTTATCGTCTGGTTCTCGCTTATAAGGGAATGGGCGACAAGGAAAACGCGAAGAAAACCTGCGAGGAGCTGGTAAAATACAACCAGTTGAACTCCATAAACTACGCGCTGGTGCGACACAATGCCGCGAAAATGCTGGCATCCATGTAAAACCGCTATATAGCGAAGGACCGGGTGGGAAATTAGCCCGCCCGGTTTTTTTATTCAGAAATTAATCGATTTATCGTTCTGCGCGTTTTTCGTAATACTCTCTTATTGCTGCCATCCCGTTTGAGGCAACATAAATTGGAGGAACCTCCAATGGAACATCTACCAGATAGATCTTCGATAAATTCTGCATTTTTGTAACATATTCAGGAAGCTCGGTAATGTTATTTCCGCTTAAATCAATCGCGGTTAAGTTTCGCAATTCTGCGATGGATTCCGGGATGACCGAAAGCCGATTACAGCTTAGATCGAGCGTTTTTAAGTTGGCCAGTTTCATAACCGAATTTGGAATTTCGGTTAGCTGATTGCAGCCGATAAACAATTTCGATAATTTTTGCAGTTTTATAATCGATTCAGGGATCTCTTCCAATTGATTCCCGCTAATATCAAGTAGAGTCAGATTTTTCAATTCTGAGATCGTATCGGGGAATTTGGCGAGTCTATTATAACTTAAATTTAGCGAAGTCAAATTCTGCAGCGCAGCTATTAACCCGGATATGACAGTTATATTATTTTCGCCAAGATCGAGCGATTCCAGCCAGCTTAACGAAAAGACCTCATCCGGTATCTCATCCAATTTATCAATCCTGCCGATGCCGTTTAAACTTAATCCTTTATATGCGTTCTTATTAGCTTCTCGTATCCTCTCCAACGCCCATTTCGATGTTTTGGCCATTTCTATCTCCCCGGCCGCAATAGGGTAGGTATAATCAATGCCCCAAACGGCCGTTCTTGTTATGTCTCAATTAAAATCGCGTTTAAAAAATATAATTCCCAATTCATGTTGTCAAGAACTATGAAAAAAAACTCGTAATGGTCCATTTTGATAAAATAATCAAGCATTTCCTTGACAGTCATAAAGGAAAAGAATATACATGTCGTCAAGGAGTAAAACAGTAATGTCCGCCTCAAAGAATCTCTTCAGACTGGGTAAAGCTAAATTCGATAGCTTGCTTAATGCTGTCAAAGCGAAGGGATATCGGATTATCGGTCCGAAAATCGAAAGCGATACAATCGTCTTTAGAGATATATCAGGCTCTTCGGAATTGCCCGGGGGCTGGATAGATTTACAGGACGCCGGCAGCTATGCTCTCGAACCAACCGGGGGTGAGGCTTATTTCGGTTATGTCGTCGGGCCGGACTCGCCCAAACGGTTTCTTTTCCCGCCGGAGAAGACGCTATGGTCTGCCGAAAAAAACAGCAAGGAAATAAATATAACTGTTAAGCAGGATGAATATCCCAAAACCGCATTGCTTGGCGTAAGGCCCTGTGAACTTGCCGCCATCGCCATCCAGGATAGGATTTTCA
Organism: Candidatus Zixiibacteriota bacterium; assembly: GCA_020348065.1. GTDB lineage: Bacteria > Zixibacteria > MSB-5A5 > UBA10806 > UBA10806. Next base: position 3,285,513 of record CP070742.1, read on the forward strand.
CCGAAGGTGAGTTTATTGATCCTGCATATAGAGCCCGGCGGGAAAATACATTGCTGATCGCCGTCAATTGCACCCGTGCCGGAAATACATGTTTCTGCGTATCCATGGGCACCGGGCCGAAGGCCAATTCCGGCTTCGATATCGCCCTCACCGAGGTTGGCGGAGACCACGGTTTCTTTATCGTGGAAAGCGGCTCAGAAATAGGAGATGAAATCCTTCAATCTCTTTCGCTTGAACCAGCGTCCGATATGGACATAGAAGACGCCGATAACGCCGTAAAAGCCGCGGCGCGGAATATGGGGCTAACGCTTGATACATCGGGATTGCCGGAATCGCTGAAATCGAATCTCGATCATCCTCGATACGAACAGGCTGCGTCACGTTGCCTGGCCTGCGGAAACTGCACCATGGTCTGCCCTACCTGCTTCTGCTCGACGGTAATTGATACGATCGATTTGACCGGCAAAAGATCCGACCGTGTCCGTAGGTGGGATTCATGTTTCAATGTCGAGCATTCTTATATCCACGGAGGATATATCCGCAATTCCACCATGTCCCGATACAGGCAGTGGATCACCCATAAACTATCGAGCTGGGTCGAACAGTTCGGGATGTCCGGCTGCGTGGGTTGTGGGCGATGTATAACCTGGTGTCCCGTGGGAATCGATATAACCGAAGAGGCCGAAGCTATCAGGGAAAGTATAAAAGAAAATGTTAAGGTGAGCAAAGGATAGATTATGGAGACGTTGGAGCGAATCTTAGGTGAACACCCTTTTTTACAGGGTATGGATGAAGTGCAATTGAAACTGCTGGTGGGCTGTGCTTCCAATGTTCGTTTCGAACAGGGGGAGTATCTATTCCGGGAGGGCGAAGAGGCGGATTATTTTTACATAATTCGCCATGGCAAGGTGTCCCTGGAGACGTTCGCTCCGGGGAAGGAAACCATCATCATTCAAACTCTCGGAGAGGGCGAAATCCTCGGGTGGTCGTGGCTGGTACCGCCACATAAATGGAGCTACGATGGCAAGGCGGTGGAGCTGACCCGGGCGGTTTCTCTCGATGGCAAATGTCTGCGAGGGAAATGCGAAGAGGATCACGACCTCGGATACGAAATCCTGAAGCGATTTGCGGTGATTATATCTCAAAGGCTGGCAGCTACCAGAATGCAGTTGATGGATATTTATGGCGAACGCGACTAAAGAAATTAAGGGCAGGATAATAAGCGCCCTCGATTTTTATACTATAAAACGTGTTAAACGGGAAACGCGCGATACCTTCACGATGGATCTGGTTCCCCGGGATAACGGGGAAAAAATCTCTTTCCGGCCCGGTCAATTTAATATGCTGTATCATTTCGGCTTCGGCGAGGTTCCCATTTCCATCAGCGGTGATCCTAACAGTAATAATGTGATCACGCATACCATAAGGGCTGTGGGCAATGTAACAAAAGCTATTAAGAAATTGAAGCCGGGCGATTCGCTGGGGATAAGGGGGCCGTTCGGAAACGCCTGGCCCGTGGATGAAGCCAGAGGGGACGATCTCGTTATAGTTGCGGGAGGGATAGGATTGGCGTCGCTCCGGCCGGCGTTGTATCAGGCGCTGTCTGGCCGAAAAAGCTTCGGAAAAATAGTACTCTTGTACGGAGCCAGAACTCCTGACGATATTCTTTACAAACATGAACTCGAAAAATGGCGTTCCAGGTTCGATCTGAATGTTGATGTGACCGTCGATCGCGGAATTTCCGGCTGGGCGGGCAATGTGGGTGTTGTTACGACAATTATTCCCAGGACGCCTTTCGATCCTTATCATACGACTGCCCTCGTATGCGGACCGGAAATTATGATGCGTTATGTTATAATCGAGCTTCAGAAAAAAGGCGTTCCGGATGATAAAATATTCGTGTCCATGGAAAGAAATATGAAATGCGGTATCGGGCTTTGCGGCCATTGCCAGATCGGGCCGACCTTCGTATGCAAAAACGGCCCTGTATATAGTTACGATCAGGTAAAAAGATTTATGGGCAAAAGAGAAATATAGTATGAAAAAGAAACCGAAATTGGCCGTATGGAAATTCGCCTCCTGCGACGGCTGCCAGTTGAGTCTGCTGGACTGCGAGGACGATCTCCTTGACATAACTGATAAAATCGAGATAGCCTATTTCCCGGAAGCCACCCGCGCTGTCGTCAGGGGCCCCTATGACATATCGCTGGTCGAGGGTTCTATAACGACGGAATATGACGCTGAACGTATTCACAAAATCAGAAAATTCTCCAAATTGGTCGTTCCCATTGGCGCCTGCGCGACGGCGGGCGGTATTCAGGCGCTTCGTAATTTTAAAAATGTCGAAGATTTTATTCCCATGGTTTACGCCTCGCCCGAATATATCGAGACTTTAAATAAATCAACTGCCATTTCAGATCATATACATATCGATTTCGAATTGCGAGGCTGTCCCATAAACAAGTATCAATTGCTGGAGCTGGTGTCAGCCTATCTGGCCGGCCGCAAACCCAATATCTCCCCTTACAGCGTTTGCATGGAATGCAAAATCAGGGGTAACGTTTGCGTAATGGTGGCGGGAGGTGCCGCTTGTCTGGGGCCGGTAACGTATGCGGGATGTGGAGCGTTGTGCCCCTCATACCACAGGGGATGTTACGGATGCTTCGGGCCGAAAGAAAATCCAAATACTGCCTCCCTTGCGAATTGGTTTGGTGAACGCGGCTCAAATAATGGTGACATAGTCAGAATATTCCGCGGCTTCAACGCATACTCCGAGGAGTTCCGTAAAGAGAGTGAGGCCCATGAAAGGAAATAGAATAAAGGTGGACTACCTCGCTCGGGTCGAGGGCGAGGGCGGCATAAATATCAAGATAAAAAATAAGAAAGTCTCCGAGGTTCAGCTGAGGATATTCGAACCGCCCCGTTTCTTCGAGGCGTTTTTGAGAGGCCGTCAATACTCGGAGGCCCCCGATATCACCGCCCGTATTTGCGGAATATGCCCGGTGGCCTATCAGATGAGCTCCTCCCACGCCATGGAAAACGCTATCGGGATTAAAGTCGATGGTCAACTCAGGGAGCTCAGACGACTTTTGTATTGCGGAGAATGGATCGAAAGCCATGTGCTACATATCTTCATGCTTCACGCCCCGGATTTCCTGGGCTATGAGGATGTTATTCAAATGTCGAAAGATCATCCCGAAACCGTCAAAAAAGCGCTGGAACTCAAAAAACTGGGCAATGACATAATGATCCTGCTGGGGGGCAGGGAAATCCACCCTATCAACGTTAGAGTAGGCGGTTTTTATAAGGTCCCCGAAAAAGTCGAGCTTCTGCCATTCTTGGAAAGACTCAAACGGGCTTCCGATGAAATGGGTGAGCTGATAAAGCTATTATCTACCTTCGAATACCCCGAATTGGAAAGGGATTACGAATTCGTATCGTTGAAACATCCCGACGAATACCCTCTTTGCGAAGGCCGTCTTGTATCCAATAAAGGACTGGATATTCCGATTCAGGATTACGAAAAGCACTTCATCGAGGAACATATCGAGCATTCCACGTCTTTGCATTCATACATCAATGAACGCGGGGAATATCTGGTCGGCCCGCTCGCAAGGTTCAATAACTGCTATGATGAATTATCGCCGGGAGCAAAGGATATTGCAGCAGCTATAGATTTTAAACCTGTTTGCAAAAACCAGTTTAAAAGCCTTCTGGCGCGGGGCATTGAGGTCATGTTCGCGTTCGAGGAAGCGATGCGAATCATTCAAAATTATGAAAAGCCCGAAAAGCCCTTTCTTGAAACGAAACCTGTCGAGGCGGTGGGAATGGGATGTTCGGAGGCCCCGCGGGGAGTTTTATATCATCGATATAAGATCGACAGCGAAGGTTTCATAAAGGAAGCCAAAACTGTGCCACCCACCTCACAGAACCAGAAGTCGATAGAAAGCGATTTAAAAGAATTCACAGAAATGAATATCGATCTTCCTGACGATACGCTGCAATGGAAATGCGAACAGACAGTCCGCAACTATGATCCCTGCATATCATGTTCGGTGCACGCGTTAAAAATTGGCATGAAACGCGATTAACCGACTCTCCCTCTGAGAAAGCTATGAAAAAAGCCCTCATAATCGGGATTGGCAACGGTTTCAGGAAAGACGACGGCGTAGGGCTTGAAATCGCCCGGAGAATCGAAGAACTGAACCTTCCCGGTATAACCGTCGCGAAATCGACCGGCGATATTACAAATTACATAAATGTTTTCCGCGATTTTGAAATACTCATAATTGCTGATTCAATTAAGAATGCCGGCAATCCCGGGATGAATATTCGAATTGACATTTCAGATCTACAAGAGGATTTTGAGCTTTCCCCGAATATCTCAACCCATTGGCTGGGCATTTTAGAAACGCTGAAACTTGCGAATAATACCGGATATCTCCCCGCTAAAACTATTATCTACGGTATAGAGGGCGTTGATTTTTCATATGGTATAGGAATATCAGCGGAACTCACCAACGCGACTGAGCTTATTGTGGATGAAATAATCGACGAATTGACGGCGTAAGGAAAAAAATCCGAACCATTTTCCTAATTCGTGTTATAATCATAATATGCCGTTTACCACATCCCATCCTGCCGCTGTTTTGCCATTGAAGCATATGTTTCCCCGCTATTTTTCCCTAACAGGTCTCATGGCGGGGGCCATGTCGCCCGATTTACTTTATTTTCTGGTTTTAGATACGACGCATCGAGGAATAAGCCACTCATGGTTGGGATTGTTCATATTTTGCCTTCCTGCGGGGATTGTTTTCTCCTTCGCGTTTCACAGACTATTTAAATACCACGCTATATTAAATCTACCCAAACCACTAGACCTCCCGTTATCGGGTCTAGCTTATAAACTATTTAATATAAAAGGATTCCGCCAATGGTTGATCCTGGTCTATTCTGTGCTGATAGGAGCCCTCAGTCACTTCTTCTGGGATTCATTCACCCATTCCCGGGGCGAGATCGCCAGGATGATTCCGTTTCTTCTCGATTATTCAACCATATTGGGCATCACGCGGCAGAATTGCACCTTTGTCCAGCATCTCAGCACCGTTCTTGGAGGTATTCTGATTCTGATTTATATCTTGAAATCACCGCTGCTGCCCGAACCGGTCAATGAAAAATCCATATTCACATCCGGTCAAAAAATCCGATTCTGGTTGATCGGAACCGCCATCGCAGCCTCTCTTGCCGTATTTATGGTTTATCTTAAAGGCCGATATAATGGATGGAATCTTATCAGCGATCCTCCTGTAATCTATTTATTCCGAACTTTCGGTTTGGCAGGTTGGGCCGGATTCTTTTATTTCGTATGCGTTTACACCTTGTTTTTCAGTCCCGCCGGCGTAAAAGCAAATCAAATTATAAAGAATACCAGACAAAAATGGCGGAGTGCAAATAGATAAACAATCCAATTAGAAGCGGGAAATAAGCATCCGCCTTAATTTTTTAATTTACCTGATTATATTCCGATAGTTATATTAGATTTGTTGCAACCGGGCGTGGGATGATGTAGTTTTACTTTATGCGGAGTAGAACCTGATGGTGAGAGTCTGTTTGGCTGTTTTGGCTATTTTATCGTCTTCCATCGTATATGCCGATTCATCCGATGACGCCATTCAGTTTTTCGAGAATCAAATGGCTATACTCAAAGGAGAGTTGCCGCAGACTTTATCGGATCCGCGGTCTCCGGCGCCAAAATGCGGCACCCCGATACTGGCCGGTATAAACCTTTTGAAATATAGCGGCACGGAGTTACCATCGAGTCTGCTTGAAACCCGTCCCGAAACGCTTCCTTTTACTTTTGGAGGGGATCATGTTCTCGTGCATTATGCGGACAGCGGGGCACATGCCCCCTACCAGGTAAACATCGATACGCTTCCTGCCGATGGAGTCCCGGACTTCATAAACAGGGTGTCGGAGATTTTTGAATATGTCTGGGAGATCGAAACGGGAAATCCTGATTCCGGATATCTCGGCTTTAATCCTCCTTTGTCCGACGATGGACGCGGCGGCGATAATCGTTATGACGTATATATTTTGAATCTGGGCGATGGCTATTACGGCTATACGGTTCCGGAGGGGTTTGCCGGGCAATATCAAATTTCGAGTTTCATTGAAATGGAAAACGATTTTGTAGGCACTTCATATAGCGGAAATCCGGTTAATGGAGTAAAAGTTACGGCCGCACACGAATTGTTCCACGCTATACAATTCGGCTATGACGCCCTGGAATTCGATTACGATAACGTTAGCGATCCAAACACTTACAAACCGTGGTGGATGGAAGCTTCGGCAGTATGGATGGAAGAAATTGTTTATGACGTCTTGAACGATTATATCAATTATCTGCCCTTTTTTTACAGTTATCCCTGGATGAACCTGGGGACGTTTTCGTTAACTCGCGAAGATCCCAGATTATTTCATGCCTATGCCGCCTGTGTCTGGCCCATATATCTCGCAGAAAAATACGAAATAGGTATTGTTAAGGAAATCTGGGAGGGGTGCGCGGCTGTTCCCGGATATAACACGCTGATCGTTACGAATAATTCCTTGGTCACGAGATCATCGTCTTTTGCCCAGGCTTTTACAGAATTTTCTCTTTGGAATTATCATACCGGGACCCGCGCGAACCCGGTTCTGTATTATAGCGAGGGCGCGTTATTTCCTGAGGTGGATTCCACATTAATTATAACCGCGCCGATTTCAGAACCGATTTCTATCGGAAGCTTACCGAATCCCCCCGAGCATCTCGGGGCGAATTATATCGTTGTGCAAACAGGGTCATCTTCAGGAGGATTATCTATTAACTTCGATGGTGTAGATATTACCAATGCGGGATGGCATGCTACGGTCCTGGGTTATAATCCATTAAACTCAGAGTGGATAGATTTTGCCGTCAATCCGTCCACCGGCTTTGGATCGCTGGAATGGTATAACTGGAATCTATATGATGATCTGGTTTTAATTCCGACAGTTTCCGGTATCACGCCGTATTATAATTCATATACTTACAACGGTTCTGTCGCCTATGATTCATCATTGTATGGGGATAATATTGTCTATGTCTGGCCGGGAGATCTGGATAACAATGCTATCGTTGACGAATAGGATATCCTGCCGCTCGCAGTAAATTGGTATGAGGTCGGCAACGCGCGAAGTCATATTGCCATAAATTGGTCGCCCCTGGCAAATCAGCTGTGGGATACGCCATCCGCGACTTTCGCCGATGCTGACGGCAGCGGACAGGTGGACATCAGGGATTTTCTGGCCATCTGTTTGAACTGGGGCTCAATTCACAGCGGGACATTTACTTACAGTGTGCCATCGAATGATTTTGATATGGATACCCATAGGTCGGTTTTGGAAATAATTTATGATGAAGTGAAAAACTCGAATTCCGGTCCGCAATACGAAATCCGACTTTATCTCGAAAAGCTGCTCAATATATCGGTTCCCGATAGATTTATTTTAAAACAGAATTATCCCAACCCGTTTAATAGCTCGACATCAATCGAATATCAGATTTATGAAAAAGCTATTGTGAATCTGACTGTCTTCAACCTTTTAGGCCAGAAGGTAAAGACGCTTGTTAATGCGGAAAAATCTGAGGGTATTTATAGAATCGAATGGGATGGGCGCGATGATTACGGACATGACGTTGCCAGCGGGATATATCTGTATCGTCTGGAATCTCCGTCCGCCGATATCACCAGAAAGATGGTATTGATTAGATAGAGAGTTTGATATGGGTAGATTGATTAAAATAATTGTCGGATTGCTTATCCTGTCAGTTGTCGTTTTTGGCTGTGGTAAAACGTCAAGACCTGATGCGCCTGATGAGACTTTCTATATAAACCTCACGCCTGAGGACCTTACGGCGGATATCGGAGATACCTTGATCCTGACCGGGGCCATCAATTCGGTTGAAAATCTCTTCGCCATCTCCTTCGACCTGGTTTTCGACACCTCGATTGTTTCATATCTGTCGATTTCAATTCCGCAGACCAGCATTTTGGGGCAAAATTCCATAAGTTTTTCAAATCAGATCGAGGAAGGTGTGAGCATAAGTCTCGGAAAGATACAGAGTTCCGGAAACGATAACATATCCGCCAGCGGCCCCCTCTTCGTCGTTAATTTTATTGCTGTTAGCGCCGGCGCCACCGAAATACAATACCGGGACGTTTATATTATCGATGAGGAAGGGGAAGAGAATGCGGAGCTGGGGGAGTTGGA
>CP070742.1:3293901-3299295 GCA_020348065.1 Candidatus Zixiibacteriota bacterium
ATCAACGTTAATACTGTCAGCGGTGGATTTATCGACACCGACGCTCTGAAAGGATTTCCCGGCTATCAGGATATGGTTGACGAGGTGGTAAAAAGAACGCCGTTAGGCAGGATGGGGCAACCGGAGGAGATCGCCGACGTGGTCGCTTTTCTTTGTTCGGACAAGGCCAAGTGGATCACCGGGCAGGTGGTTGTTGTAGATGGGGGATACTCGCTCGGGTAAGATCGATTTAATGGATATTTTTAAAAGATATCTTTCTTTCAAAGGCGCGCTAAAAGCCCTACTTGTCATTGCGGTATTGTCGATTGTATTGATAGCTCTAAATAACATCGTTCTCCCTTTATTGGGCTATAAACTTCGTTATAATTCCGGGCGATTCAAAGTTACGGAATATATTCGTTATTCAAGGGATGAATCGCGGGTCCTCAGTATTCTTATAAGAGATACCATAGCCTTAAAAGAGATTCCGCAGTTTCAATACCTTAAAGCTAAAACCGGATTGGAAAATGATAGATTGGGGCAATATCTCCGTTCTCTGGCAGATAAAGGCGATATCGTGTTAAATGATAGCGGCTTTGTTGTGGATGCGTACCCGTGGACATCGCGGGAAACCGGCATTTTGGTCTATTTGGATAAGGATGATCAATCAACCGCGAGCCCATTAAAAACCCCCGGAGCGCTCTACGCGATGTCCGTTATGCCATTCTTTGAATTAAATGGGAGAATAGAGGCGGTACTGGAGGATACCGATGATGTCTTAACAATCGAAATCGAGAACAACGAGATTATCTTTACAGGCAAAATCACCGCCGTGGCTTATAGAACCGATGATTATAAAGATAGCCGCTTTTTCTCATCCCCCGATGACGCCAGGGCATATTATCATGATAATTTCGATATAGAAAGGGTCATCAGGATTGATCGGGCGCTTTTAATAGGCAATATTATAGCTAAGGAGATTAAAGGTAAGATTGAAGGATGAACGAAAATTTGAAAAAGAATACCAGGCACTATAAATATTATGATTTAGTTCTCGGGCTTTTCGTGGCGGTGATATTGATATCGAATGTCGCCTCTTCAAAGGTCCTCGACCTGGGGCCGTTTACATTCGATGGCGGCACCATACTGTTTCCGATCAGTTATATCTTCGGGGATATCCTCACCGAGGTATACGGCTATAAAAGATCCCGCAGGGTCATCTGGACCGGATTTTTCGCCGCCTTTTTGATGTCCGCCGTATTTATGATTGTGGGCAAGCTGCCTCCGGCCGCCGATTGGCCCAACCAGGAAGCATATGATAAAATCCTCGGTTTAACTCCAAGGATCGTAATTGCGTCTTTGATCGCTTATTTCGCGGGAGAATTCTCGAATTCGTACACCCTGGCGAAAATGAAGATATTCTCGAAAGGCAAATGGCTCTGGGCCAGGACCATCGGCTCCACCATTGTGGGAGAGGGGGTCGATACGCTCCTTTTTGTATTTATTGCTTTCTACGGTGTTTTTCCCGGGAGTCTGTTGTTGGCCATACTGATTTCAAACTATGTTTTCAAAGTCTGTTTTGAAGCAGCTTTTACCCCCTTCACCTATATGATTGTCGGCTATCTGAAAAGAAAAGAACGAAGCGATGTCTACGACTACGACACCGATTTCAATCCCTTTTCCATAACCACATAAGCCTGCTTTTTTTCTGGTTATTGGAATCCGAAAAATCATTATATGTGCCTATCGCTTTTCAAGTAAACATGAACAGATTGCCGATTGCATCCTGAATCAATCCCTGTTGCATTATGAAACAAGCGATTTTTTTAAGGATCAAAAGTTTTTTCTGCCGATATAGACGACGAAATTGTCTATAAGGGCTTATTATGCATATAGGTGATCCTGGAGATCTAAAAAAAATAGACGGATTCGCAAACGCGTACGCTGAAAACTGCCGGCGAAATCGTCTCAACCATAAGGAATTCATAGGTCCCCGGGACCGGTTTAATTTCACCTGTAAGCGCGCGAACATGTGCTGTAAAAACTTCTCGTCAAACGACCGCATCATTATTGAGCCTTATGACGTTCTTCGTCTGAGCAGGAGACTGAGCATTTCAACCGGAAAATTTTTGGAACAGTACGCCGATTTGACTCTGGACGATCATACGCATTTCCCTGTGGCACTGTTGAAATACAAAGGCAATAGACGGCGAAACAAGTGTCATTTTCTTAGATCTTACGGATGTTCCGTGTATGAAGACCGTCCGCTTCGTTGCCGGCTTTACCCGCTCGGACGGATTTTAAACCGGGGGAAATCGTATTTTATTCATATCGGTAATTGCATATGCGAGGATTCGCCCGGTGATAAATCCTGGGGCGCGCAGGAATGGACAGACGCTTCCGGGGCGGAAGATTATCTCGACTATCAGGGTTGCATAAGTGATATATTTTCCTTTGCCGATTGGGATGCATACAGGAATCTAAATAAGGATTTAAAACACATGCTGGGTGAAGCGCTTTGTAATATCGATGGATTTCTTGAAAAAATACCAGAGATATCGCGTCCGGTTTCTGATAAAGAAATTATGCTGAGTTTAAAATGCTGGATCGAGGGATTTTTTATTGATAATGGGTGCCTCGAGAGCGATTACAGAACCAAAAAAGTGGTAAAATTTACGGCCGGAACCGGAGCGGAAAAAAGTGAATTTACCGGGTTGATAACCGTTGAAAAAAAAGAGACCCCACTCGGCGTAATAAAATAAACTATAGATTCTCCAATTAATATTATAAGAATCTTCTTAGTGAAAATCTGTCCAGAACATCGGATCTTTCGCCTTTTAAAATTGCTTTTGCCAGATCCCTTGCAACGACCATCGCCAATCCGAAACCATGGCCGTTAAAACCGGCTGCCGCTATAACCGAACTGTTATGCGGAAGGGCTCCAACAATGGGAAGGCCGTCTATCGTATCTCCCATCAATCCGCTCCATCTGGTCATAATCCTGAAGTCATTTACGCCCAGCCGCTCATTCAAGTAGGTCGATAAATCGCTCTGAAGAGGGTTGTTGATAGCGTCATCAAATCCGATTTCCTCTTTCAAGTAACGATTTCGCAAACCCCCTATAATTATATTATTACCAACTGATTGCCTGAAATAATCATAGCCAAAATTGGCATAGAAAACCGCTTTGCCCAAAACGTTCTTCGCCAGAGGAAAGGTAGCCATCATCTGGCCTCGCACGGGGAATATAAGCCCCTCGAAAAAACCATCCAGAAGCGGCAGATATCCGTTGGTGGCAATAATTGCCATTTCGGATTTCAGTCTGCCCCCTTTGCCGATTATCTCAACAGATACGCCTGTTTTTCTCAACTCCACGGCTTCAAATCCCTCCGCAACCTGAATGCCATTCGATAATCCCCTCACAAAGGCGAAGGGGTCGAGTTTGCCATCCTGCGGAAAATAATACCCCCCCGAAAATCCGCTTAGCCGGGACGGCAGCTTATCAATAGGATCGGCCCGGAATCCATCGCGATTCAAAAGTTCCAGAGTGTCGTCATATTCCTTTCTTTCCACATCCGACGACGCCAGATGAACGGAACCCGATCTTTCGTAGTCGCATTTTATTTTATTCGCGGCAATCGCTTCTGCGATCAGGTCATGATTCTCGAGGGTGGTTTTCATCAGTCTAATGGCCCATTCGGGCCCCATGCCGACCACCAGCCGCGAGTAGGGTTCCGACAATCCCGCAAGGAGAAATCCGGCGTTCTTGCCGGAGGCGCCGAAGCCGACGAAATCCTTTTCCAGGACTATTACGTCCTGACAACCCAGCATACGCAAATAATAGGCGGTTGCTATTCCGGTGAGACCGCCGCCGATAACGGCGATATCGCATTTTGCCGGGATTTCTGAATCCGCCCGGGGCGCCGATCTCGTCTCGCCTTTTATTTGCCAGAAGGATCTGGTCATGACGCTAATATAGGATTTTTTTCCTTTTCGATCTCTGATTCTTTTGATTATAGAGAATCTATTCCAATCTATTATGGAATATTAACAAAAATATAACTTGAAAATTGGCCGGGATTTGTCTTAAGATTTCGGAAATAAAGGGGGGTATGGAGGGGATATTTATAAAACAGAAAAGATAATCGTTATTTATACGGAATTAATATCTGAAGGTTAATGCTGACTGGGATCTTGATTGCTGGAAAGGAGGATTTTTTACCAAGCACCATTTTTTAGAACTTGCTGAATTAATAACAAATAAAATCAGGAGGCAAAATGAAACGTTGGCGGAATATCGCGCTGGTTGTATTAATGTCATTTTTGATGTTTTCGGCAGCCAGTGCGGATAAAGAGGTTACGTTTGGGGGTGAAGTGTATTCGCAATGGTACTATGACCTATCCGATACCCTGAACGCTTTCGGGAACCGGTCGCAGGTCGATTTCGATAGCTATAGCCATTTCGACGTCACCAGGGCTTATATTACCGGCAAGGCCAAGCTTTCCGAGAAGACCTATGGCAGGATCACTGTCGACGTAGAACCTATGTTAAACGTGATGAGACTGAAATACGGTTATGTCGGCTGGAGATTTTTTGAAAGCGAGCAATTGATGCTGGGCACGGAATTGGGTTTGGTGGAGATACCCTATATCTACAATATGGATAAGATATGGGGACGCCGCTATATCAGCATGACCCCGAGCGAAATGTCCTGGCATCCGAATGCACTAGGAATGCAATCATCGGCCGATTACGGGCTTTCGTTCTGGAGCAAGTTCGGCGAAAAAGGCAAATGGGGCAAGGCTTTCCTGTCTTTCCTCAGCGGCACCAGCTATAAGACTCCCGGAGAAAACAATCCTACCAAGGATATCGATTTCACATTCTTCCTGACCCCCCTGAATGCTCAACCCGATTTTGCCGAATCGAAAATCGGTTTTCAGTTTAATACCGGAAAAGTTAATACTTATTCTGATAGCTCTCAAACCGCTGACGACTTCAAGAAGACGATTCTTTCGGTAGTGGCTGATTTCAGATACGCGAAGCTTTTCAACCTTGGCCTGGAATACAATAGCTACACTTCACCTTATGTCCTCGATGTTCTGGACGCAGGATTAAATAATTTTGCCGCCGACCAGTCGGATATGAAGATCAATTCCTTCTCTATCTTCGGTGGCCTCTGGTTCGGCGAGTTGATGCCGGATACGAAGGCGATTCAAACCATTAACCTCTTCTTTCGCTATATCATGCTCGATCCCGACGCCGATGATCACGATAATGTAGGCTATGGCGCCGCATACGAGGTGAAGGCTAACCAGATGATAATAGGTGCGGAATGCGCGCCTATCAAGGGATTTAAAGCCTCGCTGAACTTCCAATCTGATAAGATTACAGATTTTGGTGCCGGGATAGACGAT
>CP070742.1:3299395-3305864 GCA_020348065.1 Candidatus Zixiibacteriota bacterium
ATGTATTATGGCATTTTCAATAAAAATAAATGTTGCAGGCTTATTTCAGGCGACCATAATAACTATACTGTTTTCTACCCGGCGCGAGTATATATACCCGGAGAATTTTTGTCAAGAAAAAAAATAATGTTACCGCAAAATTAATTACGTCAACGTGATTGTGCAAAATTGTTGATAAATTTTCATTTTTTCAAGTATCCAGCACATAAGCCGCTAAACCATGTACTATTCTATCAACACTCCGGGCATTTACTAACTTTCTGAATGGCCTGATAATCCTTTGCAGCTCCTCCAGATACTTTTCCAGAGGGTTATTGGTTTCTATCCGTGTTCTTATTACCCGTGTCGTCAGGCCGCCAGATCTCACGCTTCCTGGCATTAACAATATGGCCGGACCTGGGGACCAGAACGCATTTAAAATCATGCCTTATTTGTTCTCTTTGCCTTTTCAAAGCATTACGCGCAAGGAACCCCGTAGTTTGATAGACCTTATCTGCTAATTTCCCGTTTTCCAAACAGAGCCGATTTCTTTTCTTCTAATTGTTTCCTGAGATCCTCGTCAAGTCCTTCAACTTTGTAGAGTGACTTGACGCTCAACAACTGTTCCTTTGTCAATCCAATAACTTTTTTAAAATCGGCTTCAATTAATTCGGCCCCGGAGAAGTCGGCCGGGAACCATTTTTTTCAGCCTTTGCCATGCTCGCAACCCCCGAGTGACGGGGGTTATTTTGGGTCATGAATGTGTCATTTCATTATTATTTCTCGCAATTACGCGAAATGACTTATTTTATTGTTTGTCAATTAATTAAGAGGTAATTTCTTATAGTAGAATAAGTTAAACAGAATTTGCTTAAGGGGGGCCGACCCCCCTCGGCTCCATTTTTCTTTATCCGGGCGCCTGATTCGAACGCCCAAAATTCTTGCGCCATATACCCCACGAAACCCGCTGGAACCGCAATTCGACCCCGAGATAGATTTAGGAAAAAAACTACCGCCTCGCCATAAATAAAAATTATCCAATAAAAAGAGAATCCGGAGCATACCTCTTTTGAAACCCTATTATCGTTTTGGCGTATTAATAACTGTATGGGACAGGCGTTAAACCAAATAGCATCCTTTTGAATAAATCTCTCCTCCGTTTGCTCCTCGGTAAGCATCTGTGACAGCCCGCCGACTCTCCTCGGCGGGCGATTTTTATGTGCAAAAGAATCATAAGCTGGGTTTCCGGCTACTCCGTTGTGGACGGCGGAAAGGTGGGTCTGGTAACGGGAAAATGCCTCATTTTCGCCTCCATCGGTGTGAACAACTTCTTTGAGGGACGGCCGAAATTGTTGACTCTCGTAAATGCGTCGTACCATTTCGTGGGATTGATCATAAGCGGGATAATTATCGGCTTGTGACGGTAATTTAATTCTCTGAATTTTAAAAATATTCCGATCCGAATATAATATTACGTAAAAGGAGATAAATTCCCGTTTCGTCGAATGGAGTATAACATGGACAAAGGCATTGAATAATTGACGTTTTTCGCCGCCGGGGTTTTAATGATCATATTCAAATACTGCAAGGTCGGCGATTACCGGGACTTCAGATTCGATCTGACGAGAAAAATCAGTAATGCCTTTGATTCCAACGGGATAGAAATAATGTTCTCACAGCCAGTCAAAAAGTAAATCAATACGTTTCTCAAAACGCCGGATATTTATGATCTCCGGCGTTTTTTTTAAACATTTTCGCCGAAATGGTTGTATTATAATAATAATGATAAACATCCCCCGCCAATGTTTGGAGGTTAATTTGAAGCTCTTTAAAGTATTGTTGATTATAACCGCCCTATTTCTTTTTATTATCGCCTGCGGCGATGAAGGCGCGAAATCTGTAAACTACGCCCCCGTTATTGAAAGTATCACCGCGGATCCCGATACCGTTAATATATTAGAAACCACCAGGTTGAGTTGCCTCGCCACCGATCAGAATAACGATATCCTGGTCTACAGCTGGTCCGCGCCCGATGGCGAATTTCCGATCAGCTCGTCGGGTACAATTGTGCTCTGGCAAGCTCCGCCGGATACCGGTACCTATTCGGTTACCGCCAGCGTGAGTGACGGTCAACTAACCGATACCGAAACCATCGATATAAATATAGTATTTCCGTCCAATCATGCTCCCGTGATTCAAAGTTTGACCGCGAATCTGCAACTGTTATTCCCCAACGACATTGCCGAACTGACCTGCGTTGCCGATGACGAGGACGGCGATTCCCTGACATATACATGGTCGTCATCCGACGGTAGTTTCCCCGACGGAACCTCCGGCCCCGTGGTTCAATGGCAGGCCCCCGTGGAATTCGGGGAATATTATGTGAGAGTAATTGTCGATGACGGCCTCGAAGCCGCTCAGGATTCTATCCTGATTACTGTCGACGAACGTCCCCCGGCGCCGTCCGATCCCGACCCCCCCGACGACCCGGCAGATCCTGCCCGTGCCATGCGGGCTATCAGGGGAGGAGCTTTTTACACCGAAACAAGCTAAAGCATCTCGATCTCACGCTCGATGTGATATCCCGCCGCTCGAGTGAATTCTATGGATTTCCGCCTGGAGAGAGACTTCAACTCCTGATTTATTAATAAATTCCAAAAACCTTATAATAAATCCCGATCGGAGAAAAGTAGTATTTTATTGACATATTTCACTACATTAGTTATTTTAAGTTAACTCTAAGTCTCTTATAGAGGGACAGTGTATGAAAAGGATATTAATTATATCGACTCTGGCGGTTTTATTCATTCCGTTAACCCTTTATGCCGCCATCATCAACATCCCCGCCGATTACTCCACTATCCAGCAGGGCATCGACGCCAGCTCCGACGGCGACACGGTGCTGGTACAGCCGGGGACATATGTGGAAAATATCAATTTCAACGGACATAATATTGTGCTGGGCTCGCTGTTTTTGACTACGGGGGATACGAGCTATGTCGAGCAGACTGTGATAGATGGGGACTATGCGGGATCGGTGGTAAGATTCTGGGGAAATGAGGATAGTACGGCGATTCTTTCCGGTTTTACCATACAAAACGGACTCGCCGAATATGGCGGCGGTATTACATGCTATCATTCTACACCGGAAATATTGAATAACGTCATTAAATTGAACGAGGCTACTGAGGGAGGAGGAGGAATCGATTGCTATATCGCAAATCCGTCCATAATCGGAAATTCGATTATAGAAAATTCCAGCGGTTTTACCGGTGGGGGAGTATACTGCAACGGTGCCAGTCCCCTTATTTTGGATAATTCTATAAAGGATAATTGGACCCGAAGTCATGGCGGAGGTATCTATTGCAGATTTAACTCGAATGCCAGCATAATTGAAAACGATATAATGGGAAATTACGGATATAGCGGGGCCGGTATTTATATTACGTTATCCGATCCAATAATCGACGGTAATCGCATTTCCAGCAATGATGGGGGTAATCATGCGAAAGGTGGCGGAATATACTGCGTAGACTCGCAAGCGGACATCAAAAATAATCGCATCGACAGGAATACTGCCAGAACCGGCGGGGGAATTTATGTTGATGGAGATTTAGGCGCGATGATTGAAAACAATATCATTTACTTGAATATAACTTACAAATCAGGAGCCGGCATATATTGCGGTTCGGATGCTTCGATTATAAATAATACCATTACCGGCAATATTTCCGGCAATGGCGGCGGCGGTATCGTCAACTGGTATAGCGCCCCTACCGTAAAAAACAATATCTTCTGGGGAAATGTCGCTGATTTCAGCTATCAAATATATGCAATTGGAAATCCCATTCCGTTAGTAACGTTTTGTGATGTCCAGGGTGGTTGGGCAGGTCAGGGAAACATCGATGAGAACCCACTTTTTGTCAATTCCGCAGGTGATAATTACAATATATGCCTGGGCTCACCCTGTATAGACGCCGGCGATCCGGACCTGCTTGACCCGGATAGCACCCGTTCCGATATAGGGGTCTTTTACGAAGATCATCCGGAATGCCATACCGGTAACACCTGGTATGTTTCGATCAGCGGTAACGACACAACGGGTGATGGATCGCAGGGAAATCCTTACAGGACCATACAGCATGCAATCGACATATCGAACCACAGGGATTCCGTTATAGTAGACAACGGGATTTACGAAGAGAATATTGATTTTACAGGCAAGCGAATAGTGGTCGCATCGAATTTCATATTTTCCAATGACACGTTGGATATACATAATACCGTCATAAAAGGGGATTCCGTTTCCGCAACGGTAACCATGGTCAGCGGCGAAGACAGCATGACAACAATCATTGGATTCACTATACGGGACGGAGGAGATTCGGGCGTGAAGTGCAATAATTCAGACCCTAACATCATTCACAACTAAATTACTGAAAACGTCTCCGACAGAGGCGCGGGGATTAGATGCGATTATGCAGATGCCAGGATAAAATTTAATACAATCAAGGATAATACCGCTCAGGGAGGATTTTCTTACGGCGCGGGTATATACTGTTTCGAATCCGAAGCTTTCATATCCCATAACAAAATACTTAATAACTCAACGGAAGAAAGGGGAGGCGGCATTTATGTTCTTCGAAGCGATGTGGTAATTTCCTATAATGAAATTTATTGTAATTCCGCTGATGGAGGCGGCGGAATTTACTGCGGTTCCTATGATAGCTCTTTTATAATAAATAATGTTATTTTTGATAATACCGCGTTTTATGATGAGCCTTATCATCCCGGTTTTGGCGGTGCCGTATATACTTATAACGGCTCAACAATATTTTGTAATAATACAATTACAGGAAATAATGCTCGCCGGGGAGGTGGTTTGTATGCCGGCGAAGGTTCAAATCCTTTCTTTTTGAACTCCATATTGTGGGATAATACTTCGCAACTGGGAGGGGAGATTGAAGTTTATCGTGCTGACCCGATTTTGACTTATTGCAATATTCAGGGCGGCTGGCCGGGCATGGGGAATCTCGATATGAATCCATTCTTCAGAGACCCCGATAGTGATGACTATCATTTAATGTCAGTTGCATGCGGCGATCCTCATAACTCTCCCGGTATAGATACCGGACATCCCGACAGCCTCGATGGTTTCCTCGACTGTTTCTGGGGGTTGGGGGGAGTCAGGGCCGACATGGGCGCCTATGGGGGAGGCGATTCAACCATGACGGACATTGAATCACCAATAATAATAAAAGCGGATAGATTTACCGTTTCTCAAAACTACCCCAATCCATTTAATTCGTATACCGCCATTGAATATTATTTAAATCAGGACGCGACGGTTGGCATCGAAATATACGATATTCTCGGAAGACGGGTTGAAACGCTGCTTGCGGAAACCATTCAACCGCCGGGGCGGCATTCCATTATATGGAAAGCAGACGATTACCCATCGGGTATTTATCTATATATTATTCGAATTGGAGAAGGCAGGACAATTGGAAAATGCCTGCTGTTAAAATAAACAACCATGATATTTGTTAATCGCGTAAAAATAATCTGGCTGATGATACTGATAGCGGGTGGAGCTTATGCTCAGGATTACCTCGAATATGTAAGTACATCCCTGTTCCATGATTCCTTTAGCTCGGTCGCCCGCACGAGAAACTATATTTATTGTGGTGGTGAAAACGGACTTCAGCTTTTTGATATTTCAGATTCAACCAATCCTATATTTGTAAATAACTTCGATATTCCTGATATCGGCGATATTATAATTGATAGTAATTATGCTTTTATTAATGATGGCGATTTAGAGATATATGACATTTCGGTTTCTTTGAATCCCTCTTTTATAAGTTCATACAGTATGCGGCCGGATACTATTGGAGGTTATCCCTATAATTACAGTCTTTTTTCAATTGGACAAAGAGACAGCCTGGTAATACTGGCTGGTAATTGTCCCGGTGGTGCCTGGCCGCGCTCCAAAGTATCGGTGCTAAATGTTGCCGATCCCGAAAATCCCACCAGAATCGGATCGTTTATGATACCCGCCGATATAGAGGATTTATATTTTAATAGTAACCGCATCTATGTTGTAACTTGTTATGATATTAGAGATAGCTACTTGGCAATTATCGAGATTGATACGCTATCAGGTTATCCCTCGATGCTGCATCAGGAATACTTTGAATATACATGCTTTGGAAGCGTAGCCGCGTATGGAGATTATGTCTACATTTGCGATTATGGGGGATTAATAGTGTTGGATATTTCTAATCCTTATTCTCCCAACCAGGTTGCTCTTTATAATAACATTTACGCCGGTGATATTATTCTCGATGACAGCATCGCTTTTTTCGTGAATTGGAGTAATATAGAGATATACGACATTCAAGATTACAGCAATTTTCAATATATCGGAACGATAAGCCCGGGGGGGAACGATTTTGATCTAACCGACAATACCGGTTTTACAGTGTCC
>CP070742.1:3305964-3310520 GCA_020348065.1 Candidatus Zixiibacteriota bacterium
GCGTTTTCCACCGCCTTGATGAGTTGTGGCCCATAGGGACAGCCAGGCGTGGTTAAAGTCATGAATATATTCACAATTCTATTATCCATTACCGTAACATCATAAATAAGGCCCAGGTCG
Organism: Candidatus Zixiibacteriota bacterium; assembly: GCA_020348065.1. GTDB lineage: Bacteria > Zixibacteria > MSB-5A5 > UBA10806 > UBA10806. The sequence goes on from CP070742.1 coordinate 3,306,085, forward strand.
ACCAGGCCCAGGCCCAGCTCCGGGTCCTCAACAGGCTCCAGCCTGGCGAGTATTTCCTCTTTGGTAGGCATCTTATTCCGTGGTTATTACTTCGTTCTTTTTTCCGTTCTCCCAATTTTTTAATCCTTCTATCAGGGTGGTCCAGGATAACAGAGCGCATTTAATTCTGACCGGAAATTTCTTTACACCCTCCAGAGCTTCGAGATCGCCCAACTCCAGATCCTCGTCCGGCTTTTCACCCTTAAGGATGGCCTTGATTGCCGAGGCGATCCTCCTAACCTCAGTTATCGATTTGCCCCGGATGGCGTCAACGAGCATCGAACCCGATGCTACCGATATCGCGCAACCGAGACAATCAATAGAAATGTCTTCTATTCTATTCTGGTTTACCTTAAGTTTCATCTCGATCTCGTCGCCGCAAACGGGATTTTTGCCCTCGCTGGTCACGTCAGGATCCTCCAGCCTCTTTTTGCCGCGGGGATACTTATAGTGTTCCATTATTATATCGCGGTAAAGATCATCGAGATTTTCACTCATCACAGAAATACCTCCGGGCTTCCTTTAACGCCTCTATGAGTTTATCTATATCCTCCGTTGTGTTATAGACATAAACACTCGCCCTGGTCGTAGCCGTAAGCCCCAGCCGTTTCATCAGTGGTTGAGCGCAATGATGACCCGCTCTCACGGCTATTCCCCTGGAATCCAGAAAAGTCGCCAAATCGTGAGGATGAATATCCTTATCCACAAATGATATTGCTCCGCCTCTCATGTCTGTATCGGAGGGCCCGATTATCTTAACGCTCTTAAGTTCAGATAGTCTTGCGATAGTGTAAGCGGTCAATTCGACCTCATGATCTCTTATATTATCCATCCCAAGAGTCGAAAGATAATCTAGGGCGGGGGAGAAGCTCACGGCCCCGGCTATATTCGGCGTGCCGGCCTCGAATTTCCACGGCAGATCGTTCCAACTCGCAAAATCATAGCGAACTTCGCTTATCATCTCGCCGCCGTAAATAAAAGGCTCCATCCTTTCCAGAATCGATTCCTTACCGTACAGAATCCCGATTCCCGTCGGCCCCAGCATTTTGTGCGCGGAAAAGGCGTAAAAATCTGCGTCTACGGCCTTAACATCCACGGACATATGAGGGGCACTCTGGGCGCCGTCCACCACGAATAACGCTCCATTTCTATGCGCCGCACGCCCGATTTCCTCCACCGGGTTTACCGTACCCAGCACGTTGGACATGTGAGTTATGGAAACCAGCCTGGTGTTATCTGTTATAATCTTATCAATTTCGCTCAGATCGAGCCTGTAGTTTTCGTTAATCGATATATATTTTAATTCCGCCCCGGTTTCTCTGGCCAGCGCGATCCAGGGAACCAGGTTGGCGTGATGTTCCATTTCGGTGAGGACGATCCTGTCGCCCTTTTTAATATTCTTGCGTCCCCAGCTGTAGGCTACAAGGTTTATTGCCTCCGTGGCGTTTCTGGTATAGATGACCTCCTCGGTTCTTACGCCTCCTATAAAAGCGGCTATCTTCTTTCTGGTTTCTTCAAACGCCGCCGTCGATTCCTCGGCAAGAGTGTGAAGGCCGCGGTGAACGTTGGAGTTCATTTTGCAGTAGTAATCATCCAATGCCAATATAACCGATTCCGGCTTCTGTGTCGTGGCCGCGTTATCAAGATAAACCAGACGGTTATCGCCGATTATACGGTTTAAAATAGGGAAATCCGCCTTGATAACTTCAGGATCCAACCGAAATTTTTCAGGTGTATCCGGCCCTTTTGCTTTTGTCTTAATTTCTCCCAAACCGCTTCCTCATTTCTTCAGAGCTACGTAAATATCTCCGTCTTTTATCTCAACATAGTATGATTTTATTCCGACAATCGCCGGCATCTGTGTTGCCTCGCCCGTCTCGAGATCGAATCTGCCGCCATGACGCGAACATTGAATTTGACTGTTAATCAAATCTCCGTTGCTGAGCTCCGCTCCGTCATGAGAACAGGTATCCTCCAGGGCGAAAATTTTATCCCCGTATCGCGCGAGCAGAATAGTATCGCCTTCGATGTCAAAAGATCTTATCTCGCCCTCGGCCAGTTCGCTCTCGGGGCAGACTCTCACCCAAAGTTCGCTCATTTTATATACCTCCTAATTTTCCGCCTATTTCGTTGGCCAGAATATCTTTAAGAATCTCCGGAGATTTGGCGAGCGTCGATTCAAAAAAACCCTCTATTATTAAACGGATAGCCTCGGATTCCGAAAATCCCCGGCTTTTTAAGAAAAATATCATCTCCGGGTCGATGGGGCCCACCGTCGCTCCGTGACTGCAGCGAACCTGGTCGGTTAATATCTCGAGCTCGGGAATTGATTCCGCGTTAGCGCCCTCGTTTAAGAGAAGGTTTCTATTTTCCTGATACGCCTCGCAATTGGCGGCGTCCTTTTCGATCCTGATTAAACCGGTGTAGGCGGATCTGGCTTTATCCTTGAGAACCACCTTGAAATCAAGGTCCGAATAGGTGTCTCCCGATTTATGATGGTGCCTGGTATGGTAGTCTGCTTTCCTTTCCATATCGGAATAAACGAATCCTGTTATCCTGCTGTTGGCGCCTTTGCCATCCAGAATTACGCCGGTATTCACTTTTGAGATCCGGCCCCCGAATCCCGCGTATACCGATTCGAAACTGACATCGGATTCGATTATCACGCGGTCTGTCAGATAAAGGGTGTGATCTTCCTCGAGCCTGTTTAAGCTCAGGTATTTGACCTTTGAGTTTTTGGCTGCGAAAATTTCGGTCGCGTTGTTGGTCATAAGGCCGATAAATTTCCCGTTGGCCGCATAATCATCGATAATCGTAACTTCCGAACCGCCTCCTATAATCAGAAGCATTCTACGCGCGCCTAATTCCGATGTCGGAATGTACCTGATGTGAATCGGCTCGTTAATTATGGTGTTTTCCGGGATATATAAGAACAGGCCGATATCCCAGATAGCCATATTCAGCGACTCGAATTTGCCAAAATCGGAATTTATGGCTTTGCCGAAATAATTCCGTATAAGCTCACCATGATTGGAAATGGCTGTTTTCAGGTTTTCCAAAATTACGCCTTTATCTTCCAACTCCGACCCGTGGTCCGATATCAAGAATCCGCCGCTTGATAATTGCTCCGATTTACCATGTGAAGATTCCAGGATTTTTTCAGGACTTCCCGGTAAAAATAAATTAGGATCGGTATACCGCCAGAGATGATCGGATCTATCGGGCAGGGGAGAGGAATGATAATAATCCCATCCCGCTTTCCTCAGCCGGTACAACCATTCGGACTCCGATTTCAAAATAGGCCTGAACTTCATTCGGGCTATTTCTGATTTGCCTTTGTTTATTACAGCGCCATTAGCCAACTGAACCCTCCATTTCCAGCTCTATCAACCTGTTCAATTCCACGGCGTATTCCATGGGAAGCTCCTTGGTAAACGGTTCGATAAAACCGTTGATAATTAAAAGCCTGGCCTCGTCCTCCGTTAGCCCGCGGCTCATCAGGTAAAAAAGCTGTTCTTCCGCCACCTTGCTGACCCTGGCTTCGTGCTCGATCCTGACATTATCGGAATCTATCTCCATCGTGGGGTACGTGTCCGATCTCGATGCTTCATCCAACAACAGCGCGTCGCATTCCACCGAGACTTTGCTTCTTTCCGCCTTGGGATAAACCTTTACAAGGCCCCTGTAAGATGATCTTCCGGCAGCTTTTGATATCGATTTTGAGGTTATCCTGGAACTTGTATTCGGAGCGGCGTGAATGACTTTGGCTCCGGCGTCCTGGTGCTGTCCTTCGCCGGCAAACGCTACCGAGAGAATCTCGCCCTTGGCGCCCTCGCCTACAAGATAGACACAGGGATATTTCATGGTTAACTTTGAACCGAGGTTGCCGTCAACCCACTCGACCGTGGCGTTTTTATGCGCCACCGCTCGTTTGGTTACCAGGTTATATATATTCTTGGACCAGTTCTGTATGGTCGTATATCGTATATAGGCGTCATCGAGAGCGATCAGCTCCACCACCGCCGAATGAAGGGAGTCGGTGGAATAAACCGGGGCGGTACATCCCTCGATATAATGAACCCGCGAACCTTTGTCGGCAATTATCAAGGTCCTCTCGAACTGCCCCATATTCTCGGCGTTTATTCTGAAATAGGCCTGGAGCGGTATTTTCACATCCACGCCGGGCGGCACATAGATGAACGAACCCCCGGACCATACCGCAGAATTAAGAGCCGCGAACTTGTTATCCATGGCAGGTATCACCGTCCCGAAATATTTCTTTACGATATCGGGATGCTCGCGAAGGCCGCTTTCCATATCGAGAAATACAATTCCCTGTTTTTCGAGATCCTCCTTCAGCGAGTGGTATACCACCTCGGATTCATATTGAGCCGAGA
>CP070742.1:3310620-3322244 GCA_020348065.1 Candidatus Zixiibacteriota bacterium
CATACGATGAAACAGGAAGATATAAACGGGTTACTGGTAAAACTGGCATCAGAGGGAAAGAAAATCGCCAGGTTAAAGGGCGGCGATCCTTTCCTCTTCGGAAGGGGCGGCGAAGAGGCCCGGTATCTCCAGGAAAATAATATCAGGTTTGAAATCATACCGGGTATTACGGCCGGTATCGCGGCGCCGGCCTATTGCGGCATCCCCTGCACCGACAGGGAACAATCGTCCTTTGTTCTTTTTGTTACAGGGCATAAGGCGATTGAGAAAAAGCTGTCCAGCGTCCCCTGGGAATGGGTCGCCCGGGCCAAAAGCGGAACCCTGGTAATCTATATGGGAGTGGGAGAACTTCCCAATATCGCACAAAAACTGATCGAGGGCGGAATGCCGGAAGATATTCAATCCTGTATAATCGAGCGGGGAACATTTCCCTCCCAGAGAGAGATATCCGCGACTCTCTCCGAATTACCAGAAAAAGCCAGAATGGCAAAAATAAAACCTCCGGCCATAATCATGATAGGCGATGTGGTTAGCAACGAACCGCTCCTGAACTGGCATAAGTTGAAACCGCTATACGGGTTAAGGATCATGGTAACCCGGCCCGCCGATCAGGCCGAACCGCTATACGCGTCATTGAGGGATTTGAGCGCAGAGGTTTTGCCCTATCCCACGATCGCCACCGCGGAATTCATGGATATAGTCTCCTGGAAAAAATTCGAAAATGCCATAAGACATGATTCTGCTGACAAATGGATTATCTTTACCGGGGAAAACGGAGTGAGATATTTCCTCAACCGCTATATTTCAAGGTATGGAGATATAAGAAACCTGAGCCGATTTAAACTGGCGGCCATTGGAACAGGTACTGAGCAGGCGCTTGAGGGATACAGCCTGAAACCTGATTTCATCCCTGCCAAGGCTACAATAGATTCATTCATAAAGGAATTCCGGCAAAAAAAGGAGCTCGCAGGAGCATCGATAATCCGAATAAAGGGCAATCTCGCGGATAACCGTATCGAAGAGGGATTAAAATCAATCGCCCGTGAGATTCTACCTGTTGAAGTATACACGACTTACGTACCGCAGTGGCCCGGCAATATGAGGGAAAGGCTGTTTAAATATCCTCCGCATATCATAATCTTTACCAGCGCGTCGTCAGTGGATGGATTTAACAAGATTTTAACTTCCGAAGAGATTCAAAAACTGAACGCGAAGGCAAAAATCCTTTCTATGGGACCATCGACCACAAAAGCGCTGAAAACATTCAACCTCCACGTATCTTATGAAGCCGGGGAACATACCATACCCGGCGTAATCAAATGCCTCAAAAAGCATTTCGGCGCTCCTATAAGAGAAAATAAGTCCCTTATGCCCAAAAAGCAAATCTCATAATAACCTAATATTCCGCAAAATCATGGACTAATCGAGCCCATTATCATCCACTTTTCGCTTTTAATTTTCTAAATTTTTATTATTATTAATAGGGTCTCCTGAGGGGAGTAATTTTTTTGGGATCATGCTTGCAATTTGAAACTAATTTCTAAGCGGAGGATGTCTTGAATAAAACGTTAACAGGAATGATCCGCGCGGTGATTTTCGGTTTATGTTTCACCGCCGGGGCACATGGGGCCCAAAATATCAATCTTGGAAATAATCCCTCGGGTGTATCTTTATTGAATCAGACGCAGTTCGGATTGACCCTGAAAATTGATATCGAATCGATCAAGCTGGATAAAATTACCACCAAAGCAGGATCGTTCACGGTTCTCAATATAGACGGATTCACGCGTTCGCATAAAATCGGCGAACCGAGCCTGCCTATGATAAACCGTCTCATATCCATACCGCTCGGATGCGAGGTTCGCGTTGAAGCGACCGATTATGAAATCGAAGAGATATTCTTGTCCGATCTTAATTATATCTATCCTCTGCTGCCGGTTCAACCGTCCCTTTCGAAATCTCAAGATCCTGCTGACGTGGAATTCGAATACAAGCCCGCCAGTTACAGCCAGCCGGGTTATTACAGTTTACCGCTGGTTTCGGCATCGGACGCGGGGATTATGAGGGCTTTGAGGCTGGAATTGATTTCCGTAGCGCCTATCGAATATAATCCTTCTGAAAACAGCATTAGAATATACAAAAACCTGACTGTTCAGGTTCATTTCCTGAACCCTGATTGGGAAACCACTATGAACGAGCGGGCTCGCTGTTATTCCCCCTTTTTCGAGGCCGTCTACGGCCAGATAATAAACTACGAGCCTCTTCCCCCGACCATCCTGGACGATCTTGTGACATATCCGGTCAAATATGTGATTATCGCGGATCGCATGTTCCAGGCGCAGCTGCAGCCGTTTATAGAGTGGAAAATCAAAAAGGGTTTTAATGTCATCACCGCTTATACCGATGATATCGGTTACAGCAACACCGCCATCAAAAGCTATATCCAGGGAATTTACAACAACAGCAATCCTCCGGCTGATCCGCTTCCTTCATTTGTATTGCTGGTAGGCGACGATCAGCAGATTCCGGCGTTTTCATATAGCGAGCATATATCCGATCTCGATTTCTGCGAATTCACCGGAGACCATAATCCGGAGATCTATTACGGACGATTCTCCGCTCAGGGTCCGGCGCTTTTACAGCCCCAGATAAACAAGACTCTGGAATATGAGCAATACACTATGCCCGATCCAAGCTATATGGGCAACGTCACGATGATTGCGGGCGTTGACGCCACCCATGCCCCCACCTACGCTAACGGCCAGATCAATTACGGGACGAATATATATTTCAATTCCCAGAACGGGATTTTTTCCAACACCTGGCTCTATCCTCAATCGGCGCAGCCGGGAGCATCCCCCGCCATCATTCAAACGGTAAATGACGGTATTGGATTTATAAATTACACCGCGCACGGCCTTCATGATGAATGGAGTAATCCTTCATTTACATCATCCAATGTCAGCAGTTTAACGAATACGCACAAATATATGCTCGCCATCGCAAACTGCTGTCTTACGGTTACTTTTGGCGATGACTACTCGACTCCCTGCGTGGGCGAGGTCTGGCTTCAGGCGGAAAACAAGGGCGCCGTGGGTTATATCGGCGGTTCCAACAGCACCTACTGGGATGAGGATTACTGGTGGGGCGTTGGCTACGGGCCCGTAATCGGCAGCGGGCCATCCTACGAACAAACCGGGTTGGGGGTATACGATGGCGTCTTCCATACCCATGGCGAGGACGTTTCAGATCATTATGTGGTAAACGATGCCCTTATTTTCTGCGGCAACATGGCGGTCCAGGAATCGGGCAGCAACCTGACCGATTATTACTGGGAGATTTACCACCTGCTGGGCGACCCGTCCGTTATGACATACCTGGGAGTTCCGGGCGTAAACAATGTTCAACATGCCGCCGTTATCGTTCTGGGCACCCGTAGTTTTACGGTTCAAGCTGACGAAGCTTCTTACGTCGGTTTATCCAAGGATGGCGTCCTGCACGGCGCCGCTTATATCGGCGAAACCGGTATAGTGAATATGGATATTACTCCTTTCGTCATACCCGGTGCGGCCGACCTGGTAGTAACCGCGCAAAACAAACAGCCATATATAACGACCGTCCAGGTAAGCGCTCCCTCAGGACCATACGTTATATTCGATTCCTGCGTTGTTAACGATCCCGCGGGCAATAATGACGGCATTATAGATTTCGGCGAAAGCATTCTGCTGGATATGCAACTGAAAAACGTGGGACCCGATACTGCTTATAACGTCTCGGCGGTGCTGGCGACGCAGGATACTTTCGTTACATTGACGGACACCATTGAAACGTTCGGGAATATAATCGGCGACTTGGGGACTGTAAATATTGCTGACGCTTACGCGTTTGACGTTGCGATCGAGGTGCCCGATGACCATGCCATAGGTTTCGAATTAACCATAACCAGCACCACCGACACCTGGACCAGCAATTTCACCCTTACCGCCCATGCTCCCGTAGTGGAGTTTGTTGAGGTCGCTATTGACGACGCGGTTGGGGGTAACGGCAACCGCATTTTCGAGGCCGGCGAGACTATAGATATGGTTGTCACACTCGAAAACTCCGGCTCATCCCCGGCGAGATCAGTTACAGGCATTCTTTCGGAGCAGGACGATTACGTAACGATTTCAGACGCCAACGGCGCTTTCGGTGATATCGCTCCCGGCGGCGGTACAGGCAACAATTCGAGCGATGTCTTCGTTGTGACCGCGGCCGGCGATATGCCGCCGGGACACTCTATTGATTTCGACCTTGCTGTCACCGCGGACGGCGGTTACGCCCGCGATCTGGAGTTCCTGTTAAGAACGATGGAATCGTTTGAGTATAGCGACTGCGGCTGGGTCGGCGAGGGAGTCTGGGAATGGGGCGAGCCGACGTCCGGCCCCTACGACGCTTATGACGGCGCCAGAGTCTGGGCAACCGTTCTCGGCGGGCAATATTCCTATAACGCCGACGACGAACTGGTAACGAAATATTATGTTGTCAATGAATCAAACGCGGTATTCTCATTTTATCACTGGTACGATACAGAAGATTCTTACGATGGCGGCAACATATCGATTTCCGCGAATGGAGGCAATTTTGAACTGGTCACTCCAGTTGGCGGGTATCCCGATAACAGTGTTAACGGTCTCGATGGAGAACCCGGCTTCACGGGATCAACGGGCGGCTGGCAGCAGGTCAACGTCAGCCTGGGATCGTATGCGGGCCAGGTTGTTAAGCTAAGGTTCAGATTTGGCAGCGACGGGGTGATTCCCGGGGACGGCTGGTATATTGATGCCGTAATTGTCAATGGCGCTACGCCCGTCTTTGGCTCGCCCTCCATAAACACGAATCCCAATTCGTTCAATGTCACGCTCGACCAAGGTCAAACGACCGATCAGATCCTGGTTATCGGCAACGATAGCGACGGGATACTAATTTTCAGTATCATTCCCATTACAATCGGGGTCAGCGACTACAATATCGGCGAACCGATTTACATCCCGGACCCCATAAGACGGAACCCCAACTGGGGTAAAAATATAACATATGAACGAAAGGGAGATTTACTTACCGTCACCTACGATGGTCCGAAGTACGAGAATCCTGAAATTCAATCCCGTCCGCAATCAAAAGATATCGGCGAGCCGGATGCGTTCGGTTATATCTGGATCGATTCCAACGAACCCAACGGGCCGGCGTTTAACTGGATAGATATTTCAGGCACGGGTCAACCGTTGACATTCTCCGACGAACAGAACCGGGGCCCGTTCGATCTCGGTTTCACCATGCCGTTCTACGATAACATGTTTAACTCCATAAGGATCTGCTCCAACGGCTGGCTTTCTTTTACGAGCACGTTGACACATTATTCAAACCAGTCTATTCCTACAGCGGGTGAACCCAACAACCTGGTAGCGCCCTTCTGGGATGACCTCGATCCATCCGACGGCGGGACTATCTATTACTACTCAAACAATGCTGATACGTTTATTGTCCAGTACGATGCCGTGCCGGGTTACGGCGGTATGGGACTCTATACTTTCCAGGCGATCTTAACGGCTGATGGAAATATCAGGTATCAGTATTTGAGCATGATTGATGATTTGATATCGAATACGGTAGGAATTGAGAACTCCGACGGCGCCATCGGGCTGGAGGTCGTTTACAACGGTTCTTATGTGCAGAGCAATCTCGCGGTTCAGATTCAGTATCCGTTATTCTGGCTCTTAGCCGATCCGCTATTCGGATATGTGAATCCAGGGGAAACAGCAGATATTACGGTAACATTCGATGCCGCCGATCTTGATCCCGGCACCTATACGGGATTTTTAAATATTGAATCCAACGATTCCAATTATCCCGAGATCGCGGTGGAATGCACTCTTACTGTCAACGACGTGACCGGAATGGACGTTTTAGCGGGATTGCCCACGTCATTCGAAATGGAGCAGAACTATCCCAATCCCTTCAACCCGGCGACGACATTCAAATACGCCCTGCCAAAAGAATCGCAGGTAAAGATCAATATCTACGATATTCTGGGACGTAAGGTGGCAACCCTCGTAGATGAAAAACAACAGGCGGGTTATTATGATATCACCTGGAACGCTTCCGATAAAACCTCCGGTATCTATTTCGCCAGGCTGGAGACGGAAGAGTTCTCAAAATCGATAAAGATGATATTTTTGAAATAAAACATAATTGAAATAAATATAAAAAAGGCGGCCGATCCGGCCGCCTTTTCCGCTTAGGTGAGAAAAATCTATATTAAAACCATTGGAGCTCCCGCAACTCCGGTATTTTACGCGCGAGGTCATTATGCATATCTTCGAGATCTTCCGCCATATCCTCCAGAACTTCGGCCCTCGCCTCGAGTTCCTCAGCCATTTCCTCAAGTTCTTCGGCTTCCTTTTCTATTTTGGCCTCGAATTCATCCTCATTGAAATCCAGAAAGAGCATTTTCAGCGCGCCCGCCGCCGCCTTGGTACCGATTTTGGCGCCTTCAGCTCCGATCTTCGCGCCCTCTCTGGCAACTATTTCGGCTTCTTCATGCAGGTCAATCGCTTTATGATAATAATCTTTCAGCAGCTCTTTCTGATCGTCGTCAACGTTCACCCTGTCACCGTTGACATAAAGCCTGTAATCTTCCGTAATTTTGACCTCGTCGGATTTGTAGCGCCGCTTTTCGCAGGAAATAATTACGTCACCGTCATCAATTACAAACCTTATCCCGTCATTCCAGTGGTAATTGTGAAGATCGTGATTAATACGATATTCATTATGTCTGCTTTTCCAGTGATTATCACATTCCGGGTCGGCGGCATCGATAAACGAAGCCATCATCATTATAGCGATTATCGATATGGCGATTGTTCTCATTATTTCCTCCTTCTCATAACTCTCTCTTTATTATTTACGGATTTTCACACTGGCGGTTTCAATCATAGATCCGACTTTAGTAAAGCAGACTTGTCTACGAAAATAGATGTTTCCGAAAATGCGCGATTTAAATATATTGATGGATCGATAATCTGTTAATTTGAAAGAGGTTAATCTGATGCCCGAAAATTCTGATTATTCTTTTAACTGGGACGGTAAAAGCCTGAAGGCAAAAATACTCTATTCCAGGGCCGGATTCTCACAGCATATTTTGATTGAATCGGATAAGGACGCTTTGCTTTTCGATACTGGCGATGGAATCCTGCGCGATATCATCTCCTGCGGCTTGAACAAAGACTCTATCGAAGCGATCTTTTTTACTCACGGCCATTTCGATCATATGGGGGGACTGCATTCGCTTCTCGGTTTTTTGAGGATGATCGGACGAAAGACCGATCTTTATATTTTCGCTCCTGAAAACTGCCTGGAGGTGTTCTCCGTTGTGGAAAATTTCATGAAAATATATTCCGCCACCATTCCCTTTAAGGTCATCCTCGAAAAGGCGATGCCCGGCGCTAAACATGACTTTGCCGCTATTACTGTTAAGCCGTTCTCGGTAGTCCATTGCGGCTCGATTGAAGGCCAGCCGGTGATGGACCCGCTTCCGGCGGTCGGTTATAGAATTACCAGCAATAACGAGACGGTAGTAATAAGCGGCGATACCGGCGACTGCGAATCGTTGCGGGACAATGTCCGGGGCGCCGACTTCGCTATCATCGAGGCGACGTTCGCAACCAGCGAGGAGGCCACCGACGAGGAGCTCAAGAAAGTTCATCTCTCCGAGGATCTGGCCTCGGAGATCGGAAGAACGGCCAAGTAGTATGTTCCGGTGCACAAAGGGCGGAGATAGGCAGTAGGTCGGGTTTCGCAGTCCAAAGGACAAGAAACCCGACACATAGCCATAAAATGACGGAGTGAGTAGGTCGGGTTTTGAATCCCGCCTCAGCGGGAAAAAACCCGACACCCTGAGGTTGTAAGAGAATTAACGGAGGACGAAGTGATACATACCGATATGATCAGAGCCATGCTGAACCGTAAATCGATACGCAAATTCACCGATGACATACCGTCGGATGAGACGGTTCGGACTATCGTGCGGGCCGGGCAGCAGGCGCCGTTCGCGGCGCAGCTTTACAGCATCCTGCTCTCGCGGGAGCGGAAACGCAACGCCTTCCACGCGCCGCTTCTATTTACATTCTGTGTCGACCTGCACAAGATGGAGACGGTTATGAAAAAGAGGGGCTGGAGTATGATCACCAACGATCTAACAATGTTGATTTTCGGCATACAGGACGCCACCCTGGCGGGCGAGAACATGGTCATGGCCGCCGAGAGCGTGGGGATGGGCTCGGTTTACCTGGGCGGTGTGCCCTTCTGGGTGAAGAAGATACGCAAGAAATACAGGCTCCCCAAACGGGTCTTCCCCTTCGTGCAACTGGCCATGGGATACCCCGCCGAGAATCCTCCCCCGCGGCCCCGTTACCCCCTGGATTTCACCCTGTTCGAGGACGAGTACCCCGAATTCACCGATGATTTGGTGGAACGGGCCATGAAGGTGATGGACGAGGGCTACATGGGGCAGGATTATTACAAAAAGGCGAAACTGATATTACCGATCATTGTAAAAGACCGCAAGGAGACCTACGATTTCGACACCTACGGCTGGACCGAGCATATCTCCCGCAAATGGGGCCAGTGGCAACAGGATATCGACGAGCTATTGGACAATCTCAAGGAATGCGGGCTGGAACTGGAGAGGGGGTAGGGCAACAGCAGAAGATTAAGAGTATTACGCCCAATTTAGCGGTTTTGTAATCTTATCTCCATTCGGTAAGAATATGGGATCATTGAGCTGGCTGGCCTTTAGATGTTTTTCCTCTAATGAAAAACAATTTCTTTTACCTGCCAAGTAGCGTAAAGATCCAGCTATGGTCCTATCGGGAACCACGATTATAAGTTCTTTATTAAGAAATTTCCCCTTTATCGCTTTCAGCGCTGTTTCAAAGTCGGTATCGCCGGATATAACCAAGGCAATATCATATTCATCTTCTATTGCCTTTGTTAATAAATAAACTGCTATATTCACATCCGTTTTCTTCTCTTCGAATGTATAGCCGGTTTTAATCCTACCCTGAATCCAGCCATCGCGAGTTTTGAATTTTTGCGTGCTGCTTTTGTCCTCAAGGACGAATTTTCTTTTCACCGGCTTAAATTTGCCCTTAACAGTAATAATATTCTGCGTCTTTAAGGCCCTTATAAAAACATTATGCCTTTTATTTTTTTCGGAATCGAATTTAACGAAAGCTGTAAAATAATAGATTGAAACTATAATACTACCCCGGGGGCAATAATGTTCGGCGAGACATCTATAATTAAGCCATTTATATTTATTATACCCCGGCGTTTTATCTAAAAAATGATAAACATTAAAACCGTCAACAAACACAGCTACTCGTTTATCGGATGAATTCCCTTTTTTGGAATTTTTCATTGGTAAACAATATATGTATTATTTCGGCATTATTAAACAAAAAAAAGCCCGAGGTCAGGCCCCGGGCACCAATGGGTGCGAAGACCCAAAGGATTTATAACCTAATTTTAATAATCGGCTAAAATTCAATTTTGTCAAGAAAAAAATAAATTTAAAAGCTTCTTGAAAATCAATATCTTACCGCGCCAATTCCGTATCTCATTATCAATTAGGAGGTTAAAAAAGTGTCGTTTGTATAACAACCTCTATTAAATAGCATATTTCAAAATAAATGCAATTTGAACATAATTTAAAATCCTAGAAAGAAAAATATAAAATTAAAAGGGTTAGGGCATTCGATAAGTTTCAACAAACATTGAAATTAGCAGAATTCGATATTAAAATACACTTATGCAAATTAAGTCGATCACCACCATCTCCCTCTCCACGCACGGGCGAACTCGGATGGAGCCAACCCCATGAGCCAGGCGCGGCTGTCTACCATTATACTTGCTCTTGCCGTGATATGCGGTACCGGCCTGCGGATCGCGGGAACCGCCGGCAAGAAGACCATCGATCCCGACGAGGGAATTTCCTACATGGTCGCTACCGGGCACCTGGGCGAATACTTCGAGGTAGACGAACAACCACCTTATGGTACCTGGGTCGAGGCCTCCGAATGGAAGAGGTTTCTGCAGGTAGAGAGCAGGTTCTGTTTCAAGCGGATCGGCTCCGATCTCGCGCGCTATGATATCCATCCCCCCCTTTATTTCTGGCTTTTGCATCTGTGGTCACTGATTTTCGGAATCCATCTCTGGACCGGCCCCTCGCTGAATATCCTGATATCCGTAGTGGCGATTTTGCTTTTGTATCGCCTGGCGAATCTTATCCTCAAAGACCGGATAGAAGCCGCCCTGGCGGCTTTCGTCTGGGCCCTGAGCCCTGCCGTGATGGGAATCACCTGCCATGCCAGGCCTTACGACCTGCTGGCATTGTGCACCATACTTCTGGTTTTGCAGACTATTCGGTGCGCGGATACGTCAAAAGTTTTCCGGCTGAGGCAATTCATATATATGGCAATATCATCCGCCGCCGGAGCGCTGACACATTACCATTTCGCAATCGTCATCTTAGGTTGCGGCCTATTTATGGCTTACAAACTTATCAGAGTCAAAAGACGACAACTATTTATAGCGCTTTTATCCATGGCGGCGGGGCTGGTTATATTTTATCTGATGCACCCCCATTTTCTGCTGTCCATCCAATACCAGATGGCGGAAAATCAGCCGTTCCAATTTTCCGAAATAATTCCGAGGTTTAAAGTCATGCTTGCCGCTTTTGGTACGTTTTTCTGGCAGGGCATGCCCGCCATTTACCTGTTTCCACCGTCAATCATTTTCAATTACATTTATCCTCTGCTTCTGATTCTGGTGATTTTCTTCCTGTCGGTTCTTTATATCAAATCCCGTTCGAATAATCACCGTTTACCGCATGAATCGGATCGGACAGGATATTACGTATTATATTTCTTCCTATGGACGGCCGGAATCATCATTCTCAGCTACATTTTCTTCCTGAGCCCCGCGCATGCCATGGGACCCAAATATCTCTCCGTTGCCTGGCCCTTTTTTGCTTTTGTCCCGGTATTGCTTATTCGGATTTTCGGAAGATTCAAAACGAGCCTGATGGTAATTTTAATACTAACGCAGATATTTTTCGGAAGTCTCGATATGTTCTATATGAATTATCCGGATAACAAAAGGCCTGAGCCTGTTTTTTGGTTAAAAGATTCTGAAATACTACTTGTCGACAATGTGGCCAGGGGCGTATTGCCGGGTATCGTTTGGCATGTACCGGATGATAAGCTCATTTTCGCCGCCGATCAGGGCTATCTTCTTGAAAACATCGATGAATGGAAATCTGGACTAATGGAGAACGGTCTATATTTGAGTATTCTACTTTACGGAAATACTCTACGGCGGCAGCGTGAGATACAGGATATAATAAAACAAAATTTCGAGGTTGTTTCATCTTCCGGGGGCTTCTGGGGATATGGCAGTATGTTCAGGCTGGAAGGGAAATAATAAATTCAATTAGAAATAATAGTATCTGCCGCAGGATAAGTATATGAAAATAAAAATCTCAACCCCGGCCCAAAAGCGTTGTCATGGTGGGCGACCGGATCGCCGAG
>CP070742.1:3322344-3366493 GCA_020348065.1 Candidatus Zixiibacteriota bacterium
TCGATATCTTCGATATAGGGGGAAGGCTGGTCAAGAAATTGGCGTCACAACATTACCCGGCGGGAGAAAACAGTATCGTCTGGAACGGCAAAAACAAGTATAATGAAAATGCCGCCAGCGGAATATACCTGTTCAGGTTCTCTTCCGGAAATAACGTCGAAGTAAAACAGATGACATTATTGAAGTAATTATATCCCTCAAAAGATCCCGTCCCCTTATTAAGCACTACAGGGGGCGGGATTATTTATTTTCCCGTCTTCAAGATATCTCCGAAAAACCTGTCGAATTTGTCGGCGATTATATCCCAGCTGTAGTGGTCTACAATCCTCTTTCGGGCTTGCCTGCCCAAATCGTCCGAAAGCCCATCATCCGCGAACAGTCTTTTTAAACCGCCGGCAAGGCTTTTGGAGTTCTGGTTCACAATAAGGCCGGTCTCGCCGTCGACCACAAGTTCGCCTGTACCACCCAGACCAAAGGTGATGGTCGGGACTCCGCAGGACGCCGCTTCAGCAACGGACATCCCAAAACCCTCCCCGATCAACGAGGGCAGCGCCAATATCCTGGCGCTTCGGTATTTTTCAATCAGCTTATCGTGCCCCACAGCGTCGTAAAATGTTATTTTCTTCGATAAATCCAGAGACTCGACAATTTCAAGAAGAGGCGTTTTCTCCGGTCCGCAACCGATTATCTCCAGTTCGGCCTCCGGAAACGAATCTCTTACCTGCCTGTATGCCTCCAGCAAGATACCAGCCCCTTTCTGCTTTATAAGTCTGCCGATAAAGAGAATTTTGTTCGATTTTGACGGTTTCGTATCGCCCGGTTTGAATTTCTCCGTATCGATCCCCATTGGAATAATTTCAATTTTATCCGGCCGACCCCGTCCTCCTAAAATCCGCAACATGTAATTGCTGTTTAGAGTCAGGCCCGAAGCGATTTTCAAAGCGGAATCCGCGAATTTATTAAAAGGATATTTCCGCGCCAAATGCACGTCGGTTCCATGCCCGGTGAAGATAATTTTCGAGGCGCTTTTTTTGTATAATCTCCGCGCCCAGAACGCGGATGGAAACAGCCAGTGCACATTTACTATATCAAATTCCTCTTCCTTTAATGTCCTCAATACTTTTCGATACATGGCGTTTATGAATAACGCAAAGCCGAAAATTCTAAAAGGGTTATTTTTTAATCCCGGCAGGAGCCCGCCGGAATAGGCGAAGTTTTCCATTCTTTCGGGCAGATATTTAAATCGTTTAATCTTTATTCCCGCCCACTGTTCCTCCGTTCTTATCCCCTTATGATGAGGAACAACAACTGTTACATCCCAGCCGCGTTCCTGCAAACGCAGGCAAAACTCCCATAAAAAAGGCGAAAGGCTGTCTCCGGGCTTCAACGGAAAACTGGTCGATACAATTAGTATTCTCATCGCGCGTCTCCAACTTACTCTATCGGATTATTCTGTAAAGGCTCCAGCCGAAAGGGGTTCCGTCAACGATCGAGGAAATCGTCAGGAAATCAACAAGTTCGTCGTTTTCAAGACGTCCCAGATAATCGGAACTGTTTTCAAAATAAATATAATCCGCTTTCTGAATCTCCAGCAGCTTCGTAAAATCGCTGTAAAGTACCGGTATCCAGATGGAAGGCCTGTCGCAATACCACCACACGGCGTCGGAAGCGTCGGATACAATCACCGCGCCCGGTTCGGTTTTTTCCGCTATTATCCGATAAACGTCCTTATTTTTTTCAATTCTGCCCGCATAACCCTTAAGCTCTATTTCGAGGTAGGGGAAACGCAACGGCAGCAACAACAATAATATCGCCACAACCCATAAATACCTTTTTCTGAAAATGGGCAAATGTTTTCTAAATTGGATTAATCCCAGAATTGCTAAAACGATTATAACGCCCTGGATATTCACCAGATGCCGGAGATGAATCCCGTTGAATGAAGACAGCGCTATTAATAGTATTAATGATGTTATACCGAACCCGAGAAATCTCCTTTGAAGATTGTCGAAATATTTCCTCCTCATAACCGCGAATACAAATGGTATCGCGCCCAAGAAATTAAGTACGATTATCGTCCACCAAGAGAAGAATAATGTACCGGCGACGAACTTTTTTAAGACGTAAAACGGGAAATGCGAAACAGCATAAAAGAATGACATAGGGGTAAAAGACCTGTAGGTGTAATAGTAATAGTCGAGATGTCCCATGCCCTTGGTAAATTCTCCGTAAGCCTGAAGGGTGAAAATCGGATTTCCGAGAACAACATAATTTCTTATAAGCCAGGGCGACAGGACCAATATCATTACCGCCGACCATAAAATTATGGTTCGCAATTTTCTGCCGGTAAGAAAAAACAAGACCGGAATCGCCAGCGCAATCATCTGATACCGGGCCAATACCGCTAATCCGAACAGAGATGCCGATACGACTATTCTCACTCCGGTTGTTTTAGATATCAGGAGATAGATGGAAAACAGAAGCAACGCCGCCGTGAGAGGTTCCGGCGATCCTTCCAGGGCCGTCGAGAGCGTGCTCTGACTCAAACCCATTAAAGCCGCCCCCATTACCGCCCATTCACTTCCCGCTATTTTCCCTGCGACTATAAATACCCCCAGAATTAGAAGCCATATTGAGACTATTATCGCCGCAAGAATCGTCGAGTCGTTCATGCCGAATATCGTAAACCAGATAGCCAGATAAACCGGGTAAGCCGGGGCCCAGAGGTTATTCGGTCGGGGAATATCGGGGCCAAATGAAAAGGCGAGCGGATACAGATGGCCGAGACTGAAACCCTCTCCCCTGATTATACTCCTGCCCAGCCCGGCATAATCGTTGCCGTCGGACAAACCCAGATAACCATTAAAAAAGTACCAACAGTATAACCCGGAAGCAATCAATATAACAATTAATAGAATATATTTTTTATAAGCCGCCATTATTTCGGTTTTCTAAAACTCTGAACCATACAGCTGTATAACAGCCAGCCGTAACAGAAATCAAAATGAAATTTCCCGCCCTGCATTTTTGCCAGGGATTTTAAAATTACGATAGCCGGTCTCGATCTGAACGGTGATACCGTCCAGGCGATTGTCTTTTTAAAAATATCGGCATCGGGATCCGGCAACCCCAGTAACCACCCGTTTTTAAAAATCCTGGAAGCCTTATGTTTTTTCAGCAATACCCTGTAACTGGTTCTGCCGAAACGTTCATATTCGGATATCGTCTCCTCAAGAGTTTTCGAATGATAATGATACGACACCGCCTCCGGATTGTATCGTATCGGAATCGATTCTTTTTCCAGACGAATTCCGAAATCGGTATCCTCCCCCTTCCAGCCTTCGAAATCGAGGTCGAAGCCCGACAGCCGGGCGAAAATATCTTTTCTTATGGAAAAATTTCCGCTGTTAAACCAGCTTCCGGGAATCTCTCTCCCTTTTATAATACGGAAACGCCCCCTGGACATGATAAATTTCATGACCCTGTCATAATTAAAATCCGGGGGTTTTTTCCAGGAGCCGACTATGACCGAATCGGGATATCTTCCCCACGAAGACAAATAAGCCGCCATCATTTCGGGTGATGGTTCCATATCTCCGTCCAGGAAAAGAACCTGCCCACCGGAGGTCTTTTCAAATCCCATGTTTCTGATAATCGAACGCCCCACGTTTTTTTCGGACCTGATATATTTCAGAAATATGGGCAACCTCTGTCTTTTGACGAAATCATCGGTCCCATCGGTCGAGCAGTCATCGGCGATGACTATTTCGAAAACCTTCGGATTTTTTATCTGCGCCGCCAGGCTGCGTAATGTCCTGGAAAGAATGTCTTTCTGGTTGTATGTAATAATCAAAATGGAATATTTAATCATTGCCCGCTTCCAATTCCCGGTAGATTTGTATCAGTTTCTCAGATTCGTTTTCCCAGTTATTCTTTCTCGCGGATATCCGGCAATTTTCCTTAACTTCATCATATCGACGCTTATCGTTCAAAAATCGCGATATCTCCTCGGCCGCCTCCCGCGGTCGGCCTAACGGGATCACTATTCCGGTATCTTCATTTTTCGCAAACCGGGATATCTCCGGCATAGGCGAGACTATCTGCGGGATTCCCGCCACCAGATACTGGAACAGTTTTTGCGGCAGGGCCAGTCTGTTATTCAACGCTGCGTCCTCCATTAAAAGCAACCCCGCGTCCGCGGAGACAGTGTAATTCAAAAGCTCATCAGGCGATACCCGTCCGGCGAGGATAACTTTATCTTTTATCCCGTATTCCGCCGACCTTTTTCCGATCTCATCTTCGATCGGCCCCCGGCCCAGAAATATCATTACAGTATTATTAAGATACTTCATAATTTCCATCTGGTAAAGTAGTCCCTGGCCATTTCTCAATACCCCCTGATACAAAATTATTTTATAATTCTCTGGAATATTGAATTTCCTGTGTAAATCGACAGGCTTTAAATTAGATATGAGCATGGCCGCGTTTCTTATTATCGCTGGTTTTTCAATTCCGTATCTTTTACATAGTTCCTCGGCAATAGACTCGTTTATCGTAATAACCTTATTCGCCTTTCCAATCAGTTGCTTTTCCAGCCCCCGCCAGATCGCCTTAAGGGTATTGCGTCCCTGCAGGGGCTCGAGCTCCGTGTAAAGCTCCCGCGCTTCATATATAAGTTTCCCGCCGGCCTTCCTGGCCGCACGATAAGCCCCGGATAAAACATCGAGATCAACCGCGTGATATATGTCCGCTTTAATCCTGGCCCCCATCAATCCGGCTAATAAATTGAATTGTAAAAATCTGATTTTTCTCGTGGGCCAGGTATATTGCCTGACTCTATGTATGGGATGTCCATTGTAATTATTCGGTTTTGCCCCCACGGTGCAGATTATCTCGACATCATGCCCCATTCCCCCTATGACATCGATCTCCAGCCTGGCCCGGGAGTCGAATTCGAGACTGTTTAGAATCAAATAGACTACTTTCAATCATTAACCGCCATTTTACTTTTCAAATGCCGTGCCGTCTCTCCCGGGGAAATAAAATAAGCCGCTTCATTTCGAGCATAATCAATTAAATCAAAAAAAATCTCCGCCCAGCCCGGGTAATCGACATTATACATGGTCCTCTGGTGCCAATCCAACACCAAAATCCCCCGGGCGTCCTTGACTCTATTTATCAGCTTTTTCGCATGCCCCGACAATTCCGCATAATTTAAAGGGTCATTTTCAATAAGTCCGCAATCCATGATCGCTATAGGAATCTCGACAATGCCCAATCCTGCGTTATTATCTTTGTCAAAAGGCATAAAGGGCAGGTCTATACCTTGATAAAAACCGATCTCCTCGTCAAAACCGAGGCAGGATGAATATTCAAATCCGTTTTCGGCGGCCGCCCGCCAGTACTCCGGCAAAGAGGCCGATAGATAATGAGGTCTGATCCCTGATATTGAAATTCTCGTTGATTGACTTAATATTTCTTTGGATTCCGTAATGCTATCACCTTTGTAACATTCGATGCCGGAATGAAGCCCCAGCTCAAAACCGCTTTTCTTAATATCTTCAATTGATTTCTTCAATTGATTAATTTTATATTTCGGATCGTTTTTATTATTCCTGTTTCCGGGGAAAACGAAAAATGTCGATTTCAGCCCGATTCTTTTCTCATGATCTATCCAGTCGGTAATTCCATCATAGGGATTCCCGGCTAAACCTAAAAAGGACTTAACGGAATCAAGCAGGCCCTTAAATCCGCCCGGAACATCCCTCTTGAATAATAATCTAACGCTGCCGAGAACCGAACGCCGTATCATATCAACATCGTGAGTAACAGCCAGCGCGAAACTATATCCCCTCGGCCAAAGCGAAAAATCGCCCTCGCTCGATTGAATAATATCATTTTCTTTTAAGTGATTGAAAAAGCTCTTTATCATCCCGCCCAGAGATTCCTCCGGAAAGTCATCGGGTCTATGTTCCGAATCGGAATACGGGCCCACGGTCGTTTTTATCGATATCTTCTCGAAAATTCTCTCTATAGGATCGGGTGATATATACAAACAATTACCATTATCGCCCGCCGGGGCATTCAATGAATCCCCTTTCTCTATTTCGTTCGATAAAATTACCCTCGCGGAGGCGGGAGCTTTGCTTTCGGTATCTCGCCAGATAACGGGAGTGTCTTTATCCTCGACAAATTTATAATCGCTGAATGCTGATAAGTAGCGGAAAACATGATCGGATGCCGCCCCGGTCAATTTCTCGTTTTTATACCAGTATTTTATTATAAAATTCTCAGGCATTTTTCAATCTTCGCAGCGCCCCGAATAACTTCCCCTTTATATTGATAGCCTTATATACCTGCCAATGATGATATTCCACGGCGCCAAACGATTTTTTAAATTCGCCTATGCCTTTTATGCTGCCGTCCACAAGATCCCATATGGCCACTTCCTTTTTCCTCAGCTCCGAGCCGATCTCGGCCATGAGAAGCTGATTTATTCCCAGGTGGTGATATTCGGGATCGGAACCCGCAATCCAGTCATAGGCGAATCGTCCATATATCAATTGTCCCCGGAACGCCACCTCCCTGCCACCCGCGACTGCGGAATAAATGTGAAGCATGGAGTCATTCAAAAGCTCCGAACACCACTTATTAAGGTCCGACGGTTTTATGGGCGGTTTCATTCCTTTGCGCGCAAAGGATAGTTCCCACAGATGCTCATTGAAAGCGTCGGATCGCATGACTTGGATCTTTTCGCGATTCGCCTTATTTATTTTATTCTTAACGTCGTCACGGAAATTATTCCCCCAGGAACTTAATTCGGAATCGGTTATCGCCAGGGTCGAGGACCTGTGAATTTTCCAGCCGTTCTTTAATTCCCCGATGGAATTAAATTCAGGAGTGAAAGAAAGATAAATAAAATCACAGGTTTCCATATAATGATCTATAACAGATTTTAAAAAATTCTCCTCATAAATAGAATTGTAAAAAACCGGTCCGAAATACTGGAAAAGAAGAGGAATAGTGGCTACCTTAATTCCCGGTCTTTTTCGAAACAGCATATTCGAAATTCCGATTTTGTTACCGTCATGCTCGATAGTCTTCGCGCTTCCTTCCAGGCCCAGATATTTCGCGCCGTTTTTGACGAACAATGGATGAAAAAAAGCGCCGCCCCATATTGACGAAAGATGACTGTCCTCGGGAACGGCTTCGGAGATCGTTATTTTATTTGATAATCGCAAATTTCCCTGTGCCGGTTTTCCCCTGGTAATCGACGACGAAGAAATATACCCCGCCGGCGACCGGCTCGTCGTTCGAATTTTCGAGATCCCATTCCGGCATCTGGCTCAACCTGAAGGATATTACCCGATCCCCGGATACGGTATAGATGGAGATAACCGCATTCGTGGGTACCCTTTTGAAGGAAACCGCTCTGTGTCCCTGCTGCACCAGCACTGGATTGGGGAATGCCTCGACATCCGAAAGGTCCTCCGATGGTTGTTCCACCCCGGAATCGAAAATCGAAAGACCTCCCGAGGTGCCCAGATATATCAGACCGGTTTCCAGGTTTATCTCGATATCCGAAATCTCGTTATTCAGAAGCGGGCTGTTGTCCGTTGTATAAGTCGCTTTCCAGGTAATTTTATCCGGGCGAAGTACTCCCGCGCCCGTTACAGTCCCTACCCAGATATCCCCGACGCCATCTGATGCTACCGACTGCACGCTGCCGGAAATCTCCAGCGGCAACTCGACCTGCCGGACGATATTTGTCGCGTTTTCTACATAATAGAGACCTGTCGGCGCGCCCAGCCATAGGTTGCCGAATGGATCCAGGGCAATATCGGCCACGAATTCCCGAATAACATAATTCAGCCAGGAATCGTCACCCTCGTTAAACGGCGTGCCCGCGTGATTTAGCTTATGAAGTCCCTGGGTTGTCCCGATCCATAATGAATTTCCCTGCGAAAGCAATGCCCCCACGGTATTCTCCTGAATGGTAATCGGTCCTTCGTAATAAACGTGCCAGATGGAATCAACCGGATTAAAAGCTCCCATTACCAATCCCGAATCCGCGTCCAGGGATGAAACCCATACATTTCCGGCCTGGTCTATCTCGACCGCCGCCGCCGCCCAATAATAAAGGGCGCTGGGAACCCCGAACATGGGGCTGTTATCCGAGGTCCAGTGATCCCATAGTCCTTCGGCATATCGATATAATCCGCCTCCCCAGGAGCCGACCCAGATAGCACCGTCACCTGCGACCGCAATGCTGTGCGCACTATTATCATTCAGATTGGAGTTCGAGCTGTTATAAATGGTCCAATCATCATCCCCGAACTTGCTCAAACCCTTTGAATCATGCGTCATCCATAACGCTCCGGTTGAATCAATAGCCATTCTAGTGATAAAATTCGACGCCGGACCGGGAATAGAATATAGAACCCATAATGAATCCTTAAAACCCGCAAGCCCCGATCCCAGGGTGGCCGCCCAGAGATCGCCGGTATCATCAAAAGTTATATCGCCGATCCCGGATATCAATCCGTCATTAGTAATGCTCGACCAGGTCGTTCCATCGAAAATCCTTATTCCGGCATTGGTCGATACATATAAATCGTCCTCGTAGAATAATATCTTCCTTACGCGAAGATTTGAAAAATCCCCCATCTCCACCCAGCTGGTATCGGGAACGGTCTGCAATTTAAACAGGCCGCTGTCGACCCCCACCACAACCGTATCATAATAAGCCGCTATTGTTTTTATGTCGGCCCGCCCCATGGGAAAATCACTTTCGTCGAACGATCTCCATGTATTGGGATCCTGGATATTCGGATTTGTCTTTTCCGTAAACGCGATACCGCGATCGCAGCCCGCCCAGATATGATCCCCTATTACCGCGATACTTTTGATGTCCTCTTCGTCTTCAAGATTTCCCAGCCTTTTGGCCGTATCCTTGATTTCACCGTCATTGGAATATATCAGGAATTTACTGACTCCCATATCGTTGGCCATCCACAAGATGTCACCGTCAATTGAAAGATCGTAAATTGTAATTCTCCTGTCAAAATAACCGCCTTCGCTTTCGACTACGGGATAATTGATTATATCGCCATTAAGACTTATCCTGCTCAGCCATCCATCCATCGCCCCGAACCACAACTCTCCCGCTGTATCAACGCCGGCGCAATTATAATCGATTCCGCCAAGTCCATCCGTATTCGTCAGCTTATTAATTTCTTCGTTGATTATCGAGTAATTTATTATTCCTCCGGATGTGGCACCCCAGACCAGGTCGGAATCAAATACGATCTGGCGTATATTATTCGAATTCGTATAACTGAACCAATCCTGCGATCGGCCGCCAGAAAACAACACGACTATAATAAGCTGAATTAAAAAAAACTTCCTGATTACCATGACTTCGAATTATAGCGTTTTCGTTTTACAAAGGCAATTACTAAGGATATAAATACAAACGCCAGCAACACCCTGGGGATTATATCGCCGATACTCCCGTAAACGCTGTTTGACTCCTCCGGATAAATCCTCGAAATCAGGTATTCAACCGTAAATATATCCGATTTCTCCACAATTCTTCCCCATTTATCTATCGACATCGATATTCCCGTATTTGCCGCTCGAACAACAGGTATTCTGTTCTCTACGGCCCTGAACACGGACATCATGGCGTGTTGTTCCAGAAGCGACGTCCGGCCGAACCACATGTCGTTTGTGATTACAACCAGAAATTCCGCGTCCCGCTGCGCAAATTCGCGGCAGTAACCGGGATAAACCGATTCGATACAGATCACCGTCGCAAATTTATACCCGTCCAGATCGAAAATTGTTCGCTCGGATCCCGATGACCAGTCCGCCTGGCCGAGCCTGATCTCTTTTAAGACCTTAAACCGTCCCGAAAGCGGTATTTTCTCGCTCATCGGGACAAGATGGATCTTTTTATAGATTTCATACCCTTCCTTGCCCGGTTCAGCCAGGATCGCTGAATTAAAATAAACGTACTCGCCCGGCCCGACGGATTCATAGAAGGGCGTTCCGGTTAGAATCGGAACGCCAAGCGAATCGGCGAAATTCTTAAATCTATTGAAATGGGTACTATATTGAACGAGATATGTGGGGGTAGCGGTCTCCGGCCAGATTATCAGGTCGGCGCCGGCATTCGCCGCCTTTCTTGACATGTCGAAATACCTTTCGAAATTCTCCTGCAGATATTCCGGCTTCCACTTGACATCGCGGGTCATATTCCCCTGAATCAAACCGATCGACAATCCATCTTTCTCATGTTGCGGGGGAATATTGCTCAGACGCCAGTAACCGTATAAGAATAGCGCACTGATCAAAACTACGAAAACAAAACGAAGAGTCGTTCTGTTGCGTGGACCGAGATGAAATTTCTCCGAAATGGAAGCATACAAACAGGTATTAACAACTAAAATCACCAGTGAGATTAAATACACGCCCCCGATTTCGGCGGCCTGAATAAAAGGCACATAATATCCCAGGGCGTAGCCGATATCCATCCAGGGATAGTTGAAATCCGACATGGTGAATAGCCAGTTCCAGACGATAAAATACGACGGCAGAAAGACCAGCGCCATACCCGGGCTTTTCTGCAGAAGACGTACATAAACCCAGAAAGCGGTCGCTGGTATTAATGACATTATAAGTACAGCCGCGAGCATCCCCGGAATCGTCACCCAGGCGATATAGTATATATATCCAAGGTAAAAGATAAATCCCCAGATAAAACCATATTTAAACGCCTTCGAGGGAGAAAGACCTTCGATCGCCAGAAATAAAGGGACCAACGTGATAAAAATCATAGGACCGAATTTAAAGGGGGGAAAACAAAAGACTGAGATAAAGGCAGAGAGAATTACTAAATACGGTCGAGCTTTTTCCATTATAAATTCATAATAGTAACATTGGAGGTTAAAAGATCCATCAAGAGCCTTTCACGATAAGGCTTTCTCCGGTCATATCGTCGGGTTTTGGCAAATTAAGATAATCCAGAATCGTCGGAGCGACGTCCGCCAGCCTGCCGCCTTCTCGTACGGAACCGCGGAACTCATCGTCAACAATTATAAACGGCACCGGAAAAGTGGTATGAGCCGTAAATGGGCTCCCATCAGCATCAACCATCTTTTCCGCATTTCCATGATCGGCCGTTACCAGCGCAACGCCGCCCGCTTCATGGATCGCTTTAACCACCCTTCCGACGCATTTATCTACGGTCTCGACAGCTTTTATCGCCGCATCAAAAATACCGGTATGCCCCACCATATCGCAATTGGCATAATTCAAAACTATAAAATCGTATATATTCTCATTAATTTTGTTGACCGTCGAGTCAGTCACCTCAAAGGCCGACATCTCCGGCTTTAAATCGTAGGTCGCTACCCTGGGAGAGTGAATCATGGCCCAGTTTTCGCCATCCTGACGTTTCTCTACTCCCCCGTTGAAAAAGAAGGTTACATGAGGATATTTTTCTGTCTCTGCGGTTCGAAGTTGTTGTAGTCCGTGATTGCCGATTATTTCTCCCAGAATTTTTTCGAGAGCCTGTTGCGGAAAGGCGACTTTCGATTCCAGATCCTGATCGTGTAATGTCATACTGACCAGAGGAATTATGGCGCATCCGTTTCTGTCAAAATGATCGAATTCTTTATCCGCTATGGCATGGCTTAATTGCCGCGCCCTGTCGGCCCTGAAATTGAAAAAAATGGCGCCGTCATTATCCGAGAAAGTATGATCAAAACCTTCCACCGATATCGGCTCCATAAATTCGTCGGTAATATTTTTTTTATAATTTTCTTTGATACTGCCGACCGGATCTGATGAAATCGGTCCAATTCCTTTCACCACCAGATCATACGCTTTTTTAATCCTATCCCACCTTTTATCCCGGTCCATAGCGTAATAACGTCCTATTATGGTTCCGACTTTTCCAATACCGATCTTATCAGTTTCGGCGATTATCCGCTTAACATAGGCGGCGCCGCCTGTTGGAGAGGTATCTCTGCCGTCAAGAAAGGCATGTATGATCACATCTTTGAGTCCTTTTTGTTTGCTCAATTTCAGCAAAGCATAAAGGTGTTCCAATGACGAATGAACCAGTCCGTCGGAAGCAAGACCCAGAAGGTGAAGCTTGCCGGATCGGTTTCTTATCTCCTCTATTTGTTGTATTAAAATCCCATTATCAAAAAAGTCGCCGTCGTTGATAGACCTATCTATTCTGGTAACTTCCTGGTACACCACCCGTCCGGCGCCGAAATTCAGATGGCCCACTTCGGAATTGCCCATCTGTCCTTCCGGCAAACCGACGTCCAGTCCTGACGCCCCCAGAGCCGTGTGCGGATATTTAGAGATTAGACTGTCATAGTTCGGTTTATTCGCCGCGTAAACGGCATTGCCCCGCGTATCGGGATTCAACCCGAAACCATCCATAATTATAAGCGCCAGCGGTCGAGGGATTTTTTTATTCATACTGGAGAATAACTTTTCCGGTGCCCTTCCTCAATACACCAACAGGAATGACTTCACAGTCGCCTGCATCCAGGTATTTTCTGAGTCTCGGTATATCATTTTCGCCGACTATCGTTACAAATCCAATACCCATATTGAAAACCCTGTACATTTCCTCTACCCCGACCTTTGCCAGTCTTATAATAGACTTGAAAATCCCGGGAGTGAACCAGTGATAGGTATTTATAACGGCGTCCACGCGGGGGGATAAGATTCTCGAAATATTGCCCTCAAAACCGCCCCCGGTAATATGCGCGGCCGCTTTGATCAGTTTCTTTTTCATTAACGGGTAAATAATATCAAAATATGAAAAATGGATTTTTAAGAGCTCGTCCCTGAGTCTGGTTCCGGTCTCGGGAACAATATCATCGAGTTTCATTTTTCCGATCTCAAAAAACGCTTTTCTCGCCAGGGTATATCCGTTGGTGTGAAGTCCGCTGGAGGAAAATCCCAGTATTAGGTCCCCGGGTTTTAAGGCTCCCTTACCGGGTAAAATACCTTTATCGGCAATCCCGGCCATAAAACCGGCGATATCATATTCACCCTCCGAATAGAATCCCGGCATCTCCGCTGTTTCGCCGCCCAGCAACGCGCAACCGTTTTCTTTACAACCCTCGGCGATTCCCTTGACTATATCCAAAACGATATCCTCATTCATTTTCCCCAGACCGATATAATCCATAAAAAAGATCGGCCTGGCGCCAAGGCAAAGTATATCGTTAACCAGATGATTGACCAGATCATGACCCACCGTATCATGATGGCTGGCCATGAACGCTATTTTGAGCTTTGTGCCGACTCCGTCAACTGATGAGACCAGGTATTTCTCTTTTCCACCGTAACTCTTTAAAGAAAACGCCGAACCGAAATCCCCGAAATCCCCGGCGACTTTTCCCGAAAATGTCCCCCGGACCAGTTCACCCAGGCGAGATTTGGCTCTATCGGCGGATTCCAGATCTACACCCGCTTCCCTATAACGTTTCGCTTCTTTCATTATATCATTATAAGAGTTTATTGTCGTTTATAACAAGCTCGAATTTCAATCCCAGATACTCGGCGGCCCTTTTGCAAACCAGCATGCGGGATAAAAATATCTCGAAATACTCCATAACCTGGGAGATCGAAGTATCGATCTTCAACTCCAGCCTGGCGACTTTTTCCCTCTCTTCGATCTTGAGAAAAGAGGATTCGGCCGCGTAATTGACCCTATCGTGAATATCGACTTTAATCTGATCGGTATTGCGAACCCGAGACCGGTGAACATCGGATTTATCCGCCAGTACCACCGCAGCGGAAATATCGGAAACCGGAAAACCGTCTTTTTCATCGTGGTTTCCTATGGCGGCGATGACCTCGGATATGTCCGCCATATCCATTCCCATCTCTGTAAGGATGGAAAATGCCATAACAGACGCGGTCTGGGCGTGATAATCCCTGTTGATGAGGTTGCCGATATCATGCATGTAGCCTGCAATGGCGGCCAGCTGAGCTTTTCTCTCACCCTTTCCCAGACGGATCATTATGTTGTATGCTATCTTTGCCGCCAGGGAACTATGCCTTTTGCCATGCTCGGTATAACCTATCTCGCCCAATACGTTATCCGCTTTTTCCACCAGCGCCGTGACGGAAGGGTTTTTTTTCACGTCGTCTATTGTAATCATCTATTGTTTCGCAATCACTATCTCAAAAATCCTAATTTATACATTCGCGCTCCCGCGGTCAAGAATCAAAGAAAGTTCATGGGATCGACATCAAGCGTAACCGTTATCCCTTTGGTTTTCTTCGCAAATTTATTAATACTTTCAAAAACAGTATCCGGTTCCGAATGGATATCCGTTTTTAGGAGAAACTGGTAACGGTACAATTTCCCCCTTTTGAAAACGGGAGCCTCTGCCGGTCCCAGGGTTTTTATCTTTTTTTCGATAATAATTCCCGCGATGTGATCCTTCAATCTCAAAGCCCCGTTCTTCGCTTTTGTTTTATCTTTCGAAGAAACAATAATCAGTATGATTCTCTTGAATGGAGGGTATTCCAGTTCCTCTCTAATCTTCAGTTCGCTTTCCAGAAACCCGGTATAATCTTCTTTCTGTAGATATTTAAAAATCGGGTTGTCCGGCGAAAAAGTCTGCACCATGACCAGCCCGGGGTCTTTTTTGATAAAGGATCTCCCGGCCCTGCCGGCGGCCTGAATAAGAAGTTGCAGGACCTTCTCGGAAGCCCGAAAATCCGGAAGAGAAATCCCGATATCCGCCCCGATTACCGCCGATAAACCGACCCCGGGGAAATGATGCCCCTTGGCGACCATCTGGGTCCCCAGCAAAATCTGAAAATCGCCTCCACCGAATCTCTCCAGAATTTTCTGCGATTCCCTGCGTTTCGAGGCAATATCTGAATCGAGCCTTTCCATATCTGTCCGCGGAAATATGGTTTTTAAAGTTTCCTCAAGGCGCTGAGTCCCTGCTCCTCTATAACTCAACCTTGTAGATCCACAATTTTCGCATACAGATAATCCTCTTTTCTCTTTTCCGCAAAAATGACAGACCAGCTTATTGCCGGTTCTATGGTATGTCCATCCGATGTCGCAATCAGGACATTTCCCGATCCACCCGCATTCGAAACATACCACCGCGGATGAATATCCGCGGCGATTTAATAACATTATAACCTGCTCACGATTTTTTAACCTGATGGAAAGCTCTTCATATACGGGAATCGAAATCGGCCAGAATCCCTTTGGAAATATCGAAAACGGCCCCCTTTCAGAATCGATCCTCGTCGATATAATCCGCACTTCAGGTTTGGGACCTCCGGTGACCCGCTGGGGCAGATTCAATAATTCGAGGCTGTTTTCACGGGCGGCGTAATACGATTCGGCTGACGGTGTGGCTGAACCCAGAATCACTGCCGCATTATTTATCTTTGCCCTTATCAGGGCCAGGTCGCGGGCGTTGTACCTGGGAGCCGGGTCGTCCTGCTTATAGGAATGATCCTGCTCCTCATCGACCACGATCAATCCCAGGTCCTGAAGCGGACAGAAAACCGCGGATCTCGCTCCAATTATAAGTCGGGATTTACCGGTCCCGGCCGCCCTGTAAATTATGTATTTCTCCGACGGTGTCAGGCCGGAATGCCAGACCAGCGGCTTCAACTCTAAAAATCTCTCGAATCGTTCAATTATTTGTGGGGTAAGCGAAATCTCCGGCACCATCACAAGCGCCGACCTACCCTGATTTAAGGCAATCTTGGCCGCCTCAAGATATACCTGAGTTTTTCCCGATGACGTGACCCCGTAAAGCAGGAATCCGGAATATGTGTTTGTACCCAAAGCGGCTTCAATTTTCCCCAACGCCGATCTCTGCCACAAAGTCAATTCCATTACTTTTTCTTTTTCGAGGGATTTTAATCCGGCCATATCGGGCAGATCCTTTTCCCTGTATTCATATTCAATCAAGTCCTTGCGATAGAGAGTATTTGCCGCCGACGGTGAGAATCCCGAGGTTTTCAAATCGGAAAACCTGATTCCGCTTTTACAACCGATTAGAAACTCCAGAAGTTTTATTGATTTCTCGCTCAAAGGTATCGACTCCGGTACGTGAGCAACAGACGCTTTCAGCCACCTTTCCTGTCCTTTTCTTTCAGATCTTTTTGACGGCATAAAACGCGATAAAGATATAACGCCATCATTAATCATCTCCTCGACCGCCGGGCGGCTGATTCCGTCAAAACGCTTTAAATCCTCAAAGGTTACTTTGCCCCTAAAAGACCGGATATACTCGAGGAAATTGCTTACGTCATCCGGGAATTTTCTTTTCCCTATCATGGGACCCGGATGGAAATACCCTTTTTTCATTTGGAGAGAACGGGGGGGAAGCGCCGATTTGAAAACAAGTCCCGGGGTTGTTCCGTAGCGCCCGGCAGCCAGGCGTACGAGAGCCATAATATCGGGGGCCACCGTTAAATCGGGATCGCCGAATCCGGTTATCTCTCTCAATTCCTTTTCCGGCAAATCACAATCTTCGGTGATTTCCAGAATTACCCCCGCCGCCGACTGATTTCTGAATGGAGCCAGTATCAGCATTCCGGGTCTTGCCGACTCGGCTAAATCGGCCCTCATCTTATAGGTGAAATGCTCGACATA
This sequence comes from Candidatus Zixiibacteriota bacterium, assembly GCA_020348065.1. GTDB lineage: Bacteria > Zixibacteria > MSB-5A5 > UBA10806 > UBA10806. The sequence goes on from CP070742.1 coordinate 3,339,023, forward strand.
CGGAATTGGAAATGCTACTTTGACGAACATAATTCTTACAATGCCCCGGAAATTAAAGGCAGCCCATACCGTCAGATCGCACAGGCTGCCTTATTCACAGTTTATTAGATATTATTACTTATTCGAGCACTCTTCGTACTTCTTATTTGCCTCCAGCGCCTGTTTTCTCATTCCCTTTCGAAGAAGCGCCTGGCTGTAGAGATCCCAGCCGGTGCAATCGTCAGGATTATCTTCGACGTAGACCGATAGTTTATCCGCCGCTTCGTCATAGCGGCCGGCCATTATCATAGCTATCGCGAGATTTATGAAGGCATCTAAATCTTCGGGATTCAATTCCACAGCCCTTGTAAAAGCGTTAATGGCATTTTCATTATCTTTCATCCGCTGGAAATAAAGAACCCCCAGATTAAACCAGAGGTTGCCGTTATCCTGCTCCAACTCCAACGCCCGGTTGTAGTAATCCACCGCGTTTTGAAATTCCTTTTTCTCGCCATAGATATCTCCGAGCCTGGCCATCGCGTTCGCGTTATTGGGATCTTTCTCAAGCAGTTTCAAATACAATTCTTTAGCCTGATCGAACTTTCCGATATTGAAACAGAAATTAGCGTAATTTTCCAATACAATCATCTCGTCGGGCGCAATCTCATATGCTCTGGAATAATAAAAATACGCGGAATCGTTTTCGTTGAGCTGCTGCCAGACATAACCTAAATAGCTATACGATTGATACTTGTCGGGCAAAAACTCGGCGGCCAATAAGAAATCGTCGCGGGATTCCTCCCAACTTTGTTCCTCCGCCTTATTTTTCCCTGATTCGAAAAGTTCCGTCCAGGCCTCCTGCCGCAATTCTTTTACATCTTCGGCTTTCTTGGGGTACAGCGTTTCCGCGGATTCCAGATGCGTCTGCATTTCCCCGTAGTCTTCCTTCTCTTTGTAACAAATGGCGAGATAGTAATGGGCTTCCCCGTTTTGGGGATTTTCTTCCAGCGCTTTTTTAAAATCTGCAATAGCTTTATCGTAGTTCTTCCCGTTCATCGCGATCTTTCCGGATGTTACCCATTTATTCGCGCATCCGGAAAGAGCAAAGACGACGATAATTAAGATTACGGCTATTCCAAGCCATCCTCTCCTCATCTTTCCTCCATCTTAGTATTCTATTGTATAAGTTAAAACCGTTTCTCCATCAGACTTAACCGGAACCTGGAATTCAACCCTGTAAGCGCTGACTTTCTTAAACTCGAAGTTCGATCTGGTGATACGCCACTCAAGCCACCCCGGGGTCGATTCTATTACGGTAACGACAATATCTTCATCCTTATGATTCTTAATCTTGATTTCATATGTCTCGCGTTTATGCCAATCGCCGAGATCAACCACATCCGTCTTTTTCCTTTCGCCGGTAATATCGAACGCTTCACCGAGAAATACCCTCACTTTCTCGTCTTTGGGCGTATGATCGATGAGATCCTCGCCGATAAACTGCAGCTGGCCCCTGCTGTCGGCTTTGTAGACCCTTAACTTGCCCTTCGGCAGAGGCATTCCCAGACCGCGTTCTTCGGAGTTTACAAATTGCAGATTCACTTTAATCTTTGATTTTCCCTGCTGAGATCTCCAGCGGGATAATTGGCCTTCAAAAGTATATACCTTTTCCGCGGCCGTTTTCGTCTCCGGGAAAAGCGAAATCTGTTTTGTCTCATTGTCCGCAACCGTCGCCGGCCTGGTTAGCGAGTACAGATGATATTCAAAAAACGCTTCTTCTTCAAACTGAGGGGCGCGAGCCTTATCCGCAGCATATAAAAGCTCCTCCCTTCCGCCTCTGGCTATCGGCCTCTCAATAACTCTATGAACATCGCCTGCCACAAGCTTCAGGGCGGCGTTTTTATATGTCGCGCCGCTTCTATTGTCAATGGAAACCCAGCCCGAAAGATCGAGGTTCTTATCGTCCTTGTCCACAACCGCTACATATTCGGCATGCCAGTTCAAACCGTCCGTTAAATAGCTTACCTCACAATCAGTTTTCTGCTTCTTGCCGGATTCAGCCAGCCAGACCAGGGTCGGCTTTAAAATCAATCCCTCCGGCACCGAACCGAACCGGTAATCGACAACCTGCTCGGCGTTGGTAACGGTAATCTCGCCGGATGATCCTTTAAGCATGATATATTTGCCGTCAAAAGATAATAGATTTCCTCGATGCAGGTCCCCATTTTCGGTCAGAAGGCTGATCTCCTCGCCCAGATATCTCTGCATCATCTTCTGGGTGCTGATAAGATCATACTGGTAATTTTGTTCGAGAATTTCTATACCGGAAGACGAGGGATTGATATGCACCGAGGTGGGATCGATCAAGGCCGCCACATCGTCAAACCTGACAAAGCTAATTCCCTTATCGAACTCCAGGGATCTGGTCTGTTTTACCAGCCCGAGATTATTGTTGTAAATGGTCAGCGAGACATCCTCGGCATGGATATGCCAGGAAAATATTAAAATTGCCGTTAACGCCAGAACAAACTTTTTCATTTTAACCTCCCGGTTAGAGCGTTTATTATATATACGCCCCAACCTGCAACGTATTCCAACATATCGCAAATTTTTATATGGGGCAAGTTATTTTTGGGGGAATATGCTTAAACGCCTGCAGATATATAGCAGATTTATCACTACCATCCGGCAAGAGATTCCAGGTTTTTGTTCAGGCGGCCGATGCTTTCCTCGGCGAGAACCTTTTTATCTTTCTCCGCTTCTATCACTTCCGAGGGAGCCCGGTTCAGAAAATCTGTATTGGCCAGCTTCTTTTTAATCCTTTCCAGATACTGCCTCTGTTTTTGAAGTTCTTTTTCGAGTCTGGCCCGCTCGCTTTCGAGATCTATTAAACCCTCCAACGGAATATAGATTTCCCCTACCGGGATAACAGACGATGCCGAAAGAGGCGGCTTCTTAACATCCGCGCCGATTGTAAGATCCTCGATTTTCCCGAGAGTAATAAGCTGGTTTTTTTGATTTTCCAGAATGATGGCTATTTTTTTATCGGAAGTCTTTATTATGACATCCGCCTTTTTGCCGGGCGGAACATCCATCTCTGACCTGATATTGCGGATCGCCCCAATCACAATCTGAATAACTTCAAAATCCTTCTCTATATTATCATTTATATATTTCAAGGGCGGTTTCGGCCAGCCCAGATTATTGAGGAATTCATCCTCGCCAACTTCGGGCAAAATATGATAAACTTCTTCGGTAACATACGGCATAAACGGATGCAGCAATCTCAAAATCTGAACAAGCACGTATCCGGAAACCAGACGCGCCTTATTTTTGACATCTTCGGCCTGGTTTTTCGCGAGACGCGGTTTTATCATCTCTAAATACCAGTCGCAATAATCCTTCCAGATAAAATCATACGCCGTCTTGGCCGCGGTATTGAATCGGTACCCCGATAGATAATTATTCACCTGACCAATGGATTTGGCCAACCTCGATAAAATCCAGATATCGGGAAGCTCGAGCTCTTCGGGATCGGTATCCATTGACAACCTGTAATCATAACCGTTCATATTCGTAACTACAAATCTGGCGGCGTTCCAGATTTTGTTCGCGAAATTTCTGCCGATCTCGAAGCTTTTCTCATTGATAAGCGGGTCCTGCCCTTCGGGAGTGGCGAGGATCATGGATACCCTGAGAGCGTCGGCGCCGAATTTGTCAATTATATCAATGGGATCGATCCCGTTACCCTTGGATTTTGACATTTTCTCGCCGTTCTCATCACGCACAGTGCCATGTATATAAACGTCGTTGAAAGGGAGTTTACCGGTGAATTCATATGAGGCCATAATCATTCGGGCGACCCAGAGATAGATTATATCCGATGCGGTGAACAATGCCTTCGTGGGGAAAAACTTCATTAATTCAGGCGAATCTTCCGGCCAGCCGAATGTCGAAAAAGGCCAGAGCCATGATGAAAACCAGGTATCGAGAACGTCGGGATCCTGCTCGATTTTTGAGGATTTGCATTTCGTGCATTCTCTCGGAGCATCCCTGGCAACCATAATCTCGCCGCATCCCTTACAATGATAAGCCGGAATTCTATGGCCCCACCAGAGCTGCCGCGATATACACCAATCCCGAATATTTTCCATCCAGTAAAGATAGGTTTTCGACCAGTGAGCGGGATGGAACTTGAGCTCACCGGATTTTAGAGCCTCGATGGCAGGCTTCGCCAGAGGCTCCATCTTAACAAACCATTGAATCGAAAGATACGGCTCCACCACCGTTTCACATCGATAACAGGTTGCCACCGCCAGTTTGTGATCTTCTATTTTGTCCAGATAGCCATGTTCTTTTAACTCTTCGATCAGCTTTTTTCTGGCGGTAAATCTATCCATACCGGAAAAATCGCCGGCGTTTTTATTTAAGGTGCCGTCGTCATTCAGGATATTCAACTTTTCGAGGTTATGGCGATCACCGATCTCAAAATCATTGGGATCATGAGCGGGAGTCACCTTAACGGCGCCCGTGCCAAATTCCATATCGACGTAATTATCGGCTATTATCGGAAGTTCGCGGTCCAGTATAGGAAGTATCGCCGATTTTCCCACAAGATCCTTATAACGCTTATCTTTGGGATTGACCGCCACGCCGGTATCGCCAAGCATAGTCTCGGGACGCGTGGTTGCGACCGTCAAATACCTGTCCGATCCCTTAATTTTATATTTTATATACCACAGGTGAGAATCGATATCCTCGCGCTCGAGCTCATCATCCGATAAAGTGGTCAAACAGCGCGGACACCAGTTAATAAGACGATTTCCCCTGTAAATCAGCCCTTTCTCATATAATCTTATAAAAACTTCCTTTACGGCGCGAGACAGGCCCTCGTCCATGGTAAATCGTTTTCTTTCCCAGTCGCAGCTGCATCCGATTCTTTTCAATTGATTGAGGATTACATCGAATTTTTCCTCTTTCCAATCCCATACTTTTTTCAGAAATTTCTCGCGACCCAATTCTTGACGAGATTTGCCTTCTTTTGTAAGGTTTTTTTCAACGACAACTTGCGTCGCTATACCGGCATGGTCCACACCGGGCATCCATTCCACCTCGAAATCCATCAAACGTTTCCAGCGAATCAATATATCCTGAAGGGTGTTATTGAGGGCATGGCCGAGATGCAGAATATCCGTAACATTCGGGGGAGGGATAACTATAGAAAACGGTTTTTTATCGGAATTCGGGTCTCCGTGAAACATACCCGATTTTTCCCATCGCGGATACCATAATCCTTCCGCTTTATGAGGATCGTACGTCTTGGGAATTTTCCTGATCATAACTTCTGCCAATTTACCCTGCCTGTTTAAAATAAAAACGGGATAAACCCGCCTGCAAGACCAATTATTTGAAAAATATCAATCCTCTCTAAATACTATCGATCCCGGAATCTATTTATTTACTCCTCTTTTAAATATCCGGCATCATTTAAGACATTAAATCTACTCAATTTATTTCCAAAAACAAGCAATTTTTATAATATAGAGTGTCAATACTATAATGTCCTGGTGTATTCCCGACAGCGCACCATTCCCTTGCAAATTAACAAGACTGGTGCAATATTAATGCCTGTCGGAGGATTGACATGAGTGAAGACAAATTGAAACGCCGGGAATTCATCAAATTGGCGGGAAAAGCGTCGTTGCTGACAGCTGTTATGGGAACCGGCGGATATTTAATCTCGAAAAACGTTTACAGGCCATCGGGGGTAATTGCAATCAATATCGATTGTGATAAGTCCGTTCCTCCGGACCCCGAATATCCCGATCTTATAAGCATAAAATCCGAAAACTACGATGACGCGATTGCCGCCGGCGTGGGATTGATCGGAGGAATCGGCAGATTCGTCACGCAGGGTGATATCGTAACTATAAAACCCAATATAGGTTGGGATAGGACGCCGGAGCAGGGAGCTAATACCAATCCTGTCTTAATCGAGGCTGTGGCGAAGCTCTGTTTCGATGCGGGAGCGTCAAAAGTAATAATAACCGATGCTCCCTGTAACGATTTTCGGCGGACCTTCCTTCGATCGGGAATAGGAGGGCTTTCAAAAAAAATCGGCGTAAACATAATCTATCCGGAACAGCATCGGTTTGTAAATGTCGATCTGGGCGGCGAGATTCTTGGCAAGTGGCCGGTTCTAAGGCCGTTTCTTGAAACCGATAAACTGATAAACATGCCCGTCGTTAAACATCACAACTTGACGAGGATTACGGTGGGCATGAAAAACTGGTACGGGGTTCTTGGAGGACCCCGGGGTCGACTCCATCAGCAGATCGATACTTCTATCGCCGACCTGGCGGATTTTTTCAGACCCACCCTGATTATCGTAGATGCCACCCGTGTGCTTTTCCGTAACGGCCCTGTGGGGGGGTCCTTATCCGATGTTGAAACTTATCATACTGTCATCGCCGCCACCGACCAGGTTGCCGCCGATTCCTATTCCTGCAGATTTCTGGATCTAAAGCCCGATTCCCTCATATTCCTGAAAATGGCGGAGTCGCGCGGATTGGGTAAAATCAAAGATTATAAACTTATCGAGAAGATATAAAATAAATGGCCGAGATATACGATTTCACCCGAAGGATTAAAAGGATAAGAAACATCCGCAGGTCATCTCAGGTTTTTTTTCTGTTGCTTTTTATTGTTTTGCTGTACCTGGCGGAGTTTTCATTCACGTCGTCTGGAAATCCGGGGGAAATCAATCCACCCTCTCAGTGGCTGAACCTCTTTCTCTACACCGATCCCCTCTCCGGTTTCGCCACAGGCATTTCCGCCTGGGTATTGCTGTCGACGCTTCTATTGGGTTTGATTACCATGGCAGGCACCATTTTCTTCGGACGTTTTTTTTGCGGATGGGTTTGCCCACTGGGTACGCTCAATCACGCGATGTCCAGCTTTAAATCCGAAAGAAAAAGCAGGAAGGGCAAAAGCCTGATTGATTCGAACAGATACCATAGGTACCAGGGCTGGAAATATTATATTCTTTTCGGTCTCATTGCACTTGCCATTGCCGGATCGGTTCAAACCGGGCTTTTCGACCCCATTACTATTGCGGCAAGATCTTTCGGTATGGTAATAATCCCGGCGTTAAATACCGCCGTAAACGATATGGCGGCCGCTCTTTCCGATTCTTCTTTTCCGATTTTCAGATTTTTCGGAGCGGCTATTTTTAAAATTTCTTCCGGGACGATTACCTATCTCAAGCAGCCCCGCTTCCACGGCATTTTCTGGCTGGCGCTTATATTTTTGCTTATACTGGTTGCCAACCGCCTATTCACCCGATTCTGGTGCAGGGGATTATGCCCCCTGGGGGCTTTCCTGGGAATCCTGAGCCGTTATTCGATATTCGGATTGTATAAACATACGGAGAGGTGCAATGATTGTGACCTGTGTCTCCTGCATTGCCAGGGGGGTGACGATCCTCACGGAGATATCCCCCACCGACGGCCGGAATGTCATTTATGTTTGAACTGTAAAGCGGCATGTCCCGAAAATGCCCTGTCTTTCAAATTCCAGCCCTATTTAAAACAATACAATCCCAGGCCCGATTTAACGACCCGGAGGACAATCCTGGCCGGTATCGCGGGCCTCGCCGCCTTTCCGGTGATTCGAAGCGGCGATAAGTTTATAAATGAGCCTTCTTTTATTCGGCCGCCGGGATCTCTGATCGAGGAAGATTTTCTTAAACAATGTATACGCTGCGGCCAGTGTATGAAAATCTGCCCGACCAATGTCCTCCAACCAGCATTGCTCGAAACCGGTTGGGAGGGAATATTCAGCCCCGTCCTTATGGCGAGAATCGGGTATTGCGAACATTACTGCACGTTATGCGGTGAGATCTGCCCGACAGGTGCTATACGGAAACTAAAATCCGAGGAAAAATTTGGCCAGACGGGACCCCCGCCCATTAAAATCGGTACGGCCTTTTTCGACAAAGGACGATGTCTCCCCTGGGCTTTCGGAACAACATGCATTGTATGCGAGGAGTGGTGCCCAACGTCCCCCAAAGCGATCTGGCTGGAAGACGCGGAGGTAATCGACAGACAGGGCAGCAAGAAAATAGTCCGTTTGCCTCATGTCGATATAGATAAGTGCACGGGATGCGGCGCCTGCGAATACGCTTGCCCGATCTCGGGTAAACCGGGCGTCTATATCACCTCGGCGGGCGAAACCCGCGATCCCAACAGGTCACTTCTTTTAGGAAAAAGAAAATAATACAAAAACCTATCGGGCTATAATACTTATAGAGTACCTCCGAAAGATATTTAACTTTATACAACCGCGAGTAACTAACCCCCCTGCCGAAGCAGGGGGGTTGACCAGTACATCAGAAACCCAATCACCACCTACCACACCATGTCTGGTTTTCGCTATTGATTGTGATAATTTTCACAATCTCCTAACGAAAACCATCCTATTAAATAATAAATTTAGCCTTATATCTTGTCAAGTAAAAAATGTGTCATTTCAATAAAAAATGCCTCGCGATATGCGAGGCATTTGCGACCTTACTAAAACAAGGAGAAAGTCAGGCTACATTTCCTGTATAAAACAAAATATCCCGTCTTTTTCAAAATTGGCTTTTTTCTTCTCGGCTTTGGATTTGTTATCCGTTTCGTCCAGCACAATTCTATATTCCTTCTGTCCATCATAGTATAGATTCGCTCTCACACCCAATTTTTTTAACATCTCGATATGTTTCTGAGCCGACGCTTCGTTATGATATCTGGCGGCGCAGATCTGATAGATTTTTCCCCGATCTTTCGAGTTATCGCTCAATGGTTTGGGCTGGATATTCTGTATTGGTACATTTTCTTCATCGTTATCGGTGTAGAAATCCTGTACCGAAGCTTCGCTTTTCTGCATGATTTCTGATTTTTCATTCTTTTTTATCGATCTGGTTTTGCCGAATTTAAATACAAACGATACTTGATGGGTACCGCCCATTATGTCGTTTACGTTATAGGCATAATCGAGATTGTGATTGGATATGTTGATTCCCGCCCCGAAAGATATACCGCTTTTACTATCATAGTTCCGCCTGGTATCGTATCCGCCTCTGATCATGAAAACGTTGTCATAAGAATATTCGAGCCCCGTCTTGAACGAAAAATCCCCGTGAAGCGGCATAGAGCCGCCAATCATAAGTGAAAGCTCCGGTCCGAAAGGTTCGTAAGATACGCCGGCGTTGAAAGTCGTCGGCAAGGGTGATGAGGCCGTTTCATACTTCAAATTCGGTCCGAAGTTCATAACCGATAATCCAGCCGTATATTTGTATGCTCTGTATTGCAAACCGAAATCCCCGGCGAATCCCTTAACGCTTACGTCATCCAGCTTCTCCGTGACGCCTTTAATTCCCAATCCCACAAGAAATTTATCAGTAATCCTGTGACCGTATGACACATTCAACGCCATGTCATAGGCCTCTATGTTTCCCAAAGGAGCGCCAGTTTCAGAATAGCTTTTTATCGATCCGTAGGTAAGATATGAGAATGACAATCCGAATCCGCCGAAACTGCCAATCGGCATCCCGCATCCAAGATATTCATATCTGAGATCCTGATACCATTCGGTATGCATCCCGGCTATCTGGTAGTTCTCAATGGAAGCAAGCCCGGCTGGATTATAGAACGATGATACCGGGCCATCAGCTATCGCAGAAAAAGCGCCACCCGTAGCCGATGATTTTGCGCTTACTCCGATATTCAAAAAATCCATCGCCGCCGATCCCGCTCCCTGCGCCAGACCGTCGGCCGTTACAAACAACAGCATGAACGTGCTAAATATTGCCGTTAAAACTCTCATCAATCCTCCAGGATTAATATTTCAGGCCATTAAGAAGGCAAATGGCATGCCCTGCGGATCAATCCGGCTTAAAAATCATAAGTATTATTATTTCAATAAGTTAGATCGGCGCATGAGACCCGGAAAATTAACCGATACGTTCAGATTATGATAATAAATATGGCAGCAAATCCGGATCGATGAGAAATTTTCAATTATTAAATGACCGCTTATTCATTAAGGTAATTTAAGTGATTTTAAGTTAACGGATTACGGAGTATCGACCGGAATGATATTAAAATGCTCAATATTAAATCAAAATAAAAGTAATGATCATTTCAAAATGAAACAGCCGAGATCTATCTTTATCTTCTGAGTTTCCTGGCCAGCAGGTTCAAAAACAGGCCGACATCGGTAACTATCCCCACCGCCTGCGCAGAACCCCGATCCGCGAGTTTGGTAACCACCGATGGATTTATATCCACGCAGATAGTCCGTACTTTGGAAGGCAGCATATTGCCGGTAGCGATGGAATGGAGCATGGTGGAAAGCATTATGACCATATCCGCTTTTCTCAAAATCCTCGCGTAAGCTGCCTGCGCTTCCACCATATCGTTGATCGTCTCCGGCAGCGGCCCGTCATCGCGCAAGGACCCGGCCAGGACAAAAGGAATCCTCTTCCGGCAAAGAGTAAACATTATTCCACTTGTAAGTGCGTTTTTCGCGATCATGTTTTTGATATTACCATATTTAAAAACCTCGTTAATGGCCCGCATGTGGTTTTTATGCCCTTCTTCCACCGGCCTGCCGGTCTTGGTGTTAATTCCAAGAGACGTCCCGTACAATGCCTGCTCAATATCATGAACTGCCAGGGCGTTCCCGGATAGAAGTCCCTGCACACAATCATTTTCAATTAAATAGCATAATGAATCACTCCCTCCGGTATGGACAACCACCGGCCCGGCGACTATGACGGTTCTATATTTTTTCGATTCCAGCATCGCGGCAACTTCACCCACGGCTAATTCAACCTTCTTTTCAGACGACACGTCGCCCGACATGAATTCAAAAACCGATCTGTTTCGCTCCTTGAATTCCGGGATAACTCTTATACCCGATATACCAGTTACTACAGGCATCCCTTTTTGCAGATCCCGGATCTTGACACATCGTGGCTTGCCGTTATCCATCATAATTACGGCGTCCATACGCTGGTTCCTCACGCGATGCCATCCCCCGTTCAGCCTGATTTCAGTGGTGTGATTGGTGGTGGAATAAAAATCGTCCGGGGCCACCGAATTTCTCGGGGCCGGCTTCAATGATACCGCAACGTCCTCCTTTATCATGCATCCGTGGAGATGAAGCTGCGAAATTATGTGTTCAAGCAGCATGGGCGTGGAAGCTGAAATCTCTATGGTGGTTCGGGTTTTATCGACGTTGGTATGCCCCATCTCGAACGATTTGATGTTGAACTGACCGCCGGACCGGATAATCAGGTCCAGGATCGTCGACATCACGCCTGAATCGACCAGATGCCCTTCGGCATAAACTTCCTGGCTATATAGCGCCTTATTCGCCATATTACGATTATCGTCAAAATCAGTTGAAATTAAAACCGATTTATATAGCGATGTTTAAACGTTTTATAATGTAGATTTGAATTAACATTAACAGGCGAAATGTCCCGGAACTTATCTGCGACTATTATCGTTTAAATTTATGAAAATGAAAGTCAATACCAAAAAGTGCCGGGAGGAGCGATGATTACGAGAATAATAGGCATTTTAATTGTAATAGCGGTCGTATTCGGAGCATTGATTATCGCCGGCGCGCAGCAGACTATGGCTGAAGGCAAACATGCCTCTTTCGAAGGTAAACTGGTATGCTTGGGATGCACTCTTAAAGACGAGGAGGGCGCCCGGGCGGAATGCAAGGTTTACGGGCACAAGCACGCCCTGCAAACGGAAGACGGCAAATACATTACTTTTCTTGAAAATAAATATTCCGAAGACCTTTTTAAGGGCGAAAAATACGACGACAAAGAGGTATCCGTGCACGGCGTCTATTACGCCGGCGCCAACCAACTGGACGTGGAATCGTATACAATCGATAACGTAACCATAACCTGGTGCAAAACCCACAACGCGATGGACGGGTGTAATTCACATAAATAAAATTTAGTGCCAGAAACCCAATTATTGGTTTACCTCCTTAAGAAGAGCCGTCGGACAGCGATGTCCGGCGGTTTTTAATTTATCTTATTTTGGTTTGTAGGTACAGAACATCGTTCTGTCCTCGTAGTCTATTAGTAAGCCGCCACCTTATCATTCCGGACTCGATCCGGCATCCATATTTCAGGACAACTGTAGACGGGGAGCTTGTCTCCCCGCAGAATGGACACCTGTCGGTAGACCCCGCGTTTCGCGGGACCGACCTACAATATCCTGCTACCCTACCTGTAAAGCGTTCCCTTATCCTTGCGCGCTTTGAGGTGCTTGAGCATATCGGCCGTCATGGAGGCCAGGTCCCACGCCGGTTTCCAGCCCCATTCTTCCCGGGCGGCGGAATCGTCGATGGAGTTGGGCCAGGAATCGGCTATGGCCTGACGGAAATCGGGCTCATATGTAACTTTGAAATCCGGTATATGCTTCTTTATCTCGGCCGCCAGCTCGCCGGCGGTGAAGCTCATTGCCGCATGATTGAAGTCGGAATGATGTTTCAGCGTGCCGAAATCGGCCTCCGCCAGCATAATGGTCCCGTTGATGGCGTCCGGCATGTACATCATGGGCAAACGGGTATCCTCACGCACGAAGCAGGTGTAACTGCCCTTGTCGACTGCCTCGTAGTAGATGGCCACGGCGTAATCGGTGGTGCCGCCGCCGGGCAGGGTCTCGTAGGAGATGATCCCCGGATAGCGCAGCCCCCGGATATCCAAACCAAAACGCTTTACGTAGTAATCGCACAGTAGCTCACCGCAGACCTTGGTGACCCCGTACATGGTGGTCGGCTTTAATATCGATTCCTGCGGGGTGTTATCCAGCGCCACGAAATCGCCCCAGACCGCGATGGAGCTGGGGATTATGATCCGCGCCATCTCGTATTTCAGCCCCAGTTCGAGGATATTGATGGTGCCGTTCATGTTGACGTCCCAGCAGAGCTGCGGGTTTTTCTCCCCCACGGCAGACAGGATGGCCGCCATATGATAGACCGTGTCGATATCGTATTTCTTGACTATCTCCTCCACCGTGTCGATCTTGTTGACGTTGATAAAATGGAACGGCCCCGATTCTTTTAGCTCTTTCGACGGCTCGGTTTTGCGGCCGGTGGCTATCACGTTTTCCGCGCCGTAACGTTTCCGCAGTTCCATGGTCAGTTCCGACCCGATCTGCCCCACCGCCCCGGTCACCAGTATCTTCTTCATCTCTTTTTTCATCTTCCCATTCCTATCATCAAAGGTTCATCATAATTTCAATTTGTGTCCCTGTTCGGTCAGGTCGTAGGCCGCAGGCCGTGATCTGACCGTTTAAGCCGTCGGATCACGTTCCGCCAAAAGCGGAACTACGATCCGACGGAACATTGATAATTCGCGCCTGTGTGGCATCAGGTCTCCGCACCTGACGCTTACCCGAGCCGTAGGTCGGGTTTGATTACTTCACAAACCCGACGCACCCGGAAAACCGGTCGGCGGAATTTAAAAAGACAGACCGTTTTAAGCAAGGGGAATAAAACCACCCCCCAACGCAACATTTTCCGCCCATAACCTGTATCTAATAACGGGAATCATTAGGAGAAGGAGACTCAAAATGGCCGCCTTTAATAAGGTTTTTTCAATAATAGTATTCTATTTAATATTCATAGCCGCATCGGCTTACGGAAATGTTATTTTCGTCGAGCACCTGATCGACGGCCATTCCTACGGCAACCCCAGCCTCGTTGCCTGCGATATTGATAACGACGGCGATAAGGACGTGGTGGGGGCGGTGATGGAATCCGGGAACGTGGTCTGGTGGCGTAACGACGGAGGTTACCCGATTTCGTGGGAGAAGTTTGTTATCGATTACAATGTCCCGGTCACGTTTTCCGTATATACCGAGGATATAAATGGCGATGGGCACAAGGATGTTCTGGCCACCGCCTATTACGCCGGCCTGGTACTCTGGTGGAAAAGCAGCGGACAGGCCCCATATACCTGGACGCGTTATGTCATTTCAGATAATTTCGACGAGGCCCACGAGGTCTACGCCTGCGATATCGACGACGACGGCGATAACGACGTGCTGGGAGCGTCATCGGCGCTAAGCCGCATAACTCTCTGGCTTAATGAGGGCGGCGACCCGATCCAGTGGACTGAGTACGCTATCGACAATTACTTCGATACCGCCAAGTCGGTACGGGCCGCCGATATCAACGGCGACAGCATTAAGGATATCATAGGCGCAGCCATATACGGTCATGATGTCGCCTGGTGGCATAATGACGGCGGAAACCCGATTACCTGGACGAAGTATTTCATCGATGGCAATTTCATCGGGGCGCACCGGGTGGAGGCGGTCGATCTCGATTTCGACGGCGACAACGACATCGTCGGCGCCGGCTGCATTGGCCATGAAATCGCCTGGTGGCGAAATAACGGCGGCGATCCCATCACCTGGACCGAGCAGCTCCTTGAAACAGGTTTCATCAACGCCTGCGTCGCCATGCCCGGCGATCTCGACGGCGACGGCGATATCGACGTGGCGGCCACGGCGCAGGGCGCAAACCAGGTGGCCTGGTGGGAAAACGACGGCAACGAGCCCATATCCTGGACCAAGCATATGATTGACGACGTCCTCGTAAGGCCCTGGGGGCTGGATCTGGCCGATTTCGACGGGGACCTCGATCTCGATATCGTCTCCGGCAGCAGCCATATGGGCTGCAACCAGGTGAAATGGTACGAGAATACCGGAACAACTGGTTTAAAAGACGGAAACAGCTTAATCCCCGCAAAATCGATTACTTCTTATAACAGCCCCAATCCCTTCAACCAATCCACGAATATAATTTTCTCCCTGCCTGCGGAAGCTGGTGTAAAGATCAACATCTATAACCTGGCCGGGGGCCTGGTTTCATCTATGGATATAGGAATCTTAAGCGCCGGATCACACAAATTTTCCTGGAATGCGGGCGACCTGCCTACCGGCATCTATTTTTACAGCATAAAGGGAGCCGATTTCAGCGGTAGCGGGAAAATGCTGCTTTTGAAATAGAAAGTATATTTCCGGTAACTTCCCGTTCGGTCAGGTCGTAGGCCGAAGGCCGTGACCTGACCGTCGGATCACGTCCCGCCAGCATCGGGACTACGATCCGACGGAACTTTCTGATTATGCGTCAGGATGGAATGAAATGACATCCTGACGCTACCACGAAAGACAATATGCCCTCAGGATGTCTCCCGCCTTCGGCGTGACTCCATCCTGAGGGATAGGTCAAAAACTATACCCTCGGCAGCCACTTCCCGGTTTTCTGCCGGTATGATATATACTCCTCGCCGAATTTCATCTCCATCAGCTTCTCCTCGTAGCCCGCGATATAGTTATAGAAGATAAATATCGCCACCCAGAATACGAAGGAGATTATCGAGAGTGTCAAGACAATCAATGCCACGTAAAACAGGATGGCGCTCATATACAGAGGATGCCTTATATATTTGAACACGCCGCCCGATATTACTTTTACGGGACGATTCTCGCCGGCGATCACCTTATGACTCGCTGCCAGGAGGTAAAGCGAAACCGCGAAAATCACCATGGCGATAATCGATCGCACATATAACGGCACATATTCGGTCAGGCCGGTGGAGATATCCAGGAAAATCGAATCCGCGACCCATACAATCGCGAACAATCCGAACGCGATCAACTGCCCGGCGTCGCCGAAGGGGTGTTCCCCCTGTTTTTCTTTCATATTAACTTTTCGCCTTTAAATAAAATTGTTCTCTGTGGCGTCGGGTCACCCGACCCGACACCTTTTCTTAATGAAGAGGTGTCAGGTGAGGCCACCTGACACCACCGTTAATTATTATTTTTGGCCTTTTTATAATAATCCCTAACCGTCTTATCCCCCTCAATCAGCCTCTCGAAATTCCTCTGTATCATATTCACGCACTCCTCGTACTCGATTTTGCGCATCCGGGCCAGTTCCAGTACAACCTCCTGCAATACCCCCGGCATACCTGACGTGCCGGCCAGCCATTCGTAACCGCCGGGATTGTCGGTCTCGGTCAAAAGCAAATCGTCGGGTATATTACGGGCGATCTTCCTGATATGTTCGGTAAAAAGTATCTCAACGCCGACCGTGAAATAATATCCTCTGTCTATAGACTTTTTCAGAATATTCAACGGCCCCGAATACCAATGTATTATGGCGCGCCTGATATTATGTGTTTCCAGAAACCTGAGCGTATCCTCCTCCGCGCCCTTGGTGTGGAGATTGACGATCTTATTCTGCTCTGAGGCCTTCCGAAGAAAATATTCAAACACCTTTTTTTGGGCGGGATATAATGACGAGTCTTTCACAAAATGGTAATCCAGCCCCAGCTCCCCCAGCATGGGGCACTCTTCGATATATTCATCAAACTCTATGAGCTTGTGCTGATACTCGTGGGCAACCCAGGGATGAATTCCAAACGTCGGCAAAACATATTTGCTCTTTTCCCCGATTTCCAGGTTCTCCTTATAAGACTGCATATCCATGGAATTGCTTATGGTGAAAATCCTGTAATTTTCGACTTCATCCAGCGCCCCGTCGGTCAAATTGTCATACCTGTTCAAATGCGCGTGCGCGTCGATAAGCATATATAATCCTTCAATGGTTATTGTACCGCAGATTTTTCCTCCAATTCGATCTCCAATCCCCCCACCCATCTGGCGGTGATATTATAAATGCCGGCCGTAACAATTCCTCCGATAAATCCCATAACGCCATACAGAATTGGGAAAAGCACCACCGAGCCGATACCGAAAACCATCCCCACCAGAGGTCCGGGAGAATCCTCCAGCACGCTTCCCAGAAACGCGCCCATCAACGCAAAGAACGAAAAAAACAATCCTGCGATAAATCCGAAGAAGGCGTAGATGATACCCATAATCTTCGCCAGCGAAAAAAGACCCAAGCTTTTTACTACCATCGATGCCTCCATAGCTTTTAACTATATATACACTTTAAATTATCTTTATTCAATTCATAATGGACGGGAATGCAAAAAGAATGGGGAATGGATTTAACCTTTTATCCGAACTCAATTTGCAGCAATGGGTTATTTGTCAAGAAAAGATGTTTTATTAATAATAAAACCAGATGGTCCGGTAATCGCGAATATTCTCCCCCAGAGCGGCGAGTTCCTCAAGGTAATCGTAAATCGGAACATCCATGTAATTGTATGGCGGCACGGGAGTTATATTCTTCTCCCAGGGATGGAACTCATACACCCGCGAACCGTCGGGGAGCACCATCACCAACCGATGATCCTGTTGAGCCTGCAGATGATTTTTACCCAACTTGGGCACATTGAAAACCGGTTCGTCGGTACGATCGAGTCCCGGCAAAAGACGGGCTTCTTCTTTCCTTTCCTGCAGTATCCGTGCTATGGGGACCATGAAACTGCGGGTCTCCTCTTTGCCTTTCAAATTGAATGTATAATAGGGATCGACTCCGATAAGCCTGAGATCTCTGCGAAGCTTGGCGGTTTCAAATCTTCTGGAGTTAAAGACCGTGTACACCTGCTGGTTGTAAACCCCGATCCCCAACCTCTTGATTTTTTGAACCGCCTCCATGGATTCAGGAGTAATTTCATAAGAATGCTCATAATGAGTCACGACCGAGATTTCCCGTTTCCCGGGAACCTGAAATTCAGAAAGGATATCAATCAGAGAATCACTCCATCTCATGGGAAGCACCACCGGAGTCCGGGTACCGATCCTTATGCGGTAGA
Organism: Candidatus Zixiibacteriota bacterium; assembly: GCA_020348065.1. Lineage (GTDB taxonomy): Bacteria > Zixibacteria > MSB-5A5 > UBA10806 > UBA10806. The sequence goes on from CP070742.1 coordinate 3,356,817, forward strand.
TATGATCGAGTTTGGAAAGCGATTCCATAATCCAACGTATGAAATCATCTTTCATTATGCATGGATCGCCGCCGGTAATTAAAACGTCACCGATACTTCTATGATCGTTCAGCCAATTTATGGCCTCTTCAATTTGCTTCCGTGACGCCATAGCCTTCGGATCAAGAACCTCGTCAATTTCCCAGTTGCGCTGGCAGTAAACGCAAATCTGAGAGCAGGTATTGAACGGTTTTAATATGGCGATTCCGGGGTAACGCCTGGTTATGAGATCCACCGGTGATGTATCCTGTTCCCCCATGAAATCAAATATGGCGTCTCTTTCGGTCCTGTGCTTGACCATCAAGTCCACATAATCCGGCGGGGGAATGACCTGTGCCCGCACCGCATGATCATACCCGACAGACAAATTACGATCCATGAGGCTAAGGTAATATGGGGTTATGCCGAAGGGGATACTATTCTCGGTGGCTTTTTGTACCGCTTTCTTCTGTTCGTCGGTCAATTCTATTAAATGGAGAAGCGGTTCGGCTTTCCTGATAACATTCTTTATATGCCACTTATAATCGTTCCAATCGGATTCATCGGCTTTAAAGTAATGAAGAATCCTTTCGCGATTTTCTTTTCGCCAGCTTATAACATCGTTATCCAGCCCCGAGGGATACTTTTTAAAATATTTCTGAATTGTTCCTCCCATATCGTCAAGTATCTCGGTCCTGGTGAGCGCTGCCTCGCGTCCTTCCAACTTGAGAAAATCCGGTATACCCTTCTTTGCGTCCTTCGATTCAAAGTAGATATTGGGTTTTCCCCCCACACTTCGGAACAGGTTTATGAACTCCATTAAGAACCCGACAGAAACCTCCTGAGTCAGTTCATCAAATCGTTCCTGAGCGAGTTTCCAGAGTGAATCCAACGCCGAGAACCCGGTCCGGAATTCATTGACGGGACCTATGATACTTTTAAAAACCTTTATACTGTCGCGGACTATCGCTTTTTCAAGAATATGAAGGTCGTTATCAACCCCGAATATCTCTCTCTCCGAACGTTCAAGATAAGTATACAATAATTCCCGGGAGCTTTCCAGATCATCTGTACCTTTAAGCAAATTATAAATATCCGGATTTGCTTCCCACAGACGATGAAGATATGCTTCATAATCGACCTCGAATCGAGGCTTTATTCTCTCGACAGCGTCGGTGAAAATATCATCGATTATTTTTGTCTGGATCTTTTTGGTCTCGTCATCAGGATATGATTTTCGCATAATCGATAACCCCTGATATTTAGAATTAAATTTCATATTTTCAAATCCTTAAATCAAGCAGATTTTGCCTGTAATATTATGTCGGACGAATGGCGCCGCAGTATAATCAATCCTTGTATTCAGTTGGCAAATTTCTAATACTTTACAAAAAACGCCCTATATTTCTTTTTATAATTTCCGGACATTAACAAAAAAGGGAGCCATAATCGACTCCCCTTCAATTCCAACTGAAGAACATTTATTTCAGATACAGCATCTTGCCGGTCTGCGAATACCCCCCGGCTTCAATTCTATAAAAGTAAAATCCAGATCGGTATTTATTGGCGTCCCAGGCCATCTGATGGCTGCCGGCCAGTCTGTAACCTTCTGAAATAGTCTCAACCTTGCGCCCGAGAAGATCATAGATATCTATGCCTACATCCGACGGTTCGGGCAGGCTGAAGCGGATTGTAGTGGTTGAATTGAATGGATTGGGATAATTTGATACTGAAAAATATATACTCGGATTATTAAAGCTTATTATATTCGTCAACTGATCGTAATAGAAAGCCCCTATATCGGCGACGGTGCTGTCGGGATCATACGGGGATAAAGGATCGCCGGCGTCGACACAGGGCGAACCGCCATTAAGGCGGCAGTCGCCGTTAGCATGATCGACAAACATGGGATCAAGGGAAATGTTTCCATTTACGCCAAGCAGATCCGCGATAGGACCGAACCAATCACCGCCCGTATTGCCGTAAAAATCCGAATAAGATATCGATATATTGTTATTACCCCTGAAGCTGACGGATCCGCCCTGGCCGCTGAAGGTTATAATAGTGTTGCGAATCGCAAGATCGCCCTGGCGGAAATCTATACCGCCGCCCTCCGGCGAACTGTTGTCCGAAAAAGTGCAGTTGACAATTGTAGCCGCGACCATCGCCTCCGAGAAAAACCCTCCGCCACCCTCCACAGCGGTGTTCCCGTGTATTAAAGACCTGCTAATATAAGGCTCCGCGCCGTTATTAAAGAACATACCACCGCCATAGTCGGCGACGTTATCGATAAATCGGCAGCTGTCGATGATGGGGTTTCCGCGATCGGCCATCACGCCGCCGCCCGCGAGAGCGTAGTTATTATAAAAAATTACGTTGATTATCGACGGTGACGTTGTGTCGCAGTAGACCCCTGCGCCGTTGCATTCCGGTCAGGGAGCGTCGGCCACCCCGTTCATTATGGTTATATCGCGGATAACCGTCTGGTTGCCCTCATAGTTGGATAAATAAAATCCCCTCTGGGCGACCCCGTTATGCTGCCCCTGAACGTCGATAACGCAATTTTCGGGATTTCCGCTCTGAGATCGAACGGTTATGACTTTACCGAGTATATCGATATTGTAATTTCCCTCCCCCGAATAAGTCCCGTCGGCCAGAACAACCTCGTCGCCGTATACGGCGGCTTCAACAGCTGCCTGGATGGTAGCATAATCGCCGGGGACATTGATGACGGTGGCATATGAATTATATGAAATGATACTTATCAGGCAAATCTGGGCGAAAACGAATCTGGCCATCATGATTTTACTACGATTACGCGTCCTTAAAGATGCGGTTTATATTTTCTATCGGTTTCATACTACTGTTAATACAAAGCAATTTCGATATTATTCCGCCCGGATGAAATATTCCACCCTGTAGCTGAAAATTGAATCTATTTTAAAAACAGCATTTTTTTAGAAAACGAATCTCCGTCCGTATTGATTCGATAAAAATAAACGCCCGAAGTCTGATCCGAGGCGTCCCAGCGGACAACGTGCTTTCCTGAATTAAGCGGTTCGTTTAGAAGATCAGCAACCCTCTCGCCGAGGACATTGAAAACGTCGACCGAAACGTTAGAATTTTTACGGAGATAAAATTCAATATTTGTCTCGGTATTAAAGGGATTTGGATAATTTTGCAAAAGTTTGAATTTGCCGGGAATAAAATCGACCATTTCATCTTCCACATCTACCAGGCCGGAATTTATTTTCATCATGAAGGCGTCAAAGATGTAATCTAATGAGAAGGCGGATCCGGCGATAACGAAGTTACCGTCATCTGTCTGCCTCACGCAATAGCCTATGTCAGCATCATTAATACTCATCGTACCGAACCACTGCAGATCTCCATTGTCGTCTGTCTTTACAACATAGATGTCGCAACCGCCCTGCATAGGCGTTTCCATCAGCCCGGCGGCAATAAACCCGCCATCCGAGATTTCTCTGACGGAATTCGCGCAGTCAGATACGCTTTCCCCGTAGGTTCTTTCCCACTGAACTGTCCCGTCCGACGACGTTTTTACCAGATACAAATCGTGATGATAGGGCGCTATGAGAATAGTTTTATAACCTGAGACAATATAGCCGCCATCACTCGTCTGATCCACCGAGTACCCGGCATCGTAACCGTCGCCTCCGTAGGTACGATTCCATTCGACATTGCCACCCGAATCCATTTTTATCAGCCAGACGTCGAAGGCAGTTCCGATTCCGCCTCTGACACCGCAAATAATATAGCCGCCGTCCGAGGTCTGGAGGACGGATTTGGCATGATCTGCAAATAAAGGCGTGCCGTATTCCCGTGACCACATTACTTCGCCGACGCTGTCTGTCTTGACTACATAAACATCGGTATGATACTCGTCCGGTTCCGTTTTATAACCGGCCGCAATATACCCGCCGTCGGAAGTTTGAGTGATTTCCGCGAACGATTCGCCGCCGGAATCGCCATATTTCCTCGTCCAGACCGTGTCTCCTGAAGCGTCCGTTTTGATGATATACCCGTCAGATGTGGATCTGTCCCCGTCTGTAAAAAAACCGCATACGATGAAGCCGCTATCAGACGTGGGCTTAACACAGAAACCAGCATCGTTGTCCGAGTCTCCATACGTCCTTGCCCATTCGGTATTTCCGTCGCCGTCGGTTTTTATCAGCAATACATCGTTATGCACTTGCCCATACGATTTCCTACATCCGGCCAATATAAAACCGGGTAAGTCCGGATAATTGCCCTGCCCGACTTGCTCAACCCAATAAACGCAGTTGAATTCGCCTTCTCCAAATATCTGCATCCAGATGATGTTCGGATTCTGAGCAGGGAGAATCGGAGCCGCAATAAAGATTATGAAGGAAATAGCCAGAAGATAATTTTCGTTAAACATCTTGCGCCCCGCCTTTAGAGTTAATTCCTTCATGATGCAAGCTCTCCCCGGGATGTCTTTCTGTAAAGTATAATAAAGAATCCTGGTTATTTGGTTCCATTTTTTCAGATAACATTCCGGCCTTCGCAGATATTCCTGCCAATCATCTACCTCAACAATATCATTTTCGTTGTCTCGGAAGACCGATCCGTTTCGATTTTATAGAAGTAATTGCCGGATTTTAAGTCACCAGGGTTCCATACAACCTGATGACGGCCGGCCGGTCTATAACCCCTAGAGAGAGTTTCGACCTCACGACCGAGAAGATCATAGATAATTATGGTAACATCAGATGGCTCATGCAGGTTATAACGTATTTTGGTGGTTGAATTGAATGGATTGGGATAATTTTGTTGCGTTATAAACGTTTGCGGGGCGACCTCACTCAGTTCTTCCTCTATACCGACTTGCCCCGGCCTTATTTTCATCAGAAAAGCGTCATGATACGCGCCGCCGAAATCTTCCGTATGTCCCGTCACAACGTAATTTCCGTCGAAAACCTGCCTGATGCACTCTCCGATATCGTCGTCATGTCCGCCGAAAATATCATGCCATTCCAGGTTGCCGGAGTCATCCGTTTTTACGACATAAATATCGTTTCCTTCCTGGCCGAAAGATGTGGAGTGCCCTGTCATAATATAGCCGCCGTCCACGGTTTGCCTGACAGATAATGCGCGATCGCTTCTAGCTCCGCCATAAGTCCGCTCCCATTCGACAAAACCCTCATCGGAGATTTTGATCAAATAAAATTCGCAGTGGCAGTTTCTGTCAGACACTGTTTTATACCCTGCGATTACATAACCGCCGTCGCTGGCTCGAGCCACCGAAAAGCCTTTATCATAGCGATCGCCGCCGTAATGCCGGGTCCATTCAATATCTCCGCCGGCATTCACTTTTGTAAGCTGAACGTCGCAGTCGACACCACCCGGCGACTCCATCCATCCGCAAAAAACAAAACCGCCGTCGTTTGACGGCTGTATAGATACGGCGCGATCAATAGAATCCGCCGGTCCATGCTCCCGGGACCAGAGAAGCTGACCGGTTGTATTTGTTCTAACCAAGTATATATCGGTATGATAGCCGTCGGATTCAGCTATATAACCGACGGCTATATAGCCGCCATCAGATAATTGGCAGACTTCATAAAACCGCGCGCTGCGGGAACCGCCATATTTCTTTGTCCAGACCGTATCGCCGTAAGCATCGGTTTTTAGCATATAGGCGTCAGACTTATAGGCATCTATATCCCGGGTAGCCCCACACACGATATACCCGCCATCCATCGTCGGCTTGACGCAATATCCTATGTCAGGACCATCACCGCCGTAAATCCGCTCCCATTCGACAAATCCATCCGCGTCGGTTTTTATCAAATAGATATCCTCATAACCCATTACGAACTGTTGAGTAGATCCAACCATGATGAAACCTGGTGCCCCGCGATCATCCCGCCTCCCCGCCTCCTCAACCCATTTCGCGCCAGCCCAACCCTCCCCGCTGTAGGTTTGAAACCAGATAATACTCGGATTCTGGGCGCTGAGGTTAAAAGCCGTCATAATAATTATGAAGCAAATAACCGGAAAATGATTCTTAATATGCATTTTACACCCCGCCATCAAATACAATACCTCGCCACGCTATCTCTCCCCGTAGATGTTTTCCTATACTAAAATACAGAAATTTGGTTAATTGGTTCCACTTTCTTTAAAATATTCCTTAGAAATCATAATACAAACAAAGCGGAAATTATATCGCTGATCGAAAAGCGGGTTATTTGGAAAGACCGGCTATATATGGAAGATTTAATATCCGGCAATTCGAAATAGAATAATACTATAATTTACACAATCTATTTAAAATCTGTACCATTAAAAAATTCGCCTGACTAATCCGATCTATGTTCAGTGATTAAATAATCAATTATAAAACAAACAGATAGTTCATTTAATAATAATTATTATCATATATAGAAGAAGAAAAAAGCCAAAAAGTATGTGAATTTTTTAACAATTATATTGACACTTCCAGGATTTGCGTTTAGCTTATATTTAGCCTTTAAATAGGGTGAGCAGATGGTGAAGGGTTAATAGGGAAAGTGTCGGAATGCCCGGGACAGCTTCAAACGGCTTGAGTCCTTCATTTGATTTTTTGCACCTGGATAAAAAGCATTATAGGGATTTCAGACGACGTAATTTCATTCGTCTTATCTTTACCTATCTGGCTCCCCTTATATTAATATCGGTTTATTTTTACTTCCAGCACGGTGTAATGATATCCGAGGGCAGGCAATTAAGGTTGAAGGCCATCGCCGAGAACCAGTCTAACATGTTCGATCTTTTTCTCACCGAAAGGCTTAATAATCTTCGTAATATTGTAAACGATCCGAGACTGGAGTCGCGGCCGACCCAGGTTCAGATTGACTCTTATCTGGGTAGATTGAAAAACAGTAGCGAGACCTTTGTCGATCTCGGTTATTTCGACGAAACTGGCGTTCAAAAAATATATAGCGGTCCATATCCATCGCTTGAAAAGATAGATTACAGCAACGAATCATGGTATATATCGCTTATTGACGGCAACGATGACTTTATAATCACCGATATCTATCTCGGTTTCAGGCAAAAACCTCATTTCACAATAGCGGTCCGAAAAAATACGAACGATGAGTTCACCGTCCTGAGGGCAACCCTGGATCCCGGGAAAATTTACGAATACATAAGATCTCTGGAGGGCGCCAACGAGGTTATTTCCTACATAGTAAACCAGGAGGGTTACTATCAGATTGTTACATCTCACCTGGGAACGGCGCTGGAAACCTCCTCGATTGTCCCCCCTCGTGATGTCAGACTGGGAATAGAAAATATCGAACTTAACGATAAGAGTATTACTTTCGCTTACTCCTGGCTTCAGAATGCTGATTGGGCCTTGATTGTGCAGCAGGCCGATGATGCGGTCTCGTTTTTTTCAGGTTCGGGAATCAGGATAATAAGCGTTTCCGCCATTTTCATTATCATATCGCTTATAATCATCTGTGTTAGAACGCAAAAACTTGTTGAAATACAAATTGAATCCGATAAAACCAAGGCACAACTCGAGCATGCCGCCAAGCTGGCTTCCGTGGGAGAACTTGCGGCCGGAATAGCGCACGAGATAAACAATCCCCTGGCCGCCATCAACGAAGAAGCCGGGTTAATGAAAGACCTGTTAAGCCCGGAATACGGGAATCCTGTCCAATGCAAAGAAATAATTCCCCATCTTGATTCCATCCATGACCTGGTCTTCAGATGCAGAGATATCACCCGAAAACTGATGGGATTCGTGCGGAAAACCGATTTCGACATTAAAAAACATAACATCAATAAGCTCATTGACGAGGTCGTGGATGGTTTATTCTCTCATGAAATGATGGTCAGCAATATCGAGCTGGTAAAAAATTACTCGAATGATATTCCCGAATTAAAGACCGATGGCCATCAACTGCAGCAGGTATTTTTAAATGTAATAAATAACGCCGTTGACGCCATTGAAAACAGAAGAGGCACGATAACAATTTCAACTTCGAAAAACGAGAAATCGATAGAAATAAAAATCTCTGATTCCGGAAAAGGGATTGAGCCGGATTCTATGGGAAAAATATTTATGCCCTTCTACACTACGAAAGAGGTGGGTAAAGGCACCGGGCTCGGTTTATCCGTCAGCTATGGTATTATAAAAAACCTCGGCGGGAAGATAGAGGTGAAAAGCGAAATGGGTAAGGGAACTACATTTACCCTGAAGTTGCCGTTAATCTGAATATTCTGAGAGAACGTATTATGGAAGAAAAAAAAGTAAAGGATTTGATGATAAAGCTGGACGATTACGCGGTTGTGGATATTGACGCCACCCTTCGCGACGCGATTCTGGCTCTTGAAGAGGCTCAAAAAAAAATAGAACCGGACCGCCAACCCCACAGGGCGGTTCTGGTTGTGAATAAAAACAAGCGGATTGTCGGAAAAGTGGGGCATCTCGCTTTTTTGAAAGCCCTGGAGCCGAAATACGAGGTTATAAAGGATATTGACAAACTTTCGCGAGCCGGAGTAAGTGATGAATTCATCTCCACCATGATGGACCATTACAAGTTATTCAGGGCCGATTTCCAGGACTTGTGCCGCAAGGCTATGGGGATTAAAGTGATGGACGTTATGCATTCCGTGGGAGAAAGCGTCGACGAGGAAGCTCCTCTTGCGGAAGCGTTAAATCAATTAATCGTTCAACAGACATTATCAATACTGGTAACAAGAGACGGTAAGGTTGTGGGTTTATTAAGACTGTCGGATATCTTTGATGAGATTTCCGGCTGTATTAAAAATATATCCGATTAAATGAGACGGGAGAAGAGGTTAATTTATGCCCAGAGTATTGCTTGTGGACGACGAGGATTCCTTCAGGCTCCCTTTAACCCGAAGGCTTAATGTCAGGCATATCGATACAATTGAAGTTGGCAGCGGTGAAGATGCTATAAAACTTGTCAGAAGCGATTCTGATATAGATATAGTGGTTCTGGATCTCAAAATGCCGGGGATGAACGGCGAACAGGTTTTACAGGAATTAAAAAATTTCCGGCCCGAAATACAGGTCATAATGTTGACCGGGCACGGATCTTTGAATTCGGCGGTTAAAACCGGCAAACTCGACGCTTACTCCTATCTTGAAAAACCATGTGATCTTGAAAAACTGATCGGCGAAATAGAGTCGGCCCGAGAGGAAAAAATATATGCCCTGACAAGACATGAAATTCCCCACGTCGAAAAAGGATCTCTCTGGAAGTGGCTGGTCGGGACCCATAACTCAAGACCGGGAATTATCCTGCTGGGAATAATACTGTTCGCCTCCATTTTACTTCTCCCGACTCCGGACCGGCTATATAATCTGATATCATCAAAAAAAGCCGGCGCTCTCGCGGATAAAAATATGGGATATGCGGATTACAGGAAAATGAAGGCGGGCGATTCGATCGCGTCATATTACGGAGCCAAATATAAAATAGGTAAGAATATAAAAGATGAAGACGGCAAAAACTCATTTCAGCCATATGGCCCGGAAAAAATGGCGACAAAAGCGAAAGTGATGCTCGGCATCCTTGTCATCGCGGCCCTGTTCTGGGCGTCAGGAGCTGTCCCGGTTGGAATTACGGCTTTATTGGTAGGCGTTATAATGT
>CP070742.1:3366593-3401407 GCA_020348065.1 Candidatus Zixiibacteriota bacterium
GTTCAGTGCCCCATCCCGCACGGAATAAGTTGACGTCAAATATGGCAGGATAGCTTTTAAGGTAAGATTGCCCATTAACGGCGGTTAGTTATCGTCCTCATCCACCAACGCGTCGAACTCTATTTCTACCCTCCATTCCGGGTCCACAAACCTGCTGACCTGCACAATAGTTGATACAGGGCGTATATCACGGAAAAATTCGCCGTGCACTTCGCCCACCGTCTTCCAATCTTCAATCTGTGTCAGGAAAATGCGGGTTCTAATTACATCGGATAGTCCTGCTCCAAGTTCATTCAGGGCTTTTTCCGCGATTTGGAAACATTCGCGAGCCTGTCCGGCCGGATCGCCCGCCGCCACTGTTTTTCCCATATGATCCAGCGGAGCGGTGCCGGATATAGCGATATATTGACCGGATCGTATCGCTCTTGAAATGCCGATTATCGGCTCATACGGACTTCCCGTTGATACTTTTCGGCGATTCATCTTCAACTTATCCTCCTCTGCTTTATGACGGCAAATCAAAAAAAAAATACTGTATTTTTCATATTTCAGTTATTGCAAATTCACATGGCGTAACATCTTTTTTAATCTTACGTAGATAACCGCGTAACGTTGCATGCGCTGCAGTTATATATTCGCCCTTCGTTCTTATCTTCCATCAGTTGAAACTTATGTTCGCTACTGAACACCTGATGGCCGCATTCGTACGGTATGTTATCTTTCTGTATCCTTCAACTTCATATTTTTCAGGTGGTTATCACTATCGGAATAGAATTTGCATTTAATAAAGCAATGGTGTAGGATTATTTGGCCGCCGAAATTATCCTTTTGGGATTGAGGCTAAGAACCGAGATATGCTGCTTAATTACCTCAAAATCGCTTTTAGAAGCATGCAGAGACAAAAAGGCTATATCGCAATCAATATAATCGGTTTGGCCATTGGTATGACCTGCTGTATCCTGATAATGTCATGGGTGTTTGACGAATTAAGTTACGACCGCTTTCACGAAAACATCGACAATTTATATCTGGTGATAAGCGTGGATAATTATCCCAACAACGAGAAAAAGTATTTCGGGGTTACGCCGCCCTCTCTGGGCCCGGTGTTGATAAGAGAATACCCCGAGATAATAAATACCTCTAGATTCAGATGGTACGGTAAAAGCCTGATACGTTACAATGAGAATACTTTCAATGAGGATATAGTCGCGGTCGCCGATAAATCAATTTTCAAATTATTCACATTCGATTTTTTACAGGGCGATATCGAAACCGTATTTCCCGTTCCCAACTCAGTTGTGATAACCAAGGAGATGCGGGAGAAATATTTCGGCGATGATAATGCCATCGGGAAAACCCTGCAAATTGACAATGAGCATTATTTTACTGTTTCCGCCGTAATTGATAATCTGCCCGGCAATACTCATTTGAAATTTGATTTCCTGCTTCCCATAGAAGCGGTTACGACGCTCGGCGGCGAATTGGACAACTGGGGGAGTTTTTCATACAGAACATATGCTCTAATTCACAATAATACCTCTCCGGAGACAGTAAATAAAAAAATCGAAAGTGTTTTTCGCGAAAAAGCTAATCCTGAAACGATTATGACGGCGGTCTTGCAGCCGGTTTCAAGACTGCATCTTCATTCAAGTCATATCAGTATGGCTCATGACGGCGATATCAGGTATGTTTACATCTTCTCGCTAATTGCCTTATTTGTTCTTCTTATCGCCTGCATCAATTTTATAAACTTAACCACGGCCCGGGCCGCCTGCCGGGCGCTGGAGGTAGGCGTCAGAAAGGTTGTTGGCGCGCGGCGCAAAGAGATCATCGCCCAGTTTTTCATCGAGACCATTCTTCTCTCTTTTATAGCCCTGGTTCTGGCCCTTCTCCTTATTGAGACCGTGCTTCCAATGTTCAACGCTTTATCGGGAAAGCAATTTACCCTTGGCAAAATCGCCTCCACGGCCGGTATCGCCGGCGTTATCGGTATTGTATTGTTAACGGGATTTATTTCGGGAAGTTACCCGGCCTTTTTCCTTTCCTCATTCAAGCCCGCGGTAGTGTTGAAGGGTTTCTTAAATGAAGGCGCCCGCGGCTCTTTTTTCCGTAAGATACTGGTTGTCGGACAGTTTGCCATCACTATCGCTTTGCTTATTTGCACTATCTTAGCCTACAAACAGCTCTCCTACATAAAAAACAGGAACCTGGGTTTTAATAGAGAATATATAGTCAATATCCCCGCTTCTGATAAATTTAAGGACAAGTATGACGTTTTCAAACAGGATTTATTGGCGAATCCGAACATTATAAAGGTTACGGCCGGCTCTGATCGTATTTCACATGTCAGATCATCAATTTTATTGTATGATTGGGAAAGTAAAAATTCACCAACACCCATAGAAATATTCAGGCTATTTGTTGACGAGGATTTTTGTGCGACTTTCGATATAAAGCTAAAAGAGGGAAGATTCTTTTTGCGCGAATTTAACGATTCCTCCGCCTCCCGGGTTGTCATTAATGAGACGGCGGCGGCAGTGATGAGTCTTAATGATCCGGTGGGCAAGCGGTTCGGTGATGACGGCGAAATTATCGGAGTTATCAAAGACTATCACTTCTCATCGTTGCATGATAGAATAGAGCCATTGGCTCTGTTCTGTTCGCCGGGGGATATGCATTTTATCAGCGTCCGAATCAATTCGCAAAACATAGATAATACTTTGAATTATATTAGAGACGTCTGGGTGGAAGTGTTGCCGGAATTTCCCTTCGAATACAGTTTTCTTGACGAAGACATCGACAGGATGTATGCAAACGACAGACGGATAAGCGAAATATTCAACTATTTTACGACCCTCACCCTGTTCATATCCTGTCTGGGTCTTCTGGGATTATCGTCGTTTATTATATAAAACCGCAAGAAGGAGATCGGGATCCGGAAGGTCTTCGGGGCGTCGATTCCGGACGTCCTGGCTTTGATAAGTAAAGAATTTATGATCCTGGTTGTCATCGCCAACGTCATCGCCTGGCCCGCGGCATATATTATTATTTCCAAGTTTCTGGAATCATACGCGTACCGGGTCGAGATAGGATTGGAGCCGTTTCTGCTGTCAGGATTTGTCGCTTTGTTAATAGCCTTCATAACTATCAGTTACCAGGTAATAAAGTCCGCGCTGGCTAATCCCATTGACGCCATAAAGTATGAATAGAAAGATAAAGCGGCCATATAAGATCGGCGCAGTCCAATTCCGGGGCGTGGCATTTTTAATAGGAGGAGCCGCACCTATCTCCCGCGGCGATTGCCCGCCGATTAATTAGAACCCATCCCCACCCTCTCCGAATCAGCATCGTCCAATGCGACCTATGTTAAAAGAAGATGTTTTTTATACATTAATTACGTTGAATCTTAAAAAATAATCCGGATACGACATATTCCCGGTTTAACATTACCTTTTAATTACTCGGGGCTTCTCCTGTCCGGGGTTTTACAGATCCCTCACTGCCATCCCTATAAACCAGCCGGAAGCCATGCACATCCCCGTTTTCGTTTCTTACAATGTTTAAACGAATATCCTCGGTGTCGTCGAACGCGAAAAGATCCACCGTTATGGGAATTAATATATAATCGGTACCGTCCAAATAACGCCAGTAAAGTTGTCCCTCTTTGATTAAGATGGCATATCGGTCGTAAGTTCCCTTGTATTTCCGCATATCATTCCCTGTCAGGATAACAGGATTCAACTGCGCTTCCGCCCGGATTAAATGCCAGTTCAGGTCGCGCCTGATATCCTCATCAGAGTTTTTCTCTACCAGGCTTTTCAGTGCTTCGATTTGCGCGATATTCAGGGCATCGCCGGCAGGTGTCTCGATATCGGGTTTGACGCCGACCTTCTCCCAGCTGGTTTTGGTGACGGGATTGATAGGCCTGGCTACGGGGATCTTCGCCCGCACCTGAAGATTGGGGAAATCGTAATACTCAGCCCAGTGGGCCGCGCCCGCAGTTGATTCACCGATAACCTTCGCCCGGCCGCGATTTTTCAGGCCGTAGGTAAAGGCCTCGGCTCCGGAGGCCGTATTTCCGCTGGTCAGGATATATAAATCGGCGTTGATCAGTTTTTTACCGGGCACATAGGCGTATGTCCAGGATTGCTCCAGGGAATCGGATTCAGTAAAATAGAGGCTGTTAATCTGTATAGGCTCCTTGAAAAAATAGCTGGCTAATAACCTCACCATTTTTTCCTCGCCGCCGCCGTTATAACGCAGATCGATTATTATGGCATCGCAGTTTTCCAGGAAATTCATGGCCGCAACGGCCGTCGGCCCGGCGTAAACAGGATCATCAAATCGGTCCAGTCGAAGATAACCGATATTGCCCGGCAGCCATTCCATCTTTTTAAAATAGAAATTCTCGCGAGCCTTTTTAGCAATTTTATCCTGCGTTATTGTGTCGCCGATTGCGGGACTGAAATCATCCGGCGACATAACGGAAACCCTGATATGCAGGTCGCCCGATATTTCCCTCAGATCATTTGAGAGTTGCCTTGTCAGATGGTTCAGGTCACCGATCTCATCATAAACGCCTTTTTTGTATTTATTCCTAATCTGTTTATTGAATTTTTTGGCCTGGTCGGGATAGAGATAATGTAATTTAAATGCACTTAGAACAGAATCAATAACCTCGGCCTTTGCAGAATCGTCCATATCAGGATCCTGATTTTGCGCTGTCTGCCCGTAAAGAGGCAAGTATGTCATTAATAACAGGATGCTTATGAACGCCGAGATTGTCGAGACTCGATACCGATTAAAATAATTCAGCCAATTCATTTTTTCCTCCTCAATGAATTTAGTTTTCCCATGGTTACTATTTACTCAACCTCGCGATAATACGATCGTACATAGAACGTCGGTCCAGGGCCTGTTCCAATTTTCTGATAGACTCCAGGAAGTTATTTCCGGATTCACCGCATATTTCATCGCCGGCCTGTTTAAAGGCCTCCCAGATAGGCTCCAGCCTGGCGATGGTTTTTTCTCCTTTTCTGGTCAGGAATAGATGGCGGCGTCGCCTATCCTCCCGGCTTTTCTGTGATCCCACAAATCCTTTCCTAATCATTTCATCGGTCACCTCTATTACCGATGGGTGTGCCATGCCCAACGCGTTTGCTATTTCCGTCAATGTCAACGGCGAACGGCTGGCCAGAATATGGAAGATGGGAAACCAGCTGATGGCGAAATCGATTTTCTGAGATCGATAGACCTTTTCACCCTCGCCAAGCAGCCGGTTTAATAGACGTCTCAGACGGCTTGCCAGCGCGAGAGTTCCAATTTGATCGAAATAATCCGATTCGGATTCCTTTCAAATAACAAAACGTTCTGTTGAATATACGTAGGAACCTACATAATGTTTCAGAAAATATTTGATTTGCTTTATGCGGAATCTCGTCAATCAGGAAAAGCGTGAGAAAAATCCGACATGTTATTTTTTAATTGTTGCGGCTAAGGCGCTTTATAATAAGGTTTTATATTATATGGATCGCTCGACAGGATTATAATCCGAAGCTCAACGGTTCATGGAGGATTTATTTGGCATTATCAACATTTATACTTTCACATTTAGATATGGGCTTTTTGTTTATTCGCTATCATCCTGCGGCAATCTTTTTTTCGCCCACGAAGAGATCCAATTTTGGGCCAATCTGACCCGTTGCCGATCTTCGCGCATCAAGCATTTTGCCACGCCGGACCTCTTCTCCTCAAATGCGAGAATCTGGTCATAGATGCAGGAATTGCAGGAAACGCAGGCGGTACCATTTTTGCCTCGCCCCTCCAGCCACCGCCGGGGAAGGTCCGGTTCGCATATCAGCGGACGGCATAAAGATACAAAATCCACCGTTCCCTGACCCAATATCTCTTCCAGCAACTCAACGTTTCTGTTACCGCCCACGAGTATCAAGGGAATTTCAAGCTTCAGGCCCTCGACGTACTTGAGGAAATAGCTTTGCTTCTCGGGCCGCGCAAGACGAGTTTGGGATTCCGGAGGATATATCGGCCGGAATCCGAGTTCTTGCTCCGATCTCACCAGGCAATCCCGCATGCCTCCGCTGACCTCGATGGAGTCAATTCCGGTTTTTTCTATCTCCCTGGCGAGTTCGGGAAAGTTGTTTATGTCAATTCCGCCCTCCAGGTAATCGGTGCAGTTAAGCTTAATCAGGATAGGAAAGTCGCTGACCCGGTGTCTCGCACCCGAGACTATTTCTCCGATTAATCTGGCCCTGTTCTCCATGGATCCGCCGTATTCGTCGGTGCGGCGATTTGTATACGGCGACAGGAATTGGCATAACAAGCTACCGTGGGCCGCGTGAAATTGTATGCCGTCAAAACCGTCATGCTTCGCTCCTTCTATGGCGACGATAAATCGTCTTACTAATGTCCTAATCTGTCCGCGAGACATCGTCTTAGGAGGCTTTCTGGCAAACACCGACTTTACTCCCGAGGGGCTCAGATCCCGATAATCACCGCTTAGCTGTGCTATTATTTTGCAGCTCGGGGCTGTCTGGCGAACCGCGGCTATCAGGCGATCATAACCGTCGATCCTGACATCGTCATAGGAGAATTCGTCAAAACCACCGCAATCCTCATCCCGCGAGCCTCTTGGGACAACAGAGAAATCCCCGGTTATTATCATACCCACACCACCGGCGGCTACCTGCCTGTAAAGGGCCACGGTTTCGTCATTCATTTTCCGCTCGCTCAGGATAGACGGGTCCCACGTCGCTGAACGGACAATCCGGTTTGTAATGGCGAGTTTGCCGATCTTTCCCGGGGAAAAGATCCTGTAACTGTCTCGTCTTATATTAAACTCCTCTTATATACAAAATCGGACATCGTTCGATTGCTGCTTTTCATTTACAGCAAATTTATTTTCTCTCATTTAATTTCGAGACGATCCCCGAGCCGGTAGTAGTTGAAATCGCCGCCGGTGGCCCAGATAATCGGATGTACTTTTCTGAAATCGAGTTTATCTTCGGTCAAACATGACGGATCGGCGTAAGATTTCACCACCCGTCCGATTATACCATCATTAAGGTCGTAATCGAGGATTTCCGTTACCTCGCATTCAATATTAATGGGGCATTCGGAAATCATGGGAGCGGTTTCGAGTTCGCCGTAAAAGTTATCGAATAGCGTGCTCTTATCGATATCCCGTCCTGATTTGCTGCCGCATATATTGGTTTTTTCAAGAAGCTCCTCGGAGGGGATATTAACGCTGAAGGTCTTGTTCTCATGGATGCCGATACGGGTATAGCGCTTTTTGTACAGGCTGAAGAAAATATGCTTTCCGAAATTGAATGGAGTCATATAACCTATTACAAGGTAATTCGGTTTGTCGTTAACCATCGCCCCGACTAAAACCACCGGCAAGGGACTGAGAAGATTTTCCTCAAATTCCGTTTTATTGATCATTTTTCGCCTCAATTTAATATAGATATATACATATATGTATATACGACTAAATGCGGTTTTGTTGCGTTTAATTATTCCGGACTAAACGAAATATCAAGTCGATTCCGGATTTGGCGCCTCCGCCCGGGATTTGATACCGAGCAGGCATTTACGCATTGGCAAGATCTCGAATATATCGATTACAGCCCGGCCGATAACGGCCTGAAAAGAATCGATTTTAAACTTTTGCCGCAGTCGCGATACCAGGCGGGTCCGTCCACCGCCGGCCTCATATAATCCCCAGGACCAAGTAGCTCCTCGCCACGGTCCGCCGGTAAACGCCCAGAGCATCGATTTGTTCGGTTCCATCGCGACCACCTCCAGGAATACCAGCGTATCGCCGACTTTTACATTTTGAAGTTCCGGGATGATACGCTCGGCGCTGGGGATGCCGGCATTGTCCAGATTATCGTAGGAATAGAATCCTGCCCTTTTATATCCCATCTGCACAATCCAGGGCCAGATCTCTTCCGGGGCTGCGTCTATCTCCACCGCCCGGGTGGCGTTAAAGGAGGGGTCTTCAACCAACTCGTCGCCCGGCATATAACGGATTACTTCCTCCTCGGTGGCGCCCCAGGTCATCTGCCAATTACGTAGCCAAACCAAGTAAAGAATTATGAATGCCACTGCAAATATCGCCCACGACGCTATTACACATTTTAATAGAATGAATATTATTTTTAGAACAGGATGGCGTTTAAACATAAGACTGTTCTCCTGTTTGCGAGGGTGAGAAAACTCACCCTCTTATTTCGACCTGGCGACCCGAAATCCGGAGTTGTTGCAACGGTCATTTCTGGGCCAGGGACTGCGACTGAAAACCCGGACCTCGGATGCGTCGCCGCCCCATCTGCCGCCCCGCAGTGCGTGCCCGCCGCCCTCCGTGGCATAGGGATTTACCCGGGCCTCCGCCGTATACGTGACAAACCTGTCGCCTGCCCATTCCCAGGCGTTACCGCTTATATCGTACAAACCCAGGCTATTGGGCGGGTAACTTCCCACCGGCGAAGTGCCTTTTATATATTCGCCCTTTTCAAGGTAGTCATATTCGCCGGCATCGGCACGAAAATTGATCTCCGAGGACCTGGCGATATCCTTCCCGTTGCCAAACCTGACTTTGCGACCTCCCTCCCTGGCGGCATACTCCCACTCAGCTTCGGTAGGCAATCTGTAGCCCTTAACCCCGGTTATATCCCTGGTCGGTTTACCGTTGCCATCCAATAATCCTCCCGTCTCGATATCGTAGGCTATCGGAAGACCCTCAGTTTTACTGAGCCAGTTACAATAGTTCATAGCATCATCCGGGGAAACCGCCATTACGGGATCGTTATCGGTCTGTTCGAAACCGGGATTTTTCCAATTGGTACGGGAATTATAACCGGTCCACACACACTTTTCCGCGTCCCAGTAGCCCGCCCCGCCGTACTTGAGCATTTCTCTTTTGAATTCCCGTAGCTCCTCTTGAGTAGGCTTACCCTGTGCGGCCCTATCCATAATGTCCTTTTGGGCCTCAAGATCGATGGGGCCTTCGGCGGACGTTCTGTATTCCGTTGCCTGGACGAATTTCCTGAAATCGCCGACGGTTACTTCGTAACGAGAGATATAGAAATCGTTTAGTGTCACCTGGTGAACCGGGATTTCGTTTTCTCTACCTTCGCCAAAAACGTCCCCCATCTCGAAGGTACCGCCCTTAACAAGGATCATATTCTCAGATACCCTGCCCTGGTCGTTTTCGGCGTAGGCGGAAAACGTTGTCAAGATAAACAAAGGCAACAAATAAGCTAACACCCCCGCTGTCGTAAGATTCTGGTTAATCATCATTAACCTCCTTTCCCTAAAACATCTTCACTTTTTCCGCTTGTTTCAATACGTTCAGAAAATATTGAAAGTTTCATTTAAAAAAATATATTTTTCAATTACCGGGGCGCGAAATTCTTAAAAAAGCCCAGTATGGTCTTGCTTTTCTCCTCGTTTTCGAGAAACCTGTCGATGAAGTGATCCATGGTGGTCAGGATCTCCTCTATTTGCGTTAAACGTTCATGTACTTTTTCGCTTTCGGCGGTGTCCGTTTCGGCCAGCAGATGACGGAGCGCGTGAAGAGCCGGGTCGAACTCCCTGGTTTTTCTTCCCAGGGCTATTCTATATAGCATTTTCCACGTATCCGGCTCGGCCGTGTAAAAATCACGTCGATCCCCGGATATGTTGACCCGCTGAATCACCCCCCAGTTTCTGAGCTCTTTTAGACACATACTGGTATTACCGCGGCTGATGTTCAGGGAAGTAGATATTTCCTCGGAATCTACAGGTTTTTCGGAGATTAACAAGAAGGCATGGATTCGCGCCATGGATCGGTTGATCCCCCACAGAATCCCCATCGATCCCCACGACTCAATAAATCTGTTCAGCTCATCAGAATCCATTAATTCACTCCATTCAGAAACTATTGAAAAATAGGATTAAACGTAAGAATGTCAAGAAAAATAATCGACGTTATCCGGTATCTCATATTTTTCCCACCGGCGCGATATACACAACGAATTCATCTTCGCCGTCAACTCCCAAAATCTCATCAAGTTCCTTTTGATAATATGCTCCTACCGCGCAAGTGCCGGCTCTGATCGCTTCGCTTGCAAGATATAGATTCTGGCAAATGTGCCCGCTTTCCTGGGCAATTGTTTTTGCGGCAATAAATGAGTAACGCCACTCGGTACGGTACGGAATGACAGTCCAGATAAATATTACGGCGGCTTTTCTGATCCAGTTCTGTTTATAACACGCGGTAGCGACCTTTTTCGAAAGAGATTTCTCCGATCTGAGAAATAGAAGTTTATTTTCAATAGGCAGATAGCGGTATAAACCGTTTTTCAGCGTTTCGACATTATTAATAACCAGATAAGTTTCGAAAGGATGGCGGGCTCCGCCCGATGGCACCGTTCGCAGCGTACCCCTGGCGCCGGCAAATATTTTTTTCTTCTTCTGGATCCCCTGAGTCACCCAAAGTAAAAATGAAAGTTCTTCAAGAGTTAAAGAGTGTTGGCTGAACTTTCTGCGACTGCGACGCATTCCAATCGCGTCAATCAAGGGTATGGTCCCGACAGCAAACTGATCCAACTCAACCAGATCGATAAGAATAGCATCCTTGGAATACGCCTTTTGAGCCGCCGGTAAAGGCAATTTCTTTTCTTGATCGGTTTTGTATCCGCCGTCACGTTGAGAAAACCAGTCATTGGTTTTTAAAAATTCGCGATACGTTTTGATTGATTCCATAACGAGTATCCTCCCGATAGTCTGAATATTAATAGTATATCTAAAATAATAGATATTTATTCGATTGTTCCGGCGATGAAAAATTCATTTATTAGGTATACGATTTTGGGAGCCGGTTGTTTCTCCGGGACGGATTTTTCATCAAGCATATACCGTAAATCACGAATATGATGACACGTTAGTATGGGGAAGTATAAGTTACGAAATCAAATAGCCTTAAAGCGGGAACGGTACATATATTCTATGTCATCATTACATATCAAGTAGCAACTGATTACTTTGGTGAAAGGTCGACGTCATGTTGCAAACGTATCTTAGTCCTTGTATTTTTGAATCATTTTGGCCGCAATTTATTTCCGAATTTAGAGTAAAAACCATAAAAATACTTGTCTCGCGTTGAAAGACAACAATTCCTTTAGTATCCCCTTATCACATCTACACGATTCGGAAGGGGATGGCCTTTTAAGGCAATATTTAAGAGCCTCGCTATTTCCATAGCGCGCAATATTTCCGTCTGATTGGTGTTTTCAGCCAGGTGCGGGGTCATAATAACATTGGGCAACTCGTGAAAAGGATATTGCGAGGGGGGCGTATTTTTTCGGTCTTCAAGGTTTTCGGGGTAATTGTACCAGACATCCAGACCGGCTTTTATTCTGCCGGATTTGAGGATTTCATAGAGCGCTTCTTCATCGATTATCCGTCCCCGCGAGACGTTTACTATGATAGCGCCGTCGGGAAGCATCGACAGACGTTTTTTGTCGATCAGTCCCTTGGTGTCATCGGTAAGCGGCAGCGAAAGGAAGAGAACATCGGTATGAGGCAAGAGATTATCGAGCTTGGATGGCGGAAAGATTTTGATTTTATCTCCTTTTGAATTTCCGCTATAGTTTAGGGCGGAAACATCCATATCGAAGGCCAGGCATCTTGAAGCGATCCTCTTACCTATGGAACCGTATCCGAGGATCAGGGCTTTTTTGCCCGATACCAGGCCGGCGCAATCGTCGATATAGCGCGTGCTCCAGTCGTGTTTTCGAAAGGCGGCATCGATTGAGATTATGTTTTTAGCCACCGCCAACATCAGGAGAAATGCCATCTCCGCGGCGGGCAGGGCGTTGTGATGGATATTGTGCACGGCGACATGGGGATAATCGAGCATCAATTTGCGTGTTGCACGAGGCAGGCCGGCCCAGGGGATAATTAGGTACTTAAGATTAGCGCAGGTCTCCATGATCTCTTTATCCGGCACTCCGCTGACCAGAATATGGCAATTCGCAGGATCGGGAAGCGAATCGCCCCAGGTGAGGTTGATATCATCATCCAGGAGCGATTTCAGATTCACGATGAAGGCCTGGTTGTGTTCATGGTGAAGATGAACGTTTAAGGGCACAGTTTTTGATTTCCTCTCAGTTGTTTGGCGGTTTGTTAAACATCATTGTTAATTTAAGCAAATTCATTTAAAAAACAAAATTAATTACGCTATAAACCGGGCGATTGAGTTGCCTTAAAGCATTGGCGATAAATAAATATTGAATAATTTTCCCGGGCCATTGTATTATATTTTGAGAACGGGAGGTGGTTTATGTATTGTCCAAAATGCAGGGCCGAATACGTTGAGGGGATTACCGAATGTCCTGGTTGCGGGGTCTCGCTTGTCGCGGAATTGCCAACCGAGGAAAAACATATCGGCTTACGAACCTTGAAGGTAGCGACTATCCTGGCACTGATCGCCATCTGTTATAATTTCGCGGCAAGGACGCTTTCCACTTTCGCGCAGGAGCTTTTCAGGATCGAGGAGGCAGCTGAATTCGCGAATATCGGATTTCTACTTGCGAGTATTTTCCCGGCATTTTTCTTTATTATGTTCTTTAGAGATTATGCCTCCGGCAGTCGATTAAAACTGAGATGCGCAGCGGGATGGGCCATAGCGGCATCGGTTATAATGATCCTGGTAAATTTAAAATGTACTCTCGCGGTATTCGATATTTACGTATCGCCGTATATATATGAGCATGTAATATCCTCACAAATACCGGACGTGATATTCCCCTGGATAGCATCGCTTTTTATCCTCTATTTTTTCGTAATCTTTTACAAAGAGACGGTGAGATGGAATATGCCCGCACTGAGTAAGGCCACGCTTGCCGCGGTTATCGGCTCGCTGATCGGCGCCATGCATATGACCTTCGTTTTCTGGAGCTATCTATTCTCCGCCGACCCGAAGTGGTTTTATAAATTCTCCAAGACGCTTATAATAGTCTTCGTGCCTATTGTCACGCTGTCTTTTATATTGAATTTGTATTTTTATATTAAGTTTTATAAAAGCCTGACACATCAGCGCTCCGTCTGAAAACTTTTTTAGGTTTCATAGATTGTTTCGCGGGAACCCGTGATTGAGTCCCAAGTTATACAAAAGCACGATTTTGGCGGAATTAAGAATATATGGATACATTGAAATTACAGGGCCGATTGAAGATGGGCGGTAATATCAGACTGGCAAACCGACCGTTGGTGATCTGGAGAAGATAGAGATCGACGTCTGGAATGAGTTTGATAACTACGCTGACGGCGAAACGGCCCGCTCCAGCGGAATAAAACCGGATTACGGCGAGTTGTTATCGATTCTGATAGCCCCGAAGCTGGATATACCGGGCATGAATCGGATCATAGGGAGGGCTGGGACTCGGCAAACCGGTAATAAGGATCGCTTCCGATTCGGCCCGTTTATCATCTGAATATGGCTATTTCCCTCTCGGTTCCTCCGGAAGGGGGGAGGGTTTTATTTTTTTCCGAATAATCGGGGTTTCTTTAGTTCCGGTCTTATACTTTAGATCCTCCTCCATAAGCGACAATTGTTCAGCCCTCACATCTTTCTCGGATTCCGGCTCATCCGGCAATGCCCTTAGTTGAAGGGAATCCGGGGTCTTATCAGCTTTTACGTCTTCAAGCATGGACATTTGCCCTGTCTGTTGAGATTGGTCGCCGGTTTTTGCGCAGGCCGAAAAACAGATCGCTAAAAAGAGAAAGACATAAATGAATCCGGCAGGGTATTTTAATTTTTTCATAAAAATTCTCCTTTAAAAGCGGTCTCCCAAATCACTGGAGTCGAAACCAATTATGCATTTCATAGTCGGGCCGGTTCGGGTCGGCAAAATCTGTCCAGATATAGACCCAGAGCTGTCCGGGTCGATATATGGACATGCTGGCATATACATAACGGGTCGCGAACCCCTGTCTGTATACGGTATAGATAAAATCCCTGGTTGACGTGTTCACTTCCCGAGCTCCCACTTCTCCCCAATCGCAATCGTTAGGATGGCATTTGCCCCAAATATGCATATACCATGGCGGCCCCGGAGGATAAAGCTCGCCGTTCAAGATTTGATCCTGGCATACAAAACGCAAATTAATTTTGGTAATACCGCGCGTATTGGGGTCGGTATTGACCCAGTTCCCGTCCTCCGGCGGGTCCGCGCATAATGAGAAAGCAGGTTCGGTTAAAAATACGGTCGCCAGCGAAACCATTAATAATAAGGCAACCAACTTGATCGAGCGGGATGGCGGAAAATTGAAATTCATTTTCTCTCCTTTCTGTTTATTTTTTGAGGCCTGAAAATGATGAGCCATTTTGCAAAAAATAATCGGATGTTCATCGACACACCTTCAAATATATATCCCAGGGTGGGATACCGAATTATAGCGATTTTTACAATGACCTGTCAATATAATTTTTTCCAAAAAACTAATTTGCCCGCGATTAATAATATCCAACCGGAAACCTGCGGTTTGGCCGCAAAGTTATAAAAAAGCATATTTTCGGCAATATTTAAAAGACGAGGACAATTGAAGATGGGCAGCAATGTTAGACTGGCAAGCAGGTTTTCGCGCGACCTGGAGAGGATAGAGATCAGCGTCTGGAATGAATTCTATAAGTACGCTGATGGCGAAACCGCCCGCTCCTGTGGAGTAGACCCGGATCACGGCAAGATGCTATCGATTCTAATAGCCTCGAAGCTGGATGTATTGGCCATGAACCGGGTTATAGGTTTGGGGCTTGGCGAACCTGCGACTAATGAAAAGATAGAGGATATCATTTCACGTTATAAGAAAGCGGGCGTGCGGCGGTTTTTCGTGCAGCTGCATCCCCTGGCGCAACCGGAATCGCTGGCGGAGATGCTGACCGAACACGGATTTTCGCATTACAACAACTGGGTGAAACTTTACCGTGAAATCGACGCGCCCCTGCCGGAACCGGCGAGCCTGGAGATCAAGCAGATCGGGCCGGACGAGGGCCAAGCTTTCGCGGAGATAGTGGCCACCAGTTTCGATTGGCCGGATACGATTCGTCCCATGATCGCCTCGGCGGTCGGGAAGCCGGGATGGTATTTTTACCTGGCATACGATGGCGGAGTGCCCATAGCAACGGGCGCCAATTATATCGACGGGCGTTACTGCTGGATCGATTTTGCCGCGACTTTAGCCGAACATCGCGGCAAGGGGGCGCAGACCGCACTGGCGGTGCGGCGGATCGAGGACGCCAAAAAGCTGAACTGCAAATGGCTGGTGGCGGAGACCGCCGAGCAGACCGCCGAAAAAGATGCGCCGTCATACCGGAATATGCTACGCCTCGGCTTCAAGATGGCCTATAGGCGGCCTAATTATATAATGAAGTTTTAGAATTCGTATCTAGTCGGGTTTTCATATTTGCGGCGTCGGGTAATCCTTTGCTGACGCATTAAACCGGCAGGAAGGGGTTCCTGCCGGCGCAGGGATTTTTCGCTCATACCTCCCTCTCCCGCCAGGCGATTATGGTCGATGGAAGAGTATGCGCCAGGTACAGAAGGCCGACGTAGATTATTATCAATGTGGAATCATGACGCCCCGCCAGCATGGCCAGCGAAAAAATAACCAATAGGCTGACGATGGCATATATTATATAAGAATGTCTCAGCGATTGAAGCGTCATCTGCAACTCTCTCTCATCGAGATCTTCGGCCCTGGAATGCGCCAGCTTCCATAATTTCGTATTAAGGTGCAGGACGGCAAAACTTACCAGCAGAATTATTAATGCCAGCAATCCGCATACTATAATGGCGACATTCCATCCCAGATATTTACCGGCAATAAACATTCCGACGAAAAGGAGAAGACAACCATAGTTTATCAGGACCGCCCATCTCCTTTTGGATTTAGAAGTCGTTAAACTCATAATATTCTCCAGGTTTATTCTTAAGATCAAGTATTTCCCGGCTCAACGGTTTCATCGGTTTGACCGAGAAGATCATGTCGATTGGGAGATCGAAATATTCGGCGATCCTGAACGCCAGGTCGAGGCTGGGATTGTATTCTTCTCTTTCCAGGTAGCCCACAGTCTGAAAATTGACGCCGATTTTTTCGGCAAGTTCTTTTCGAGATATCCCGCGTTCTTCTCTTAAAACCGAGATTCGGTTGTAAATCCTTCTTGATTCCATACGGTGAATATAGCATTCTGTTGCAAAAATACAACATTTATTTGTAATATTTCGTCATTTATTCGATGTAAAAATTACATACTTAAATTTAATCTATTGATTTACAAGGGATTGTAATTTTCCATAATTTTCGTAGGCGGGTTGGGTGGGATGATATTATGAAAAGGGCAAGCATGCTGAATTCGGAGGCGAACATACTTATCCGCCTTTGGCGCAAAAGCGTTCCGCCCAACCGGCTGATCCAAGACTTTTATCGGGTTTCTCTCCGGACAAATTGTCGGGATTGGAACCCGACCTGCTCTCTGTCTGTTGGGGGATAAACCCCCAACCTACATTATTCCTTCAGAGCTCTTGCCACTTCCCTTTTTACCTTCGCCGGGGATACTGTGTTTAAGGAAATCTGCTCGCACTGGTTAAATCTGGCGAAATCGAGAAGTTTTCTGGCGAATTGGGGCAGGAAGCGGTCGAAATCGGTGAAGCCCTTTTCGAACGCGAGATTCTGGATTAGCATCGTCTTGTTCTTTCGGTCGGCTTTGGGATCGAGTTTTCCCGCGAACTGTTCGCCCCATAATATAGGCGCCGCGAAATAGCCGAATTTTCTCTTTTTAGGAGTAACATAACATTCCAGGGCGTAATCGAAACCGAAAAGCCCGCTTATCCGGTCGCGCTGGATGATGAAATTATCGAATGGTGATAATAGATGAACTCGGGGCGAGGCTTTTTTTAACTTCGCGCCGGATTCAACCTGTTTTTTCAGGGCATAATATACGGATTTTGGATCGGACTCGATTGTTACAACTACCACCTCTCCGGATTCAACAAGTTCGTTTATCGCTTTTTTAAGCGGCTCCTTTTTCACGGCGTGGATATGATCCCGGATCTCGTTTTCTTTGGCTATACCATAGGCGGACAAAGCCCGTTTGACGAAGAACCTGCCCAACTCGTCATCGTCGGGCACGGATGTATCGACACTTTTCGGCAGGACCCTTTCTGTTAGATCGTAGACCCGCTCGAAATTGCGACGCCCGGAGATCATCAGATCGCCCTGCAGATGCAATAACTCCATAGCAGAGGTGTTGGGATCGCGGCTGCCGGACCAGGGCCCTTTCTTGCGGCCTGAAACAGGAGCGAAATCGCCCGGCCCCAGGGGACCCTCATCGCGGATACGTTTGAGGACCTTTTTCAGGTAAGGGCCGTACCTGGCCAGGCGAGTCTTTTCCCATTTCAGATAAGGGTCATCGAGCCTTTTCATGCGGGGCAGGTAATAGCGGTAGTCAGTCATGGGCAGATACGATCGGGCGTGACCCCAGTATTCAAACACCCGGCGGTCCTTGGAAAGAAGCCGGTCGAGCATATCGGGTTTGTAATTCGAAATCCTGGTCCGGAGGGTGTGATGGTGCGCGCGTTCGATTACGGTCAGGGTGTCGATCTGGATATATCCGAGATTCTCGATAACCTGCGCCGCGCCCTCCTTACCTTTGGGAAGTTTGGCTTTGCCATCCAGAAGCTGTGCGTTCAGGGCGATTCGGCGGGCCTGCTGGATGGTTATAGCGATATTTTCCGGTTTTCTTTTCATAATCTTTTAAACGGATAAATTATAAAATATATTCCGGAATTTTCAACTGCGATTCATAATTCTTGATTTTCCCGAAACGAAATCATTATCATGATCGCTGGGAACCGTCGATGACTTCCTGTTCTTGAAGGAAGGTAAACCATGTCCGAAGTTAAAATAATCGATACCAACGGCGAAAATATCCACAATTACGGTTTCTGTGGTTATTCAAATCCGAATAACGAGGGGCATATTCGGAAATCGGAGTGGTTGAAAAAGAGATACAGGGAAGGGTTGAAACTCAGGATACTGCAATCGGAATCCCACGGCTCGGTGGGGATGATCGAATATATTCCGGGAGAATATGCCTGGAGAGCGATCGAGGCGAAAGGATATATGTTTATTCATTGTTTGATGATCAACAAGAGCGAATACAAGGGTAAAGGCTATGGCGCAGAGTTGCTTGGGTACTGTATTGCTGACGCCAGGAAAGCCGGGACTCTTGGCGTGGCCGTTATGACCAGCGCCGGAACCTGGATGGCGGGGAAGGACCTGTTTCTGGCGCGAGGACTTGAGATGGTCGATTCGGCCCCGCCCCGTTTCGACCTGCTGGCTCTGAAGTTTAAGAAAAACGCCGCCTCGCCCGGGTTTAACCGAACGCGAAAGAGATTACTTGAAAAATATAATGAGGGCTTGACTATATTCTGGTCGGATCAATGCCCGTATATCGCAAAGTCGGTGGCCGACGTTACGGAGGCGGCGAAAAACCTCGGTATCGAGGCAAGACTGGTGGGGTTGAAGGATTGTAGAAACGCTCAGAAAATGCCGAACCCCTACGGGACCTACTGTATGATTTACGACGGTGAAATAATCGCCGACCATCCCGTAAGCCGGGCCAGATTTCTTAATATAATGAAGAAGATCTGAGATTTGTCCGCAAAATCGGCGAAAAAATATCATAACCTATTATATTTCAATACATTACTTTATATAAAATTCTTTTCCATCCATTATTTTATGTATATTGAATAAATTTTTATATAAATCATAAAATAATTGTTGATTTATTTAAAACTTTCTATTATTTTCTCCGTATGGCTATACAGATTAACCTGGATTTAATGCTGGTAAAGAGGAAGATGTCGTTGACGGAGTTGTCGGAAAAAATCGGTATTTCAATTACCAACCTTTCGCTTTTGAAAACTGGTAAGGTGAAGGGGATCAGGTTCGGTACTCTGGAGGCTATCTGTAGAGAGCTGGAATGCCAGCCGGGAGATATCCTGGAACATGTTTCCGAAAGCCGTGGAATCGATAATGTCGGGACGGACTGAATATCAGGAGGCATAGATGGAAAGTAGCAAATATCAATTAGCCGGGTGGCTGGCGATTTCCCAGGCGGTAGTGCTGCCGTTGGCTTATATACTGAAATCGCTGCAGATATACCTGGGCATCTCGCCTTTCGGATACGACGGGCCGAAATTCGGCCCCGGGGATCTGCTTATAATAACTTACACCTGCTTTTTTATTTACACCTTCAGTATGTTCAGGAATTTGTTAAACGAACGTTATAATGTACACAGCATCGACTTATTAATTATAATAGCGATCTTGCTCAGCATAGTATCACTAATATTTTCATTTCTTGTGCAGAGTATTCCCATGATATTCGGGGGGCTGACGGATTACGCTTTCAGGACGATTTACCTGGCGTATACCGCTATACTCATTATCGCCGCCGGCGTAGTACAGATTCTTATATCAGTCAAATTGCTGATGGTAAAAAAGTCATTAAACGATCTATTTAACGCCTTCGCTTATGTTACTCTGGCCACCGGAATCCTCGAGGTTTCAGTTGTTTTAGCCCCTCTCGCCGTGCTGGTTCTCATCCCGGTCTGGTGTGTCATGCTGGGCATGATCTTTCTGCGGGAAAAAGAGGAAGCCGAATTTGTGTAGATTTAACCTGCTCAAGGCGCCAGGATTTTTCCATAACTCAACATATCTTTTACCGTTTGTTCCATATTTGTCGCATTCCCGATAACCAGCTTATCTGTTCTTTCATAGTACTCCAGGCAGGTACCGCAGGAAAGAATCTCGGTGCCGTTTTGGGTAAATTTATCAAGAATTTCGTGGACCGGAGAACCATCAGTGGTGAGGAAAATCCCCGTTCCCATGCATATGATTTTGGCCGGAAGCGATCCTGTTTTGAGCAATTCATTCAAAAATGAATTCATCAATTTTGCGGCGAGGTCCGGTTCGACGTCACCGACACCCGAAGATTTAAGAAGAATCAACAGATCATCGTTCACTTTCATCAATTTTCTCCTTTATTTACAAACATAATTTATCTTCAAACGCGCGAAAATCCGCTCTGGCTTAGCTTAGCAGAAAAATCAGACCGAAGTTTATAAAAGCCCGGTGGCCCGACAGCCTGTGGCTATTGCCTCACGGACAATATTTATATTAATGTCATGTATAGGGAGGATTTGTCGAAATGACGGAAAACATAGGTATACCCGGATAATTAGAAACGATGTTTCCGCGGCTATTTTCCATACCCCCAAAATACGATTATGGCGATAATTCGCAATAGTTTTTTGGCGCGGATTTATGAAATAATCCAGATAAGGTTAAAATCGGAATTAGAGCGGGTGGGGATTCGAAACCACCGGATTCCGTTTACGTATATTTTAATAGAACGATTGTAGGGTATAGAATACTTATCCAAGGGAGGAAATTATGACGCTATCATCAAAAATCCTGCTGTTAACGGTGACCGTTATGGCGACATTGTTCTTAACAGCCTTTTCCGGTGACGATGACGAGACCGCGTGGAAATTCGAAGATATAAAGCTCATCAAAGTAAAAACATTAAGCGGCGATTGCGTTATTGAAAAAGGCGACGACGGCGAGATTAGCGTAAATGTCGTGAAGGGATACAAGCCGAGAAAATCATGCAGGACAATCGTCAGAGAAGACAGGGAAACCCTGGAGATCACCGAGGAGATAACCGGAACGGGAAGAGGCGGGAGTACAATCTGGACATTAACCGTCCCGGACGGCATCGAGGTGGAGTTTTTCTCTACCTCCGGAGGTGTGAGTATCTCCGATGTGCAGGGCAGGTTTTCCGGAAACACCGCCTCCGGCAGTTTCGAGTTTATCAATTGCCGGGGCGAATTCGCTTTTAATACGGCCTCCGGTGATTACGATATCAGAAACAGCAAAGGGATGTTCAAAGTAAGCTCCGCATCAGGCGATATCGACGCTGTTGGCCTTGAGATCGATGCCAATAGTATGCTGGCGTCAGCTTCAGGCTCCGTTAATGTCAAAGTAGGAAAGACGCCGGAGCATGATTTAAACGTCGGTTCGGCATCAGGGAGGGCGCTACTGGACTACGACGGCAATCCGCTGGTGGGGTATTTCGAATTCGAAGCCAATGCCGGAACCGGTGATATAGATTCTCCATTTGCGTTTGACGACGAGGAAACGTTTTATAAAAATGATCAACGGTATGTTCGCAAATGGTTTATGAAAGACGGCGATGAGCCCGAAATTTCGATCGGGACTGGATCCGGCAGGGCGGTTTTGAGAAAGTAAATTAAATCAGGGCAGGCTCATCCGAAACCTGCCCGTTAGTATTGAGAATAAGTTTTTAATTTTCCCGGATTAATTTATTTCAGCGTATATTCGGCTTTCCATCCGACGATATATTCTGTACTTGAGGTGAAATGTCCCTCATAAGTCCCGGCGCCTTTGATGTTCTTGAATTGCCCCGCGCCCTTAATATATTCAAAGGTTCCGCTGAACGTGGTCTTGGGGGCACCCTCCTCGGTCATGGTGGTTTTTACTTTTCCTTTCCATTTGGCAATGGTCATGTCGTCGCCTTTTTTGAAAGTCACGTATCCCTGGTGGGGTCCCGAACCCTTTGTCAAGTCGGCATAAGAAAAGTTGATGATTTCCGCTCCGTCCATAAAAGCGTTGTCACCGGTACTGATATTGTTCCCTTTGGATTCGGCGAGCGCCATGTTATGATCCTCTGTGTCGGACACCGGAATGGAATCCATTTTGGCATAGGCCATGGTCATTTTGCCGGAAATTTTCGTCTGGGCATCGGCCTGCCCGGCGATAAACATAACCGCCATGAACAGAACCAGGAAAATCACCGGTTTGCCTACTGTTGATTGTTTGAGCATAAGAAACCTCCCTCTTAGAATCGGCCTCCCAGGCATAACGGGTAATGCCTTTTGAATACCGAAGTTGATTGAAAGTTCATAGATGCTACCATGCATGAAGTTATTAAAAAAGGTTCATAAAAGTCAATCTTTAAAAATGGTCGGCGCTTAACTTCATGTGTTATGGGAAGTTTAGGTCTCGAATCAAAGAATTCTGTGGGTCGGGTACAGCGGTGAAGGAAAGCAACGAGAAACCTGATATAAATTCTATAACTTATCGCGCCATAATAAGTTTAAAATATAAGTTGTTAATCTTTATCGCTCAAATCAAATTCAGATCTTCTCAGATTATCCAGAATCCCTTTGCTTCGTTTTTCCACCGCCTCCTCGGAATATCTTTGAATAGCCAGGGCCTGCGCGATGCCGAAGATGTTCTGCTCCTTCAGCCTTTCTTTTAATGTATCCGCCACGGTGTCCCAGACGGCATCTCTCTCCTTGTACCATTCGTTAATCTCGTTATCCGATGGCAAGACATAAATGTTTTTATGCACAACTGCTTCCAGCGGCAGTCTCATACTGAACGCCGGCCATTCGTTCGGATAACCGATACAAACCATCCCAGCGGGGAATACATGTTCGGGAGTTTTAAGTATTTCCTGTATATTCATTTCCAGTATACTGCCGACGTAACAGGTGCCCAGGCCCATGCTCTCCGCGGCAACAACGATATTTTGCAGGGCGATCAGGGCATCCCATATACCGAGAAAGAAATTGATGGGCCTGTTGTTATGGATCTCTCTGTCGCTGTGTAGTCTGAGCCAGCGCTTGACACGATATTGATCGACCAGGGCGATAATTACCACGGCGGCATCGGCAAGGCTGACGGGACGGGCTTCCCAGGCCCGGTCCAGTTCTTTTTTCTTTTCGTCGTCGTCGACAACAATAAAGGAATAGAGCTGCAGGTTTCCGGCGGTTGCCGCCCGGGTTCCGGCCCTGAGAATCAACTCCAGTTTATCCGGCTCCAGCGGTTTCTTTTTATATTTCCTGACAGACCTGTGATTTAAGAGACATTCTATTACCGGGTTTGACATGCTTTCCTCCATTGCGGATTTCCAGTTGAAACCCATAAAAAATCATGATAACTGATAATATAACGATAAGGCATAGACAAGAGTAAAATTGATCCCGAAGAAATAATATAAATAGTTGAATTGGAGCTCGAATGAGTGTAGATTTCCAGCTTCAATATTTGAAGGGAGCGTTAAAGGACCATCATGACGCCCAATAAATCCGAAGACTCAAAAATAGATACCGGCGTTGTCGCAAACCGCATCAACGATTCTTCCAAAGGGAACCTCACGATTCTTTCGCTGGCGGCGCTGGGAGTAGTATTCGGAGATATCGGAACCAGCCCGCTGTACGCGGTCAGGGAATGTTTCCATGGAGAATATGGTATAGAGGTATCATCGGCCAATATATTCGGGGTTCTTTCGCTGATTTTCTGGACGCTCATAATCGTGGTTACAGTAAAATACCTTACCTTCATCCTGAGAGCCGATAATAACGGCGAGGGAGGCGTAATCGCGCTGGTCTCGCTTATCAAATCCGGTAATCATAATAAAAAGAAGAGAAGACTGGTCCTGGTAGCGATAGGATTATTCGCGGCCTCTTTATTATATGGTGACGGCATGATCACGCCCGCCATCTCGGTATTAAGCGCCGTGGAGGGTCTAAAGGTCGTTACGCCTTTCTTTGAGCCGTATATTATTCATATAACGGTTATTATTCTGACCTGTCTTTTTCTAATTCAAAAACGCGGTACCGCGGGAGTAGGTGCCATCTTCGGGCCGGTGATGGTATTGTGGTTTTCGATTCTTGCCGTCCTGGGCATAACTCAAATTGTGCGCCACCCGGGTATACTTCTGGCTATCTCACCTTTATATGCCATAGAGTTTCTTCTTAACAATCACCTGCACGGCTTTCTGGTTTTGGGCGCAGTTTTCCTGGTTGTTACTGGTGCCGAGGCGATTTACGCCGACATGGGACATTTCGGTACCCGGCCTATCCGGCTGACATGGATCGCGCTGGTTTTGCCGGCGCTACTGTTGAACTATTTCGGCCAGGGCGCCCTGTTGCTCTGGAAACCGGAGGAGGCCTATCATCCGTTCTACGCTATGGCGCCTTCATGGGGAATAATACCCATGGTGATTCTTGCCACGGCCGCGACTATAATCGCCTCACAAGCGGTAATTACCGGCGTGTTCTCGCTCACGCGGCAGGCGATCCAGCTTGGATATCTTCCTCGGTTAAGGGTAGCTCATACATCATCAAAGCATTTTGGCCAGATCTATGTCCCGCCGGCAAACTGGTTTCTGATGCTGGCCACGGTAATCCTTGTAATCGGTTTTCAATCATCAAGCAAGCTCGCCGCAGCTTATGGCGTGGCGGTGACCTCAACCATGCTGATATCAACAATCCTTTTCTACGTTGTCGCCAGGGAAAGATGGGGATGGAACATATTGGCCGCCGGGATTCCCACCCTGCTTTTCCTGATAGTGGATATTTCCTTTTTCGGCGCCAATATTTCCAAAATTTTTCACGGGGCCTGGTTCCCCCTGTTTATCGGGGGATTCGTGTTTTTACTTTTTATGACCTGGAAAAAAGGCCGCGAGATCCTGGCCGGCCAGTTTATGGCCCGTACCATATCGGTCGAAAAATTCGAGGATACCATTTTGACTGAATCACCTCAAAGAGTCCAGGGCCAGGCGATTTTCCTGACCGGGAATCCCGATGTCATTCCGGTGGGTTTGACACATAATCTGGCTCATAATAAAATATTACATTCCGAGATAGGTATTCTTCATTTCGCCACACAACGGGTCCCCAGGGTTCCAAACGATAAGAAAGTTACGGTTTTCAAAGCCGGAGAGGGCTTGTTCCTTATTACGGCCCGATACGGATTTATGGAAATCCCCAATGTCGGAAACGTTTTATCCCTGGCCCGGGTGGAAGGGGTAGATTTCAAAATAGAGAAAACCAGCTTTTTCCTGGGCAGGGAAATGCTGGTCCCGACCAGAGGGATGGGACTGATTTCCTGGAGAAAAAATATATTCCTGTTTATGTCCCGCAATGCTCTGGATGCCTCCACTTTTTATGATATTCCGGTTGAGCAAATTATTGAGGTGGGGGTTCGACTCAAATTTTAGGCCGCGGCCAAAATACTGTTTGTCCGCAATATCAGAAGCGACCGATTGATGGATTTTTAGAGGCTTCCATTTTTATATAAATCTATTTTTTTTGGGATCGAAATCGATTATAATATCATGAGGGAATGAGAAAATTGATCTGTTTAAGGTGAGAAGGCGAAAATAACCGAAGGGGCATTGAAAATGGCAGGCGGAAAGATCGTAATACTGGGACTCGGCAAACAGGGGAAAGGGGCGTTGCATGATCTGGTGACCAATAGTAAGGCCGCGCAGATTGTGGTCGCGGATAATAATCCGGAATCGCTATCGTATATTAAACAGTACTCCTCTGACAGGGTCACGGGCCAAACTTTCAACGCCAACAGCGAATCCGGGACCGCGTCCGTGATGCGGGGCGCGGACGTCGTGGTGGATACGCTCCCCGGATATCTGTCGTTTACTATCGGGAAACTGGCGTCCGAAGTGGGCGTTAACCTGGTTAGCAGCATGTATTATCTCGATCCCGGGGAGCAGGACGAGGCCAGAATTCAGGCCAACCTTGAAAAGATCAATAGAATTGATCGTCAGGCGAAGGCCAGGGGGGTTACTATATTAAGCGAGTTCGGTCTCGATCCGGGGATCGACCTGGTTCTGGGAGCCCGGGCGGTCAAAGAGCTGGATGAAGTCTACGAGTTTTATTCTTACGCGGCCGGCCTGCCGGCGCATGACGCGGCCAATAATCCCCTAAAATACAAATTCAGCTGGTCGGTAATAGGGGTGATGAGATCATACCGCCGCCCCGCATGGATCATCTCCGGCGGGAAGGCGGTACCGATCGATGCCAGAGAACAATTCGCCCCGGAAAACATGCACATCCTTAACGTCAAGGAATTGGGCCCTCATCTGGAGTGTTTTCCCAACGGGAACTGCGTCAGGTACGCGGAAATGCTGGGTATACGGAATTCGGTCAGGGAAATGTCGCGCTATACGTGCCGATGGGAGGGTCATTGCGCTTTCTGGAATATTATGGTTAAAAGCGGATTCCTGGAGGAGGACCCCATCGAGCTTGACGGGAATCCTGTTTCGCCGGTTAAATTCACGGCTTCGGTGCTGGAAAATCAATCGCAATTTCAGTATTCAAAACGGGAACAGGATCTAACACTTATCCGGGTAGACGCCAGGGGCGTTAAGGACAATGAAAAAAAACAGGTTGTTTACCAATTAATAGACTATCGGGATCTGCATACCGGTTTCACCTCCATGCAGCGGGGAGTCGGTTTTACGTTGGGACTGGGGGCAAGACTGATTCTGGACGGCAAACTGACCACGCCGGGTCTCATTTCGCCGATAGACGTTCCTTTCGATCTCGTTACGAAGGAATTGGGAAAGCACGGCATAAATATCAGGCGGGAGGAAACGCCGGGGGATACTCGATAAATTCTAATATCAGGGTAAATCCGGCAGTCGCCTTTTCATGAATGACCGGCCGTATACGATATCATCCATCTCTTGAGAGATTTAAACTCCCGGTATGAAAAATCTTTATTGAAACCTTTTAAAATCGCCGTCAGCTCTTTTTGGGAAGTAAAATTCTTAATAACCTCAAATTCGCTGCCATCCGGCAAGGTTCTCAGGCTTACCCGATTGCCGCCGGCGTCATAATACACGATTTCATTTTCAAATACTTCCCGCATCGTCATGTCGATGAATATGATCCGGGATCCTGTTCCAAGCCTCTTATGAAGATTTTCCAGGAATAACCTTATTGATGATTTCGGCATATGTGACCACCAGTCCGCGGCGAAGGCCACATCGAACGGTCCGGTTATGCCATCAAGAATATAGGCGTCAGCTTCTCTTAGAGTGACATTCTTGAGATGTTCCAGCTTCTTGCCGGCGATATCGAGGACGGCGGGACTGGAATCGATGGCAAATACCGAACTCGCCCGTTTCGCTAAAACTTCCGTCCAATTGCCGGTCCCGCAGGCTATTTCCAGAACCCTACGATCTATGATGTGAGGAACGAGGGTTTCAATAATCGGGCTAAGTAGCTGTTCCATATGTATATTATCCGAATAGCCCATACTTTCATCATGCCAGGGAGCATGTTTATCGTAATAAACTTTCATTGTTTTGATACGATCTTTATCCTTCAAAATAATATTCCATCATATTGAATGTTTCTAAAGTACGACCGGATCCGGCATTGACTGTTAACGACCTACATTCGGGATATAAAATACAGGGCTTTAAAATAAAGTCAAGAGACTGTAAAAATATGGATGCGGATACTGTCATTTGACGATATTGATAAAATTAAATTATCACGAAACCGATATTTTCTGCTAAATTTATAAGAAAGAAAGATTGTCGCGGTGAGCAAAAGAAAGGGATTTGATAGCGAAAAATTATTTTAAAATATCGTGTCACATATCCGGGAATGTCATATGTGAAAAATGTCGGTCGCGATACGATTGAGCTTGGTTCTAACAGTTATGGATAAAAGCTTTTAATTTTCAATCAAATTCAGGAGGAGAACTATGGAAATGAGTAGTTCTTTGCAGGAGTTAATAAATACGGTGTCGCGGATTCTGAGTTTTAGGCTTTTCGAGCTCAAACAAACGCCGGTAACGGTTTTATCTGTGGTGATGTTTGTCCTGATGATAGCCGTGTTTTTTATCGGTTCAAAGCTGCTTAATAGAATTATTCTCCGCAGAGTTTTGAGCCGTTTTATTGCCGACAAGGGCATACAGTTCACGCTGATGCGAATAGTCCATTATCTGATCATGATAACCGGGGTAGTTGTTGCTTTTCAATTCGTAGGGATCGACCTGGCGGGGCTAACGGTTATATTCGGCTTGCTTTCGGTCGGAATAGGGTTCGGTCTTCAGAATATCACCTCGAATTTTATATCGGGATTGATATTGCTTTTTGAAAGGCCGATAAAGGTCGGCGACAGGGTAACCGTAGGAGACATCGAGGGCGACGTTACCAGTATAAATATGAGATCGACCACCGTCCAGAGTCTAGACAATATATCTATAATTGTGCCCAATTCGGAGTTTATTTCATCAACGGTTACCAACTGGTCGTACGGCGATCCCAAGATCAGGCTGAGAATAGAAGTGGGCGTTTCCTACGGTTCCGATCTGGATACGGTAATTAAGGCGCTGACGGAGGTCGCGCGGGAGCATTCCGACGTTTTGAAAAATCCCGAACCGATCGTTCTTTTGAGCAGTTTTGGCGATTCGTCATGGGATATGGTACTTATTGTCTGGTTGGGGACTCCCAAACGGTATTATCTGGCCCGCTCAGAGATTAACTGCGCTATAGTCAAGAAATTCAGAGATTACGGTGTGGAAATTCCGTTTCCGCAGCGCGATCTCCATGTTAGATCGCCGTTGCCGATGCCGTTCGCGTCCAAAGAAACGGCTTGATACCGGTAAATAGGGTGCACCACGCTGATTTTGATTGATAAATGAGTTCAAACTAACGGCAACTTTTTTATCGGCATTTTAGTTAGCATTGCTGTCGGGACAGGTAATACGAGGCGGTCAAAAAAAAGGACTGAATGATGAGAATAATATTGTCGGTTACGGTTTTTGCCTTGATGACGGTGTTTCTGATGCATGGCGCGACGCGTGCGGAATGGCATTTTGATGTCGAGACGGGGGCGGCAATCAACGGTTATAACGACGTCCAGATTCCGGGAGATAGCGGGACGAGGTTTTCCTTGTCGGAAGAGCTGGATTCCGATCCCGTTTTGTTCTGGAGACTGAGAATATCGCGGGATCTCGGCGAAAAGCATTATCTATCGCTTCTTATCGCGCCGCTGCGCCTGGAATCAGAGGGCAGTTTTGATCGTGTTGTATCTTTCGCGAGCGTTGATTTTCCGGCCAACGCCGATATAAAAGCGCGCTACCGTTTCGATTCCTACCGGCTTACTTATCGCTATAGATTGTATCAAAATGAAAAACTCCACGCCGGGCTCGGCCTGACCGCCAAAATCAGAGATGCCGAGATATCATTGTCTGAGGCAAACAGGAAAGCCAGCAAGGCCAACACCGGATTCGTACCCTTGATAAACCTCAAACTTCATTGGCAATTCAATAAAAAACTGGGGATTCTGTTTGAGGGCGACGGGCTGGCCGCGCCCCAGGGACGGGCCGAGGATTTCCTTCTGGCCGGCTTATTTAATCTAAATGAAAAACTGGGTCTAAAATTGGGTTACAGATTTCTCGAAGGAGGAGCGGATAACGATGAGGTGTATAATTTTACTTTGGTGAATTACGTAGTGATTGGAGCTACCTTAATTCTGTAATAAGCGAGTTTTTCTTTATAAGATCGACTTTTTTAAAATCATCATCTGAAAATGAAAAATAACAAGAAAAAGAATTTACTCCGCCTGGGCTTATGCTGTGTTTTTAAAAGGGAGCCGATAAAGTTCCGCACAACCACGGCCGCCGCGTTGCAAAAATTCAATCGCCGGGGCGGCTTGGAGAGGCTCTCGGAAATCGTTCTACATAACGCTAATTCATTGAAAGAAGCCCTTGAATATTGCGGCAGAAATCAGATCGGCGCCTTCCGGGTGAAAAGCGAGTTATTCCCTCTGCGCACTCATCCGGTCGCCGGATATGAACTAAAGGAATTACCTGAATGGGAAAGGATCCATTCGCTTTTTAAGAAGAGCCGTTTATTCGCTAAAAAACATGATATCCGTCTGACGTTTCATCCCGACCAGTTTGTGGTGCTCAACTCGCCGCGCCCCGAGGTTGTAGTCAGTTCTATCAGCGAACTCGAGCATCACGGGGAGATGGCGGAGTTTCTGGGCGCCGACGTTATAAACGTTCATGCAGGAGGCGTATACGGCGATAAGAAGGCAGCCCTCGAGAGACTTGAAAAGAATATAGGCCGGCTTTCAGTCAGGGTCAGGGAAAGACTGACCCTGGAGAATGACGATAAATCTTATTCGCCGTCTGATTTATTGGCTTTCTGTCGGCACGCAGGCATACCGTTCGTTTATGATGTTCATCACCATCGATGTCTCCAGGATGGAATTACCGAAGAAAAAACCATGAGTGCGGCTATAACCACCTGGGATCGCGAGCCTCTGTTTCATATTTCCAGTCCATTGAACGGCTGGAAGGGAAAAAATCCCAATCGCCATCACGATTTCGTGGATATTCAGGATTTCCCTGAACATTGGTTAGATCTCACGGTTACAGTAGAGGTTGAAGCCAAGGCCAAGGAGCTGGCGGTAAGGAGATTGCAGCAGGATCTTCACCGGGTAAAATATGAAAACATCAAAAAAATATATATATCTATATAATACGGAAAAAGACGGGAAAGCTATTTAATCAGCACCATCTTATTACATAACCATTCCTCAAGAGCCCGAATTTAAGAACGCTATTTCTACGGCAGGAAGGCTCTTATACGTTTCAATGATTCTTTATTGCCGGCCCGATAAAGCAATTTCATCGCAGATTGATAATCGCACCATTTCCATCTATCATATTCTATTGGATCCGGGACAGGGTTCTTATCATTGCCGATACGAGCCAAAAAGACGATCTCGGTAATATAGTCTACGGGATTCCGGTAAATCTTTCGCATTTCCTCCTGGACGGGAAATACGTATGAATAATCAATCATCTCCAGGCTGATCGGTTCAAATCGGGATTCTTCCTTCAGCTCGCGCATGGCCGCCGCAAATTAATCCTCATTATCCTCCACACCTCCCGTTACAGCCTGCCAGAACGACAAAGGGTCAAGAATACGATGTAAGAGCAGAAATTCCCAGTCGTCACCTTTTGAACGAACGCAGTATACGGCTACCTGTATCGGTTGTCTGGCCATGATAGCAATATAACACCATCGTTTTACCAGGACAGTTCTTTTTGGGAATGGATACCGGTATCGCGCCGTATGATCCTTGACAGTTTGCCCCCGGGTTTTATATCATTTGATAAGGAGGAAAAATGTTTCATCCCATTCCGTCAAGAATTCTCGAGCAGATGCGCCGCCTGGAGGCGATTGACGCCCGGGATCGCGTCGACGGGACTCCTCATCTGGAACGCCTTCGACAGATCCCGCCGGAAACCGGGAGATTATTGGCCATACTCGCGGCGAGCGCGCCCGGGGGAACGTATCTAGAAATCGGTACCATCGCCGGTTATTCAGCCCTTTACATGGCGCTGGCCTGCAGTGAGGGCGGCGCCCGGCTGATCAAGTTTGAAATACTGGCAGAGAAATCCCGAATGGCAGAGGAGACCTTTGGGCTGGCGGGGGTGGACGATGTTGTGGAGCTGGTGCATGGAGATGCCCGAGAACATAAGGATCGCCTCGAGGATATCGCATTTTGTTTTCTCGATGCCGAGAAAGATTCCTACCGCGATTTTTACGATCTAATGATTCCCGTTATGGTGAAGGGAAGCTTATTCGTGGCGGATAATGTTATCAGCCACGCCGACATCCTTCAACCATTTGTAGATCACGCGCTGGCTGACGAGCGGGTCGACACGGTGGTGGTACCTATCGGCAGAGGGGAGCTGGTCTGCAGGCGACGTTGACCGTATCAGGCGGCTCTAATTAATCTTCGCTTTTTATAAAGGTCCCGTTCCTGTATTCCGCAAAAGCGATCTCGAGCTCTTCCTGGGTATTCAGTACAATGGGGCCGCGCCAGGCCACCGGCTCGCCCAAAGGCTTGCCCGAAATCAAGAGAAAACGAACCGCTTCACGTCTGGCGGCGATCGTTATCTGTTCGCCATTATCGAATAAAACCAGGTTTTCATTGGCGGCCGCTTTTTTTTCCTGCGAAAAATATCCTTTACCCTCGATAATATAAGCGAATACGGTATGCCCCATTTCGGTAGGATGGAGGTAATCGGTATTTTCCGGCATTGTGATGTCGAGAAATTCCGGTTTTATTACGATATCCTTCGCGGAACCTTCCACCCCTCCCACGTCGCCGCAAATGACCCTGATTTTAGTTCCGTTGGGCATATTGATTTCAGGTATTTGTTCGCTTTTGATATCCCGATAACGGGGTTCCATCATCTTGCGGGATGCCGGGAGATTGGCCCAGAGCTGGAATCCCCCCATGCGGCCCTCGTTATCGCCTTTGGGCATCTCCTGATGCAGGATACCGCTTCCGGCGGTCATCCACTGCACGTCGCCGGGATTTATGATGCCCTCATTTCCTATGCTGTCGCCGTGTTCGACGCTGCCATCGAGCATATATGTGATGGTCTCGATTCCGCGGTGGGGATGCCAGGGAAAACCCTGGATATAATACCGGGGATCGTCTCCCCTGAAATCGTCCAGAAGCAGAAAGGGATCGAACTCCGGCACCTCGCTGAAGCCGAACGCTCGTTTAAGGTGAACGCCTGCGCCTTCGAGCGTCGGTTTGCCCTGTAAGATTCTTCGGATTTTTCTATCTAATGTCATTTTATTGCTCCTTTATTATGGTCCTGTCATCCCGCATAATGTCTCATCGAATCTAATATAACTACGATAAGGGCTATTTTGTGCCATCCAAAGAAAAAGGCTTATGACCGAATCGGCGCGGCGTTTGTATATGGAGATTATTCTATACCGGGTTCTTCCCATACCTCATCGGGGCTAACGGGATGGGGTTGTTCCGGGCCGAGATTTCGGGGATCGATATCGGCCACTATGAAATTTTCCGGAGGTACGGGATCGCCGTAAAGCCGCCTGAGCATGGCCAACTGCCCGGCATGGGTTATGGCATCGGAGAACGGTCCCTGCAGCATCTTTTCAGGAGTGGTGTTGTTTAAGGGCGATCCTTTATCCAGGTGCCGGCCAATATCCTCCAGCAGATCATGGAACCGTAGAATCTCTTGTTGAAAGGAAGGCATTTTCTCCAGCCTCCATACCCCGCCGATAAAAAATGTGCGAGCGTAACCCATCACCCCGGTCATATGAAACACCAGCTCGTGAGGCGTTCTGACTCCCGGCCTGGCCCTGAAATCGGCGAAGGATTCGGGGGCGTCGCGTAATGCTTTCTGTGTTCGATAGGCCAGCGCGGCAAGGTAGTGCCTTAAAAGCTGTCGTTTCGTATCCATAAAACAAAATCCTTCCTTGCCATTGTATCCATTTTTTTATCGTAAAAGGTATTTACTATCATTAAATGTCAAGGTTAAAATTGGACAATCTATAAATTCAATAGTATTGTTCTCAGTAATTCTATTGAAGGGAGATCGTTAATGCCAATCTCGCAACATTCGCATTGAATCTACGTTAATAAAATATAATGAAAGGAGTTTAAGATGATTTATTTTCAAAGGTTGCTATTGACCGGATTGCTCATGGTGCTTTTCGCCTCGGCGGCGATTGCGCAGGGCACTCTCGACGATCCTTACGATATCTTGAATCGGTATTTTGAAGCAAGCGGAGGTCTTGGCAATCTAAAAGCGGAACGAGGGCATTATTTGGAAGGCGAACTTTCCGTGGCCGGGCTCCAGGGAACGATCAAGACCTGGTCTCAGAAACCGGGCCGCTCTCGAATGGAGGCCGATCTGGGAATAATAAAAATGATCCAGGGGGATAACGGCGATTTTAAGTGGGTGCTGGATTCCAACGGCAAGCTGCAAAAGATGACTAATCCGGATGAGGCCACCATTAAGCGTAAAAAGATAAGCATCCGGATGGCAGAATACGAATATGCCGATCCCGAATCCGACGTTTTCAAGGCCTCCTTCGAAGGCGTAGAGATTATCGAGGGCGAGGATTGTTATGCGGTAAAGATCGAAAACAACATCAATAACGATAGCTACACCGGTTATTATAGTACCGAAACCTTTCTGCTTAAAAAAAGCGTCTCGATCGAGGGCGATAATAGTAACGATTCATATTATGATGATTATAGAGATGTCGATGGTTTGATGATTGCGTTTGGTATCAGGCAGATCATGCATCAGACCGGACAGGAGCAGCAGATAGTGCTGTCCGAATACGTCTCCAATCCCGATATTGCCCCATCCCTGTTTAATCCCCCGGAGGAGGGTGAGAAGGATTACAGGTTTCTGGAGGGAGATAGAGCGGAGAATATCCCCTTTCAATTTAAAGGAAATCATCTTTATATCCCGGTTACCATTAACTGCGAAGAAAGGTATTGGATTCTCGATACCGGCGCCGGCATGTCGGTTATTGGCGAGGAATACGCGAACCAACTCGGTTTGGAGCTGCAGGGCGAATTAAAAGGATCAACTGTGGGCGGAACGGTAGATGTCAAACTTGCGACTTTACCGACTTTCAGCATACGGGGCATTGAATTTAGCGAGCAAACAGTCGCAGTTATAGATTTAAAGGAATTAAATCGAATGCTTGCCGAGGAGGTTGTCGGGATTCTCGGTTTTGAT
Source organism: Candidatus Zixiibacteriota bacterium (assembly GCA_020348065.1). GTDB lineage: Bacteria > Zixibacteria > MSB-5A5 > UBA10806 > UBA10806. The sequence goes on from CP070742.1 coordinate 3,401,121, forward strand.
TTTCTCTCTCGGTTTGTTACCAAGGTAGATTATGCCAACGAACTCGTTTCATTCTATGATCCCGAAACATTTGAATATACCGGGGACGGTAAAGAGATCGATGTACATATCAAAAACAGCGTGTTTATGGCTAAAGCTACCCTGGATAACGAATACTCCGGCACCTTTTTGTTCGATCTCGGGGCATCCTCGATATCTCTTCATGGGGCCTATGCTCTTAAGAACCGTTTTACAGATAGAAAAGGCATTGTCGGTATCGGTCGTGGAGCCAGTGAGGCTTTCAGTTC
>CP070742.1:3401507-3436446 GCA_020348065.1 Candidatus Zixiibacteriota bacterium
CTGAATTTATACGCATAACCGTGACAACCGGAGTCTCCGGCGTTTCGTCAATGGGCTCTTCCCCCGAAACCGGTATGGCCAAAAGAACCGCCGATAACGCAAGTAAAAGGTATCTCACAACAACAAATTAGGGAATCTTTCGTCAAATTGTCAAGATTAATCGCGCGGAAGAGGAATTGCGGCCGGATAAATCCTGACGGATCCGTGCCTTTGCGAGTCATAGCTTGCTATGACCGCAAAAGACGATAGAACGGTCACGGCAAGCCGTGACGCGCAGATCAAAGCTCGGCCGGATTAATCCTGACGGATCCGTATGGACCGACCGCTTACGGTAATGATATAGGTGCCGGGCCAGGTGGCCCGGCACCACAGAGATTCTCTTTAAGCGCTTTTTGCATATTTATCACCTTGTTATATAAAACCTGATATGCCTTGTACATGTTCCTTGCTATAATCTGCCGGGATTTGATAAATCAAATCCCTACGACAACGATATATGTGCCGGATCGGGTGACCCGGCACCACACAAAAAAACGGCCGGGTGCGAAAACCCGGCCATCTAAAAAATTTAGTTTTACTTTATTCTATCTTGGCCTGTGCTTGCTTTTACTGCCGGAGTCTTTGGCCTTCGGTTCAGGTTTTTCTTTGGGCTTTTCCTTTTTCTTAATCTTCACCGTCGGTTGCTTGTTGATCCTGTCGTTGATACCATCGTCGTCGTTGTCAATAAAACGGTCTTTTTTCACCTCTTTGGGCGGCTTCCAGCCCGATGATTTTTTGGTTTCTGTCGGAGGGGGAGCTGGAGTTGCGTTCTGATTCCGCTGGCCGGTATCGGACGATTTCTTCTGAACCTGTGAAGCGGCTTTTGACTTTGACTCGTCTTTTCCCTTTTTCTGGATAGCCAGCGCGGGCGAGGCCGTCAGAAAAGCGGCCATTACCGTAAGTATCATAATTTTCTTTATCATCTTCTCTTCCCTCTATCTGAGCTTGATTTTTTTAGCGATTTCGAGGATTTGGTACTTTGTTTCACCTTATCGGAAGAGCTTTTCGATGACGATTTTGATTTTCTTTCGCTCTTCTTAATAGAGCTTTTCGATTTTTTGCTCTCCGATTTTACCCTTTTAGATTTCTTACTCTCCTTGACCGAACTTTTGCTCGATTTATCCGAACTCTTCTTTTCCTTCAGGGAACTCTTGCTTGCTTTTCCGGATCTCTTGTCGTAATCGCCATCCTTAATATTATATTTCGACCTTACAGGTTGATCGATATCTTTGCTTCTTTTCGACTGTATTCTATTGGTATTTCTTTCCTCTTTTATCGATCTCTTTTGAATTTTCTCTTCGTTTTGGATCCGCTTGCCCTTTTCAGGATCTTTCACCCTGACCCTGTTTTCCACGTTTCTCTCGGTGCGGGCACGGATATCGGCCCTGGCGTTCTCCACGATCGGCGCGCCGGACCTGATGCCGCCTTTTTCCTGGAGATCGAGCACCATTGCCGGGGGAAGCGATTTGGTGCGAATCTTGTCCTGCCTTGCCCTTATGGCTTTCTCTCTAAATCCCTCCTCGTTCCTGTGACGTCTTTCGTGAAATCTCCAGTCTCTGAAAGAATTCCGGCGGTGATGATAGTCCCTGTATCGTTCATCGATGGTCACATGGATATAATAGCGCTGATACCCGCCGATGTAGAAATAACGCTGGTAGCAGGGATAACCGCCATAATATACCCAGACCCAGTGATGCCCGAAATAGATCGACGGTATTAATATCGGCGCGATACCGTAATAGATCCCGTCAATCCATATCTCGGCGCCCGGCCATTCGCATCCCACCCATACAGAACCGACGTAGTAGGGGTCGGGATCCCAGTAACGGTAATTGACATGATGACGATATTTGGCGTTCACGGAAAATTTCGTATGCGTCACCGTATAGGGCCCTTTTGCCAGACGACCGCTGACGTAATCGACAAAATCATCGATGTCGCCGCGAACGGCCATCACAAAATAGCTGTCGTCGTAATAATCGGGATCGCCGTATTCATATCCGATATAACGCATGAAATCGGGCGGATTGATATAATCGTAACTGGCATACGCGAAAACGTAGTCGGTGCCGGATTTGCTGGAGACCTCCAGGCCGAAATCGGCGTGATAATCGGGTATCCTGTAAACGGTGCCGGCCGTCGCGTAAGTGCTTCCAAAGGGACTCGATGGGAAGAGAACCGTTACCTCACCTGACGGATCTATATCATATACCACGACGTAACAATCCTGCTCGGCCCGGAAATATACGGCGATATCCTCGCCGTAATAATACGTCGAATTGGGGCCCTTATTCACCCAGAGCTCAATATCCGGGACGCTGTTGTTGTTCTCATAGTATTCGTAGGCGTATGATTGGGATGCGATCCACGCCGTTAAGGCAACCATAATAGTTATCTTGAACCATTTCATTTTCGCCACCGCCTTTCCTGCAGAACAGGCAGTTAAACCTGCTCCTAATTTAACGGATTTGCTTCTTATTTTCAAATAATTCATCATCTTATCCAGTCAAATTCCTAATTTACATTATTCGAGCTGTCCGGAGCCGCTGCGACATTGGACGGTACCCCGATTTTGAGTTCGCGATTTCCAGCGTCGATCTGATAAGCCCAGTCGAAGGTCATATTGCGGGCCGGAAAGCTGTCGAAATCGGTGATCCTGATCATGGCATAATGATCATCCACGGTCCTGATAACATAGGTGTGTCCCTCGATGGCTTCCGCATAGTCCAGTACCGACCAGCCGTCATCGGGAGCGTAAGTAATATCGAACAACGATTCGGTGTGTCCCATGTCCTGAATTCCGCTGCCGTTGGCTCCGAGAGTAATGAAATAGGTGTCTATGCCGGGGGAGTCGTCGAATTCCAGGTAGAAATCGGCTCTCAGGCTGTTATATCCGACGATGTCTTCGGCGGAAAAATCGAAGCCTGAATAGTCCGGATCGGCGGCCATGGTGTAAATAACCACATCCCATCCTTGCGGTCGCGGAGTATCGAAAACGACTATATAGTCGAACGAAACCTCGGACTCGTTACCATTGTAATCGAAAGAGCTCACGCCATAATAATAGGTCTGGCCGTTAAAAACATCGTAGTCGGGATAATGGGTTATATCTTTATCAGTATCCGACTGCCAGTAGAAAAGGCTGTTATCGACACTTCTGTAAACGCTGTAACCATCAAGATCGCGAACACCGATTATGGGATCCCATTCCAACCAGACCACACCATCGCCGGTGGTGCTGGTTAAGCCGGTCGGGACCGGCGGCGGGGTTATATCCCTGGGCTTGGTGGTATCTTCACAGGAGATATTGAAAAACGAAACCGCAACCATTAAGATTATCAAATCCAGGAACCTATTTCTCAGAAAATCCGCTTTCATTTTAACCTCCGTCTCATTTCACATTTTTTTATAAAACAACATCCATGCCAAACATCGGCAATGGATAACTGCTTGACAATAAACAGGTTATGGATCTATTTCTCTGTCGCCCCTGAAATAACGCACAAAAATTGTTCGCTCCGCGCTTCAGGATTGTGCGTTTTTAATGTTTTATGCCATATTTGTTAATTTTCAATCTTATGGAATTCCTGTGAATACCGAGAATTTCGGAGGCTTTTGTGAGGCTGCCGGCAGTCCTTTTCAATGCTTCGATAATGGCCTGTTTTTCGATATGTTCCAGATTCAGATTATCAAAACCGGGCGCGGGGCTTGCGGGCCGCTGGGCGATAAAAGGATCCAGATCTTTCAAATCGATAACGTCGCCGGGGACGAGAACTATGGCTCTTTCAATAAGGTTTTCCAGTTCCCGCACGTTTCCAGGCCAGGAGTGATTCAAAAGAAGATCCTTGGCTTCGGCCGTAATCCCTTTAATATTTTTATTGTTTTTAACCGAATACTTTTTAATAAAATGCTCCGTTAGCGGCAGGATATCGTCACGCCTCTCCCGAAGGGGCGGGATGGTAAGGGGGATAACGTTCAACCTGTAAAAAAGGTCCTCGCGAAATTCGCTGTTTTGCATCTTAGATTCGAGATCTCTGTTGGTGGCGGTAAGTATTCTTATATCCACAGGAATATCCTTGCCGCTTCCGAGGCGCTGGATTTTTTTACTTTCAAGCACCCGAAGGAGTTTAACCTGTATGGCGGGGGTAATATCGCCGATTTCGTCCAGGAAAATAGTGCCCTTACCTGCAAGCTCAAATCTTCCGAGCCGCCTTGAGACCGCGCCGGTAAAGGCTCCCTTCTCGTAACCGAAAAGTTCCGATTCCAGAAGGGTTTCCGGCAAGGACGCGCAGTTTACCGCCAGAAAAGGCCCTTTCGCCCTGGGCGAAGCGTTATGTATGGCATTTGCCACCAGTTCTTTCCCGGTACCGGATTCGCCCCTGATAAGTATTGTCGCGTCGGATTGGGCGATCCTGTGGACATCCGCTAAAACGTTTTTTATAGCCTTGGATTCACCGATAATTCCCTCCGGAATTTCGACCTCTTCGAGTTTTCTTTTAAGGTATCGGTTTTCGGCGATCAGTCTATGTGTTTCTACGATCTTCGAAAGGATCAACTCTATGTGATCGAGATCGACCGGTTTTAGAAGGTAATCGAACGCTCCGGCTTTCATTGCCTCAACCGCCGATTCAACCGTACCATAGGCGGTCATAACCACGATAGCGAGATCGGGATAAAGCTCCAGGCTTCTTTTGATAAATGCAAGCCCGTCCATTCCGGGCATGCGCATATCCACGAAAGCCGCCTCGGCGCCCTCATTTTTAATCATATTCAGGGCGACTTCCCCGTTCTCGGCGGCGCGGGTCTTATGTCCTTTGTCGTTTAAATACTCAGTTAATAGTTCTCTTTGACGTTCTTCATCGTCTACAACGAGGAGTCTCATATCTTACTCCGTTTACAGGGTATTACAAAATCGACTCTACATCCCTGCCCCGGTGATGATTCTATAATTAATTCGCCGCCATGATCGGTGATAATTTTCGATGCCGTTGACAATCCCAGACCGGTACCGTCGCTCTTGGTGGTATGAAACGGTTTTAATACCAACGCTGTATCCTCGATACCGGGCCCGTTATCGGCAATTGAGATTATTATCTTATCGTCTATATCATTAACGCTTATATCGATATTACCGTTTTCGCCGATAGCCTCAACGCTGTTTTTAATGACATTAACTAAAGCTTGAATGAGGCCATCCCGGTCGCCCTCGAAGGCATAGTCTTTCTGACCCGCATAATTTATTTTTATTTTCAGTGATTCCGCCTGGCCGGCGAATAATCCCAGGGCTCTTCTGATCAGATCATCGCTGGAAATGGAGGTCATCTCCGGCCTTACGGATCGGGCGACGGCCAGGAATTTCTCGATAATGGAATTGAGCCTGGTAATCTCCTGCCTGAGACCGTCCATAAACCTGCGATAATTATCCTCTTTATCCGCCGGCTTGATTTCGTTTTTCATGCGTTGAATGGTTATGCCTATGGCGTTTAAGGGATTACGAATCTCGTGCGCCATGGATGCCGCCAGCGCTCCCATCTCCGACAGCCGTCTTCTCGATTCTGCCATTTCTTCGAGTTTTCTGGCGGCGGTAATATTCTGTGCCACCGCTATAGCTCCTATTACCGAGCCATCCATCGCAAACAGAGGGGTCGAAGTCACAAAATAGCGTTCTCCATCCTGCCCCATGGAGTTTTCGAAGCCGGCGCTTCTTTTGCCGGAAATAACATTTTTAAACCGGAATGGATCTTTCGGGAATAAATCGAAATAATCTTTGCCGTCGGCATAGCCCGCCTGTAAACCAAAACATGACCTGGCGGCGGAGTTTATATCGGTTATCCTGTTCTTTGAATCTATCGCCGCCACCGGGCCCGGTATGGAATCCAGGAGGCTTTGAGAAATGGCGCTGGCCTTGAGCAGCCCGGCCTTTAAGAGATCGTAGTTCTGATATCCTACTACGGTGGCGAATCCGATCATGCCCACAATTATCAACGCCGCCACCACGAACCAGACCTGGCGTTTCATGCCGCCGGCTATTTTCCGATAACCATACATGGATAATCCCACGCGGAAAAGACCTTCGAACTCTTTCGATTTAAAATTGCTGACGGTTTCGAGAACCTCGCGATCCTGAAAGGGTATCACTCTGCTCCTGGTGGTATCGCTATCCAGAGATTCCAGGAGAAATTCATCATCAGATATACGCGGCATGGAGGCTATTTTTTTCGACGCGAAGATAATCCCCTCGAGGTTCTGAAGCATTATATACTCCACGCCCGATTCCTGAGCGACCTGATTCAATAAATAGTAGAGGCTCAATTTCTGGTTGCCGTATTTTCCCAGAAGCCATTTTTTCGATACAAATAGACCCGCTTCATTGTCAAACGGGAAAAAACTCCACAGGTAGCGATCTCCGTCGGTCTCGCGGAGTTCATAGATTATCTGCGCTTCGGGATCTATAGCAAGGGAATCTATCCAGACCTCGATCTCGTTGTTCCCGATAATGGAATTGCGCCGTAACGAAGAGGCCATTATTTTATTATTATCTATAAAGCAGATCCTGTCCGCGTCGGATAATATTCTAAGGCTGTCAAGGGCGCTGTCGGACCGAAGTTTTTCATCGGATTCGAGCGGAATTTTATCCATGAGCTGATCCAATCCCAGTTCGATAAACTCGTCATCGGCCTCAATAATGATATCAGCTGAAGATAACAGCGACTCGGTCAGGGCTCTGCCCTGAGAAGTCAACGCGTCAAAAGCGGCGTTTTGCCCCACCTTTACTGAAAAATAGCCGGCGAAAATCAAAATGACCGCCAGGCACGTCAGGAGCGCAATCGCATGACGGAGTTTCAGGCCATAGAAAAGCGGGAGCTTTCCGATCGGTTTTTGTTTCATTATGATAATATTAAATCCGCGATGATATTATGTCAACCTGAGAAAAACCATAATTTTTCATGATTTTTGCCGATATATTATTTGATGGAAGGAATTAAGAAAATACCATCGGCGGCGAACCTCTTAAAGGAAAACGCCAAAAAGGCAAAAACCGCTATGCAGAAAACCCGGGGCATAACCGCCGATATGGTCATTGAGGCCGAGGCGACGTTTAAATCCAACCCGGCGAACCCGGCGAAATTATCCAGCACAAATCACAGAAAAAAGACCGAAAAACTTCCCCCCTCCAATTATATCGGTTAATACGAATCATTCGCTTACATTTTGCATAATGCAAAAATCGCCTGTTTCCCTGTAATTAACACATAGCAACCAAAACCGCAAAAATCCGTATGTAAAATATGTAAATCAATGGCCGCAAAATTATGGTGGAGGTAGGTCCCGTGCAGAAGCAACTACTATTTTTACTAATTCTGTTTTTTACATGGTCGCTGGTTATAGCGGAATCCAAGTTGACAGGTGAGGAAGCCGTGGCAACGAAAATCAGCGAAAGCATTAAAATTGACGGGATGCTTAGTGAAGAGGCGTGGATGAAGGGCAAGTCGGTAACCGGTTTTATACAGTACACCCCCAACGAGGGCAAGCCGGCGTCCGAACCCACTAAGGTAACCGTACTATACGACGAAACCGCCATATATGTGGGATTCATGTGTTATGAAAGCGAACCGAAAAAAATGGTCATGATCCTGGGCGAGAGAGACAGTGGGATAGCCGCGGACCGGGTCCAGCTCGAGATCGATAGCTTCCACGACCACATGTCATCGTTTTTCTTCGAAGTCAACGCCTCGGGAACCATGAGAGACAGTTACCGCTTCGGGGTCGGCGATAATTATGATATAACCTGGGACTCCGTGTGGGAGGTTAAGACTCATCTGGGACCCGAGGGCTGGAGCGCGGAATTCCGCATCCCCTATCATTGTCTCCGTTTCAACGAGGCGGAAGAAAACGTGTGGGGAGTTAATTTCTACAGGCATATTATGAGCAAAAACGAATATGTGATCTGGCATTATAATACCGAAACGCACGCCGATGATATCTCCGCTTTCCGGCATCTGGTGAATTTAAAGGGAATCAAGCCTGCTCGGCATTTTGAAATTCTTCCCTATTTCGTATCGTCTCAGCATAATGATCCGGGTGCGGTAAACCGCAAAGACGGCCTGGATCTGAATTCCGATATAGGAATTGATCTAAAATACGGCATAACTCCCAGCATGACTTTTGACGCCTCTATAAATCCCGATTTCGGGCAGGTGGAATCTGATCCGGCCGTAATTAATCTGTCCACTTTTGAAACGTTTTACGAGGAGAAACGTCCCTTTTTTATTGAAGGCGCGAATAAATTCAATACCGATTACCGGCTTTTTTATTCTCGCAGGATAGGCCGCGCGCCCAGCGCGTCTCCTGACGATCTTGATTATTGGCTGAAACATCCCGATCGCACCACCATACTGGGCGCGGCCAAGCTGACTGGAAAAACCTCCAACGGATGGGAACTGGGATTGTTAAACGCGGTTACGGAAAGAGAGTACGCCAGCTATATTACTACGGACGGCGAGCAAATAAGAGCTGTGGTTATGGACGAAGCGAATTACAACATCGCCAGAGTGAAGAAGGAATTCGATTCGGGTTCTTCAATAGGAATCTTAACTACGACTCACCATCAAAAAGGTTCCACGCCGACCTACACCGGCGGAATGGACTGGGAATTACTCATCAGGGGAAGAGAATATTCGTTCAGCGGGCAAACAGTCGGAAGCCGTCTGGGCGGAGGCGAATCCGGGATAGGCATAGGCGCCGAATTCAGTAAAAATTCAGGCAAACATATACGCGGGACTTTCGCGGTAGAATACAAATCCCGGGATCTGGATCTTAATAAAACGGGGTATCTTTCGAGGCCGAATTGGCTGGGCAGCTGGGGCTGGCTCCAGTACCGCATTGCCGAACCGGTCTGGATATTGCAGCAGGGATTTCATAACATCAACTACTGGGAAGGACAGAATCTCGACGGAGACCTGATTTCGCTGGGGGGCAATTACAATAACGGGTTCCAGTTTGTAAACCTCTGGACAGCGGGGCTGGGAATCGCCGTGGATTTACCCCATTATGATGACCGCGAAACCAGAGGAGGCCCGCTGGTTAAAATACCTCAAACCTGGTCTTTCTGGATCTGGGGCGAGTCCAATAACAGCAAACCGTTTATGGTAAATGTAAATCCCTCTATCGGCACCGTGAGGGACGGTTCCTGGGCCGACTTTTATCTCTCGTTTAAACTCCGGCCGCGTGAAAACCTGACATTCTCAATCGGTCCCGGAATAGAGACTATGGACAACGTATCCCGCTGGCTGACCGATACCGAAAACGAGAGCGGCGAAAGGGTCGATATATTCGGAGAACTGGATTACAGAGAAGTAAATATGAATTTGAGAAGCACCATGACCTTCCGCAGGAACATGACCCTGATACTGTACAGCCAGTTCTTTATCGGTGCAGGCGATTATTCCAATATTAAACAGTTTATTCCATTCGATGAATTTACGGAGTTGACCGTTGATTATGATGAAAATCCGGATTTCAACTACAAATCATTCAAGCTAAACGCGGTTTTCCGCTGGGAATATATGCCCGGCTCCGATTTATATATCGTCTGGACGCAGGCCCGCGACCGCTCCGACGAGTCTGGCGACTTCGGTTTCGATAGAGATTTCAATGATATGTTCAACACGGCTTCGGATAATGTTTTCCTGGCGAAAATCAATTACTGGTGGAATCCGTAAGTAATTCATTGACAACAAATTTCCAGACCAGCCTGATAGAATTGAAGCAGGGGCTGAATTAGGCGCCGGAAACGGCGCTTTTTTTGCCGCGGAAGGCAATTTATGCTTGACATCTCGAGAGGAAATATAGTAATTGGTGTGCACTCAAGGGTGAAACTTATGCCTGGGTAGTTCCAGCCCCCCTCTATCCAGGGTCGTTTCACCCTTCCTTTTTTGATAGAATACGAATGTGATTTGAATAAACCCATCCTCTTTTATTCTTATACAGCTCAACCCTGTAAATCCCCGGCGATTGAACGGCTATTTCGAAACCGCGTCCTACCTGGGTCAATACCGGTCGGCCGTCTTTAATCAACCTTATATCGGCGTCTTGCGGCGAATACATATTCAGCGTGAGCTCGCTTGAAAAATCGAGGGTTTCGCCGATCCGGAAGATTCTGTTTTTCCTTCTCGCAAAAAACTGGAATCCGCGAGCGTCCCCCCAACGGAAATTCGAGACAAAAATCCTGCAATTTTTGATAGCTTCAAAAACCTGATCGCGAGCCGATATGATATCGCCGGAAAACGGCCGATGCAACAACAGATGTGTCCTAATCGATCTAAACTGGACCTTGTATGGAAATATGGTAAGTTTTATTAACCCCTTTCTGTAAATATGGGCATGTACGTCTGTGGAACCGATCCCGGCTACCGGGCGGGATTTCGCTATCTCATCCCATTTTTCCAGGATCCTGGCGGTCGGCCCCCGAAGGCTCCGCCGGGGCATAATAGCCATTTTAAGCATATTTATCCGTTTCAACGATTCCATCCAGGCCGACATGTGGTTCCATATTTCGATTCCGTCATAACCCTTTACATCCCAACGCGTCCAGGGAAAGCAGGGATATTGAGGCAGGGCATCCCTGACCTCATCGGGATGCGCGATTATTCCCAATCCTCCCGCCCCGTGAACTTCCTTTACATATTCATCCGGATCGATCCCCTTCTCAAGCGTTTTATCCAGTCCGAAGGCGAGGTAATGATTCTCGTCATTTTCATCCTCTATCTCATAACCGATTATGGCAGCGACTTTGCCGTAAAATCTCTGATGACCGTCCTCCAGAGGTTTTAAGGTACCGTGATCCGAAAACATTAAAAAATCAAGCCCGGCGTGCTCCCCTATCTTCGCGATTTCGCCGATATGCTTGGAGCCGTCGGAATAATTGGAGTGAATATGAATTACGCCGATGACTTCGTAATAATCGTTATCTGGCATCAGGCACCTTTCTCAGAACGAAGAATCCGGCAACCATCATGATAAGCACCGAACCGACCGCGAACCGATACTTAATCGCCCCCAGAGCGCCGAACACAAGCACTGTCAATCCCCATATTATCGGTCCTATAACCGCCGCCATCCGTCCCGAAAGCGCAAAAAGCCCGAAATACTCGGCAAGTTTCTCGTTATCGCCAACCAAATTAATAAGAAGAGGTCTTTCCACTGTCCATACCCCGCCAAGGGCTATTCCCGCCAGGGATCCGAAAAGATAAAAGAGGTTTTTATCCTTCAATAAAATTATCCCGCCGAGAGTTATAATCCACAAGATTACCGTTCCCAGAAGGGCGTTTCTGGGCCCGATTTTTTCGCAGATAAAACCCCATATGAACGATCCTACCGCCGTGAAAACCGTTACCACAACCAGGAAAACCGTTATCTCATTAAGATTTCCAATGATTATTTCTTTATCCGAAAACCCCGCAGCCTCTTTCAAAAAGACGGCCATGAAAAAAATAACAGTTTCCAGCGCCTCGACCACAAAGAACCGTCCGGCCAAGAGCCTCAAAACGCCGGTTCTGGAGCGGGCATCTCTGAAAACATCGGCAATATTCCTGATTGAGTCGATTACCGTTGATATCACCTTTTTAAATGGTCCGGGGGTTTCATCTCTTACGGTAAAAAAGAAAGGCAAAGCGAAAAGAAGAAAGAGGAGAGCCGTGAGCGTGAAAGTATCGGAATAGCATCCGGCGCCGCAAAGCGATCCGACCACGATCAGGCCGAAAATGGTCCCGGTATAGCCCAACGCTACACCGTAACCCGAAACCCGTCCCATTTTTCTTAGACCGGCAACCTGAGGTAATACGGCGTTATAGAAAACCAGCGCGCCCTGGTAGCTGAAAACCGCCACGGCGAATATGGCCAGTTGAACCGTCATCGAACCGCCGCGCCCCAGCGACATTGTGGCCAGGCAGCACGATAACGTAAGAGCTATCGCCAGCGGCATACGTCTGCGAAACTTATCGGCTACGACTCCAGCAAGCGGCATGGTCAGGGCTACCAGCACCATGGCCGAGGATCGGGCTATGGAGAGGTTTATATCCTCGCCGCCGTAAACGCTTTTTATCATGAGCGGGAAGTTCAGGCTGACCACGTTCATGGAAAACATAGTGTTGGCAAAATCGTAAAGCGACCAGCTGAATATTCTGGTTCGGGAATAGCTCATATTATTAATGACGCGATGGCGGCGCCTGCGATAACCCCGCCGATATCCCAGATGAAATCTTTGATGCTGGACGTTTCGTCGGTTCTGGAGTGATCGTAAATCTCTTTAGCCCCTCCTAAGGATATGGTAATTCCAACTCCCAGCATTATCGAATCGTTCTTTTTCATATCGAAATGACGGTTGGCGACCATCGCAATACCGCCGGAATAAAAGGCGGAGATTGTAAAATGTTTGAACTTGTCTTTTCCTAACCAGTCGTCTCTTTTTCCATTTTCTGCGCAGGACTGTTGCGGTAAGAATAGAATAAAAAATAATATGAAGACGATTTTAGAGGCCGAGTTCATCGGAGATACCCTGCATGCCTTTTAGCACAATACCCAGGAATTCTTCAAGCGACAAACCGATGCTGGAACACGCCGCGATGGTCTCTCTCCGGGCGCCGGCCGCGAACCGTTTTTCCTTGAATCTCTTCAGAAGAAACTCCGTATCCAATCCCGCCAGGGATTTGGTGGGATGCATTAGCGCGGCGGCAACTATCAGTCCGGTGGCAGGATCGACAGTTAACAAGGCCCAATCCAGTTTCGATTTCGGTTCCACCTGCTCGGCGTGGGCCATGACGGCGTATATGATATCATCGTCTATTTCCCTTTCCCGCAGCCATTCGGCGGCCATTTTGCTGTGCAGGGCCGGGCTTTTCAGGGTTTTCTCATAATCGATATCGTGAAGCAACCCCGCCAATCCCCAGTAATCGGGATCTTCCCCGAAATGTTTTGCCAGCTCCCTGCATCCGGCCTCCACCGCGAGAATATGCTTTACCAGATTTTTTGTTTTTATTTCCGATTTCACCCATTCAAGGGCCTCTTCGCGGGTCATCCGTATTCCTTTCGATATATTAAGAAATCCCTCATTTTCTAATCATAAAATCTCCATCTGAATCCCCACCAGAGGGTTCGCGGGGTCTCCGGATACGGCCACCAGCTGGTGTAATTGCTGTTAAGAAGATTATCATCGTTCCACCAGAATATGAAATCCTTATAGCGGAACTCCAGCCTGCCGTTAAAAATCCCGAACCAATCCGTCAAACCCGCCCGGACCGAGCGGTAATCCTGTCTGGACGCCCCTCGGAATTCCAGTGATCCTCCCAGAAAAAGATCATCGAAAAAGAAAGACCTCGACGCCGAGAATCTCCCGAATCCTATAACGGCAGGGCCCTTCTCGAGTCCGTCATTGAAATATGCATCTTTCCAACGTCTGTACGATCCTCCCAGCTCGCCGTCAAACAAACCATATCTGAAATTCATACTGCCGGAAACCTCCAAAAGCTCATCATCATAATTTATCGGAGAAACTGAATTCGTACCGGCAGTATCGCTCCGGTATGACAGGTATATCTGTTCTTCGATTTTAATGAATGACGCCGTCACCTTCCAGCTCGACCAATCGAATTCGGACTCTGTCCCGATCTTAAACTCGGATATCACCGGAAAACGAAGATGGCGGGACGATTCGAACCGATAAGATTCCAGTGTCCCGGCAACGCCCAGACCGCTGACGTAATCATCAAAATACATTAAATTAAGATCCGGTATCCTCCTCGAACGCGAGAACGAAACAAAAGGATTGAACATTCGATTGATTTCATACCCTGCAAAAGCCGAGGGCAAAAAAGCTCCGTGATCCACGCCATTCCATGAATATATCATATCAAACTTATAATCGAACCCGCTTTGATTCCCCGATACTTTTCCGAAATACTCAAACAGGTTTACCGCCGGTTCGATCCCGACCAGTTTATAGGCTCGCAGTCTGTAATAACTCATCCCCAGATCGATATCATTGGCGGCCACATTCTTTCCAATTGATATTTTTCCTCCCCCGATATCTCTATCGATTGAAATAGTATCGGCCAAATCTTTCGCGATAAGTCCGTTTTTTTGATATATTCCGGATGATTTAAGATTAAAATATGTCCCGATCTCCCTGGAATATGAAACCTCGTATCTACGGGTGGTGCGGCTGTGCCGGAAAGTTTGAGGGGTTAGATATTCGAACGAATTTACGCCGGTTTTGGAGCGGTATTTCCACAGGTTTACCGAAAGTAATCCGTCATATACAACGCGGGAGCCGCCGCCGGTGACATGATAACCGTCGCAGGCGGAATTCTGCAGATAGCCGCCGGACTTTTTGAACCCGACCGTGAAATAGCTATAGGTTTTTTCGCCGAACGGCCTGAAGAAACGCCACCTGCTGGAATTATATCCATAAGGTCCCCTGGAGACCTCGATGTCGGACCTGTTCTCATCATCCGGCGGCCTTCCGAGATCGAGATGAAGCCTGTTATCGAGCGAGCGTTTATCGTCCCAGTATACTTCGTTGAGAATCTCCCAGGGGACGGCGTTCAGGTCGCTGCCGATTTTGTACGGCCTGTAGATATCATTGCATAAAAACGGATGGTTATTGATATATAATTCAATTCCGGGAACGTTCAAATAATGTAACGGAATCTGCGGCGAACCCACCGGCCCCGGACTGTGCATAAAAATATTCGGTTCGCATTTTAATTCGTTGCCGACTCCCCGCGAGAGATAATTCCTGCGATAGTAGGCAGTAGGGAATATTGTTTCCTCGCACACCATAACCGCTGTGTCCGGAAGCTCTTCGGAGATTAATGTATCCGGAGATTCGGAGAGGCTGTCGGGTTTTTCCTCATCGAATATAGCCCCGGGTATTTTTTTGGCGGAATCGGCTTTGCCTTCCATTCCGGATGCATCGGATATTGCCTTATCCGGCTCGACGTTCCGGGAAGCGCCGGGAGATACGTCCCGCGCTATCGATACGGACACGATCGATATGACTATTAAAATGCAGCCAGCGGCGGCATGATATATTCTATTCTTTTCCAAATCTTCTGAACAACGACTCCTGAAATCCCGAAAATTATCGTATTGCTTACGGTATGTATAATACTGAAACCGAGCCCCGCCGCAAGCGCGGGCCAGAACGGTCCGAAAATATAGGCGAAGGCCAGGTTGGTGGTAAGATCGTACCAGACGGTTAGGATTATTCCCGATACGAGCAATACCACGATGGTGAGTTTTATATTATCTTTTTTCAAAACTGCCGACCTGACCAGACCTCCGCAGAATCCGAAAAGCAAAAACCCGAACAGCTGAACCAATCCTATTGCCAGAATCGGCTGGGCGCCATTGGGATTGAAAAACACAAATATTATTCCCGCGATCAGGGCCGTTGCGGCACCCCCGGTTTTCCCCAGATAAAGACCGGATAAAAAAAGCGAGAAACTGAAAAGCTCTATATTGGGAAGCGCCAGAAACGGGGTGTTGATCCCGAACGCCAGCGCGGCGAATACGCCTACCCGGGCGACACCCGACATGCTGAATATGGAATTGCTTTTCGAGCTCATCCTAATTAGCGTTTTTCACCACGGCGATTTTCATCGAGGACGACTTGCCCGCTCCCTCCAGGTGGATGATATATACTCCCGACGCGATATATTCGCCGTTATCGTTCTTCCCGTCCCAAACAGCGCCGTTTTGCGCACCGAAATCGGTTCGGACATCCTCAATCCCCCTCACCCGGTTTCCCGACAGGTCAAACACCCAGATTGATATATCATCGTTATCGTATCGCAGATCGAGACTGTACCTGATGGTAACCTCACTAGCGGCGTCGCTTATTACAAAGGGAGATGGAAAAGCCGAAATCAGCTTAAATTCGGGGGGCGATCCCTCTCCCACCAAAGACGCGTCAAACCATACCGTGCCGTTATAATCGTAACTGTCATAAAACGGGGTGAGACCGGCTACCGTAATTACCAGCGTAATATCCCAGTAAAGATTCCAATCTCGCCATTCACCCAGGCCCGATCCGGTCAACGGAACGACATCTATGTCTCTCCAGGGGCTGTAACCCTGCCTGTGCCCCACCGCGGCAACATGCCAGCCGGCGTCAGTGAGGTCCTCACCGTTAAAATCGATCCCGACCCCGCCCTCGCCATAGCCGGTATTTATCACAATATAATTTGCGCCGAGATGTTCAGGAGGGATTCCTATTCCGCCGAATTCCAGCGGTATTGCGGGAAGCGTACCGATGTTGACCGAGGTATCCGGAAAAGGAAAGAATCCCCCCTCATCGTATGAGGAATCGGGATCGGCGTATTCTCCGACTTTTATATTCCATACCGCGAACTCGAGGAAGCTCTTTTCGAGCGAGGTTAATTGGAATCGCAGAAGGCTGTCCGTTACATTAAGTAAATTATATCCGGGAACCGTCGCACAGCCTTCCCAGATCTCTCGAATCATATCCACACCATATTTCTCGGAGAGATATATCGGCCACACGCAGGCGCCGTAGGGGTGGTAAGACTCCACCGAACCTACGGCGTATGAAAAAGTCCCCAGGCTCATATGAGGAAAACGCAGGAAGTACGGAAGGTAGTTTAAGTAGTCATTGACGTCATCAAACACGATATCTTCCATCCAGGTGGCGGTCGCTTCCAGCCACCAGGGCTTATACGTGGTCCAATTATTAATGTCAATATAATCAAATTCCGTTTCGTCATAGGCATATTGAATGGCGTGGAAAAATTCATGAGCGGCGGTAACCCTCGCGGCCTGCAGTACGGTTTCGAGCGAACCCTCGTACTGCGTTCCCGCAAAATCGTTATCGATCTCGATATACCCCGGCATCTGATATTGATTAATCGAATCGCGATCGGGAACCGTATAACCGTATACTCCAGCTCCGAGATCGAGGAGATAAACATCCAGTCTATTATCGCCTCCGCGACCGTTATCGGCTAACGGTTCTATATAATTCAAAAATTCAACTTCGTATTGCCAGACATATTCAAATATTTCCATCAGCTCATTAATATAATCAGGAACACCATCGGCCGGGCTGACATCAACGTTTGCCTGAAAACAGGCGTTCGCGCCGATGCTATCATAATGTATCAAGAAATGTGTGCCGCCGTACGTACATTCAAGCATATCCGGACGTTGAAGAGTGGATGCCGGAATGGGCAGTCCCCGTTTCTCCATTTCGTGTAAGGCTATCATTACCGGAGTGCCGCATTTAATGGGGGGAAGATCGGAATCCAGTTCTATCATAGGTTTCTCGCCTCTTATTTCTGCAGCCCTGTCGATGATAAGCTGAACCGACCCGGAGACCCCACCCGAGGAGATATTAAATAACATTATAATTAAAGACAAAACGGGGGCGATTGATCTGGACACTATTTGCTCTCCTTGACTTTTTTTAAATTTTCGAGGATCTTGTACGGTATACGCTGATTGCCTATCAGGACATTTCCTTTCCGAGGCCCGTGACAATCGGAACCTCCGGTATATATAACGCCAAATTTATCCGCCATGTTTTTGTAGCGGGTGACATCGTTTCGGCTGTGCTGGGAATGATAAGCCTCTATACCGTCAAGGCCCATGGCGATAAAATCGGGCACAAATTCATCGTGCTTCAATGTTCCGGGATGGGCGAGGACCGCCACCCCCCTGGTAAGATGAATCAGGTCGATTCCCTGCTCTGGCGTAAATGTCTGCTTGGGGACATATGCCGGGGCGTGGTAGCCGATATATCGCGCGAAGGCTTCGTCATAGGTTTGAACAAACTCCTCCTTGAGCAGGGCGTCCGCCACGTGCGGTCTTCCCACCGCGCTTTTGCCGGCGATATCTTTGACCGTCTCCATGGAAAGGTTTATCCCCAATTCATTCAACCTCGATACCATTTCCTCGCCCCGTTCATATCTCTCCTGCCTGAACTTAAAGATCTTTTTCTCGAATTCGGGATTCGCGTAATCGATGTAGTAGCCCAGTATATGAACGTCCGAGCCCCGGTAGTGGCAGGAAAGCTCCACTCCGGGAATGATTTCTACATTATTTCCCCGAATCAATTTCTCCGCTTCGGCGAAACCGTTAATGGTATCGTGGTCGGTTATCGAAAACGCCTTTAATTCCAGTTTCAGGACCACTTCGACAACCTGGGCGGGACTGAATATACCGTCGGAAGCTTTGGTATGAATGTGAAGATCTATATACTCTTTCTTCATCCCAGTTTCTCTTTAACGATATTATCGGTTTTCTCGAAAAGCGTTTCCGCTTTCTTTAAGAGGCTATCGGCACTCTCGATGAATTCTTTTCGCCTGTTCTCATCATCGATACCAGGCAGGTTTATCTTTACGTTCATATAGGCGCCTTTTACCGCCGAAACACCCATAAGATTGGCCACCCCGACATCGGAAATCGAGTTGACATTTCCCTTCTCGGCAATGACCGGCAGATGCTCCAGAACGGTTACGGCTTTCTCCATAACCTCCAGCGGAATAGAGGTAGCCTGGATTGTAGCTTCCTGGATTTTGGCGTCTCTTTGTTTTTTCTCGAAATCGGTAAATTTGGGCATTTTGGCCGCCATCATAACCTGGTCAAACGCCTGGGCGTCCTCCTCAATTAGGAATGCCAGTTCAGATTTCAGCGCCTCCGTCTTATTCAAAACTTCCGCCAACTCTTTTTCCACATCGGCGTACTTTTTCTTTCCGATAGTCAGGCGGCACACCATGGAACCCAGCGCCCCGGCCAGCGCCCCGGCCAGCGCCGAAACCGATCCCCCTCCGGGAGTGGCAGATTTCCCGGCCACAAGCTCCAGAAAACCCTTGGTACCCTCTTTGGCCGCAACCTTCCGGGACTTCAACTTGTATTCGAGAACCTGGTTCATTTTGAAATTCTCAAGCTGAAGATAAAAATCGGCGGTCTTGGTTATGGCTCGAAGCGGAGTAAGACCCACGACCTCGGAACCCACGATCGGCACGCCGTAGCGATTGGCCTCGCTTTTTATGGTTTCAAAAACCCTGAATATGGGCGTCTTGGTGTAATTAACCAGGTTCATCGAAATCTGGACCTGCCTTCGTTCCTTTATCTCAAAACCCATCGCTTTCACATAACGATACCCGCCCTGGGCGTGCCTGATGGCGTTGGCAATATCTTTGGCGATCTTTAAATTCTGCGTATCCAGATAAACATTGAACGCTATAAGGAACTGCCTGGCTCCGATGGCGATAGCGCCGGCCCGGGGATGGGTTTTAGACGGTCCGAAATCCGGCTTTCTTTTGGGATCGGTGGCTATCGAATCCCTTATGCCCTCATATTCGCCCCGACGGACATCGGCGAGGTTTTCGCGCTCCGGACGTGTAGCAGCCTCCTCGTAAAGGTATACCGGTATTTCGAGTTCATTCCCGACCCTTTCCCCCAGTTCTTTGGCCAGCTGGACGCATTCCTCCATTGTAATTCCGGATATCGGGATAAAGGGACAGACGTCGGTGGCTCCCATCCTGGGATGCTCTCCCTTATGTTTCTCCATATCGATAAGCTCAGCCGCCTTCGCGATAGCTTTAAACACGGCCTCTTTAACCGGTTCCGGTTCGCCGACCACGGTGACCACGGCGCGGTTGTGATCTTTGTCCATCTCCTGGTCCAGCAGCTGCGCTCCCTCGACGGATTCTATCTCTCCCAAGATCTTGGCCAATACCTGGGGATCCCTTCCCTCTGAAAAGTTCGGAACACATTCAACAAGCTTAGACATCCTAAGACCTTTCTGTCAATTCTTTGTATTTATGTTTAATTGCGACGGCCAGAAGCGGCATCATTATCTCATGATGACCCGTAAAGCTGTAACCCCGGCCCGATCCGGAGACGGGCCTTTTAACGACGTTCAGGTTGGGTCGGTAATGCTGTATCATATCAAAATTCGCCGCCGCGAAGTTTTCTATCTTTCCTCTGACATTGCGCGCCGCCGTAAGCGCCTTCAAAAACACCTCCGGCAAAACAACCGCCGATCCGAAATTGATTACCGCTCCGCCTTCAAGACCGGAAACCGATTCGGCCATAATTAAAAAATCGTCCCCTGTCAGTCTGCCGAACAGAGCGCCGTCAAAACCGGGGTGCTGTGAGATGGTATCGGTTCCTATGGCCAGATGCACCGAAACCGGGATATCTCTGATATAGCAATTCATAAGAACGGAGTGTTCTTTGAACTTCGGTGATTTATTCTTTATGTACCAGCCTAATCCCTCACCGAGCCCCGATTCATTTTCCGACGCATGAGAGACGGCCTCGAAGATCATATTGGGGGTTTCCTCCACCATTCCGAAACTGCCGCTCTCGAGTCCCTCCGCCACATCCTCCGAGGTCCTTCCGAAAAAGGCTATTTCCATATCGTGAATCATGAAGGCGCCGTTCACCGCCAGATGACTGACGAATCCCTCCTCCATCAAATCGATAATTAATGGCGATAATCCAACCTTAACCGGATGGGCGCCCATCATCCAGATAATCTCTTTTCCGTCGATTTTCGCCCCGGCAATTTTTCCGGATAATTCCATAAGGTCGGCCGCCTTTAGAAAGGACGGCAGCGAATTTAATAATTCCGAAACAGGTTTTTCAGGATTAACGGCTCTGCCGAAATTCGATATATCCGACCTGGTTTTTCTTTCGGATGATTTAATAGTCTTTACTTTCGAAAGGTTCAGTCTCTTATACTTACTCAAACTCTTCCTCTATTCGTCCCCGTTCAAATTCCTTCAACTGTGCGGAAATGGAACCCAGAAAAAACACTTCGGTTTTCATAAGTACCGGCATTTTGTATTGATCGTCTGTAAGCCAGACCCGGATCCTGCCCTTGGCTTTGAAAATCCCCTCGGCCCTCATCATCGGTTCAACAACCACACAATCGAATTCCCCCGCCGGTACTTTGACTCTCTCTTTTTTTAGAACCTTCAACTTCAAGGGAAAATTCTTTTTGCTGGTATGATTGTCAAT
Source organism: Candidatus Zixiibacteriota bacterium (assembly GCA_020348065.1). Lineage (GTDB taxonomy): Bacteria > Zixibacteria > MSB-5A5 > UBA10806 > UBA10806. The sequence continues at coordinate 3,422,595 of CP070742.1, forward strand.
GAATATATCCTGCCCCGCAGTAAGCTCCTGGGTCCGAATGTAATACAGGCTGGAAAAGGCGTCCTGCACGAAAGTATAGGTGGGAATGGTATCGCCATCGGTAACGGCATAATGATTCTTCTGGTCGAAAATCGTCGTCTTCTCTGTCTTATAGCTTCCCTCACGGAGTTTTTTCCAGAACTTATGCGGGAAAATACCGTCAATATCGACAAATGTCTTGACCGTGTCGCGGACCTTATAAAAAACAGAAACAACGTTGTTGCTCTGGGCGGTGGAGACGATTTCATAACAATCGTGACCGTCAAGTTCAATAATTCCGGGGATCTCCATTACCGCGCTGCCGGCCGGCAGCTTACCGTATTTCACCGAAAATTCAAGTCTCTCACCCACTCTGAACGCTCTATTATCCAATTTCCTATACCACCAGGATGAATCGGAGGCGATTTCAATGTATTCCTCGGTCAGGACGTCATTTTTCCTGGCCTTGAGATAATCATGGGGTGATTTTTGATCGGAAACCGGTTCTTGCTGTGGCAACTGTATTTCCATACTGTCAATCCCCTCCCGATCCCTGGAACAGGTCTTCTGGTAAGGAAGCGCGACGGCGGCAGATATGGAGATGATGATCATTGCGCGACTTATTCTGGACATCCAGGTCAATCTCCGGAGCGATTCGATATGTCAATTATATCGCCCTCAATCCGCCTCAAGATTTCATCCAGCTCCAGATAGGTTTGATTATAAAAATCCAGAGGCCCCCCTATAGGATCGCGAACCCCCTCCTGTGACGGAGAAAACGGTGTTGGATACCCTTTTATCAAATAAGTCCGGTTTTTGGCGGCGGGTGATAATTTCAAAATATAGTTAACATGCTCCGGCGACATCGCCAGAATAAGATCCGACGATTCGATGATCCTGCTGTTTATAGGACGGGACCTGTGCTCGCTTATATCGACATCCCAGACCTTCGCGGCTAAAACCGCGTTTTCGCTGGCGGGTAAATCGTCAAGTCCGGCGGTGCCCGCGGAGGACACCTGGATATGCTCTATCCCCTTGGATTTCAACAAGTTCTTTAGTATGCCCTCCGCCAGAGGGGAGCGGCAGGTATTTCCCGTGCAGACGAAAAGTACTTGAAATCTGTTTTTGTTCAAGCGATTCCTCTCGTGACTTCAAAAATCTCCTCTGATGATATAGCGCCTTCCCTGATAATCCTTATGTCCCCGGCTTCGATTTTCACCACCGTTGATGGAAGCCCCACGCCTTTAACAGGGAGATCCAGAACATAATCGACCTTTTTAATGATTCTGGAATCCACATCCTCAATCCTGGCTGGCGGCGGCACCCCATGAAAATTCGCGCTTGTAGCCGCAATCGGAATACCGGCCATTATAATTATTTTACGCACGAGATCGCTGTCCGGCATCCTCAAGCCCAGGGTATTTCCCTCTCCGCAACAGGCATAACTATCTTCCGATGACAGTACGACAGTCAATCCTCCGGGCCACATTTTTTCTATCAACTTATTGAATACCCGGCTCTTGCGTACCTTCAAATCGATGAGGTCATCCAGCGAAGATACCAGGACGGCAAGAGGATTTTCGGTTTTTATCCCTTTTATCTCTCTTATCCTGGAAATACTATCTTCAGAATCGAACCTGCACCCCAGTCCGATAACCGTATCGGTGGGAAATAGAATAACTGCGCCCTCGACGAAAAGAGAGGCTATTTTTTCAGGATCGGTCAATCTGTCCTTTTTTTTCTTCCCGGACATAATCAATATCTTATCCTGACCAGCCAGGCATTGGTGAAACCCATCTGTTTTACGTTTTCGAGCAGGGCTTCACCTTCCACCAACGTGGAGGTTTCGCCGACCCTGACCTTATAATAGGGTGCTTTATAATCGATTATCACGATCTCATCGAAAAGAGACTCCACTTCCAGCTTGAAATTCTCCGCTTCCTCGCTGGATTTCGATGCAAAAAGCTGGACCGAAAAGGCCTCGGTAACTTCTTCATCCTCAACTTCATATTCGGGGAAGGGTATCAGGTCGCTTTCCTCCCTGACGGTATCGTCCGCCGCTGAAACATCGGCCGTGACGACGGAATCGTCTCCGTGAAAACCCATGAGGTTGTAGCGGACTTCCTTGGCCGTGCGCCTGTCCTCTATATCATCCGGAGAACCGGGAGACCTGTACCTGTTGCAGGAGTAAAGCGCACCGCAGATCGCCGCTGTAAACAGGATCATCTTAAAGATATTTTTCATACTTCTTGTCTTTCCCCAGGCTCGTCAACAGGTTTTTGATATCGGCCACCCTGGTTTTATGCGCGACCATTACAATCTCGCCCGTCCTGACAATGACGAGATCGGACGCTCCGAGACAGGCTATAACCCCGTCAGCGTCATTCACCACAATATTTTCATAGCTATCTTCCGCAACCACGTCCCCCCTCGTGACATTGCTGTGCCTGTCACGTTCGTGAATTCTGTCCATGGCAAGCCAGGAACCGACGTCGTCCCATTTGATATCGCCTTTTATGGTCAGCACATTTGCGGCTTTTTCCATAACCGCAAAATCGATCGAAATATTAGCGCATTTTTTATAAAGATGGACTCTTGCCCCCTCTTCTGCGGGACTATTCATGGAATGGGAATATTCTTTCAGGCATTCATGGATATCGGGAGCATGTTTTTCAATCGCGTTCAGAATCGCCCCGGCCCGCCATATAAACATGCCGGAATTCCAGAGATGATTTCGATCCAGATAATATTCCTGGGCCCTGGTCGGGATCGGTTTTTCCTTAAATTGTTTTATGCGGTAAAATGTAATTCCTTCCCTTAGTGAATACTCCTCGTCGAGTTCTATATAGCCGTACGCCGTCTCCGCGCGTGAGGGTACCACCCCGATTGTGATAAGAAAATCGCCTTCCCCGGCCATATCGGATCCGGCCCGCAGAATCGAGATCAATCTCTCGCGGGGATGGATCAGATGATCGGATGACAATACCACCATCACTCCTTCAGGATCCTTGGCCTTTATATGCATTGCGGCCAGGCCGATGGCGATACACGTATTTTTTCCCTCGGGTTCTAAAAGCAGGTTCTCTTCTTTCAACGATGGTACCGCCCCGAGAATTTTGTCCATAAGGTATGCACCCGTAACGACTATCACCCTGTCCCCGGGAACGAATCCCTCTAACCTGTCAATCGTTTCCTCGATCATCGTTCTGGATGACGTAAGTTTTAGCAGCTGTTTGGGATGCTCATACCTGGATAAGGGCCAGAATCTTTCACCGCGCCCCCCTGCAAGAATTACTCCATAAATCATCTTATTTATCATTCTCCCTGTTATTAATTAGCTCGGGTTTCTGCGTAAACAGGAATCTCTTTATCTTTTTCGTCGAGGTCTTTTCGAACTCCTCCTCGCGCAGCTGGATATATTTTACTCTCTTATAGTCGGCCAGGTGTGAACATCTTTCAGAGACCTCTTTTTTTATTGTCGTTTCGATTTCCTTCGTGGTAAAAGATTTTCCCGATTCTTCGGCCAGAACATCGAAATATTCGTAGTCGGGAACAATTATGGCCTGAATCTCCTCCCCGCGCCGGTCCCTGGCGGGAAAACCCAGAACCAGCGACTCAAGTATGTAGGGGGATTTGCCGAGCTCAAATTCTATTTCCTCCGGGTACACATTTTTCCCGGCCGGCGTTACTATAACGTTTTTCAAACGTCCGGTTATGTCGTAATACCCTTCGCCATCGACCCAGCCGATATCGCCGGTATAAAGCCAACCATCTTTCAGGACTTCATCCGTCGCGGTTTTATTACCGTAATATCCTTTCATTATCATCGGACCCCTCGCCAGGATCTCGCCGATATCCCTGCCGTCAGGATTAATTATTTTCAAATCGGCGCCTGGAATCGGGAGGCCGATAGAATCGTCCTTTCGTTTTTCGATCGGATTGAATGTCAGAACCGGCGAGGACTCTGTTAGTCCATAACCCTGCACAAAAGTAAATCCGAGCATATTAAACACCCTGGCTACCTCAGGGGGCATCGGCGCCCCTCCGGCGACCATCAGCCGTAAACTGGATAAACCGGCCTTTTCCCGCAGGCCTTTAAATATCTTTTTGCCGGCTTCAATCTTCAGAAGGTTATTCAATGCACTGCTCAATCCGTAGGTCGTCTTAAAAATAGCGCGGGTAAGAGGCGGCTTTTTTGAAATTGCCCTCATCAAAGCGTCGTGCATTTTTTCAAAGAGAAGCGGCACGCCGAGCATTATGGTGGCGCTGTTGTTTTTAATATCCTCAACGATTAATTTAGATGCCAGCCCGCGTGCATAGGTTATGCACGCGCCGCCGGCAATGGGCGTGAGAAATCCGCAGGTGCATTCAAAGGTATGATGAATGGGTAAAACCGAGATAAAATTGTCGTTTTCCTCAATATCTATCATCTGCAATACGCCGTCTATATCGGAAACGATATTTTCGTGCGAAAGCATCACTCCCTTGGATTGCCCGGTTGTGCCCGATGTAAATATCAGGGCCGCAAGATCATCCGCTTTCGGTCTGGCGGGTTCGCCATCATACTGCGAGCCCTTCGCTTCCAGATCATCGAAAAATATGCTCGATGAACCGGATGGCGGCCGGTCCATGCAAATTATGAACTCGAGATCGGGAATATCGTCAATAACCTGCTCGATCTCGGGAAGGAAATTTTGGGACACGAACAAAAAGCGGCTTTGGGATTCTCTTAGAATATGGCTCCAGCCCGATATTTTTAAAAGCGCGTCCAGGGGAACATTAATTCCGCCGGCCGCGAGGGTGGCCAGATACGACGCTCCCCACTCCGGACGGTTTTCGGAAAGCAGCGCCACCTTATTGCCCGGTTTTAATCCCAGGGACAACAGCCCGCGGGCTATATCAAATGCCGTTCCGGCGAATTCCGTATAGCTTATATCGATGAAACGATCTCCCCTGAAGGTCTTCATGCAGGTCTTTTGACCATATAAGTCCCTGCTTTGCTTCAAGATATCAACAAGAGTCTTATTTTTAAACTGTGCCCCGGGCATACTTCTCCCTTTTTTCGAATTTAGCTCTTGAATATAAGGGCTTGGAATTATATTCGCAAGTTTGATATGATGAATTATTTTCGCTTTTCAAATTTAATCCGACTTTTAAATCTTAACCCAAATAAAAAACCCCGGGTGCTTACCGGGGTTTTAAGTCCTTACACTTTTGGGGCTTATTCATTAAAAGCCTGAATCGGCAGTTCGATAATCGTGGGGGTGACAAATATCACCAGGTCTCTGGTGACGATCTCTTTTTTGTCGTATCCGAAAAGAAATCCGATAAGCGGAATATCTTTCAATATCGGAAGTCCGATCTTTAGAGATTTGTTTTCCTGATTGGTCAGGCCGCCGATGACCGCTGTTTCCCCATTTTCAACTACCACGTTCGTCTCGGCATTTTGAGTGTTGATAACGACACCATTGGGATCGAACTGGTATGAACTGCGTTCCGGGGCAAGATGTAAAAGAACCCTGTTTTCAGAAGTAATATGGGGGGTGACACGCAGTTTTGTTCCGACATCATAGAATGTAATAATCGTATTACCCGACGGATCAAACTGTTTTATCGGAATCTTCTGGCCCATCTGTATATAGGCCTCAACGTTATCAAGAGTCGTGACTTCGGGATGCGCGATAATTTTGCCTTTATTGGAGGATTCAACCGTTGATAGAATACCGTTAATCGTATAGTCTTCAACCAGCCTTGCGAATGAAAATTGGCCCAGCTTATCGGTTAATATGTTTCTGGTTCCGCGCACCAGGACTTCTTCCTCCGCAAAATTCTGGCGTTCCGGATTAGTGGGAAACAGCGGATCAATTTCGTTATCCGCTTCCACTTCCGGTACGGCGTCTACGTTGGAGTTAATTATGCGCCAGTCAACGCCGATCTCCCTTAAAAAACCACTCTCGACCTCAAGCAACTGGGCCGATATCTTTATCTGCCGGGTTTCCTTGTCCAGAACGTTGATCAATTCGTCAACCCTTTGGAGATTCTCGGGTAAGTCCCTGATAATTAGAGAGTTGGTCCTCTGGTCGTGGTCCACGGTTCCTCTTCCCGACAGCAGCCCCTGCACCGCCTTTTTCAACTCCCCGGCTACATTATATTTTACCGTGACAATATGGGTGCTGAGCGGAACCATGCTTTCCTGTTCCATGAGGTGTTTTTCCTCGGCGGCTTTCTCGGCGAAATAATCATCTGCTTTTACGACGCGAATATAGTTTTCAGATTCCACGCCGACCAGCACGTAGGTTTCGAGTATGATATCCAGCGCTTCTTTCCAGGTTACGTTCGACAGCCGAATGGTGACCTCGCCCTCCACGGAGGGAGACGCTACTATGTTCACGCCGCTGTAGGAAGAAAGATACATCAATACCGATTTTATATCCGCGTTGGTCAGCGATAAGCTTTTTATGACCCTGGGCGCGCTTCGGTCCGTTTCCACCTTTATTTCTTCCTGACTTTGCAGAGCGCCGATATTTAAAAACCAGATACAGCCCAATGCGGCCATAAACGCTATCCAGAATGATATCCTTCTCATATCTGTATCTCCTTTATTTTATCTCTGTAATATCAAGTTCCAGAGCGACTGTCCTTGTCCAACCATATTCTGTTATCTGGAAAATGGCTTTATCATCAGAAACGCTAACCAGATATCCATTCTTAACTCTGTCTTTCGGCATCATAATATATCCGTTTCCTTCAGCGTCCTCCAGAAGCGCCCTGTACCCGTCTTCATCAGTCAGTATTCCGACCAGAGCCAGATTCTCAAGCGCCGGCAAACCCTGACCCAGCTGCCCCCCGGGACCGCCCACAAGTGGTTCAAAGGGATCTCGGTATCTGGAGGTATTATAGGATACCAGCGTTCGCTTGGGATAGGACTCGATTTCCACTCCTGACGCTTTTTTCTTCACCAGGGGCTTTTCTTTCTCCGCCGGTTTCGCCGCCACTCTGGAGGTTGTCGGTACGGCTCTCTTGACGCTCCAATCAGCGAAATCGGCTTCGTCTTTTAAGGCCGGCAGCTTTACGACTATATCGCCTCCGTTCTGGAAACTCCTGAAATCGATCGGCCGTCCTATATCGAGCACTACTCGTGTTACCGATTCCGGATCGGTCTTAAACTGGCTCGTTCTTATAGCGTCTACGGATTTTAGCGGAAGCTCCATAAACTTTTTATTTTTCCATACGTTGTCAACGCCCGTCAGATCCACTACGATTCTTTCAGGTTTCGTGCTGGTCAGAAAAGAATTGTATTTGCAGGGCTGGCCGGTGGTGATAATGACGGCTATCGAATCACCGGCTCTCTGAACCTTAATATCTCTTAGATAGTTCACCGCCCGCGCCGCGTCTGCCGCTAAAACGGTAAACCCCAGGCACAGCGCCATAAAGATTATAAAAATCCTGTTTCTGCTCATGATCCCTGCCCCTGTTTTACATTATAGGTTGATACCCTGAAGGTAGCCGTAACCGGCTTCTCATCCTTGACGCTTTCAGCCTGGATCATTGCCAATTTCTGAGCCGGCGATTTCAATGAAATGTCATTGAGATTTACGATAAACGGGAAATTGGCCACTTTGGCCATGAATTTACCCAGGCCGTGATAGGTGGCTTCCACCTCGACGGAGTAATTATTGGTTTCGTAAAATTCGAAGGGTGTGGTGCCCAGAGGCGTAACGTCCGTAACAATCGAATTGGTCAGCTGGGCGGCGGCATGAAGCTGGTTGAGGAAGGATTCGTCCTCTTTTCTTTCCGGAAGCAAAATCTCCACCTTCTTATATTGAATCTGCTTTTCATTGTATTCTTTCTGCAAATCGGAAAGGCCGGCAGCCGTTTCCTGTACATCATGCAGCTTTTTTAGAAGGGTACCCTTCTGGATTTCCATCTGCGAAATCTTAAGCTGGTAAGGCGAATAAATTTTCGCAAACCAAACATAATAAAGCCCGAGAAATACCACGGTAATTATTAAAGTAATTTGAGTTTTGGGGTCTCTCAAATTCATGATTCCCCTCCCGCATGAATTTTAAACCGGACAAGCCGGCAAGGTTCAAAACCGCCTAAAATTGTGTTCCTGCGGCGGGAGCAGACTGCGCCGTCTCCATCGTGGCGGCGGGAGGCTCCGACGTCGCAAAATTACACGTTATCTTAAATGAATAGGCTTTGGCCTTTTCAGTTTCCTCGAGTTTAATCGATGTCAGCTCTATATCGCGAAACATTTCCGATTTTTTCAATCTTATCAGAAAAGTGGCGAAGGCGTTGAGCGAAAAAGAATATCCCTCGATGGTGGATTTGGCCGCGACGGGCTGCGCCCCCGGAGTTCCGGGACGAGCGCCGGCCGAGGGATTCTGTTCAACGGAGGTAAGCCAAACGTAATCCGGAATCCTGCGAACCAGATCCTCAAGAAGCTTGACCCAGTAATTTCTGTTCTGGTCGAGAACCTGTATCGCCGACATCCTCGCCAGGATCTGTGTCTTTTTAAGCGAGATATCTTCAATTTTCTGTATCTCGGCCGAGTACCTGGCAGTCTCATTTTCAGCCTGTAAGATGTCTCTTTCCAGGCTGTTTAGCTTTCCCGCCTGAAAAACGAGACTATAAACAGCCAGCAAACCGGCGATAACCACCCCGCCGACTATTATGAGGACCATATTTTTATCGACGGATATCGCGAACCGCTTGTATTGTAATTCCTTCGGCAGTAAATTAATTTCTATCATTACACCCTCCGGGCCGCCAGTCCCATGGGCACCGCCAGAAGCGGCGCTACCTTCTCGGGTTGATTTTCAAAAAACAGATCGGGGTCATATTCTATATTTCTCAAAGGATTGAAAATTTCAACCGGTATGGCGAGTTTATTTTGCATGAGCTCCGGCAGATAGGGCACCAGGGCGCCTCCGCCCGAAAGCACAATCCAGTCAAGCGTCTCAGAGCCCGACGAGCTCTTAAAATAGGAAATCGCGACCTCGATCCCGGCCATCAGTTCCTCGAATGTGGTCGCCACGGTCGCCTTAAACATGTCCTGGTCGATGGAACTGTCCATCTCCCCTTTTATGGCCTTGGCCGTCAACTCCTGGTTCAGACGGAATTCCCGGCCGACCGCTTCCGAGATCAACCGTATGCCGTTGGAAACATCTCTGGTAGAATGATAAAGACCGTCTTTCAGAAATACAACATTGGTATTTTCAAATCCTATGTTAATCAACGCCGTTACCTTCGACGGGTCGATATCATAGTTAATTTCGTAGGCGTTTAAAACCGCGAAGGCGTCGGTATCCACCAGGACCGGCTTCAAACCGGCATCGAAAACGAGGTCCAGGATATTTTTCAGAAACTCGTTTCTGGCGGCCACCAGGAGTATCTCCATCTTTCCCGCTTCGTCATCGTACTTGATGACATGATAATCCATAGTGACGTCTTCGACATCGAATGGACTTCGTTGCTCGGCCTCGAACAGTATAGCCTGTTCGGCCTCGGCTCCGGTTTTCTTGTCCATGAGGAATTTGTCGGTGATAACTCCGTGACCCGCTATAGAAATAACCACTTCTTTAATCTTGGGATCGGTCTGATCTACGAGGTTCTGGATGTCGAAAATGACAGCGTCGCGATCTTTGATCTCGTCAGTCGTTATCGCTCCGAAGGGAAGCTCTTTTATGCCCATAGCCTTTAACAGATAGCCCCCGGGTTTGGCCTGAAGTTTTAAAAGCTTAATGGAACTCGAACCGATATCCAATCCAACAGCTAATTTAGATTTTTTTAATGCGCTCATTCCGGGATCCCCCAAAGTTATTGGACCATTTGAGTCTGCAAACTCCTGCGTTACTATTTATCGGCTTTGATCGCCGATGTCAACAAATATTTACGAGCACAACTTAATTATCGACCTAAATTGAGTAAAATTAACAGAATAATGATAAAAAATAATTACGTTTTATTCGAGGTATAATGCAGACTATTGCAACTTGGACCTGCCGGTGGACGCTAATATGGATACTGTATACAACGCTCCACCACCCGTGAGATCGAAAGTAAAGTTTCCTGACTGGGATGCCCTGCCGGTGGATATGAATACCACAACGTCGCCGGTAAAGGACGAATTCGCAGCTAATTCAGGAGAAAATGACACGGGGCCGGAAACCAGAGAATCACCGTTGTCATAACTCATCAAATCGGGACTGGATATATCTTTGAAAAGCAGATACTGTCGACCTGCCGTATCCAAGTATACTCCATACTGCGCGCCATCGGAGATGGCTTTACTTCGGGCCAATCTTATCATATTAAGGATATTCCTGGCTTCGGTTCTGGCCTTAAGCCTGGGGGCAGCGGAAAAAAAGGTCGGCGCCGCCAGCGCCGCGACGATTCCTATTATAACGACGATAATCATCATTTCAAGCATAGTAAAACCGCGTTCGGGACGGCGATTTCCGAATCTATGTTTTAGAATTTTAATCATCTCTTATCCTATCCTTTACCGTTAAATCCCAATCCTTATCCTTATCGGAAAAACCAAACCATTATTAATACGTCGCGAATAATACTCTATAGTAAGCTTCTCATCTCCGCCACCGTCGAATAACTCTTCGACAGGGTCTCGATTTTGTCCTGATCGTTTTCCTTCATTGATATGGTCGCGATAGTTACCTCTATCTTTTTGCCGTCCGCGCTGGTAGCGTTAAGGGAACTGACATTCTCGGCGATGATTTTATCGGTATTCTCGATCTTTTTTACCAGGTTTTTATCTTTATCCACATAAAACTCGAAACAAACGTCGTTATGCCAGATTATCAGCTTATCGCTTTCTTTGCCTTTGACTATGTTCAAAGGTTTTTTGCCTTTTTCGAGATTATATCCCGCCAGCCCGATATGGTATTTTATATCCTCGAGCGCCATCTTTACGGAGTTTTCAGCCGTGCCTCCACGATAACCGTCATAGCTCGCCTCCAACCTGCTTACCTGGAGGTTCCATAAAGCGGTGGAGATAACCGATATCATCACGACTACTAACAGAATTTGAATCAGGGAAAATCCTTTTTGGTTCGTCTTTCTCATTATTCCTCCGGCATTAAGCCGCTTTCTATATATGCAACACGCGTGCCTTCCGGGTTGGGTTTTAATAACCGCCTTATTAGCAATGGATTAGCGATCCGGAGGATATGGGGAGTCGACAACAATTTCGCCGAAATAATCGATTTGATTCCAAAAGTATGGTGAGATTCCCATAGTGGTTTCATTAGTTAGGCGCGGGATGACACCACGTTAACCTCGGAAGAAGTGAATTCGGGTATTGACAATTGTTTAGATATAAAATATATTATTTTCGTCTTTAACGATCCATTATTCCTGTCGGATGGCATTCAGGATAGGATTGTATTGAAGAAGATTTATATTTGAGCTTCATTAATCGAACCGTAAAGCAAATTTCCCAGTGACTTTCAGAAGGAAAGAAAATGCGAAGCAATTTATCCACGATTTGCCTGTTGGCGATCATCCTGAGTCTTGTCTTATTTTATGGCGAATCGGTTTTCGCGCAGCAGAGCACTACGGGGCCCGTTCCACCGATCGGTATAGAGCGTGGAATTAAGCCGCCCACACGTCTGCAGACAACCATACCAAACGTGCCGTCTTATATCTGGCATCATGGCTGTGGCCCTACCGCCCTGGGAATGGTGGTGGGATATTGGGACGGCAACGGTTATCCTAACCTTGTGCCGGGAGACGCGTCGAGCCAAACCGCGGCGGTTGATGCGATGATTGCCGACGATAGCGGAAATCCGAATTGTTCTCTTCCTGATGGAGACCATTTTCAGGATTACTCCTGCCCTATAGACACTTTCCCTAATATGAAAACCGATAGATCGGTAACCGGGGGCGCGCATACCAGCGATTGCGTGGCCGATTTTATGGAAACCTCGTGGAGCTCTGTAAGTAACTATTATGGGTGGAGTTGGTTCTCCGATGTCGCTCCATCCTTCATAAATTATGTCAATTTTACTGATCCTACTTATGGACCCGCTGCGACCGGCCATCGCTACCATCAGTTTACTTTTGCCAATTATATGGCCGAGATCGATGCCGGCCGGCCGGTCGTCCTGCTGGTTGACACCGACGGGGACGGCGACACCGATCATTTCGTCACAGGCATCGGATACGACAACTCTACAAATGAGTATGGCATCTATAACACCTGGGATCATTCCATTCATTGGTTTTCATGGAGATATACAGGAAATTTTTGGGGAATCTACGGAGTTATAACATTTTCCCTGGAGCCTGGTGCCATCCCTACGCTCTCCGAATGGGGCATGCTGATCATGGCGCTGTTGCTGCTGGCCGCCGGGACGGTAGGCGCTATCAGGAAACGGACAATAGTCGCGGCGGCTAAATCCCGATAGCACCATAAATAAAAGAGGGAATTTTTAAAATAAATATTGACATATATATTAACGGCGAATACTTTGCCGGTGATTGGAGCTACTTCTCTGGGTCCACATTAAAATGATGATTTTATTTATTTAAGGAGGTCGCCATGAGGTTTGTTAAATCATTTACGATTTGGCCTTTAATATTGGCAGTTATCGGTCCGTTCGAAAAATACATTAATGTTAATGGTTTCGCCGCCTTCGCTGATAATTCTTGGATCATTGAAACCGTGGATAGCACTTTCGGCATATCAACATGCGGAGAGTATTCATCTTTAGCCCTTGGCGATAATGATAATCCGCACATCAGTTATTACGCTTTTAACGGAGACGGTGGTTTGTATTATGCCCGCAATGACGGCACCTTGTGGCATATTGAATTTGTTTACGATACCCATGGTACGACCGTTACCTCTTTAGCCGTAGACAGCGATAATAATCCGCATATCAGCTTTTTTGATCCCGATTACATGATAAAATACGCTTATCATTCAACTATCTGGCATATCGATACGATATATAGCGCTGGCGATGCCGGACTAAAGAATTCTATCGCGCTGGATAACTTTAATAATCCCCATGTCAGTTTTGTAAAAGATATTCCCTTTGATAATGATAGCTTAATGTATGCTTATTATGACAGCATGTGGAATATCCAGTCAGTCGATTATCCATGTTTCGGCAGTGATCAAAGCTCCATTGCCTTGGATTCAAATAACAATCCCCATATCAGCTATTTTAACGGTCCCAGCAGCGATTTGAAGTATGCTTATTACGATGGCACCTGGAATATTCAAACAATAGACTACTGCGGTTCCCAGACTACTTGCATAGTCCTTGATGATAATGATCATCCGCATATCAGTTACTATGACGGTTCAAATAACGATCTTCGCTATGCCTATTATGATGGCTTCTGGCATATCCAGACAGTAGATACCTCCGGAGACGTGGGTCAATATAATTCCATTGCCCTTGACAGTTATAATAATATACATATTAGCTACTATGATGCCGGGAGCTTCGATCTCAAATATGCGTTTTATAACGGCAACTGGCATATTGAGACCATCGATACATCCGGTCATGTTGGTCGCTTTAGTTCCATTGAGATAGATGATAATGATAAACCGCGTATCAGTTATGCTTTCTTTAGCCTAGATATAGACAAATTAAAGTATGCCTATAAAATCGACGAAACGATCCCCACTCTTTCTGAATGGGGCATGCTGATAATGGGGCTGTTATTGCTGGCGGTCGGGACGATAGCGATCATTAGAAAACGAAAAACGGTTGTGCAAAGACAGATTCGATAATTATTGCTATACGATATTACAGAGATAACCGCGATTGTGGATATGCCAAACCTCGCCCCG
>CP070742.1:3436546-3447791 GCA_020348065.1 Candidatus Zixiibacteriota bacterium
CCGGAATAGGGCCGAATACCTCGTGGCCGTATCCGACGAACATCTGGAAATTACAAAAGAAATGTTCATGGAATACGCCTATTCTTTGGAATTCAATCTCGGTTTCCAGGATTTCGAGGAAGAGATAGCCGATATGCACGGTTATTACGGCCCGCCCGACGGATGTATACTGCTGGCGTTTTGCGATGATGAACCCGCCGGATGCGTGGCTCTTCGGAAACTGGAAAAAGGAATTTGCGAGATGAAACGGCTTTATGTAAAGCCCGAATCCAGGGGATCGGGTATCGGCAAGACTCTTTCGGAGAAGATAATCGACGAGGCGAAACGAATCGGATATAAGAAAATGCGTCTGGATACTCTGGCTTCCATGAAAGAGGCGATCTCGATTTATAGAAATATGGGCTTTCACGACATCGAGCCGTATAGATACAATCCTTTTCGCGACGCCGTATTCCTGGAGAAAAACATTTAAAACAAAGCCTTTGCCAAAATTCGTATCCTTTGATAAAATAGTTGTTTGTGACTATTTTGCTGAAGGAGTACGGTTTTAGTGGTTGTTTTAAACGATGCTTAGAACGTTTTTTTCCAGAGAGCGATTAATTAATCCGGTTGCCATAGTCTTATATCTTTCACTGTTCAAGTTGCTATTGCACATTCTCACCAACGGGCAATTCGGTTATCATCGCGACGAGCTTTACTACATCGCCTGCGGACAACATCTCGATTTCGGTTATGTCGATCATCCGCCCCTGATCGCTCTCTTAGCCCGTTTCTGGACCTGGATATTCGGCGATTCATTGTTTTCAATCAGGTTTTTGCCGGCCGTCGCGGGAGCGGCAATTGTATATTTGACCGGATTGATGGCGCGTGAATTCGGGGGGAGGATGTTCGCGTTAATCATTGCCTGCCTGTCGGTCATAATCGCCCCCGTTATTCTAAGCACCAATAATCTTTTCACTACCAATGTGTTCGATCAATTGTTCTGGGTAATCGGCATATATCTTATGATCAAAGTCCTAAAATATGATAGGCCGAAATACTGGCTGGGCGTTGGCTTGATAATCGGGCTTGGCCTTTTAAATAAACATTCCGTGGCGTTTCTAATTATCGGTCTCGCGGCGGGATTGATATTGACTTCCCATCGGAAATATTTTCGGAATAAATATCTCTGGATCGGAGCGGGATTCGCTTTTTTGATTCTTGCCCCTAATCTTATCTGGCAGATAAGATATGGATGGCCCACCCTGGAATTCCTGCGGGAAGCCGAGATCAACCGCGTTATAGGAGGGACGATTCCGGGATTTTTCAAACAGATAATATTCTCCTATCATCCGCTGACCTTACCGCTGTGGGCGGCCGGTATTTATTTCCTGCTGTTTTCAAAAGAAGGGAAGAGCTACCGGTCGCTGGGTATTCTTTTTATAACCCTTATCGTAATATTCGCCGCTCAAAAGTCAAAAGACTATTACCTGGCTCCGACTTTTCCCCTGCTGTGGGCGGCGGGAGCGGTCCTGCTGGAGCGGCTGCTCCGGAAAAGAAAACTGAAAATAGTGGGGCCTGCGATAGTTGGAATATTATTTTTCGGCGGGGCCGCACTGGCCCCTCTGTCAATCCCGATTCTGCCATTTGATAAAACCGCGCATTATTGCGAATATATGCGGGGCGGTCTTCACCCCGTCTATTCCGATATGCTGGGATGGGAAAACATGGTGAAAACTGTCGCGGGTGTTTATAACAGCCTGCCGGAAGATGAGAGAAAACGGTGCGCCATAATGACTCAGAACTACGGCCAGGCTGCCGCCATAGATTTCTTCGGCCCCCAATACAATCTTCCAGAGGCTGTCAGCCCCCACAACAGCTACTGGCTCTGGGGGCCGAAGGATTATACCGGAAAGGTAATGATAACCACGGGCATCAGCCCGGATGGCTTAAGCCAGGGTTTTGGATATTATAGAATCGCCGACGTGGTCGTTAACGATTACGCAATGCCGTATGAGACAAATCAGCCGGTCATTATCTGGAAAAAACCCGTTATGCCGCTGAAAGCCATGTGGCCTTTTATAAAGGTATATTATTAATAGCCCTATTTCAATAACTGCATCTTAAGCGATTTCGATATTCCGTCCGCAGTCAGGCGCGCGAAATATACGCCCGATGAAACGTCATGGGCGTCCCATACGACGCTGTAACTGCCGGCCTCGATCGATCCGCTTTTCAGGTTCTCTATTTTCTGCCCGTTAATATTATATACGCTCAGATCGATATTGGCGGCGTCTGACAGTTCGATTTCGATTGTCGTCGAGGCGTTGAAGGGATTGGGATAATTCCGCGAAATATCAGTCGCCAGGGGCAATTCGCTATCCGATTCGCCCGTGCTGGTCGTCGTCAGCCTCAATATTTGCAGAGAACCCTCATCGGCCACGTAAATATAATCCTCTCTGGCCGCTATTCCCCTGGCGTTACCGGGAGTTTGATAATACCCTTTCAGCAACGGGTTGTTGGGATCGCTGATATCGTAAACTTGGATGCCAGCCTCGAAATTGGTGACGTAGGCCTTATCGTATTTGCAGAAAATGCTAAAGCAATTTCCCGGGGTGGGCTGGAGAGTAACTGGAACGATATAAGCCGGATCGGCGATATCGACAATATGTATGCCATACGCCCAAGCGCTTATGAGGGCGTAATGACTGTACAGGGCTATTCCTCGCCGGGCATAACCCTGGCCGTAATAGGAATCCAGCCCGTCAGGGTTGAAGGGATCCACAACATCGATTGTCTGCAAAAGCGTGGAGTGATCGGTCATATAGGCGATGTCGCCCCGAACCACGATTCCGGAAGCCGAAAAATTATTGGAATAACTGGAAATTACGGTGGGATTTGTGACATCGCTGATATCAATCAGAAATAAACCCGCATAACCGTCGGCGACATAGGCGATGGTGCCTTTAACGAAAACGGCGTAGGCTCTATCCCCGAAATCGATTCCACCTACATAATGAGGATCTGTCGGATACGAAATATCGACTATCTGCAGACCGTCCCAATCGTTGGCCAGAAAGGCGTAATCGCCCTGTATATCGAAATCCTGCGTGGAATGGGAATAATTAAGCAAGCCCACCATTTCTATATTCTCGGGATCCGTTACGTCAAGCACGATAAAATTGGGAAAAGCGAAATGCTGGCAAACATAAGCGAGCGGCCAATCCACCATAACCTCGAATGAATTGGATAACTGGTAACTTCCCACAAACTCGATATTCTGCGGATAAGCGGAAACGCTTAGAGTGACCGCAATTATCAAAATCAATAAAGGCAATGAGTTTTTCATTTATCCTCCCCTTTAGATTATCTTGGTTGCATCGCCATAAATAGAAGATTCTATTATCGATAATAGTTAAACGGGGTCTGCTTGTCAAGATTATTTCGTTTTAGAATTTATTTTCAAAACTATTGAAAACGCTTGAACCCTGGAACCGTTTCTACGTATATTATGTTAAGGATATTGACTATGATAATCAATACTAAAAACCTCGAGGGGAGATTGTAATGAAGAGATTAATTGCCATTGCCACGGTGGTGGTTTTTGTTTTCGCGGTATCCAGCGTTTACGCCTGCGGCGAAAAGAACTCTTCCGCCAAAGCCTCCAAAACCTCTTATGGTTCGGAAAGCGGCACCAAGGAGACCAAAGCCTCCGCAATCGAATCCAATTCCGCTAATGTCGAGGCTACGACCGCAAATTACAAAACCGTTACTGTCGGCTCCAAGTCTTGCTGCCCGGCGGGCGTAAAGGCCGAGAAGGCGAGCGTTAAAAAAGCCGATACGGTAAATAGCTATGGCAGGACCTACTGCCCGGCGTCGAAAGACTACCGGGAAATGGACAATTCGGATGTCAAAGTCAACAAGATGAAGGCTGAAAATTCCAGGGAGGAAATTCGACCTGCGCAGGCATCAACAGGGGCGGCATCGGAAGTCGCTGTAAAATAATAAAATAACAGCTCGCAACAGGCCGGATTTATTCCGGCCTTTTTTACTTTTTTGTTGCGTCGGGGACGAAAACTATTTAGATACAAATAGCAATAAAAATTTTAATAGAGGGAGAGTTTATGAGAATTACGATTTTATCAATTGCGGTTTCAATCATTGCGGCATCCTTAATTTATGCCGCTGAAGATGAACCCTGGTTCGACATGCAAAACTGTGAGATGTGCAAACCTTTGATGGAAGTCCCCGGGCTCATGAATAACATGACCTGGGAACACCATAAAATCTCCGCCGGCTTGGTTTCGATCTCGGCCGTAAAGCCGGAGTTTGTTGATTCCTATAAAAAAGCCCAGCAGAGCATGATGGCGATAAACGGCAAACTGATGAAGGGTGAACCGGTTAATCTCTGTAATATGTGTAAAAGCCTCGGAGATATAATCGCAGCCGGCGCCAAACGGGACATGATTGAGTCCGGGAACACTTTTATCGTGGTGACGACATCGGATAATCCCGAAGTGGTGGATGAAATTCACACCTGGGGCGAGAGAACAAATAAAGAGATGCTTGCCATGAAGCAAAGCGGGCATTCCGGCCAGCATTAAAGGCTCATTGATCTTATTTTCTTTTGGTCCGCGCATTCGTGCGGACCTTTTTTTATATATTTAGGATTGTAAAAGCGTTTCATAGCCGATACAATAAATATATGGGGAAATTCAAGTACAAACTCGCGCTGGTGCTGGGCGGCGGAGGGGCAAGAGGCCTGGCTCATATCGGCGTAATACGCGAACTGGTTAAACAGAATATCGTCCCGGACCTGATTGTCGGAACCTCAATGGGAGCGGTCGTAGGTGGGATGTACGCCCAGACCCTCGATATAGATCTTGTCGAAGCCAAAATTACCGATTTTGTGGAGAGATTCGGCACCAAAGGGAAATGGCTGGGATTTCTGGATCGCCTGGAATCGGGTAATAAAGAAGATCTTTTTCATGATATAGCAAATTACATAAAAAAACATTATATGAAAATAAAGGCCCTAACCACTATTTCGCTCGAGGATAGAGACCTGCTTTATGAGCCCCTGAATGAATTTTTTTCAGACGATCGGATCGAGAATACCAGAATCCCGTTTGCCGCCGTCTCGATCGATTTGTGGGGCGGCAGACAGATAGTTATAAATACCGGATCGATAATAAGCGCAGTCTATTCCTCGGCCGCCGTGCAGGGCGTATTCCCCCCGCTGGAATATCGAGACATGCTTCTGGCCGATGGGGGTCCTGTCGCCGTTGTCCCGGTCGAAGCCGCCAAGATACTGGGGGCGAAATACGTGGCCGCCGCGGATATCTCCATGAAAGTTAAACGGGAGGTATCGTTTACCAATGGTCTTGAAATAATATTGAGATCCGACAGCGTCAGCCAGGAAAGGCTGAAAAAGGTCGATCTTGAAAAAGCCGATCTGGTTATATCGCCGGAGGTGCAGGCCGTTCACTGGGCGAATTTCGGACGGATTAAGTTCTGTATAGAAAAAGGAGAAATAGCGGCCCATAAAGCTCTAAAAGAACCATCGTTTATGAATAAAATTAAACCATGGTGGAAAAGGGTAATAAACCTGCCATACCGGCAATTCCATAATATACAATTAAAAGATAAATAGATCGAACCGGGTTCGGTCAGCTGCTAATAACTCGAATCTTCATACTCATCGAGTTCATCTTCAAACTCGACGTCGTCATCGTAATCCATTTCTTCGTCGGCGCTGGTATCAGCATCGGCGCATTCCTTGCTGCAGTAGATTTCCCCGTTATGATAAAAGGGCAAATCCCCGACGTCCATTCCGCAGAACAAACATTCCATAAAAGCCTCCCTTATGGGCCGTGCGGGACTTTTATGTATCCCAATTTTTTTACCAATTTGCCATAGTAACGCTGCACCATTATTTTTCGTCATTTCGCCCGAGAAATTTATTATTTCTTAAGCAAAATTCAAATTCGTTTGTTTGATCCGTCCGGCCCATAAGGGCCTGAATTTAACGCCCCAAATGATCTCATCCTGTCCGTGTCGATTTCCTATATTTTCAAATATTCATGTTTTGTCAACAAAAATCTGATTCTTTTTGCCGGTCAAATGAGGGATTAGAAATTAAAAAAACGTTAAGTAATTCAGCTCCCGGCCGAAATCTATAATGGCCTATGGTTTGGACAAAAAGAAGAATAATCAAGGAGTTCGGGATAGCCCGATCCCTGGTACCGGTCAATGAAGAGATTTATGAAGAGGAGATCGCCTATGGACGATGCGACGATAGAAGAGCGCTTTTTTTACCGACCGCCAGGCGCCTGATAATAAGCCAATTGAGGTTTCTGGGTGGAAGGAAAATCACCGATTTCTCCTGGGGAAAATTCAAACATCTGCGGATCAACGAGGGATGGGCGTCATCTACTATCGAACTGGAGTACCGCGGCCAGAACCGGGTCTTGAAACTCGAAGGATTGAACAGGGAACAGATCAGGAATTTCTATCGCCGAGCGCGGGGCAGGATAACCAAATACAATAATAAATATCAGATATCCTCGAGAATTTGCCCGGAATGCCGCGAAATTATCAGTTTCTATGCGAAACAATGTCCTCATTGCCATAGTGAATTGACCGCGGACCCCGAACTGTTTTAGTCCGAAACCGGGCGTTATGAAGCATATCCTGAAAGGTACGTTAATATATATTTTTACGCAGAAATAACTTGTAAAAACGGTACGTAATACTCTAAATTAATATATAGAAGTCGAGAAAATTATTAGATATCCTTGTAAAGAAAGGGAATAGAAATGAAGAGATCGGCAATAGCCTTGATCCTGATTACGATTTTAGGAGGATCATTTGCCCACGCCGTTGAAGCGACCGGCACCTTTGAGGAAGCGAAAAAGATCGCGGCCCGGAATAACAAACCGCTTCTGGTGGATTTTTTCACCACCTGGTGAGGAACTTGCAAGAGGTTCGCTCGTGCGGCGAATGAAGACGACGAAATAATGGCATCCCTGGAACCGGTGGTCCTGTACAAGCTCGATACCGAGAAAGGAGAGGGAATCGAACTGGCCAAAGAGTTCAAGATAAAAGGATATCCAACGTTCGTAATATTGAATGATAAAGGCCAGACCGTCGATCGTTGGATCGGTTATACCAAAGAGTATCTTTTAGCGACCATGGAAAGCGCCATGATGGATCTGACTCCTATTCAAGAAAAAATGTTCCGATTTGAAACCGATCCGAATCTTAACGACGCTCTGGTTCTGGGCCGCTACAGCCGTTCATTAGGCGAGTACGAGGACGCGGTAAAATATTACCGGGCGGCGCAAAAGATAAATGAGGATCCGGATAAAGATTATCTGTATGAAATTTTCAGCAATACTGCTGACGGCGCCCTCAAGGATATGTTCACTTTCGAAGATGCCGGGAATGCGGCGGATGCGGTTCTGGCATCCGCAGCCACCGATGCCGATGATAAATACGGCGTGGCCAGCAAAATGACCCATCTTGCCGAGAAAAAAGAGAAACTCGACCTGGTAACTCCTTATCTTGAAGCTGGCATAGAGGCCTTGAAAGGTAGCGAAGACCCGGATGACGCCAGAAACTATGCGACGTTGATGGCCGATTACAGCTTATACGTTACCAAAGATCATGATAAAGCGGTAAGCTATAAAAAGAAAACCATGCCTGAAGGCTGGCAGGAAAATGCCGGCAACCTGAATAGTTTCTGCTGGTGGTGTTTTGAGAACAAGGTTAATCTCGAAGAGGCCGAGGAGCTTTCCCGCAAATCAGTAAAACTGGCGGAGCCCGGGGAGGAAAAAGCGATGTATCTCGATACTCTCTCCGAAATCTGCAATGCCCTGGGCAAACTTTACGAGGCCGTCGAGTTTATGAAAATAGCTGTTAGGGAAGCCCCCGATAATGAGTACTACAAAGAGCAACTGGAAAGGTTCGAAAAATTATTGGCCTCTAAAAATTAATAACACGATTACTTAATTATTACGGGGGTCGCGCATACGTGGCCCCTGTATATTTTTATTCCGCGCTTCCCTTTTTAAATTTCCCACCATCTTTTTCACGAGTTCATAGGATAATTCGGTGACGGCGTCGAAGACCGGGATTCCGAAAAACAGAATTCCCCTGATGGCATCGGCGGTTGAAATCCGGTATTTTTTCGCAAGATTTTCCAGCTGGCAGCGCGTTTCGGCGTCAATTCTTAATTGAAGATGTCTTTTATCATCATCCATCTTGTCTGTCCTTTACTTGCGGCATATGTTTCAAATGCGCCTTGAGAAGTTGGGGGGGGTGAAATCTCTCGCCCGTCCTGCGATACACTCGTTCCGTGATTTTTTTCCATGATTCGTCGGGGCTTTTGCTTTTGAGTATATTTTCTATCGTCGGCCTTTCCGAATGAGCGCATATTTTGCATAAGTTCCCGACATCTATGCCCCACCTTTTACTGACGAATTCCGCCAGATCGATTTTCATCCGCCGTTTGGCTTCATATATTATGCTGATAATATCCTTTTCCGGTCTTCCGAGTCTATCCGCGATCTCTCCGGCTGAAATCCCATCATAGAAGCGCATAACTAATACGTCCCGCGAAGCCGGGCCCAACCGTTTCAAGGCCTCATCGACCTTCGATACCAGTTCAGGATCCGGTTCCGGCGGTAACCGATTCTCCAGGCCGTCGAGCATATCCAGATCCATAAATACAACCCGTTTCAAGCAAACCTCGCTTTTTGATTGGAATATGCCCCGGCGAGATCCCCGGCCGTATCACTATTGATTCATTCGTTCTTCACCGGCTAAAGTTTTGAAGGGAGGGGATGCTTTCGAGTGAATTTTTCACCGGGATTCGAATAAGGTCACCGTGAAAATAATTGATTTGTTTCTCTATTATCAGGCATGCGCCTTACCGCACATCTCGATCTTTATTTTAAAAATCGCTTGACTGATATAGATATTTTATATTTCTTTTAATTGAACGTTAGAGAGAGGCGCTGCATCCGTTAATCTTCCGAAAGACGGATTGCTTAAAATGAGTTTTTAATTTATTATCTGGAGGATCCCTGTGTTGGCAATCGGTAAAGTTAAGTGGTTTGACCATAAGAAGGGATATGGATTTATCAGCGCGGAAAATGCGGACGGCGATATTTTCGTGCATTTTTCATCCATTAACGGAGATGGATTCAAGTCATTAACGGAGGGAGATGACGTTCAGTTCGAGCTCGCTAAAGGCCCCAAAGGCCTGCTCGCCCAAAATGTAGTAAGGCTTAATTAGCTTTAAGAAGATTATTCCATAGCGTATATAAACTGATTCAGATGGAGCCGGCCGAGTCGTTTGCAACGCGGTTTCGACCGCCAAAAAATTGACATTATAGGCCTTTTTGGGTAAATTGGGACGTCGATAACCGCAAACGGCGGAGCAGATTTGAGAAGATTTATTCCTTTGCTGACAGCGCTGACCGTTCTGATTTTTTCTCTTTATGACCGCGCTCGATCGGGTCAAATTTCATTTAAGGAAAGAATTCACTTCAATGTCGGCGCCGGCTGGGTCAACTATGATATGAAGAGGGGATTCATGCAAAGGGATTACGCTAATGATTTCATATTTACTGAATTTAATAACAAACGTATTGAAGGAGGGAGGGAATATTACAGCGAAGTAATTTACGATATTTCGCGAAATTTCTCTTTCGGCCCCGGCATATTGTATTCCAGGGGACGCAGGAACTTATCGGAGTGGATCAGGACTTTTTTGGACGATTATCTTGATCCTCCAAAACCGGAGCCGGCGATATATGAAGCTTCGCTCACGTCTCCGTATTTAAAGCTGAAATATAGATCCCTACACGATATAGTTAATTATTCAATTAACGCAAATATATGCTATGGGTTCGCTGCGTTGAACGGGGATATATTTATGACGGGTATGTTACCTCCGGCATTATCATACGAACGTATTCAGTTTAAATCGAAGGGCGTGGGTTATTCTCTGGCATTGGGGATTTCCTTTAAATTGACGGATGGCTTCTTTATCAATAACGAAATCGGTTACAAATTTTTGGTTATTGGAAAGCTCAAAAATTTGGACGGAAAGAAGTTGGAGAATTTCAATCTTAATTTTAGCGGATATTCAATCCGCGGCGGGATATCGGTTAATCCCTGGGGTAAATAGAATGTATTCGAACTCTCTCTTAAAAATCGCCATGATTATTGCAATCGTAAACCTGGTATCCCCAATGGCTCGGGGAGGGAAATTTGAAGAAGAGAATATTGAGAAAAAGTATGGTCTTGTTATTACGGGCAGCTGGAACTCTCTGAAGAATGAGAAGTTGAATGAGGAATATATAGTGGAATGGACCGCCGGAAGCGATAAAATAAATTCCGGTTACGGTTTTTCGGCGGATTTAAGATATTATATTTCAAGTAAGATATCAGTTAGCGGAGGCGTTTTATACATGAACGGATCGTCGATTTATGACCGGATCATAGATCCGGTTTTCGGCTCCGATACAATTACAGAGGATTATGTGAAAACCAGGATTTTGGCGCCTTCATTTTGCTTAAGATACCATATCTACCTGGAAAGAGTAGACTTTTCATTGGGCGTTAGCGAGTTTTTGCTTTTTGGTAAAGCTTCAAGGCATCATACTTTAGACATTACACTAGGTGAATTTTTTGTACTGGAAAATGAGTACTATTCGACCGGAATCGGAATTCAGCTTTATGGAGGCCTGCAGTATAAGCTTAATGGCTTTGCATCTTACATTATGGAAGCTGGTTACCGGCATTTTAAAACCGGCGATTTAATAGAGAAAGAGACCGATGTCGCCTTCAGGTCTTCCCTGGGTCGAAGTGGCGAGCCCATTAACCTCGATTACTCCGGCCCCTATATCTCCGCCGGGCTGATGTTCGGGCTTTTCTGAATCAAACCGTTTGACAGAATCCGATTCTAAAAATACTATAAATAATATTTCTGAAGCCGATTGCCGCTCGGCGCCGATGGCAAATGTGAAGGGGAAAGGTCGGATAAAATGAAAATTAAAACGCTTTTGGTTATTCTTTCGGTATCGTCGATATTTCTAATTTTGGGCTGTTCCGACAAGTCGGACCAACCGGTGGTTATAAAATCCTACCCGGTAAAAAATCTCGATGGTTTTTTAACTCAAGAAGGGGTTGAGGTTGACCGCGATGTCTCCTCCGACGGCAACGGTTCGATAAAAATCGTCGCGCCGGAGTCGAC
>CP070742.1:3447891-3474807 GCA_020348065.1 Candidatus Zixiibacteriota bacterium
AAAAAAGTTGCAGACCGGCCGAAAACTTTTTCTATGAATAGGGCAGGGTCCCAGTTTTTCAAGATTGAAAATATGCTCTTTTGTCGGATAACCCTTATGTCTTGAAAATCCATATCCGGGATACCTTTTCTCCAGCCGATTCATCATCATGTCCCTGTGAGTCTTGGCCAGTATGGAGGCCGCCGCTATTGACAGTTCTTTTGAGTCGCCTTTGACCACCGCTTTTTGCCTGATATCGAGATTCGGTATTTCAAATCTGCCATCGACCATGATAAAATCAGGCTTTATTCTCAGTTTTCCGACCGCTCTACGCATCGCGAGAAATGTTGCCTGAAAAATATTGATTTCATCCACAGTCTCCGGTCCCACAACTCCGAGAGCCCACCGAGTTGATGAGCCCTCGATACGTTTCCTTAAGAATTCCCGGCGCCTGGGGGTCAGAGTTTTTGAATCTCCGATACCGGTAACGTCCAGGTCAGCGGAGAGAATAACCGCCGCGGCCACTACCGGCCCGGCCAGAGGACCCCTTCCGGCTTCGTCCACCCCGCAAATTAAAGGCCCGGCAAAATCTCCGGGCCTTCGAATTCCTTTATCTAAATTGATCAATTTTCCTTTTTTTCGGCTATCCTCGCCTTTTTGCCCACCACGCCGCGAAGGTAATAGAGCTTCGCCCGGCGTACCTTGCCTTTGCGTATTATCTGAATCTTATCGATATTGGGAGAATGAAGCGGAAACACCCTTTCCACCTCTATTCCGGCAGATACTTTTCTGACCGTGATCGATTCCGAGATACCGCCTCCCTTACGGGAGATAACGGTACCTTGGAAAACCTGTATCCGTTCTTTGTCGCCTTCCTTGATCTTTACGTGTATCTTGAGGGTGTCTCCGGGTCCGAATTCCGGTATATCCTGTTTGAGGTATTTCCCCTCAAGCGATTTTAGTTCCGACATTTTTCCGTCTCCGTATTTTTAATATTTATTCAAAGCATCAATTTCATCTTCTGTCAAGCTTTTAGATTTAAAAAGATCGGGTCTTCTGGTTTTGGTTCTGTATAGAGCGTTTCCCAGGCGCCATTTTCTAATATTCTCATGATGTCCCGAAATAAGAACCTCCGGCACCTTAAATCCTTCGAACTCCTCCGGCCGGGTGTATTCCTCCGGCCCCAGAATCCCCTTGAAATGCGAATCCTCCTCCGCCGATCCGAAATCCTTCATGGTACCCGGCAGAAGCCTCAATACCGCGTCAACCATAACGCAGGCGGCATGCTCCCCGCCGGTTAAAGCGTAGTCGCCGATGGAGATCTCTTTCAAATCCGCTATCTTAACTGCCCTTTGATCAACGCCCTTGTAATGTCCGCAGATAATTATGATCCGGTCTTTCTCGGTAAGTTCAACGGCCATATTCTGGCTGAATAATTCGCCGGCCGCCGAGGTTAAAAATCTTTCGGCCTTTTTATCCGGATCTATCTGTCTCAGCGCTTCGACTATAGGCTCCGGCTTCATCACCATTCCCGGACCCCCGCCATAGGGAATATCGTCGACAACCTTATGCTTATCATGTGTAAAATCCCTGAGATCGTGAACGTTGATTATGTAGTTGCCCTGCTGCCGGCCTTTGCCTATCAGGCTTTCCGAAAGCGGAACATCCACCATCTTCGGGAAAATTGTGATAATATCGATTTGCATGATATCTAAAATAAACCTTCTATTTTTCTTATTACGATCTTTTTCTCTTTAATGTTAACTTCTTTTACGATTGCCTTCACGAACGGAATCATTATCTCTCTATTTTCCGATTCGACATTAAGAATAGCATTGGCGACGTTGCTGTCTACGGATTTAACTATCCCGATCAATTCGCCGTCTTCGCCGTAGATTTCGGTTCCTTCCAGCTCAAAATGATAAAACTCCGATTCATTCAAAGGTACCAGCTTATCTTTCTCAACCAGTACCTCGGCGCCTTTCCAGAATTCGGCCCCGTCTTGATCCTCTATCCCTCTTAATTTAAGCCCGATCCTTTTGGTAAGCGGTTTGATGAATTCAACCACAAAATCGCCCGATTTTTCTCCTTTTTCAAGGGTGATCGTCATCCCCTCTCTCAGGTTATTGAACATGGGGCTGTAAAGAACGGCCGCCAATTCGCCCCTGAAACCGCGTGGCCCCTTGATGTATGCCACAGAAATTTTCATTGAATCGGCGGCCGGCTGCTATTTTATCTGATGCTCCTGCTATTCCAGGATTTCCAGGAGCGCCCGTTTTCCTTTCTTGGCCGAAACCGCCGCTATTAATGTCCTGATAGCTTTCGCCGTCTGACCCTTACGGCCAATTACTTTTCCCAGGTCATCAGAGTAAACGCGCAGTTCATAAACAGTCGTCTTTTCTCCTTCAACCTCCGTTACATTGACTGAGTCAGGATGATCAACAAGTTGCCTGGCGATGGATTCAATAAATTCCTTCACGATTTCCTCCTTGATTGAGGTTCAATACGAGGGCTGTTAAGAACTCTCTTCAGCTTTCTTCGGTTTTTTCTTCTTAATTCTCTCAGTTAACTCCGTTCTTAATTCTATTTCTGTAACGTCTTCACCCGTCTTCATCTTATTCCATTTTTCCCATAAACCAACCTCGCTGAAAATCGAGGAAACAGTATCGCTGGTGGTGGCGCCGCTATCAAGCCATTGAAAGATCTTATCCTCGTTGAGCGATACTTTGGCCGGCTTTTCGATGGGATGATAGTATCCCAGGATTTCAACGAATCGCCCGTCACGAGCCCTGCGCGAATCGATAGCTACCAGACGATAGAACGGCCTTTTCTTGGCTCCCATTCTCCGTAATCTTATTGTTACTGCCACTAATCCTCCTGAATAATCCTCTTCGGGTTTTATAAGGGAAATCCTTTGGGTATTCCCATTCGCGAAACTTTCTTTATCATCTTCTGCATCTGACCGAACTGCTTAAGAAGTTGATTAACCTCTTGGATGCTGGTTCCTGAACCGGCCGCGATCCTCTTCCGCCGCGAACCGTCGATTATCGCCGGCTGCAAACGTTCTTTTTTGGTCATGCTGTTGACTATCGCCTCGATCCGAACCAGACCCCTGTCGTCGACCTCCACGCCTTTCAACTGTTTTCCTAAACCGGGAACCATATCCAGAAGATTCTGCAGAGGCCCCATTTTTTTCAGCTGGTGAAGCTGCGATAGAAAATCCTCGAACGTGAAACTCTCCTTGCGTAGTTTCTTTTCGAGCTTCCTGGCTTCTTCAACATCGACCGCCTCCTGAGCCTTCTCCACCAGGCTGACAATATCACCCATTCCCAGAATACGGGACGCTATCCTGTCGGGATGAAACTCCTCCAGGTCGGAGAGCTTCTCGCCGATCCCTATAAATTTGATCGGTATACCCAGCGCTCCCTTAAGCGACATGGCCGCCCCGCCGCGAGCGTCGCCGTCCATCTTTGTTAACGCCGCTCCAGTCAGATCTACCCGCTGGTGAAATTCTTTGGCTACATTCAACGCTTCCTGGCCGGTCATGGCGTCCGCTATAAACAATACCTCGTTAGGGAAGGAGGCCTTTTTTACTTCCTCCAGTTCTTTCATCAACTCGTCATCTATCTGTAACCGTCCCGCCGTGTCGACTATCATTACATCCAGCATATTCTCCCGGGCGCGTCCTATCGCTTCTTTGGCGATCTTTTCCGCCGACGATTCCGAGGTGAAAAACGGCATCTTTATCGAATCTGCAAGTACCTCGAGCTGTCTTTTGGCCGCCGGGCGATGAACGTCCGCCGCCACCAGAAGCGGCTTTTTCCCTTTTTTCCGTAGATATAAAGCGAGCTTCCCGGCAAAGGTAGTCTTTCCCGAACCCTGCAGGCCCGCCAGCAGGATTACCGCGGGCGGATTGCCGGCAAATGAGAGGTCCTCGCGCACGCCGCCTAATAGCTCAATCATGCTATCCCGCACCACCTTCACGAACTGTTGACCGGGAGTGATCGATTTGGTAACCTCGCGGCCCACGGCTTCCCGCTCGACATCGGCCACAAACTTTTTGGCCACCTTGTAGTTGACATCGGCCTCCAGAAGTGCCATGCGGATCTCCCTGGCGGCTTCGGATACGTTCTTTTCGGAAAGGTAGCCCCGCCCGGTGACCTTCTTGAAGATCCCGTCGAGTTTTTCGGTTATCTGTTCAAACATAATTCTATATCTCTCAACAAACTCCGGGATTTTTCAGCCTGGGTAAAATAAATATATTCCACCCTTACCCCCGAAAGTTCAACCTAATATAATAATAATTTTTAATTTATATGCAACAATAATTTAGAGAATTTATCACGATACCGCGCGTCCCGATTTATCGCGGTCCAAATTTCATTTATCATTCCTGCGGAAACAGGAAGGTGCCATTATGGATGCCGGATCAAGTCCGGCATGACATGGGGCGACTATTCTGCGAGTCATAGCTTGCTATGACCGCAAATTGATGTGATACGATTTCTGTTGATGATTCGTCCACAATTCAATAAAATTACCTTATCCCGCGAGTCACAGCTTGCTGTGATCGCCCGTTGGTAGAAAACCGATAAAGTCACCTGATAATCCGGGGGAGGGTTTATTATGGCTGATCAAAATACTGATGAACAATTGCCGGTAGGCGGAAAAGAATCCAAACCGGCCGCGAAGAACGAATGGGCAAACAGGCTGGACACCATCGGATGGGCGTTATTTTTCATCTGGGTCGGCATCGCCTTTCTGCTCGATTTCGGATTCGGCATTGGTCTGGTGGGAATCGGCGTCATAACTCTGGGGGTGCAGATCGCCCGCACCCGCCATGGGCTTAAGACTGAGACATTCTGGATTATCATAGGAATTCTGTTTATACTCGGTGGCCTCTGGCAACTGTTCGAACCCGATATTCCTATTATCCCTATTCTGCTGATTGTGGCCGGTCTTATTGTCCTCTTATCGGTAATGCGCAAGAAATAAGGGTATTCCTCTGTCATTCCTGCGTAATCGAAGATCCCCGAAGGGAAAGCAGGAATCCATAAGGGCAGGCCTTTATCGATGCCGGATCAAGTCGGCATGACAAGCGGTAATTTTCGCGCGGTCAGGAATCCTTTCCTGAACGTTAGAAAATACCATATTTCAGGAAGGATTTTCCCATTAATCAAAGCAATTTAAATAATGTCGAATAATACGGATATAATCCTGCGAGTCATAGCTTGCTATGACCGCAGGATTAAGGCAATATAAATCTATTATTTAATATGATACTTCAGGATTACTCTCGACTCATACCTGAAAATCCAAACACCGAAAGATCTACATTCAACTTACAATTAGCTTTTTCCAGATCGTACCGTTTGATTTGCGCTTTATCGAAATTTCTCACATAATCTGCGGGCACAATATAAATACCTTCTGGAATTAGATTGTTAAACCACACAAACGCGTAATGAGTACAGGCACTATTGTCTTCTCTGTCTTTTGCAGTAATTATATACCCATTTCTATTTACAGGCTCTTTGGCAATACTCTTTACTTCGATCTTTCTATTGTCCATTGTTTCTATATCATATCCAGCTTTTGATCGATTTATCGGTAATTTACCATTCACAAAATGAGCAACTAACCATTCTGCGAATTCTGCCTCAGGTTGTCTAAAAGACCGCGTATACTCATGTTGCCTTAGAGAATACCTTGCTTTCACGTATTTTATCCACTGTTTTGCGGCCGCGTTTAAAGCTTCATCGACAAATCCCAATTTCCCGGTACCTTTCAACGATTCAATCGCCTTTTTATAATCCTGGGCCCCGAAAATATAGCTCCCTGCCACGATAACAGTCGCGCCGGCGCCGACCGCGGTTTTCACGGTCTCGCCGTTGAGCCCCCCGTCGACCTCGATCCGGTATTTATAGCCGTTTTCGGCTTTAAGTTTCGCGGCCTCTCTTATCGTCGGCACGGTCGATTCGATAAACTCCTGCCCGCCGAAACCGGGGTAGACGGTCATAATGAGAAGCATATCAATTAAATCGAGATAATCCTCGATAAGCTCCATGGTGGCGTCGGGTTTGATACTCACCCCGAACTCCACCCCGAAGTTCTTGGTAATCTCATGCAGTTGCGGAACCGGCGTGGCCACCTCGGCATGCACCGTAATATTGTCGGCTCCGGCTTTGATAAACTTCTCAATATAAACCTGTGGGTTGTCGATCATAAGATGAACGTCCAGAAACAGGTTGGTGACTTTCTTCAACGCTTTAACCAGGTCCGGGCCGTAGGTGAGGTTGGGCACGAAATGCCCGTCCATGATATCGATATGAATCAGGTCTGCGCCGGCTTCTTCTATAGCTTTTATCTCGTCGGCGAGATGCAGTATATCGGCGGATAAAATCGACGGCGCCACTTTTATATCAGACATCGATTACTCCAATTTCGAGATCGTAAGATCGATTACGCTCCATTTCCGGACCTCATCTCCCGCCGGTATCGACTGCCATATCACCGTTTCGGGCAACAGGTCGTTATGGACTTCGTAACCCAGCTCACCGATGAGAAGAAAATTCTCCTCCGCCAGCGCATACGCCGACTGCAGATCCATCTGGATAAAATCGGGAACCACCACCAGCTGGCCGGCATCCGTCCTGTTGACCAGAAGCTGCACTTCGGCATTAAGCTTCATCACCGTGCCCTCGTAGGGAGCCGAACCGAGTATGACGCCATCCGGTTTGGATTCATCTATAAGCCAGATAATTTCACCGGGCCTGAGTCCCTCTTTCTCCAGCAAAAATCTGGCTTCCCTCAACGAATACCCCTCGAGCTCCGGAACCGTTGCCGATGCTGATCCCTTACTGATGGTTAGAATTACCCGTCTTCCTTTTTTAACAGTCTCGCCGCCCTCCGGCCTCTGGCTTATAATCGCACCCATGGGAAGTTCCTGGTGGAATTCCTCGTTGCCTTTGATAAGTCCCAATCCTACATCGTTCAATTTCGCCTCCGACGCCTGCAACGAAAGCCCGGTTACATCCGGGACTCTGGCCTCGGATCCCTCTTTTACAATGAGCGGCATGATGATAAAGTTTAAGATCAACGCGATAATCATCATGCCGACAAAGAAAATCCCGAGAGATATTACCGCACCCAGGATATTTTCCCGGTCAAACTTTATATTTAACCTGATCTTCTTAATCTCGCGAACCCTCCTCCTCCAATACCGTGTCTATGCGGCCAGCTTCTGTAAATGCCTGTTTCGGTTTTAAACGGTTCAACCAACGGTGAGTTTCCGTCCTCAAGCGCAAAGTCATGATTTTTATCCAAAAAACCATAAACGATATGCTCAATTTCCTCCGGTTCGGTGGTGCAGGTCGAATAGACGATTACCCCGCCGTCCTCCGCGAATTCCGCCGTTTTCTCCAGGAGCTTTTTCTGCATATCGGATAAAATCATAATATCTTTTTCCGATTTAGTCCATCTTAAATCTGCGTTGCCGGAGATGGTGCCGAGACCGCTGCAGGGAACATCAAGCAAAATATATTTAAATTTTTCGCCCGGATTGAAATCCAGAACGTCATTTTCCCGAATTTCTATATTTTTAAAACCGGTTCTGCCGACATTTTCTTTCAATTCCATTAATCGCTTAGGATTGTAATCTACAGCTGTTATCAGGCCCTTTTTGCCGACCCTGTCGGCAAGCGCGATTGTTTTACCGCCCGGCGCGGCGCAAAGATCCAGAATCGCGGAATCGGGGGGAGGATCAAGCAGATACAACGGCACGCCCTGCGATTCATCCTGGACGATTAAGTATCCCGATGTAAAAAGCTCATGATTTAATATTTTTCCGGCATCGTTAGACCAAAAATAATCGGGCAGATATTCTCCAAAATCTATATCAATGTCGATTTCCGACAGAATTCGCTTCACCTCGTTAGAAGGTTTTTTCGATTCCAGAATCTTGAAAAAAATCTTCGGGCGTCTGTTCCCGGTTTCCAACAGCATCTCGGTTTCTTCGCTTCCCAGTCTCTCCAGCCACCTTTTTACCAGCCAAACGGGATAAGAATAAGATACGGAAAGGTATTGTAACGGTTCCTTCGCTTTATCGGGAAATCTTACTTTTTTCGGTTGCATAAGGTAAGCTCTAAGTACTGCGTTTACGAAACCGGCGCTTTTTTCTGATATTATATTTTTTACCGCTGAAACCGTTTCGTCTACGGCGGCGAAATCCGGTACCGATGACATTTCCGTTAATTGGTAAAATCCCAGCAATAATCCGGCCCTGATTTCCACCGCTTGCTGTTTGATCGGAGCTTTTATATATGTCTGAGCCATATACTCCAGCCTCTTTTGATATTTGATTGTACCCAGGGTCATTTCCCGGACCAGCGATTCATCTCTTCCGGGGAAATTCGAGGGTATAATTTCATTCAGTATACTCGCAGGGTCTTTTCCGGTATTATTAAATTTTATTAACGCCAGAAGCGCTATCCTGCGAGAATTCGGTATGTTGTTATTCACACCAGGTCCAGTGGATCGATTAAACGCCCGCCGAATTTCTGGAATTGACTTTTCCTGTGTATCGTCAAGGGCTTTACGGCGTCGGGTTCAAATCCCAATCCGAAAATCAGTATTTCATCCGGTTTGATATGACCGTCGGGTGTCTGCGAAATATCGGCATAAAGCGTATTGCCCAGAAGTTCCAAATTCTCGATAAATTTCCCCGCCTCTACCTCTCTGGTCACTTTTTCCCGGGTTCTTACGACCGTAACTTTTTTATCATTCAGCAGTGCGGTTATTTTTTTCCGTTCGATTTTATATCCTTCCGGTATGGGGATTTCATACCTTGCGAAATTCAACTGTTTTACCAGGGATCCGGGCTTCGCGAAATAATATTTGTGTCCCCGTACTCCTATATATTCCGGGAACGCCCGTTTGAGATTTATCAAAAATTCCTCTCTGAACGGTTCGGTCAAGACCATGTCGAAATACTCCGCCTCGGACGTGTATCCCACCGGAAGCGGAGGTCCGAATGAGACCTTCTGATGAGGGTTGAATCCCTCGCTGTACGCGACCGGGATTTCACCTCGCCTGATGGCTCTGAAAACCGTGCGTATGTTGTCCAGATGTGATAAAAATCTCAGCTCCGGTCCAATAGAATAGCGGATTCTCAAGCGATAGGTCCCTTTAGGCAGGGCGGAGGGTTTGGCGGCTCTCTTAGCCTTTCTGCCAAAACCGTCATCGTGTCTTGTCGCCTGAGTTGCCTCGCTTTTCCGGGAAAACGCGGTCTCCGGTGGAACTCCCTCTTTGGAATCGCGATTGTCTTTTTTTAAAAACTCCTTCGAAATCCCTTTATCGATATGATCCCACGGGAGCGCGGAGTCTTCATCGATAGACCCGGTATAATGGGAAATATCCAGTCCGGCCTCGTCAAACGCCGCCTGCCACCTTTGAACGTCGAAAAGCTCCGACCATCCGTCAAGACGAGAACCTTTTTTGTAAGCATTATATATAACTTCTCCGATTCTCCTGTCGCCGCGCGAAATGGCCGCCTCGATCGATGTCAGATCGAGGTCGCGGAATTTCAGATTGATATTGGATTTTCTCGCTCGTCTGGAGATCTTCTCGATTTTTTTCTCCAGATCCTCTTTCGACGCCAGTTCTTCCCATTGCCACGGCGTATGGCTTTTGGGGCAGAATGGTGATATTGAAACGTTAATATTAACCCGGCGGCCGCCCTGACGAGCCATATATGATGCTTTTCTGAGGATAGATACTATAGCCTCTATATCCTCCGCAGTTTCACCCGGAAGGCCTATCATAAAATAAAACTTTATGGTCTGCCAGCCGGCATTAACCGCGTTTTCGACAGCGGCGAATATCTGTTCATCTGTGATATCTTTCCCCAGAGCTTTTCTCAATTTCTCCGTTCCGGCCTCGGGTGCAATCGTCAAACCCGGTTTCCTGGTCGTTGATATATAATTAAGCAGCTCCGGCGTTATGGTCTCCGGCCTTAAAGAGGGCAAGCCAAGCCCCACTTTTCTATCCGCCAGAATGGAGCAGGTAATTTCAAGCAATTCGCTCAACCTGTCGAAGTCTGTCGATGACAAAGATAATAAAGTGACATCGTCGTATCCCGTGGCTGAAAGGCTTCCGATAATTTCCGATTTTACCGATTGCACGTCTCTCTGTCTTCTGGGTCGATACTGATATCCGGCCTGGCAGAATCTGCAGCCCCGCACGCAACCCCTCATAATCTCCACCGCCAGATGATCCTGGCTGATCTCGATATAGGGAACGATCGGTCTGTCGGGATAATACTCATCCTTCAAATCCGGAACAGACCTGATCTTTATCTTTTCAGGGATGCCCGGTTTGAGTCTTTCGATCCTATCGAATTTCCCGCTTTTCGTATAAATCGGTTTGTAAAATCCCGGAACGTAAACTCCCGGAATATCGGTGAGTTTTTCCAGGATACTTTCCCTGCTTATCCTCGAATCTCTTGATCGCCTTATCGAATCGATAATTTCATGGATGGCTTCCTCCGCATCCCCGATATACAACGCGTCAATAAAATCAGCCGCCGGTTCGGGATTTATCGTCGATGGCCCTCCGGCCAGTATAATCGGATCGGATTCGCTTCTATCCTTCGAATATATTCCTATCCCGGATAATTCCAGCATAGCGATTATCGCCGTATAATTCATTTCATATGTCAGGTGAAATCCCAATATGTCGAATTCGTTGAGAGGCGTAGATGACTCCATCGAAAATAACGGTATGTTCAATTCTCTCATGCGTTCTTCCATGTCAGGCCACACCATGAAAGCCCTCTCCGCGACACAATCCTCTCTTTGGTTGATAAGATTATATAGGATCTTCATCCCCAGGTACGACATCCCGATTTCGTACATTTCGGGGAAACATAGCGCTAATTTCAAGATCCCTTCTTTATGAGGTTTAATGACTGCGTTCCGTTCACTCCCGATATATCGCGCCGGTTTGGATACAAAAGGAAGCAGATCGCGCTCTATTTCGTTCCGTAAGCTGTTTTTAAACTTCAAATTAACTTCCCGCTAAAGAACGCCCGCCCCGTTTGCGTTGAGAATTCATAATATGCATTCTAATATAATTCTTAGGCCGTTTAATATCAACAGCTTAAATGCCGCTTTTATAAAGACTGATAAAGATCACCCCGGCATAAGTTTTTTCTCTTATTAGAAATTTATATTATGGCTAATTTGTTCAACCGGAATAATTGACAAACCTTTAGCCTTAAGGTATATTGATTTTTTTGAAAATGGTGTTTCAAGCGTGAATTTACTGTAAAGAATACTTGACTTAAAGGAGTGAATTTGGCGATTTCGAAAGGTGCCTGGGCGGTAATTATTCTGCTGGCTATTGTCGTTATTATGGTAGCTGTCGGAATATCGAAATATAACATGTTGGCGCGCATGGACGTAGCCGTTGACGAAAAATGGGCCGAAATCGATAACCATCTCAAACGTCGAAGTGACCTGATTCCCAACCTCGTCGAAACTGTCAAAGGCTATGCCTCCCATGAAAAAGAGCTTTTTGAAAATATTGCTGAAGCTCGCGCCAAACTGGCCGGCGCCGGAACTGTCAGGGAAACGATGGGCGCTGCTAATGAATTAAGCGGTTTTTTGGGAAGATTGCTGGCCATAGCCGAAAATTACCCCCAGCTCAAAGCCAATGAAAATTTTCTTAAGTTGCAGGATGAATTGGCTGGAACCGAAAACAGGATAGCCACCGCCAGAACCAGGTATAACCAGGCGGTTAGAAGCTTCAATACCGCCATTCGCGTTTTTCCGTCGAATCTTATTGCCGGTTTTGTCGGTTACGAAAAGAAAGAATTTTTCGAAGTTCCTGAAACCGAAAAAGAACTTCCCGAAGTTAGTTTTGATTGATATTCGGGATTTATCGGATTTGTCGTTTTATCGGCATGTAATCCGAAATAGCAGGCCGGGCGGCCGCCCCTTTACAGGGGAGGAAAGTCCGAGCTTTCAAGGGCGAGGATGCCTCGTAACGCGAGGGGGTCTCGACTTAAAGTCGGGATCACGGATAGCGCCGCAGAAAATATACCGCCCCCGGTTCTTATCGGGGGTAAGGGTGAAAAGGCGGTGTAAGAGACCACCGGATCCCGTGAAAACGGGATCGCACGGCAAGCCCCATCCGAAAGAAAGGCCAAATAAGGGGAAAGAGGCGGCCCGCCTCGTTTGATCCCCGGGTAGGCCGCATGATCCCGGTGGCGACTTCGGGACCAGATAGATGGCCGCCGTCACGAGACGCCTTTTTGGGCGCTTCGTGATACAGAACTCGGCTTATAGGCCTGCTTTGTTTTGAGAATTAGAAGTTGGAGAAATAAATGGAGTTGAAATGGGTTGTTCAACCACAACCTGATCAAAAAACGGTTCGGGAACTTTCCGGTAAATTGTTCCTTCCAGAGATTGCCGCTTCAATCCTCATAAACCGCGGAATAGGCCTGCCCGAATCCGCCAAAACATTCTTAAAACCATCTCTTGAAAACCTATTCGATCCCTTCCTGATATCCGGCATGAAAGATGCCGTCAATAGGGTTATACGTTCCCTCACCAATAATGAAAAAATAATGATCTATGGCGATTATGATGTTGACGGTATTACCAGCGCTTCATTGATGTTTCTGGTTCTAAACAGGCTCGGTGCCAATGTATCCTATTATCTTCCGAACAGGCTGGTCGAGGGTTACGGTATTTCGGAAGACGGTCTCCAGGAAGCCGAAAACCGTAATATTAGCCTTCTTATTTCAGTCGATTGCGGCATTACGGCTGTTGAGGAAGTCGAATTTGCCCAGGGCAAAGGATTAGATTGCGTTATCACCGATCATCATGAACCCGGCGATACCATCCCAAGAGCTACCGCCATAGTCAATCCTAAACTCGACGGTGAGAATAATCCCGGATTCGAGCTTTCGGCAGTAGGGGTGGCATATAAATTCGCGCAGGCGCTGTATAGAAAACTCGGACAGGACGAGACCCAGCTGGAAGAACATCTTGATCTGGTTGCGTTGGGGACCTCGGCGGACATCGTTCCCATGATAGGAGAGAACAGGATCCTGACCAAATTCGGCCTCGATCAGGTTGCGAGAACCACCAAACCGGGATTGAAATCGCTAATTTTTATTTCGGGGCTTATGGGGCAGAAGATCGGGACCGGGCAGGTGGTGTTTATTCTGGCTCCCAGAATTAACGCCATCGGGAGATTGGGCGATGCCGAAAAAGCCATAAAACTCCTGACAACCCGAAACGAGAATCAGGCTTCAAGAATTGCCCGGATCTTAAATGCCGAAAATAAACGGCGCAAGGATATCGATGAAAAAACCTTGAGCGAGGCTCTGGAACAGATGGATGAGAAAATCGATCTGGAGAAAGATCGGGCCATAGTGCTTTCGTCCCGGGGATGGCATCAGGGGGTTATAGGGATCGTGGCTTCGAGGCTGGTTGAGAGATTTCATAAACCAACCGTCATGATCGCCATTGACGGCGAAGAGGGGAAAGGTTCGGCGAGGTCCATACCGGGATTTCATCTTTATGACGCGCTGAAGCAGTGTGAACCCTATTTGATCAGATACGGCGGCCATAAGTACGCCGCCGGTCTCTCCATCGCCCCGGAAAAAATTGAAACCTTTAGAAAATGTTTGAACGAAGTGTCCTCGGAAATGCTTACTGAAGAAGACCTTATCCCGAAATTGAATATCGATGCCGAAATCGAATTGGAATACATTTCTGAAGAATTGGTTGACATCCTTGAGAAATTCGCCCCCTTCGGACCACAGAACATGCGGCCGGTTTTTGTAACGTTTGGATGCGAGATTGTCGGCACGCCTCATATCGTCGGCAAAAAACACCTGAAATTCAGGGTCAGAAAAGGTGATAAGATATTAGACTGTATAGGATTCAACCAGGGTGACTTCCTGAATAAGCTTACCTATCGCCCCATGATAGTAGATATGGTTTACATCATCGAATACAATGTGTGGAATGGAATTAAACGTATACAAATCCGCACCAAGGCCATAAGACTCTCCAAAAGATAATAAAATAGGTGGCCTTTATGCCCCCGGCATTGATATTAAGATATGAATCCCTTTATTAAATCGTCTGCAAATCAGGTTGGCGTCCGAATTCAATCTGGAAACGGATTGTCGAATCCGGCGATCATCGGGGCCCTGGACCGTTCGCCGGCAAAATAATTCGGGAACCATTTATCGACATAAGCCAATAAAAC
Source organism: Candidatus Zixiibacteriota bacterium (assembly GCA_020348065.1). Taxonomy (GTDB): domain Bacteria; phylum Zixibacteria; class MSB-5A5; order UBA10806; family UBA10806. The sequence continues at coordinate 3,462,157 of CP070742.1, forward strand.
ATGGACGGTCACCGGGTATGATTTTCCCTGTTGAAATAGCAAGGAATCGGTACATTGAGAAATGGAGGCGAAAACGCTTGACGCTATATCCGAACCGGATTAAAATAATATTTTAACTTAAAGTTGAGGGAGGTTTTTTGTACAAATTAGCATTGCTTGTTTTAACTCCGCTTCTGCCCGATCCCGGCAAAGGAAACCTGTGGGAAGATATAGCCTCGATGACTCTTTTTTCCAAGGGTATCATGATCATCCTTCTTTTTATGTCTGTGGTTTCATGGGCTATAATAATATATAAATATTTCAGAACCAAAAAGATCTATAATGAAACCGATCGTTTTCTTCGCGAAATCAGGGCCAATCCCGAACTCGATCAGTTTTACGGACATTCCAAAAAATATAAGCTCACCCCATTTTCGGGGATGCTCCGATCCGCGTATAACGAGCTTAAAGGACTCGTGGAAAAAAGACGGTATTCCAGCAATCCGGAATCGAAAACCGAGATATTAGACGAGGATCTGGAATACGTTGAAGAAACGATTGACCGAGCCGGTGTTGATGAGGCGGTTAAGCTGGAAACCGGAATTATCTTTCTGGCCACTACCGCAAACGCCGCTCCGTTTCTGGGCTTGCTCGGTACCGTGGTAGGAATCTATGTAGCCTTCAAGGATATCGGCGAGCGCGGAACGGCGACCTTAGCCGTGGTAGCTCCGGCAATTGCGGAAGCCTTGATCGCCACCGCCGCCGGTCTGGCCGTGGCGATTCCCGCCCTTATCGGTTACAACTATTTTGTCAGCAAAAACCGGCTGATGACCGAGCGTATCGACAATTTTAAATCGGAGCTTTTCTCCAAATTTAAAAAGGAGATAATGTCGCGTGAGAAGAGCTAAAAAACAGTACCGCCCCATGGCCGATATCAACGTGACCAACCTCGTTGATGTCGTCCTTGTTTTGCTTATCGTTTTTATGATCTCCGCCCCCATGATGCAGGCCGGAGTCGATATCGCTTTGCCGAAAGCCAGCGAATCCCCGCGTGATGTTTCCGGAGGTATAATCGTAAGTATAGATAAAAAACAGCAAATATATATCGATCAGTACAAGGTTGAAGCAAATCAGTTTGAATCCCGTTTGAAAACCATACGGGAAGTGAAAAAATTCAGGCCCATTTATATAAGGGCCGATAAGTCGGTGCCCTACGGCATGGTTATCGAATTAATGGCGCAGATTAAGAAAATGGGTATTGAGAACGTGGGGCTGATTACCGAGCCGGAGACAAGGTTATGAAATGGGCGGTAATATCGTCGTTTATTATCCATGGTTTTTTCTTCGGATTCATCTTGAAAAACGATTCTGAGAAAATGAATAAATATCCTCCGGTTATGATGGTTCGCCTGGCCAGCCCGCCGCCAGTTAGGGGAGTACAAAAACCGGCGGCGAAAACACCCCTGGAAACGACTCAAAAAAAAACTGCAAAAATCGAAACGCCGGAAACCGAAGCCAGGATCGCCGAGGTAAACAAGCGCAAAAAACCGAAACGCAAACAGGCCGATAGCAAACCGGCGTCTGAAACAAAAGAGCAATCGCAGACTCAGGAAACTATCAATCAGAAAAAAGGTCTGCCCGACGGCGTCGACCTGGGCTCGGAATTCGGTTCCGCCCGTATCGATGCTGCCGGCTTCGATTCGCCTTATTACCTTAATATAGTGTTCAGCAAGATCCGCAGGGGTTGGGATAATCCTTTCGAGGGTCTCGATACCGTCCATTGCACCATTTATTTCGTGATTGACCGCCGCGGAAGAATCTCGGATTCGGCCATCGAAAACAGTTCCGGGATGCCGGCCTATGATCAGGCCGCGTTGAGAGCGGTACTGGGCTCCAAACCGCCGCCCCTCCCCAATCAATTCGGATCTGAGGAACTGGGCATTCACCTTGAATTCAGGTATATACCTTATAATTGATGAGACCATTCTGCCTTTCACGGCTTAACCGATTGACAGTAGCAGGTTATTGGAATATACTTGTCCGCGATATGCCTGGCAGGATTTTAGCGATTCCGATCTTTCTGCTCTGTGTTTGTGTAGCGTCAGAGGCCTTTGCTCAGAGCAGGACCGAAGTGGGAGGGGTAATCACTACCGGCCCCACCGCCGAACTCATGAGTCTTGCCATTGAAGATTTCAGAATCCCGTCAGGTTTTCAGACTCTCGAGGATACTCTGCTTGTATATGATATTCAAGACGCTCTGCGTTTTGATCTCGATTTTTCCCCTTATTTTAATATAGTGGAAGTCGATTCCGCGTTTCTTGCGGATTTCGCCAGGGGGAAGATGAATCTTGACGATTGGATCTATCTGGGAGCGCAGTTTCTGGTCTCCGGAAGAGTCGAGCGTGAAGGCGCGGGAATCTTATTCGCTGTCGATGTCACCGATATTTTCAGAAACAGAAATATCTACAACCGCGATTTCGTGGGATCTGTTGACAGGCGCCGTTACCTGGTGCACCAGGCCGCCGCGGACCTGCTCTTGCATCTTACCGGCGAGGAGGGATGCTATTTTTCGAAAATCGTCTATTCCTCCGATGCCACGGGAAACCGTGAAATATATATGTGCGATTTTGACGGTTATTCGCCTGTTCGCATAACCGACGACAAATCTATCTGTCTGCTTCCCTCGTGGTCTCAAGACGTCGACAGGGTCTTTTATACAAGTTATAAAAGCGGCAATCCCGATTTATATGCCTATTATTTGAGCCAGGAAAAATCATATGTCGTATCATCAAGGCAGGGATTGAACTACACCGCGTCCGCCAGTCCCGACGGAAAATACCTGGCCTGCGCGTTGACCATCGCCGGCAATTCCGAAATCTATCTGCTCGATTTTTCCGGAAGGATTATCAGGAGGATAACCTATACTTCCATGATCGATTCGGCGCCCACCTGGTCGCCATCTTCCCGCGAAATCGCCTTTACCTCCGACAGAACCGGGACCCCCCAGATTTATATTACCGATATCGAGGGCCTCAATACTCGTCGGCTTACGTTCCAGGGTAATTATAATGATCAGGCCTCATGGTCTCCCAGGGGTGATCTGATAGCCTATTCCTCACGGGAGCCCGAAGGCTTTCAAATCTACACGGTGGATATAATCGGTCAATCACCTAAAAAATTAACCGAGATCGGTGCGAATGAAGCGCCGTCATGGTCTCCCGATGGATTGCATATTGTTTATTCGCATATCGTGAATGGCCAGTACCAGTTGCATATCATGGATTATAACGGTATGAATAAAAGGTATCTTAACCTCCCGGGAAATTGCAAAACTCCGGAGTGGTCGAAGAATTTCCGCTAATCGGAATAATAATGTAAAGAGGAGATAACTTAAAGTCGTTTGCCGTTTGGCTAATAATATGAAATAACTTTTTGACCAATAGAAAATTTTTAATTTGACAAAGCCGGTTTAATTTGAGATTATTCCAGATTAAATACAGAATTAATAAAGTGCCTTCAAGGAGGTGAGGATGAAATTTAAAAGTGCATTATTGTTTATCTTAATTGTCGCGTTTGCGCTGACGCTTTTTGGGTGCCCCAAACCGCCACCGCCGCCGCCTGAACCGGAGCCGGTGCCCGAACCGGTAGTCGAAGAACCTGAACCACCACCGCCGCCGCCACCACCGCCACCACCGCCGCCATTGGAATTAACCAGAATTCACTTCGAGTTCGATAAGTATGACCTGACGCCCGAAGCCAGAGATATCATGGCGGAAAACGCCAGAAAACTCGCCGACCGTCCGGCGGCCGTTATAAAAATAGAGGGCCACTGCGACGAGAGAGGTACGGAAGAATACAACCTCGCCCTCGGCGAAAAGAGGGCTCAATCCGCCAAAGACTATCTGATGAATTACGGAATCGACGATGCGAAAATTTCAATTGTTTCCTACGGAGAATCGCAGCCCATCGATCTCGGACACAACGAGGAAGCATGGACAAAAAATAGAAGAGCCGATTTTATCGTAATTTCAGAATAATCTTCCAAAAATGTCTCAAGGCCGGGTCTGTTTGGCCCGGCTTTTTTTTGGAACGTTTTCCCTTTATTTAAATAAAATATATCGAATTTAGATTTCGCCCTGGAGGGTAAAACAGAAACAAGGGAGGGTGTTATGCGCAGTATTATCGCTTTGTTGACATCGACGGTTATAACCGTCACCATTTTTGCGGGATGCGATCCCGACAAACGGGGGATAAAGGTAGCCCCCAAAACGGAACTGGATTCGAAAAGCGAAACCGGATATGGTGATAATTATTATGACGGCGAAATTTCCGAAAAATCCCGCCAGGAGGCCGCCGGACGTCCCGATGAATTTGAATTGATAACCGTCTATTTCGACTATGATAAATTCGAATTGACCCCCGAAGCGCTGGATATCATGTCTGCCAACGCGGACCATCTTTGGAACAATCCCCTTAAGGTAATACTGATCGAAGGGCATTGCGATGAGCGGGGTACCGAAGAGTACAATCTGGCCCTGGGAGAAAAAAGATCCCGCGCGGTCAGAGAGTATCTGATTAAATACGGGATAAATCCGGAAAGAATGTCTGTTATCTCATATGGCGAATCGATGCCCGCCGATTACGGGCATGGCGAAAAATCGTGGGCAAGAAATCGCCGGGCGAAATTCGCGGTATTGTCAAAATAAGAGAAAACAGACGTATTTCTCTTGACATACCTCCGGGATTATAATAATTCTACGGTAAATTCGCGGTGAGATTGACACGGAAGAAACGATGAAATCGAATTTGAAATTTGTAATAGTCGTAAGCCTTCTTGCGGTCTCGCTTTCAGGATGCGCCACCCGGCGGCAGGTGCAGGAATTATCTCTCGAAGTCCGAAAGATGAGATCCGATCTGGAATCGATCAGGGCCGATAACGCCCGCCTCGATTCCCTTTTCAGATCCAATATCGAGCAATCGAGAAAACTCAACGCCGATTTCGCAGCCTACGTCTCCCGGCTCGATGATCGTATGCAGATGGTCGAGGCGAGGCTGGAGGACGCCGTAACCTTAATCAACCGCGCCACCGGCGCCATCGAGTCCAGATCCGTTACACAAAAACCTCAACCATCCGCGGCGGACAGCGCCGCCGCCGATACTACCAAAACCTCCGGACAGATTGATTGCCAGAAACTGTTTAACAACGCCTACTTCGATTTCGTGAAAGAGGATTTCGATCTTGCCCGGCAGGGTTTCGAAAACTATATCAGGAATTGCCCCAATACCGCACTTTCCGATAACGCCCAATACTGGATCGCGGAATGCTATTACTTGCAGAAAAATTACGCCCGCGCCCAGCAGGAGTATGAAAAGGTAGTCAAAGATTATCCTTCGTCCGAAAAGGCCGCCGCTGCCAAATTGAAATTCGCCAAGTCTCTTTACAACCAGCGCTACAAGACCAAAGCGGAATCATATTTCAAAGAGATTATCGAGCAGTATCCCGGCACCGACGAAGCACAGGAAGCGGCGCAGATGCTGGAACGATACAAGTAGGATATTTTCATTTTTTCGAGGTGATTTCCGTCATGACCGCCGAAACCTCGGCGGTCTTTTTTTTGTAATAATCGGCTTCAGCTTCATTGTTGAAAAACCGGCAGTATTTTTCCCGCGATGAAAAAGCGTTCCGGTAATAGGAAAGAATTACCGCTATCCTTCTGTCCCGATATATAAACCTGTTGCCCCACAAGGCCTTATTGAACTCAAAACGAGTAGATTCAATAAATCCGTCGGTTTCTTCAATCCTGAAAAGTATGCCTGTCGGCGCCAGGGGCAGGATCCCCGTGTATTTTTTATCGACGAGAATATTCGTATAAACCGGCCGATTTCTCAGCTCCTTCAACGTTATGGTATGAAGCATGTTATAATACGCCTTATCTATAACGGCCGCGTCGAACGGCTGCGATCTTTCAAACGGTTCTACTTCCCTGAGAAAATCTTCGATGGCTCCGGAGGAGTTTTGATATATTTCCGGATGTACTCTTTTTATAAAATCCATATACCACGAACGGCGCATTAGCTCTTTATCCAGAAGGACAATATCCGGCCTCAGGCTGTCCTCGAAATGATAGTAAAGCCAGGGAGAGTAAAAATCCCAGTTCTCCACAAAAGCCAGCCCGCCCGGTTCCATGGAATCGATCATGTCGTGAACACTCTGCCTCGCGAACGTCCTGCCGCTTCTGTCCGATACAAAATAGTTATCTATAAAATTGGATACGGGTAAAAGGATAATACCGAATAAAATTATATACCTGACAATAACGGAATCCTTGAATGCTCTTGAGACGGTAAGAACCAAATAAACCGTTCCGGCGGCCATATAGATTGATAACATTATAATCATGGGAAGATAATAAGATTCTATGTCGATTATATCGTAGTTTGAGGCATAGAGGAAGTTCAGTATTATTATGAGCAATCCGAATATCGACAGATGTACTTTCCTGGTTAACGATATGATTATACCTGCCACACATAATACGGCGCCGAACCAGTTGAATTGCTTGTACATCAGCGATACCGCCGACACGATCTTATCGATCAATACCGAAAGACTGAAATCGGAAAACATCCAGATACGATACTGCCAACCTGAAATATGCTTATATAAAAAGTACCAATCATCCACTCCGCCCCAGTTAAGAAAGGGCGAAAATCGCGCCCGCATGGGAAGAAAGAGGTAGATCGATAAGGGGAATAGGAAGAATATCCCCGAATAAATTAAAATATTGCCTTTTATCTTTTTCTTTTTCCAGAGGTAAATTATTATTAAGGCGAATGCCGGGAGAATGTAGATAGCCGAGAGGTGATTGGTCAATGATAGCCCCAGGGCGTATGATGAAAAAACCAGACATTTTATATTTTTGACGTTCAAATACTTGAAAAATGTCCATAACGAAATTGTTATGAGCAGCAGATTCAATGAATAGACTTCATTCGTGGTTCCCTGAGCCCACCAGATAGGCGTGAGCGATGCAAAAAGCGCTGTCGAAAACGCGATAAAATCCCTCCGCCGATCTTCGGTTTTCATTATCGATACAAATTCTCTTATGGATAAAAATAAAAAACCCGTCGCCAGTGACGCGAATATAAGAGAAAGCAGATTCATCCTGTCTATCAATTCTCCATATAGAAATAGCGATGCCAATCTTCCCAGAAGGGTATAGAGGGGGTAACCTGTGGGATGGGCGATGCCAAGGTTTTTACACGCCAGCGCCAATTCTCCCGAATCGATATATTCAACGGTCGGGCAGAGCGTGATTCGATAAATAATGGCGGATACGGCGGCGGTCAGAACAAAATAAAATATGTCCGAGTTCGAGAAAAAAAAGCCCGCCGGGGATATGTTGTTCCGACGGGAATCAATTTTGGCAATCATGGTTTTTTAAGTCAGGTTAGAATGGCAGATCGTCGTCATCAGCGGGGAGTTCCGATTCTGAAGGCGCCGGGGACGCGGTTTCCGAGGGTGCCGATGGTTGATCGCCCTGGGCCCTGCCTCCCAAAAACTGCATCTGTTGGGCCACAATTTCGGTTCTGTATCTCTTTATGCCGTCTTTATCCTCATAGTTGCGCGTTTGTATTCTGCCTTCTATATAAACCGATCTTCCCTTTCTTAAATACTCGTTGGCCAGCTCGCCCAAACGGCCCCAGCAAACGATACTATGCCATTCAGTTCTCTCCTGAAGTTCTCCGTTTTTATCTTTATATCGCTCGGTGGTAGCCATATTAAATCCAGCCACCGCCGTCCCGCTGGCGGTATAACGAAGCTCCGGGTCCGCCCCGAGATTGCCTATCAATATAGCCTTGTTTACTGATGCCATTAAGTCCTCCTTAAGATTTATTCCAAAATAACCTGATTCCCCATGAATGTCAAATCCAGATTTTTCCTTGCCTGAATATGTCCAATATAATAGCTTAACGCAATATGATTTTGCAGGATACAAAGTAAGACCGATTCGGAGAGGATCTTATGAGAGGGCTGATTTTGCCGGATCTCGATTGTGATAAGACTGTTAAGAGGTTGACCGACTTCATTAAACTCGAGCTGTCGAAAACCGGTTTGAATAGACTTGTTCTCGGAATTTCCGGGGGAGTGGACTCGGCTCTGGTGGCCTTCTTGTCTGCAAAGGCCGCGGGTGCGGAAAACCTGGTAGGCGTGATGTTGCCGTACAAAACATCGGATCCCCAAAATGAAAAGGACGCCGAAAACTTAATATTTCATCTGGGCCTGAAAAAATACCGCATCGATATTACCGCGCAAATCGATATCTATTTCGAGCAGTTTCCCGATGCGGATAAGAATAGACGGGGCAACAAGATGGCGCGGGAAAGAATGAGCGTCCTCTACGATATCTCCGCTCTGGAAAAAGCGGTGGTAATAGGAACCTCCAATAAAACTGAGATATTCCTCGGTTACGGTACCATTTACGGCGATCTGGCCTGCGCCTTTAATCCCCTGGGAGATCTTTACAAGACCCATGTCAGATCTCTGGCGAGACATATAGGCGTGCCGGCAAATATCGTCAACAAAACGCCCTCGGCAGATCTTTTCCGGGGGCAAACCGATGAGGGTGATTTCGGCTTTAGCTACGAGGACATTGACAGACTGCTCTTCTCGCTGGTGGATAAAGGAATGACTCCCGAACAATGCGAAAATGAAGGTTTCAGTCGCGCCATGGTAAAAAGAGTCATACAATTGATGATATCCAATGAGTTCAAGAGGAATTCTCCGCCTGTGGCGAAGCTGTCCGATTATTCGGCCGGAATAGATTTTCGATGTCCCCGGGAATGGGATAAATGACCGTATCCGATAATCTTCGGGGAACGCTATATATAGTTGCGACGCCTATCGGCAACCTTCAGGATATATCCTTTCGGGCCCTGGAAATTTTAAAATCGGTCGATTATATCGCCTCGGAGGATACCCGCGTCAGCGGCCGACTCCTTTCCAGGTACGAAATTGGCACCCGCCAAACGAGTTATTTCGAGCACAATGAGAAAGTCAAAGCCCCTATAATTATCCAGGATATTATCGATGGCAAATCAGTTGCCCTCATTACCGACTCGGGAACTCCCCTGATATCCGATCCGGGTTATAGACTCGTGGTTCTCGCGGTCGAGAATGATATTGACGTAATCCCGATCCCCGGGCCGTCGTCCGTGACAGCTGCAATACCAATATCGGGATTCCCCACCGATTCATTCTGTTTCGAGGGGTATCCGCCCCGAACCGCCGGCAGGCTGAAAAGATTCTTCGAGAACCTTAAAGATGAACGCCGTACGATCGTCCTATTTGAGACTCCCCATAGAATAAAAAAATGCCTTACGTCTATGCTCGACGTTATGGGGGAAAGAGAAATTTTCATTGCCCGCGAACTTACCAAAAAATTCGAAGAAAAAATCCGGGGCGATATTTCGAGTATTTTGAATAGAATTGAGAAAAAACCGTTAAAGGGAGAGATAGTCATTGTCATCCGGGGCCGCAGTGAAAAATAATTACCTCGATCGTTTCAGACCGGTCGATATCGCCACTCTCGCCTATATAATAATCGAAATCATCGTTATTCTGATTTTTATGTCGGATCGGCCGGGATGGTTGTATTTGCTTTTCCTTTATATTTCCGCCGTCTGTATAGTGTTTCTAATGGTCGCTTTCCCGATCGACTATTCGTCCTTCTCCGGGAGAGCCATCAGGACGATTTATCCTGTTGTTTTGATTGTCTTTTTTTACAGGGCGCTGGGGCCGCAGTTGTTTGTTATCTTTGATGTGCCCTTTGACCCGATTATACATCAATTCGAGCTCAATATTTTCGGAATGGACCCGGGCTTCGCCATGCAAAAATATATTGATATCTGGCTCAACGAGTTTATGAATTTCTGGTATTTTTCCCTTTATCTGATTATTCCGTCCGCCATAATCATATATCTCCTGCTAAAAAAATGGAAATCACTTGAGAAAATGATTCTTTCAATCGCCGTCGCGTATTACCTGTGCTTTTTGCTGTTTATTTTCTATCCAGTTACCGGTCCCGAATTTTATCTGGAAGATATTTACTACCTGCCCATAATCGGCCCTTTATTTACGCCCATCACCAAAATTATTGTAAGCGCAGGCGGTCATTACGGGGCTTCCATGCCGTCCGTCCACTGCGCCATAGCCTTTATTGTCGCCTGGAGAATAGGCTCCGATAGCAGAAAACTGGTCATTCCTGCGATTCTTATAACGATCTTGACTTGCCTCAGCGCTGTTTATGGCCGATTTCATTATTTGACTGATGCCGCGGCCGGTGTTATAATTGGAGGTCTGGGAGTATGGATATCGAACCGCTGGCAAAATCGATTCGCGGAACGAAAGGAGAACGTGAACCCTGTATTTGGCGGTAGCTGAGAAAATGGCTGTTTTGCGAGTTTTTATTTTGCTTGACACCATAACTATTTACCCTATTTTCCTGCAAATGGCGCGGACACATGAGGATATTGAACAAACATTTTATTAACGGTTTTTTTGCCATCATAAATCCCATCGGTGAAATTCTGGAATCGGCGGAAATACACCCGCACGTTATTACCGCCGCTGGATTGTTTCTATCCGTCATTTCTGGAGTATTGTTCTGGAAGGGATATATTTTCTGCGGCGGTATAGTGCTTATCGTTTCCGGGGCTTGCGATGTCCTTGATGGTCGACTGGCAAGAAAAACCAATACTAATAGCCGCTTCGGCGCCCTGCTCGATTCCACCGTCGATAGGTATTCCGAAATTGCCGTTTATATGGGCCTGGCGGCGTTTTTTAACTCGCCTTTTATTCACGCCTTAATAATCCTGGCTATAGCCGGGTCGCTTTTAACATCTTATGTCAGAGCGCGGGCCGAGGGCCTCGGAATTGAATGTAAAGTCGGCCTGATGCAGCGGCCGGAAAGGATTACGTTTTTGGCCGTCGGCGCCGTTATCGGTTCGATTTTCGATTTCATTTTCGGCACTCATCAGGCGCTTCTTGTTTTGGCCATTTTGGGTATTGCTGTTTTAAGCAATTTTACCGTTATTCAGCGGATGCTTGTAGTTAGAGATAATTCTAAAAATAAATAGAGGAATAGAAAGGGACTGATATGGGAAAGGTGCGAGTCGGCATTATCGGAGTTGGTAATTGCGCATCCTCATTTGTTCAGGGAGTAGAGTATTACAAAAAAGCGGATAAGAACGAGTTTATTCCCGGTTTGATGCACGTCGATCTCGGTGGCTATCATATCTCCGATGTTGAATTCTCCGCCGCCATAGATATCGATAAAAATAAAGTCGGCCAGGATCTCTCGAAAGCGATATTTACCAAACCGAACAATACCTATAAATTCTCCAGCGTGCCGAACTTTGGATTAAAAGTCGTTCGCGGTATGACTCATGACGGCCTGGGTTATTATCTCAAACAGATTATTGAACCCGCTCCCGGCAGAACCGCCGATATCGTAAAGATCCTGAAGGATACAGGCACCGACGTCGTCGTGAATTACCTGCCCGTGGGATCGGAGGAAGCCACCAAATGGTACGTGGAGCAGATCCTCGAAGCCGGATGCGGTTTTGTGAACTGTATCCCGATTTTTATTGCCCGCGAACCCTACTGGCAGGATAGATTCAAGAAACGCGGCTTGCCTGTGATTGGTGACGATATCAAATCCCAGGTTGGCGCCACCATCGTTCACCGCGTACTGACAAGGCTCTTCAGGGAAAGAGGCGTCAGGCTGGAACGTACCAGCCAGCTCAACGTTGGCGGAAATATGGATTTCTACAACATGCTCGAGCGAGCCCGACTGGAATCAAAGAAAATATCGAAAACAAACGCTGTCACCAGCCAGCTCGATTACGATATCGGTAAGGGGAACGTGTATATCGGCCCTTCTGATTACGTCGAATGGCTGACGGATCGAAAATGGGCGCATATCAGGCTCGAGGGTCGCACCTTTGGTGATGTGCCGTTGAATATCGAGATGAAGCTGGAAGTCTGGGATTCACCCAACTCCGCGGGGGTGGTCATCGATGCCGTCCGCTGCTGCAAGCTGGCGCTGGAAAACAAGTTGTCCGGCAGCCTCTTCGGGCCGTCGTCATACTTTATGAAATCGCCCCCCGAACAATATCGTGACGATATCGCGCGCGATAAAACCGAGGAGTTTATCAAAAAATACGGCCGGATAGTCGATGTGGGCGGGAACGGCAAAAAACCGAAAAAAACCGTGGCAAAAACGAAGGCAAAAACTAAAACCGAACCCAAATCCCGTATTAAGAAAACCTCCCGGAAAATAGCGCGCGCCAAATAAATCCTGATTAATGTCATCTTTCCGATAAAAACCGTGGCGTCGGTTCACCTGACCCGACGCTTTTGCTTGGATTCGCCGCGCGGTCGGCCTCGCCTTAAGCGGGGCTTCCTGACCGAAGTCGCGGGTCACAACTATTTGGCGGTTGTGCGAATTCTTGTGTTTCGGGAACTATGGAGGTTGTCCCAAAAGCTGAATTTTATTATCTGGTTTTCATGCATATATGCATTTTATCTTGATGAGCCTTCTCCCGGCGGCTGTATCTTTCAATATCTCTTCTAATAGGTGAAATATCATCCTGAAGTATGCCACAATT
>CP070742.1:3474907-3481092 GCA_020348065.1 Candidatus Zixiibacteriota bacterium
AAAAGCATGCCACCCTATGACGAATTATGGATTAGAATGAGTAATTTCTCCTACCAGATAATCGTGGTCGGCGGCGGGCATGCGGGCATCGAGGCGGCGTTGGCGGCCGCTCGCATGGGGTGCAAAACCGCCATGATCACGTTGAATAAGGACGCCATCGGCAGGATGAGCTGTAACCCCGCTATCGGGGGACTGGCCAAGGGCCAGATGGTGCGGGAAATCGACGCCCTGGGCGGTGAAATGGGTTTCGCTATTGATAATACCGGCATCCAATTCAGGATGCTCAACTTGTCCAGGGGCCCCGCGGTCCGGGCTCGGCGGGCGCAGGCCGACAGGCAACATTATTCCGATTTCATGATAAAAACGGTCTTAGACGAGGAAAACCTATATATAATAGAAGGGGAGGCCGTCGATCTTATTATCGATAATTCGCGATGCCGGGGGGTGATCCTTTCAACCGGGGAAAAAGTAGACTCGGATACGGTCATTATTACCGCTGGCACCTTCCTTAATGGATTGATACACATAGGCTTAACTCAGATCCCGGCAGGCCGGATCGACGAACCGCCATCAAAAGGGCTAACCGAATCTCTCCATAAACTGGGAATTAAAAGCGGAAGGCTGAAAACGGGTACCCCACCCAGAATCTTGAAAGAGTCGGTCGATTTATCGGGATGTCAGATCCAATTAGGCGATAATCCTCCTCCCTATTTTTCCAACCGATCCAATCGACCCGATGACATAGAACAACATCCTTGCTTCCTGGCATATACAAATGAAGAGTCGCATCATTATATAAGGAATAATCTGTCAGACTCTCCCCTCTTCAGCGGGAGGATAAAAGGGGTCGGGCCGCGTTATTGCCCTTCCGTCGAGGATAAGGTGGTGCGCTTCAGCGAAAAACCGCGCCATCAATTGTTCCTGGAGCCGGAGGGTATCGACCATCCGGAATTTTATCTCAACGGCTTTTCGTCTTCGTTGCCCGAAGAAGTTCAATTAAAAGTGCTGGGGACGATACCGGCTTTCAAGAATGTCGAAATGACACGGCCGGGATATGCCATCGAGTACGATTTCTTTCCTCCGCACCAACTTTACGTAACAATGGAATCGAAGATTATTCCTAATCTCTATTTCGCCGGCCAGGTTAACGGCACTTCCGGGTACGAGGAAGCGGCGGCTCAGGGACTGGTTGCCGGCATAAACGCGGTTTTGAAAATCCGTAAAGAGGAACCGTTCCGGCTGTCAAGATCGGAATCGTATATCGGCGTATTACTTGACGACCTGGTGACAAAATCGACTGGGGAACCGTACCGAATGTTTACCTCCCGGGCGGAATATCGTCTTTTACTTCGTGATGATAATGCGGAAGAACGGCTTATCGAAAAGGGCTACAACCTGGGCCTGGTGAAGCGGGAGGTTTACCGGGATTATTCCGATCAGGCAAACCGTAAACTGCGATTACGGGACTACCTGAATTCGGCGCGGCTTGATATTGAATCTGAAAACGGGAAGAAAACCGTTCGGGCGCTGGCAGCATTAAAAAATCCCGATCTTGTTTATAGCGACTATCCGGTTTACCGTGAGGCTCTAACGAAATACGGAGAAAGTATCTTCCGGAAACTGGCTACGGAGATTCGTTACGAAGGTTATATTCTTCGTCAGGATCGCAGGATATCCCGGATAAAAAAACTGGAGGGTTTTGCAATTCCGAAAAATACCGATTATTCGGTTCTGGTCGGATTGAAGAAAGAAGCGAGGGAAAAGTTGATAACATTCAAACCGGAAACTCTGGGACAGGCATCCCGGATTTCGGGGGTAAGCCCCGGCGATATTTCGGTTTTGATGGTTCATTTTGGCCGTTTTGGGTAAGGAATGTAGGAATATTGTGGAAATCTTGTGGATTTATGGCCTTTTTTCAACATGATTCGCGTTTTTCAACAAAAGGCGGGTTTCACGTGAAACTAATTATATAAGATATTACGAATGAAATGTAGATAGATCATGAAAACTTGTGGAAAAGTAGGAGGTTCTAAACCCGTTTTAAAAAAGTCAACATATTTTCAACGAGATTCTAACAATGCCGTTGCCTGTTGGATCTGAAGAAGTAATTAAAAGGTGGTTTGGCGATCGGGGCTTGGAAGCCGACATCGGTTTTCTTCGAAAAACGGGTTTATATTATGATCTGATTCTGGAATGGTCGCGGAGGATTAACCTGGTTTCGAAAAACGACTTAAGTAACCTACTCGAAAGGCATATTCTCGATTCTCTGGTTCCGATAAAAGAGATTCCTATCAAAGGCGATTTGGTAGATATAGGTTCCGGGGCCGGCTTCCCCGCCATACCGATCGCTCTGGTCCGGCCGGAACTCTATATTGTCATGGTAGAGTCCCGTCGCAAAAAGGTCTTATTTCTCAATGAGGTAGTATCGAAACTTGAGTTACCCGGAGTATCCGTCTGGAATGGCCGTCTTGAGGATTATTTTCCTGCAAAAAAATATGATATCGCCACTATCAGGGCGGTCTTGGTTACGGAAAAAAACAGGAAACATCTGCGTAAAATTATCAAGGAATCAGGCAAGATTATATATTACAATAAGTTCAACGAATATAAGTTGCTTTAAGGGGATTTAAAAAACCTGTTTCACGTGAAACATTTTTCTTGCAAAACCAAAAAATTTTATATACAATTCCCCTTGCTATGGGTTTGGTTGGTGTAACGTATTGATTTAATTGAGATTACATGACAAAAGTCATTTCCATCGCCAATCAGAAAGGCGGTGTAGGAAAAACAACGACTGCTATCAATCTCGCTGGCTGTCTTGCGGTTGCCGAGAAGAAAACATTGCTGGTTGATATCGATCCTCAGGGCAACACCACCTCCGGGGTCGGGGTTGACAAGAATTATGTCGATATTACGATCTATGATTCTATTATTAATGGTGGATATATCTCTAACTCTTTGATAAAAACAGAGATACAATCCTTAGACCTCATCCCCTCGAACATCCAATTGGTTGGCGCCGAGGTCGAACTGGTAACAGCCTCGAGACGCGAGTTCAGGCTTCGGGATGCCCTGATGAGCATCAGAGATAAATACGATTTTATAATCGTCGATTGCCCTCCCTCTCTGGGGCTTCTGACAATAAACGCCCTGGTTGCGGCCGATTCATTGATAATTCCGATTCAATGCGAATACTACGCCCTGGAGGGATTGGGGCAGCTGTTGAATACCGTTAAACTTGTAAAAAAACATCTCAATCCCGATCTCGAGTTGCACGGCGTGCTTCTTACCATGTATGACGGAAGATTGAACCTTTCCAAGCAGGTGGCGGAGGAGGCTCGAAAGTTTTTTCCGGAGAAGGTCTACGATACCGTAATAAGCAGAAATGTCCGCTTATCGGAGGCGCCGAGTTTTGGCAAGCCGATATTGTTATATGATATACTTTGTACCGGAGCGGCTAATTATATAAATCTTGCGAAAGAGGTTTTATCGAGATGAAAAGAATAGCGTTAGGCAAAGGCCTGGAGGCGTTGATCCCCGGCGCGATCTCCAAAGAAGATGATACATCGGAAGGAGCATCGACAAAAAAAATCTTCGACATACCGGTTGAGAAGATCAAGCCCAATCCTTTTCAACCCAGGCAGGTTTTCGATGCGGGCAGGCTCGCCGAGCTGGTGGAATCGATAAAAGAAGGCGGTTTGATACAACCTCTGGTAGTTAGAAAATCGGGCGACGACTATCAGCTTATCGTCGGCGAAAGAAGGCTGAGGGCGATGGAAAAGCTCGGATGGGAGACGGCGCCGGCGGTGATAATCGAATCCCCCAGCAACGAGACGGTAATGGAGATGGCTCTCATCGAGAACATACAGCGCGAGGATCTGAATCCTATCGAAGAGGCCAGCGCCTATTACAAACTTATAACGGAATGTAACATTTCACAGGCCGATGTCGCTACCAGGGTGGGCAAGGATAGATCATCGGTGGCGAATTCCATAAGGCTGCTCTCCCTGCCGGACAGGGTCAAGAATCTTATTATCGAGGGCAGACTGTCGGCGGGGCACGCCCGAGCTTTGCTCGCTATCGATAACGACGCCGAGAAGATCTCCCTGGCGGAGAAGTTTGCCGCGGACGGTCTTTCGGTGCGGGAGCTGGAGAAATTGGTCTATACCGAAAAATCTCGTCAAAAATCAAAAAAGGCGGTCTCAAGACCCCCTCAGCTGGAGTCGATAGAAGAATCATTGAAACGAAAGTTCGCCACCAGAGTATCAATCAACCAGAAGAGAAAAGGCGGCAAGATAATTATCGAGTATTATTCTGATGATGAATTAAACAGGCTATTGGAGATTTTTGGAGTGCTGGAGAACTATTGAGCCGAAAAATTACTGTCATGATAATCCCGGAGGGGCGCAACAAGGTGTTCTCCCGGACCTTTTCGTCAAACCTGGTGAAGTTTATGCTGGTGGTCTTTGTTCTGTGGGTGGCCCTGCTGGCGGTTATGACTTTTAACTATTCCGGACTCTCGATAAAAGCCGCGAAAGGTGTGATGCTGGAGGAGGAAAACGACAATCTCCGACGATATATGGCCCGGGTGGTTGATATCGAGGAGAGTTTTAAAAAAAACCGGGAGTTAACGGCCCGCCTCGCCGAGATGGCCGGAGTTGATCTTGAGGAGTTCGGCGGTCAGCCGCAGATAGACCTGCAATCTCTGGCGAAAGACTATCCGGATTCGGCTTACATCGACAGCCAGCTGGCAAAAAACAGGTTGGCGCTCTCGCCCCAGGAGCTCGCCAGGATAAGAATACCCCAGGGCAGACCCATATACGGCTGGATTACTCGGTCTTTCAAAATTGATGTCAAGAATGAAATCGAAAGGCATACAGGCATCGATTTCGCCGTTAAAAGGGGAACCTCGGTGGCCGCGACAGCTTCGGGAGCGGTGGTTTTCGCCGGATGGGACCAGATTATGGGCAACTTTGTGATAATAAACCATGATGATAATTATCAAACTTTATACGGCCACAACGATAAATTGCTTGTGGAAAAGGGGCAGGAAGTCTTAAAAGGTGATATCATAGCGTTTTCCGGCAACACCGGCAGATCGTCGGCCCCTCATCTCCATTACGAGATAAGGAAAAACGGGGAGCCAGTGGACCCGGCGCCGTATCTGGATTGAGAAAGGTTGTTTTAGATGTTAAAACGTCAAAATTCAAAAGAGGGAGATATGAACGGACCTAAAGGTGAACTGGGTACAATTATCGGTAAAGGGACCAAGATTGACGGAACCATCACCATCGAGGGCTCTACGCGAATTGATGGAACGGTTACCGGCAAACTCGATTCTAACGATTCCGTTACGATCGGGTCGACGGGATCCGTCAAGGCCGCCGAGATAAAGGCCAGGACCATAATTGTCGGCGGTAAAGTTGAGGGAAACCTCCTGGCGGATGAAAAGGTGGAACTGCAATCCAAGTGTGAGGTGGTAGGGGATATAACATCGAAATCACTCCTGGTTGAACACGGCGCCATATTCCACGGCAGCTCCAACATGAAGGATGTAGCAGGCAGACCGCCCAAACCCGCTCCTGATATTCTCAAGCCTGAGAAAAAAGAATAACTTCTCCTGATGGGCGGTAAACTTCTTATATACGGGATCGTTCTATTTATTCTCGGTCTGATCCTGTTGGGGTTTCAGTTAACCGGTGTTTTCAAGAGAATCAGGTATCGCGATTCGGGCGATCCCAAATCGAAACCTCCCCGGGGGGTAAACGTCTATTTTGTTGTCCTCGCCGTTTTATTTATAATTATAGCGCAGGCGTTTTTCCGGCTGTCGTCGGAGATTAAGTTTTTCAGGCCTTTCGGCGAGGACGGCCTGTTCGGGTCTCTTTATGTAGCCAGGACGGGCGATTCGATTAAATCGCTGGAGATGAGGTATACGCCTGTAATCGGAGACTCCTCGGGCGTGGAGAACCTGTTTTATCTCTCCGGCGATTCCTGGCGGCTGGAAGGCGAGATATTGAAATTCAAATTCATCGCCGATTTCCTCGGTCTGCCGGAGAGCT
Source organism: Candidatus Zixiibacteriota bacterium (assembly GCA_020348065.1). Lineage (GTDB taxonomy): Bacteria > Zixibacteria > MSB-5A5 > UBA10806 > UBA10806. The sequence goes on from CP070742.1 coordinate 3,480,967, forward strand.
GTTATAAAACCGTGGAGTTTAACGGCGAGTTTGTGGGACGTCTCCCGCCGGATACGAGGGGCGCCATGCTGCATACGGAGATTATCGAGGGGGGCCAGAGCGGCGCCTTCCGGTTTTTCCGGGATA
>CP070742.1:3481192-3524013 GCA_020348065.1 Candidatus Zixiibacteriota bacterium
ATGAATCTGCCGAATTTTCTGACATTATCGAGAATACTCCTTTCGCCGGTATTTTTGATTTTAATGCTGTTCGACAGCTTCCTGCCGAGGCTGATCGCGCTGATCGTTTTTGCGGTGGCGGCGCTGACCGACCTGGCCGACGGCTACTATGCCCGTAAGATGGGCGACGTCACCAGCTTCGGGCGGTTCATGGACCCCATCGCCGACAAGATCCTGGTCTCCATCGCCCTGTTGACCTTTATCTCCCTCGACTATATCCGCGACTGGATGGCGATAATTATAGTAATCAGGGAATTCGTCATTACCGGGCTTCGTTCCATGGCAGCCTACAAGGGGGAAGTCATAGCTTCGACCCTCCTGGCCAAGTGGAAAACCGCCACCCAGATGATCGCCATATCGGTAATCATGGCTTACGCCGCTTTCGAACCTCTCATCGCCTCCCGGCTTGCGGCTGAAAAGGTTATTAACGAATGGCTGGTGCCGCTTTTCGGCCTGCACTGCAACCTTTTTGACCTGATAATTCTAATTCCGCTAATCCTCACCGTTTGGACCGGAATCCATTATCTGGTCAGGTGGGGCGGCCTGTTCAAGGGGGTTCTTAGATGACGGATACCGAAAATCAGGTTGTCAAGGTTGGTTTCGGCATAAAACTTATAGCTACGTTTTTTTATTCGGGGTATTTGCCTGGAGCGCCCGGTACCTGGACCTCGGGATTTACCGCCATCATTCTCTTTTTCATCTGGCCGCAATTCTGGGTTTATCAGCTTATCGCCATAGCGGCAGTCTATCTATTGGGAGTTTGGGTTAGCGGTAAAGCCGAGGAGCGCTTCGGCCATGACGGCCGGCCGATTGTAATCGACGAGGTCATGGGACAGATGGTTGCCCTTTTCATGGCCCCGCAGAAATTTCTGCCATTTTTCCTCGCTTTTGTATTTTTCAGATTTTTCGACGTCGTAAAACCGCCACCCATTAAAGCCTGGGAATCGTATAGAAAGGGATGGGGCGTGATGGCCGACGATCTTGCCGCCGGATTCTACGCTGTCTGCCTGGTGCAGTTGGTGCTTGTTTTTCTGGAAAAGTGGAATATCGATTATATATAATGATGCATACGGATATAATTCCGGGAGGTTATTACGAAAGCTGAGATAATCACCATAGGCGACGAGCTTTTATACGGGCATACTATCGATACCAACGCTCCTTTTATATCCGAAAAGATTACGGCGGCGGGCGCGCAGGTGAAATGGCGAACCACCGTGGGCGACGAGCAGGAGATTCTTACCGAGGCGATTGCTAAAGCGATGCAGAGAGCGGATATGGTTATCGCCACCGGCGGCCTGGGACCGACCAACGACGATATCACCAAAAAGGCGATATGCCGCTATTTCAAGCGTCCGTTGATTTTATATGATAACATTCTGAAAAAAATAGAGAAGCGGTTCAAACAGCGCGGCATCGAGATGCCCGCCATAAACCAGAACCAGGCGCTCCTGCCCCAGGGGGCGACATTTATTGATAACGAGATCGGCTCCGCCGTAGGGATTTCTATAGAAGAAGACGGTAAATTGTTTGTCGCGATCCCCGGCGTCCCGTCGGAGATGAAGCCGATGATCGAGGGCTGGGTAACGGATGAAATCAAGAAAAGATCCGGAGGAGTGGTAACAATTCACAGGAAATTGAGGACCGTCGGGATTATCGAATCGGCGCTTTATGAAAAGGTCGCCGACCTGATCGATCCCAAAAAGCAGAAGCGGGAGGCCAAAATTTCGGTGGCGTTTCTGCCCTCGTGGCGCGGCGTAGATTTAAGGCTGACCGTTACAACTAATAACGAGGAACTCGGAAAGAAAAATATCGAAGTCCTGGAGGGAAAAGTTATCGAGCGGATCGGTAAATATCTTTACGGCCGCGGCGAGGTGAATCTCCCGGATGTGGTCGGCGAGCTTCTGAAATCGGAACGGATGACCCTGGCGGTCGCGGAATCGTGCACCGGCGGGCTGCTGGGCAAGATGATTACCGACGTTTCCGGCTCGTCGGATTATTTTCTGGGCGGCGTGATAGCGTATTCCAACGAGCTGAAGATGAAGCTTTTATCGGTTCCGCAGATCATCCTGGAAAAATACGGCGCGGTCAGCAAGGAATGCGCATCATATATGGCGGAGGGGGTTATCCAGGCCCTCGGGGCCAATATCGGAGTCTCGATTACCGGCATAGCAGGGCCGACCGGCGGCACCGAGGAAAAACCGGTGGGGCTGGTTTACGTGGGGCTCGCGGTTCCCGGAGATACCAAGGTAAAAGAATGCCGGTTCGGTGACCACCGGGAAAACAACCGCGACCGAAGCGCCGTCACCGCGCTGGATATGGTCAGGCGGTATCTGGCCGGGATTGAATAAAACTGATATATCTTGATTTACCGGGAGCGCGGGGCTGCCGACCCGCACGCTGGCGTCGAATATAACAAATGGACAGGATTTTAAAAATTATAATCGGACTGGTGACAATTTGGCCCTTATTAAATCTGGTAATATTCGGTTTAATTTATTTTGTTGTATTAGATTTAATCACCTATTTAAGCATTCATTTTTATTTCCCCCCGCCGGATATAATAGGGATTATATTATTTTTATCCACATTTACCAAGATATGTATCATAGGATTATTAATATTTTATTTTGTGCATCTAATTAGAAATAACTATATAAAGTGGATGATGAAAATCCTGTGGATTGTCACCTTCATTTTTATCTTTGCGATATCAATGCCTATTTACTGGTATCTATATATATGGAAAGAATCATCAGTCTCCATAAAAAAAACGCGGAATAATTTTATCTTTCAGAATTTTGTCGGGTTTCTCTCCCCGACTAAAAGTCGGGGATTCGGAACCCGACCTACTATTGTAACAATATTGATTCTAACATATCCGGGGCAGCTGTTCGCCCACCGGCATATCGACAATCCGCCAGCCGCCGATGCCTGTCTGCATCGATACCATGCCGGGATTTTCCGATACAACCTCGCCGATTATCGCGGCATCTTTACCGAGAGGGTGAGCGCGCATAGCGTTTAGAGTCGCACCCGCTTTTTCTTTGCCGATTACAACAACAAGCTTGCCCTCATTGGCGACATATAATGGATCAAATCCCAGGATCTCGCAGGCGCCGCGCACCGGTTCTTTTATCGGTATCTGATTTTCCTGAATTCTAATACCGACATTCGAACTGGCAGCGAATTCGTTCAACGTCGCAGCCACTCCCCCGCGGGTAGGATCGCGCATGGCGTGAACAGAATCTCCGCCGGTTTCGATTATTTTTGCAATAAGATCGTTTAAAGGCGCCGTGTCGCTGGTAATGGAGGTTTCGAATGACAGCCCTTCACGCTTTGACAATACGGCAATTCCATGTTCGGCAATAGCCCCGTTTATGATTATCATATCGCTCGGCTTGATATATTCAGGTCCAATTTTATAATTATGTTTTATAACGCCTATCCCTGAGGTATTAATGAATATCTTATCGCCCTTGCCTTTGTTTACGACCTTCGTATCGCCTGTTACAACCGAGACATCCGCTTTTTCCGCGGCGTTTTTGATAGAGACGACGATTTTGCGCAAATCCTCCAGGGGAAACCCCTCCTCGATAATCAGACCTACGCTTAAATATAGAGGAACCGCTCCGCCGATGGAAATATCATTTATGGTGCCGTTAACGGCCAGCTCCCCGATATCGCTTTGCGGAAAAAATATGGGGTCGACCACGAAGGAATCGGTGGTGAAAGTGAAACGGTTTCCGTCAATCTCTATTACGGCATTATCGTCCTGTCTGTTTAATTCGCTATTATCGAAAGCCCATAGAAATAGCTTTTGAACTAAATCGTTCATCATCCTGCCCCCGCTGCCGTGGGCAAGCTGGATAGTATCATGGGAGCTTATGGGAAGCGGGCAACTCGCGAAATCTTCGGGGTTTATCTCTTTTTTCATTTTGCTGCCCCATCATTATATCTACCGTACGCGTAATACGCGGCGCAGGCGCCCTCGGCCGATACCATGGTGGCGCCCAGGGGAGTCTGAGGCGTGCATTTTAATCCGAACGCCTTGCATTCGTAGGGTTTTTTCAAGCCCTGTAATACCAGGCCGCTGATACATTCAGTCGGTTCTTCTATAGATAAATCATTTATGCCGAAGGCGGATTCAGCGTCATAAGCGGCATATTCGGGCCTCAGGACCAGACCGCTTCGGGGAATTGTGCCTATCCCGCGCCATTTGCGATCCGATATCATAAAAACCTTATTAATCAGTTCTTGTGCCGGACGGTTTCCCTCACGTTTTACGACGCGGGCATATTGATTTTCGACCTCATGTCTGCCCGATTCGAGTTGCCTGACGACCATTAATATGCCTTCAAGAAGATCGACGGGTTCGAAACCGGTGACGACTATAGGCACCTTATATTTTTCCGAAATGGGGATATACTGCTCCCACCCCATCACGGTGCAGACATGCCCCGCGGCGAGATACGCCTGTACTCTGTTATTTGGCGATCCCAGCAACGCCATTATAGCGGGGGGAACAAGAACGTGAGATGCCAGAAGGTAAAAATTCTTCAAACCTTCAATCCGGGCCTGATGAACTGCCATGGCCGTTAATGGAGCGGTGGTCTCTAATCCCACTCCGAAGAAGACGACTTTTTTATCCAGATTTTCGCGGGCCAGTCTGACAGCGTCAAGCGGAGAATATACGATTCTAACGTCGCCACCCTCCGATTTTATAATAAACAGATCTTTTTTCGATCCCGGTACCCTGAGCATATCACCGAACGAGGTAAAGATCACGTCGGGTATTGACGCAATCTGCAGTGCCTTATCAATCAATTCCAATGGTGTAACACAAACCGGGCAGCCCGGGCCATGAACGAGCTCGATTTTATCCGGCAACAATTGATCGATACCGTTTTTAATCAAGGCATGGGTCTGACCGCCGCAGACCTCCATGATTACCCAGTTTCCGGTTGTAACAGATTTTATCTCAGAGAATATTTTCCCGGCCAGAACGGGATCTCGAAATTCATCGATATATTTCATTTTTCTTTATCTCGATTTTCACCAAGCGACATACCGAATATATCGAGGCCTTTCCCGGCTGCTTTCTCAGCCATCTCGTCCCAGAGTTCCAGCGTTTTTTTCGCTTCCTCCTCGTCTATTATGCTGATAGCGAATCCGGCATGGACAATTACGTATTCGCCCACTTTAGCCTCAGGCACGTATTCCAGGCAGGCAGTGTTCACGGTGCCGGAATAGTCGATCTTTCCCATCTTCAGACCGCTTTCACCGAATATCTCTATAACCTTTCCGGGAATCGCCAGACACATATTTACTTCTTGCTAACTTGATTGTTCATCCGATACAAATTATCCGCTATCACAATCTGACCCAGCGAGAGCCCGCCGTCGTTGGTCGGGACTTTACTATGCGTGATAACATTAAATCCTTCCGAATTCAGTCGTTCATAAAGGTGGTTGAAAAAATAACCGTTTTGAAATACGCCGCCGCTCAAACCGACAGTATTTATTTTGTATCTTTCTCGAATCCGTTTCACGGCCTTTACCGAAATCTCGGCCAGCGTTCTATGGAATTTCGCCGATATTACCCCGACATCTTCACCTTTCAGTATATCGTTAACTACTGCTTTTATAAGCGGCGTCGTATTTATGGAAACTCCGGATAACAAATCGGAAACGGCGTCTTCATAATAATCGCTACAATTTTCATCTATTGCCATTTCCAGTTCCATCGCGGCCTGGGCTTCAAAATTAATCGTATTTCTAATTCCCAGGATCGCGGAGACGGCGTCAAATAATCGTCCGCAGCTCGACGTTAAGGGGGAGTTTATGTTTTTTCGTATCATTTGGACTATTAATCCTACATCAGCCATACCTATAACCCTCAAAATAGGGAGGTCGAGCTTGAATAAATCGTCTCCGTAGCTTTTATAGAGATGGCTGACAGCCATCCGCCAGGGATTTTGAATCGCCGCCGTCCCTCCGGGCATGGGAACGGGCTCCAGGTGGAAAGGCCTCTCATATCCCGCGGCATCGCCGATAAGAATCTCTCCGCCCCAGATGCTGCCGTCAGTACCGTAGCCAGTACCGTCGTAAATGATACCCATAGTTTTATCCGTTATACCATTTTCGGACATTACAGAAACCAGGTGCGCGTGATGATGCTGAATCTCAATGACCGGGAGTTTGTTTTGCTTTTTGGCCCATTTAGTCGAAAGATATTCCGGATGAAGGTCGCAGGCAATCAGCTCAGGCTCGATCTCCAGAATAGCCTTCAAATGATCAATTGAATTTTCAAAGAACGAATAAGCGGAAGGATTATCAAGATCCCCGATATGCTGACTTAAAAATACCGTATTACCCCGTGACAGAGCGATTGTGTTTTTAAGTTCGCCCCCCACAGCCAGAATTCTTTTATAGAGCGGTTTTGGAAGAAATACGGGACGCGGCACATATCCCCGTGAACGTCTAATCATTCTCGCTGTTCCGCTTTTGATCCTGGCAATAGAATCGTCGCATCTTTGCAGGATCTCCCTGTCGTGCAGAAGGAAATAGTCGGACAGAGGTTTTATTCTCTGTAAGGCTTCATCATTGAATATGGCTATGGGCTCCTCGGAGTAATTGCCGCTGGTCATCACCAGCGCGTCGAAATTATCTCTCAATAGTAAATGATGCAGCGGACTGTAGGCCAGCATAAATCCCAGATAAATGTTATTGGGCGCGATAGATTCGGCAAGATCGCATACAGGCTTTTTGCGTAATAATACGATTGGCCGCGTATAATCTGTTAACAGCTTGTTTTCATCTTTCGATACAAAACAGAATTTCTTTATTGATACAATATCGGGCGCCATCAGGGCGAACGGTTTTTCGGCTCTTCCTTTGCGCTTTCTTAATTCCAGTATGGCATCGTTGTTATACCCATCCACCGCCAGGTGAAAACCGCCTATTCCCCGTACGGCAATTATATTACCATTTCTTAATAAATTGACAACTTCCCGTAATGGATCTTCAACGTCGATTTGGCCTTTGCGATCATATAACATGAGTTGCGGTCCGCAAACGGGACAGGCGTTAGGCTGCGCGTGGAAACGTCTGTTCGCGGGGTCGTTATATTCTTTCAGACAATCCGCGCACATGGGGAATACCTTCATGGATGTTTTCGCCCGATCATACGGTATGCTTTCAACTATGGTATAACGCGGGCCGCAATTGGTGCAGTTTGTGAACGGATAACGGTACCGCCTGTCGGCAGGATCGAAAAGCTCCCGGAGGCAATCATCACAGGTGGCGATATCCGGAGAGATCAAGGTTGCGGACAGCCTGTCTTTTTTGCTCGCCTTGATGACGAAGTCATTTTCGCCTACGGCGTCTATCTCGGCGATATCGCTTTCGGTGATTTGCGAAAGTGCCGGAGATTCGGTCATGAGCCTGGAATAGAATTCGTCGATTATCGTTTTCGGTCCCTCGATTTCGATAACCACCCCGTCAGAACTGTTTATAACAAATCCAGCGAGATTGAGTTCATTTGCCAGCCTGTATGCAAAAGGCCGGAAACCGACGCCCTGGACGATACCGTTTACCCGGATCTTAAACCGGGCTCGGCTTGATGACGTTATTAAATCTTTGGATTTTTTACCCACGAGTACCATTCGTCCAAACCGTCACCTGTGCGGCACGACATCTCGAAAATTTTGAATTTACCGTTTATTTTCAACGCGTTTTGTCTTGCAGTTTCCATGTTGAAATCACAATGCGGCAGTAAATCCAGTTTATTGATTATCATCACCGACGAACGCCTGAACATGGCGGGATATTTCAACGGTTTATCATCGCCTTCCGTTACACTCATCAGGACGACTTTCATATCTTCGCCAAGATCGTAGCTCGAGGGGCATACCAGGTTGCCGACGTTCTCAATGAAAAGCATCTGAATCTTTTCAAGATCCAGATTCTCGAGCGCTTTTGATATCATCCTGGCGTCGAGGTGACACGCTCCGCCGGTTACCACAGGTCGAACAATTTCTCCGCCTGCAGCTTTCAAACGATTGGCATCGTTTTCCGTCTGAACATCACCGGCAATCAGGCCAATTTTTATATCTTTTCCCAGATAACCGATAGTCTTCTCAAGAAGGCTGGTCTTGCCGGAACCGGGAGAGCTAACGAAATTTAAAGATACAATATTGTTTTGATGAAGCCGTTCCCTGATCGCCGCGGCGATTTTGTCATTTTCGGAGAGGATCTTTTTTTCTATTTTTATTTTTGCCGCCATGCCTTTTCCTTGATAAAATAACGACTAAATAGACCTATCATCCGCTTCAATATATTCGATATCGAGCTCGCCGCCGGTGGTCATCTCGATATCGAACGACTCGCAGACGGGACATATGAAAATATGCTCCTCAACATTAAATCCTTTGCCGCAATTTCTGCATTTACCCACAACCGGAATCGTTTTTATTTCAAGTTTCGTTCCCTCAAGTTCGGTATCGGCCGATGCGGCCTCGAAGCCGAACCGGAGCGCGTCGGGCACAACATCGGTCAACGCTCCCACCCGCACCGCTATCTTCTTTACGGGTCCAAGATTCCTCCTTTCGGCCTCATCAAGGACGGTTTTAATTATCGATTCCGCAATCGCCAGTTCGTGCATCGTCTGCCTCAACAGGTGTCAAGATAGAAACAGGATGATGATTAATCAATAGAATTATAAAAGGTGTTAAGGTAAGTGTCAGAACAGGACTTTATAATAAATCAGTAATGTTTACTTTCTCTTCGGCCTGTAAATGTGGGTACTGGTTCCGAAAAAGACGTCGGCGCTTTCCATGATGGTTTCGGATAAAGTGGGGTGAGGATGAATGGTAAGACTCAGATCCTCCACTTTCGCCGCCATCTCGATGGCCAGCACTCCCTCGGCTATGAGCTCCCCCGCGCCCGGCCCGGCTATCCCGACACCCAGTATCCTTTCGGTCTTCGGATCTATCAGTAGTTTGGTCACGCCGTCGTTTCTGCCCAGAGTGGCGGCGCGCCCCGACGCTCCCCAGGGGAATTTTGCGACTTGATAATCGACACCTTTTTCCTTCGCCTCGGACTCGGTCAAGCCGCACCAGGCGATCTCGGGATCGGTGAACACCACCGCCGGAATGGCCCCGGGATCGAAGGCGGCCTTCTGACCGTTTATCGCTTCGACTGCCACTCTCCCCTCGTGGGATGCCTTATGCGCCAGCATCGGCTCCCCGGCCACGTCCCCGATGGCATAGATCGCAGGATCGTCGGTCTGGCGTTTATCATCGATCTTTATAAAACCTTTATGATTAATCTGGACCTTTGTGTTTTCCAGACCAAAATTCTTCGAATTCGGCTGTCGTCCCACCGCCATCAGCACCTTCTCGAATTCCTGCTCCCGCTCTTTTATATCTTTTCCTTCAAATGTAACTTTCAAGCCGTTTTTGGTTTCCACGATACCTTCGGCGGTGGTATTCAGGTAAATTGATTCAAACATCTTATTTGCGCGTTTGGCCAGTACTGCCACCAGGTCGCGATCCGCCCCCGGTAGAAGCCCGGGCATCATTTCCACCACGGAAACCTTACTTCCCAGCGCGGCATAAACCGTTCCCAGCTCCAGGCCGATATACCCGCCGCCTATTACCAGCATGGTTCTGGGGATATCTTTTAAATCCAGCGCCCCGGAGGAATAGATGAATCGGTCCGAATCAATCGACAACGAGGAGATTTTCGTCGGATGAGAGCCGGTGGCGATAATTATATTCTCAAACGATAACATTTCGGTGGAGCCGTCAGCCTTTTCAACTTTCAATTTATCCGAGCTTTCAAAACTCCCCCGGCCCTGAATATAATTTATCTTCCTCTGTTTTGAGAGATGGCCCAGCCCGCCGGTCAGCTTTGATACAACGCTCCCTTTCCATTCTCGGATCTTATCGATATTGATTTCACGCTTGGAGAATTTCACGCCCCATTCCGCCGCCTTTTCGGATTCATTGATGACTTTCGCGATATGCAATAGCGTTTTCGACGGTATGCATCCCCGGTAAAGACATACGCCCCCAGGATTGATTTCGGGATCGATTAATGTTACATCCATGCCGATATCGGCGGCATAAAAGGCGGCGGCGTACCCGCCCGGTCCCGCGCCGAGAATTATCAACTGTTTTTTGTCAGCCATCGGATTTCCCCGTCAATCTTCCAGCGCCAGCAGGAACGGATCCTCCAGCGCGTCCACAACCCATTTTATAAACCTGGCGCCGTCGGCGCCGTCTATTATCCTGTGATCGTACGATAATCCCAGCGGCATCATCAATCGAGGCTTGAACCGGCCGTCGATATAAACCGGCTCCAGGGTGGATCTCCCCACACCCAGTATGGCGACCTGCGGCCAGTATACGATGGGGGTGAAATTGGCGCCGGCGATTCCGCCCAGGTTGGATACCGTGAAATTGCCGCCCTGCAGTTCATCGGGCATGATTTTCTTATCCCGCGCTTTTTTTGATATCTCGGTGAGTTCCACAGCGAGCCGGGCAACGCTTTTCTTGTCCACGTCCCGAATTACCGGAACCAGTAGACCGCGGTCGGTATCCACAGCCACGCCGATATGGTAATATTTCTTATAAATAATCTCGCCCCTGGCCATATCGACGCTGGCGTTAAACTGGGGATGAACCTTCAACGCCGTAGCGGCCACCTTTATGAGAAACGCAGTCAGGGTTAATTTCCCGCCCGCTTCTTCGATTTTGCCTTTGTGTTTCTGCCGAAACTCCTCGAGCTCGGTGATATCGGCCTTGTCGAATTGCGTTACATGGGGCACCGTATTCCAGGCGTAGCTTAGAGTCTCGGCAGTGATCCTGCGAACCTTGCTGAAGGGTTTTATTTCAACCTCGCCATATGCGGAAAAATCGGGCATCTTTTGTTGTGTGATTAATGCCGCCCCGGCGGTTTGTTTTGATATGATAATACCTTTGGCGTACGCTTTTACGTCCTCGTCGGTAATTCTGTCTCCCGAACCCGTTCCTGTTACATTTTGAAGATCGACTCCCAGTTCTCTCGCCAGCCTGCGGACCGATGGTGAAGCGGGCGCTATTTGTTCCGGTATTCGGTCTTCGGTTTTATCCTGTTTCTCGGATTCCGGTTGCTTCTCAGCTTTTTCCATTTTATCGGCTTCAGAAGTTTCCTCCGGTTTGGTCTTTTCCTTAGCTTCGGGCTTCGCCGGTTCAGGTTTTTCCTCGATTTTAGATTCCGCGGTCTCGACTTTTATGATCACGCCGTTTACTTTTATCTCTTCGCCTTCCTTGATCAGAATCTCCTTTACGATTCCCGCCTCGGTCGACGGCACCTCGAAGATCGCCTTGTCGGTTTCCACCTCCACCACAGGCTGTTCCAGCTTTATCTCTTCGCCGATTGAAACCAGTACTTTCACCACTTCGCCGGATTCTATATTTTCGCCGACTTCAGGAAGACGAACCTCTTTTATCATAATTGCAGCCCTTTTAGCTGTAAATCGGATCGGGCTTGTCAGGATTTATTTCCAGTTCCTTCATAGCCCTTTTAACGATTTCACCGCCGATTTTATTTTCCAGGCAAAGCGCCCTCAAAGCCCCCAGAGTGATAAATCGATAATCAACCTCGAAGAAATCCCTCAAGGCCGCCCTATTATCGCTGCGTCCGAAACCATCGGTACCCAGCATCGTAAACCTTCCCGGTATCCATCTGGCCAGCGATCCGGGCAACGCTTTCAGGTAATCCGAGGCGGCAACGTAAACGGCGTCCCTGTCGGATAGCTGTCGAGCGATATAGGGCTTTGCATTCTCTTTTTCGGGATTTAATAAATTCCTTCTTTCGACACTGATGGCGTCATGATACAATTCCTTGTAACTGGTGACGGACCATACATCCGCGGCAACGTTATATTTCTTCTCAAGAATTTCCTGCGCTTTCAAGGCTTCATTTAAGATAGAACCGCTTCCCAGAAGATGCGCTTTGAACCCATCACCGGTCAATTCCGAAGCTTTGAACCTGTATATACCTTTAAGGATTCCTTCTTCAACGCCCGAGGGCATGGGCGGCATTTTATAAAACTCGTTCATAATCGTAATATAATAAAAAATATCTTCCTGGTTGTGATACATTCTTTTGATACCATCTTTGACTATAACCGCCATTTCGTAAGCGAATGCCGGATCATAGGCCTTGAGATTGGGCACCGGGTAGGCCAGGATATGACTGTTGCCATCCTGATGCTGCAGGCCTTCCCCGGCCAGCGTGGTCCTGCCGGCGGTTCCCCCGACCAGAAAACCCCTGGTTCTCATATCGCCCGCAGCCCAGATCAGATCCCCGATCCGTTGAAAGCCAAACATGGAGTAAAATATAAAAAACGGTATCATATTAATTCCGTGAGTGGAATATGACGTCCCTGCGGCAATAAACGAAGACATAGAGCCGGCCTCGGTGATCCCCTCCTCCAGGATGGCTCCGTCCACCGATTCCCTGTAATAAAGCAGGTTTTCCTTATCCACCGGCTCATAAAGCTGACCTGACGGCGAGTATATCCCGACCTGCCTGAAAAGCGACTCCATCCCGAAAGTACGAGCTTCATCCGGCACGATGGGGACTATGCTTTTCCCGATATTTTTATCCTTGAGGAGCTTTGATAACAGGTGCACAAAAGCCATGGTTGTGGCCACCTCGCGGTCGCCGGTCCCCTGTAAAAATTCCTCGAATATATCATCCGAGGGAATCTCTACAGGCTTCGCCAGCACTTTCCTATTGGGAAGATATCCACCCAGCGCCTCGCGCCTCTCTTTTAAGTATTTTATCTCTTCGCTGCCGTCTGAGGGTCTGTAGAAAGGAGCCTCGGCGATATCATCGTCCGATATCGGTATTCCGAACCGGCTTCTGAACTCCCGCATCTCCTGCTCGTTGAGCTTTTTCTGCTGGTGAGTAATGTTTTTGCCCTCTCCCGCTTCGCCAAGCCCATATCCCTTTATGGTTTGAGCCAGTATAACGGTAGGCCTGCCTTTATGCTCCACTGCCGCCTTATAAGCCGCGTAGACTTTTGCGGGATCATGGCCGCCCCGACGCAGCTTACGAATTTTTTCATCGGAGTAATTCTTCACCATCTTCAAAAGCTGGGGATATTTGCCGAAGAAATCCTTGCGAATATAATCGCCGCTGGCCACGGTATATTTTTGCCCCTGTCCATCGACATACTCATCCATCCGCTTGACAAGATATCCATCGGTATCTTTTGCCAGAAGCGGATCCCAGTCGTCCCCCCAGATGACTTTGATCACGTTCCAGCCCGCCCCGCTAAATGCCGCTTCGAGCTCCTGTATGATCTTGCCGTTTCCGCGAACCGGACCATCCAGCCTCTGCAGGTTGCAGTTGACGACGAAGATCAGGTTGTCGAGATTCGCTCTCGAGGCCAGTGTAATAGCCCCCAGCGATTCCGGCTCGTCCATCTCGCCGTCACCCAGGAAAGCCCAGATTTTCTGATCCGATTCTTCCTTAAGCCCCCTGTGTTGGAGATACTTGTTGAACCTGGCCTGGTAGATCGCCATTATCGGCGAGAGGCCCATTGAAACCGTGGGGAATTTCCAGAAATCGGGCATCAACCAGGGATGAGGATAAGATGATAGTCCTCCTTCCGGATTTAACTCACGGCGGAAATTTACAAGATCCTTTTCGGATAGCCTACCTTCGACAAAGGCCCTGGCGTAAATGCCCGGAGCGGTGTGGCCCTGAAAATATACTATATCGCCGTCCTGGTTTTGGTTTTTCGCTCGGAAGAAATGATTGAAGCCGACCTCGAATAAGGTGGCGGCGGAAGCATATGATGATATATGTCCGCCTATTCCGTGTTCGGCTCTATTGGCGCGCACCACCATAACCATGGCGTTCCAGCGGATAATACTTTTGATGCGACGTTCTATTTCGCGGTTGCCGGGATAGGCCGGCTGTTGATCGACCGGAATGGTGTTGATATACGGCGTATTGGATGGGCACTGATACTGGATTCCCAGTTTTTGGGCTCTGATCTGAAGAGTTCGAAGAAGATCGCGTACCCTCTCCGGTCCCTGGTTATCATAGATATATCGTAATGATTCCAGCCATTCCCGGTTTTCGATTTCTACCTGATTTTTTATTTCTTTCCCGTCTTCATTTCTCATTCAGGATCCTAAAATTGAACGATAAAACAATCGGGTTTGTTCCGCATCATTTCTTATTAACATGTTATTGTAAAAGACGTTAATAAAATTCTCAAGCCAAATTATGAATGTGAGTCGGTTTTTCGGTCTTTTATCCGGTTCGATGTTGAAATAGCTTTTCAGCCGTTTCAGGACTAAATGGTCTCAATAATCGGGGAATTTGGGATTATGAGCATTATGTTCTTATCAACCCCAATCCCTCTTCGAAACCCAGCAATCGCTTTTTTAGCAGGTTTTTTGCCAGATCGATTTTCAATCCCCCCCGCATAGGCCTTCTGGCGGTCTGTCCCAATTCCGGAGTTGTTACCGGCGAAATCAGATTTTTGTCAAATCCAAAATGCTCGGCCGTTTTGACGGCGATTTCAAAACGCGATAAGTAGCTGTCTCCGCCAAGATGTATAATGCCGGTAATACCTTTTTCCTCGGCTTCAATAGAGGTTTCGGCGAGGTTATCGGCATGAATGGGATTGTTATATTGATCCGTAACGATTTTCAATTGCCTGCCGTTATTCAGATTATCGATAAGCCAGGTGATGAAGTTCGGCCGAACATTTGTGCCGCTTCCGAAAAGTACGTTTGTACGGACTATCAGGTGATCCCCATCCGAATCGAATATAAGACGCTCTGATTGTAATTTTGTCTCTCCATAATAACCTATGGGTTCGGTTTCGTCCTTCTCGTCATAGGGCCCCCGCTCGCCGTTAAAGACGTAGTCGGTAGAATACTGAATCAACCTTTCAGCGCCGGTATCAAGCAAATTTTCCACGAGTTTCACATTAAGTTTGTACGCTAATTCCCGATTTTTTTCGCATCCGTCAACGTCGGTGTAGGCCGCGCAATTATAGATAATATCGGGTTTGTTTTCGGATAGAACTTTGGCAGGCGCGCCGGAGTCGGTCAGATCGCAATTTATAAATATTAGGTTTTGGTGTTTTTCAAATATGTTGGGGGCGATATCAACGGCGACGACTTTATATTTTGATTTTAGACGATTGACGAGGTATTGCCCGAGAAGTCCGCACGCGCCGGTCACCAGCACAGTCTTCAAGAGCGCTCCTTATAGTGAAGTTCGTAAAATCTCGTATATTCGCCGCTTAAAATATCCTCCCACCATTTTTGGTTTTCGAGGTACCATCCAACCGTTTTTTGAATCCCGGTTTCAAAGTCCATTTTTGGTGACCAATCGAGTTCGCTATTGATTTTATTTATATCAAGAGCGTAACGCCTGTCATGCCCCGGCCTGTCCTTAACATATTTTATGAGACTTTCGGGTTTGTTTAACGTCTCCAGCACAAGCCTGGTAATTTCAAGATTTGTTTTTTCGTTACCGCCTCCGATGTTGTAGATCTCGCCGAAATTTCCCTTTTCGAGCACCGTGAATATGGCGTCACAGTGATCCTCGACATATAGCCAGTCGCGGACGTTCAGCCCGTCGCCATAAAGGGGCAGAGGTTCGTTTTTCAGCGCCCTGGTTATGAAAAACGGTATCAGTTTTTCAGGAAACTGATAAGGCCCGTAATTATTTCCGGCTCGCGTTATAATAACCGGCATATCGAAAGTCTTATAATATGATCTGCAAATCATGTCTGCCGAAGCTTTGCTGGCGGCGTAGGGAGAATTGGGGGCCAGGGGAGACGATTCGCCAAAATAACCATCCGGTCCCAGTGATCCGTAGACCTCGTCGGTCGATACGTGTAAGAACCGTTTAATCCCTTTTTCGAGCGCGTAGTTTAGTAGCAGCTGGGTTCCCAGTATGTTGGTTTTTAAAAACAGTCCGGGATTATATAAAGACCTGTCGACATGAGATTCGGCGGCGAAGTTGATAAGAAAATCGTATTCCGAGGAGAAAAGCCTTTCGACATCGTCAGGATCGCTGATATCACCTTTTACAAATTTGTAATTGGGATTGTTTTCCACATCCTTCAGGTTGGCGAGATTTCCGGCATAGGTTAGGGAGTCGAAATTTGTAACCTCCCAATCCGGCCTTTTTTTTAAAATATAGTGGATAAAATTCGAACCGATAAACCCGGCCCCGCCGGTCACCATGATTTTCATGTGAAGTTACCCGTCCTTGCGCGACCAATCGTAGGGAATCTCTCCCGAATGTGGATCGACGCGATACTCATCCGGATTGTCGTAATTATATAATTCCGTGGGAATATTGATCATTATGGATTCCTGGTCGGAAATCGCCTTGAAACCATGATACACGAGTTTCGGAATAACTACCAGAAGAGGGTTATGGTCGCCCACGAAAAACTCATTTATCATCCCCTTGGTGGGAGAGTCATCCCGGGGATCGTATAACACCAGCTTGGTCATGCCTTTCAGGCAGAAAAAGTGATCGGTCTGGATCTTATGGTAATGCCAGGCCTTAACGACGCCGGGGTAGGCGGTGGTGTAATAGACCTGGCCGAATTTTTGATAGATTTCACTGTCGGATCGGAGAATTTCGGCGAGTTTACCCCTCTCATCGGCTATTACCTTTACCAATTTGGTTTTTACGCCCTCTATCAGTTTCATTAATACCGTCCGGATTGAAATTGATTTTATCTATTTTTTATAGGCGCCGCGCCTGCGAACAAAGTTAATAGTATCATTATAGGCGTCAATGGATTCGCCCGCGTCGGCCCATCCGCCACTCAACATCTCGTAAGTCATTAATCCCTCTTTAATGTAGGCATTATTTACATCCGTTATTTCGAGTTCGCCCCTCCCCGACGGTTTCAGGGTTTTTACTATATCAAATACCCTGTTATCGTACATATATACGCCGATTACCGCAAGATCGCTTCTGGGTCTTCTGGGTTTTTCAACAATGTTTTTCACTTTACGGCCTATGACCTCGGCTACCCCGTACTCTCGGGGGTTCCTGACCTTTTTAAGAAAAATCATCGCCCCTTCTTTTTGCTTTTTAAACCGGGATACCGCTTTTTTTACGCTTCTCTCAATTATATTATCGCCGAGAATGATGACCACCTTTTGCCCCTCGGCGAAATATTCACACAATCCCACCGCTTCCGCGATTCCGCCTTCCCTGGCCTGGTAGGTGAAATTCAGATGCTTCAAACCGAAATCCGAACCGTTTCCCAGCAACTTTAAAAAATCTCCGGCGTTATTGCCCCCGGTTACAATCATAATCTCCCTGATACCGGCGTCGACGAGCGTTTGAATGGGATAATAAATCATGGGTTTATTATAGATCGGAAGCAGGTGTTTGTTGGTGATTTTCGTCAATGGGTAAAGACGTGTGCCCAATCCGCCGGCAAGCACAATACCTTTCATTCTCTCCTCCCTTTTCCTGTAGTATAGCTCAGCATAAATCCCAACTCAAGGGATTTCTTTGTTTACAGATGATGGCGGGCTGGCATTTGAAGAAACGATAAAAATCGGGCGTACCGGAAAGACTATGATCCGTTTTTAGGACCGTTTGTTGTGTGTGTTGAAAGCCTGGTCTCTGCGAACTGCAAAATCAAATCGATCATTTTTTCGTATGATAATCCTTCGATATCCGCCATTTTCGCGAGATGGCCGTCCCAACACCAGCCGGGATTAGGATTTACCTCCAGCAGTCTGGGATTGCCGGCGGCATCCAGTCTCCAGTCGAATCTGCAGTAATCCCTGCATTCCAGCCTCTCGGATAAATTTAGACAGCATTCCACAATCACCTTTTCCAGGCTATCCGTAAGATCCGCCGGAACCGATTTTATTTTCCAGTAAGGAGAATCGGGCATCCATTTGGCCTCGTACCCGCATATTTTAGGGAGATCATCCGGGAGGGCGGAATAATCCTCCTCGATTATCGGAAGAACCTTATACGATTCGGGCGGATTTCCTATTATTCCGACGCTTAAATCTTTGCCGGTGAGGAACTCTTCCACCAGGATCGGTTTTTCATAACCGAATTTATCCCTGATTCCGGAAATAGCGTTGATCAAATCTTCAATATTGTTCGCAACGCTGTTTTGCGTTATGCCAAAGCTGGAATCGCCGAAATTCGGTTTGACAATTACCGGAAAACCGAAAGGGAGCTCGAAAGTAGTGTCCTCCGGCTTGATAAAGAAAGCCTCTGGAATCGGTATATTCATCTCCTTGGCAATTCCCCTGACCAGAGATTTGTCATAGCAATAGGCCAGACACTGCGGTCCCGATCCCGTATACGGCATGCCGATCATTTCCAACAGTGATGGTACATGAAGCTCTTTCCTGGAATCGTTATTAAAACCCTCGTCGCACAGGTTGAAAATATAGTCTATTTTACCCTTTAATCCGCTCAATTCCTGAATAAATGTATCATGATTATTCAGGTAGATAAATTTATAATCCTTTTTCTCATGGAGGGCTGCTTTCAGCCTGTCGATGGTGTAAAGGTCGTCCTCGTCAAAACGCGATTGAGGTTTTATAGGATCGGGCTTGGCGGGATCGCCGAGAAGAACGGCTATCGTCTTGACGATCTCTCTGGGTTTTCTTTTTACCGGGGTCCACTCTTTTTTGGCTACCGCCGTGGCCAGCAGCCGAATTTTCATCATTCCCAGATCCTGGTCTCTCTTGGAATCGGGAATAAGTTCCCCGTGAAATTTGATATTGCTGAATCCGGACTGGTCAATGAGCTTATTGAGACTGTCTTTTGTATATAGCCTTTCGGCGTAAAATTGGTCGGCCAGAACCCCTTTTTCGACATGGGTTATTACTTCGCGCGATATCAATCGATTTCTATCGGCGGCAAGAGAACGTTCCCTGCATACGAAATACTTCTTATCAACCCATTCCCATGATCTCGGCTCGAAATGCTCGCGCAGATATTCTCCGTCGGCGACGTCTATAAGCAGCTGCCCCCAGGGTTTTAATACCCTGAAAACCTCTTCGAGGACTCGGCGGTCTTCGTGCGGAGTTTCAAAATAACCAAAACTATTCCCCAGAATCAGAACGTAATCAAAAGAATCCGGGGAACTGGGGATTTTCCTGGCGTCACCCTCCCGCAGCTTGACATTCAAAGATTCCTTTTTCGCCCGGGATTTGGCTTTCTGTATCAAATAATGGGATCGATCGAGACCCTCGACATTCTCAAATCCTCGCCTGGCCAGTTCGAGTGTATGGCGTCCCTGCCCGCAGGCCAGATCCAGTATACGGTGTTGAGGTGAGAGATTAAGAATGCTGATTATTAGATCGATTTCCCGGTATGTTATGTCCTGATCATCCACCACGTCAGCATCGGTTTTGAGATAGAGATAATTGAAAATATTCCTCCACCAATCCGATCGAACATACCGTTCCAGATCGGAAACCGGCCCCAGTATCTTCGTCGTTGATTTTCCTTTTTTGGCGAAAACCATGGTTTTCTTCTTGGATGGGTCGTTTTTCATGTTTCCGTTCTCCCCGCGATGCAGGCCTGAAAGGATTTTCCTAATTATAACCGCCCGATTATAACTCCGAAAATCAAAAAAGCAACCCAAATATTCATATTTTGGGGACTTTTTTTGATCATCCGGGAAGTTCGGATTTTTCAGCGTTTGACAGAAAAAAAGCGGCCGGAAATGATCCGCCCGCTTCATATTCATGCCGCCTGACTTTTCTCAGGTAACAGATTCCACTTGTCTCTGAAGGCTGTACCGCCTGTAAAGTTTCGCATAATGACCGTCATTCCCCATCAGCTCAAAATGTGTACCGGATTCTATTTTCTTTCCGCCTTCCAGAACGATGATATTATGGGCGGATTCCAGCACATCAGGCCTGTGAGTAATCAGAATAATGTCCATCCCTGGCATAACCTCGGCAAGCTTCTCCCAGAGCGCGTTTTCGGTATTGGAATCGAGCGCCGAGGTGCAATCGTCCAGAATCAGGATCTTCGGCTTTTCAACCAGCGCGCGGGCAAGCGCCAATCTCTGTTTTTGACCGCCGGAAATCGACACCCCCCTGGTACCTATTCTGGTATAGATACCGTCGGGAAATGTCTCTATTTCATCTTTCAGCTGCGACACCTCGATCGCCCAATCGACATCATATCGGGAAATTCCGGAACGCCCGAAGAGAATGTTGTTTTCGACCGTGTCCGAAAACAGGGTAGGTTCCTGGGGCACATACCCGATGATTTTCCTCAATTCCTTAAGTTTATATCGACGGATGTCGTTTCCATCGAGCAGAATGCCGCCCTCGGTCGGATCGACATATCTCGGAACCATTGCCGCGATCCAGCTTTTGCCGGCCCCAACCCTGCCCACCAGCGCGACCGTCTGGCCGGATTTGACCTCGAAGCTAATGTCATCCAACACTTTTCTGCCACCTTCTGAAAATCTCAGGCTCACATTGGAGAAAACAAGGTGCCCGCCTTTATCGGCATTATATTTCAGCCTGCCGTTGTCTATCACCATAGGCGGAACCTTCTCGAGCTCGAGTAAACGATTGATCGATACCGCCGATTGCCGTGATTTCACCAGGAATCTCCCGATATCGAACATAGGGAATATCAGATAGATTACATAGAATACAAACGCCACCAGCTTTCCCAGTGAGAGATCGGATTTTATAACCATAAAACCGCCCGCCAGAAGAACAATAATAATCCCGAACTGCCAGATATACATATAGAGCGAATCAATAAATGTGGTTGCTTTTATGGCGGATATCTCGGCATCGCGACGGTCTTTTACGGCGCTGTCGAATTTACCTTTCTGGGCTTTCTCCTGAATGTATGCCTTAACCACCCGGATTCCTGAAAAACAAGCCTCCATAATATCGTACAATATCGATATTCTGGTTTGCAGGTAGTCATACCTCCTGTCCAGAATGGTCGCGCTTTTGAAGAATATGAAAATCAGGATCGGAAGTGGCCCGGCGGTTAAAAGAGTTAGAAGAGGATCTATGGTTAACATCATGGCCAGGGTAAAGCCAATAAATATCAACGCGTCATAGAATCGGAATATGCCGGAACAGGCAAACCATGAGAGTTTCTCCGCGACATCGTCGGTCATCCTGGTGACCAGATCGCCGATCCTGAATCTGTTAAAAAAATCGGGCCCTTTACAGGTTATATTGTCGAATGCGGTTTGACGGAAAAGCCACTCCAGCCTCATGTTCATCCAGGCCCGATGCCCCTGTACGAAAGCGTAAATCAGCGACGCGTCAAGCCCCAGAATAACGATTAGAATCGCGAATAGCGATGTTGTCGACACGCCTATGCTACTGGCAAAACTATCCAGCCATTTGAATACCGAATATGATGGCAGAACTCCGGTTTTGGCGTAATCGATGGTAAATTCGATTAATCTGGGTATGGCCACATGAAACGCCGTCTGAATCGGTGTCAGTAACAGAAGAACGGCCAGAACATATTTGTAGTTACGGTAATATTTCCAGAACCATTTGATCTTATCCCACATTTGCCATCACCCCGTTTTTGAATTGCAGGTGGAAAAGCTTGGAATAATACCCGTTTTTCAGTATCAATTCCGTATGCGTGCCCCTTTCAATTATCTCTCCCCTTCGGACCACCAGAATCTGGTCTGCCTCCAGAATCGTCGACAGCCGGTGAGCTATAATTATCGAGGTTCGCCCGGCCATGAGCTTTTTCATGGAGGCCTGTATTGTCCGTTCGGTTTCCGGGTCAACCGAGCTGGTCGCCTCATCAAGAATTAGAACGTCAGGGTCGGTTACCAGAGCGCGAGCGAAAGAAAGCAGTTGCCTCTCGCCCCGGCTGAAATTGGCCCCTTTCTCGGAAACTTCCATTTTGTAGCCGTCGGGCAGTCTTCGGATGAATCTATCGGCGTCTACTATCCTGGCGGCCGAGATGATCTTATCTTCGGAAATATTATTGGCCTCGAGGGAGATGTTGAATGCCACGTCCCCCGGAAATAGAAATATATCCTGAAGCACCAGCGAGAATCTTTTTCGCAAATCCTCTTTGGTGATATCCCGGATATCGATACCGTCGACCGTTATCTTTCCTCTTTGCGGATCATAAAGCCGGAGCAGGAGCGATATTATGGTTGACTTACCTCCGCCGGTCACGCCTGCCAAAGCCACCTGGCTTCCGACCGGGACTTCGAAGCTGGCATTTTTCAGCGCGTAATCATCATCGTTGGCGTATGAAAACCATACGTTCTCAAACCTGATACCCTCTTTTAATCCTCTCCACTCAACCGGATGTATCGGGTCGGGCAGGCTGCGGTCGCTTGAAAGAAGCGCGAAAATCCGTTTCCCTCCGGCAACCGCCTTCTGGATATGGGATAACTGGCCCGAGGCGGTGTAGATCGGTTCGAACGATCTCCAGATCAAAACAACGAACATACTGAACGTCCCGACCGTTATATCCCCGGATCTCATCCATTTCATTCCGAAAAAGAGCACCAGCGCGATCATCAGGTATTCCAGGAAATGGATGGAATTGAAAAACGCCACCACGATAAGTTCCGCCCGCGATTCGGCTTTGAACTTCAGCCTGTTGACCTCGCTCATCCCTTTTTTTACATGGTCTCCACGATGAAAAATCTGAATGATCGACATTCCATGCAGATACTCGGTCAGCGTAGCCGTAACTTCGGCCATTCTCCTTCGTACCGCCAGGAATCGGGGAGAGGTGGTTTTTTCGAATATATATATCAAAACTGCGAAAACAGGAATGAGCGTTGTCAGAATGAGGGTCAATTTCCAGCTGTAGTAGAGCATCACGAAAAAGATACCGATGATGAGTATCAGATCGCCCATTAGCATGACTACGGTATTGGTAAACATCATCCTCAGAGACTCGGTATCCGATTCTATCCGGGCCATGAGCCGTCCAATAGGATTTTTGTCGAAAAAGGAGATGTTGGACATGAGTATATGATCGAAAAGCCTCTTTTTCAGTTTTACCATGACGTCCTGCCCGATTATCTCCAGCCTGACGGTCTGGATATATCGCAGTATCAACGTAACCGCCTGAATAACGCCGATAAAAGCCACGGTGAATATAAGCCCCTTGAGATCACCGTTTTTAATATCAACATCCATGGCCTTTTTCATGAGAATCGGCCAGTACAGCGAAAGCAGGGTGGAGCCGGAAAGAAGCAGCAAGCAGAAGATCAACGGTTTTTTATGCTCTTTGAGCAGGGGAAGCAGTTTGCCGAAAGCCTCTTTCGAGCTCAGATCCCGTTCCCGGGATGTCATTTTTTCGTCTTCGTAAAATTCGCTTGTCATTTTTATTTCCGTTATTCGGTTTTTCCTGTTTAACGGGCATTAAAAAACCCGCCGTGACCATCGGTCGCGGCGGGTTGAGTTGCCAGATACAAAAAGTCTACGTAACAAAGACACCTCTCCCGCCGCGGAATACGCAAATCGGCACCAGCTGTGTATTTGATAAGGTAATGCTCATTAAGATGCTTCCTCCGTGCGGTTTAAGTTATCTCATTACGCTTCATTACGGCAGAACTCGCCGAAAAGTTTCGATAAATATATCCATAATTTCGGCCCCGTCAAGAAAAAAATTGCGGAAATTATATTTTTTTTCGATGCTGATTATAATGAAAAACAGATCTTAAAATAATCGGAGTCCTCGTATTCGGATTCATCATCGCATCTTTCCATGGCGAAATCGGCGGAGATGCTGATGTTTTTCAATATATATTGGGCGATGGGATTGACGGTTCTGATTTTGCCGGTGGCGTATAATATATTTGCGAGACCACCTATATTAAGGCCTAATCCGTATGTCCAGATTTTTCCATCAAAAGCTTCGGTGTTCCAAAAACCGGCTCGCATGTAAAACGTTCCACCGGCGCCGATTTCAATACCTGCTCGACTAAAATCGATACCCACTCTTCCATGAGTCATATTGAATTCTCGTATCATCCTGAAAGAAAATATTTCAGCATTTTTATAACCTGAAATAAATGAAATCGATAGTCCGAGCTTGTCAATTTGGGCCAATGCCCGATTTTCAAAAAGTGAATACGGGTTTAGAAACTTGCTGCCTATATTTGACCGAACGAAAGCTATCGACGGAATTATGTCGTGTTTGATATTGCCCTTATCGATTTTCCGCAGAATATATTTTAAATTCTCCGATTCGCTTATGGGAAAATCGAAGTAAAATCCTATGTCATGCACTTTATATTTATCCCTTTTGTATTTCTCGTCGGGTAGCCATTGGCGGTAGAACCATGAATCAAGCTGCTTTAAGGTATAGCCGAATCCTATTCTCGCGTTTTGAATAAACGAAATGCCCACGCTATAACATTCGGCTCTTTCGATATACGTAGTCGAATACGAGATTGGAAATGCAATGGAAAAAACGTTAAAGGATTTTGAATTTTTTCTTGAATAGGCGATTCCCAGACCGAATTTCATTTCTTCAACAGTTAAGGGAAAACCGATACTTACCGAATGTGATTTCAGCTCCATATCAGTAGAATTCTCCGATCCCAGCTGATAATTATTTGGAAAGGAAACCGATATTCTCCTTTTTAGATGAGATATTCCCAGCATCGCGGGATTTGTGAGAGAGGCGTACCTGTCGGTTAGGTTTATTTCACATCCCCCCAAACCTTTCGCGACGGGGGAATCTGACCATTTCAGCTGGCCATGATAATAATACTCAAAGGCAAAAACCTGATTTTTTTGAAAACAAGTAGCAGCCAGTAGGGGAAAAGTTAATATTAGGATTATTATCTTTAAAATATGTATATAACCCCTCTTCTTCAAATCATCCTCCGGGCTTTGTTAATTATCGCGATATTATATCTAATTGTAAAATATAGCAATATTACGCTGACGACAAGAAATATCGCCATTATATTTATTTTATATTAAAGCCTATAAATCAAGCTCGAAACTCTGCCCAAACTCCGGGATCGTGACATCCCAGCCGAGATTACTTTTGATATGATCCGCCATGGCCTGAGATGACTCCGGCTCGCCGTGTACCACGAACGTCTTCTCCGGCGCTTTATTGAATCCGGTCAGCCAGGCCAGGATCTCGTTATAGTCGGCATGCCCCGAAAATCCCTGAATCGATTCTATTTTGGCTTTTATGGGAATCTGCCTGCCATGGATCTTCACGGTTTCCGCCTTCTCCACGATGGTTCGGCCGCGGGTTCCCTGGGCCTGGTATCCTATAAAAAGCACCGTATTTTTCTCGTCCGGTAATCTGTGGATCATATGATGAAGTATCCGCCCGCCGGTGACCATGCCGCTGGATGCGATTATAATAGCATCTTTTTTGATATCATTGATCGCTTTCGACGCCTCCGTGGAGGTGCAGATATTCAGATTTTTGGGCCTGAATATGTCGACCCCGTTAATCCTGGATACGCGGCTGGCTATGTTCATATCCGATATACGTTTCTCGAAAACCTCGGTGGCGTCGATGGCCATGGGCGAGTCTATGTAAACCGGAAGTGCAGGTATCCTCCCTGATTCCTCCAGCTCCCTTATTACGTAAAGCAGATTCTGCGTTCGACCGATTGCGAATGACGGTATAACCAGAACCCCGCCGCGCGCGACGCTTTCTTTAATTACCCTGACCAGCTTCTCCACCGGGTTTTTATTATCATGAAGACGATTGCCGTAGGTTGACTCTATGACCAGGTAATCGACATTGAAAACCTGGGTGGGGTCGCGCAGAAACCGTTTTGACGGTCTCCCCAGGTCGCCGCTGAAGACGATCTTTTTGGATTCCTTGCCGGTATGAGCTTTTATATCCACCAGCCCCGAACCGAGAATATGCCCCGCGTCCTTTAGCTTAATCCTGATATCTCCATCAAGATAAAGATCCTCGCCATACTGCAAGGGCGAAAGGTGATTTAAGGATTTTTCGGCGTCGGCGGTAGTATATAACGGTTTTGCGGGTTTGTGCCTGGTGAATCCCTTCTTGTTGGCCCAGCGGGCATCCTCCTCCTGCAGATGGGCGCTGTCCAGGAAAAGGAGTTTACAAAACTCCTGTGTGGCATAGGTACAATGCGCTTTTCCCTTAAATCCCTCTTTACAGAATTTGGGAAAATAGCCGGTATGATCGAAATGAGCATGGGTGAAAATCACGCGATCTATGGTCGCCGGTTTAACCGGAAACCTGTCCCAGTTCCTCATGCGGTTTTCCTTGGGGCCCTGAAACATGCCGCACTCGATCAGAAATCTCTGATCGTAGAGTTCCAGCAGAAATCTCGACCCGGTGGTGGTGCCGGTGGCGCCCCAGAACGTTAGCGTAGTCATAATACCTCATATTCTCTTATATATCAACTTATGTCAATGTCTTTGTTTTTTCAAAATGTATAAAATTTGTTTTTGACATTTGCGGCTATATTGTTAATAATTGCCAGTCAAATCTATAGATGGAGGATATTATGAGCGTAAAAAAAATGTTTCTTGAAACCAGGCCCCAATTTCTTCTGCTTTCGCCGATTCTCTCGTTTCTGGGTATGGCAATAGCATTATATAACGGCAGTTTCAACACTCTCTATTTTATTCTCGCCGGGGTGGGACTTTTGTTGCTTCACGCCAGCGTGAACACCTTAAACGATTACAGCGATTATAGAACCGGAGTCGATCTTAGAACCAGGAGGACTCCCTTTTCGGGCGGTTCCGGCTTTCTGCCGTCGGGGCTATTAAAACCCTCCACCGTTTTGACAATCGGACTGGGTTCTATAATACTGGCCACGCCGATAGGCATTTACTTCCTGGCGAAGCGGGGATTGCAGCTTTTGCCGCTGTTTGTTATCGGCGCTATATTCGTGCTTTTCTATACCAGCCATATCGCCCGCGTCGGTCTCGGCCTCAGCGAGATTTCGGCGGGACTCGGCCTGGGGGTCCTGCCCGTTATCGGCACGTTTATCATTATTCACGGAGATTTTTCGTATTCCGCCCTGTACGCCTCCATGCCCTCGTTTTTCCTGGTCTTTAACCTGCTGTTGCTGAATGAGATCCCCGATACCGAGGCAGATAAATCGGGCAGGCGCAGAACGCTTCCGATTCAATTCGGCGTTAAAGCCGCCGCCACCATATATTCGGCTCTGATTATCATAACTTACCTCTGGATCTTATTCGGCGCGCTGGCGAAGCTGATGCCCTACTGGTCGCTTCTGGCCCTTTTGACATTGCCGCTGGGATTGAAAGCGATCAAGGGCGCCATGACCTTCAAAGCCATCGAGGAGCTTATCCCTGCCCAGGGCGCCAACGTCATGACCGTGCTGTTGACCCAGCTCTTTCTGGGTATAGGTTATATGCTGGCCTGGGGATTGTAGCCTGCACCGCGTGTCACCACGCCTTCGGCGTGGTTCTGACCGCGAACATCCGAGGCTGCGGTCGCAATAAATTGCGACACGCAGGAAAAAGGTTGTAGGTCAAATCCCCCCGGGATTTGACGCTTTAAAGTCTACAATAAGTCTTGTCATTGCAAGGCTCACGTATCACTGTGGTGCCGGGTAAGCCTTTATGTACTATGACATAGGCAACAGGCATTCCGGGACATCGGTAACAGTATTTTGGCCTATATGAAACTTCATAGAATGGGCGATGGAGGAAGTAAATGCCCTGGAGCATACAGAGTGTGATTGAGCAGAGACAGCAGTCTTATAAGCGGAATTATCATCTGCCTTATGACGATGCGAATGTTGCGATAACCTGTTGCGTCACCCAATAATTATATTCAATATGCCGTGTTTTATACGAATGAGATAATTTATTATTCCGGGTCGG
This sequence comes from Candidatus Zixiibacteriota bacterium, assembly GCA_020348065.1. Lineage (GTDB taxonomy): Bacteria > Zixibacteria > MSB-5A5 > UBA10806 > UBA10806. The sequence continues at coordinate 3,509,124 of CP070742.1, forward strand.
GCTGTTTATTTCTTCTTCCCGGCACCGTCATCGGCAGCGGCGGAAAGCCCGGCCAGACGGCCGGTGGAAAACGCCATCTCGAAATTATAGCCGCCCCAGGGTCCCAGCAGGTCGAGCACCTCGCCCGCGAAATAGAGGTTCTTGATTTTATTGGACCGCATGGTTTCCGGGTCGATATCATCGAGGGCCACGCCGCCCAGCACGCCGCGGGTCTCATTGAACGGCCTTGGCCCTTTAATGGTAAACGGAAAATCCTTCAGCCAGAGCATAATATGCTTTTTCTCCAGGCTCGAAAGAAACGCCACCGGCCTGCTGGAATGAACCCGGACGATCTTATCCATCATTTCCAACAGGCCATCGGGAAGGTACGGATTTAGATGCTCGAATAAAGTGGTTCTATCAGTATGCGGGAATTCCTGGTTGAGGAATTTGTTGATCTCGAATTTCGAAAGGTCGGGCACCTGGTCCATATGAATTTTAACCTCGCCCCGTTCCAGAAGCTCGATAATTTTAGCGGAGTTATCTAGAATTATTTTGCCGGAAAGACCGTAGCTGGTGAATTTAAGCTTGCCGCGGTCCACGAATTGAAGTTCATCATCAAGAGAAACTCTGATCAGGCAATCGCGCACCTCGACGCCGTTAAGAATCTTGCCGTATCTTTCTTTAGTTTCCAATCCCACGAAGGCAGGTTTAATCTTCACGATTTCATGGCCCGCTTTTTCCGCGAAAGCATAACCGTCTTTGGTGGAGCCGGATTTGGGCGATGAATAAGATCCGCACGCCACAATGACCGCCGAAACAGGACGAGTGATACCGTTAACGACCACGCTCTTTACTTTTCCACGGGAAATTTCCAGGTCTGTAACGCGGGACGATTTTTTATAAACGATCCCCTCAGACTCGGCGGATTTTATGAAGAGATGTCCGAGCTTCTTCAGATATTTTGACTCAATGGAAAGATTCTTTTTTCCATTGGGGCTTACTTTTATTCCCATCTCCTTTAGCTGCGCGGTGATCTCTTTCCAGCCGTAGGATTTCAACGCCGGTGCAATAAAGCTGTATTTATCTCCGTAAATCTCCTCAAATCCCTCGGGTTCGAGTTTCTCCGCCACCATAAGCGGTCCATTGGTAATAGCGCTTATCTTTTTGGCCGGTTGGGGATTCTTATCGTAAATAACTACATTCTTATATTTTTTGACCGCCGCCATGGCCGCAGACAATCCCGCCGGGCCACCGCCTATTATCGCAATGGGTAAATCTTTTTCGGTTTTTCCGGACTTAGCCATACTCGCCTTATAATCTCGACTTTTAAGTTCCTACGTCAAATCTATAGTTCTATAGATTTATGCCATAAATATAATGCTAAATCCCGGCATGTCAAGAAAAATAGGAAAAAATTTTCAGGTATTTTCAAGTAATTTTTTTTGAGCTCGCTTCTTTTTCGAAACGGCCATAATGGCGTCCCTATAATGTGCTGCCTTCCGTCGAACCGACTCCTGAAAAGAAGATCCATTATTAGAATAAATTATCCCTCGCGAGACATTAATTATGGCCATATCTCCATTTGAATTGGAACCGCCTTTGACGGCGCTCTCGAGGTCTCCGCCCTGCGCGCCTACCCCGGGTATGAGTACGGGCATCTCTTCGCCGACTTTTTTGCGTATCTTTTCCAGTTCGCTCGGTGAGGTCGCGCCAACAACAAGCCCGACGTTGGCGTTATTATTCCATTCCATCGCCAGCGCGGCTATATGCATATAGACGGTCGATGTGGAACACCTGAAAAATTCCGCCAGCGTTTTCGCCTTCGCCAGGGGAGATATACCTTCTACGGGAGGAGGCTCGTCGTGAATCATCAACCGTTTCTGGATTTCATTTGAGGATCGGTTTGACGTCACGCAGAGCACAAACACGCCCTTATCCTTATAATTAATAAAGGGCTCGATGGAGTCGTGCCCCAGGTATGGATTTACGGTCACGGCATCCGCCCCGTAATACTCAAAAGCCGATCTGGCATACATGGCGGCAGTGTTGCCGATATCGCCTCTCTTAAAGTCCAGAATTACGGGAATGTCGTCGGGAATTGCCCCGATAGTATCCTTTAAAATTCGCATACCGTCGGGCCCCAGCGATTCATAAAACGCGGAGTTGGGTTTGTAGGCGCAAACCAGATCGGATGTTGATTCTATAACCGATCGGTTGAATTTGAGTATGGCTTCGGGATCGGTTCCAAGATGCCGGGGTATTTTTTTCAAATCGGAATCCAGACCAACACAAAGCCAGCTTTTATTCATATCAGCGGCTTTTAATAATTTCTCATTAAAGGTTATCATCAATCGACTATACCTATAATTTCATTAACATCTTTAAAATTATTTTGCTTCAGATAGTCACTAATACCATCAATAATTCTAACCGGCGCCAGCGGGTCGAAGAAACATGCCGTGCCTACCTGGACGGCTCTGGCTCCCGCAAGCAGAAACTCTATGGCGTCCGAGGCGGTGGTTATCCCGCCCAGGCCGATCACCGGGACATCAACCGCATTCGCCACCTTATAGACCATTGCCAGCGCGACCGGCTTGATGGCCGGACCGGATAATCCCCCGAACCCGTTCGAGAGATTGAAAGATCTGGTCTTTATATCAATCGCGGTACCGACAAGGGTGTTGATAAGCGATATGGATTCGGCGCCGCTATCAACGACGCTGCGGGCAATACCTACTATATCCGTTACGTTGGGTGATAACTTCGCTATTACCGGCCGGGAAAATTTATTTTTAACAGCTACTATTACTTTTCCCGCAGGCTTCGGATATGCACCGAATTCCAGCCCGCCTTCATCGACGTTGGGGCAGGAGATATTGACCTCTAAGGCGTCGACATCGCCCTCTTCGGCGAGCCTTTCGGCGAGGCGGGCGTACTCGTCGATTTTCGATCCCGCTATGCTGACCACGCAAGTGGTATCGTATTTTGCCAGGAACGGAAGCTTCTCGCTTAGAAAAAGGTCTATTCCCACGTTTGAAAGCCCGATGGCGTTAAGCATGCCGCAGGCCGTCTCGTGGACTTTCGGAGGGGGATGACCTTCGCGGGGCAAATAGGTGAGGGATTTCGTAACCACTCCCCCCAGCAACGATAGATCGAAAACTTCAGAGGCTTCCTCCCCGTAGGCGAAACATCCCGATGCAGTTAAAACCGGGTTTTTAAATTTGAGCCCGTTTATATCGATGGAGAGATTTACGCTCATTCCCACATAACCTCACCCGATTCAAATACCGGCCCTTCGACACATACCCTTTTAAGATGATAATCACGGTTGTCGTCGGTTTCGCCGCGATCCGGAGAAGGCAAAACCTTTACCGCGCAACCGCTGCAGATGCCGTAACCACAGGGCATCAACTCCTCCAGCGAGAGAAAGCCGGGGATATTTTTTTCCAGGAGCAGCCGATCGATTTTTTTAAGCATCCCGACCGGCCCGCAGGCATAAATCGTAAAACCGCTTTTATTCTCAAGGATTTTCTCGAGCATATCGACGACGGTGCCTTTTTCGCCGGCTGATCCGTCATCGGTACATACGTTTAGATCGGTCTCTAATTCGGTCAATTCAACAGGTTCGAAAAGCTCGGTTCTGGTTCTGGCCCCTGAGATAAAGGTTATCGAGCTAGATGGAACTCCGTTCTCGATCGCGAATTTCGAGAGTAAAAACAGGGGCGGCATCCCTGTGCCGCCTGCGGCCATGACCATTCCTCCGTCATTCGATGGTATGGGAAATCCGTTGCCCAGCGGTCCTAATATCTGAATTGTGTCGCCTTCTTTTTTCCCGGCGAGAAGACCGGTACCATAACCCGCCACTTTGAAAATTATCGAAATCTCGCCTTTTCGAGTATCCACATCATATATGGAAAAGGGACGCGGCCACAGCGGGATGAAATTATCGGAAACCCTGATCTGAATAAACTGCCCGGGAACGGTCGATCTTGATATATCATCCGCCTTAAATGTTAATTGAATGATTGAATCGGATATGATTATATTTCGGGTAACAGGATAATGACCGCAGGACTTCCTCACTGTTGTTCCTCCTCCCTCTTGTCTCTGTAGGGGTCGTTAAAAATATCGATTTCCGGCCGTTCGAAAAGAATGCTGTATATGAAGAACGAATCGAGCCGGGTGAAATCGAGATCGGAGGTATCGAACTCGGTTTCCAGCAGGGCCGCGGTGGCGACAGAATCAATTGCCCTTTCCCCGGAGGGTCCTATTATTTCATAATCCTGTACCCTGCCGGTTATATCGAGTTTAATCTTGAAAATAACCTGTCCTTTCAGGTCTTTGTCCAGAAGCTCCTCGGGATATAAAAATTCTCCGAGAGTCATAACGCGCGGGGCACGGGGCAGTTCCATGGCCATCCTTCGTAGAGAATCCGGATCCACCTCCGGCTGTTCCGGCTCTTCGCGGGTCTCCTCTTCGCGTTCCTGTCGGGGTTGACGGTTCGCAGTTGTTCTGGATACCATACCGAGTTTTACCTTGGCAGCCTCGGCGTATTCTGTTTGAGGGTATTGATTGTTTACGGAGGTGTACGCGTGGTATGCCGAACTGTCGGTAACATTTAAAATATTATCCAGGGTCCAGGCCACGGCGAAGGAGGCTTTGGCCGATAGATCCGGGAAATTATCCGCTATATAGCGAAAGATCGCTATGGCGGAATCGGGATCGTTATCGTAATAAATCAGGCTCTCCGCCCTGGCGTACAATCCCACGGCGTTTTTCGAAAGATCCAGGGGATATTCGAGAATCTCCGACGCCTGAACCGCCTGGGGCGATCGGGGATACTCGTCTATTATTCTACGCAAAAGCAAATTGCCTCTCGCGGTGTCTTGTCTGTTGAATTCGATATTCGCCGCCGCCAGCAACGCTCTTATCGCAAATGGTGAGTCGGGATGTTCTTTAACCAGCAAAAGATATTCAGCCAACGCCGAATCCGGGCGGTTGAGCTCATAGGCATAAAGTTCCGCCAGCAAGAATCTCGTCTCGATACCCGATCTTATGATCTCCTGCCTGACGCTGTCCCTCCGCGCCGCTTCAACCGCCATAACGGAATCTTCGTTAATCTGCACCGAATCTAAGCCCGCCTCTATCAGCAAACTTTCGGGAAACGCGTATTGACCTGATGAATCCTCAACAGCCATGATGCTGTCCTCTACCTGAACAGGACCGATAAAGTCACCCGAACTGTCGTCCACAGATTCGGGCATGGGACCTATCACGATCTCCGTTGTATCCACCGATTTCAGGGTGTCGATCTCGACCGTTGCCGCTTTTAATGTATCAATCGCACTGCGTTCCGCCAGAAGGCTGTCGGGAGGAAGAATCACCGCCGCGGAATCGGGGGAGGAGGAAGTATCGGCCGAAATTGAATCCGGCTCCACGCCCTGCTCCGCCATTAACATTGAGTCCGCCCTTAGAAGCTCCATCTGGTACGATTCCAGCTTCGCTATCTGAGCGGATTTGCTCAGCGCCAGGTTTCTATATTCCGAAGTGTTGCTTTCGCTTTGCGCTTTTGTGAAGGCTTCCTTGGCTTTAGCGATATCAAACAAATCGTTTTGATATATTAAGCCGAGACGGTAATAGGCCTCTGCCGATTCATCCGTCCTGGGGGTTTGAACGGTAACATTGGTGTATTCTTCGGTCGCTTTCTCGATCTCTTCCTGAAGGTAATAGCCTTCCGCGATTTTCAACCTGATCCTGGAAGAATATTCGAAATATCTTTCATTTTTGGCGAGATCATCGAGAATCTTCATGCCCATATGCAAAGAATCCGTTTTTAAAACCGCCACCGCCGACGCCAGGGCGGCGTGAAAATAAAGCTCCCGGTCCGGATTATAATCCTTAACCCGGGAATAGGTCAGGTAGGCGTCATAATAATCTTCCGTCTCCTCTTTGCATTGTCCAATTAGAAACGTGGCTTTTGCCGACGAGTCCCCTTTGGGGAATTTTTCAAGATAAAGGTTAAACTGATCTATGGCGGCGGTGCAGTTTTTCTCATTTTTATCAATTTTACCTTTGGCGAAATAGATATCGTCAATGTAAATGCTTTTGGGAAACATGCTTTCGACCTTGGCGAAAGCCTTATTGGCGAGTTCCTCGTTGCCGAGTTCGACCTGGCACAGGCCGGAGTAAAAATAGGAGTCATCGGCATACTTGGAATTCGGGTGATTGATAACCAGTTCCTGGAATTTCCTGTCCCCCAGAAGATAATCGCCCATATTGAAATAGGACTTGCCGATAAGCCACAGAGCGTCATCGACATACTTGGATTCGGGATGGAATTTCAGGACCTTGCTGGCCTTTTTTATGGCGTCCTCGTAAAGTAGTTTAACCTGCGGCGTAACAAGCGATTGCGACTGAGTCCCCCGATTTCCGCCGATATCCTTACGCCCCGTCTGGTAACGACTCCCGGCGCCCCCACCACCCCGTTGGTTTTGCCTGCCTACATTCTGCTGACTCTTGCGATTCTTTTTCTGAATATCCTCGGCCTCATTGAATTTCTTCTTGGCGTTGAAAAAGGTGTTGTAGTAAACGCATCCCGAGCCGAGAAAAACGGCGATAACCGTAACCGTTAACCATCGAATAATTCTAAATTTGGTCATGCTATACATATATATATATTTTCGGACGATCTGTTCCAAACAATATTTTGATTTTAAAACTTTTTGATTACGATACCGCTTTGAAAGGCGGAAACTTACAGAGACAGAAAAGCGCCCCGAAGACCGGTCCGGAGCGCTTCGCTGCTCGCTTGATTCAGGCCAAGATCAACCGCCGATAAATGCGGCTACTTCTCTTACATAATCCTTAAGGAATAAAATTCGTTGCACCAATAGCGCCACGCGGCCCATAACCGTAAGGCCGAAACCGGCGCCAAATCCGATCATGAGCGTGTAAATGCCGATTTTCGATACAATATTGAAAGCTCCGGTGTGCGCCTTGGAAAAGAAGAAGTAAAACAGGGCACAGAGAACAAAAATCACCACCAGAACATTGCTGATCGAGGTGAAAGGTATTATCGTTGCTGAAATTTGCCTGAATATATAGGTATACATGTAAACCGGTATCGAAACTCCCGTTGAAATTCCGATATAGAAAGCGATTGAATAGCGCGATATCCATGAATGCTTCTTTGAGAACCTGGTCCACATACCTATTCCAAGCAAAATCGGGATGATATAAGCATATTGGCCGGTTGCCATAGTATGGTAGACTTTATCAACAAATAGCTTATGAAATACGAGCATGGTCCAGTACCCTGCCGCAACTCCTGCCACAAGCCGCTCGGCGAATTTATAGAACGGATTGTCTTTGTAAAGGAAGGTAAAAATACAGAGAGTCAGGAAGGCCGCAAGTCCATGCCAGATAATAGTTTCAAATTCCATTGCGTCCTCCTAAGTCCTCTTTTTTCTTTTCGATGCGAAGTAACCGATATTTGAAATAATTATGAATAAAAGTATTACGCCGTGCGAAAGTGTCTGGTACGGAATTGACCTGAGACCGGTAGTCTCAAAGCCGGAGAGAACTTCGTATTCAGCGGCGCCTTTTATTCCCGGTATCAGGCCGAATATTTGCCCGGATTGTAAATACTGGTAATAATCGGCTCCCATAACCCCGGTAACTCCCAAAGCTAGCGGGAAACCGAATCGGCCGTTTCCGTATGTGATCCAGAAATCAGCAACATTCCCCGCAGTCAACGATATTACACCCTTTACGTCCTGAAGATTTCTAATACCTTGCATAATTTCTAGCGAATCAACCGGCACGCCGTAATAATCCAGGGGAAAAGTTACTTGGAAATCAAGACCCATAGAAAGGATTGTAATTGCCGGATAAGGCCGATAACCTAGAAAACAGTAATCTTTGCCGGATTCTTTCCCATATTGCTGTGCAACCTCTGTTAACCTCAACTCGGCCATGGCCGGTCCGAACTGCGAAAGGCACGCGGTAATTACATTAACATCTTTTGAGAATGCGTGATTCAATATTGCGTATGTCATCGGATCGAGTTCCGCCAAGGTGGACGGGTCGTAATCGATCCCGAGGTAAATATAGTCTCCGGCTTCGCACGACTCCACGAAATCATAAATTCTTTCCACTTCGAGAGTCGTTGAAACAGGCACTTTGAAGGGTATTATGGCCGGAATTATAACCACTATACCGATGCAGAGGTAGACCCAGCGCCTGTCTATATTCATCAGTTTATCCCAGAATGTCATTTGCGGCCTCCTCTAATCATGTCCAAGATAGGTACGTTCAATTCCCAGTATTATCTTTATACAGGTCGCGATGGCGCCCAGGCCGACACCCATGGTTATGGCCCGTTTGGCCGCCATATTTGGTATGGCTAGAATCCAGGCCACTCCATATTGGTTAACCTCCGAAATGGGACCCAGGGGAAGGAGTCTTGCCATGATTATAAAGGCTGTTAAAAGCAGTATTGTCGCGAGCACCGTCCTGGCCCTGAACGCCCTGTAAGCAGCGCTGGCAACATAAAAAGCAAGCAAGGAAAAGATTGTGGCCTGAATAGGTATCAGAACATTCTCGAATATATCGAACATAAGACTGCCGGCCTCGAGGTTCTCCGCTTTCAGGCCTGTAAAAATCATTATGAAAAAACCGAATAGGAGAACAGCCGCGTAAAATCTTTCCTTGGGGTCTTTTAATTTTCTGAACTCCGATCTGAGAAGGGACCAGATACCTAAGGCCAACGCGAAGATCCCCACAACGATAACCCAGTCATTGGCGTAGGTGAACAGCCAATCGGATTCTTCCGAAGGGATAAAATACTGGACTATCATTATGATACCGGAGCCGAAAACGAAATATATCGGTATTTGTTTTCTCATTTTCTGTCTTTACCTCTAAATATTAACTGTTACCATGTCTCTAATAAAAGATAAGTTAGCTGAAATCAATATGGCTCCTATTAAAAGTAATAGCATCAGGATCGCCTTGCCCCAGTCCTGCGCTTTTAAAGTCCCTACGAGAATGGGTTCCTTGGAAAGATAGGCGCTGGCTGCGTATAGCTCCTCTCCAATTAAAGTATAGTCAGTTGCTGCTATAAAGAAAGGAAGCTGCGATATCTGGTCGGTACCGGAAATCTGTATCGAACCTGCGATATTACCGGTTTCAGCGAGAATAAGCGATTCGGCATGAAATACCCCCATATAGAAATTGGTAGCGGTGCGCTCTCTTAGCATTATTCCATTAACCGCTGCCACATACGGGAACTGCATGGCGGTTTCGTAAGAGATCAGTTCCGGTTTATAAATATCGGGACGTCCGGCTTCAAGATACGCCGTACGAACTGTTTCCTGTGCGACCGCCATCATAACCGGTTCGTTGACCGGCACCAGGATCTTGGTCTGGTATTCAGCGGTTAATTTCGCCACCCTCGAGAGAATCGTAAAGCCCGCTATTGTAGCTATATCTCCGGCGGTACCGGTGCCGAGAACGAATAGAATTGGACGGCCCATCTCGGTTGCGCGGCCGATAGCGTCATCTACAGCATTAATTCCCGCAAGCGGACGCACATAGAAATCTTTTCCACCACGGGCCTTAAAAATGAAGTAGACTACAAACGACCAGAATATCAGTACGCCCACAAGAATTCCTATTTTACCGCTGTGGAACCAGTTCTCTATGGCTTGCCCGGATGCGATCTCTGAATGTTCCGAAAAAATCCCTCCGGCGGCCATAGAACGTACTTTGTAATAATAGGTTTTTTCGGTTTCAATGAAGTCCGGATTGGGAACGCCGTTTTTGATAGGAGAATCGTCTTGATCCTCGTATTCATCGCTACCTTTGATGGCCATCCCCACATATGAATACTCGCCGTCAGGCGAGTCAGAACGATAGACTTCGTATCCGAGCACATTATCCATACCGGCGCCGTCATCTGGAGACAAATCCCATCTAACTATTACACCGTGACCATCATCGTCTGGTTTATCTTCAACATAGACGTTGGATGGCGATGTCGGAACGGGGGGGCCGGTTGTGTCTGTCAATACCTCCTCTAAGGGCGTCTGCGCGTTTCCAACGGCAAATAACAAAAGAGAAAGCAACAACATGAAAAGCATTTTTTTCCCCATAGAAACTCCTTCGAAAAATTAAAATATTTCTATATGATTGTCTCTGTAATAAGCAACCAAAAAAGGAGCATTAAAAGCTCCATATGAAAAAAATCGAAAACCAGGGTAAAAACACATGCCGCTATAATATGTAATTTAATATGAAATTGAAATAAAAATATTCCCCATACATTGCCCTGGATTATTTCATTGCCTTAATGGATCTACATTTAATAAGATCTTTTTTTGTTGCTCTACGGGATTAATTTTCTATTATCTATCCGTCAATAACCGTATTGGAGGATAATGAGATGACGGCAGATGATTTTTTGAAAAAGGTTAAGGACGAAAAATACGAGTTTGTAGATTTTAAATTCACGGATATGAAAGGCGGATGGAGACATATTACCATTCCCGCTGAAAACTTCACGGAGAAAACATATACAGACGGCATCGGCGTTGACGGCTCATCTATCGGATTTTTATCTGTAAAAGCAGGCGATATGATAATCATTCCGGATCCCTCGTTTAATTTTATCGATCCTTTCTGGGACTCGCCCACAATTTCCGTTATAGCGAACATATGCGAAGTCAATCCGACCGAACCCCATCCGCGCGATCCGCGGTTTACGGCAACAAAGGCGGTGAAACGTCTGAAAAAGCTATTTCCCAACCTGGAATCCTACATGGGACCGGAGTTCGAGTTTTACCTTTTTGACGAGGTCCGCTACGCTCAATCCCCCAATCACGGGTTTTACTATCTTGATGCCGAGGAGGCCGAATGGAACTCCGGGGACGATTCCGATCTTAACCTGGGTCACAAAATCAGGTATAAGGACGGTTATCACGCCGCCCCGCCGCAGGATAAAACATATGAAATCAGGGCCCATATCTCCAGACTTTTTTCCGAGGCCGGTATTCATGTAAAATATCATCATCACGAAGTGGGCGGAGCGTCCCAGCAGGAGATCGAGACCGCCTTTTCGCCTCTGCTGGAAATGGCGGACAAATCGCAGTTGGCCAAGTATATCATTAAAAATTCCGCATCTCGATTTGGTAAATCGGCCAGTTTCATGCCCAAACCGCTTTTTATGGAGCCGGGTTCCGGGCTTCACGTTCATCAATTTCTGGCCAAGGAGGGCAAATCAGTTTTCTACAATGAGAATATGCCGCTTCATCTTTCCGAGGTCGCCAGATTTTATCTCGGGGGTTTGCTGAAACATGCCCCGGCGTTGTTGGCTTTCACAAATCCCTCCACAAACTCCTTCAAACGTCTGGTGCCCGGTTTCGAGGCGCCGGTATGGGTCAATTATTCCGTAGGCAGCCGCACCGCCGCCGTAAGGATTCCGGGCTATATAAAAGATCCCGCCATGATGCGGATGGAGTTTCGGTCCTCGGACGCTACCGCCAATATCTACCTGGCTTTCGCCGCCATGCTCATGGCTGGTCTGGACGGTATCGAAAATAAGATCGATCCCGGCGAACCGCTGGATGATGATACAGCCAAAATGAGCGGGCAGATGTCGTCTAAATACCCCACCCTTCCGGAATCCCTTCACCTGGCCATTGAAGCGCTCGATAAAGATTGCGAGTTTTTACTTAAAGACAACGTGTTCGCCCCGGAACTGATAGATACCTGGAAGAAATTAAAATACAACGAGATCGAGCAGATCCGTCAGCGCCCGCACCCCTGGGAGTTCAGGCTGTATTACGACGCGTAACCGGGATAAATCGGCGAAAATATAAATATTGTATCAAAAAAAAGCCCCGACAACGCCAGCCCCGTGACCGGGACTCTCTCTTATGTGATATTTACTTCTTACTACTTGTTGATTATCCTGACAGAAGCAGAATTTTTGATCGCGCTTCCGAAGACTGGTCGCTCGGATGGTTGAGGACAATACGACGGTCGATATTTGTTTTTGTATTATAATAGATATGTTTCAGTAAATAGGGAATTAATGGGTTCCCACTATCTTAAACAGCCGGCCTTCGCCGGGGCCGAGGACGGTGGTGAACGGTATAGTGCCGTCGGGCATCTTGGCGGAGTAGGTGGTGTCGGGGATGGCTACCCAGCCTGTATCACCGCCCGCAAGGCGTAACGAATCCGCGAGGTCGATGATATATACATAATTGCCGAGGCCAAGGTCGGTGGGGTCAAATTTGACGGTGGCTGTTATTGAAGGCGCGGCCGTAGAATCGTTCTCCCCCTGAGAGCAGGCGCGGTTGACCAATAGAATATACTTGTCACTGCCCGATATAAACTCGCCTGCCTGAAACCAACCGAGGTCGGGATTGGGAAGGGTATCATTGGAAACGGCATATATCGTATCTATAAAGGCAGTATCAGGAGGATTGAGTCCCAAACCAGCACTGTCAGAGACAACATAGCTCCCCTTCCAAGTAAGCGAAAGAAATGTCGAATCAATGGCCTTGATGTAAGGATTGATGTCGTCTTTAACGACATCATACATATAGTGATGGGAACCATCGTCGTTTACCAGACCCCGCGAGCCGCTATTCTTCGCATAATACCAATTTTGATCGTATTTCCAGAACATGATCCCCATCGGCCGATAGCACAAACCGATAAAAGTCTCGCAGATCATCTCGGATCGCGTGGGGAACCGCCATATCCAGGTAGTATCTCCAGGGCCAGTGCTGTCTCTTCCGGCAAAATACTGGGGAGTAAACATCCACGATGAATCTTCAATTTCAGATCTTGCCAGGGATGCCATGAGGGAATCACACTGCTCTGCTAAAGATTCATTAAATTCAAACTGCAGGCCTCTTTCGTGAGGAGTCCCCTGACGATGGAAATAACCGGTATATTTAGTAGTGCGCGCTCCACCGAAACCCCCAAAGAAACAATAGGGATTGGCCCATATTCTATTAGGATTGCCATCCCTGATAAAATCATTTAGCCCCTTATATGCCTGACCGCCGCATCCCAGGCAGAAATTCGTCGTGGCTCTTACAGGCTCAGTCCAGCTCGACTCGGCCATGGCCACCTGAATCAGGCTGTCGATGTATCCGTAGGGCCTGTAGTTCCCGGGGCGCGGCTCATCCTTCAGATACCAGCCCAATACCTTGCCGTCAAAATCGGCCTTGCGACCAACATAGGCTTTTATCTGATTAGCTATCGTAGAGTCTGAATTATCCCCCATTAGATCATAACCGAACTGGCAATGAACCTTGAAATAATCTATGAATACCGTGCAGTTGCCGGCGGTCTTAAACCGGAATTTAATTTTCGGGGAATCAACCGAATTTTCGTTGTCCAGAACATAGTAATAATCGAGAGAATAAGTTATCGATGAATCCCAATCGTTGGTTAACGATAAAAGGACAAGAGTATCTTCGTCGGCCGGTAGATCCCTGACGAAAAGAGTGTCGGCGAATCGCATAGAGTCGGCGGTACTGTCTTCCATATTTAAAACGTAGAAGATGCCCACTACGGTGCTGCTGTCTGTCTGAGACGTGTCTCGCTCAATCATCATCTTTAGATACGGATAGTATCTAATCTGGGCATCTCCCATCATCCACTGCCTGTTCTCCTGCCGGAAATAAAGCCCGTCCAGCATGAAATCGTCACCGTCGTAAACCAGAACAGTATCTCCCTGCACGGTGCCGTTTCTGGTCTCGAATTTGAAATCCGAGTAGTCGTCTTCAGCGTCACAAATATAATAGGTCGAGTGCGCGTATTTCTGTTGCGGTCTCATTATCGGCGCGGTCCCCCAGGGATAAACATATATCCCCTTAGAGGCGAACCTGTCGGCATGATAGCCGGTAAACCCGCCGCCCATAAACTGGTTTATGCCCAGCTCATCATGCATAACCTCCAAACAGGAATCGCTAAAAAATATATCCGTATATGCAGGGTGAGATGAATAACCGCCGAAAGGCATTACATACTCATCTATTAGCTGGGCAAAGCATAATGCCGGTAAGATCAAAATGACCAAAAGAGTTCTTATCATTATATCTCCCTACCTTAACAATATCAATTTTCGATGTCGCGCCATGAAGTCCAGATCCCATTGAGTTATCTTCGCAAAATACACACCGGAGGGACATTCGGAGCCCTCATCGTTCCGGCCCTCCCAGGTTATTCTATATACCCCCACCTCCTTCCTTTCATCAACCAGTCTTCTCACCAAACGCCCCATGATGTCGTATATATTTATGTTAATCTGGGCCGGAATCGGGCCCAGATTGGCAACTGAATAAACTATCGTCGTTTGCGAATTGAACGGATTCGGATAGCTGGATTGAATGGCAGTTATTGTCGGAGTTTCCGCTCCCCAGCCGCCGCCGATGCCGGTCGTGATCACCGCCAGCTCCTCCGAATAGTCCGAAACATTCCCCTGGTTGTCGAGCGATGCAATACGATAATAATAGTTTTGTCCGGGCAGAATATCCGAGTCCTCGTAGTAGGAGCTTTCCGGTTCGGCGATAAGGTTAAAAATCGAGGGCTCGAAACCGGATAGCGTATCTCTATGCAAAAGGTAGCTGCCGAAATCGGCCTCGGTATTATAACGCCAGTTCAATATTATCGAATCGCCTACCAGTTCTCCGGAGAGGCTGTCGGGTATGGCCGGGGGTAAGTCTTGATATACATAGGCCTCACCGTGCGGCCCGCCGTAAGCCCCGATGTCCGATCTCGAACCGTCAATGTCCAGATAACCCGGATGGCCGGCGTCGATTAGCGGCGAAAATGCCTGCAGATGCATATCGGTCTCCGACATGAACATGGGGTCAGCCGATATATTTCC
>CP070742.1:3524113-3577819 GCA_020348065.1 Candidatus Zixiibacteriota bacterium
GAATAGTATAAGCACGATAATGTGGTAGCCGGCGAAAAGTATATCGGGGCCCGACGGATAGCGGTTGGGGACCGAGAGATAACCTCGCCAGAAAATCTCCTCGAGGATCGGTGTGCTAATACAGTAATAAATCATGAAAACGATCCATGAATTACCGTAAAGGCCGAATTCTCTTAATGCCTCAGACAATTCCAAACCCTCAATTCCCGCAAAAGGCCATAAAAGATAGAGGGGCAATCCGCTCAGCGCGGATATAATTAAGAACGGGAGCCCGATACGCCAGTTCCAACCCCGGAATAATCTCTTAAAAAGAATCAGATCACTATTTCTTAGAATGACAAATAAAATTGCCGCGTGATAAAGCAATATGGCGGCCCAGGCGTTTTTTAAGATATAAAGGCCGAATAGGATGGTTATATACGGGATAAGGGCGGTGGAGGATTTGGGGCGGAGAGAGGACATTATATGGCAATACGATATAAAAGCTTTTTAGTTACCAGGAGCGCCAGGTAGCCGGCATAAATATATCCTTTTATCAAAATTCTTGGTGGGGGCGTATTGCAATACGTCCTTACAACCTTTCTATTTCAACAACACCATCCTTCTTGTTTCAACATTATCCCCCGCCTGCAGGCGGTAGAAATAGACGCCGCTTGCGAGATGGGAGGCGTCGAAAGTCACGGTATGGACGCCCGCTTGCTTGTATTCATAAGGCAAGGTTTGAACCTGACGGCCGAGGAGGTCGTAGATGGTTAGCTTCACATGCTGTGATTGCGGCATGATAAATCTAATTGTAGTTGAAGCGTTGAAGGGGTTGGGGTAGTTTTGCATCAGCATGATTCTATCGGGAGTTGGTATATATTCGTCAAATATCGCCGTTATCAGCGAGTCTCCCCCGCCGTAAGCTCCCATATCGCTGCGCGGGCCGCCCAGGCCCCAGGAGCAGTCCAGCAGGCTGTCGAGGATAGCAGGATCGCCGGCATCGATGCAGGGGGAATCATAGGGATCGCCGCAGAATATGGACATGAGGTGAAAGTCTCCGTTGGCGGTGTTACGAAACATCGGATCGGAGTTAATATTGCCTACTCCTGGCCACAAAGTATCTTGAATATCGCAATAAATCACTGATATTGAGGCCTGTGAATCAAGATATATTTCATTATAATACATCGCGCTATTACTCCAAAAAACCGTGTTTATAAATTCCGGTTCTCCTAAAATATTTTCCCTACAGTATAATCCGCCACCCGAATACAATGCATAATTATTCGTTATGGTATTGTTTATAAATATATGATCATTACGCCCCAAAAAAATACCACCGCCGCAACTATCCGCGGAATTATCATCGATTATGTTATGGCTAATTGTACTGGCATCGGGATAAACAGAAAAAATACCACCACCATTTCGCGCATGATTGCCCTCAAATATATTATAACTAACCGTTACTTCTCCAAACAAATCAAGACCGCCACCAAAACCCGAAGCCGTATTTCCCTGAATAGTATTATTTGTAATTCTTCCACTGGAGATACCGGAAATTCCTCCTCCAGATTCAGCATAATTACCAAGTATTAAATTATCATTAATAGATGTACTATTAAAATACCCTATAATACCGCAAATTCCTCCTCCAAAACCATTAACAGCCGAATTTCCGACAATCGTGTTTTCCTCAATTACTTCAACACTATAATAATCATCAATCCCGCCTCCATTTAAGTCAGCTTTATTATTCCTTATTATGTTGTTTTTAATTTGTGAATGAGGATAGAAATCACTACACATATAACCGTATATACCGCCGCCTAAATAGGCGTTGTTTTCTTCTATGATATTATTAATAATAACCGTCGTATCGCTCATAATAAAAGATATTCCGCCACCATTAACTGCGCTGTTTTCAGTTATATTATTATTTCCAATATAAGGAGAACTACTGACAATGCTAATTCCTCCTCCGTAAATCGAATAATTAGCGCTTATTAAGTTATTTACGATTGTCGGACAAGAACTACTAATACATGTGATACCACCGCCAATTGTGTCTATGGAAGTTGAATCTCCATAACCCATGGTTAAAGTAAAACCCAAAATAACGGCGCTTCGATTCTCACCAGATTCAAAAGTCACGACCGTTCCCGCCGAATCCCCGTCAATTAAGGTTTGAGCAATATGGCTCGTATCCCCCGTGGTCAAAAACAGCGAGCCCAACACGATATTATGCCCGTTGAAATTGATGTTCTCTACGTAGGTCCCTGGCTGAACCAGCACCGTGTCGCCATCGGAGCTGGCGTCGATGCCCTGCTGGATGGTGGGGTAGTCGGCGGGGATATTGATGATGGTGGCGGAGGAAACCGATCCTAAACACAAAATTAATGTTGTAAATAATACCTTTTTCATAATAATTCTCGTAGTAGCGTATTGCAATACGCCCCTACGGCATTTTTTATTTCAATAGTATCATCCTCTTGGTTTCAACCATCCCCCCTACCTGAAGGCGGTAGAAATAGACGCCGCTGGAAAGGTGGGAGGCGTCAAAGATGACGGTATGAATTCCTGCTTGTTTGTACTCATCAAGCGAAGTCTCAATCTGGCGGCCGAGGAGGTCGTAGATGGAGAGGCTGGCGCGGGATTCATTAGGCAGGGTAAAGGTGATGGTGGTGGCGGCGTTAAAAGGATTTGGATAATTACTTAGGGATAGAAAATCATCTGGTATTATCGTAGAAGAGCTGTAAATATCTGTTGTTTCTTTAGCGATTTTCAGAAGCCACAGATCATTCCAGCCCGCCCCGAACGACCGCGTACAACCGGTGATTATGTACCCCCCGTCGACGGCGGGCCGGACGGCGTGCCCGACGTCGTGATTTTCTCCGCCATAAGTTTTGTACCAGATCTCGTTCCCATCATCATCAATTTTCATTACAAGTAAATCAGTGCTGCCCGCGCTGTTCGACCGGGTGAATCCGGTGATGATATAGCCGCCGCCGAATGCCTCGCATATATGTTCACCGTAATCGTCTAAGTAGCCGCCATATGTTCCGGTCCACAGGGTATCGCCGATTGAATCGGTACGAACGACATAGACATCGAAAAGGCCATTGCCGAACGAATTCGAACATCCCGCAACAATATAACCGCCGTCTGAGGTTTGCTCGACGTAGAACGCGGTTTCCTCAAACAGCCCGCCGTATGTTCTTGTCCATAGCGTATCGCCGTCCTGATTCAGTCTTAACAGCCAGAAATCGCTTTCGCCGGCGCCGAACGAAGCGGTCGTGGCCCCGAATATATATCCACCATCCGAAACGGCACTTAACGAAAGGCCCGTTTCTAAATTGCTGCCGCCGTAATGCTTCATCCATAACGAATCCCCGTTAGAATCGGTCTTTAACAGATAGAGATCACCCAGCGTCGGTCCTGCGGAATAGGCGTATCCGGCCACGATATAACCGCCGTCGGATGTCTGCAGTACCGACCGCCCATATTCCGCATCCTCGGTACCGTAATTGCGCGTCCATAAGGTATCGCCGAATTCGTCGGTTTTAACCAGGTATAAGTCAAAGGGCCCCAATCCGAATGATCGGGTTGCCCCGGAAATTATATAACCGCCGTCGGATGTAGTTTGAACGTAATACCCGTATTCTATCCCATCGCCGCCGTAACTTCCGGTCCAGAGAGTATCGCCGTTTTGATCGGTTTTCAAAAGCCAGATATCGGTATTGAAGGAATATCCGGTAAGCCCGGTGATAATATATCCCAGATCATCGGTTTGCCTCAGGAAAATGCCTTCATCGGAGCCGCTGTAACCATAGGTCTTGGTCCATAACGTATCCCCGGGTTGTTGGGCTATAATAACATCCGGCGTTAAGGACAGGCTAAAAGCGGCTACAATTGTTGCGAAAAATAAATTGCGAACCATGTCAAATCCTCCTTAAAAACATGACATCATAGAATTCTTACCAGCAAATAAATTACATACTGCTCTCACAAATTATTTAATCAGAATCATCTTCTTAGTTTCAAAACTACTTGCGCTACGAATCGTATAGAAATAAGTGCCGGAACTATAATTTTCGGCATCCCATATTAAACTATATAATCCTGCCTGAAGTCTTCCGTCAAGTAATGTTCTTATTTTTCTTCCCAGCAGGTCGTAAACTGCCAGATTTACGTTAGCAGACTTTATTAGAAAAAACCTGATCGTAGTCGAAGCGTTAAAGGGGTTGGGGTAGTTCTGCTCAATAAAGAAATCTTGCGGCGGGTTTTTGTTTTCCGAGATAAAATCATCCCAGATTCCGGTGGGCCAGTCGCCGTTGTTGCCGCCGTAAGCGCCCATATCGGATCTGGGCCCGCCGAGCCCGAACTGGCAATCCAGAATGTTGTCGACGCTATCGGGATGACCGGCATCGATGCAGGGGGAGTCATATTGATCACCGCAGTAGGTAGCCATGAGATGAAAATCGCAACTATCCGGGTTACGGAAAAGGGGATCAACGCTTATGTTGCCGATGCCCGGCCAAAGTGTGTCCTGTATATTACAGTAATTAATAACAGGTGTTCCGCTTTCAATAGATATTTCTTCACCGGTAGCTGAACTGTCATCCCAAAATATATTATTGAAGACGTAAGGATTTGCTTCACCATATAAATACAAACCGCCTCCGGATGAATCAGTAGAGTTTTTATAAACCACATTATTAACAAAAGTAGGGTTAGATAAGCAAAACGATACCCCGCCCCCACCATCTTCGGCCCAGTTGCTTACAATTATATTATTTTTAATTAAGGGATTTGAATTGATTTTACAGTAAATTCCTCCCCCACACCTCAAAGTGCTATTCCCGATAAACAAATTGTTTTCTATTAGAGGATTAGATTGCGTCCAGCAAGCAATACCGCCACCTCAGATATAAGCGTCATTGTATTGAATTATATTATTTCGAATAATGGGATTAGATTCAGAACAATAAATCCCGCCGCCAGCGGCATCAACGGAATTCGCACTTATCGTATTATTATGGATTAGTCCATACGAATCAACAACGCAACATATCCCTCCTCCTGAGACAGCATAATTTCTATTGATGAAGTTATTTCTAATATTCGGGGAACTATGTATGCAGGAAATCCCGCCGCCCGCGTAAGCATTATTTCCATTGATGGCATTATTACTAATAATAGGGGAACTACGTATACAGTAAATCCCCCCGCCATGGGCATAACTGGAATTTTCCCTTATTATATTATAGCAGATCATTGGAGAACTACCGCTATCACAATAAACACCTCCTCCATATTCTGCACACCCGTTTTGAATTGAAAAACCCGTAATGATAGTTGTGCTATCTTCACTATCTCCAAATGTAACCACAGACCCCGCCGAATCCCCATCAATGACAGTCTGTGAAATATAGCTGGTATCGCCCGTAGTCAGAAATAGCGATCCCAGGACGATATTATGCCCGTTGAAATAGATGTTCTCCGCATACGTCCCCGGCTGCACCAGTACCGTGTCGCCGTCTGTGCTGGCATCGATGCCCTGCTGGATGGTGGGGTAATCGGCGGGGATGTTTATGACGGTGGAATAGGCATTAAATGGAATAAATAAAAATAAGAATACGGACAGAATAAATATTCTAATCATTTTTACCTCCCGACAATCAATTGTGCCAATATTAAGATAAGCAATATGGCTAAACGTGTCAATAAAATATCGATATTAAGAATCGGCGAAATTGAAAGGCGCTTATGTATAATGCATTGAACGTCAATATGATGCGAATTCTGGCCGGGCTTGGCATGTTAGGTATGTTTTACAAAAACCGATTTTTTAGCCTAGCTTTTTTTAATGATTGTTGACATCGGGCGATATTTAAGATAATAGTTTCACATACAGGAATGGAGGCCGGTATGCCAGCAAAAAAGAAAGCGGCGAAAAAAGCTGCTCCGAAGAAGAAAGTCGCCAAAAAAGCGGCAACAGCGAAGACAGTCGCAAGCGCCCCGAGGACCACACCCAAGATCGACCTTCGCACTTATATCAACGAATTAAATAGGCGCGCCTACGAGATTTTCCAGCAGAAGGGCTCGTCGCACGGTCACGATTGGGACGACTGGTTTCAGGCGGAAAAGGATATTAAGAGGAAATACGGGATCAAGGATTAACGGCTAACAGGAGCTAACTCCTTAACCCGGATTCTCTTGAAGCGGTCGGGCGCGTATTGTTCGGGGGTCCATCGGGATTTCCATTTACTCCCCTGACGTTTAGAAATATGGGCAAATTATCCCGCCCCGGATCAAAAATTGACAATCCATTTCCGATATGCTATTATAATTTGGCTTGCATAAGGAGGAAAAATTATGCTTAAAAGAAAATTAATCTCGCTATTCGTATTCATTTCCGTAATGGGGCTTTGTATCACCACCTGCGATAACGACACAACCGGCTCGGGCCGTAATGTCAATAACACCGATTTCATGGCGTCGGAATCCTTTGAATATGCCGTAGGGGTGGTAGATCATACCCGGTTCAGCCTGGCGGCCATAAACGGGACGGTCAACATTACGGGAGTACCGGGCGCCGATTCTGTTATGATCAGCGGTGAAAAAAGCGTTGGTTCGGAAAGTATGGAGGACGCCGAAGACTACTTGCAGTTTTTGGAGGTGACCGTTGAAGATAATATCAGCGGCGTTGCGGTCAGAACCGAACAACCGGCGAACACGTACGGACGCAGCTATACGGTCGACTATAATATTACGATACCGAGAGATTTTATCGTTGTGGCGACCGCGGTTAACGGGCTGATTTTTATTTCTACGATTAATAATAATATTACGGTTCAGCACGTTAACGGACAGATCTCGATAAATGAGATATTCGGCAGCGCCAACGTTACCATGGTT
The DNA here is from genome assembly GCA_020348065.1 of Candidatus Zixiibacteriota bacterium. Classification (GTDB taxonomy): domain Bacteria; phylum Zixibacteria; class MSB-5A5; order UBA10806; family UBA10806. The sequence continues at coordinate 3,531,017 of CP070742.1, forward strand.
AACGGCCAGATCATAGGAGATATCACACTGCCGCCGGATGGAATGATAGATATGCTAACGGTGAACGGGGATATAAATCTGATCATGCCCCAGAACACGTCGGCTGAATTCTCGGCCATTGTCGCCAATGGTTATATCAATGTCTACAACCTCGTTCTGCACGACCAGGTAAGCACCAACACGTCCGTATCCGGAACATTGGGCGACGGCCAGGGCACGATCTCGCTTCTGGTCACCAACGGGGGCATAAACGTGGCCGGGAATTGACCCACATACCGGTGAATCTGATTCAGGTATCGATAAATTGCATAAGATAGAGAGCAGTCGTGCGGGCTCACCTTATTTTTATCTGTATAATAACGCTTCATGCAGATCTGTTCAGGACCGCTTTCCTCCCCCTCCTTACGGCCGCCGCCGTGCCGACGGCTAACAGCAACAGCCCCATTATCAGCACGATCCATCCGGAGAGGGTGGCGACGGTTGTCAATTGATTGGCGGGCATTCCGGGCAGGGTGTTGGATACCGGCCGATTCCCCTGAAATAGCAAACCGAAAAAATAACATCCAGACCGTTGAATGCGCAACTGCCATTGGCGTCCGCCGCCGCCATAAGCATTCCATATGGTGAGCAATAAACCGTGTCAAAAGGAGCTGGCCCGATGCCTTTCAAATAGTTCACGCTATATGTTATATCCAATTCGCTGAATTTTAAATCACCATTTGAGTCTCCGGCGATATAAAAGTCCGGCGGCAAAAAGAATCTTATATCCAACAAGTTCAGTGAATCATCGGCATTAAAAAAAACAAGTTCATAGTCATTTAACCGTATCCAATTCCCCTGTAGGGATGAAGGATATACCGAGGCCACAGCGCGATAACCTCCAAATGAGTCATCGATATAATACAAAGAAAATCCTGCGCAAAATCCCCATAAATTTTCGCCGTCACTTAAAATAAAATTCATATAGGCATGAGGATTAATCACAATCAATTCCGATAGAGCTTCGATAATACCGTCGGTTACGTTCCAGTTATTCGCCTCTATATTCATAAGTAAAAATAAAAAGTATAATTCTGAATCGACGATTAACGAAGTGTCAGAAGGATCGCATTCGGGAATTCCCGATCCGGTCGGAGGATTTCGTGTCAGGTAATCTTCTCCGATCAGACCCAGCAATACGGCCTTGTCAAGATGCCCGTTATGCGCGAAACTCCAGTATCTGCCGTTTTTGTATCTCCAGAAAGGGTGGGGATTGGTTATGGTCTCGCAATTGTGGCAGCAGCAACCCGACGAGCAGTTCCTGATATGGGCCAGGATAATCTTCGGCACTGAAATATCTATGCCCGACACCGTAGAATCAAAAACGGGATCATAAAAAGCCTGCAATTTGCTTCTCTCAATTATTAAAGAATCACCGAACGCCGGATAATAGCCAATACCCCAGCCATCCGTATTGGCCCATTGCGAGAGATTTTTCAAAGAGTTGGGATAAGTTACCAGATTCTTTATTATCAGTGAATCCTCGAAATCATTTGAAACCGCGCCCCACATTCTGCAATTGTGATTGATATTTTTCACGGAAGAAGGCGAATTATTATTTCTATTTCGATTAATATAATTCATTGGCGAACCGTGAAGATAACGACCATTTTCTTGCCGATAAGGCGGGATAAACGACGAATCGGAGGCGATTAGCATCAACAAAAGAACCATCGGGATGAATTTTATCGGAACGTTCATTATTTTTAATTAAAGCAATTGTATTAAAAATCGGTTTTTTACGCTGTTATTAGAAGACGCAATTTTCCTGAAGATCAGCATAGAATACTAAGGGTTGGGCGGACAATCGGCACACGGTATCGGCGCCGAGCCTCCTTTCAAATACGCTACGCCATAGGATATATCCAGCCCATTGTAGCTGCAACTGCCATTAACATCACCGCAGTAATTCCAGTCGGGGCAAAGTGGACAATCGCGGCACATCGGGTCGCTGCCGCCCTTCAAAAAGGTAACGCCGTAGATGACATCGAGACCGTTGTAGTTGCCGGCGGCATTTACATCGCCGATGATGTAGTCGCATCCGCCGCCCGTCACTAACCGGTTAAATTCTTTATTCTTATCTTTGCCCGGAACCCCGGTAAAGAGTACTGAAACTGATAGAACCATAATACTGATTAGCGAGATCGGTTTCACAAAACCTCCGCGCCTTTAAAGAATCCCAATAAAATCAATGATAGACAATATTGCCAATTCTAGCACTCGTTGTCAAGCCCTATTCTTCTCCTCCTTCTCACCATCGCCACCGTTCCCAGAGCCAGGAGCAGCAACCCCATAATCAGCATGCCCCACTCGGAGAGGGTGGGGATATCCTCGCTATATTTATAGGCGTATTTCAGATCCTTGTTGGTGTCATCAACATAACTTATATGGGGCATATCCGAATTGTCGAGGTCAATCGATGTGTACTTACCTACCTCACCCGTAGTATCGACAACCTCTAAATGCCACAAACTGCCGTCATAGTAAGCATATCTTAAATCCATTTTGGTAATCGTCCAGTCGAAGTAGCTTATATGCGGTCTGTCATAGCTATCCAATGCTATCGAGTTGTACGATCCAACATATCCAATGCTATCTATCACAGTGATCTGCCAGCTGCCATCAAAGTAAGCATAGTTCAAATCAGTGGCCCCATAAAAGCTGACATGCAATTTATCATCGCTATCGAGGGCGAGGGAAAAAGAACTGCCGACCTGGTTGACGGCAATTGTATCTATCTGCCACGAACTGCCGTTGTAGTAGGCATGCTTAAGAATGAAATTCATATAATCGTTATAGATAACGTGTGGATAATCATTGCTGTCTACTGCAATAGAGGTGCCATTTATCACGAGTTCTTCGATAACATCGGTCGTCCATGAGCTTCCATCATAGTATGCGTATTTTACGTAATCATGGCCCGATGGCATCTGAGCTTCATAGCTGATATGGATGTTATCATTGCTATCGAGCGCTATTGAGGTATTCATGCCCACCCAACCGTATTCATCAACTCTCCACCCAAGCCACGATACCACTCTATAGCGGCATTTCAAATCAGCGTTTCCGATATCAAAATAACTGACATAGGGTCTATCATTACTGGCAATGGCTAAAGAAACATATCCTCCGACATTGCCGAAGCTATCCGCAATCTCGATATTCCAGGATGAACCGTCATGATAGGCATATTTCAAATACTCACCTGGTGATTCCCGGCGATAGCAGATGTGCGGTTTGTTTCCGCTATCCAAACCCAAGGATGAATAGTAGCCTACCCAGCCGTCGGCATCAACAGTCTCAACAAACCATGTTCCATCGGCCATAGCTGATGTCCCGGCCAAACCGAATATCAATAACAATAAAATTGACAGAGTCGCGATAGACCTATTTTGTACTATCCGTTTTGCCCCCGATTTTGTTTCTTTCCTTGTGATATTCATATTATTTCTCTCCTCCCTATGGAAATTGGATTGTCTAGACAAATCGGGATTATGCCTTCCTGTTAAGCATAAGGTTTATTATACCCTTTACCCGGATACAAAGCCCGACATTCTTTCGTCCTTAGAATTACAAGAAATTTACATTTCAAATCATTTTCAGAAGCCGCAAATAGCGATGCATATCAGTGTGGGCTGTTCAATCGCTCAAGCGCTCTCCATGGGGAACAAATGAGCGCTTAAGATGGAGTAAAAATAAATTATTGCTATAGGAATGTCAAGCGGAATCAATAAGAATTAACTAACGGGGAAGAATTCCCGCCTTTTTTATTTCTGCTGAACTAAATTAGCCAAGGTAACCAGTCGTTTGGCAATCACTTCGACATTTTGGACTTTAAGCATGTTTTTATCAAAAATGGAGTGCGTAAAATTAATCCCGCCTTTCGAGAAATGAAGACCGTCAAACGGTTCTAAATCCATAATATGTTGTTGAACCTGATCTGATTTCAATATGCTTACATCCTCTTTTAGTGCCGTTATCAAGAAGTATTTTTCATCGAATTTCTCATTGCCCGTTTGAGCCTCATATTCAAGACCCAGCTTTTTCTTAATTCGATCCATCAAATGCTCATGCCGGATGGCTGCCTTAAAGGCACACGGTGCAATCAATAGAATTGATAAAAACTCAACATTATCTGCGGCTGTTATCAGGCCGCCACCCGGCAAGGGAAACTCGGATATAGTCACTTGCAAAGGAAAACCATCGACAGTTGCTTTGTAGATTGGATAAACGTACAAACTGGATAATGTCTTTTCAGCGGGAATATCTGTATCGTCGAAACTCGTGATCTGACCACCCCAAAAGGCTTTCATTTTTTCCAAAAGATCGTCAAATTCTTTTCTCCATGGTTTTTCAGACAGCATAGATTCCTCTTTTTTATAAGTATACCACCTAATACCAGTTTTATTCATCATTTTTCCCTTTTAATTTAATCATCGCATGCTACCTGAATCTAAATTTCCTCTTTTCCAAGGCAAGCCAGCTGAAACTCCTGTTTGAATTAAATCCCACGTTGTCCAGATTTGCCGGCTCGCTTAGCACCCATCGTCTTATATTAATTAACAGTTAATTAAATAAACAGTACCGGGAATTGTGTCGTAGATATTTATCGTGGCAAATCAACAAAAAGTGCCACCCCGCAGAATCGAACTGCGGACACACGGATTTTCAGTCCGTTGACAAAACTGCCGTTGATAGTCAACAACTTACAAATCCAAGATACACGGACTTGCTGCAAAATTTCCTTCAAGACTGTAGATTCAGGGGGCTGTCAGAACGAACAATCGAGGATTATGAATATTACCTGAATCGCATCTTTAAGAGATTCACTTCCGACTTCGGCAAGAATGACCTGAAAGCGTTTGTTTTGTCAGAAGTTCAGAGGGGTTTATCCCCCGCAACGGCCAATCACTATATAAGAGGAGTTAAGGCATTTTTCTCCTATCTGGTCGAAGAGGGATTGATCGACACAAATCCATTTCTAAAATTATCCCTTGTAAAGGAACCGCAGGTTCATAAACCGGTTTTAACGCCAACCCAAGTAGGTCGACTGTTAGCGATCATTCCAGAAGAGGGATATTTCAACGTCAGGGATAAAACGATGATAGCCATACTTTGGGACACGGCTATAAGGGCAAAAGAGCTTTTCGGATTGACTCTATCTGGCGTAGATATTGCAAATAATACTTTAAAAGTAAATGGTAAGGGCAATAAGGATAGAGTTGTCCCGTTTGGCCGCAAAACAAAAAAGCTAATCATAAAATATCTTAAAATTCGACGGGATAACGGTTCACCCCTATTATTCTGCACCGATAGTGGCCAGAGAATCAATCACCACAATTTCCAAAGGACATTATACAAGTTCGGTAAAAAGGTCGGTCTACATGTTCACCCGCACTTGATCAGGCATTCGGCGGCGACTTTCCTGGCCAAGGCTGAGATGCCAGCCACCCACCTACAATTGCTATTAGGGCATTCAAGTCTTGCCGTAACACAACGCTATATAAATCAAATCGTAAACCAGGAGGGCCTCCAAATCAGCCATAGGCGGCTGAGTCCGGGGGATCGGATATAGAGATTGATACATAGTCAATGAGAAGGGGCTGTGTGTGCCACCCCTTTTTAAGCGCAGTTAATTGAACAGAATCACTCCCCGAATCCCGTCTTTGCCACTGTCTATTATTTAATGACCGTTGGTCTGCCTATTTGTCTTTCCGATGAGGTTACAATCAATCAGCTGGAGGACAATCCATGCAGTGGAAAGGAGCAGCCCCGCCCTTAAGATAGTTGACACCGTAGGTGATATCGAGTCCGTTGTAATTACAACTGCCGTTTACATCCCCGGAAACATACCAGATATTGCCGGGCGTGCACTCGCATTCATACAGGGGAGCTGCCCCGCCCTTGAAAAAGACTACGCCGTAGGTAATATCCAGCCCGTTGTAGTTGTCGCTGCCGTTCACGTCACCTACAGTGTAAAAACAGAGAGGGATGCGGCCTGCGCCTACCCAGAAACCTGATTCCACGATATAGCTTTGAGAAGAAGATTGACCGATTATCGTCTGGCCGATGGTGCCATTAGCAGCATAATTAGTCGACGATATTTCACCACCGACCTCCAATTCTAGCCAGTAGTCTTCATCAAATGGCAGATTAACATTACTGAATATGGCGTTGAAAAGCCCTGCCGCTGTCGTACAGGGTAATGTTTCGTTCCAAAGGGAAGTTCCACCCGACGCGACGTTGTAGATTCTAAACGTAACGTTGTAAACACTGTCTTCTACAGGATTGCCTTCCGCATCTTTCATGATCCCTTGATAGGACATGTCACGGGGGACTGATGTAATAGAATTAGGACTATCATCCCCACTCGCTTGAACCAAGCTCCATGGTAGTGTTATAGAAATTAATACCACGGTAAACATTAAAGACTTTAAAGTACCCATCCGATTCCTCCACTATCTAATCAGTTGTTTTAATTCATTGATCTCGGTTTTTAGTTTCACATTTTCCTCCTTTAATTCATTTACAGCTTTTATGAGCTCTTGTATTCCTGCCAAAGCCACACCACCAGCATCAACGGTGGAAATAGTCTTCTCACTTTCTCCCAAGCTAAATGTATTGTAAAAATCCTGAGAAGTAGGACCTATATGCTTTATGCCATCGGCTTGTGCCTTAAAATTCCATTCATGAAGAGGAAGTGACGATATTTTTTGCAGAATATCTCTACTATTTATAGGTACAAAGTTCTCTTTAAGTTCTTCGCCTGAATATGTTGACCACGAGGATGCGCCAGGATGAATCATAACTCCGGAAGAACGATTAATATCAGTATAAAATGATGCTTCGCCGGAAGCACCAATAAGAAACTGATTATTCCTAATTGATTTTAGCTCCGTACCCGAGAAATCAGCCCATACAAAACTACCATCATGAGCTGCTATTGCCCCTGTCCCGGCTGCTAAGGAACCATCGCCGCTGGCTGTTACATAACATCCAATTGCTTGACCGCAATAACCGCTGGCAGTGTTATTTTCTCCTCCAGGAATGAGACTATAATCACCACTTGCATCATTATTATACCCGCCGGCAATCGTGCTATGACTGGCATAAGTCTGATTATCCCTACCGCCTCCGATTGTACTTGCAACGCCATTTCCAGATATATAATTGTCCAGCCCTCCTCCAATCGTACTATAGCGCTTTAAGGCATCATTACTGTCTCCGCCGCTAACAGTTGCGGCATATCCTCGTGCGTTATTGTCGTAACCACCAGCAACTGTCGCATATACAGAATCAGCATCGTTATTTTCACCACCTCCAACTGTACTTGCGTATTCTCTGGCCCGATTTGAACTCCCACCCGATATTGTGGAAAACCTCTCTGTGGCTTTATTGTTTTCACCTCCAGAAACAGTACAATATTCTCTTGCAGCTACATTCGCCCAGCCACCGCCAATAGTCTGAAAATTGTCGTTAGGATAACTAGCAACACCAGTGGTGCATGATACTCCGAAATTTATCATTGTATTTATGAGATTGCCAATCAAATAATTACCTGCATTTCCCCGAACAATACCCCAATTATCATTGGTATATAGGACTGCCCCGGACGTATCCCATAATGAAACTCCACCCGCTGAATTTATCGCATAATTAGCGGTATCGGCGTGGTGAGCATATCCGGCAGAGTCCGAATATTGGGCTTTCAGTGTTCTGAATGAATATGCCGTACTAACGATTTCCACCAAGGGCATTTCATTATCAGAACCGACCTTTACTCCAAGCCATAACTCAGAATACTTACTGAGAGTATCCGGTAATCCATCAGTTGTACTTCCAAGCGAATGGGTAAAATATCCAAAATCCACATCGACCACGGCGCTATTCGATTGCCACAAAGGCGTGGTTCCCCCAGAATCACCGTAAATCTTAAACAGCATAGGCATAATATCATTGCTGACTGGATTCCCACTTGGATCCGTCAGGTATCCCTGATAGCTCATTTTGGAAGGGATTTGAGCCGATGCAGTTACGACAATCATAAGTACAAGTGCAAGCATGGCAAGCGATTTCATAGATCCTCCTTTAAAAGGATTGATTAAAAAATTTTTAACTGTCCAAACTATGAAAATATCACATTTCTGTCCTCCTTAGAATCAAAAGAAATTTACTCTGTAATTCATCTTCAGAAGCCAAAAATAGCGATGCAATTCAATGTTAGTTGGTCAATCACCCGAACGCTCTCCAGTGTGGAGTAACGAGCGTTCAAGATGCACACAGGCTACACTTTTGTCCCGTCAATGTCAAGGCCTGATAAGCCAGAAGACCATAAAGATCAAGGATCAATCTGCATTATGGCGAATTATGGAAGATGAATCTTTGTAAGCCGTTATGGCATAATAAAAAAGTGCCACCCCGCAGAATCGAACTGCGGACACACGGATTTTCAGTCCGTTGCTCTACCAACTGAGCTAGGGTGGCGTCTACCTATTTTTTTCGGCTCGAATATAGCGGTTGTTTACGGCACGGTCAAGAATAATCGTCACTTAGCGTAATTGGCGGGGTAAAATATATACTCAATGGCGGCGGTAGCGTCGAGATCGACGCGTCTGATGTATTTTATGGCAATTTCGGCATGGCCGTACATGGTTTTTACGGTAAGCCTGTCGCCGGATTTTATCTGAATGGTCTCGACGTTTTTTTCATTCTTTTTTGTAAAGGCGGTTTTCCTCAAACCGGCGGAAAGCCGGTTTGGAGAAGATAACCCAACGACATCCCTTTTGGCGTAAAGATATATATCGCAACGTGGATCGCGGGCGGGCAGGGACATATCGCTGTCAAAGCTGAATCCGCCGTTATCCGAGGAATGGCTGCTTGAGATCGTAAAAACGCCTCTGGCCAGCGGCACGAATTCGATCTCTTTTGCCGCATCGGATTCGGCGCCGGTAATTCCGACGGTTCTTACGGAGAGATAGTAGGTTTTTCCATTTTCCAGATTGGTGATCTCGAACGATTCTGTGGTTATGTCGCCGTCGGTATCGCCGGGGAAGGGGGCGTGATTATAAGGTTCGGGGCGGTTTTTTCCCCATTTTGCGAAATTTTCCTTTAAAGGCTTTTCCGAAAGGTAGATGTTGTATCCCGAAATGGGTCTATTCTTGGATCTATCGATGGACCAGTAAACAACGGCCTTTCGGTTGTGAGCGTCGACAGTAATATCTTTGGGGACGGGCAGGTCGGCTCCCTCGCGCGGTTTGGGGCCGCAATTTAATAAGAACGATAAAAGCAGGAGGATAAAAATAGTTTTAGCGGAAATAGTAAATTCCCCCCAGGGTAATCTGCGCGATATCCTGTTTTATTTTATATCTGGCGATGTCGGCGGGAGACGGCGGTTCCAGGGCCCTGAGGTTAGCCGATCCACTGTGCCATCTGGCCTTGAAATCGATCCAAATCCTCTTGCTTATCTTAATGAAAAGCCCGGTTTCAAAATGCCCGCCCACCGAAGTATTTGTTTCACGAAGAATTTCCGCGTTAAGGCCATCATCCCTGATGTCATCGAGCCTCATGGAAAATATAGAGATACCGATACCGGCATAAGGCACCGCCGGCTGCCGGGGATGGAAATCGAGCAATACCGGGATGGTGGCCGAAAACATGCCGACCTGATATTCGAGCTCGTGATTTACAAAGGGCTCGGGGAAGGCGGGATTCAGGTTGTTAATAATGCCGGATGACTCCAATCTATAGATGGAAAAACCGACGTCCAGGGCGAAATTGGGATAGAGCCGCACAATATATCCCAGGCCGATATTAAAACCCCTGTCGAAGCGGTCGAGCTCTTCGGCGCTATTCTGAAACCTGGTCTGGTAAAATTCGTTGGTTTGATTGAAGAAATCCGCGAAATCGGGGCCGTTGGTGATTCCGAAATTGACGTAAAACCCCTCGGAATGCACGCGCTGGTAATCGTAATCTCTCTGCGCTGATGAGATGGCCGTAAGCGTGAAAACGAAAATTAGCGCAAGTCTCATACTACTCATGCGGCTGAATCTAAAATAAAGAGTATTAAAAATCAACCTAAAAGCTTACCGCAGGAGTATCATCCGGCGGGAAACCGAATGATTATCGAATGTAAGCCGATAGAAGTATATACCCGACGGCAGGTTTTCTCCGCTCCAGGCCAAAAGATGAATGCCGGCGGGCAATTCCCGATCAACAAGAACTTCGACTTCCTGCCCCAGCACGTTATAAACGCCTAATCGAACATTTCCGGGCGAATTCAACATAAATTTAATGCTGGTTTCGGCATTGAAAGGATTGGGGTAATTCTGCCACAGGAAAGCTTCGGGCAAAATATTATCATGTTTTACTTCAACCACATCGGTGGTAGTCTCGCCCAGATAATTCATGGCGGATATAAACAGATTAGTTGCGGCCTGTTCCCCGACGGGAAAAAGAGGAAAGGTGAGATACACTGCCGATGAGTTTATGTAATCGACAGCTATCCCTACCGGTTTGTTATCATACAGGGTGTCCCCGGAGGAGGAAATATAGTAATAGATTTCGGTCGGGACGTCTTGAAGCTCCATGACATCGACGCCTATAAGCATGCCGTTCCATTGGGGAATAACTCTTTCAGGCATAACCCCGAGATCGGGCCAACCGACAACCCCGGTCGCTCCTATGAAATCGGGCGTGTTGCTCGAGTTAACGCTATTTATAAAAAGGTAGTCATAGGGAAAACTGCCGGGATCGAAAGAGAGCGGCCTTATGTTGGAGTAGCCGAAGAAAGCCCGCCAGCCGACGAACAGTAAGTTACCGCCAACGTCCAGATAATGAGCAAGATCGCTGTCGACCTGATCGAGTTGCTGGTTGGCGGCATCGTCATCGATCCAGACCACCGTGGAATAAGGACCGAGATCGTTTATTCTCAGACTGCCGTCATCGATATAATCGTGGAACGTGACTGCATATCCGCTGGAAATTAACTGGAAAAAAGAATCCTGCTGGGCATCGGTGGGAAGACCCTGGCCGCCGGTAAAATCGCGGGTCTCATCTACAAACAAAATTCCGCTGTCGAAACTGAGTACCCTGGCATAATCTTCGTGGGAAGCTTCGCCTTCGAGACCGGTTGAGTCCACAAGAGTTACGTAATAATAGTATTTGAGATTGGATTGCAGATTTTGATCGATATATTCGAATTGCTCAGGATCGGGAATCTGCTGATGCGGCTGGTAATTGCCGTTTTCACCGATTTTCCTGTAGAGCTGATAATAATCAAAATCGAGATCGGGTATGGCCGACCATTGAATATGATTTTGATAAAATTCCGGCATAACCGTAAGCGTATCCGCCCGGCTGGGAATACTCCGCGGAGTTATTCCGACAAAATTTTCTATAAGGCTGGTTCCGCCGTCGAGGGCAAACGATGATACGCCGAAATAATAGGTGGAATCTTCAAATAAACCATATGCTGTATCGGCGGACGTATAGGAGGTATCATAAATAATTATGTTCTCCTCGCATGTCCCGAAATACAATTCATATCCGATAATGTCAATATCCGGCGAGAGATCCCATTCCAGATACACCGTTTCTCCGTCCCCGACGTTATAAGCCTGCAGTCCCGTAACGGGAACCGGGGACTCGATAGCGAGAACTAACGCTCCGAGGTTAACGCGAATTATATCGGCGGCATAAGCGGGATCGATATTATCGATGATGTCTGTACCTGTGTGCCAGTTAGGAGAAAAATCTCCCTCGGCGGAATAAATGGTGCGGAATCCGGCCTGTTGGAAAGGAAAATGATCGGAGCCGGACCATTCGCCGACCTGGAGATTGGGCGCCAAAGTAGTATAGTCGATTGCCAGTTGTTCGATAACCTCACCGTAATGCTCTCCGTTTTCGCTGCACCTGATGACGAAATCGAGGAATGAATCGGATACGTTGCCGATCATATCGGCGTTGATCATATACGCTATATCCTCTTCCCTGTTCAACGCGTCAACCACGTAATACCAGCTTCCGATAAGGCCCTGTTCCTCTGCGCCGAAGGTTATAAAGCGAACAGATTTCTTGAACGGCAGATCGGCCAGCACCCTGGCGATCTCCATGGTCATAGCGGTGCCGGTACCGTTATCGTCGGCGCCCGGCGCCCATATCGCCGGGTTGCCTCCATCATAAACGACAGCATCATAATGCCCGCCTACGATGATGAATCTGTCGGGATTCACATCCCCGATCTTCGTGGCTATCACGTTTCTGGAAAGGCATTGAAACGGGGTATCGTATTCCTGAAAAGTAAGGCTGTCATAACCCCAGGAGGCGAATTTCGAGGCCACCCAGCTTCCGGATGTCCAGAATGAATCGGTGCAGGTATAGCGGGTTTGAAAATCCTGCAGCCTCTGAATATAGGCGGTGACCGAATCAACCGAAACCAGCGCCATAAGTGAATCTATATCAGTTGTTATCAATGATCTCGAGGGCAGTTTTGCCGGGATCGAAAATCGTCTGTCGGCGGGAAGATTAATATCCTGGCATTTGGAAAGGAATGCCCCCCGCGACATTAATTCCGTAGCCTCGTTAAAGGTGATGCTTAGCAGATGATAATTATCGGAAGATACTAATACGCCCGGAGGATTCTGGATACCATCATTTTTTCTCATAACCCAGAGACGGTCAATATCAACCGGCGATTCAATGAGCCGGATCGATCTTTCAGCCTTTTGGAGTTTTTCGAGATTTCCGCTTTCGACCAGCGCTACAGCCAGATCATCTAACTTGGCTATAACCCTGATCTCCGCCGTTTCCCGCACCGCTTCGATTTGCGATCTATCGAATGCGATAAGACCGTCAGTTGCCGAAACCGAACCCGTAAAAAGGTAAAAAACCACTCCGGCCATTATACCGATGTAAAACAGCCTTTTATTCATAATTTATAGATCCTTTCAGAAGAAAACGTTATCAGTTTTCGATAAAACCCCCTTATTCTTTTCCGCAATCGATCAACCCGACAGTTGAATTGCCGCCGGGTTTCGATGCTTCAATCTCTTTAATTATAGAAGATATTGAAAAAATTGTCAATAAAATTAGGCTAATTTATGTCGGCATTTATTTTTCACCGACTATCCTTCACTATCTAAGAAGGGTCAATTTTATTATTGATGAAACCTGTTCGGGGCCGGTAATCCTGGCGAAATACATGCCAGACGCGACCTTCCGACCGGATTGATTTCGGCTGTCCCAGACAACCTGCGCGGAACGTCCCGCAACTTCGAAACTTCTTACCTTTCGGCCGGTTATATCGAAAATGTCAAGCGTGAATTCGCCCTCAATCCCTGACAGCACCTGCAGTCTCACCTCGGCATTGAAAGGATTGGGATAGGCTTTCAGGACGAGATAATCTTCGGGCAAAGACGGAGCATCATTTTCTTCGATGGAGGTTGGAATCCCGAAGAAATCCATCATCTTCTGAAAATACTGCAGCCGGGTACCGTTGGGGCCGTCCAGGAATTCATGGATAGCCTGGGTGTTGACTACCGCTTTGTACCCCTGCCGATCGACATAAAAATCCACGCAGCCGCATTCTACGTTATCTTCAAGCACGATTCCCGCTTCGGGAGGATCCAGCATAGGCTCAACATTACTCGACCACATGGTATCCGCGAGATTATATGAAAGACCTTCAGCGAAAGTACCCTGAACGCCATCGAGGCCCATAAAAGGATAGGGAATGCACGTCGCTATATCATAAAATAGGAAGCTGGTAAACAAAGTATCCACAAATGTCAGATAGAGATCGTCGACAAATACATTGCCGCCGCGATCGAGGTAATCCATTAAGGCGATATCCCTATTGCATAATCCGCCCGGAGGATGAGGCCTTGGGGGATAGCTTACCAGCCATAGTAGCGGTAAATCGGTTAGATAATCGCCGCAATAAGGCAATATGTGATCTACCATCTCCCCTTCCAGGCCCAGGGAATCCAGAATAGACTTATACCAGTAATTGAGCCATTCGGTGGATTCGGTTCCAACGAGCAGGTAATCAATCGTCGAGGGATCCGGGAGATAGTAAGTATCGGTATAAACCGGTTCAGACTCATTGCTGCCATAAACGGCAGTTACGCAATATTGAAAACCATCACCCAGGATAATATCGTTATCTATATAAGTTGTATCCGAAATCGGGCCGGGATTTCGAATTATCCAATCTCCGACGGGCCCGATTTTACGGTAAACGTTGTATCCATCCGGCATAGTTCCCAGCGGCGCTCGCCAGGTGATAACGACGCCGTTGCAGACATACCCATATGACACCTCTACCGGGCCCGGGAAATCACAAATTGTATTATCATTACCGGAGGAATTCGCGCTGATCGCCAACGTTGAATTTATGCTGAAAAATGCTAATACAAGTACGAACATGTAGCGTTTCATAATAACCTCCTTGAATCATTCACAAACCGCAACTCAATGGTGTCCGATCGTGGAGTATCTAATCTTACCAATAAAGATATCAGGTTAACACTGTATGTCAAGAGATATCTACAAAATTATTGAAATATCTAAGGAACATTTAGCGATTGTACCATACCTCAGAAACAATAGCCGAGCCCGAATCTAAGCGAAGATCCGCCGATATTGAGATCACGATTTCAGTCTTATTGTCAGAATCCTGATCATCGAGTCGCAATCGGACCGCATAAAAGTATATCTACATTGCGTTTTAATGAGGAAATTTCGGTAAATATTGAAATCCAGTCCAGCAAGAAAATGAGCGCCGAAAGATAGATTATCTTCTTTGTACCGGTCACGATAATATATATAGGTATAATATCTGTTATCTTTTGTCTCCCATTGCGAAAAATAGATATCGGGGCCAAAGCTCAATATGGCCATGATGCGGGAATCCCGCTGATATATTTTATGAATCAGGCTAAAGGAAATCGGAAATATAATGAGCCTGTTTTCAAAAAAGCGTTTTCCATCGAATGTGTCTACATCGACTTTTCTCTGTGTATGCAACCTTGTTCCGGTATCCAGCATCAATCCTCAATCGGTGAAATAGTATTCGCCGCCTAAAACCGGATCGACCCCGTTCCCGAAACCCCTGACGACCGGATATCCGAATCCGGAGGAGGCGTCGTACTCCACCCGTTGATCTCCCTGCAGCATCCGGTCTGCCGGAGCAACCGGGCCGGCCTGGACTGAGATCTGGAAAGCCCTCCCGCTTGATAGAACTTCCCGCGGAACACATGAGACCGTAAAAAACAGTACTGCCGCGAATATTAAGCTTCTCATGATTGCACCTCCTAATTTAAAAAGGATTTTATTTACTATACATTTTATTGTATCAAAAAAAATGGATTTTATTTCAGGAATTATACAATATAAAAAGGCCGATGGAGTTTCCACCGGCCCTTAAAGAAATCATGAATATCGATTCTACGCGCTGACCTGCGCCTTCATCCACTTGGTGGTGACAGACTTCGGCCTTTCGATGGGAATGCCGAGAGCCCGGTTGACTACCAGCTGGGAAAGCATGCCCATAGCACGGGAGACCGAGAAGAGAACGGTATAATACGAGAACTCTTTCATACCAAAATTGTACAAAAGCGATCCGGAGGCGGCGTCGACGTTGGGCCAGGGGTCTTTGGCTTTGCCCTGCTCCCGCAGGATGTCGGGTACGATGTCGAAAACTTTGCTCATAATAGCGAACACGGGATCATCGGGCATATGCTTGAGGCCGAAATTTCGGAAAGCGGTAAAGCGCGGGTCGGTAACCCTCAAAACCGCGTGTCCGTAACCGGGGATAACCTTGCCCGAATTCAGCGTATCCCAGGCGAACTTTCTTAATTGCTCGTCCGTGGGAATGCCTTTGAATTTCTCATAAACCATAAGAATCCATCCCAGGCATTCCTGGTTGGCCAGCCCGTGAAGGGGGCCGGCCAGGCCGTTAAGACCGGCGGAGACGGCGTAGTAAGCGTCCGATAACGCCGATCCCACGCAATGGCAGGTATGAGCCGAGACATTGCCGCCTTCGTGATCGGAATGCAGAACCAGGTATAGTCTCATCAGGTTGGCGAAGGTGCCGTCGGGATCTTTTATTCCCAGCATGCGGGCGTAGTTGCCGCCCCAGTCAAGATCTTTTTTGTAGGGAATTCTGTTCCCCTTTTTAAATCTCATCCTGTAGACGCCGGCGGCGATACCGGGAAGTCTCGCCATAAGATTTAATGAGTCTTCCAGTGTCGGCATCCAGTAATCGGTCTTTTTCATCCCCTTGGTATATTGTTCTCTAAATACAGACTCGCGCTCCATCACCAGTATGGCGGTATCCAGCATAGCCATAGGATGGGAATCTTTAGGCATAGCCTCAAGCACTTTCCAGACATAGGCCGGGACTCTGGCTCTTTCGGAAAGCTCGTTCTGCAGACTTTTCAAAGCCGCGTTGTCGGGCATTTCGCCGGTAACCAGAAGATAAAAAATTTCTTCGGGAAGTTTTTCGGTTAAATCACCGATGGGGATTCCCCTGATAAGCAGACCCTTATCGGGAGGAACCTCCGAAGTATCACAAACCATTCCCTTGACACCGCGCATTCCGCCATAGGCCTGAGCCATGGAAACCTCCGACACTTTAGTGTCGCCATGAGCTTTAACCAGATTTCCGATTTCCTCACGCCAGGCGGGTATAAGCGATGTCAATTTACTTTTTAACGTTGCCATACACCCACTCCTCTCTAATCAAAGATTCTTAGCACCATTTATCATTAATTAAATTCACTTACCGAGTTATTTGTGATTTATTTCACTTTTGAACATGGCGCCAATATAACAATTCGCCAAAACGCAAGTCAATAAAAATATCCATAATAAAACCAAAATTATATCGGTTTCTTATTTTTTCCGATTTCAACGATATTTAAGGGTCGATTCGCCTGTTGGCGCAGGGAAATCTCCATTAAAAAAAGGGCGGGTACCATGACCCGCCCGCAAAAAACCTTCATATCGGCAAGATTACCGAATAAGCATCATCTTGTTGGCTTTTGAAAATTCCTCGGTCCGCAGCGAATAGAAATAGATGCCGGACGGAACGTCTTCACCGTCGCTGTTTGTGCCATTCCATGAAACCATATGACTGCCCGCGTCATACATTCCGTTTGCCAGCGTTTTAACATGCTGCCCCAGGAGATTATAAACCTCCAGAGAAACATTCTGCGCTTTGGGAAGATCGAACGACAATTTCGTATCCGGGTTAAACGGATTCGGATAGTTTTGTTTCAAAGCGAATTCCTTAGGAATATTATCGATATCGTCCTCGATTCCGGTGGGACCATAATGTATAGCGCCGGGTACAAAGGCGGGGGTAAATTGTACGGCACCGCCTGCCAGACCGAAACAAAACTCACCATTGACGAAATCGTACGTGGTATCGATATCAACGACCTGAGGTTCAGCGCCGGGATCTACAGAAAATACGAGCTGCCAGATTTGGCGGAGGATACCGCTCGTATGCAGAGGAGGCTCAGTTACGGGGCCGCCGAGATCACTCCAGGCGACCATTCTTAAGAAATCCTCGGAAACCAGGAGAGAATCGAATGTTTCTTCCCATAGTGTAAGGGGCGGATAATAACTAACATATTCAAAATTGATTCCAGTGCCGGAAGCGGTAAAGGTCAGTGGCATATTATAAAACATCACTGAATCATCGGTAATGGCCCACATCCTGACATGAATCGAATCTGCACCCACGGCGACATAGGTTGGCTCGACTATGACACTATCCTGGTCACCGGGATCCTGCGCATTGGCCACGCCAAAAGTGAAAAGGCATACGGCCAAGCCCAACATTAACTTTTTCATTAAAAAAGCCTCCTTAAAAATTACTTTTATTTATTATCCTTTGTCTAAACCATTAGAAAGAACAAAAAAATCCTTAAAAAATATCCCTTTTGTCAACCGTATTATACAAAAATAAATGTAAATGTCAAGATTTTTTTTTGGAGTTATAAGTATATGATTATAAAGAAGATAACATATCAGACCGGTGAGGGGATTTCTTCGGTTAATTCTTTTCTGGTCTGGATGCCGTATTTTTTCAGTTTTTCGAACAGGGTAGTATAGTCGATTTTCAGAATTTCGGCGGATCTTTTTTTATTTCCATTCGTTTGCGTAAGTACTCTTTTAATTAACGACTTTTCGGCTTCGGCCTGCGCCAGAGCGGCGACCTCTTTCAAACCCGCTCCTTCTCTAAGCCTGATTTCCGCCGAGGAGGGAAGACGAATCGCCAACTGATCCGGAGTTATGGTTTTTCCTTCGCAGAGGATAATGGCTCTCTCAATGGTATTTTCAAGCTCTCTGACGTTTCCGGGCCAATGGTATTTCTCCATCAACGTTAAAGATTCTCTGGATAATTTTTTATCTTTTTTATTCAATTCTCTGCAAAACCTGTTTATAAAATGATCAGCCAACGCCTGAATATCTTCTCTTCTCTCTCTTAACGGGGGAATTCGAATGGGGAAAACCGACAGCCGATAATACAAATCCTCTCTAAAATTTCTTTTCTTAATGGCCTCTTTCAGATCCATATTAGAGGCGGCGATGACGCGGACATTGACATCTATTGTCTTAGTTCCGCCGAGACGTTCGAATTTTTTCTCCTGCAAGACTCTCAACAGCTTCGCCTGCAGAGAGATATCCATATCGCCGATTTCATCGAGAAATAGGGTACCGCCTTCGGCGATTTCGAATTTCCCCATTTTCCGGGCGTGACTGGACGTGAAAGCGCCCTTTTCGGACCCGAAAAGCTCGTTTTCAAGAAGTTCCCTGGGGATGGCGGCGCAGTTAATAGCGACAAAGGAACCGTCTTTTCGCGGGGAGAGATAATGTATGGCGCGGGCGAACAGTTCTTTTCCGGTCCCCGATTCCCCTATGAGCAAAGCGGTGGTATCGGAAGGAGCAACCTTTTGCACCAGTCCGGTGGCTTCCTTGATTTTCTCGGATTTACCTATGATCTCCGTTAAACCGTAGGCCTGCGCAAGTTCTTCCCGAAGAAGCGTATTTTCCGCGACCAGCCTTCTGTTCTCCAGAGCGCGTTTTATAAGAAGAGAGAGTCGATCGGTATCGAACGGTTTTGTAATAAAATCGAAAGCGCCGATCTTCATGGCCTCCACGGCGTTTTCCACGGTGCCGTAGGCGGTCATTACGATAACGGAGGTTTCGGGATCGATTTCTTTCACCTCTGACAGCACCTCCAGGCCGTCGGCGCCGGGCAGTTTCAAATCGGTTAATATAAGATCATACCTCTTATTCCTGGCCCTGGATATGGCATCCTTGCCGTTGCCTGCGATATCAACCTCGTAGCCTTCGCCCGTAAGCGTAGCGCTCAACATCTCCTGCATGGCGCTTTTATCTTCCACAACCAGTACAGATACCAATAAACCCTCCCGAAAAGATATACGTTCTTCATATAAGATATCGGCAAAAACCAGCAACCCTTAAGGAAAGCTGTTATATAGACTAAAGGTGATTTATCAGTATGAATCGCCATTTATATTGATGAGATCGCTTTGCCGTGCCCAAGCGGAAATCGGGGACTCCTCGCGATGACGGCGATTTGGCTTACAGGCAGTCTTACCGTGCCTAAGGACGGCAATTTCTGCAAGGGGAAAATCCTTTATCCAGAAGTTTTCCCCTGGAGTGATATGTTTTTCTTTTTTCGGGATCGGATCTTTTTATAGCGATGCATAAAGGGCGGTGAAAGCGGTAAGAGCCCGCTATATTGATATAATAATCTTCGGGCGACGGAGCGGGCAAAGACCAGATGCCGAGAGCGGCGGCTCGCGCTTTGGACTGCGATTCTATAAGGGTTCCGGCCCGTTTCAGATTTGATTCAAACAGGTAGACGATCCCCAATCCTCTGCCGATTATCATTTCATTAACGAAAATTGAATCGGTATAAGCGTAAATCAATAACCGCCCATATTTATCCATTCTCTCCTTATCTAATTCAATAGTAATTTGCTTTTCTGATAAAAGTGATTCGGCGAACGTTACGGCTTCGTTATAATAGGGCATATCGGTTTCCGGCGTATCCACACCGATAAGACGAACCGTTCGCCCGTTGGACAATTCGAACGTATCGCCGTCTATAACTCTCGAAACATAAAGCTTGCTGTCATGTATGTCTTTTTGAGAATCGAGACCGGGAGCCGGGGTTTTTACGCGACCAGGAATGAAAAGCAATGCCGCCGACAGGGCGATCAAAATAACGGATAATATAAGTAGTTTATTCCGCGCACTTTGAGTCATCGTCTTCCGCACTTTAATATAACCTATACGCTGTATGAGTTATCAGGGCAGTATAGAATTTCAGGTTTAAAACTCACGTTCGACCATGAAATCGATTAAATCGATAATTACCTTTTGATATTCGTCATTTACAATATTGCCGTCGATCTGATCGAGATAGGTGCGGCGCGAGTTTCTGGCTTTCTCCTTCGATATCGAGATGGCATAATCTATTGATCCGTATTTGTTCGTCATCTCCAATATATCATTGATAATGCGGGGGTCTTTTTTCTCCCTGGCGCGGTCCAACGAATCTATCACGAACCGCTTTTCATTTTTTGTACATTTAGTCATCAGGTCGATCAGCATCAAGGTTCTTTTGCCCTCCAGTATATCGCCGCCTATCTCTTTGCCGTATTTTTTCCTGTCGCCGACCAGATTTAAAATATCATCCTGCAACTGAAACGCCACGCCGAGATCCTCACCGAATTGAATAAAGGCGTCTTTAAGATTTTGGCCGGCTCCCGCAATCAGGCCCCCGATCCAGGAGGGGCTGATACAGGTATACCAGGCAGTCTTTCGTTTGCACATGCAAAAGTAATCGTCGGCGGTCAGATCCCATTTACGGTTGCGCTCCCATCCCAGTTCGATATGCTGCCCCTCGGTGGTTTTGGAATACATGATGAGAAACTCATTGAACACTTTCATGGCGGTTTCATTACCGAGTATATTTTTATTTTCATAAATCAATTCCCACATCTTCCCTGCCAGGGCATCGCCGGCGTTGAGAGCCAGGGGCATTCCGAATTTTACATGCAGCGCGGGCTGGCCTCTTCTGAGATCGGAGCCGTCCTCGATATCGTCATGAATGACGATCCAATTCTGGAATATCTCCAGAGCGGCGGCGGTGTTGAGCGATTTTTCATCGCTCCCGCCGAATGCTCGGTTGAAGGTCATCAATAGCCCCGGACGAAGCCCTTTGCCGGAGCGCGAGGGGTAGTCGCGCATCATTTCATACAGCAGTTCGATCTCGGGGATATCGTGATTTATTGGCAGTTTGTTGAATATATATTCATCGACTTTCTGTTTGAATTCTCTGAAAAGGTCGAGAAAATGCGGCGTATCCATTGGGGATAAATATAAAATGGGGAAATTTGTGTCAACCTTTATTGTTCTTTAACGTTATTGGTTGCCAGGCAGGCGGCTGGCAACCGGCATGAGCCATTAAGTGCAGCCTAAGGCGATGATATGTGCTGGTGAATCTGCGAGGCGCTTCGTTCGATCAGATTCAGGTAGCGGTCGAGGTCGTCCTTTTCGGTATGCAGACCGCTTTTTAGATATTCGCACGCCGCTATAATTCCGGCCAGCGGCCCGTTTATCCGGGAATTAATGCGGCTGGCGGATACCTCCGATTCCGATTCTTTTTTGGCGCTTTTCTTAAGAAGCGTCAGTTTTTTGTCTCCCTCCCGCGATAATCGTTTTTCCTTATGCCAGGTCAGGATCATCGATATGGCGCTCGAAAGGGCGGCAAGGAATTGCAGGGGATCGGAATTTTCGAACGCCCTCCCGGCTTTTCTGCAATCGCCGATAGTAATAAGCCCCACGGTTTTCTGCCCCAGAGCCAGGGGAACAATGGCACCGCATTTAACCTCGGAGGGCAACATCTTGAAGGTTTCCTCCTCGGAGAGTTTCCTGGAATTATCCTCCTGGTTAAAAGTAATAACCTCTCCGGACTCCAGCGACGTTTTATGAAATTCCAGATTCGAAAGGGAGATCTTCGATTCGAAACGCATTCTCCAATCCAGGTTTCTTTTTTGCGCCAGGGTCGCGGTTTTGAGAAACCTTCTGGCGGGATCGGCCAGCAAAATCCGGCAGAAAGAGGTGGGAACCAGATCCACCGTGGATGATGCTATCTCCTTTAACAGCATCGACACGTCGTTGACCTCCGCCGCCTTTTCCTGGAAATAGGTTAACGCACCCAGCCAGCTTTTGAAAGTATTAATGCGATTCCGGGTCTCGTCGTTCTTAAGATATAGCGCAAACCTCTTTCCCATGATATTTGCCAGAAGCGGGAGAAACGAATCGTTGGCGAGGGGAGTTTGAAGTTCAAATTCGAGATAGGCCGGAGGCGTGCTTACATTTCCTACAGGAAATATATATGTTGTTTTTCTGGAGGATTTGCCAGCGCCGACATTGAATTTCAAACCGGTGTTAGGATCGCGGTTGTACAGATGCGGGAAAGCGTATTTCGGAAACCATCCCTCGATTATCTTCACCGCCCCGCCGGTGGGTATGTTGAATTCATATGATCTCGGAGTGCCGTTGCCGACAACATACAAACTGATCCACTTGAAAGGCAGATAGTTGTTTATGGTTTTGGCGGATTTGATCAAGGCCGAAATCATGGGCTGGCCGGTATCCAGAGATTTCGTGGCGATGGTAAGAAGCTCTTTGTAGCGAGTTTCCTGAATATATTCTTTATCCGCCTTTTCCCTTTGCAGCGAGGCGCCCAGGCCGGAACCGGCTATCTCCAGGACTTTCAGATCGTCCTCGTTGAAGGGGATATTTTTTATTCGATACGCGGTCAGCACGCCGAGCAACTGGCCGTTGTACGTTACCGGAATGGAGATCGTGGCTGTGATCTGCCCTCTGGAGGTCTCGGGGAAAGAGAACTCGTGCAGAGTATGGTTTTCATCGGATATCACGGCCTGCCGCGATTTCACGGTTATTACGAAGACGTTTCTGCTGCCGCGCGGGAATTCGAGCAGTTTTGCCGAGGATTCGGTCAATCCCTGATGAAACGCCAGCTGCAGCCTGTCGTCTTCTGGAATTTTATGAAAAGTCAGCCCCTGGCAGTTGAGTATGGAAAATAGCTCTCTGGAAAATGAGTTAAAAAGGAGCTTTCCCCCATTTCCGCGCAGCATTGATTTCATAATGATATCCGATACGACCCTGGAGCCGGCGGTCGTGAGAGGTTTTCCTCGCAGATCGAAATATGAAGCCGCCCAGGAAACCAATCCCCAGATCATAAGAGCCCACCCGATCGTATATCCGAGTATGGTCTCAATAGAAAATGCGGTACCTGAAGAGGAGAATTCAGTGCTCGCAAAAAGAGTTTTAAGGAGAATGCCCCAGAGACTTCCAAACATTAACATGATCACGCCCGCCCTCATACGGGCAAGCGTCGATTTCCTCAAACCCGCCCGGCCGAGCTTGAGTTTATAAAGTAGTATCAAAGCCGCGCAGCTTCCCATGAACCAGACTAATTTTTGCTGTATAATCTCCATATTTCACCCCTTTATATTCTTCTTATCAATCTATCGTCATTTTATGCGGCGAATTGAGAGTTTTACGTCTTGACTATCAAGAATTTGTGAGATAAAATGGCCGGGTGAACCGATGTTTTCTGGAATTGTTTTTCGGATTTCCAATCAACGGAATTATTCATCATTCCGACGCGGGAGCGATATAGATTAATAGAAATTGACAGCCAGCGGCTTTGCAGATAATTTGCAGGGAAAATTAAACAAGGCAACCTGAAAGGGCGCTTCTATGGAAGAACCAGAATACAAACCATATATCAGCCACGATAAGAAACTGCCGGAATTCACCTGGAAATCGATTATTATAGGCACCGTCCTGGGTATAGTTTTCGCCTGGGCCAATGCCTATGTAGGCCTGATATCGGGGCTGACCATATCGGCTTCGATTCCGGTATCGGTGATGTCGGTAGCGTTATTCGCGTTTCTGCATAAATTTTTTAAGGCCAGACGGGGCTCTCCTCTCGAAACCAATATGTCGCAGACCATAGGTTCCGCCGGCGAATCACTGGCGGCCGGCGTGATTTTCACCATTCCCGCCATGTTTCTCCTGGGATGGGATCAGGCCTACGGGATCCAGGTCATTACAATCACCATTATAGCGGCCATAGGGGGTATCCTGGGAGTGGCATTTATGATTCCCCTGCGGAAGTTCCTGGTAAAAAAGGAGCATAAAGTTCTTCCCTTTCCGGAGGGCACTGCGTGCGCGGAGGTTATCAAGTCAGCCGATATCGGCGGCACCTCGGCGAAATTCGTATTTACCGGCTTGGGAGTCGGAGGACTTATCGAACTAATCAAGAACGGTTTCTCGGTATTCGACGGATTGATCCGGGTGCCGACTCTGATAGTCAACAAGATGGTGGTTTCGCTGGAGGTCAATCCCGCGCTTCTGGGAGTGGGATATATTCTCAGACGCAGAATTTCTGCGATTATGGTGGCGGGCGGTGCGGTCGCATGGATTATCCTGATCCCGGCTATCGCCGCATTCGGGGACAGTTGGGGCATGTTCAGATTCCTGAACGAGCAGGCGCAGGCGACCCTGGGGGCCGCGGGCGTATTCTCGATCGCCGACATGAATCCCGACCAGATCTGGAATTATTTCATCAGGTATATCGGGGCAGGCGCGGTAGCGTTCGGCGGAATTATCACTCTGATAAGATCGATCCCCACTATTGTCGAATCGTTCCGGCTGGGATCGAAGGAACTTATGGCCGGCTCCGATCGCCTGGAAAGGATCCGTACCGACCGAGATCTCTCGATAAAGATAGTCCTCTGGATTTCCGCGATTGTGATTATTTTGCTGGGACTCGCCTTTACTTTTGGCCTGGAGCAAATAACGGCAGGAACATCAATATTAGCCGCAATTCTGGTGGTGATATTCGCGTTCTTCTTTGTTACTGTTGCCTCGAGAATTGTGGGGCTGGTGGGATCGACATCATCGCCGGTTTCCGGTATGACCATCGCTACACTGCTCGGGACGTCGATAATTTTCGTGGCTTTCGGACTGACCTCGGGACCGGCTAAAATAGCGGCGTTGACTATAGGCGCGGTAGTCTGCATGGCCGCCTGCACGTCCGGTGACGTGGCTCAGGATCTGAAAACCGGATTTCTGGTGGGCGCCACGCCAAGAAAACAGCAAATGGGCGAGCTTATAGGAGTTCTGACATCCGCTGCCGTTTTGGGATTTACGCTGATGATGCTTTACAATGCCTACGGTTTCGCCGGCGCGCCCTCCCCCATAACCGGCAAAGCGGAACTTCCGGCGCCCCAGGCGACCCTGATGAGCCTGGTCGTTAAGGGCGTCATGGATCAGAATATCCCCTGGATCCTGGTCGGCGCGGGCGCGGTAATCGCCATGATTTTCGAGTTTTTCAAAGTGCCGTCACTGCCGGCCGCGGTCGGCCTTTATCTTCCTTTGCAAACCACGACTCCCATATTCGCGGGAGGATTGCTGAGACATTACAGGGATAAAAAATCGGGCGCCAGACCGACGGATACCGATAACGGCGTTCTGTTTTCATCAGGTCTGGTGGCCGGGGTCGGAGTCATAGGCATCCTGCTCGCTATAGTAGCGATTATCCCGGCGGGAGATATATTCGTACTTGATGCCATGCGATTGCCTTTGACAAGTCTATGGGCGATAATCCCGTACGGAAATGTATTCTCTATGATCCTGGCGGCGGTGATATTTGTTATCTTAATGATCATGTTAAACCGGATTGCCCGGCCGGCCAAAGATTAACGGTATCGGCAAGGATAAAGACAATGCTGAAAATAAAATTAGTTTTGACCTCTATTATTTTTCTATTGCCGCCTATATGGGCGGGCGCTAATGAGCCTATTTTAATAAAGGGTGGCACCGTGATCACGGTCACCAAGGGGATTGTTGAGAAAGGCGACGTTCTCCTCAAAGACGGCAAAATAGAAAAAGTCGGCGAGGATATCAAGCCGCCCGAAAACTTCAGAATAATAGACGCCACCGGTAAGTTTATCATGCCGGGCATAATTTACGCTCATTCACATATCGGGGTCTCCTCCTGGCCCGGCGTGGATGCGCATGAAGACGGGAACGAGATGACAGATCCTATAACGCCGCAGGTCAGGGCGGAGGATTCATTCAACAGCGAAGACCCGGCGATCCTGCGAGCGGTGGCGGGCGGGGTAACAGCAATACAGACATTACCGGGATCCGCGAATCTCATCGGGGGGCAGACGGTGACTCTGAAATTGAAACCCGGTAAATCCATAGGGGAAATGAAGATTAAAGATATAAAGCCGGGAATGAAAATGGCGCTGGGTGAGAATCCGAAACGTGTTTACGGCAGGCGTAATCAAATGCCGTCAACCCGCATGGGCAATTTCGCCATGTTGAGGGAGTGGTTAATAAAAGGCAAAGAGTACGGCGAGGAATGGAAACTCTACGAAAGGAAAAAGGAAAAGGATAAATACACCGAAACGCCTGAGAGAGATTTAAGGCTTGAGGCTTTGGGGAATATAGTCAATGGCAAATACCTGGTTCATGTGCACTGTTATACCAAGGACGAGATGCTGAAGATGATCGAGATCGCGGACGAATTCGGGTTTGAGATCAGGTCGTTCGAACATACTCTCGAAGGCTATAAAATCGCGGATACACTGGCGAGCAGGAATATCGCCGCCTGCACCTGGACTGACTGGTGGGGCTTCAAGGTGGAGGCCTGGAAGGGAATTCCTCATTCGCCGGGAATAATGGCGTCGAGAGGAGTAAAAGTTGTCTTCCATTCCGATTCTGGAGATCAGATTCAAAGATTATGGCTGGACGCCGCCAAGGCGGTCAGATACGGGATGGATCGCCAATCCGCCTTTGAGGCGCTTACTATCAATCCTGCCCGGGCTATCGGAATTGATCATTTAACCGGTTCTATTGAGGAGGGTAAAGATGCCGATATAGCGATATTCTCCGGTCATCCCTTCAATATTTACACGATAGTGGAAATGACAATTGTCGACGGCGAAATCGTGTTCGATAGATCAAAAGAACCCTCGCCGCTGGAGGCGCAATATGAAGAATAAGTTATTATTCATGGTTTTCCTGATATTAATTTTCTCCTCCAACTCTTTTGCGTGGATACTGGTCATCAAAGGCGGACGTATTTTCACCATGTCCGAAGGGATAATCGAGGACGGGATAATTTTAATAGAAAATAACCGTATCAGCGAAGTCGGCAAGGATATAGAGATTCCCGAAGGGGCATCCGTTTTGGACGCGTCCGGGAAGATAGTCACGCCCGGTCTTTTCGACGCCTTCACGCAGATAGGATTAAAGGAGATCTCTGAGGAGGAATCCACTGTGGACATCAGTGAAAAATCCGATCCCCTGACGCCGCAGGTAAGGACCATTGACGCTTTCAATTCGCAGTCCGAATTGATTCCCGTGACTCGTATCGAGGGTGTGACTACAATCCTCTCCGCTCCGGCTACCGATAATGTTATCGCGGGACAGAGCGCCGTTTTAGAGCTCGCCGGCGAAAACGTAAATGAGATGATCATAAAAGCCCCGGCGGCTTTGCATATTAATTTCGGAGAAAAGCCGACATCCGTCTGGCGAGAGAGGAAAAAGATCGAAACCAGGATGGGGCTTGTTTCCAGATTAAGACAGAAATTCATCGAAGCCGAGGAATATGCCGCCAAATGGACTAAATTTGAAACCGAAATGGATGAATATATAGCGAACATGAATCTTCCGAAGAATAAGCGTAAAAAAGATCTCGAGGAACCGGAACCTCCGGAACGCGATCTCGGGCTGGAAATTATGGTTGAGGCCATAAACGGGGAAATACCGGTGATCGCATCGGCAAATCGGAAAGATGATATTCTCACTGCTATAAACGTCTCTGAGGAATTCGGTTTCAGATTGATATTGTTATACGGGACTGATGCCTATAAAATAGCCGATATCCTGGAGAAAAAAAATATTCCCGTTCTGGTGGGACCGATTACCACGCAGCCGTCTAAAATGGAAAAACTGGGGGCGATTTATGAAAATGCCGCAATTCTGGATCGGGCGGGCGTGAGGATAGCCATAATTACAAGCGGTTCGCATGATGTTCGGGATCTGAGATTTCAGGCCGGTATCGCGGCGCAATACGGGCTTTCAATCTCGACAGCCTTAAAGGCGATAACTGCTTATCCGGCGCAGATCCTGGGTGTGGATAACGATCTCGGAAGCATTGAACCCGGAAAGCTGGCCAATATAGCCATTTTCGACGGCGATCCTCTACAACCGTTGACAAAAGTTACAGACGTCATAATTGAAGGCCGCGCGGTCCCTATGGAGTCGATGCAAACCAGACTGTACGAGCGGTATAAATAACGATTTATTAGTTTTTTTGAATATTTTTTAATTTCACGGGTATCATCTTCTGAGAGCAGCGAGGAAGACGATGAATGGATACCCGATAAAAATACCCGGAATTACTGTCAGGGGAAAGATGACCGCGGCCGAGATTGAAGGCGACATAAGCGACAACTCCCTTGTTCTGCAGATACTTCAGGGGAAGGTAAAGTCGTTTAAGATTCTGGTGGAGCGGTATCAAAAAGGGGCGTACCTATTCGCCGTCGGGATGATCGGTAACCATGACGATGCCTACGATCTTTCGCAGGAGGCTTTCATCCGTGCCTATAAAAACCTGAACAGGTTCAATCCCGTATACCAATTCAGGACCTGGTTTTTCCGGATACTCTCCAATCTCTGCAAAAATCATCTTCGCCAACAGGCCAATCGCGGTAGCGTTTTGACGTCTTCAGAAATGATATACGCGGCGGCCGCCCCGCGACACCAGAGGCCGGATGTATTGTTTGAAAAGAGCGAAATTCAAAGAGAGGTCTGGAACTGCGTAAACGAGCTTCCCGATAAATTCCGGGAGATTATCATCCTAAATCATTTCCAGGATATGTTTTACGAGCAGGTCGCGAAAGTCCTGGATATTCCCAGGGGTTCGGTTATGTCGCGGCTCTACTACGCTCGTCTGAAACTGAGGGAAATTCTCGAAAAAAGGGGGATTAAGTTATGAGTTGTGAAGAGATAAAGATCCTCCTTTCCGGCATGGTTGACGGCGAACTTGAGACCGGCGAAAAGCGAAAAGTAAGCGACCATCTTGTTTCCTGCAGCGCCTGCCGGGAGGAATACGCGAAGCTTATGAGATTGAAGGAGGTTACCGACGATATGAAATATTTCGACCTTCCCGACCGGCTCTGGGCGGGATACTGGCACGGTATCTACAACCGCCTGGAACGCGGGATCGGCTGGATATTGCTTTCAATAGGCGCGATTTTGATTCTTGTTTTCGCCGCCTGGAATTTTCTGCAAGGATTTTTACTTGACGCCACAATTCCTTTGTATGTAAAAGTTGGAGTCAGCGGACTGATTTTGGGTCTTATTGTTTTATTGGTTTCGATTATCAGGGAAAGACTGTTTTCCAGAAAGCATGATAGATACGACGAGGTGGAGATATGATCCTGTCGACAGCGTTTGAAGTTAACCGGTACCAGGTAACTGAAATTCTGGGATTGGTGAGAGGCAACACAATCAGGGCGCGTCATCTTGGCCGCGATATTATGGCTGCTCTTAGAGGTATAGTTGGCGGTGAAGTGCACGATTATACGAAAATGATGGCTGAAGCGCGAGAACAGGCTTTAGATAGGATGATCGCGGAGGCGGAATCTCTCGGCGCCAACGCGATAATCGGGGTAAGATTTTCCACCTCCTCCCTTATGCAAGGAGCGGCGGAGTTGTTGGCTTACGGTACCGCGGTGAAAATATCCAAAAAATAGCTAAGCCTTAAATTCCCCGTTTTTTCAATTATCCTATATTGGCATTCTTATTGCATTTTTATATATGTAAATTAAGGAAATTCTTTGTTTTTCAATAGGTTAACGGGCTTATTGAAGGAGAAATGGAAGATAAAACTGCAAACAATTGCAAAGGTTTTCTGAAGGGATAGGATGATAAGTCAATTTGACACAAGAACCGACACCGTGGTATTGATTTTCTCGACTTTAGCGGTTCTGATAGCCGCAACATTATCCATGGCAACGATTTCGACCAATCATAATAGTATGGCCACCGACTCGCCCGACGCGTCCGAGCGGGCGGAAGCGGCCGCAAACGCGGGTGTAGAAGCCGCCCGCTGGCATATCGAGTGTCATGGCAGAACCAAGGCCGGCGGCCTTACGCCGAAATTCTATGTAAACGGCGCCGTTTATAACGTCGAATGGGATAACGTCGACATGATCGATTCGACCGTAATGGTCCGATCATTGGGAGAATTTTCCTGGGGAGACGATACCCGTAACGAGGTATTGGTAGAATCGAGAATAAAAATCGAGTTTTTACCCACGCATAAACAAGAAATTTTAAAAGATTATTATTCCGGAAGATAAAAGCGGTTTTTACGAATATCTATAATTCTCCCTTTAAACCTAATTAATATTTACGCCTTCGCTCGATCATGTAATTTGATCCCGGAAGGGTCTTGGTGTATTTCTTCAGATCCGCCATCATATGGCTCATCTCGCCGGGATGTTTGAACATCCTCTTCTGGTTGATTATCACCGCTATGGATATGGTGAATACGGGGAAGCGTTCCATCTCCCCTTTGCGATTTGCCACCTCGATCCATCCGCGTTCCCTGTCGGCTTCGTCGTATCGGAACGGGGCCATTCTATCGAAGGTGGAGATAACGTTCTGGCATACATTTTCGACTTTTTCAGGCGGTATTATGAACACGAAATCATCGCCGCCGATATGCCCCACGAAACCATCATCGGGGGCAAGGTCCTGAACGACCGTCCGAATAATATGGGAGGTTATCCTTATGGTTTTATCGCCATACATGTAGCCGTAGTAATCATTATAGGCTTTGAAATTATCGACGTCGGCGTAGCATACGGCGAACTTTTCGTTGTTATGGATTCTTTTATCAATCTCGAACTCGATGGCGTTGGCTCCCGGCAGCCTTGACGATGGGTTCACGCCCAGATCCCTCTGTGTCCTGGAGACCAGCATCATGGCTTTGGCGGGCATCAGCTCGTCATCCCATTCGTCTATGGTAATATCGTCCGCGCCCTCAATCAGGCAATTTATGATTAGATCTTTGCCGGCTCCCGGGGCATATACCATAAGGGGTATAAATTGCAGTTGAGCCTGCGATTTGATCTTCCTGACCATATCGCTCAACCACGAGGGATCATCCATAGCGGACAGGATAAGTATATCGATATAGGATCGCTGGAACTGCGCGTGGAGTTCTTCAGAGGTGTCGAAATTATGGACAACTACATTGGCGGTCGGAACCAACCTGGGCAGCTTCGCGGATATATTGCCTCCCGATTGACACAATCCGATATGGAACCTGCCGCTGCGGGTCGTAATCTTGACGGTTTTATTTTTATCCTGGACTTTTACCATTTTTCTCTCGGATGAAATTCCTGGTGTTCCGACACCAGGAAGTCTTTGTCGAGATGAGTATATATCTCGGTGGTGGCGATATCGGCGTGCCCCAGAAGCTCCTGCACGGCGATGAGGTCGGCGCCTCCCTGCAAAAGATGCGTGGCGAAACTGTGCCGCAGGGTATGCGGGCTGACTTTTTTGGTTATACAGGCGGCGCTGACATATTTGTTCAGGATTTTCCAGATTCCCATCCGGGAAAGTCTGCCGCCGCGGTTGTTCAGAAATATATAATCCCCGCTTTTTGAACCGGCCAGACCGAAACGGCATATGTTCTGATAATTTTTTAACGCTTCCCAGGCAGCGTGGCCCATGGGCACCACCCTTTCCTTTTTTCCCTTACCGAAGAGCTTGACCAGGCTCATCTCGACGTAGAGATCGGATTGTTTGGCCTCCACCGCCTCGGAGACCCTGGCGCCGGTGCCGTAGAGAAATTCCAGCAGGGCGAGATCCCTCAAAGATAGTTTCTTTTTCGAACGGTCGGTTTCGGTGGCTCTCTTGGCGCAATCGAGAAGCTCTTTCACATCCTCAATACCTAAGGCGCCAGGATGAGTACGATATAGTTTTGGTCCGCTTATCGATTGGGCAGGATTATTGGCGGTCTCCCCCGTGCGGTTGAGATAGCGGAAGAAACCCTTGATGGAACTCAGATGGCGCGCTATGGACGACGGCGCCATTCCGGTAGATCTGAGGTAATCGAGGAAGCCGGAAAGATCGGACTGCCGGATCTCATCCAGCCCCTTATCCTGCTTTTTCACGAACCGCTCGAACTTGTCGATGTCGGAACGGTAGGACTGCAGGCTTAGAGACGACAGTCCCTTTTCCAGACTGAGATAATCGAGATACCCCTGAACGTTTTCGTCCATACTCGTGAACATACATTATTAATTTCGGCATCCGCAACAAAAGGTTTACATAATACTTATTATTTAAACTAAAAAAGCCCCCGGCAATGGTATGCTTCCTGGTGCGGTCGAAAATGGTTCGGTCAGGTCGTGATCCCGACTTTCAGTCGGGAGGAGACCTGACCGCTGGCGTACGATTTTATATTCCTATATACCGTCAGGTCACGGCCTGCGGCCTACGACCTGACGGAACACAGAATGGATTCCCGATAAGAGATTTCGGGAATGACAATTCCCAGCGGTAGGTCAGTAGCTCGCAGGGCTCCTGACAATCAAGGCATTTCAAGTAATATATGACTTATTTCAATAATACCATCTGCCGAGTCTGAATTTCATTCCCGGCATGGATTCGCGAGAAATAGACGCCGCTGGAAAGACCGGATGCTTCAAATATGACCGTATATGCCCCGGCTGGCTTATCTTTTTCCACAAGCGTCCTTACCTTGCGGCCTAACAGATCATAGATATCGATTCTTACATGGCCGGGTTCAGGTAGAATGTATTTAATCGTCGTGGATGAGTTGAAGGGATTTGGGAATGCCGTTATTTCTATTTGACTGCTTTGAGGCAAATTCGGACCATCTTCTTCAACGATATCTACCGTATTATCATAACGGATGATTTCGACACCCCGCCGTCCCCCTGGGATATAGACATACGGCCACTCCACGTCGATTTTATCATGGGTTCCGATAGGGCCGACGCTGCTGTAATAATAACCGCTGTAAGTCGGATAAACGGGGTCGATCGAAGCCTCCCAGACCTGGACACCCCTGCCTTCCGCTCCCTCCCGGAGACCGTGATAGAATATTTTCCCGTTGGCACTAATCAAATTATAAGGCGAAAAACTAATCGATCTATCAAAGATTAATTGTCCCTGATCGTTCCAATGGTATATTCTGTTCAGGCCACCTGCAACATAGACATAATTCTCGTAAGTATAGACGTTGCTAATAGAGGCACTGTAGTAATATATGGTGTGAATACTGATCGGATTTGTTGGATCTGAAATATCGAAGATCTCTATCTCCGGATTAAATCCGCTATTTGACGCAAAATACAACTTTGGATAATTTAGATGCAGCGGTGTGATACGCGATCGAATATGATCATCAAACAATACGTTGACATTATCCGGATCAGATATTCCCAATATTATAAGACCTCCAGGCCCCGTATAATTATAGTAGGTATAGTTGGCAATTAACAAAGTATCATACACAATATAATCATATATAATGAAAGGGTAATTTATGGGTACTTCACATGTCCTGTCATGGATCGGTGCGAGCGGATCACTAAGATCATAAAATTTCACCGTATTACCATTCTGGGCATAAAGGGTATTAGAATCGCCTTTTACATGATATCCCCATATAGAATACGGAAGATCTATAACCTGCGGATTACTTTTATTGGCTACATCGACAACAACAATGTTGTCATTCGTCGTGGCGGCGTAGATAACGTCCCCTATAGCCTTCACGGTTTCGCATTTGGAATATTTTTTGGCGGTCTGGACCAGATCAGGGCCCCCCGGCGCCGTCCAGTCAATCACGTGGATTCCCGGGTGATATACAAAATAATTTATGCCGGTAGTCATAGCGTATGAATAATCACCAAACTGTTCTATATCACGGAAGTCATGCTGACCTACCGGCATCACCAGTGAATCGACTATAATGGGATTTGCCAGGTCATTTAAATTAATCTTATATGCAAAACCGTCCCACGAACAAACATACCCGAATCTATTACCGCCTATCTCCACCTCCGCGATATCGTGGATATCGTCAGGCATCGGTAATTCACTTCTCAATTCAGGTGTAAATCCGGAAGTGAACTCATAAATCTTTAAATCATCATAGGTGCATAAATATAACCGATTCCCGAAAAGCTTGAATTTCCTGCTGTGTACTCTAATGTTCCCAACATAAGACGGGACCCCCACCGTATCGTTCAAATCGAAAATTGCGATACCGATTTGATAGTCGTCCACGCGCATAGGTATATATAAATAATGGTCATATTTCACGAGGCCGGATTTATTATCGCCGAATCCAATACTATCGAATTCGGCGACAGTCTGAGGATTGGTTCTATCATGAACGTCCATAATTCCAAAACGGATACCTCCCCATGACGAATCATCCCACCAGTAGTAAAGGCTGTCTCCCCAAACTTTCAGGTAAACGGATATCTCCAGATAACGCAGCGGATTTTGGCCGATTATCTGGGGATCGGTATAATTCGTCCCGTCGTAAATAGCTATGCCCTTTTCCCCTGAAATATACAAGTAATCGCCGTCATGATCGATCTTACAGATCAGGCTATTGGTCATTATCTGGCCCGATTCCGCAAGTCGTCCGTCCTGTTGCACCTCATATATGACCACGTAACAGCCCATGGCAGCATACAGATGCTGGTTGGCCAAAATCTGGTCCTGCGGAGCGGTTGGAAAACCGAAACTCATAAAGGTGAAATTCGTATCGGGATAAAAATAGAAGGGTATTGGCAAATCAAAATTGCCAAAATCGCGCTCAGATGCCCGAGAAAGCGTTGCGCTGAAACAAATTAGCAAAATCAATAATATTGCTGGTAAATACCTCATATAACGGTATCCCGAAAAACGTTGTTTACGAATATATAATACTAAAAAAAGCCCGGTTTGTCAATTTTTGAATTCACCATTCTGTCAGGTCGTGATCCCGACTTTCAGTCGGGAGGAGACCTGACCGCTGGTATACGATTTTATGTTCCTATATACCGTCAGGTCACGGCCTGCGGCCTACGACCTGACGGAACACAGAATGGATTCCCGATAAGAGATTTCGGGAATGACAATTCCTGGCTGATTACGGGTCAATCATCGGGAGTGCGGGGTTCCTGATCTATCGGATTCGCGGTCATAACCACGCCAAGGGCGTGGTGACACGCGGGCGCCGGGACATCGCATGTTTCGGGAATCATAGATTTTTGTCGGGTTTCTCCTCCGTCTTCGACGGACTCCAAACCCGACCTGCGAATTACTAACACATCGTTGGGAGGATAGACATTCCTGTCTGTCAATAAAAGGGAAAATAATAATTTTGGCCAGACAAGAATGTCTGGCCTGCCGGATAATAATTTATTTTTTAAAGGATTTAATTGTCGCCTCTACTTAAGCAGCGTCATTTTCTTAACGATTACTTTATCGCCGGCGGTCAGCTTGTAGTAATAGATACCCGATGCCGCGTTGCCGCCGTCCCAGGTGACGCTATGGTAGCCCGCCGGGAATAAGCCCTCAGCGATGGTGGCGGTTTTCTGCCCCAGGATATTGAAGACCTCAATTGTTACATCCATCTGCGCCGGCAGGGCGAATTTGATACCGGTATTCGGGTTAAAGGGATTGGGGAAGTTCTGATATAGCGCAACCTCGCGCGGCAGGTTTGTTACTTCATCCTTTATACCCGTTATTACATCTATAGTAACCGGGATCTCCGGCGTAATCGGTGAGTTGTTGATCACCAGGATGCTGGCCTCATAGGTGGTATCGGGAACGATATCATCACCCCTGAAATCGATCATGATACTCAAATCGGTATTCTGCGCAGGGGCGATAATACCGGACATGGGATCGACG
Organism: Candidatus Zixiibacteriota bacterium; assembly: GCA_020348065.1. Taxonomy (GTDB): domain Bacteria; phylum Zixibacteria; class MSB-5A5; order UBA10806; family UBA10806. Next base: position 3,567,176 of record CP070742.1, read on the forward strand.
ATCAGCCACTGCGAGGCGGGCGTGATCTCGTATCCGGCCGCCATATCGGGATCGTATTCATTCTGCAATACGCAGACTGCTATACCCAGCGAGGGGTCCCATTCGGCGGTGAAACAGATACCGCCGGCGATGGCGTCGTCTCCGTTATTGTCTATGGCGTAGAACGATATGCCCGTATATACACCCGCCACAGGATCGAACTGGGAGATCTCGGTGGCGGGAGCGCCTTCCTGGGAATAAACCCAGAGATACGGCCCGCCATCGGATACGTCGTCCCAGGCCATCCCGTAGATAGATTTGCTGTTGAGATAATTATTGATAACATTTCCGGTACGATCGAATTCAATTATTGCCGATTCCCAGTTGGCGGCCCAGAAATGATTGGTGGCGGGATCCCAGGCCAAGGCCCTCAAAGGCGGGTTGAATGCGTTCGGCATGGGAAGATCGCCGATTTTCTGGCCGGTCGCGGGGTCTATTACGGCGAACTCGTTCTCATCGGAAGCGTACAGATACTGCCCGTCCCAGGCGAGATCGCGCCATCCCCAGGTGGAGGAGGTACCCTGGTCGAAGGATTCGATATAGCTGCCGTTAATATCGAATTTGTGGAGTTTGTGGGTAACAAGATCGTTGGCGCCCGTGAGCCAGAAATATAAACCGTCGAATTCAATGCCGAGAATACGCTGATCCCCGGTGGGAGTTTCGGGGTCAAATCTTAACACCTCATCCCCGAAATCGAGTATAACGGGCGGATCGCCGGGAGAATATGTCGGAGAATACTCGGATTTATTCGACAGGGGTTTGTTTCCACGCATGGTAATATTTTTCTCCGGTCGGATCTCGGGACTTACGTTCATCACCCTGTCGCCGATACTGATACTTAAGGTAAATTCCAGGTTACCGTTGCCGTTATTGGCGATGTTTCGCGTGAATACCGCCGTATCGCCCCAGGCCACGGAGGCGATGATGGGGTCTGTATCGGCCTGAATGGTGGGCGCGGTTAAGGAGAAATTTTGAAATGTCGTAGCGCCTTCGAAAACCTCGATACCGCTTATGGTTCGCGAATTAAAATATGTCGCGGAAGCCGTTAGCGAATAAGTACCGGCGATAAGTTCGAGAATATACTCGCCTTCCGTATTAGTAGTGTCAGCCTCGTTTCCGGCGACGACGAGAGCGCCCTGGATCGGATTCCCGGTTGACAGCTCTGTTACAGAACCCGCAATATACCCGGGATCGGCTCCGGCTCCCCCGTAGATGGTGAAATCATCGATATACCATCCGGCGTATGTGATATCATGGTCACTTCCGAAATCGAAGCGAAACATTACCGCAGCGCCGACATAGGCGGAAAGGTCGAAGGTTTCAAATTGCCAGCGGGCATTCCCATAGCCGGTAAAGATTTCCTCACCACTCAACGGATTGGAGCTGTTAGCGACCCCGTCATAACCCCCGTCGGGAGCGATTATCTCCCAGGTAACGCCGTTATCGGTAGAAATCTTTACATTGCCGCCGTCCCAATAAGCCTCGATATAATACCAGTGCCAGAAGCCCATAAAAGCGTTATCCAAAATAGCGAACGGCGGAGATACCAGATGCGCCAGCATGTAGTTGCCGTAATTTCCCGCCAGATCGGTAGCCCAGAGTTTTGTCCCGGAATGCGCGCCGTTGGGGCCGGATGTCGGTTCTCCCCATTGCCAGTCGCCGTCGCCGATAAATGTCCCATCGGTCGGCTCGAATCCCTCATAGTACATCGATCCGTAGGCATAGTAATATTCGAACAGAGTATCGTTGGCAGGATTTTCATCGTCCGTTAATTCGCTTATGGCGATAAACCGGTAATTCCCGGCCTGCGCCGATACGAATTCCGGGAACAAAACATCCACGGAAGCGGAGGGATCCAGTCCCGTGACCTGTTCGGTTTCGTTATAAACCTGGCCGCCGTCATAGTTGACTATCAGGCGAACCGGGAAATCTTCCATATTGGTACCCTGATTGACGAAAGTAACCGTAGCATTGACGCCATCCCCGGCAAGGCCGAACTCCGGGAACTCCACGAAGGCTGCGGGGCGCACTTCATGCTCGCCGAAATAAGGCGGTTCGAAACCAAAATAGACCGCCATACTGTCGTGAATGCCGGACTGGTTAAAGATATATTCGGTCCCGATGGTACCGTCGAAATTCTCAATGCCGATGGTGGCGCCGCTATTGCCGTGACCGCCGTGATCCATTATTCCGTAGTGGTAGACTATAGAACTGTCGTCGCCGTTCAATAAAATCTGGAAATATAGAGATCCGAAATTTGCATAGTGCGGCACTCCGTCAAATGATATAACCAGCTGATTTGTAGTGGTGTCTGAGTAATAATAAACCCGCCCGCCGTTTTCGGGATTGAGATCGTCCCAGAATACCGCCATGAGACTGTTAGGCTCTTCCTGACGAGGAATGGGCCTGTTATTATATTGAGTAGATGTATCTGTAAATGAGACAAAACCATTGGAACATATATAAAACTGATCATAGATTTCGCCGTAAAAAGAAAAATTGAATCCAATGGGAAAAGGACCTTCGGTATCTTCATCGCCCAGCGGAACCGGCGTACCTAATCCCGATATATCCGTCCAGTTAAAAATCGGGGCGTTTAATGCAGGATCATCGCTGTCTATAAAATAATATCCTCCGGGATCAGGCCCGCCGTGTCTAAGAATTATCGGTGTATTCCGGGGATTAAAAACAGAATCATTATAATAATTAACCTCCGTTTTTACCCCGGCCGGTCGGCCATGAGCAATTATTGTACCGCCATAAAAGATTATTACGAAAGCAATGTATAAAATTATCCTTGTTTTGTTATTCATCAAAATGCTCCCGTTTTATTATCGGAATATCAATAATCGACGTTTCCTTTTTTCTTAAAACAATCCCTGAAAAGAATTTGATTCATTTTTCCGCCTAAATAAGATTTCAATATAAGTTAAATAAACTAATAAAAATGTCAAGTTTTATTTGCATTTCGCGAGGATTGTAAGTGGTTATTAATTATGATATTATTAATCCCGGTCCCATATTCTGGCGGGTATTTCAGGATTCAGCTTTATTCTGTCGATTTCAAGGCTTATCCGCCAGCTTTCATCATGCGGGGATATGGCTATTTTCGACGGATAATAACCGCCGCCTGTGTCTTTTCTGCGGCTGTAAACGGCGGATAAATCCTGTTCCGCGCTCGTAAGAGTAAATGATTTTTGATCCCGGGAAGGATTTAAATGAAAGACATAACCGTCCTTTGAAATGGTCATGTTATCAGAATTGAATCTGGAATCGCCCGATAAATAAAACTGCGGGAAAATGTAATGGCCCAACAGATCGGGGGTTATGCCGCGGATACCGTAGTCCGGTATGATCAATTTCTCGTCAGTCGCCGCAACGGTCCACGTATCGGATTCTCTGTCTATGGCGAAGGCCGTTTGGTTTACTATTATCAGGCGGAAAATATCGATTTTAAACGGGCCTTCAATAAGGAAGGCGAGGGAATCGCCGCGGTTTATGATCAGATTGAACGAGCCGGATTCCCTGTTATAATCGTCTTCAAAATCTATCGCACCTTTAACAGCGATTGATTCCGTATTTTCAAGAAATTCCGATCCAAGTGTGAAAAGCAGGCGGGGATTGAGAGGTTTTTCAGCAGGTATCAGGATGCAGGAAGATACAGACAGCCAGGAGAACAGAATCGGAATAATGTAAAATTTACCAACCGGCAGGTTCACCCAATAATATTCCTCCGATTATTTTTACGAATGGATTAAAAATAACAGCGAAAATATTTAAACCGCTTACGCTCGAGAGAATTATCAATCCGAAAAGGATCATGGGACCGGCGGACCGAAATTTCTGGAGACTCAAATAGATATCATGGGACACGATCCCTTCGAGGATATGGAAACCGTCAAGCGGTGGGATAGGGAAAAGATTAAATACCATCAGGACTATGTTCAGTATAACCGAAAATTGAATCATCAGCAGGATAAACAGGCCCGCTTCACTGGCGGATAAAACCGGCGATAGAATCCTGAATACGATTCCGGATGCTATCGCCAGAAGCAGATTAGAGGCCGGTCCCGCCAGGGAAATCCAGAGATTGTCTTTTATAGGGTTTTTCAGGTTCCGGGGATTTACCGGTACCGGTTTGGCCCAGCCGAAATGGACAATAAATATGGCTATCAAGCCGAAAATATCGATATGGGGAATGGGATTTAAGGTAATCCTTCCCAGGTTCTTGGCTGTGGGATCGCCAAACCTGTAGGCGACATAACCGTGGGCACTCTCATGAACGGAGATGGCCAGCAGAAACGGCGGAAGGAAAAATATCGCCTGCAGGAGAAAACTACCCATGATCAGGCGTAGACCCCGCGCATCAATGTTACATCAAGAACTCTTTTTATGGCCAGCATGAAAGCGGCGATTCTCATATTGCATTTATTCTCAATAGCAACCTCAAGAACATCATTGAACGCCTTGGCCATTATTAATTCCAATCGTCTGTTTACCTCGTCTTCGGGCCAGAAATAACCTATCCGATCCTGTACCCATTCGAAGTAACTTACGGTTACTCCTCCGGAGTTGCAAAGGATATCGGGGATAACAAATATACCTCGAGACTCCAGTATTTTATCCGCATTCGTGGTGGTGGGCCCGTTGGCTCCCTCGGCCACGATTTTTGCCTTGATATTTCTGGCGTTTTTGGACGTTATAACGTTTTCGAGGGCGGCCGGCACCAGGATATCGCATTTCATTTTCAGGATATCATCGCGTACGATCTCCGCCGTCCCTTCAAATCCAGCGACTTTGCCGGTTTCGCTCACATGTTTTTTAAGGGCGGTTATATCGATTCCTCCGGGATCATGTATCGCGCCGAAAACGTCACTGATGGCTATTATTTTCGCGCCGTCCTGCCATAACAATTCGGCAGCGACTCCGCCCACGTTGCCGAAACCCTGGACGATACACCGGGCGCCGTTCAAATCGATATTTTTATATTTACAGGCTTCGCGAATGGTCAAGAGTACCCCCCGGCCGGGGGCCTCTCTCCGACCCAGAGAACCGCCCAGATCAATGGGTTTGCCTGTAACCACCGATGTTTCAGTGTGGCGGGCATGCATGGAATAAGTATCCATAATCCATGCCATAATCTGCGCATCGGTATTAACATCCGGAGCGGGAACGTCAATTTCAGGTCCGATTACTTCGATAAGATCGGCGGTGTACCTGCGGGTTAGCCTTTCGAGTTCCCCCCTGGAGAGTTTCCCGGGATCGCAGGCTATACCTCCTTTGGCGCCGCCGAAGGGTATGCCGACCACCGCGCATTTCCAGGTCATCCAGGCCGCCAGAGCCGAGACCTCATCCAGGCTGACATCGGGATGATAGCGTATCCCCCCCTTGGCCGGCCCCCTGGCTATATTATGCTGAACCCTGAAACCGGTAAAAACCTCGAACCTTCCGTCATCCATTTGAATCGGTAATTTTACTATGACGGCCCGCCGGGGCTGCTTGAGAATCTCCAGCATGGTTTTATCTATGTTAAGCATACCCGCGGCTTCGTCAAACTGCATCATAGCGTTTTCCAGGGCCGACAGCCTTATATCGCTGGATTTGTGAGGCGACATTTTTCCCTCCGCTTTATTTCGACATAAAACGATTTTCCATTTTGCCCGATAACTTTGACTGCTGCATAGAATTTAATTCAAATGAGAAATCCACTCAATTAAAAATTCCATTTTCCGGCAGGTATTTCACACAGGGTGTTTGGGGATTATTTTTTTTGAACCCAAAAAAAGATATCCCTCTTTAATGCCCTTGCCGAGTTCATCCGGACTGTGACAATCCGAGCCAACTGATGAAATTACAACTCCTGAATTTATCGCTTCTTCTAAAATTTTCTTTGAGGGATGAAAACCGGTCTCCCCTCTCTTATAAGGAGAGGTATTCAACTCGATACCGATACCGTTTTTCCTGAGAATTTCAAATACCGGAGCGAATCTTTTAATATCGATATTGTTAATTTCATCTCCACAATATTTCTGTCCGAAACGCGCGAAATAATCAAGATGTCCGAGAGCGTCAAAAAAGCGGCATTCCGCCGACATTCTTAATAGATTAAAATAATCGTCCATTATTTGAGCCAGCGTTCTATTGCCGAAATATTCTTTCGCCTGTTCCATATCGGAAAAAACAAGACCCTCGATACAATGAATCGAGCCCAGAACATAATCGAATTTGAATAACGATCTCAGTCTTTCCGCTTCCTTTTCAGTACCGGGGGTATAATCGATTTCGATGCCGGAATACACGTTCAGGCCGCGCTCTCGAAATGAGTTTTTCGCTATTTCAATCTCTTCCAGATACGATCCTACAACCTCATCCGTGAGCTTTACCTTCGATCCTTTACATTTCCAGTATCCGCTGTTTTTATCCAGCGCCGGATTATAGTCGTAATGAGTGGTGAAACAGATAGCGCCCAAGCGCAATTCAAGGGCTTTTTCACAGAATTCATTTACGCTGCCGGCCGCGTCGATGGAGAAATCGGGATGAACATGGAAATCGGATAGAATCATAATGTTAAAAACGGATTGTACTCCCGCTCCTGCTTCACCATGGTATCGGGACCATGCCCCGGATAAACAATCGTTTCATCGGGCAACGCAAGAATTTTATTCTTTATGGAATCCATGAGCGCCTCAAATGAACAGCCGGGAAAATCGGTTCTTCCGATGGAGCCCAGAAACAGAGCGTCACCGGTAAACACCGCGCCATGGCCGTAAAGCGATATCGATCCCGGCGAATGGCCGGGCGTCTCAAGTACTTTAAACGCGAACCTGCCGATCTTTATTTCATCGCCTTCGCGCAAGAGCCGGTCGGCGGGGTCGGTCATAACCGATTCACCGGAAAGACCGGAAAGGTTTGCCACAGCGTCGGTAAGCATCGAGGCGTCTTTCTCGCCGATACATACGGTCGCGCCGAAATGGGATCTTATTTTATCCAGAGCCCCGATATGGTCGGCATGGCCGTGAGTTATCACTATCTTTTCGATTTCAAGCCCGTATTTCTCAACATGATTTATTATACGTTCCGGCTCCCACGAGGGATCTATTACGATCCCGTTTCTGGTTTTGGAATCGCCCACTATGTAGCAATTCACGAAGTAAGGGCCGAGTTCGAGAATCTCGATTATCAAATCGTCAGTCATTTTTCTCCCGCCGGTTAAAATGTTCCCAGACCGAACGGGCTACTTTCTGGGGAAGATTGGGAGTCGCCCGCAGGTCTTCAAGTGAGGATTTTCTTATACGTTCCACCGACCCGAAAGCCGCCAGAAGATCCATTTTTCTCTTTTCGCCGATTCCCGGAATTATATCCAGTTCGGATTCCGTCAGCTTCTTTGAACGCAATTTCCTGTGATATGAAACCGCGAAACGGTGGGCTTCGTTTCGAATTTTCTGCAGCAATTTGATTGACGATGAGGTTCTGGGCAGAGAAATCGGCTGAGATCGTCCGGGCAGATACACCTCCTCGTATTTCTTGGCCAGGGCGACGGTCTGTTGATCGGGTATATTCAAATCTTTCAGGGCCGCCAGCGCGGCGCTCAATTGCCCCTTTCCGCCGTCTACCAATAAAAGATCGGGGTTGTCCCTGCCGTTTTCCGCGAGGTGCGTAAAATACCTTCCCACTATCTCCTTCATCATGGTGAAATCATCCTGTCCCTCTATGGTTTTTATCCGCATACGTCGGTACTCCGATTTCCTGGGACTGCCATCGGAGAAATATACGACTGATCCGACGGCGTTATCTTTTCCAAGGTTCGAAATATCGCAGGCGGCGATTTTGCGGGGAAGCTTTTCGAGATAGAAATCCCTTGCCAGAGAATAAACGGCATGTGGCGCTTTCTTTCTGGCGGCGCTTTTCTGCGCCAGGTGCAGGCCAAGATTATGTTTTGCGTTAGACAGCGCCATCCTCAAAATATCAGCTTTACCGCCTTTTTGAGGTATGACGAAAATTATCTTACGGGACGATTTATCCTCAAGGAAATCCTCGATCAAATCCATATCATCGAAACTTTCCGGAATCAATATCTCTTTCGGGAAAACGGTCTCGGTTTTGTAATATCTCGGTATGAAATTTCTAACGATATCGGGTATCTCGAATCCCGCTGTGTCAACGATGAAATGTTTTTGTCCTATCAACGCGCCTTCTCTTACCTGATACAGCGCCACGCAGGCGTCTTTACCCTCAATGGCAACTGAGATCGCGTCCCGGTCCATCATATCGGAAATCACCACATGCTGTTTCTGGATCACCGATTCGATCGCCTGCAACTGATCGCGGACCTTCGCCGCTTCCTCAAACCTTAATTCGTCAGAAAACTGTTCCATACGCTTCCGCAGTCTTCCGGCGATTTCCCGGGATCTGCCGGACAGAAACATTATCACCTCGTCTATCATGGCATTATACGATTCCGGCGTGGCTTTTCCCTCTTCGCAGCATCCGGGGCATCTACCGATAAAGTAATCCAGGCAAACCCGGTATTTCCGCCTGGACGGCAATTCAAGGGAACAGGATCTTATGGGGAAAATCCGTCTGACCAATTTCAACGTACGCCGCATGGCGGTAACGTTTGTATACGGTCCGAAGTATTTGGCTTTATCGTCCTGAATTCGGCGAACCACCAGAAGCCGCGGGTAGGTTTCGTATGTGGTTATTTTTACAAATGGATACCGCTTATCGTCCTTGAGACCAATATTATAGCGCGGTTTATGTTCTTTGATAAGATTGGATTCGAGCAGTAAGGCTTCCTTTTCCGATGATGTGATAAAAAACTCCACATCGGCGATATGGGAAATCAGTTTTTCAGTTTTGGGATCTTTCGCGCCTTTCTGGAAATACGATTTTACTCTTTTCTTCAGAGAGGCCGCTTTTCCGATATATATAATCCTGCCGTCGCGGTCTTTGAAAATATAGCAGCCGGGTTTATCGGAAAGGTTATCGAGTTTTACGTTTAGATCACTGTTTTTTTTCACGTGCAGAAAATAATACCGCGCACGCGATTGTCAAGACATAGAAAGCGTTAACGGTACGGAACAAACAGTATCGCGATTGCGATAAGAACCGTAAGCACGATCATTAAAAGTTCCGTATTGGTAATTCTTTTCGGTTCTTCCTTTACAACGATCATCGGATTCTCCTTAAAAAAGTGCATGGGAGTGGCGGAGGGGGATCCCCGAATCATTCGGGGGGGCTGGTTGGTGGTCCAGCGCACCACTCCCATGCTTTCTCAAGCCTAGCGATTTTCTGCCTTCGGTAGAAACAGGGCAAAGATAATGCCGTTTAAGGATATTAATTTGCCGGAGAATTTAATCCAATCGGGTTTTACAACAAATTATTAGATAACGAGTTATAAAATACATTTAAAATTACTATCCTGATGCGGAAAAGATGAAATAAGCTGGGACAATCCAGGTTTTATTATTGTGCAAGATTATGCAGTTTTTCGCAAAAAAGTTATTAATATTTTTCCAGTTTTTGGCGGACCTCGTTGATATCATCCATATAGATAATCGGGGCGGAATTTAAGAAATCCTCATAGTACAAACGGGCCATTCCGGAATCTCCCATTACCTCAAATATATCGCCGAGTCTCTTTTTAGCTGCGAAAAGCCCGGAATCAAGCGCCAGGGCTTGTTGAAAAGAGCCCGCGGCATTATGGAAAAGACCGAGGGAAATGTCGATTTCTCCCAGATTGTAGAAGGCTTCGGGAGAGTCGGGGTTTATCATTACGGCTTTTTCCAGAAGGAATTTTGCGGAATCCAGGTTGCCGCCTAATCCCATGATGGCGCCCAGATTCAGGCAGGCCTGGTGATCAAGCGAGTCAAAATCAATGGCCTTTTGATAATAATATTCGGCGGAATCCAGCCGTCCCAGCATATCGAATGAATATCCGTAATCGTAATAAAGGCTTTCTGATACCGGCGTAAATTTAACGGCCTTATTCAGAAGGTTGTTCATGGTCTCATATTTGGAGAAAATATCATATAGATAGGCCAGATCTCTATAGGCTTCCCACAGGGTGGAATCCAGGTCGATCGCCTGATGATATTCAATCATCGCTTCATCGATATTTTCGGTCAAATCGAGAAGGCGCGCTTTCAGATAAACGGCATGGGCGTTTTGTTTTTCATATTTCATATATTCGTTTAGAATGCTGTCCGCCGAGGTGTAATTACGTTGTTCGATATAAATTTCGATCAGCTGACGAACCGAATCGAAATCGTCGGGGTTTTCGGAGACGGCGCGGTTCAGGCGCGGGATGTTGTCGTCGGTTTGCCCAAAGGCGGTTATGAATAATGACACGACGACTGTAATAATTGACCTCATATTGAAATTATCGGCAGAAAAGGGGCGGGCATTTGTGGATGCTGGGTCAAGTCCGGCATGATAGGAAGGCCCGCGGGTTTAGGGAATCATAGAGGTTGTCCCAAAAGCTGAATTTTATTATCTGGTTTTCATGCATATATGCATTTTATCTTGATGAGCCTTCTCCCGGCGGCTGTATCTTTCAATATCTCTTCTAATAGGTGAAATATCATCCTGAAGTATGCCACAATT
>CP070742.1:3577919-3583149 GCA_020348065.1 Candidatus Zixiibacteriota bacterium
ATGGATTTATGGTTTTTGGTATAGATATATATTATCTATTTCAATAACAACAACTTCACGTTTCTATCGATATTATCTGACGCGACCCGCGCGAAATAGATCGTTTTCCGGTGCGGCTCATAATGGCAAAGATATAGGGACAGAGTTAGTAATGTCTTTGAAGCGAGTCTATTTTAGGCTGAATATTTATACGGTCGGGAAAACCGCCCGGCCGTATTTTCGGTAATTATTTAATTTATCTCCAATCACAGATACCATGAAGTGGAGCGGGACCTCCTTTAAAGTAATTAGACAGGTAGATTACATCTAACCCAGTGACATAACAGGAAGCGTTAGCATCAGCCGCGGCCATAATTGGCGGAGGAGGGCCCCCTTTAAAATAGTTACTATGATAGGTTACATCTAAGCCACTTAGGGTCGTGTCGCCATTCGCGTCGCCGGGTATGAAACCTAAATTTAATGGATACTCCCAATAGAAAACATCTAGATATGCTGGAGAATCTAATATCAGGTGTGCGCACAGGTTGAAACGAGTAGAATCCTGAGCAATTAAAGCTTGACCGCTTGCCCCACAATAGTTTATGACGGTTTTAATTGATTGCCATGAAGTCGAATTATGAATCAGATATTTAATGCAATTATTATTGGAATCTACCGAATCATTCCATACTACCATCAATTTTCCGTTTGTCAACGCCGCGATATTCGGACGACGCATATAATTACTACTGCCGTCTAATGTTACCAGAGTTGTATCGGTAGCAGATGAAATATCGGAATCTACGGGCCACTTTGCATATTTAAGCACTACGACGCCGCTCGAATCTTTTAGCCATACCGCATGAAGATTAATGTCTTTTTCGCAATAAGTTATCCAAGGAAGCCAACAGTCGCCGGTATCTATTGAATCTAAGGAAGAGGTATCCCAACCTGAATCATCATATTTCATATAGCAGATTCTTCCAATACCGACACTGCCGGAAGTATCGGACTTCACGAAGAGCATATGAATGTTGCCCTCAGAATCCGTCACCATGGTGGGGGCAACGCTTACCGCCGCCGTGTCAGCATCTAAATCACCTACCCAATCAGTAGAGGTATTCCAGACGCTATCAGTTAAGTCCGTATATCTTAATACCTTTCTGGAGGAGGAACTGGGAACTGAATCCGGCGGTTCATACCATACAAAAATAGTCTTACACAGTGAATCCGGTCTAAAATTCGCAGCCGCGCAATGCCTGAATTCATTTGCGCCTGGTTTACCGATAGCAATAGTGTTGAAATAGGCTCTATTAGTGCCGGTTGAATCAATATACGATGAATAGAATTTAATATTAGAATACGGGCCACTAATATTAAAATAACCCACCGCGAGTGAATCCCCATGTTGAATAACAAGTGGATGGTCATCTGGGTAACCCGACTCTCTCCCGGTGGTGCAAATTGCGGTTTCGGTTCCCCATGCGTAACCAAGAGTACCCTCAAGGAATTCCAGTTGGTTAACGTGGATAGTGTTAGAACTATCACCCGAATCGTTTTCACTGTTTTCCCATACCATTGCAAGTTTTCCATTATCTCTTATGGTCATTCCACCTGCGATAATTCCCTGTAATCCTGTAGTATCAGTTTGGTTAACTCGTATTTTCGCCGACCAACCCTCATATGCCATTGAAGGCACGCAAATTAACAACGTAAAAATTACCGTAAATATGATCGATTTGTTTCGCATTTTATCCTCCGATTGATTTTAATACAGATTGAGTAAAATTAAGATTAATATATAGAAAGTCCTTTGCTATCACCTCCCTTCAAAAAATACTTCAAATATATAATAAGGGATACAAATATTGGCAAAATACATCTATTTGTCAATTATTTTTATATTATCTATGGAAAAATGAGATGTATTTAATACTTTACTTCAGCAATATCACCTTCATGCTCTTGATACGATCAGATGTCTCCAAGCGGGCAAAGTAAATCCCGGAGGGTTTATGCACGGCGTTCCATATCACTGAATGCTCTCCGATTTCTTTTCTGCCCTCAACCAGCGTCGCCACCCTTTGCCCCATGATGTTATAGATGGAGAGATTTATTCTGGTGGAATGGGAGAGAGTGTATGATATTACCGTTTGGGCGTTGAAGGGATTAGAATAAGCCCTGAGTATTGAAATAGACTCGGGCCGATCCGCGTTATTATCAACCGATGTTACCTGCGCTTCAAGTATGGCGAAGAAAATATTCTTATCGCCGCTGCGATTATCAACCCACACGGCATATAGATTGTTGATACCGTCATAGGCAATTTGGATATTGGATTTGACTGAAACCGCATCATCGGATATCTGGAAAAGCGGTCCCCAGGTCATGCCCGCGTCGTAGGAAATGGAGCCCACGATACGTGTATTCTCCTGATTGGGAAGCTTTTCCTGAAACGCGACCAGAAGCCACCCGTAACCTATCTCCACAAGCTGGGGATAGTTCTGCCATTGATCGCCGCCGACCAACGTTTCGTCGCCGAAACTGATACCGTTGTCGGCGGATCGCGCGGTATATATTTTATAGGTCCCCGTTCGGCCGTTGGCATAGGCGCAGACCCAGTCGCCCGACGAATGCTGTATTATGGCCGGGCTTGTTGCAGGGCATACGGGAAGCCACCAGCCGCTGGAATCCACCTGTACAGGCGCATCGAAGGAGGTGAAATCGCTGTCGGAACGGGCGCTGTATATTTCCCGATAATGATCCACGTTATTGCGAAAAGCGACCATGACCCGCCCGTCATTACCGACGGCCATGGATGGCGCGCATCGACCGCTGGTTTCGTTTCCGAAGGGTTGAACAGAAGCCCTGATATTGGTTTCCCAGTTTTGTCCCCCGTCGGTAGACATGGAAGCGAACACCGACAGGCAGCCCTGGTAACACAGCCTGCCGTCCTGCCAGGCCGCTATGAGAGTATCGCTGTTGCCGACCTGAATTATACGCGGAAGATATTGATGGAAAAAGGTCTGGTCGTCGTTAATACGGAAAACGGGAGAAAACATCCCGTTATAGCCACGAATCCGGCCGTAGACGTCCTTATTGCTGGTTCCGTGCCGCATGTCGGTCCAGCAGAAAACCTGATAGCCCAGACTGTTTTCCGCTATTCCGATAACATCCTCTCCTCCTGTCAAAGCGTATCCGACATTATCATTGACCTTGATCGGTTCGCAAAAAGTCTGTCCGAAGTCGGTGGAAACAGCCATGAAAACGTTAAAATAGGGATTTACCTCCTGTGCGTCACCCCAGGCGACCACGATATTCCCCTGCTCGGTGTGGAGGATATTGGCCCCGGTCTGACAGGTGCCGAGGGTATCGAAATTGAGTTGTTCCACCGAAATAAGGCTAAACTGGGCATTGATATTTGCAGTCGCCAGGATTATGAGAGCGAAAGCAAAAACGGAAAATTTGAAAATCTTATGCATTTTTCACCTCAAAAATAGAAAAATCCTACACATCTTCTCTCTCAAAAAGTATTGGAAATACTTTATTATAATATCTATATTTTTATGGAAAAGTCAAGTGTTTTTGATATCGAAAATCGTCTAATTTTGTTATTGTTGAGGTCTGGATCCCCAAAAATCCCCATCTCAGCCCATCTTGGCCAGCCAATCCTCCCGTATCGGCTGAAAGGCGTCGATTACGCGGCAGTACGTGAGGGCCCGGCCGCCATGCGGTACATTGGGCGGCAAAACCTCCACCACCCCCGGTTTCAACACCCGCGGCTCCCCGTTTACTGTAAGTTCCAGTTCTCCCTCGATAACGTTAACGACCTGCTCATTGACATGGCTGTGTTCCGGCAACAGGGCTCCGGCGTCCAGGGTCACATGGGCGATGCTCATGGAATCGCAATTAACCACCCGCGCCCTGATGCCCTTCGCTATCTCGAATTCCTTCAAATCGCCAAGATTAACGAATGTCATGATAATCTCCCTTTAATCCTTGCGCGGTCGGGTTACCTGACCCGTACGCAATTCTTTTATCATAAGGCGTCAGGTCAGGCGACCTGACGCCACTATACTATCCCCTTTTATTCTCATGATGATTTCATCATAGCGACCCAGTCTTCTCGAACCGGCTGGAAAACATCGATTACCCGGCATTCGGTGAGGGCCTTAGCGCCGTGCGGGACGTTGGGCGGCAAAACCTCCACCACTCCCCGCTTCAGAACCCTCGATTCGCCATTAACGGTTAGTTCAAGTTCGCCTTCGATAACGTTAACAACCTGTTCGTTGATGTGTTTGTGTTCCGGCATATCGACCCCGGCATCGAGTGTCACGTAAGATATGCTCATGGATTCACAGTTTATAATGCGCGCCCGGACGCCTTTGGCAAGCTCATATTCTTTCAGATTATTAAGATCCACAAACGTCATATCATCCTCCCATCGATCTCCAGCAATCCTCTTCAGGCTGGCCGCTATTATCTTTTCTTATCATACATTCCTTGCGTTCAAAACCGAATTTTTCATATAATCCGTGCGCGTCCCTGGTGGCGAGCAAATTGATCCAGACTTCGGTGGACGGATGGCTGTAGACGCATTCCATGAGCCACACCCCCAGCCCGTTGCCCCGGTAATCAGGATGGACATAAACGTCGCAGAGCCAGGCGAAGGTGGAGTAATCGGTAACCACGCGCGCGAAACCGATCATCCGCCCGCCGTCGAGCAGCGAGAAGAAGACGGAATGATCAATGGATTTTGTCGTCATCTCCCGGGATCTCCCCTCCGCCCAGTAGGTTTTGTTCAGTTCGGCGGTTACGAAATCGATATCGATGACTTTTTTGTCGTCGGTTACCAGGTAATTGTCCTTATGCCATTCCATGATCGCCGCTCCCATCGGTTTTATATAGATTACGGTTTTTCGGGAAAAGGGTTTCGGATAGCCGGGGTATAAAAAAGCCCGCCTTTGGCGAGCATTCATCATTATTACTGCGGAAGGGGGGATTTGAACCCCTTAAGTAAATTCTGATTAACTTATTTTATCATATGCAATTACGATGCAATTGATTGAATCACAATGAAATAAGATGCTTTATTCCATTTCATATCATTTCATGCTTTTGCGAAAATTATAAGAATTATGGCACATTTATGGCACAATATTTCTTTCTTAACCAGGCTATACGAGCATGAAGATACTAGCCAAATTACAATTGCATATATACCCGGATTTGATTTCTCTCGGAATGGGGA
>CP070742.1:3583249-3603648 GCA_020348065.1 Candidatus Zixiibacteriota bacterium
AGGAACCTCCTATTGGAATAATCGATCCCAAATGGTCTGTTTTACCTGGCGTTGTAGTATTCTTAGGTGGTATCTTTGCTTTAATTAAACTGGTGATATTACCATTGTTTGAAAAATAATATGTTGTTATAAAATTCGTTGTCATTCCAGCGAACGCGGAAATCCTGGGCGTGGCCATATTTCTGGATTCCCAATCGAGTTGGGAATGATAGGGGATATTAATACGTGCGCCGGCAGGAATCCCTTCCTGCCGGTGCGATGCGTCGGGAAAGGGTTCCCGACGCCGCGAGATGTGGTTGCCAAGCGGCGCTTGGTAATTAGGGGAAACCAAGACGCGAGTCACGGCTTGCCGTAACCGCTTCTCGAAAAATAAGCATTGCGAAAGTTGAATTATCTATTACTTTATAATTAGTAAATTGACAATTCTAATAAATTAATTAAACTCGGATTTTTCACAAATAGGGAGAGAACAATGCCAAATTCTAAAGCATTGATTTGCATAGCCATAATCCTAAGCGTATTAATGGCTTCTGGGGCCATAAATGCCCAGACCGTTTTAAATCATTACCGTCTTGGTACGCAACGCATGCCATTGTCAGAGAGACTTTCCAATGGTAATATCTTAGTAGGTTGGGAGTCTTTGGCATCGGGGCGAAGAGGGCCGTTACTTGAGGTGTATACACCTGATTTTTCGCCGCTGCACAGCGTGGATCAATATGCCGCGAGCAACCACTCTCTTGCATCCGGAAAAGCGGTAATCGCGGCATCGGAAGACAGCTTTTTTGTGGCTGCATTCGCCCGATGGACGGGTTACGATTCTACGGATAAGAGCATATATGTCAGAAAATTCGATAACAGCGGTCAACAGCAGTCCGGCGATGTAATGGTAAATAATTATTCGTCAGGCGACCAGTGGATAGAAGATCTATTGATTGATGACAACACGGAGACTATTTTCGTTGTCTGGGGTTCGCATCCGGTTTCAAATCCTAATCAAAGGCACTATTACATGAGGACCTTCGACTTCAGTCTGAATCCGATATCTGATGATATACCGGTATATATTGGCGATGATGAAACCATTTGGCTGAAAGATGTTGGATTTTTATCGTCCGCCAAGATAATCTTTGCCTTTTTCCATACTTATGACTTTGACTATCAAAACGTCCTGGCAAGCTATATGGATTTCGACGGGAGTAACCAATCCGATCTATTCATTGTAAATACACAGCAAATCGGGATTCAATATTGGCCGAGTATAACCGCAATCCAAGGCGGCGGAGTCCTGATAATCTGGTCTGAAATAGTCGGGATATATGAAGCGTCTATCAGGGGTAGGCGATTTGACGCTAATGGGAACCCCATAGACTTTACGGATGTATTACTCACAGTTCCTGATTCTAACAACAATGGTAATTCTAATGTCCAGAATTCCGGTCATGCGGCGCTAAATAGCGACGGCGATACCTATATGCTTACCTGGACCCAACATAAGAACGAGAGTAGTGCCATTTTTAAACTGATGGGGCGTTTTCTGGATTTCACGCTGCAACCCGTCAGCGATACGTTTACAATCAGTTCGACAGCCGGCTGTGACTATCCGGAAGTTCTGGAGTTGTGGCCAAATAATTTTTCGGTAACCTGGAGTATGTTAGGAGATCCTGGTTATTCAACAGATATTTATGGCACTATTGTTCCATATCCCAATACAATAGTTGACTACGAATTTGTACAACTCCCGGAGTTTCAGTCTATTGCCTATCCAAATCCTTTTAACTCCTCGACCACTATAAAATTGGAGCTCGATCAAGGATCGAATGCTCTGGTAGAGATTTACGACAGTCTCGGCCGGCAGGTTCAAATTCTGGTAAATGAATATCTGGGAACAGGAAGCCATCAAATTAACTTTAATGCGGATGGATTACCCTCGGGGACTTATTTCTATAGAGTTCATACCGATCATTTTTCGGAGACAAATAAAGTTTCATTGTTAAAATAATTCCCCTATAGAAACATTACGCTGGAAAATAATTCCGATACCACAAAATTGGTTACCAAGCGGCGGGTTTGTTGAAAAACCCGGTGCTTGGCAACCAGGGGGAAACAAGGCAGCGAGTCACGGCCCCGCTTCGCGGGATCCGGAGACTTGCCTTGACGGCTCTTTGATTGGCTCGGCGATTTTGCGGTCATAGCAAGCTATGACGCGCAAAAAACGCCATCTACGACGCCACCGGCGTGCGCATCGACGAGCTCCCGGTCACCCCCGAACGGATCGTCGAGGCGTTGAAGAAGAAGAAAGAGAATAAATAGATGTAGGTCGGGTTTTGAGCGCAGCGAAAAACCCGATAGGAAATAATTGTAATTCCGGCGGAAGCCGGAATCCAGAATCTGGCCATGATTCTGGATTCCCAATCGAGTTGGGAATGACGGGGGAGTGGTTGTAGGTCAAATCCCCCCGGGATTTGAAGCCTGGATGTCAGGTCTCGGGGAGACCGGACCTACGAATTAGGTGCGAGTCTAAGGCCGCGTGTCATAATTTATTATGACCGCGAACGGGATAGGCTGCGGTCGCAATAAATTGCGACACGCAGAATATTTGTCGAGTCTGGTGAACCGATACCACGGTGATTTAGTTGGCAGACGAAGACGTCTGCCAAGCACAAAAACCTACGGCTATGATGTCGGGTTTCTCATTTCGTTCGGAACCCGACCTACTCAAGGAAATGTGTCGGGTCGGGTGACCCGACATTACGGTGAATGTGAAGATCGATATATTATTGTAGGGGCTCAAAATTTTGAGCCCCTACCGGAGTTTTGTTTATCTTTTATTTGTAGGGGTTTGATTAATCAAACCCCAACGGAATTATTGACTTTTCAATTCCTGTTTGGCGAGGGTGATGCCCTCTCGCATGGCGCTCAAGTTGAGCTCCTCGGTGCCGGCGGGGACGTTTTTTTCGATGGCCTTCGATAATGACGATTCCGATACCAGGTTTAAAACTGTATTCAGGTAGCCCAACATGATCATGTTGGCGATTATCTTGCGGTTGAATTTTTTGGAAGCTATATCGGTGGCGCTGAGGGCGTGTTTGGAGATGTTTTTCGGCTCGTCTTTGCTGTCGGCGATGACCAGGTCCTTGTCTATTATCAATGTCCCGCCCGGTTTCAGGCTGGAGATGAACTTATCGTAGCCGGGCTGGGTCATGGCTACCAATAGGTCGTACCTGGTCGGCTCGAGGTCGTATATATCATCGTCGGAGATGATGACATCGCCGCGGGTTTCGCCGCCGCGCGATTCGCTGCCGTAGGACTGGTTCTGCAACGCCTTCTTACCGTCGAAAACGGCCGCCTGGCCCATGATATAGCTGGACAGCACGATGCCCTGCCCGCCGAACCCGGCGAATCTGATGATCACGCTCTGGCCTCCTCTTTCAAGTAGCGAGTCACGGCCCCGCTTCGCGGGATCCGGAGACTTGCCTTGACGGCTCTTTGATTGGCCCGGCGATTTTGCGGTCATAGCAAGCTATGACTCGCAAAATGTGGACGATGCCCTGTTCGCCGATCCCGCCAAAACGGATGATCACGCCCTGGCCTCCTCTTTTATTTTCGCAACTTCTTCTTCGGTAATCTTATGGAGTTCGGTAACGTATTCCGGCTGGTCGTCATCCTGGAGTTTCCCGATAATTATTCTGTCTTTCAATTCTTCTTTGGTCATTTTGGCGGTTTTTTCCACCCGGATAGCTTTCTCCTTGAATAAGTGCAAAAACTCGATGGCGGTGCGCAGGCCTATTCTGCGGCCGTAGTTGTCGGGGCATTGGGAGACAATCTCGATGAAGCTGAATCCCTTTTTATTAATTGCTTCCTGGATTGATTTCTTCAGGGGAATAACGTTGTAGGTGGTCCAGCGAGCGACATAGCTGGCGCCGGCCGCCGCCACCAGGTCGGCCACCTTGAAAGGCGGCTCTACATTTCTGTAGGGTGTGGTTGCGGTTTTCACGCCTGTGGGCGTTGTAGGCGCCACCTGGCCGCCGGTCATGCCGTAGATCATGTTGTTAACCATTATAACGGTGAGATCGATATTCCTGCGGGCGGCGTGTATCAGGTGGTTGCCGCCGATGCCGGTAACGTCACCGTCACCCGCGATAACTATCACTTTCATGTCAGGACGCATAATCTTCACGCCGGTGGCGAAAGCTACGGGGCGGCCGTGGGTGGTATGAAGCATATCGACCTTGAAATAGGGGCTGGGTATCCAGGAGGAACAGCCTATCCCCGAAACGCAGACCATCTTCTTGGGGTCGATACCGAGAGCGTCGATGGCGTTGGTGAATACATTCAGCACGGTTCCGCATCCGCATCCCACGCAGAATCTGTGTGGGAATATCTCCTCCCGCAGGTAGTCCATGAGCCGGTGCCGGTACTCGTCCATCAGGCCACCCTCATGATTTCCGAATAGATTTCATCCACCGCATGCGGTACGCCGCCGATTTTGGAGACGGAGATAATGTCGCAATTGACAAACCTTTCGATCTCGCGGGAAACTTGCCCCAGGTTCATCTCCGGCACCAGGATTTTATTTAGGTTCTTGGCGAAATCCTCCACCTGCTTTTTGGCGAAGGGCCAGATGGTAATTAGTCTGAGAAAATCGATATCCTTGCCCTCGGATCGCGCCTTTTTCACCGCACCTAGAGAGGGCCTCGAAGACGCGCCGTAGGAAATGACTCCCACCTTGCTTTTTCCGCTTTCGCAAATATTTTTGTCCACCTTTATTATCTTCTCGCGGTTTTCATCGATCTTTTTATAAATTCGCCGGATGAGAGTATCGTGAACGCTTTGAGTGGTAACGTCCCTCATGCCGTTGGCCTTATGGGTGGAGCCGGTGACATGCACGAACCGCCCTTCGCCGTAATGGACTATGCCGGGTATAAGCTCCGGCCCGCCGAAAACGTCCTCTCCCGGTTTGGCCGATTTTCTTTGGGCGTGTTTGAGAGCTGATAATTGGGGCATGGTTACGCTTTCCCGGATATGGCCTATCTCGCCGTCCATTAGGAAGATCACCGGGGTGCGGTAGGTATCGGCGAGGTCGAAGCATTCCATTGCCAGATCGAAGCATTCCTGCACGGAGTTGGGAGCGAGGGCGATGATGTTATGGTCACCGTGAGTGCCCCAGCGCGCCTGCAGAACGTCGCCCTGGGCAGGCTTGGTAGCCTGGCCGGTGGATGGCCCCGAGCGCTGGACATCGACCACGACGCAGGGGGTCTCGGTCATGATGGCGTAGCCGATATTCTCCTGCATGAGGGAGAAACCCGGCCCGCTGGTGGCGGTCATGGAACGCGCCCCTGTCCATGAGGCTCCGATAATGGCGCCCATGCTGGCAAGCTCGTCCTCCATCTGGATACAGAATCCGCCGGCCCTGGGGAGCTCCTCGGCGATCCGCTCGGCTATCTCGCTGGCGGGGGTAATGGGGTATCCCGCGAAGAAGTCGCATCCGGCGTAGATGGCACCGAAAGAGCAGGCCTCATCGCCCAGGAGGAAGTAGGTGTTGCCCTCCAGACGCTTCAGGTACCGGATTCTATTTTCGTTTAACGCCATCTTTCTTTTTTTCTTTCACCAAGACTATGGCGAACTCCGGGCAGAGGAGATCGCAGATACCGCAGTAGTTGCAATCATTTTCCCTAGCCACAATCGGAACGTAGTAGCCTTTCCTGTTCAGTTTGTCCGAGCGTTCGAAAACGTTCAAGGGACAGAACTCGATGCAGATATTACAGCCCTTGCAGAGATTGTCGTTAATCCTTATCAGGTCGGGCCTCCTGGTGATGTATTCCGCTAACGTTTATAAATCTATATGAGAATGATCTTAGTGATAATTCACCAAAATTAGTAATTTTCCGCAAGCCGCATTCTTTCCAAAAGTTTAACTGATCCAAACGCTTTACATAACCATAAACAAGGGAATTATTATAAAGAATCTTTATTTTTAATCAATACAATTTTTAAAGGTTAAATCATAAGGATAATTGATCTATAATGACGGATATTTCGGGAATGGTGTTCGAATATTTGGGTTGCCGAGACAATTATAATTTTACATATTAAAAAGTTAACCATATTGACGGGAGATGTTTAAGAATGATCACGTTAGAGGAAGCTTTTGAAATAATAGAAAAAGAGGTTACAGAGCTTGAACCGGCATCGATTCCCCTGCTTGAAGCCCTGGGATGCGCGCTCCGGGAGGATATCATATCGCGCATAAATGTTCCCCGGTTCGCCAATTCCGCGATGGACGGATTCGCCGTAAGGTTATCCGATCTAACAGGCCTTGGGCCGTGGCGATTGCCGATTCAGAAGATTATCGCCGCCGGGGATTCGTCCGGCGAAAGCCTTGAGGAAGGGTATACCGCGAAGATTATGACCGGGGCGCCGTTGCCGGATGGCGCGGATTCGGTTATCAGAATCGAGGACGTATCCATCGACGTTGATCGCGTTATAATCGAAAGCAAACCGCCTAAGGACAATTTCATTCGCCCCGTAGCGGATGATATAAAAAAAGGCGAGCTGCTTTACAAAAAAGGCGTTATACTGGATCCGATCGCCATCGGTATTCTGGCATCCATCGGAAGACTCGATGTGAAAGTCGCGCCTAAACCGAAGATCGCGATATTATCCACAGGCTCGGAACTGGTTACGCCGGGGGAAGAGCTTCCTCGAGGAAAGATCTACGGTTCCAATGATTACGTGTTAAGGTCGCTTCTGAAAAAGGATGGTCACGGGATTTCTCACAGCTTTAAAACCTCAACCGATGAGTTTGATGAATTATGCAAAATCCTTGAGGATATTATGCGCGATTGCGACCTGTTGATTTCGTCGGGCGGCGTTTCCATGGGGGATTATGATCTTATTCCGCAAGCCGTGGAGAAAATCGGCGGGGAGATACTCTTCCACAAGACTTATGTAAAACCGGGGAAACCGGTGCTTCTGGCCCGGATAAGGAATAGATGGCTTCTGGGTCTGCCGGGCAATCCCGTAAGCGTTGTGGTCGGGTATCATCTACACGCAAGAAGGATTATCGCCAGGCTCAGCGGACTTGACTATCGTCCGCGCAAAGGCAAGGCCATATTGGGGGCTGACTTGTCCGTAAAAGGGAGCCGTTTTTGCGTTATCGGCGCGCGTATAGAGGAAACTGAAAACGGCATAATCGTCTTTCCCTCCATACGGCAGCAGTCAGGACGGCTGTCGTCCATAAAGGGGATAAACGGTTTCATATTTGCTGAAGGTGGGACCAGAACCGTCAAAAAAGGTATGGAAGTGGTTATCGAATGGATGGATCAAGCAAGATGAGATCCGATATTACTGGTTTTGTCATAGCCGGCGGAAAAAGCGAGAGGTTCGGCAGAGATAAACGTAAAATCCTGGTCTCGGGTATAACATTAATTGAGAGAACGATCGGTATTCTGAAGGAACTTCTCGGTTGGCATCCTTTTGTGGTGGGCGATAATCTCAATGATTTTCAAATCGATCCCGGATTTATAATAAAGGATGCGCGACCGGATTCGGGTCCCCTGGGGGGCATAGTTGCCGCCCTGGAAAAATGCGAGACCGCCTGGGGCTTAATGCTGGCGGTTGATCTTCCCAATATCACAGCGCAGGATCTGGAGTCGTTGGTGACGGCAACCGATGAGTCTTTTGATTTCATTTCGCTCACCGCGGATGAGAGGCCGGAGCCTCTGGTGGCCCTTTATCATAGCCGTACCGCTCCGTTATGGCGGGATCAATTGAATAGAAACGAGCTCATGATTTCGGAGGGGCTAAAGCGTTTAAGATATAAAACAATTTTTCCGGATGGCGGTGTTAACAGTCTTAAAAATATAAACAGGCCCGATGATATTACAGCGGGTTAAAACCGATCATGGTAAAAACGCTCAGAATAGTGGGAAATAAGAAGAGCGGCAAAACCGCTTTAATAGAAGCGATCTCCAGAGAGTTTAACAGGCGGGATCTTAGCGTGGCTGCGCTGAAGACGACCTCGCACGATCACGAATTCGACCGTCCCGATACGGATACCTGGCGGTATCGGAAGGCCGGATGCAATTCGGCGGTATTAGTTTCGCCGGGTGAGTTCGTTTGCCATGCGGGTGGGGTAACCGAAGAGGATAGAAAGAGAATTTATGATGTTCTGTATAGAAAGATCGATCTACTTATTCTGGAAGGTACCGGGGAGCTTGACGCCCCGATGATCGAATGTATCGGCTCCGACGGAGAATCTTGCTACGCCGGAGATCCGAGTCTCCTGGCGGTTGTCGCCGGCGCCACCCTGATACCCGGAATAAAAAATTTCAGGCGGGATAATATTACCGAACTGGCGCAATTCATAATCGATAAGCTGGATATAATAAAAACCGGTACCTGACCGATTTTGAAATATTATTAATTTAATTCGATCATGCGGGATATTTTCCCGTAATATAATCGCTTAGATGCCTGTTTTCCGCTTTTACGATTTTTAATTGAGCCTTTACTATATCCCCTATAGAAATAATGCCCGCAAGTTTGCCGTCCCGCAGGATGGGGACATGCCTGAACCGGTTCAAGGTCATAAGCGACATTATATACTCGACATCATCATCGGGAAGACCGATTATGAGATCGGGGGTCATATTCTCGCCGACTGTCAAATCCCGCCAGTTTTCACGGTTGCACGCCAGATACAAAATGTCTTTTTCGGTTATTATACCTATCGGAAATTCAGTGTCATCGACTATAACCAATGCCCCCACCTTATGTTCCAGCAGACTGTCTAAAGCATCCTTAACCGTGAATGACGAGGAACCGGTATAGACCTTGGAACCCTTTTTGGCTATAATATCTTTGACTTTCATGTCTTCTCCATTCTAAAAATCCGGATACGTCCGATAAAATCTAAGGTGTTAGAAAGGCCAGAATAAAAAGCTCCAATTCGGCCTTAAAAGTTCCCGGAAAATAAAAGACGTAAACTGTAATTTTGTATAATACATTTTACAGTCTTGCCATCCGCTACGAACGTTAACCAAGTATCTTCGATTACGTAATCTAACTTCTATTAAGCTTTCCCCTAGCCAGGGAGGCGAAGATTCCTCCAAAACACATAACGGCAAACACCGCGAGGGCTATTTTTACGCTGGCCATGAATTGTTCCTGATTTTCGGGAGTTATGGGGGAATCCCCCAGAAGCAGGGCCAGGATCATCATCACAATTCCCATAGAAAACATCATGCCGATCTGTCGCATGGTGCTCACCATGGCGCCGGCCACACCGAAGAAACGTCGTTCCACGGAACTCATGATGGCGTTGGTATTGGGGGAGGAAAAAAGGGCGAAACCGAGTCCGAGGACTACCAGACAGGGGATTATGTATTTTATGGACGAATCGGAATCCAGGAAAAATAACATAACCAATCCTATCAGCGTCAGGGTCATCCCCAGCGAGGCGACTGTGCGCGGCTCGGTTTTATCCGACAGCCGTCCCGCAAGAGGGGAAAAGATAGCCTGAATGATCGGTTGGGAAACCAATACCAGGCCCGCTTCCTGCGGGGACAGCCCTTTTAGCCTCTGCAGATAGAGGCTCAGCAGAAAACCGACCGCAAAAGTCGCGGCGTAATTGATCAACGCTGCCAGATTGGAAAAAGCGAATACGGTATTGAATCGGAATAAGTTTATATCCATCACCGGATTCGATGTACGTAATTCAAAAATCACGAAGGAAGTGATGCCCAATAGCCCGAAAACGATCAGGAAAAACGCGTAGAACTCCGGTAGATTTGTAAAACCATACATGGTAGCCAGCAGGGAAAAAGCCAGGATCATGGACCCGGTTAAATCAAAATTGGCTCCCCGGGCTTCGGCCCAGTCGCCTTTAAGCATAAAGAAAATGACCGCCAGAAGGATTAAACCGAGGGGAAGGTTAAGCCAGAAAATAAAGCGCCAGTTGAGATGCTGGGTGATGATCCCGCCAAAGAACGGGCCGACGGAGAGGCCCAGATATACGGCGGCCACGGTGATTCCCAGGGCTTTTCCTCTTTCGCCCACCGGAAATACGGATATTAAAATCGGCATACCGGTGGCGAAGATCATTGAGGCTCCAAAACCCTGGAAGATCCTGAATAATATTACGGTGTTTCCCGAACCCGAGTTGGCAATAAGAATCGACGAACAGGTGAATACCAGCACTCCCCACATATATATTCTCTTTCTTCCATAGATGTCGCCCAATCGGCCGAAAGGGATAAGGAAGGTTGAAGCGGCAAGCAGATAGGCGGTGTTCACCCAACCGAGCAGAACCGCTCCCATAGAGAAATCGGTTCCGATGGAGGGCAGGGCGATGTTAACCGAGGAGCCCATGAAAGGCCCGATAAAAGAACTCACGGTGGCGACGATCAGGGCAGCTCTCTTGGTAGTGCGATTCTCGTTCATATGTTCGTGAAAAGATAGGCGCTGGGCTTGAATATTGCAATATCAAACGATGTTAACCATAAGTGAGAAATGGGTTTTGGGGGAACAATTTACCTTATGGATGATTTTATATTGATAGAATGGAAAGATTAACGGGAATTTTCAGGAAACCGAAATCGGCAATATTTAGAATGACGCCGGCTATGATATTTATAGCCGGCATGACATTTATAGTTATTTCATCAGATAAACTGGAAGATGCGGATATGAATTACAATAAGTTAACGCCCGAAGAAGAGGCCGTCATTATCGATAAGGGCACAGAAAGACCTTTTTCCGGGATTTATTACGATCTCTGGGAGAAAGGTACATACGTTTGTAAAAGATGCGACTCTCCACTTTACCGATCCGTGGATAAATTTGATTCGCAGTGCGGATGGCCGAGCTTTGACGACGAAATCCCGGGTGCGGTTAAGCGTCAGCGGGATGCCGACGGAGTACGTACGGAGATCCTTTGTAATAATTGCGGTGCGCACCTGGGACATGTTTTCGAGGGGGAGGGCTTTACCGATAAAAACGTAAGACATTGCGTTAATTCCATCTCTATGAAATTTATTCCGGAAAAAAAGACCGATAGGTATGAGAAAGCGTATTTCGCCGGCGGCTGTTTCTGGGGGGTTGAATATTATTTCCAGAACGCAGCAGGAGTGATTTCTACCACCGTAGGATATATGGGGGGAAACAAGGAAAATCCGACTTATAAAGAAGTCTCCTACACCAATACCGGTCACGCGGAGACGATTGAGGTGATGTACGATCCGGAGAAAACGTCCTATGAGGAGATGGCCAGGCTATTCTTCGAAATACACGATCCCACCCAAGTCAATCGTCAGGGTCCGGATATTGGAGAGCAGTATAGATCGGCCGTATTTTATACAGATGGCAATCAGAAAGAAATCGCTGAAAAACTGATAGGGATACTGAAAGAAAAAGGCTATAAAGTAGCCACGGAGGTGATCAAAGCCGGACCGTTCTGGGGTGCCGAGGATTACCATCAGGATTATTATGAGAAAAATAACGGCCAGCCCTACTGCCATTCATATCAGAAGAGATTTTAATTATTCGATTCGATAAAAAGCCAAAAGGCGTTATTATTGCCCTCCTCGGAATGAAACCGATGGGAGTGTTTATTTTTTTATATGTCGTGATTGTAATTAGGCATCGGCGGATATAAATGATAAAAGGAATCGGGTCTCTCGTTCGAGAGACCCGATTAAAAGGCCTTAAGCCAAAACAGTTATTTCTTTACGGAATTTCGGGCTTGAATTATCTCTTCTCGAATGCTTTCCGGGACTTGGTTTTGCCCTTAAAAACATCGAGGGTCTCCGTTTTCTTGATTTCGCGCGCGGAAATACCCGGCGGAGGGCAATCGGGACAGGGCATAGGTTCCGTGGTACCGTATTTAAAGTAGGAAACGCCGAACGAGATATCGAGGCCGTTATATACGCAGTCGGCGTTAACGTCACCGCAGGTCCAGAAGAATGAATGCGGCAGGCACTCGCAACTATCGCATAGCGGTTCAGGGCCGCCCTTAAGATACGCAACACTATAAGTGATATCAAATCCGCTGTAAACGTCGCTGCCGTTAACGTCGCCGACGACGTAATCGCAGCCGCTGACTGTGAATGTGACCGGCACGTTAATGATCGATTCATCCGGATCGTTGGACAGAATCTGAACGTTTCCGGTATAAACGCCGCTTGTCAATTCTAAAGCATCCATGGTGATTTCAACGGGATCGGGTCCGCCGCCGGGGGCAATCGAGCCCGAATTGACGTCCGAATAGAACCAGAAGGTCGGCGGCTGGAACAGGATAGTCAGATTATCGTGAATGGCCGGGGGATTGGAGTTATAATCGTATTCCAATCCAATAGTGCCATCGTTATTTTCGGTGCCGATTGATGCGGAAACGGTGTGTCCCCCGTGATTCATGGTATTATACTGATACAGGATCGAGCCATCGGCGTTGATAATTACCTGGAAGTACAGAGATCCGTTATTTGAGTAGTGAGGCACGCCGTCATAGGAGACGATGAAGCGGTTGTTTGCGGCATCGGCGTAATAGTAAACCGTGCCGCCGCTGGCGGGATTCAGGTCATCCCAGAACATGGAAAGAGTATTGTTCGGCTCTCCGCTTGACGGCAGAGTCGTATTGCTCAAAGACGTTGAATTGCTGGTGAAGGAAACCCAACCGTTGGAACAGACGTACACCTGCGAGAATAAATTGCCGTAATAGCTGACCGCAAACTCTAGAGGGAACGGTCCTTCGTTATCATCATCGCTAAGAGGTATGGGAATTCCGACGGATGAAATATCGATCCAGTCGTAGGCAGGGCCGCCCGGTTCGTCTGAATCTATCCAGGTATAACCGAAAGCGTCGGGACCGCCGATGCTTAAAGGTACAGGAAGAAAATACGGTTCTCCTTTCGTATTCTCGACGAGATTTTCAACTTTTAGCTTGTCTTCAACCGGATAATACCCGGCGAGGCGTCGTAACACCTTAAAATCGCCCGTGTCGTACAACGTTTCCAGTTTGCCGTTGTTACGAGTTACCATGGGATCTGGAACACAATTAATGGTATAATTCAACGTTCCGTCGCCAGTATTGGAGATCGTTATGGTGTCGGCATCGGAAAAGCCCGAATAAGCCTCGCCGCTGATAGCCACGGGAGTAACCTCGATTTCAGGCGCAACGATCAGGCAGTTGGAAAGCGCCAGATCGTCAATATACCAACCGGTATATGCGCCAACGTAGGTAGAATGCTCGAACTGCAGACGGATATTAACAATACCGCTGTAGGCCGAAAGATCTATTGAATAAGGTTCCCAGACCTCGGGGTTACCCTGTCTCTCATCCAGTAACTCATATCCGATTCCGCTGTCGGCGAATACCCTGGCGTAACCGGAGGCCGAGGACATATCCCTGTACTCCATGAAGTCGACGAGGGCGCCGGCGCCGGTTATGTTAATCTGAAAATCAAGATTTGAAATAGTAGCGACCGCAGGATATATCCCTGTGAGTACCGTACCCCATAAATTAACACCCGAATAAGCCGGTGGGCTTGTTCCGCTTGGAGCGCCCCACTCCCATTCGTTGGTGCCAATAAGGCCGCCGTTACCGGTTTCGAAATTTAAGATGTCGTCATACGCGGTAAACAGCATTGCCAGGGTATCGCTGCCCGGATCTTCATCGCCGACCAATTCGCTTATGGCCTTCAATGTATATACTCCGCCTGTCGTCGGCGTGAACTGGGCGAATTGCTGCGGTATATTGGCGCCGGAATTGAATGTCGCAATAATCTGCTGATCGTCATATGCGCCGGGATCTATCAAGAGGCGAACCGGAACATCGGTTTCGTTGCTGGTACCGTTATTTTCGAAAAGCACTTCGGGGGTAAAGGGATCGTTGATAATTCCTGAACCGTAGGGTGATATGAATTCTTCGACGCAAATATCGTGCGCATATACGGGAGTGTACCACTTTATCGCCAGGCTGTCGATCAACCTGTTTCCGGGATTATCGTCATTGCACAGGTATGATATTCCGGCTCCGGTAAGGGTGTAATCCTCGAGTCCGACCGCCGCGCTTTGACCCTGGCCGAATGAACCTCCTTCATCGACATCAAGATACTGGTATATTATGTCACCATTCTCGTGCAAGATGATTTCCCATTCGAGATTGACGTTGCTTCGCCTCCAGTTATGATACTGTATAACGGTATAACGGTCGGGAGCGGCGCCGAACGTCTCCATCAGGCAAATTCCGTCATAAGATGAATTGCAGTAACCGTAATCCCAGAATCCGGCAATGAGAGGTTCATTTGGTGTGGATGAGTTCGGCATGGGGCAGTCATTTGTCGACGAACTGTACATGTTTCCGAAAGAAAGATATCCGTAGCCGTTGATATATGCTGTGGTATAATCGACACCATAAAATTCGAAACGGAACCCGACCGGGAATTCGCCGTAGTTGCCTGATCCGGAACCGACTACAATGGCCGACGGCGAACTGGTCAGATCGATGTAATCGAACGTCGGAGCCTGCGGATACTGACTGAAATTGTCAATCCAGCGGTAACCGAAATTATCGGGGCCGCCTTCGGAGAAGTGTTGATATGCAATTAAATATACCTTTGCCGTATCGTTTAAAGGGTTAGTATCTCCCGGATTGTCCACAGCCAGCGTAAATTCATATACACCTTCTGACAGCGGGCTGAAAGGATCGAAAGTAACCTGTTGCGACACATTTGGGTCGAGGGAAAGCCGGGTGGTATCCGCATAGTGGACCGTATGAGTTATCGAATCGGAAACTGTCATGGTTACATCGAAGGTTTGAGGATCACTTCCGAAGTTTTCACATGTTCCTACAATATCATAGGGTACGCCGGCAAAGAGAAGCGAGTAGGGATTGTCTACGGATATCGCGGCCACATCGTCGGTGGGGAACCACATGGAGCAGCCGAGAAGCGCCAGATCATCGATGTACCACCCGGGCCTATCGATAATACTGGACCGGGAGAAATATTCCAGGGAAATTTCGGCCAGGCCCGAAAAACTGGAAAGATCGATATTCAGCAGTTCCCAGCCTGCGTTCTCTCCGTAGTTTGTATAGAGAAACTGCCAGCCCGATCCGTCGTTGATTTTCACATTTATACTGTCATATGTGCTTCCGGACGTGTGATACCAGTGATAAAACGACATCGAGGCGCTGGCAGCTATATCCACATAAAAGTTCAGGTTTGAATAGATGAAGCCATTGGGAGCAGGGCCGCCCGCAGTACGATAACCATCGATCACCGTTCCCCAGCACTTCGTTCCGGAGTACGCTGAGGGCGGACCGTAGTTCTGCGGAGTTCCCCATTCCCAATCGTTGGTGGCTCTCAAGCCGCCGTCGTCATATTCAAACGTCTGAACCGTTTTGAGTATGAATTGTGCGGAGGCTGAATATCCACCGGATGCAGTTAGATCGAGATCGAAATATATTGAATGCCCCATGGGCAAGGCAGTATCGGCCACTACAAGAAACGGATCGGCAGAGTTGTCGCCATTGCCGCCCGCAATGATATCGCCGAAAGATCCATTGGCGTCGGTAATGTCAACCAGGTCATCGTCTTCCGAGAGCAGTCCGGTGACCGTCAAAGCGTCCGATCCACCGGTGTTCTCGAGCGTGACTATCATGTCGGCCGTCTCCCCCCCTTCCAGGATTCCATTTCCATTACCGGCAGCATCATCCACCAAAACCTCGATAAAAACCAGTTCGGGAGCATAGGCTCTTAAATTAAAGTAGCTTGTCCAGACGCTGTCGTTGGCATCGCTGACCTCGACTTCGAAGTTAGTATTATGATTATCAGGAACGTCGACGGATACGTCGAAAGCGAAAGCCCCGGCGATATAGGACGTCTCGCCGTCGGCGATATCGCCGTAATACTGCGAACTATCGGTCAGCGTTATGTAAATATCTGAGCTTCTCAATTTTGCTGTAACGCCATAGGCAGTGTCGGATCCGACATTCTCAAGTTGAACTCCCAGGTTTATGTTTTCACCGAACTCAATTACGCCGTTTCCATTCCCGGATGCGTCATCGACCGCGCTGGAATCGTAGATAACATAAGCTCCTGAAGTCGTAATAATGGGGATAGTTGCCTCGTATCGGTAGTAATTCGGAAGCGTCGCCGTAACGATCATATTATAGCCGGGTATCTGGGGTTCGATGGGAATAGATTCCGGAGATCCGGTACCCAAGCCGGTCCCGATAATATCTCCATTAACAGTCAGGCCGACCATGGCGCCGGGTTGCGCGGTAACGGTGAAGAAATTCGGACCCGCCAGCAATACGGGGTCATGAACAACCGTCTGCGCCAGGGGAACTTCGGAATATACGGTGGTAAAAGCATCACCATGATGATGAAACAGGTGGTGAGTATATACCTTGTGCTGCGGGTTATATGGCCAGTTGGACGCCTGCAGGTAGTGTTTGCCTGAAGCGTTCGCAAAGCAGGGATTCAAATTATCGATTCCGGGATTACCATAACCGGGATCGAAGTTCGGCCACATATAATCCCAGATACCGAATATATAAGTATCGTTAACAAATGAATAAGAGATCTCGGATGCAGCGGTGAGGCTCAGGGCTCCATATTGCATACGGTGGAAAGCCTCGGTGAATACCTGGCTGCCGTAATCGAATCTTCCCGTCAGGCAGTTTATGGTAAACACGTGAGGAAGCATGGTATTGTTCAATCCGGCCAAATCGCCGATATGGTAATCCGGTTCTCCCCAGCCGGTTTCCGATCCGTGGTCTCTGTGCAGAAGTACAAATGCCCCGGAATTGATATCGTTGTTGATCCGCGTCGCATTTGCGCCCCAGTCCGTCAGGTGGGCCGGCGTCGCCGGAATATATCCGAGACCGTTGGGTCCGAAGTAATCAACCAGCATATACGTATTCGCATTCGTAGACCAGACCGATCCCGGAGTTCCGTCGTAAATAGCGTATTCTCTAACCGGGTTTTTGCCCAGGACGTTACTCATGAATCCCCGGCAGATTTCCGTGCAGAGAATAAACCATCTCTCGGTCTGCCATCCTCCGGCGGTAATGGGATGGTCATAGAAATCGGGGCTGGTGGGAGGGTTTCTCTCGTAATCCAGAAATTTATTTATCATTAACGAAAGATCATCGGGGTCCTGCGCGGTAATCCGGGCCATCACCACATCGGGCAGATCGTCGTTATCCACGTCGCCGTAGATATTGTCTGACACGCAGTAATTGTCCCACATGGGTGACGTAATACCATAGGTCAGGCCGGAATTCTGATAATCGGACAAAAGCAGAACCGAGGCCGGGGGTATATCCCAGGTGTTATAGGCGTTATTTATATAATTCTCGATAGCGGTCGTTGTATTTCCGCCTATATCCGAAAGATTCACTACCCCGGTCCGGATACCCTGAAGGGTGCGCCAATTTTTTATCGTATCCGCCCAAGTAATAAAATCCGGATCGTCGGGGACGATAATAACGTACTCAAAATCGTCGGTCTCCGAGGGATTGGGATCGATTTGATTGAAGTCTACTTTTGGCAAGATGTTATAGTTTATAAGATTGGCGCTCAGTATCGGTTCCCAGAACCGATTTCTAAGCCTGTTCTCGCCAAATTGACCGCTGCCTCCCGTGAAATCCACATTTACCGATATCTCCTTATAGATAATTAGATCCCTGGTAACCGGATTATACTGGAATGGGGTAATTCCCAGAATCACGTAATCTACTCCGCGCAGTTTAGCCGGATCCGAAATGAGAACGGGTTCGGCGGGATAGTCTTGATTGACCGAATAAATGGATTCATCTTTAACATATTTGAGAGGGCTGTCATCCGTATCAAAAGGAATCTGAGGGGCGGGGGCGAGATCGATATCGCGCATTATTTCGGTCTTGAACCCCTCAATCCGGAGCCCGGCAACCGAACCCCGGGGAATCGCTATCATTCTGCCTATACCGGGAAGGTTGGGAGCGCCTTCATTGTTGGGAAGAAATATACCGGGCACCTGAATTGTTTTCATAGTTCGACCATCGACTACGAGGTCATCTATAAACAATTCGTTGATTGAGTACTTTACTCTAACGCCGTACTCGCTTTGCTCCAACAACTCGAAACCGGAGCCGGGTATGTCGGGAAAGTAAACCGTTTCTCCGGATGATGTCGAATACATAAAACAAATACCCAACGTCAAAGTGAACATAACCGTTTTTTTCATCACGCACTTCTCCTTAGTGGAAGACCGGCGAAGTTCAATTTTCATTCGGTAGACAATTCCATTAAAATATATTATTTATCGGCAAAACATCAAGGTTTTTTTTATCAAGAGTGGCTGCGATTAGTTAGAAATAGCCTTTGAAACGACCCATTGGAAATTCGAGACCGTCCCGGGAGGATTTCTTTTTCGAGGCAATAACAAAGTGATTTGCGGGACCACAGCTTATGCCGCAGAGTATTGAAAACAAAATCATATATTTAAATCAACCTGCTTATAAATAAAAACTCATGCTATCGGATCATATTGTCACCGGCCAATTTTCCTGGTTTTATACTTGATAAATTACTCTACTATTCACCACATCTTGGCGTAAGCAGCTTTAACATGCGATAACCAGAAATTATGGATGGATTAAGGGTGGTCAGCAAATACCGGGCAATTTATAATCGAGCTACTAAAATATAGGTCGTTAATTACAAATAATTTGAAGGAGAGTTTGTGGAAGAAAGGATGAACCATGAGAGCCGCGCTTGTTTTTTTATTGGTGGGATTATCAATCCGTGGATCTTATCGGGGAGG
This sequence comes from Candidatus Zixiibacteriota bacterium, assembly GCA_020348065.1. Classification (GTDB taxonomy): domain Bacteria; phylum Zixibacteria; class MSB-5A5; order UBA10806; family UBA10806. Next base: position 3,602,060 of record CP070742.1, read on the forward strand.
ACAAATTGAGACCCTGTATATCGATGGCTTCCGCAAAGTCCGGTTTTTATTCGGGAGACCGGAGAATAGCGGCTTATGTGCCAGCTATGATCTGATATTTTCGAAAAAAAGCTATTTTTTATCTTGACAGTCAAGATCTTACATTTATATTGAAAATAGTGTAACTACTACTACTAATTTTAAAGATAGTAGTAACAATATTGTAGGATTGCTATGGCAAAAGAGATCGATCCCAAAGAACTCAGGAGGTTCGATTTAACTCATTGTGAATCAAAGTGTTATCTGTCATCTCCGGCGCAATCCGGGCTATCCGCGATTGAAGTTATTGGGGAAGAGCTGAAGATTATCGAATCCCGGAAAGGTTGATTTAGGGAGGTGATGTAAAAAACATTTAAAGCAAGTAGCCCTCAGCTTTGGAAAAGATGGCCGCCCGTGTTTTTGAAAAAACATGAAAGAACGTCCGAAACTTTGTAATTCGAATTCGCCGGAGTTGTTTAAATACTTATTAATTTATTAAGCGGATATCGGGAATTTTATTCCGTTCGAAGATGTTTAAAAATTAAAAAAGACCTGGAATGTGAGAACTAGGTTTGCGGGAAAAATAGGGCTTAAGATAATAATTTTTGGGGCCTTAATGATGCTGGTCTTTTCCAACTATGGCCAAGCACGGAACGAAGGAGACACAATCTGGACGAGGGTTTATGACGCCGGTATAGGTCAAGAGGTTCATTCCGTAGAGCAGACATCCGATGGCGGCATTGGAGAAGCAATCAAATTTCTACCGGAGAAGCCTTTATTGAGAGAGAGGTTATCCTCTTTGGTGGGCAACCGGGATAAATTATCGTCAAAATACCTTTTCTTGGTTCAGGCTTTAATGTTAATCAACCAAAAGGAGGTTATTTTTTATAGAAACTTGTACGGGTTAACACCTATGCTAATTGTTAACATTAATATCACGGAAATCAGTATTGTTTTTTTTAACGCTATTCAAGAGATTAAGGTTAATTTGACAGCTCAGGAGAAAAGAATATTATGAAAAAATTCCTTTCCTTGTGTTTACTTTTAATTGTTGTGTTGGTCTGGATGGTTTCTGTTGCCAGCGACCTTGATAGAACTCCGACGGCCGGTTCCGGTGAAAATATCGCCATAGAGAAACAGCCGAAGTCTGCGATTGAGCGGCCCGCGAGTGCGAGTCGGATGAAGGATATCAAGGCTGACGGCGTGATAGATGCCAGCGAGAGAGCCGAATATGAGCAACTGCTTTCCCTGGCGCCGAGCGTGGAGCTTCCGGTTCCGCTCAACAAAGTATCCGAGGTTGAGCCGAACAACACCTGCGAGACCGGCAATCCTATCGCCTGCGGCGATACCGTCTGGTGCGCCGCGCATACCATGGACCTGGACGATCATGATTGGTATACGTTTACGTTAGCGTCTGATCAGCACGTTACTATCCAGACTCATCCTACCGGGGGCGTCTGCGATCCTGCCATGGACGATACATATCTGGAACTCTGGACAGGCGATTGCCAGACGATGGTCGCCAGTAATGACGATATCAATTACGACGAAGACAACTATTTTTCCAGGAT
>CP070742.1:3603748-3619369 GCA_020348065.1 Candidatus Zixiibacteriota bacterium
ATCGAGTTCGAGGGCACCGGGCATCATACCTATATCATCGATTACGGCGGTGACGATACCTATAACATGCCCCAGAATCGTATCAGCCCTTATTTCTTCGGATCGAATATGATAATCGATTATGACGGCGACGACCTCTACAACGCCGGCTCCTGGACACTGGGCGCGGGGCTATTTGGTGTAGGGGTGCTCTGGGATATGAAGGGCAACGACCGTTATTACGGCGATACCTTTACCATGGGCGCGGGATGTTTCGGGGTCGGCATATTACGCGACGACGACGGCAACGACAGCTATCACGCCGCCTTGTTCTCGCAGGGCTTCGGTTTCGTGGACGGTGTCGGCGTGCTGATTGACAACGCCGGTAACGACAACTACTTCGCCGGCGGAAAATACAAGGACTTCATCCGCTATGACGATCATTATCTGTCGCTTTCGCAGGGTTTCGGCTACGGCCTCCGCCCCAAGATGTCCGGTGGTGTCGGTATGCTAATTGATAAATCCGGCAATGATATTTACATCTCCGATATCTACGGGCAGGGAGCGTCGTACTGGTACGGCCTCGGTATGCTGGCCGACGGTGGCGGCAACGATCAGTATATATCGTTCCAGTATGCCCAGGGCAACGGCACCCACATGTCGCTGGGGATTCTCTACGACGTTGGGGGCAACGACGTCTACTCCGCCAAGGGTGTCTCGCAGGGTTGTGGACACGATAGAGCGACCGGATTCCTGATCGATCTCGACGGCGACGATAACTACAACGCTTATGATCTCTGCCAGGGTGCGGGTTCGGCCAACGGCCTGGGATTGATCGCCGACGTCAGGGGCAAGGATGTCTATATTGTCCGCTCCGACAGAAACACCCAGGGTTACGGCAACCCGCGCCGCGAGTACGGATCAATCGGCATCTTTCTCGATCTGGCGGGCGAGGACAACTACTCCGGCGGCCTCGGCCGGGACAATCACTGGTGGACTTATTCCACGTGGGGAGCGGGGATAGATAAATGAAAAAAACGATAATATTAACGCTTCTTTTATCTTCCCCGGCGCTTGCCCAGACCGAGGGCGACTCGCTTTACCAGGTAATAGATTCGTTATTCAAATTCGCCACCACCAAAATTATTCGCTACCAGGACCAGGTGCAGCCCTCCAAGGATGCCCTGGGCGAGATCGGCGAACCGGCTATATCTTATCTGGTGGACAAGATGGATACCCAGGACGCCCGCACCATGCACGCTTTGGTGGACATATTCAAAATGATCGGCACCCCGGCGGTGCCGGCTATCGTAGATGCTATCGGTGCAGAGGATAACTATAAACGTCGCCTTGCAGTCCGAGCCCTTGGCGATATGAAAGACACCACCGCCGTAGACGGTCTATTGCAATATACCGACGATCCCGATTTCCGCATAAGATCGGGAGTGCTAACCGCTCTGGGGAAAATAGGTGATGTGCGTGGCGCGGGGCCATCTGTAGCGGGCTTGGATGATAAAGATTATCTCGTCCGTACCTCGGCCGCCGTTTCGCTATCGATGCTTAACGATCCTTCCGTAATTAATCCTTTGCTAAAGGCATTATCAGATGATTATTACGGCGTGCGTTTCAAGGCCGCCGAGGCCTTATGGAATATCGGCCGGCCCGCAGTCAAACAGGTAAAAGAGGCTCTTGAGAGTCATTCGGATACTACAGCCAATTATCTGTTGATAGAAATCGCCGGCAATCTAAAAGATAAGAAATTGATTAAACCGCTCACCAAAATTCTAGAGTCCGACGATCCCGTAGCCAGGGGTTTTGCCGTGGAAGCCTTAACCACCATCGATCCGAAAAAAGCGCCCGGGATCTTCAGAAAAAAACTCAAGGATGAAAGCCATCCCTTTGTACTTGGAAAATTAGAAAAAGCTTCGGAAGAGTAGCTTATGGACCTCGAAAAACGTCTATACGAAGCGTTGAAACTACATAAAACCACGCCGCAGTCTCCTAAACCGGACCTTTGCAAAAAACCGCCTATAGGGAAAATCCGGGAAACCGATCTCGGCCCGGTCTGGATGGTGGAAACCGTATATGATGAGGGATATCTTCACGGTCGTACAGAGCTTTCAAAAAGCGTTCGCAAAACAGCCCAGGTTTTTTTGGGAGTTGAAAATTCTCAAGAAACTGTCAATCTTAACGGTGCCGCCGTAATCGATACCGAAACCACCGGCCTGGCAGGGGGGACCGGCACCTATCCCTTCATAATCGGTATCGGGTTCTGGCGCAAAAATAAATTCGTAGTTCGTCAATATATCCTCCGAGATTTCAGCGAGGAACCGGCCCAGCTTTCCTCCTTTGCCGAAGACCTGAATAAAACCTCGTCTCTACTGACCTACAACGGAAAATCGTTCGATATGCCGCTTCTGAGAACCAGGTTCCGCATAAATCGCATGAAAGTTCCCTTTATCGAATTCCCGCATATCGATTTGCTCCACCCCTGCAGACGAATCTACAGGAATCATTTTGATTCGTTTAACCTGACCTTTCTTGAAGCGATGATTCTCGGCTTCGAGCGGGTCGACGATGTGCCGTCTCACCTGATCCCCGGAATATATTTCGATTTCCTGCAAAACCGCGACGATGATCTTCTGATTCCGATCCTTTATCACAACCGCGACGATATAGTCAGTCTTTATATGCTGGCGCAGGAAACCGCCCGGAGAATCGATCTGGCTCTTTGCGGAGCGTCCAATGACGATTACATGTTTCTTTCATTGGCGAAAATACTATTTACGTCTCGCGATTACAATACCGCCGAAAAAATGCTCGGCTTCATCAAATCCGATTTTGCCGCAGATACCACTAACGACGACGCTATGATGATGAAATCCGTCACCGCCAAACGTGTGCGGGACTGGGATAAAGCGCAATCTGTCTGGAAACAGATGATCAAGTGCGGCAGGTTCGGGGTTTTTCCCCATATAGAATTGGCCAAGCATCTGGAACACAGGGCAAAAGATTTCCATACCGCGTTGGATTTAACCAATTCCGCAATGAAGCTATTGGAATTTGAAAGAGATTTTTTCTCGACAGCAGACTACAGAAAAAGCCTCGGCGAACTGAAATACAGGCAGAAAAGGCTTAAAAGAAAAATCGATAAAAAAAACGCCGGCTGATATCAACCGGCGCCTCGCAATTTCTATATGTTACGGATTCTCCGTTATTACCGGCCCCGATGTTCCTCCCGATTCCTCATCGTCATATATAAACTGGTCCGGATTGTTGAGAACATTCTCCCAGGTATTCCCGACCGCCCAGATCGTATCCGGATTGGAGTTATGGATAAGATACTGACTGGTATTGAAATATACGAATGTATTCTCGCCGGCAAACGTGGTATCGTTCCTTCCCATGTCGGGAGCGCTGGAATCCGCTATCTGTACACCGTACGTCCAACAGCTGTCGATCAGGTTGCCCGTGATCCCCGGTGAGCATGTGTTGCCGGTGTAGATACCGATGGAATCCTGTTTGATAATATTATCTTCTATGGCGGGACGAGTGTTGCCGGAACCGATTATATATATACCCGCATAATTGGATGTTATCCTGTTGCCCTCAATTCGACTGAATGTGGTGATGCCCTCGATCCAGATCCCGATACCATTAGAATCGTTGGTCTTAATGGTAAAATCCTTCACTTGTACGTCGGGTTGTTCGACTGCAAGAACCGCTCCCGCGCGATCCTGTCTTCCTCCGGGGCCCACTATCGACGTTGAATCGTAACCCGCCCCCGTTAATGTTATTCCCTGAGTGATTTCAATAGGAAAAATCTCCAAACCAGCGGCATTATATATACCCGGACCGACGATGATTTCCTGACCGCTTTCCGCCTGTGTCATTGCGTGGGTAATGGTCCTGTAGGGCGAGAATTTTGAGCCGGTCCCGATTGAATCCGATCCCGACGTGTCCACGTATATTTTGGTGGGGTCCACCAATACCGCCCAGGCAGTATCCTTAATGGAAATGTCATCGGTCAACATCGCCACCACGCTGACGGAATCGCGATCCGGGACCAGATTCGGCGCCATGTATAAACCGGAGGCATCAATGGTTCCGTAAGTCTGATTTCCGCCCTGCGTGCCTTCCACTTCCCAGACTGCGGGTATGGATGCGTTATAAACATTCAAGGCGTCGAAATCCAGCGAATCGCCCAAATCGATCAGGGCCCGCGGAGGAACAATATGAATTGAACGATCAGGTTCCGGACCGGGTTCATATGGATTATCCTCGCCGCAGACGGCAAGCAGCAGGCTCAGCAAGATCAATATTAAAAGCATACGCATAATAACTCCTTTCCAAAGTTCCTAATATTACAATATATATGGGAAACGGAATTTGACAATAAAAACCCGTTTATTTTTTTGAGCTTTTTTTGGCTTTTCTCGGCTTTTTATCCTTTCTCTTCTCCGGATTTTTGGCTGCCGAAATTTTGACGGAATCGATTCCGGCAAGGATATTCTCGAAATACTCAAACGATAATTCTCTGAATAAAGCGTCTTTTTTGGCTCTTTCTTCGTCGGTTTTTTCAGGCAGATTCTCAATCTTTCGCCTCAACTGAGATAATCTTTTGGCCGCAGATATAGATCGCGCCTTTTTATCTTTATACGTCAAAACCAGCGACCAGATCAAAAGAATCACTACAACCAGGATGGCGAAAAACGATATGTAGGAGATTGTTTCGCTCATAAGATCTTATTACTATTCTCTCGGTTTTCCGGTCAAGCTAAAAAATAAACACCCCGCCGGAGCGGGGTGTCCAACCGGCGCGTTGGAGGGACCTAACGCCGGTTCCCGAAAGAATCGGGTGGGCTGCATAAATTTCAACAGAACCCAGGTTGGCATTGTTCCCTGTTAACAATTTTATATTGTTTTGAAAGATACTGTTCGATGTCTATTTAGAATTATTGAATAGCGGGGATTTCCTGTTCCTTTTCCAGCGCCTGCGCGATTTTTTCCTCGAAGAAATTTTTCAATTCCGGCGTGACGCCCGGATTGCTGGTCAGGAATTTCTGCCATATTTCCGCCGCCGCCCTGGGATCGTTTTTTTCGCCGAGGAGAACAGCTCCAAAATTGAAAAAAGCCTGAGGCAGGTCCGGGGCTAATTGCGTCGCCCTGGAAAACATCTCTATAGCCTTTTCAACCTCACCGAGCTCGCGGTACATGACCCCGCAGTCGACAATAACTTCCGGGCTGTCCGGTTTTATCTCCAGGGCTCGTTCGTAATACTTGATCGATTCCGCCGGACTGTTCAGATCGTAGTAATTATTGCCCAGTTTAACCAGGAGGTCAAAATTACCGGGATCTTTTTCCAGCTTGATCTTTAGCTGGGATATCTGTTTGATGAGCGTTACCGTGAACTGCGATTGCTCGTCCGATATCGGAAAATGACCGGAGCGAAGCGATCGGGAATCCTGAAATCTATAAATAACAGCGCCCGACGCAAATATAATCGCCAGGAATATTATCAAATACAGTTTATCTTTTTTCATCGCTCAACCGTTCGCCCGAATATGTTTTTTCGGGAATTCAATGTCAAGCGCTATAACGCCCCGCGGCTCCATGCGGTTCCAAAACCTTTTTAAAAAATCTGATTACCGCCGCCGACAATCTTATTATATTACGCCATAGGCGATAGCGCGAGGGAGGAGAAAACGAAAAAGGCGCGTGTAATTGAACTGCATGGTCAGAGAGCAAAGCTGGTCTATGAAGACGGGATTATAGACGCGGTATTATCGGGCAAACTGAGGTTGGCCCGGCCCGATACCTCTCCCGTCGCTGTTGGCGATTACGTGGAGTTCATCAAAAAAGAAAAATCAGCGACCATAGAAAATGTAATCGATCGAAAATCCTGTATCGCCAAACCGGCGGTGGAAAGAGAAGGTTTCAGCCAAGTCCTCATTTCCAATGTCGACAGGCTGGTGATTGTAACATCGGTCGTCCAGCCCAGGTTTAACCATGGTATAGTCGAGAGGTTTTTGGTTATAGCCTTTAAGGAAAAAATCCGACCGGTCGTGGTGCTGAACAAAATAGATCTTGAAGACCCCTTGAAATTCAACCGGTATTTTAAAGCCTGGGATAAAATATCCTGTCATTACTTTTATACCAGCGCCAGGACGGGAGAGGGCGTAGACGGTTTGAAAGATAATATTTCAAGCGGCACATCTGTTATTGCAGGTCATTCCGGAGTGGGAAAATCATCATTGCTGAACTGCATTTCCCCGGAATTAAATATCAGGACAAAAATGATTTCCTCATACTCGAATCGCGGAGTACATACAACCAGCGAGGTATCGCTGTATCAGATTTCCCCTGACGGCTGGGTTGCCGATACGCCGGGCTTGAAGGTTCTGGGATTCAGCGATATAAATAAAAAAAATCTTCAATTATATTTTCCCGATATTCAAGAGTATACCGATAAATGTCGATTTGCCGATTGCCGTCATATTGACGAACCCTCATGCGGGGTCAAAGAAGCCGTCGGCAGGGATGAAAATTCGATTCCAGAATTCCGTTATAATAGTTACAGAAGGATTTACGAAACCTTAAAAAAATAGCAGGGGTAAAACTTTATAATTTGTCAACAGTTACGCTGATATTTTTATCTGAATTCGGCATTGGCAACAGACGAGGAATCGAAAATCCCAAAAATAGCAACAAATTGACTTGTAATCGATTAGCCGGACACATTTATTATTATAATTGCCCCAGTTAACTTATTATTATATATTAGGTTACATGATCCATTAAAAATTGCCCGATACTTCGAAAAATCCTTGACACGATTTTTATAATTCTTTATCTTGACGGAGGTTAAGCGGATATATCCATATCCGGGAGCGTTTTTTAATGTCTTTATCCGGTCTGAAGGGAGGTTGGTAACTTAATGGCTGGAGTCAAAGTGCGGGATGATGAATCGTTCGAGAAAGCATTGAAACGGTTCACCAAAACCTGCGAAAAAGCGGGCATTCTTTCTGATATCAAAAAACATCAGCATTTCGAGAAACCATCGGATAAGAGGAAAAGAAAACTCAATGCTGCGAAACAAAAAGCCCGCCGTTCAAGGCTGAACAGATATTCGGAACGATGAGCTTGCTTGAATAATAGGAGAAATAGGTGACGCTTGTCGAAAAAATAAATTCTGATTTAATTGCTGCCATGAAGAATAAGGATGAGGTACGCCTCAATGTTCTTCGCATGCTGAAATCAGAATTGAAATATAAGGCTATTGACACCGGCGATGATTTATCCGAGGAAGATGCAATAGCGGTATTGAGCTCCGCCGCGAAAAAGCGAAATGAAGCTGCGGAAGAATACCGCAAAGGCGGAAGAGAGGATCTGGTCAAACAGGAAACCGCCGAATACGAAATAATTAAGCAGTATCTTCCCGAACAACTTTCCGAAGATGGGCTTAAGGATCTAGTAGAGAATACCATAGCAGAAACCGGCGCGATTTCTATTAATGACCTCGGAACGGTTATGAAGGCTCTTATGCCCAAAGTACGGGGTCGTGCTGATGGTAAAACCGTAAATATCGTCGTGAGGAATATTCTTCAAGGCGAATAATCTGGAGGGGATATGAACTGGATCGATTTCTTTATCCTGTTCGTATTATTTGTGGCGATACTGAATGGCTACAGACGTGGATTTTTCAAGGAGATTTCGACGTTTCTCGGATTGGTCATCGGCGTCGTCTTCGCGGTCAGTCACGCTGACTCGCTGGCTTCCCTTCTCGAGGGGAAAGCCATTTTTTCACCGAGCATACTTTATGTTCTGTGTTTCGCTCTTATTTTTGCGCTGTCTATTCTTGTGCTTCGCCTGATAGGACATTATTTCTACAAGCTGGTTAAAATCACTCCTTTGAGAGCGTCCGACAAAATCGGAGGAAGTATTTTCGGTATTGTAAAGGGTATGGTGGCCCTGTCTCTAATCTTTCTGCTTTTTATATTTCCCACTCCCCTGAAAGAATTCGATTCCGCCATACAGGAATCTGCCATGGCCAAACCGATCAGGAAGTTTGTTCCTTTCATCTTCAACAATACCGCCTACTTTCATCCCCGGTCCGGAGATTTTCTCAGCGAGGTTCAGAAAGGTATACTGCTTTCCAAGGCGCAGGATTACGCCGAAGATCCCGGTGAAGCCCTGGATGACAGGGTGCTTCTCGGCATGACCGACGATGATGTCCAGACTCTCAACAAGCTAAACCGGTACTTCGGCAGGGATAGAGCCGGAAATTAAACTGGAGGGATAAGGAATTTCGGCTTGATGAATACTCATACGCTCGGCGTATTAGAATACAAAAAAATCATAGATAAGATAGTGTCTTTCTGCAGATCTATTCCCGGGAAACGCAAAGCCTCAAACCTATATCCGGGGAAAGATATCGCGGCTATAAATCATAGTCTCGATCTGGTTTCCGAAATGAACGACATGTTTGAATTCGATGGGGGCCCGCCGGATCTGGAATTCGGGGATCTCGGTATCAGGCTCGAGGAGGCATCATCGTCAGGAACCATAATAGAGCCCAAGGAACTTCTTAATTATTCCGCCTTTTTTAGGATCGTATCTGAATGCCAGAAAATCAAATCCAAATATGAGAAAATAAATGATCTGGTATCCGGTCTGGTTTATCCCGACAGCGTGCACGGGGCCATCGACCGTTCAATTGATCCCTCGGGAGATATTAAAGATTCCGCGTCGGCCGAGTTGAAAGCCATGAGGCGGGAACTGCGCCAGGTAAAGGCAAAACTCGATGAAAAGTTTGAAAAATATCTTCGAGGCGATACCTCCGCTTATCTTTCCGATAACATTTTTACCATACGTGAAGGCCGCTATGTTCTGCCCGTGAGGGAGGGCGATAAAGGTCACGTTCAGGGTATCATACACGATCGCTCATCTTCCGGGGCGACATTCTTCATCGAGCCTTCGGAAACCGTGGAACTGAACAACCGTCACCGTGAACTGGAAACCGGGGAACGCAGGGAGATAAACCGCATACTCAGGAAACTATCCGAAATGCTGTATGCGAATCTTGCCGCCGTTAAAACCGATGTCGGGAGTTTATCTGACCTCGATTTTATTGCGGGATGCTCGAGGTTATCGCGCAGGTTAAACGCCACCAGACCCCTTTTTTCCGATTCCCGCAAAATCCGTATCAATAACGGCAAACATCCCGTGCTGGTTTTACATTATGCGGATGATCCTTTGAAAGAAGTGGTTCCTCTCACCTTGGAGATGTCGGAAGGCCGGAATATCTATATAATCACGGGGCCCAATACCGGCGGGAAAACCGTGGCCCTGAAAACCGTTGGCCTTTTGTCCCTGATGGCGGCCAGCGGACTGTTTGTCCCCGCCGGTGAGAATTCGGTTTTTGTATTGTTCGAGGATATTTTCGCCGATATCGGCGACGAGCAATCCATCGACAGTTCGCTCTCGACCTATTCCTCCCATCTAAACCACATCAGAGCCGCCCTGGAGGGGGCGGAGGAGGGTTCGCTGGTGCTTCTTGACGAACTGGGTGCCGGGACAGACCCGGACGAGGGCTCTGCCATCGGACAGGCTATCGTGGAAAATCTTTCCCGTAAAAACTGTTTTGCGGTTGTAACCACACATCACGGTAAACTGAAGGCGCTCGCGGGCAAAGTGGCCGGTGTCGTTAACGGTTCCATGGAATTCGATACCGATAAGTTAAGACCTACATACCGTTTTCTTTCGGGCATACCCGGATCCTCCTTCGCCGTGCAGATCGCGGAAAAACTCGGGATGCCCCCCGATATTACCGGCCGCGCGGCTGAGCTGATCGAAAAAAAAGAGCAGGACCTGACAGCTTTGATCACCGAATTGAACCGGAAACTGGTCGAACTCAAAAGGGAAGAGGAAGCCGCCGGTTTGAATCGGTTGAAATATGAATCGCTTGTCATGACTTATGAGGAAAAACTCAAAACTCTCGAGAAAACCGAAAAAGAGAGAAAAAAAGAACAGCTTAAAAAAAAGGAAGAACTGATCAGGAAAACCGTGAGCGAACTGGATCGCCTTCTGAAAGAGGCCAAAAAGAAATCGGCGGATAGAACCGAGGTTCGCAGAATCAGAAAAAAAGTCTCCGCGGACCTGGACAAAACCCGCGAGGAGATTCAGAAACTATCGCCCCTGCCCGAAGGCGAACCGGCCCGCGGCCTGCCCGGCGAAACGGTATTTATCACCGGCATCAACGCCGAGGGCGAAGTCCTGGAACCGGCCGACTCCCTGGGACGTGTAAAGGTGCGGGTCGGAAATGTCACCATGCTGACGGATCTGAAAAAATTGATAAAAAAGAAAGAGCCCGCTCCTGTCGGAGTCACATCCGTGAAAACCGATTATTCTCCCGAAGCGGGAATGGAACTCGATATCCGCGGTATGACTTTCGAGGAGGCCGAACCGATAATTGAGAAATACATGATGGACGCTCTAAATTCGGGATTGCGTACGGTTTCAATCATTCACGGCAAAGGAACCGGAGCGTTGAGGAAAAAAGTGCAGGATTATCTTTCGCGTAACTCCGGAGTCCAATCGTTCAGGCTGGGCAACTGGAACGAGGGAGCTTCCGGCGTAACCGTTATTTCATTGAAGACGGATTAAATTCATGGGCAGAATTCCTGAGGATATTGTACAGAGAATAAAAAACGAATCCGATATCATCTCGGTTGTGTCCGAATTTGTGAATTTGAGAAAAAGCGGAAAGGATTTCAAAGGGCTCTGTCCTTTTCACCAGGAGAAGACGCCCTCCTTTTTTGTGATTCCCGCAAAACAGTTTTACCATTGTTTCGGATGCGGCAAGGGCGGAAACGTTATAAACTTCATAATGGATCACGAGCGCCTGGAGTATCCCGATGCCTTGCGGTTTCTGGCGCAGAAAGCGGGAATCGAAATCCCCAGAACCGATTCCGGAAGTTCGGATATCGAGCGGGTATACGAGGCGCTGTCTTTCGCCGAAAGGTTTTTCAATAATCGTTTGCTCGCGTCCGATGACGGCCGGCCGGCTCGGGACTATTTGAAATCGCGGGGAATAAACGAGGATATTATCAAAAGGTTCGGTCTGGGATTTGCCCCCGACTCCTGGGACGGTTTGCTTAAGGCGGCTTCAGGGGAAAAAATTCAAACGGTAGCGTTGGAAAGAGCCGGATTGGTTAAAAGGAAACAGGGACTCTACGACCGCTTTCGTAAGAGGATCATGGTTCCCATAAAGAATATTTCCGGCAAGAATGTCGCGTTCGGAGGCCGGATTATGCCCGGCGATGAGGGAGCGAAATATATCAATTCTCCGGAAACCGATGTTTATAAAAAAAGCAGAATTCTGTACGGTTTAGATATCTCGAAAAACTCGATGCGCGAGAAGAACGAGGCGGTTGTGGTAGAAGGCTATTTTGATTTGATATCGCTTTTTCAAGCTGGAATAACCAACGTGGTCGCCGCCAGTGGAACCGGCTTCGCTTCAGAACAGGCTTCATTGCTCTCCCGGTTCTGCGGGCGGGTGGTTCTCATGTACGATCCCGATTCCGCTGGAATCAAAGCCGCCTTCAGGGCCTGCGGGGTCTTGTATAACGCCGGCCTGGAACCGCGTCTCATCAGGTTGCCCAAAGGAACGGACCCCGACGGTTATATCAGAAAACATGGAGCCGAAAATTTATCGAAAGTTATTTCGGAAGCCGACGACATTTTCGATTTTGTCATCAAGGGATTGAAAGGAAAAATCTCCGATCAAACGGTGGCTGTGCAGAAGAAAATTATAGGAAAAATCGTCGAACTCATCGAACCCATCGGCGACCGTCAAACTCGCGCCATAATCTATGAAAAAATCTATTCCCGCCTCGGTGTGGATATAAAGCCTTTTGCCCCCGGCGAGGAAAAGCGCCGCGTCGCGTCGGCCGGCCGCCTGGACGATGTCAATGTGAATAAGGATAATTTCGAAAATACGTTTTTATCGATTATTATTTCTCATCCGGAACTTTACGGCGAATGCCTCGATAAGGTCGATGGTTCGTTGTTTTCCGAATCCGACAATGCCAAAATTTTTGAGATTATCGGAACAATCCAATCGTCGGGCAGGGAGATTTCTGTATCGAACCTTTTTGACGAGATCGGGTCGAACGGATTGAGGGATCGGCTTTCGAAAATAGCGTTTATAGAACACTCGCTGGCCGATTGGGCAACCGTTTTTGATGATTGTATGAGAAGATTTAAAAAAATTGCCATAAAAAGGAGATTGGATGAACTGAAAAGCCTGATCGACAAAGCTGGCAAAGAGTCTGATCGAGACAGGTTGGAAATTTTAACCCGGGAGTTTCATAAATTGAAAGCTGAGGTTTAGGATTATGAAGCAAGAGGCTGAGAAAAATGAAAAGGCGGCACGCCTCGAGTATGTAGAAGATAAAATCGACCGGGAAATCGGAGGGGATTTTAACGCCGAGGAAGATAATTCGCCGGAATCCGATGAAGGCCGGATCCCGTCCGCCGATTCCGCCGATGGCGGGTCCGATCCCGCTTACGTGTACTTTAAAGATCTGGGTAGATTTAAAATCCTTTCCAGAGAGAAAGAGGTCGAAATAGCACGGCGGATCGAAAGCCACAAAAGGGGCATTAAAAAAATCGTTTTCTCTTCTCTGATTGTCCTGGATGACCTGATAGACTGCAATGGCAAATTGGTGTCCAGGGAAATCAGGCTCGAAGATCTGGTTTCCCCGGAAACCTGCCGCTGGTTCGCTCCGGAAAATATCAAAAGGGAAAAGCAAAAAGTCCTTATGAGATTGAATAAAATAAATGATCTCCTGAATTCCAGTCGATGCGATAATCTGGACTTCCCCTTTGAAAAATTCGACCAGGCTTTAAAAAAGCGTTTGAAAAACCGCCAGAAATTATTCGCTGAAATAGAAAAGTTTAATTTCAATCTCGGCTTTCTGGAAGATCTCGTTAAAACTTTTAAAAAACAGGTTAACATGGCCCGGCGTTATCACCGTCCCCTGAACGACATCGCGAAACTGCTCGGAACCGATCTTGCGGAGTATCTTTTCGCCGAGGAGATGCCGCAAAGCGAACTGGAAATTACCAAAAAGAGGCTGGAATATCTCGAATCGGAACTGGATAAAGCGAAGAAAATTATGATCGAGGCCAATATGAGACTGGTGATTTCCATAGCCAGGAAATATATAGGCCGCGGCATGGAGTTTATGGATCTCATCCAGGAGGGCAATTCCGGCCTGGTCAAGGCCGTCGATAAATTCGATTATCGCAAAGGTTTTAAATTCGGAACCTATGCGTCCTGGTGGATCAGGCAGGCTATTACGCGAGCCCTCTCCGAACAGGCCAAGACCATCCGCACCCCCATGTATTTAAACAGCCAGTATGGAAGGGTCGCCAAAGCATCCCAGAATCTGTTCCAGAAACTGGGACGGAAACCGAGCGTTAAAGAGCTTTCCAGCAAAGTCGGAATACCCACCGATAAGGTGGAAGATATCCTGAGCGTTATCCCCCAGACGGTTTCTCTCTCCAAACCCATAGGCGACGATGAGGACAATCAAATGTTCAACCTGATCGCCGATCCTCAATTCTCCACTCCCAGCGGAAAAGCCTCTTTTGTCTACCTGCAGGACCAGATGGAGAAGATATTGAACACTTTAACCGATCGTGAAGAGGAGGTTATCAGGCTCCGGTTCGGCATGTCCGACGGTCTTCCCAGGACGCTCGAAGAGGTCGGTTTGATCTTCAATCTTACCCGCGAGAGAATCAGGCAGATCGAGGCCAAGGCTCTGAAAAAATTAAGACATAAGTCCCGCGCGGCCAAACTAAGAGACTGCGTGGATCTTCTTTAAACGGCCGAAAGACATCCTCTTAAACCGGAAAATATTTTCCGGTTTTTCTTATTCTGCTTTTAAAATGCAACCAAAATATGATAATAATCGTAGTTAAATTAGACGGTTAAATAGTACCGATCTGGAGGTAGCAATGGGACTTTTAAGATTAACAATAAAGGCCGGCATCACGCTGTTGCTGGTTTATGTTGCCTCCGCGACCGCGGATCCAATTATAACAATTGATGATGTCAGGTTTGAAAGAATCGAATATGCCGGGATAGAATTGAACAGGAGTGGGGAATTTACGGTCGAGGCTGTTGGCCTCAGGGGCTACGATTCCGATGGATTTGCCGCTTATGGCTGGATTCTGAATTCCCAAACCCGTGAACCGGTCTGGAAAATGAAAAGAAGAAACACCGAAAGGCGTGGACGCCGCGGCCTGGTTAAGGCGGACGACGCTATCGACCTCAAACCCGGTAAATATGAACTTTATTATTATGTGGGAAGCAGATGGGGCCGGAATGTCGTGATTAATGGCAGAAATGTCATTGAATTTTTGGGTGACCTGTTTGACGGTGACTTTGACGGCGATATCGATGATTATATAGAGGATTTTTATATTTCCCTGATCCCGAAAGATGATGATTATTCCGATTACAGGCGATTCGATCCGACAGGGAATATCGACGAGGCCCTGATCCAGATAAATAAAGTGGGCGATTCGGAATATATCGAAAAAGGTTTCAGCCTCGATAAACCCACCGAGATTCGGATTTATGCCCTTTGCGAATATCCCTCCGGTCACAGGTCGCCGGTTGATATGGCCTGGATTTTAGACGCCGATAACAGGGAAATGGTATGGGAGATGGATCGCTGGAATACCGATCACGCCGGGGGCGGAACCAAGAACAAACTCAGCGATGAAAAGATAGAGCTTAAAAAGGGCCGCTATATTTTATATTACGTAACCGACGATTCCCATTCCTGGGATTATTACAACGTGATGCCGCCTTACGATCCCATGAATTGGGGTGTGGCGCTTGTTGCAACAAAAGATACCGATAAATCAACCTTTAAAACCTTTACTCCCGAAGGCAGGGGCGAGCCGCTGGTGGATCTCACCCGGATGGGCGATAACGAATTCGAGTCGCAGGCTTTCGAATTAAAATCCGAGCAGTCGCTTCATGTTCACTGCCTCGGCGAATACAGCGGTTGGAGCAAGGAATTCGTCGATTACGGGTGGATAGAGAGCGCGGAGAACGGAAGAACCGTCTGGGAAATGACCAGGCGTAATACCGTCCATGCCGGCGGCGGCAACAAAAACAGAAAATTCGATAAGATGATTACACTTCCCGAGGGATTTTATATCGCCCATTATATTACCGACGATTCTCATTCTTACCGCGATTGGAACACCTCGGCACCCTATGAGGGTAGCTTATGGGGGCTGGCTATTTATCCCGGAAAAGATTTCAAGAAATCGGATTTCAGGCTTTTAAAAGAATCCGAAGTCAAATTGGGGGCTGATATACTGGTTAAAATGACCGGCCTGCGCGACAACGAACGCGAACGGGTCAAATTCACTCTCGATAAACAAACCAGAATTCATATCTACGCCATCGGCGAGGGCTCCCGCGGCGAAATGTATGACTATGGCTGGATCGTCGACGATAGAACCGGCAGATCGGTATGGGAGATGACCTGGCGCAACACCGAACCCGCCGGAGGGGCCAGGAAAAACAGGATGTTCAGGGATACCATCATCCTG
>CP070742.1:3619469-3622225 GCA_020348065.1 Candidatus Zixiibacteriota bacterium
ACCCCTATCCTGATGGTGACCGTATCGCTTTCGCCTACGTTGGTATAGAAATGTACCCCATACTGTCTATCTATTCGATCCTCTGCTTCCGGATGAATCTCATATCCCGCCTTAGTAAATCTCCGTTGGTACTGAATCGACCGCCAGAAGTTCTGGTGGACTTGGGCCCAGGTGTCGAGCTCGGCCCGGGCATACACGGTATTATACCAGTTGTCATCGGAATACAGGCTGTACCACCCATGAAGCCACGGATACGTGTGGATATGTAAATGGCCCCAGGAAGGCGGTCTGAACGTGAATGCCAGATAGGCGTGTATCTGGCTGAAATCCCAGTCCCACCATCCCTCACCCCACGATTGAGCCCGGGGATCTATACGGTTATTGGCGGTATCCCAGGACGCGCTGGGGATTTCCTCGGCTTCCCCGTTGTAGTTCATCCATTTCCCACCGTAACTGGGTTTCCAGATATAGCCCGACCAGGAGGGATTTCCGGGACCCTTTGTAAGCTCGGCGTTAGCCCGGGCCAGTTTCAAATCCTTCTCGTGTAAAGCCTCGATATCGAAAGGAGGCTTGGCCAGCGCCGATTCAGCCTCAGCCAGGGCTTTTTCGGAGCGATCCCTGTCTTCTTTGAGTAATTTTTCGATATCCGCGTTACTCAGGCCGACGGCCTTTATCAAAGGCTCGGTTCTGGCCTTCCGCCGTTTCGAAGCCTCCTCGGTGTGGGCAAGAGACCTCTCCAGATTTTTCACCTCCTCATTCCATACCGACTTGAGGTGTTCCTCATCCGGGCTCGCCTCTGAGCTCTTCCATTCCGTTTCTACTTTTGGCATGACATCCTCCACTCATTGATTTCAATATCTGACCGGTGTTTTTTTCAATCATCGCCCGGTCAGAAAGGATATTCACGGTGTCGCGTGGATCATCATCGAATAAAACCCCCTTTCCTCAAAAGACTATAAATTCATTTACGATAATTCATCATTATCCGCATGCGAGCCTCCTTTCTTTTCAGAACTCGGGACGACCATAGAAGAATGTTCATTTCACTGCTTATCCAGCCAACCGCCACTTTTACGCTAAGTTATAATTTTTGCCGCCTCATCCAGGGAAAGGTCATATATCTTTTCGCCGGAACATATAACTATCACTGGCACACTTACGCATATGTGCGGCGAACAGTCGGCTATTCCGTTTTATTTATCGTTAATACGTTTTTCGCGTCAAAGCCTTTTGGCGCCCCAGGAGTTCCAGCTGTAGTTTTCCATATAATTGTATGTGAAGTACCCGTATCCTCGTTGTCCCCAACCGGCGCCCCATGAATTCTGAAATTTGAATCGCTTGGCTCTATCGTCGTACCCCACGACCAGAACGGCGTGACCGCCTCGCAGATAACCGGCCGGGTCGGGTACCACACCATCCGAACCAATACTCGACCAGTTGGAATAAACCGGCACACCGACCACGAACGGCCCCTCCTTGGCCAGATGGACCCGACGATCCTCGTTGGATGCCAGGCTGTGGTAATTGCCTATGCGATTATTCATAGCGTCGTTTTTGATTCTCTCCTCATAATCCGGATGGGGCAGTTGGCTGGAAAAGGGCCAGAGCGAATCGGAGCAGGACCCGAATTTGCGCATTACCTTGAACGCGTCGCGAATACGGGTTCCCGAAAGATCGAAAGGAACGTTTAAATCGAAGGGATCGTATTCTTTCGATCCCATCCATACGAAACGCACGCTGAATTTCTTCATTCGGCCGGTGGCCTTGTAGTGTAACCACCGTCGCAAACCGTAGCCGGTTGCCCAGCCGACACAGGAACCGGTGTAACCCTGGTCGCCAACGGGACGTGTTTCTTTCGAGTAATCCACCTTTCGGGGTATCGACGGCGCCCCGAATCTCATACCGACTGCTACAAAAGGGTAATCGCGCGGATCGAGCGCGTCACGCTTTACGTTGCAATAACGTTTCAGGTAATCATCATCGATCTTCGTCTTTTTCATTTGTGACGATTTCGCCATGTCAACCTCCCTTGAGCTAATTCAAATAAAACCATGAAATAATCCGAATGGCCGTATTATTAAAGGCCTTCCCTCTGAGCCTTCGAATATTGCAGCAAGAGAATGGGAATCTGGACTTTATATCTTATATTCAATTGTCTAGAACCGCTCAGTTCGGGTAAATGGATCTCGAAAAGCATTATGGCGATAGATCCAATTCGCAAAAGGAAAATAAATCGCGGCTGTGTTTTGTCAATACGACATTAATCCCCATAAAATACGTATATCCGAATACGCATAAGCGCGCCTGAATGGAAAATGATCTATATCGGATGGAGGATTATATTGTCGACGATAATACGATTTATTGAAAGAACCATAAATGTAAAAGGAGTGAGGAGTCAGGATATCGGATCGAGTCCGGCATGACAACCTGAGCCGTAGGTCAAATCTCCCCGAGATTTGACGCTATGATGTCGGGTCTCGGGGAGACCCGATCTACCGACGAATGGAAGAAATGTAGGCGGTCGGTTTACCCGGCCGCGCATAATCCCACCAGTGAGTGGCGCCCCCAATCGTGATTGGGGGCGGAATGAGTCATCATCAATCCCAAGCCCCACCTTTGGGGCTTGTTGAAAAAGCCCTTGTTTAGAGTTATCTGATATGCTAATAGGTAATATGCAGACCAAGAGGGAACATAAACAGACCAGGATGATGCTTTTGCCGCCATTGGAAGCATTGATTCCTGATGATCACCAT
>CP070742.1:3622325-3627602 GCA_020348065.1 Candidatus Zixiibacteriota bacterium
AAACGAAATGTACAACTGGATTGCCCATAATTTCATAATCCGATAATATGAGCCGATAAGGAATGCACGTCGAAATCAGGAATAGCCGGCCGGCCGAATTAGTTCACATGGTCTGGGGACCGATCGCGGTTTTGTTTATTATTGCCGTTGGATTCTTCAAAAATGTCGCTCCCCATTTACCGAACTGCATTTTTCACGAAATAACCGGGTTCCCCTGCCCGACTTGCGGGGGAACCCGTTCCCTGATAGCCCTCTCTCAATTCGACCTGGTTTCGTCGTTTATGCTGAATCCGCTGGTGCCGTTATTTGCTCTTGGATTGATTCTCTTTTCTCTGCTATTCTTGGTTGGTGCGGTTACGAGAAGATCGGTGAAAATAAAACTTACCGAACGAGGGAAAAGAATATTACGCTATTCAGTTTTCTTCCTTTTTGCTATGAATTGGATTTTCCTTATTATTGCCGGACGTTAGGTCGTAGGTCAGGAGCCCGCAGGGCTCCTGACAATAAAGGATGTCAGGAGCTTTCAGCTCCTGACCTACCGACTATTTCTGCGCGTCATAGCTTGCTATGACCGCAGAGAGGAGAGCATTAGATATTTGGTCACGGCAAGCCGTGACTCGCGGCCTAAAACGTTCCCACATGCTATTGACATATCAACTTTTTTGATTATAATTACAGCTTGTTTTGGAACGGAGCGCTTTTTTGGGGAGTTCTGGCGTTTATGAAAAAGATTTTTCTGGCAGGAATAATTCAGGGATCGCATACTGATAAGTCTATCCATGCTCAGGATTACCGGGAGAGGATCATCTCCGCCATCGAATGGGCGTTTCCCGACGCGGTCATTTATAATCCTTTCGACGGCCACGAAAAATCTATTGAGTACAATGACAGAAAAGGAAAAGAGACTTTTTTCAAGGCCCTCGAGGAAATCAAAAAATGCGATTTGATGGTTGCGTATCTGCCTCATGCTTCCCTGGGCACCGCCATTGAAATCTGGGAATGCTATAAGTTGGGAATCCCTGTCTGGACCATCACCGGTATGAAGACGAACTGGGTGGTGCGCTTTTGCTCGGAAAAGATCTTCAGCGATATAGAATCTTTCGCTCAACATCTTCACACCCTCATGCAGAAATCATTGAAGGAGAAATAATATGCCGACTTACGAATATAAATGTCTCGAGTGCGATGAGGTTTTCGAGGAATTTCAGAAGATAACCGATCCCCCGATCACCAGATGCAAGCGTTGCAGCGGCCAGGTGAAACGACTGATTTCCGGCGGTTCCGGCCTGCTTTTCAAGGGTACCGGGTTTTATATCACAGATTACCGTTCCGATTCATATAAAAAAGAAGCATCCAGAGATAAACCGCCCACGGAAACAGCGAAAAAATCGGACGATAAAAAGACAACGGAAAAGAAAGAGAAATCGGAAGCCAAGACTAATTAGTATCGGTCCTTACCGCCAGCTGCCCGCAGGCGCCTTTAATGTCCGCTCCCCGGCTCTCCCTTATCATAACGGCATAAGTTCTGGGATACAGATACTCTTTAAATTTTTCAACGTCTTCTTCTTTTGGTTCTTTAAACGGCAATCCGTCCACCGGGTTGTATCTGATCAGGTTTATCTTGCAGGGAATCCCGTGAATTGCCTTAACCAGCTTTTTCGCGTCGCCTATGGAATCGGTCAGTCCGCCCAGCAATAAATATTCGAAATAAACCCGCCTGCCGGTTTTTTCCGTATATAGTTTTGCCAGCGCCATTATCTCATTAAGGCTATTCTTGTTTGCGGCGGGGATAATCTTCCTTCTTATTTCTTCATCTGCGGAATGTAGCGAGATGGCCAGTCCCAGCCTGTGAACGTTCTCCACGAATTTTTTTAATCCGTGGACGATACCGACGGTTGAAATTGTTATTTTTTTCTGCGCCAGGGAGGGGCCGTAATCGTCGCCCATAATTTCGCAGGCCTTCATAACGCTTTTTAGGTTCAACATCGGCTCGCCCATCCCCATGAAAACTATATTGGAAATCTTTCGCCGGGAGAATTTCTGGACTTGCAGAAGTTGATCGACGATCTCGCCGGCATCCAGGTTTCGCATAAATCCCATTTTGCCCGTAGCGCAGAACCTGCATCCCACGGCGCATCCCGCCTGGCTGGAAACGCAAAGCGTTACCCGGTTTTTCTCCGGTATTAGCACCGATTCGATCCGCAGACCGTCGCCAAGCCCGAAGAGGAACTTGCTGGAACCGTCCAGAGAATCCAGCTTCTTAAACAGTTTCAGATTGCCTATGGCGGCCTTATTCGATAGCCATGATCGAATCTGTTTTGAAAGATCGGTCATGATATCGAATGAGGGGGCGCCGTTCTGGTATATCCAGCGGAATATCTGGCGTCCCCTGAACGGCTCCAGATTCATGGATGAAGCGAAACTTTCCAGTTCGCTTCGATCCATTCCTTTCAAGTCGGTTTTATTCATGGGTCAAAGATTACGAAAACATATTTGATTTTCAATAAATTTCGACTTGACCCCTTCAAGGAGCGGTTTAACTTAGGGTCTATGCGGGTGGCCCTCGTTCAATTTCGCCCGGAATTCGGGGATATCTCTGGCAACATCGACAAGGCTTTTTCCATGATGGAAAACACCGAAGCCGATCTTTTCGTATTGCCGGAATTATGCTTTTCCGGATACACATTTACCTCGAAAGCGGAAGCGTTGGGACTGTCCGAATCCGCAAAAGATGGTTTCACTTTGAATCAAATTAAAGCTTTTTCATTAAAAAAGGACGCCGGAATGATATACGGATTTCCCGAAAAAGATGGTGATAGTCTTTATAATACGTGCCAGTTTATCTCACCGGATGGAGAGACTCGCATCTATAGGAAACTCCATTTATATTATTATGAAAAGGAGTGGTTTACGCCGGGAAATCTACCTCTAAGCGTGTTCGAATTCAGAGGCGGGAAACTGGGAATGATGATCTGTTTTGACTGGATTTTCCCGGAAGTCTGTAGAACTCTGGCGCTTAAAGGGGCGCAACTTATCTGCCATCCCGCCAACCTGGTTATGAGTTTTTGCCAGCAGTCCATGATTACCCGGTGCCTTGAAAACGCCGTTTTTTCGGTGACGGCAAATAGAATCGGCAGTGAGAAAAGGGGAGAATTCGATTTTGAATTTACCGGCGCCAGCCGGATTGTATCCCCGAAAGGGGAGATTCTTTATCAGGGCTCCATTGATAAAGATGAAATCGGAGTTGCCGATATAAATTTTGAAGATAGTATCAATAAAAAAGTCAATTTCAAAAACGATCTTTGGGCAGATCGGAGGCCCGAATTTTACCGGATGGAGCCGAACGGTGAAGAATAAGCATAAAATTCTGGTAATTGACGATGAACCGGAAATTACCGATATCGTCAAAGCTTTTCTGGCAAACGCCGGCTACGAGGTAATAGTTGAAAATTCGCCTGTCAATGCCGTAGAAAAGGCGAAAAAGTCCAAGCCCAACCTGGTCTTGCTTGATATCATGATGCCTTTTATGGACGGTTATGAGGTCTGCGCCGCTTTAAAGAAAGAGCCCGATACCACCGATATACCGGTGCTTTTTCTTACCGGAAAGGACGCCAACGACGACGGCGGCCGGGTTTTTGAGTCGGGAGGAGACCTGTTTGTCAAAAAACCGTTTTCGTGCGAGCGGCTTCTGCAGATGGTGAAGATGGTTTTGATGTCGGTAGCGAAGTAAGTCAAAATCCCTTATAACCGTCATACCGCGATTTTGATTGCCACTGTACAACAAAACATATATAATTGTAATGATATGATTGGCCGGATCTGGATTCTGCTTCTTTTATCGTTAAACATAGGCTTTGCTTCTGTTCCCCGCCCCCTGGGCTGGGTATCCGATTATGCCGGGCTTTTCGACCGCGGCGGTATAGATAGGATAACAGACGCGATAGCTGCCATAAAGACGAGTACCGGCGCCGAAATCGCCGTGGTCACCCAGAACTCCATGGGAGAGTTCGGCTCCCGCGAAGAAATGGCCCTCGCCTACCTCGAAGAATGGGGCCTGGGAGAAAGAGGTAAAGATAACGGGCTCTTGATCTTGATACTGTACGACAGAAACTCGAACCTGAAAGAGTATCGATTTGAAACCGGCCTGGGACTGGAAGGAGACCTTCCGGATGGTCTCCTGGGCCAAATCGTGCGCGAGGAGATGGTGCCAAGGTTTCGGCAGGGCGATTTCAGCGGCGGGGTTCTGGCGGCGGTTGTGAGAATTGGAAACATTCTCGGAGCCGATTTAACACAAGTACCTGCAATCCAGAAAACGATTACCGGGAAAAGGGGCATAGGCTCATCTATATTTATCGCCTTAATAATTCTCATGCTCTTGAGTCGGGTTATCTCGGGTAAAGGGAGGGGCGGCGGCCTTCTGGCTCTGTTGATGCTCGGCAGCATGATGGGCTCCAGGGGCCGTATCGGGGGTTTCGGCGGGGGCGGCTTTGGAGGAGGGAGTTTCGGAGGTTTCGGCGGCGGTGGCGGTGGAGCCGGCGGGGGCGCCGGGGGAAGCTGGTAAAATTACAGTATCTTTTTTTGGAACTTTTATGGTGCAACGCACAATAATATAGTTATGAGGCTTATTAAAAAATATCGCAACCGGCGGCTTTACGATACCGAGACAAAAAAGACTGTAACGCTCGATGGTCTTAAGACGTATCTTGCCGAGAATATCGAGTTCAAGGTTATCGATAACGCCACGGGAAAAGATATCACCGTGGGCGTGTTGGCTCAAATCATCCCCCGCTCGGCGACCGATTTTAAAAGTTCGGGATTCAAGGCAATAAACGCTATCATAAAAAAAGGAGGATTAGGAGGTATGGATATACTCAAAAAACTGACGCTGGCCTCCATAGGCGCGGTGAACATTACCAAAGAAAAGGCCGAGGAGATTTTCGAAGAGATGGTCAAACGGGGCGAGATGACCACCGACGAGAAATCGGAGGCGATAAAAAGCTTCGTCGATAAATCGTCCCAGAGCGCCGAGAAGATGAAGGAGAAGATGGAAGAAATGGCCGGCAAAGTGGCGGAGAAATTCTCATCGAGATTCGATAAGAAATTCGAAGAGCTTAACTCCAAGATGGAGAAACTTTCGAAGAAGATTTCTGATATCGAAAAAAAGATGGGGTGATAAAAAACCTTGTCATTACTGTAAAAGTTATATATTTCGGAGACAGACATTCCAGCCTGCCTTTAAATGCTGATACAACACCAAACCGGACCGGACAGGAAAGT
>CP070742.1:3627702-3630353 GCA_020348065.1 Candidatus Zixiibacteriota bacterium
GTCGGCGCATTGATTTTGCGAGGGATAATAAGCTATCCCGGATATGAAAACGAAGAGATAATATATTATGGTCCTCAACAGACGAATATCGAATTCGTATCTGATGCGCCGAAATCGTTTATCTCCTGCCGAAATTATCCCAATCCCTTTAACGTGAATACGGTTATTCATGTGACCGGCATTGCGGTTTTTGACTCGCGATTGATTATATACGATATACTGGGCCGCAGGATCGCGAAGCTTTCCCCGTATTTAAGGCAGGAAGGCGGGCTTCTTTTCAGGTGGGATGGTCTTGATGATGAGGGCATAGAATGTTCCAGCGGGAGATATTTTTATCTCGTAGCTGATTCTTTTCGTAAAACGGGCGGCAGTATGTTATATTTGAAATAGCCGTTTTATGGCAATGAAATTTTAAACGGGAAACGCGGTTAATTTGTTTTTAGAAATAAGACTTTTTAATAAAGGAATGCGGAACAGTGCCCGGCGGAAAAGATATAATTGAAAAGATAAAGCGGTTTTATCTTTTTTACGGGACGAATGATTACAAGCTCGACGAGAGGGTGTCGTCGCTTGTAAAAGCGGTAATTCCCGAGGGCGGCGAGGTATTCGATTTAGACCGGTTCGAGGGCCGGCGCTGCGATGTTCCGGCGTTGATCAACAGCGTTTCGACACCGCCGGTTATGAGCCCCTTAAGGATTGTCCTTTTGAGCGATACCGAAAAACTGCCCGCCGGGGGGCAGAAAATGCTCGGCGAATTTCTGGATAAAATCCCGGAATATTCCGTTCTCACCATGACAGCAGCCAGGGCGGATAGAAGATCGGCGTTGTTTAAAAAACTCCTCGCCCTCGATAAAAAACAGTCGTTTAATTACGTTGATTTCACCTCATCGGAGGCCGCGAAACTCGTGATCGATTTCGCCGCAAAACATGGGAAAAAGATTAATCTCCGGGTCGCTGATATGCTGGTATCGATTTTCGGTATCGATCCCTACAGGCTTGAAAATGAAGTGGAGAAATTGGCTCTCTATACTGGCGAAGGATCAGAAATAGAAAAGAAAGATTTGGCGTTTTCAGCCGGTTTTACCAAAATTGAAACGCCCTATGACCTGCCCGACCTCATATTTTCGGGTCAACTTCCTGCAGCTCTTGAGCTTACGTCAAGAGCGCTGATGTCGGGAATAAGCGAAATGCAATTGTTGTATATCCTGAAAAACCATCTGTCCCGACTGTGCATCTCTTACAATTCGCATGATATAAAAGCAGTAATGAGAGAGGGCAGGATGCCGTTTTATGCGGCGAAACTGGTAATGGCCCAGTCTAAAAAGATCAAGCCGGAGGCGGTTTTCAGGGGTTTATCGGATATCTTCAGGGCGGAATATTCTCTGAAATCGGCCAGATTCAAGCCGGATATCGTAATTGAATCGCTGGTCACGAAGTTATTTTTTGAAATCGCGGGGAATAATAACGTTTGATGAGTGTATAAATGATGAGGGAAAGATCGGGGAAAGAAAGGAGCGCGGGAGCTATTGAGGACCAGGTTCTTGTCGAAAGGGTTTTAGGTGGCGATAATCGCGCCTTTGAAAAACTGGTCGAAAAGTATAAGAAGAGGATTTATTATCTCGCGTACAAGATGACGCGGGATCATGACAGCGCGGACGAATTAGCACAGGAAAGTTTTGTGAAAGCTTATCAGGCGTTATCGAGGTTTAAAAAGGGATACAGTTTTTACACGTGGATCTACAGGATCTGCGTAAATCTAACGATAAACTTTTTGAAAAAAGAGAAAAATTCCGTATCCGCCGATTTTATTTCCGATAAGGAGCTTTTACAATTCTCCCCGAAAATATCTAATCAATTGGAAAGCATGATAACATCGGAGCAGGCGGCGATAGTCAAAGAGGCTCTGGAGAGAATTCCCCCGGATCAGAAGGCGGTGTTTATCCTAAAAACTTATGAAAACATGACTTACGAACAGATGGCTGAGGTTATGAACTGTTCCATCGGTACTGTTATGTCGAGATTGTACCGGGCGCGGTATAAACTACGGAACGCGCTGGCGGCGGCAGAATCGCAAAAGGATATGGGCGATGAAGAGTTGTAAGTACGAGAAGAGACTCCAGCTATATTTAGACGGGTGGATGGAGCGTTCCGAGTCCGCGCGATTTGAGAAGCATTTGAAAAAGTGTTCGATTTGCCAATCGGAAGTTATGGAACTCGAAGATATTTCAGCGGCGGCGTTGGAGATAGTGGATGAGGCGCCCGAAAGAGGCTACTGGAACAGTTTTTACCCTCGCACCCAGAATAGGATAATTTCAAGAAGCATAACGCCTTATAAATCATCAGGAGAATCGCGCAGGGGATTGCGGCTGAAGATCGGAACATATTCTCTCGAAATAGTCTCCCTGGCAGCGGTTATTCTATTAACGGTAAACTTTCTGCCGGACATACTAAACCGGATTGCTGAAAAGAGTCCGAATCAACTTTCAGTCATACAGCAGTCCAAACCTGTTTCGGTTGTTAAGGCGATTGATAACGTTCAATCGGCGGATTCTTTACTTTTTGGCGAGACAGATCGAACGATGCTTGACGAAAACCCGGAACCGGTGAATTCCGGCCGTCAGGCAACAGAGTTTGTCTCGATTGAGTCCATA
>CP070742.1:3630453-3647511 GCA_020348065.1 Candidatus Zixiibacteriota bacterium
AAATGTTTCCATCTTATAATATGCTGCAAATAAATTAATTACAAAAACTCACCCGGGTCCGCCATTTACCGCATCACTGTTTGTTCGCCGTCAATCCAATAACCTGCATGATAAATATGAACTTAAGTTCCCAAAATCAGCCTGAGATCGGGAAAACTTAATCCTTGACAATGGAAATAAAATGATATTTTTTATATTCGATTTTTAGAAATAGTCGGGCCGATAGCGAGTTCGGCCGTTTTTAATGGCGACGATTGTTAATAATTTCACAATCTATGCCGGGGCTTTGACAATGAAGTTTATTTAAATAACTCGGGTTTGGGTTAAGGAGAAGGGTTATGACAGAATCCGAAACGGCCGTAAGCAGGCCGGAATCAAACGAAACGTTAACAGCCGATACCCTGGTGGTCGGCGGCGGAATTGCCGGAATGACCGTCGCCATCGAAACCTCCGAGGTCGGTAAGAAAGCGGTTTTACTGGAGCGAGAACCGTCCATCGGCGGGCGGGTGGCATCCATGAACATGTATTTCCCCAAGCTGTGCCCCCCGGCCTGCGGAATGGAGATAAACCTCAGAAGGATAAGATCCAATCCCAATATCGAGATCCTGACTCTTTCGGAGGTGGAAACCATATCCGGCTCGCCCGGTAATTTCAGCGTTACGGTCAGAGTTAATCCCCGTTACGTGAACGCCCGCTGCACGGCATGCGGAGATTGCGAAAAGGTCTGCGAAATCGAACGCGAAAACGTTCGCAATGAAGGACTCGATAAAACCAGGGCGATCTACCTGCCGCATCTGATGGCCTATCCTCCGATATATGTGGTCGATCCCGAGTACGCGAAAGACGATAGAATGAAAAAATGCGTCGAGGCCTGCCAGTATAACGCCATCGATCTTGAAATGAAACCGAAAACGGTAACGGTAAACGCCAAAGCCATTGTATGGGCCACCGGCTGGAAGCCCTACGACGCTACCAAAATAGACAACCTGGGGTTCGGTCAATATAAAAACGTTATAACCAGCCTGATGATGGAAAGGATGGCTTCGGTGGACGGCCCGACCGACGGCAAAATCACCAGGCCGTCGGATGGAAAAGATATCACCAGGATCGGTTTTGTACAATGCGCCGGTTCGCGCGATGAAAACCATCTGCCCTATTGCTCCGCAGTCTGCTGCCTGGCCTCCATGAAACACGCCACTTACGTAAGAGAACGGTATCCCGAAGCCGAGATTCACCTATTCTATATCGACGTTCGCTCCCCCGGAAAGCTGGAGGATTTCTACAACAGGGTTCAGGACGATGAAAAAATCTTTTTCCATAGGGGCAAGGTGGGCAGAATAACGGAAAATCCCGAAAACAATAATCTCATCCTCGAAGCTGAGAATACTTTAACGGGCAATATTTCCAAAACCGAGGTCGATATGGCGGTACTGGCGACCGGATTGGTTCCCAACACGCTGGATAACCCTCCGCCGATAGACACCGAATTCGACGAATTCGGATTCATGAACGCGAATGGAACCAACGGCATAATCGGATGCGGCACGGTGATTCGCCCGTTCGATGTCGCGGCCTCAGTTCAGGATGCTACCGGGGCAACGCTAAAAGCCTTAAACGTCGGGACGGGGAGGTAGGCGATGGATACGAAAGTCGGAGTCTTTATCTGCAAGGGTTGCGAAATCGCCAAATCCCTCGATATAGATAAGCTTATTGAGGTGGCGACTGACGAATGCCAGGTCCCGGTCTGCAAGGCGCACGATATGCTATGCAATCTTGAGACTGTTGCCGATATCAAGACCGATATAGAAAAAGAGGGACTGAACAGGACTGTCATCGCCGCCTGTTCACAAAGAGTATTCCCGGAGCTGTTCGATTTCGGAGTGGACATACTCGTCGACAGGACGAATCTTCGCGAACAGCTCGCCTGGTGTCATACTCCCAACGACGAAGATACCCAGATGCTGGCGCAGGATATCATGCGCGCGGCCGTCGCAAAGGTTAGAAACAGCGAACCTCCCGTGCCGCATATCGAGGAGACCGGTAAAGATATTATGGTTGTCGGCGGCGGCATAACGGGAATGACAGCCGCCAGGGCGGCGTCCAAAGCCGGATATAAGGTCAATCTGATTGAAAAGGAAGACCATCTGGGCGGATGGGCCATAAAGTGGCCGAAGATATTCCCGAATTCGCCCCCGTACGACAGGCTCAAAGACCCCGATTATGAAGAGTTGGTAAAGGAAGTGGAATCCGATCCCAATATATCAGTATACAAATCTACAACCGTCGAGAAAACCTCCGGCCAGCCGGGCAAATTCGAGGTTACCCTAAAAAACGGAAGCGGGCCGGAAAAGTTATCGATCGGGTCAATAGTGCTTGCGACCGGATGGAAGCCCTATGAAGCCGATAAGCTGTCCCATCTCGGATACGGCGCTTCGCCGGATATCATCACCAATATACAGATGGAAGATATGGCGGCGTCCGGCGATATAAAAAGGCCTTCCGACGGAAAGCCGATCGATAGCATAGCGTTTATACAATGCGCCGGCTCCCGTGATCAGGATCATCTTCCCTATTGTTCCGCCGTCTGCTGCAGGGTTTCATTGAAACAGGCGCTCTACGTTCGCGAAAAATACCCGGACGCTAAAATCTACATCATATATAAAGACGTGCGATCACCGGCCCAGTTCGAACTGTTTTACGCAAGCGTACAGGACGACGACGCTATCTTTTTCACAAAAGGAGAAATCGCCGGGATTTCCAAAAGTGGAGACGGTAAAATTGAAATCGATGTTGAGGAAACGTTGCTCGGGGAAGATATAAAGATAAAAACCGACATCGTCGTTCTCGCCGCCGGGATGGTCCCGACCACCAGGGTGGACGAGGAGGAAATCGAGGAGACCGAGTCTGCCAAGCCCGAAGAAGAAGAAAAAAAGGAAGAAAAAACTACCGCGGATGGCAAGAAGGAGGCGGAGAGCGCCGAATTGGGCGCTAAGATTTTAAATCTCTCATACAGACAGGGAACGGATTTGCCGACGCTGAAATACGGTTACCCGGATTCGCATTTTATATGCTTCCCCTACGAAACCAGGAGAACCGCCATCTATGCCGCCGGCGCCGTACGCGCCCCCATGGATTCACCATCCAGTATAAGCGATGCCTATGGCGCGGCATTGAAATCAATTCAGGCAGTAGAAGCGACCGCCAGAGGAGCGGCGGTCCATCCCCGTGCTGGCGATTTGAGTTTCCCCGAATTTTTCATGCAGAGATGTACGCAATGCAAACGCTGCACCGAAGAATGTCCCTTCGGAACCCTCGACGAAGACGAAAAAGGAACGCCGCTTGAAAATCCATTCAGATGCCGGCGCTGCGGAATCTGTATGGGATCTTGCCCGGAAAGAATCGTCTCTTTCAAAAACTACAGCGTCAACATGATCTCCCAGATGATCAAATCAATCGATATCCCCGATGAATTCGAGGAAAAACCGAGAATACTGGCTTTCATCTGCGAAAATGACGCCTTGCCCTCGGTCGATATGGCCGGTTATAAGCGACTGCAATACAACTCCATGATAAGAATAATCCCCCTCAGGTGTCTCGGATCCATGAACGCCGTATGGGTCAGCGACGCTCTGGCGCGCGGTTTCGACGGAGTTATATTGATAGGATGCAAGAAGGGCGATGATTACCAGTGCCACTTTATAAAGGGCAGCGAGCTTGCCAATTATCGTATGGAGAACGTACAGGAAAAACTCAAACAACTTGTCCTCGAAGAAGAGCGTGTCGAAATTCACGAAATTTCCATAAACGATTATCACAAAATACCGAAGATTTTCGATGATTTTCTCGAGGTAATCGAAGGTGTGGGCCCCAATCCATACAAAGGTATGTAGAGGTTTTTGACGTCGGAATATTTCTGCAAATATCCCCCCTGTTTTTCAGGGGGGATATTTTATCGATAACGTTATCTTGAAGAATGACATAAATAGATCTATTAGTAAATATTCTTATTGCAATTTGTGGCGCTTGATTCTCTTTTTATATTACAATATTTTACTTAAAGTTACGTTATCCTTATAATAAATATTATTTTGAAATAATTTACCTGAGATAATGAATATTTTCACATTTTGTCTTGACACCGAACCTGGAAATTTTTAAATAGTATCAGGGATAGTGAAAAAAATAACAAAGTCTGTGCGGGGAGGTTTATGAACGACGCGGATAATGAAGATACCGGTTTTCGCTATTTTTTGGAAAAAGGACTATGGAGTATAGCAAGTCTATACAAATTCTAACAATAGATTTAAGGAGAGACTATGTCTGATGCAGCGTTAAAAACACCAAAACTCGACGAACTTGAAAAAGGGAAATGGCCGAGTTTTGTCACAGAGATTAAGATGGCTGCTAAAAAAAGCCCCATGGCACGGGATCTGTTGGGGCAGCTGGAAAAATCTTACCGAGACAAATTAGGCTATTGGAAACATGGCGGAATCGTGGGCGTCATGGGATACGGCGGAGGAGTAATCGGCCGTTATTCCGCCCTTCCCGAAGAATTCCCCAATGTTTCGCATTTTCACACGATGCGTATAAATCAACCCGCAGGATGGTTTTACACTACTGATAGTCTTCGCAAGATATGTGATATCTGGGAAAAGCGCGGATCCGGACTAACCAATATGCACGGTTCCACCGGTGACATTATTCTCCTGGGGACAAGGACTGACCAGTTAGAGCCTATTTTTTCCGAATTACAGAAAATTGATTTCGATATCGGCGGTTCCGGTTCGGATGTAAGGACCCCCAGTTGCTGTTGTGGTATGGCCCGGTGCGAATGGGCCTGCTATGATACTATGGCAGCCTGTTATGATTTTACCATGGCCTACCAGGACGAGCTTCACCGTCCGGCATTCCCCTATAAATTCAAATTTAAATTTTCCGGTTGTCCTAATGACTGTGTTGCCTCCA
This sequence comes from Candidatus Zixiibacteriota bacterium, assembly GCA_020348065.1. Classification (GTDB taxonomy): domain Bacteria; phylum Zixibacteria; class MSB-5A5; order UBA10806; family UBA10806. The sequence goes on from CP070742.1 coordinate 3,635,419, forward strand.
TTGCCAGGGCGGACATGTCAATCATCGGCACCTGGCGGGATAATATTCAGATCGACAAAGCTGCGGTTACCGAATACGCGAAAAGCGGCATGGATATCAAGGCCGATGTGGTAGACAACTGCCCCGCCAAATGCATGGAATGGGACGGCAAAGAGTTGAACATTGAAAACAGCTATTGCCGCCGGTGCATGCATTGTATCAATGTTATGTCCAAGGCATTAAGGCCCGGTAAAGATCGCGGCGCTACCATTCTTCTGGGTTCCAAAGCCCCCATTATTGAGGGCGCCATGCTTTCATCGGTTCTGATTCCTTTTTATAAAATGGAACCGCCCTACCAGGAACTCAAGGATATCATAGAAAGGATCTGGGATATCTGGTGCGAAGAGGGCAAAAACCGCGAAAGAGTCGGCGAATTCATTCAGCGAGTCGGAATGGGTAATTTCCTGGATGCGATAGAGCTGGAACCGGTAGCGGAAATGGTCGCTCATCCTCGCGAAAACCCCTATGTCTTCTACGAGGAATACTACGAAGAAGGGGATGAAGAGGAAGAAAAGGAATCTTAATCAAGAAATAAATTTTGGAGGAATAAATGGCTGAAGTAACACAGGAAAAACGGACCGATTACGGCCCTCCGCATTATGAGCAGTTCCTGCCGCCGATAGTTAAGGAAAACTATGGCAAGTGGAAATATCACGAGATGCTTAAACCCGGAGTTATGGTTCATGTGTCCGATTCGGGCGCCAAGCTCTATACCGTAAGGTCCGCATCGGGAAGACTCCTGAGTATTGAGAAGATTCGCATGTATTGCGATCTGGCCGACAAGTATTGCGACGGTTATATCCGCTTTACCAGCCGTCACAACGTGGAGTTTTTGCTGACCAAAAAAGAAAATATCGATCCCTTGATAAAAGACCTCAAAGCGATGGGGCACCCTGTCGGCGGTATCGGCAATGCCATCTCCGCCCTCGTTCATACCCAGGGCTGGATTCACTGTCACTCGGCGGCCACTGACGCTTCCGGCATTGTGAAGTGTGTGATGGACGACCTGATCGAGTATTTCGAAGAAACGAAACTGCCGGGCAAACTGAGAATCGCCCTGGCCTGCTGTCTGAACATGTGCGGCGCCGTCCACTGTTCGGATATCGCCATTCTCGGCATTCACAGGCGCCCCCCCCGCACCGATCACGCAAATCTGAAGAAAGTATGCGAGATCCCCAACGTCAGCGCGTCCTGCCCCACTGCGGCTATAAGACCGGCTACGGTCGACGGATTTCAGTCGGTTGAAGTTATCGAGGAACAATGTATGTTCTGCGCCAACTGCTATACGGTATGTCCCGCCATGCCTTTGAACGATCCCTTGAATGATGGCGTATCAATCTGGGTCGGCGGAAAGGTTTCTAATTCCCGTCACGAACCGATGTTCTCAAAGCTGGCGATTCCCTATCTTCCTAACAATCCGCCGCGCTGGCCCGAGGTTACGTCTGCGGTGAGAAGTCTGGTGGAACTGTGGGCGAAGAACGCCAAGAAGTATGAGAGGATGGGCGAATGGATAGAGCGTATCGGTTGGCCCAGATTCTTTAAAATGGCCGGCATTGAATTTCAGAAAGAGCATATCGACGATTTCAAACATGCCGGTCTGACATTTAAACGATCAACTCACTTAACGTTTTAAGAGGTTTTCGTGGCAAAAACAGTTGACGAAATAGCCGAGGCCATGTTCAAATTGGTGAAGGACGCATTCGGCCAGAAGAAATTGAAGCCGATGGACCTGACCAAGGCGATGATTGAACTTTATGGCGATGAGGTCGACAAGAAGATGTGCAAAGAGGCCATAAAGCAATTAATCAATTCCGGCCGATGCGTTTATACCTACTTCGGCGGCAGTTACATCGAAATCCCTCATAGAGAGGGCGCCGCTAACGACTGAAAATCGCGCCGGGAATTAATTTCAATGGCTGAAAAGATACCGCGATTGGTAATCGCCGGATTATCCGGCGATTCCGGCAAAACAATTGTTGCCTTAAGCGTTCTGACCGCTTTAAAGCGGAAAGGCTTTAGAACGTCCGTTTTTAAGAAAGGGCCGGATTATATCGATCCTGCCTGGCTGTCGTGGGCATCGGGTTCGGTCTGCCGTAATCTCGATACGTTCATGGTCGACGAAAAGGATGTTTCTACAACCTTTCAAAAACACTCGGCCGGGTTCGAAATCTCGATTATAGAGGGCAATCGCGGCATATTTGACGGCAAAGGCGAGGAAGGAAAACACAGCACTGCGGAGCTCGCGAAGCTCTTGCGGGCTCCGGTGGTGCTTGTTGTCGATTGCACCAAGACGACCCGGACAATTGCCGCAATTATAAAAGGCTGTATCGATTTTGACCCTGAGGTAAATATCGTGGGGGTCATTCTAAACAAACTGGCCGGAAAAAGACACCGGAACGTTATATCTGATTCTGTCGAAAAATATTGCGATATACCCGTTTTGGGCGCCGTTCCCAAATTCGACTATAATAAAGATATAATCCCGGGGCGGCATCTGGGATTGGTAACACCTTCGGAATTTGAATCTGATCGCAGGCTTGAAAACAAATTATATGACATTACAGAAAAATATCTGAATTTAAATGAAATAATAAAAAAGGCTAATAACGCAAAAACGCTTGATTCTATATATTTTAAACCGGATACCGAGATTAACTCTACTGTAAAGATCGGATTTTTTAAAGACAGTGTTTTCACTTTTTACTATCCCGAGAATCTCGAAGCTTTGCGGGATAGCCGAGCGGAATTGATCCCTATCTCCTCTCTTTCGGATTCCTCTTTGCCGGATATAGACGGGCTTTATATTGGCGGCGGATTCCCCGAAACTCACGCCGCACAATTGGCTGAAAACCGGGCATTGATGGGATCGGTTAAATCGGTCGCTGAAAAGGGGATGCCCATATACGCCGAATGCGGCGGGTTGATTTATCTATCAAGGTCATTGAAATGGAATGATAAAATTTTCCCGATGGCCGGTTTATTCGATATCGATCTGGAAATGAGCAGAAAACCAATGGGACATGGATATATAGAAGCCGAAGTCGATAAAAAGAACCCGTTTTTTGAAATCGGTACTCTGATCAAGGGACATGAGTTCCATTATAGCGGGCCGAAATCGAACTTTGAATCGTATCCGACCTGTTTAAATATTAAAATCGGTTCTGGAATTGGCGGGAATCGGGATGGCCTGTTGTACAAATGCTGTTTCGCCGGATACATCCATATTCACGCAACCGGAGCAAAGAAATGGGCCAACTCTTTTGTAAGGGCGGCCCTGTCATATAAAGACATGAAAAAAAAAGATGCTGTAATTGAAAATAATAATAATTACGTTGAAGTATCCGATTGAAATAGATGAGGATTGATATGCCGAATTCGGCAATGAAAATACAAACAAAAGAGAGACACCATGGTTAAAAAAGTAGTAAAAAAGAAGAAAAAAGGACTAAAAAGCCTGCGAGGTTCCGGCACCGGTTCCGGGATCGAAACCTCCTCCCTTCGTCCGGTTTTCGTGGAGAAACTTCCGCCCTGCATTCATAACTGCCCCAATCACAACAAGATAAGAGAGTCTCTGGTGACCATTTCAATGGCGGAAAGTTACGAAAAAACTTACGATCAGGCATTGGAAGAAGCCTGGCAGCTTTTCCTGGAAACCACTCCATTCCCCTCAACCTGCGGCCGGGTTTGCCCCCATCCCTGCGAATCCGAATGCAACAGGATAGAAAAAGACGGCGGGGTCAGTATCAATAATTTGGAGAGATTTATCGGCGATTTCGGCCTTGAGAAAAAACTTACGCCAAGGAAACTGACGGAAGAAAAAAGAGCAGAAAAGATTGCTGTTGTAGGTTCCGGCCCGGCCGGGCTTTCATGCGCCTATCAGCTGGCAAGAAGAGGTTATCCTGTAACCGTGTTCGAGGCATTTCCGAAAGGCGGAGGGATGCTCAGATACGGGATTCCGGACTATCGGTTGCCGCAGGATATTCTCGATGCCGAAATCAAGCGTATCGAGGACATGGGCGTGGAGATAAAATACAACACCTCCGTTGGCAGGGATATCCCTATTGATAATATCCGTAAAGAGTATAAGGCGGTGTTTGTCGGTATCGGTGCCCATCAGGGATTAAAGCTTCGCGTCGATGGCGAGGATGCGGAGAACGTCTATACCGGCACCGATTTCCTGCATCGCGCCAACTGCGATGAAAAATTGGACATTGGAGATAACGTCGTGGTTATCGGTGGCGGCGATACCGCTATTGATGCCGCCCGAGTGGCCCGCCGTCTTAATGCCAACTCAACCATCTTATACCGTCGTACAAAAGCCGAAATGCCGGCTATCGACGAAGAGATAGAGGGCGCCCTGGAAGAAGGAGTGAAGATAGAATTTTTGGCGGCGCCCAAAGAAATCTTCCGCAATAACGGCCGCGCGACGGGCATGAAATGCCAGAGAATGGAACTGGGCGAGCCGGATGAATCCGGACGAAGAAGACCTGTGCCTATCGAGGGCGACACGTTTGATCTGGAATTTTCGACTCTTATAGCCGCTATCAGCCAGGAGCCCGATTTCACCGGATTTGACGAATTTCATCAAGGCAGAGACTGGATAAAGATTGACGAATCCGGTAAGACCACGGTTGAGAACGTATTTTCCGGCGGCGACAATGTCAACCTGGGGCTTGTGGTCAATGCCATATATCACGGCCGCATGGCTGCCGAAACCATACATGAAATGATCACCGGCGAAGCGGCCCCAAAACAACCGGAAATGCCTGTTATCCGGCAGGATAAAATCATGCTCGCTCATTACGAACCGAAAAACCGTGTTGAATCGAAAGAGCTCGACGTTGCTACCAGATTGAAGGATATGAAGGCGGAAATCAGCAGCACACTGGCCATGGAAAAGGCAATTGAGGAGGCCAAACGTTGCATGAGCTGCGGTATGTGTTTCGAGTGCGGCAATTGCTGGAGTTTTTGCCAGGATAACGCAGTTATCAAACCGCTGATTAAGGGCCAACCTTATAAATTCAAGATGGAATTTTGCAACGGTTGCAAGAAATGCGCGGAAAACTGCCCCTGCGGGTATATTGAGATGCATTAAATTGAATGATATCAATGGATAGTTTCAGGGTACAAAAAACGAAAGGAGATCGGAATGCCGATATTTGAGTACCAGGATGTAAAAATAGACGTCGATGAAGACGGTTTCATGCAGGAACCAGAAAAATGGGACGAAACCATTGCCAAAGCTCTCGCCACCACCGAAGGCGTCGATGAACTAACCGATGAGCACTGGAAAGTCGTAAATTATCTTCGCGAGTATTACTTGAAGTTCGGTATCGCCCCGATGATCAGAAAGCTCTGCAAAGAAACCGGGTTTCCGCTCAAGAGAATCTATGAATTATTTCCATCTGGACCGGCCAAAGGCGCCTGCAAGGTAGCGGGGTTGGCAAAGCCGACGGGATGTGTATAATAATAACAGGCTCTTAATGGTTCGGAGATAAATCCCTCCGAGCCATTTCCTCAAAGGTCATATCCTTAAAAATGATCCATATTAATGGGGATTTTGAATTATCGTTTTCGGCAAATATTATAGGCATTTAGAAAATTTAAAAAATGAGTTGACAAACAGGCCTGTTTTTTTAATATTCCGTTTGGAACTTTGTGAAAGTTGTAACTTTCTTTGGGGTGACGATGGAATGTTAACTTATTTAATTAAAACATGATATGAAGATATGATAATTTACGATATTTTAAGACAAAGACGTGATATTATTCTAAAGCAATGGAAAAACATCGCCTTGAATCAATATTCTTTCGGCGATTTTAAAATACACAAAGAAAATAATAATAGATTCGGCAATCCTGTGGCATATACGATCTCCAGCGGACTTGAGACTATTCTCGATGAAATTATCGCCGAGACCCATACCGTTAAACTCGATGACGCGTTGGAAGAGATTGTGAAAATAAAATCGCTTCAAGCGGAGAAACCGTCGATCGCCGTCGATTTCTTGTTTCATCTAAAAAATATACTCAAAAACGATCTGGATGATTTCAGACAGGATGGCGGTTATCCGGGCGAGATTGAAAAGCTGCATACCGACATCGACAACTTGATTCTTTCGGCATTCGATATCTTTATGAAGTGCCGGGAAAAGATATATGATATAAAATCGAAAGAGATTATGAAGAGGTCATACAGGCTGCTGGAGCGGGCTAACATGGTTGACCCGGCCCCGCGGCGAAAGGGAGACGTTGATGATGAAATCGGATGTTAATTTTTTCCTTAAGAGAGGGGGACCTTAATGAACGCGTTTTATGCCCTCTTTGCTGTAATTTTGCTTCTGCTGGTCGCATGGGTGGGCGTAGGCACTGTTGATTTATATTCCCTTTTCGGAATAATAATTCCGTATCTGGCTTTCACCATATTTATCCTCGGATTTCTTTACAGGATAATAAAATGGGCCATATCTCCGGTGCCGTTCAGGATTCCTACGACGTGCGGGCAGCAGAAATCGTTACCATGGCTTAAAAGCAGCAAGCTTGATAATCCCCATAACGCATTCTGGACCATTATAAGAATGGCCCTTGAAGTCCTTACTTTTCGATCCCTGTTCAGAAGCACGAGGGCGGAACTGCGCGAAGGCCCGAAGATTACTTATGGAGATACAAAATGGCTCTGGGCCGGGGGCCTGGCGTTCCACTGGGCATTTCTGATTATCATCTTAAGGCATTACAGGTTCTTCGTCGAACCGGTACCCGCGTTCGTTCTTTATCTGCAGTCTATGGACGGCCTGTTCCAGATAGGATTACCGGTGCTTTATATAACCGATGCTGTCATTGTGGTGGCGGCCTCTTACCTTTTCGTTCGTCGAGTTTTTATCCCGCAGGTCCGATATATTTCCCTGTTTGCCGATTATTTCCCCCTTTTTTTAATAGGCGGAATTGCCGTCACAGGCATCCTGATGAGATACTTCACGAAGATCGATGTTTCTGCGGTCAAGGAACTCACGCTGGGATGGATAAATTTCAAACCGGCCGCGCCCGAAGGCATAGGCATAATGTTCTACCTGCACCTGTTTCTCGTCAGTGTGCTTTTTGCCTATTTCCCTTTCAGTAAGCTGATGCATTTGGGGGGCATATTTTTAAGTCCCGCCAGGAATCTTGCCAACAACAACCGCGCCAAACGTCATGTCAACCCCTGGAACTACGATGTAAAAGTACACACTTACGAAGAATACGAGGATGAATTCAGGGAAGTCATGAAAGAGGCGGATTTGCCTGTGGAGAAGGAATAGATATGTCGGACGAAAAATTGAAATCGGAACAGCTTGCCGATATAGATTACAATCCGCCATCTAAAGATTGGATGGACGTAAAACCGGTAATAAAAAAAGGGACATTCAACTATCCTGCGGTTGAGGCAAGCGAAAAATACCTCGATTTGCCTTTTTCCAGAAAATGGGATCCCCGGGATGATGACTGGAAACTGCCGGAGAACTGGAAGGAAATAGTCCTCAAGGGATTGAAGGATCTATTGGGCAAATATCGTTCTTTTAAAGTGTTCATGGATATCTGCGTCAGGTGCGGCGCCTGCGCGGATAAATGCCATTTCTACCTGGGATCGGGAGACCCCAAGAATATGCCGGTTCTACGCGCCGAGCTTTTGAGATCGGTATATCGAAACGATTTCACCACCGCCGGCAAGATATTCGGAAAACTGGCCGGCGCCAGGGAGCTCACCGAGGACGTAATCAAGGAATGGTTTCTGTATTTTTACCAGTGCACCGAATGCCGCCGATGCAGCGTTTTTTGCCCTTACGGAATCGACACGGCTGAAATCACCATGATGGGCCGGGAGCTTCTAAACAAGCTCGGTCTGGGAATTGATTGGATTAATACTCCCGCGGCCAACTGTTTCCGCACCGGCAATCACCTCGGTATACAACCGCATGGCTTCAAGGACAGCGTCGATTTCGCGGTGGATGATCTTTTGGACTTCACCGGAATACGAGTCGAGGCTCCGATTAACAAAAAGGGAGCTGAAATATTATTTGTGGTACCCTCGGCCGATTACTTCGGTGACCCTCATTATTTCGGATTCCTGGGATATCTGGCTTTATTCCACGAAATCGGCCTGGATTATACTTTCAGCACCTTTGCCTCGGAGGGCGGCAATTTCGGGCTTTTCCATTCCGCCGAGATGATGAAACGTCTTAATGCAAAAATATATGCCGAGGCCAGAAGGCTGGGAGTCAAATGGATAATCGGCGGCGAGTGCGGCCATATGTGGCGGGTGCTCCATCAGTATATGGATACGATAAACGGCCCGGCCGATTTCCTTGAGGAGCCGGTATCACCCATCACCGGAACCAAGTTCGAAAACGCGAAGTCCACAAAAATGGTTCACATCGCCGAATTTACCGCGGATTTAATCAAACACAACAAAGTCAAATTCGACCGTTCACGCAACGATCACTGGATTGTAACATTTCATGATTCCTGCAATACCGCCAGGGGAATGGGAATCCTGGACGAACCAAGATATATAATCAGGAGCACCTGCAATAATTTTTACGATATGCCGGAAAACACTATCAGGGAACAGACGTTCTGTTGCGGCAGCGGCTCGGGTATCGGCACCGATGAGAATCTGGAGATGCGATTGAGGGGCGGGTTTCCCAGGGCCAACGCGGTAAAATATGTTCGAGAAAAGCACGGCGTAAACCTTCTCACCTGCATGTGCGCCATTGACAAGGCCACCCTTCCGGCGGTGATGGATTTCTGGGTGCCGGGAGTCGAGCTTGCCGGAGTGCATGAACTGGTCGGTAACGCCCTCATCATGAAAGGCGAAAAACGGAGCGGCGATTTGCGCGGCCAGCCATTCAAAGGAGAGGAGGTAAAAGAACATGTATGATGCCGGAAAGATAATTATCGGCCTCGTGGTATTCCTCGCGCTGGTATCATATCCGATATGGTATGATGCCGCTCGCGGCGATATACCGACCTCCGCCGACCCTAAGATTGTCACCGCCGAAAAAGAATGCGTCGCTCCCACGGATTACATGAAGGACAGCCATATGGATCTTTTGAATCAATGGAGGGACGACGTTGTTCGCAAAGGTGTCAGAGTATACACCGCCGAAAGCGGCAGAAAATTCGAAATGAGCCTTTCGCATACCTGCATGGACTGTCATTCCAACAAATCGGAATTCTGCGATGAATGCCACAATTACGCCGGCGTGAACCCGTATTGCTGGGACTGCCATATCGAACCGGAGGAGGTACAGCAATGACCATAGACAGAAGGAAATTCATCAAGACGGCAGGATTGGCTTCGCTTGCGGGCCTGGTTGGCAAAAATGTTCTGGGCCAGGATGTATCCGATGTAATAGAGCCCGGGTCCTTCGACAGGCTTTCCGGCCTGCAGTCTCCCCTTCAGGCCAGAAGATGGGCGATGGCGGTCGATATAGGAAAGTGCGAGAAACAGCACGATTGTACTAAATGCATAGACGCTTGCCATCTCGTGCACAATGTTCCAAAGTTTGACAATCCCAAGGATGAAATCAAATGGATCTGGAAAGAGCCGTTCGAGCATGCGTTCCACGAGCAGGAAAATGAATTCCAGAAAACTGATTTGATACACAGCACGCCGCTATTGTTCTGCAATCATTGCGACATCCCCCCCTGTGTCAGCGTTTGCCCCACGAGGGCCACGTGGAAACGGGAGGACGGAATCGTAATGATGGACTGGCACCGCTGCATCGGGTGCCGTTACTGCATGGCCGGATGTCCTTACGGATCGCGCAGTTTCAACTGGCGTGATCCCAGACCGTTCATAGAAGACCAACAGAAAGATTTCCCGACCAGGATGCGGGGAGTGGTCGAAAAATGTACTTTCTGCGATGAGAGACTCGCCGTAGGATTATTGCCCGCATGTGTTGAAGCGTGCGACGTCGGGGCGCTCGTTTTCGGCGATCTGGAGGACCCGGAATCAAATGTCAGGAAGCTTTTAAACAATAATTTTTCCATAAGGCGCAAGCCCGGCCTGGGCACACAGCCGGAGGTCTACTACATAATTTCGTGAGGGAGATATGATTGAAAAAGCGCTAAGAGGAAATTCGAAATACTGGGGCTGGATAGGATTTTTATTCATCGTAATCTTCGTCGGACTTCTTTTTTATCTGCGGCAATTCGGCTATGGCCTGGGAATAACCGGATTAAACCGGGATGTTACCTGGGGTCTGTATATCGCCCAGTTCACTTTCCTGGTCGGGGTCGCGGCGTCGGCGGTTATGGTTGTTTTGCCTTATTACCTTCACAATTTTAAGGCTTTCGGCAAAATAACGATACTGGGCGAAATCCTCGCTATCGCTTCGGTGGTAATGTGCGGGACTTTCATTTTCGTGGACATGGGACAGCCTTTACGGATTCCGAATATTTTCCTGTTTCCATCCCCAAATTCCCTCATGTTCTGGGATTCCATCGCCCTGGGGGGGTATCTGGTTTTGAATGTGATTATCTCGATCAATGTGATAGCGTCGGAGAAAAAAGGCACTCCTCCACCGGGATGGATAAAACCGATTATTCTCTTATCCATTCCCTGGGCCATCAGCATCCATACCGTGACGGCGTTTCTGTATTCCGGCCTGGCCGCCAGGCCGTTCTGGATGACGGCCATCCTGGCCCCCCGCTTTCTGGCATCGGCGTTTTCCGGCGGTCCGGCATTGCTTATACTCCTGGTTTTTCTGCTCAAGAAATTCACCCGGTTCGACCCGGGGCGGGAGCCGATTCAGAAACTCGGATTAATCGTTACCTACGCCATGAGCTTAAATGTATTCTTTGTCTTAATGGAGATTTTCACCGCTTTCTACAGCGGCATACCGGAGCATCTGGATCATTTCAAGTTCCTGTATGTCGGCCTTCACGGTAACACCACGCTGGTTCCCTGGATGTGGGTTTCATCGATTCTGGCCGTTATTTCGTTGACGCTTCTCTACATTCCGAAGGCCCGAAATAACGAGGCGGTTCTCGGTTTCGCCTGTGTGACGGTATTCCTCTCGATCTGGATAGAAAAGGGCCTGGGGATGGTTATTACGGGATTCGTCCCCAATCCTTTGGGCGAAGTTACCAGATACTGGCCGACTTTTACGGAAACCATGATAACAATTGGCGTTTACGCCGTAGGGGCCCTGATTGTTACCATCTTTTACAAAGCCACGCTTTCGATCAGGGGGGAGGTATCGGTATAAGGCCCGGGTTTATTTTTTATGCTCTTTGTGAAAATTAAATAATCTTCGCCGGAGAAGCGGTTTGAATAAGTTACAGAACTGGCATCTTATACTTTGCGGCATAAACCATAAAAACTCCACGTCCGAGGAACGCGGCGGCATTCAGATCGGCAGCGATGAAATCGCGGAAGCCCAATCGCTTTTCGCCAGTATGCCGGGGGTGATGGAATCCACCATCCTTGCGACCTGCAATCGCATCGAGTTTTATTTCGTCCGGGATACAGACGACGATCCCTTTGAATTGATACGCTCATTCTACAAGCAGTTTAGAAATATCGACATATCAAACCTCTCCGAAAAATTCTATGCGAAAAAAGGCAGGCATGTTGCCCGGCACCTTTTCGAGGTCTCGGCAGGCATGGATTCGATGGTTCTGGGAGAGAACGAGATCCTGGGACAGACAAAGGCGGCTTATAGCTCCGCCTGCTCTGTCAAAGCCGCAGGAAGAGTCATTCACAGGATGTTTCATCAGGCATTCAGAGCCGGAAAGCAGGTCAGGGCCGATACCGAGATGGGAAAGGGGGCCTGCTCGGTGAGCATGGCGGCGGTCGCGCTGGCAAAGACGAAAATCGATAACTCCGCCAGACCCGACATACTTTTCATAGGCTTCAATAAAATGATCGGCCTGGCGGCGTCGGCTTTCGCCAAAAGTCATCACGGTCGTTTCCTTTTCGCCAACAGGACCGTATCCAGAATCGAGGATTTATCTAAAAAATACGACGCCGAGAGCCATTCCCTTGAAAGACTCGCCGAGCTTATAGCGGAC
>CP070742.1:3647611-3678711 GCA_020348065.1 Candidatus Zixiibacteriota bacterium
AAGTGATCGAGGAGCTGTTTCGGGAGGTGGTAATCCTGGGCGGCTCCATCTCCGGCGAGCACGGTATCGGCTGGGTGCAGAAAAATTATCTTCCCATCGCTTTGAGCAGGGTCGAACTGGAATTGATGCGAAAGATCAAAGAGGTCTTCGATCCCAAAGGGATACTGAACCCGGGGAAGCTTTTGCCGGATTGAAGCAAAGCCATATAATCAAATTTCATAGTGGTTAACATTATCCATATTCGACAAGATATATATTTATCCAGATATCAATAAATACAAATAAGACAATTAATTCCTTGACAAAATACGCCGATAAATTTATAATGAGCCATGACAGAATTCCAGATAAAACAAATGGGGAAAATGTGCAATTAATTATTTAAATGATAGTTATAAAGGCGAGATATATGACAAATGCCATGACATTTAAAGAAACACATCCCTGGCTTTTATTTCAGGCCGATTTGAGCAATCTTGCCCCAAGAACCTGGATACAATTGGGAGAATGCGCAGCGAAATGCGACCAGATTTCAAGCGTTCCCTTGAGACCCGCCGTTAAAGATGAATTACAATTAGTCTACCTGGCAAAGGGTATTCAGGCAACAACGGCCATTGAAGGCAATACGCTCACTGAAGAAGAGGTCAGGAAGATCATCGAGAAAAAATCTCAAACGCCTCCCTCCAGGGAATATCTTGAACAGGAAATTGAGAATATTCTCAAGGCCTGCAATCTGATTGCTCAGCATATAAGAGATGACCTACAGGTATCCATATCGCCGCAGAAGATACGAGAATATAATCTTATTGTCCTTGAGAATTTATCTACTCCGGAAAATGTGCGGCCAGGTGAATTTCGCCAGCATAATGTTAGCGTGGGACGATACCTTGCGCCGAATCCTGGCGAGGTTCATTTATTGGTCGAAAAATTATGTAACTGGCTGAATGGCGATGAATTTAAGGCTGTAAAGGGACATCATCCGATTTCTCTGGCTATCATAAAGGCGATTATTGCCCACCTTTATATTTCCTGGATACATCCTTTTGGCGATGGCAACGGTCGGACTGCGAGATTAATTGAATTTAAAATCTTGGCTCAGTCCGGGGTTCCATTACCAGCCGCACATCTGTTAAGCAACCATTACAACTCCACAAGAACGGAATATTATAATCAACTGGAAAGAACCAGCAAGGCGGGAGGTAGGGTTACGGATTTCGTTGCTTATGCCGTACAGGGATTCCTTGACGGCCTCAACGAACAACTCGGCAGAATACTCGAACAGCAGATACAAATAGCACTGGAAAATTTTATTCATGATAGATTCAGAGAAAAGCCGGGAGAAACATGGAGGAGAAGAAGACATCTTGCTCTTGATCTTGCTGCCATTAATAGAGCGGTGAGCAAGGATGAAATACCTCTGATAAGTAAAAGAATAAATCATGCTTATAAGGATAAAAATCCGAGGACTATTTCAAGAGATTTAGATAAGTTGATGGAAATGCGCTTGATCGAACGGATCGACGATAAATACTTGATTGACAAAAGGCCCATTATGGCGTTTCTGCCGGTTCGCAAAACAGACTGAAGTAGCGAAGATTGGAGCTGATGAAGAAGATCAAAGAGGTCTTCGATCCCAAAGGGATACTGAACCCGGGGAAGCTTTTGCCGGAAAGTTAGTATAGTCACATTATTAAACACTTCTTAATGCGTTTTGGTATCGACCGTTGCGGAATTATATTGACGGGGCCGTCCACCTTTTATAAATTGATTATCGGATTGGTGATTAGTAAAGGGCATGGCACAATGAAAAAGAGTACTATTATTGTTTTATTAACGCTGGTTGTTCTTCTGGCAGTCTTATCATGCACACCATATGTCAAGGTTATAATGCTTGAAAATTACGAGCGCAAGCCCGTGGGGCATGAAGTGGTTGTCTATGCACTCGAAGATGATATCCCGGCAAATTCGAAAATTATCGGTTTTGTAGAAATCGGCGACAGGGGTACTACAATTAACTGTGGTTATGATGAAGTTGTTAACCTGGCGAAAGAAAGAGCGATATTGGAGGGAGCCGACGCTATTCAGATTACTGACGTGAGCAAACCGAGTATCTGGAGTACCTGCTATCAAATAAGCGCTGTTTTTATCGCCTTCATAGATATTTCGGATTGGCCGCGATACGAAATAACGGAAAACATGGTACGCGAATATCTGGATCACAATGCGGACAGCCTGGATAAAATAGAGGGAATATGGAACGCCAATCTGGGCGTAGTCTGGAATCACCCTGTATATGGAGAGACAAAACCTCACGTAAAATCGAATGCCTATCGACTGGCCATTATGAAGGATACAACAAGCGAAAATTATCAATTCAGGACAATTGTACTTGAATCTGAATACGAAGAGTGGGAACCCGGATTCTTGAAAGCGAAACTGCGAAAAACAGCTTACGAATCGATATACGATGGAATCTGGTATATGCAGGATTTTGAGAAAAATAACGCCAACTTTTCGATGGACGAAAGTGGGCTGCTCAAAAGCAGACATACGAATTTGGTCGGCAGCATGGAGGTCGCGACCGAGGTTATTCTGATGAAGGCATATCCTGTTTATGCTGACGGACAATATAAATTACCCGAGCTGGATAAAGAGGCTGAATCATACGGTAGCGGTTTCTTGCTGTCAAAATTCGGCTACGTTGTCACCAATTATCATGTGGTCGAAGATGCCGAGAAAATCGAGGTGATTCTCCCGGATAAAAATTTGAAGTTCGCAGTAAAGGTGGAGGCGGAAGACAAGAAAAATGATATCGTAATATTGAGAATGAATGATTTGGATTTGCCCGACTATTTCAACCGGGAATTTCCCTTTTCACTCGGAAACAGCGACTCGGTGAAGGTCGGGGAAGAAGTATTTACGTTGGGATACCCTATAGGAAATATCATGGGGACCAGTTCCCGGCTTTCCACCGGCGTGGTCAACAGCCTGTATGGCATTCAGGACGATGACCGATTGTTTCAAATCAGCAATCCCGTTCTTCCCGGCAACAGTGGAGGGCCGCTGTTCAATTCAAGAGGGGAGGTAGTCGGTCTGGTTGTATCCAGCCTGAACGCCAAGTTGATATATCAGACCCTGGGTATAGTTCCTCAAAACGTCAATTTCGCCATTAAGGCTCAATACCTGGAGAATCTTATTCAAAAATTGAAATACAACAAAAGTATATTCGAAAGAGTCCCGAAATTAGATGAATTGAGCCTGACCGAAAAGATAGAGATCCTCAATCCTTACATAGTACAGATCTACGCTTCCGTAAAATAGGGTCAGGGCAGGTAGATTGCCTTCGCCATAATTGATATCACTGAAACCTTTTTGGACTGAAATATGTATTGATATGAAGAACCGGGCGATTATTTAATATTCCGTAATTCGGGATATTTTATGGTGGTATGCAACGATTAAAAATGTGAGGCTAAAATGGGCAATGAGAAAGAATCAATCAAGAAAGCGGCGCTGGATTATATCGAGGGGTGGTATGCGGCCAGCCCGGAACGCATGGAGCGGGCGCTGCATCCCGACCTGGCCAAGAGGGCGGTGCAGAATATCGAAGGCGCGGACAACCTGAGAGCCATAACGTTCGAACGAATGATGGAGCTCGTGAAAAGTAAAGATGAGGACAAGGAGGCGCTTGCTAAAATCGAATGTGAGGTACTGGATCTGCACGGGAACATGGCCTGCGCCAAAACCGTTTCCCCCGATTTTATAGATTATCTTCAACTGGCCAAATGGGACGGGGAGTGGAAAATCATAAATGCTCTCTGGGAGTTGACGCCGGAGGCGAGGAAGAGAATGGAAGCGGCTCAAAAATAAAAATAGAAAAAATGCCAATATTCGACAAATATCACTTGACAAATTTTTGTTGCAACATATTAATAGCAATAGCGTAGTAAACCAAAGCGAACTTTAAACCCGGAAAGGAGGCCTGTACAGATGATTGTCGCGTTTACCGATAATAATCGTATGTCTTATCTCCGGGTGAGAAGCCGCTGAAATCCTGATTGATTTTTTAATATAGATAGCCTTCTCGTTACGGGAAGGCTTTTTTAATTGCGCGATGCTGATATATGCGCATAAAAACAGGATTGGCTATTTGAAATTACCGGTTCCGTCAGATCGCGGTCCCGACTCCCGATCGGGACGTTTTCCGACGGCAAATAATGGTCGGGTCACGATTTACAATCCGACCGAACGGAAAATTTGAAAATAAAGAGGTTTAAAAGATGAATTTAATAGATCTGGGCTGGAATGATTTTTTCAAAGCTCATTTTGAGTCAATCGATACAAGAGACGTGATCCCCGCCAGGATAGCGGTCCAGCAGAAAGACAGGTATATCATCTTATGCGAAAAGGGGGAATTTCAATCGGAGGTTTCCGGCAAATACCGGCATAAGGCCCTGTCGAAGGCCGATTACCCCACCGTCGGCGATTGGGTTTCCATAACCATCAAGCCTGACGGTGACGGGGCGGTAATTCACTCTCTTTTGCCGCGTAAAAGCAAGTTCTCCCGCAAAGCGGTGCTGGCCGGCGGGCCCAAGTACGGCGACGGCAAAACCGAGGAGCAGGTGCTTTCCGCCAATATCGATACCGCCTTTATCGTCTCCGGGCTGGATGGAGAATACAATCTGCGACGGTTGGAGCGGTATGTTGCCGTGGCCTGGGACAGCGGGACATCGCCGGTGGTGCTATTAAACAAATCCGATCTCTGCGATGATGTCGATGCTATAGTATCCGAGGTCGAAAGTACCGTTATCGGGGCGCCGGTGCATTCGGTAAGCGCTCTTATTACAGATAGTCTTGAAATTCTGAAGGGATATTTCGGCAAAGGTAAAACGGTATCATTTCTGGGATCGTCGGGAGTCGGCAAATCGACAATTATCAATTCCCTTCTCGGCTACAACCGGCAAAAAACCGGTGAGGTGCGCGAAAGCGACAGCCGCGGCCGCCATACCACCACCTACCGCGAATTAATCCTGCTTCCCGAAGGCGGCATATTAATCGACACTCCCGGCATGAGAGAGATCGAGATTTGGGGCGACGAGGACGATCTTTCGAAGGCGTTCGATGATATCGAGGAGTTGGCGACTCAATGCCGTTTCAACGATTGCGGACACGGAAACGAACCGGGATGCGCCGTCAATGAGGCACTGGAAAGTGGAAAACTGGATCCCAATCGTTATCAAAATTACCTGAAACTTCAGAAGGAATTAAGACGG
Organism: Candidatus Zixiibacteriota bacterium; assembly: GCA_020348065.1. Lineage (GTDB taxonomy): Bacteria > Zixibacteria > MSB-5A5 > UBA10806 > UBA10806. Next base: position 3,652,885 of record CP070742.1, read on the forward strand.
CTGGCGTTGCGAAAAATGGGAAAGGAAGCTCATTATCAAAAGCTGCGGGGCAGAAAATTCGCCAGCATGGTCAAAGAGGTGAAGAAATTGAAAAACTTTAAACGAAAATAATTCTGGACAGGATATAAAAATGGACAGCAGAAGCGAACAGCTTTTTGAAAAAAATCGCGAATACGTTCTTGACAGAGCCGCCGGATTCTATGGCGTTTCGAAAAAGGATTTAACAAAATTAGGGTCTTTCGAGAGCCTGGTATTCGAGTTCGCCCGCGGCGGAGAAAATTTCATATTAAAATTGACACACAGCATCCACCGAAACCGGGACCAGGTGATGGGAGAGGTCGAATGGGTTAATCATCTGAGAGCCAATGGTATCCCGGTATGCGGTGTGATCCCTTCCATCAAGGGAAATCTCCTGGAGATTGTGGAAGTTGAGGATTCCTATTTTATAATCTACGCCTTAGAAAAGGCGCCCGGCAGCCACGCTGAGAAAGGCCAGTGGAGCGACGAGTTAATTTTGGTATGGGGAGAGACGCTCGGCAGAATACATGCCGCCACCAGGACCTTCCGGCCCAGCCGGGCGTCATACAGGAGATTCCATTGGTATGAGGATGATACGTTAAACGCTGAAAAATATATCCCCGAAGATCAGCGCGAAGTGATAAATAAAATTGAGGATCATAAAAGCAAACTTCGCGCATTACCTACGGATGAGAACTCCTATGGCGTGATCCACAGCGACATACATAACTGGAATTTCTACGTTCATAACGGCGGCATACATGTTTTCGATACCGACGATTGCCACTACAACTGGCTGGCCTATGATATCGGAATTCCTCTATACTACGCTCTGCGCACGGCGGAGATCGGCGATGACAACATCGAGTACGCCCGCTACTTTTTCGATCTTTTCCTCAAGGGTTACAGAAACGAAAACGATATCGATCCTGTCTGGATTACCAGGATACCCGATTTCATGAAACTGCGGGAAATGGATTTGTACATAGTCATCCATAAGGAGAATATTGCCGATGAAAACGATTGGTGCAGAAGATTTATGAAAGGGCGCAGGGAAAGAATCGAAAACGATATACCGGTTATAGATATGGACTTTTCGGAATTCTGTTGAGGGGATAATAACGTTCAGCTTTTCCCGGCCAGCATAAATAAGAACTTATTTCACTGACCTCCGCCCGAATCTTCCTCGATATTTGACATTATTCGTCTTACATCCTCGATAAAATCCTTCGCCTGGCTTTCGGGGTTGAATCTTAAAACCCTTTCCCAGATCTCGATCGCCTTTTCATACCAGACAACGGCTGAATCCAACTCCCCCCCGCGATGATAGGACGTCGCTACCTGATAAATGAAATCCGTCATTCTCGGTTCTATTGAAATAGCGGCTTTGTAATAATTTGCCGCGGTAATGTAATCTGAGTTCAGGAAATAGGCCCTTGCGAGAACAGCGTTTGTAGTAACCGATCCCGGCGATAGTTCGTATGCGCGCAGGGCCTCCTCCACGATTATCGCGGTGTCGGCCCTTTGAGTTTCCCTTCGCAAGTATCCCGGCGCGAGAGGATCTATTTTCCGGAATCCCCAACTTTCCAGCCAGTCTTTGTTGTGTTCGTTGTCCCTCAGGAAAATCACGCTCTTGTCATCGAAATAGCATATTTGCCAGTCCGGCGAAACCGCGACAGCGTCTCGAATGAGCCAGCGCTGGTGTCCGATGGGGACCGCGACGGCCTCAGCTCCATAACTCTCAAGTCTCTCCAGGGCATCGGGTTCATTCTGACGTATATAGTGATACTCATTCAAAAATCTGGAACCGTAAACCAGCAGTCTCCCATCAATAAAGACGTTTAAATCCGGCCATCCCCGCCAGATAAAATAACTTCCCCAGCCCAGGGGCGCATATATATTACCCCTGTAATCTATTTTCTCCAGGAAACCGGCCGTGCTGTGGGGAAATTCCGCGCTTACTCCGAATTTTATTCCGCGTGTGTCGTTTATATATCTGGAACTGAAATAACCGCAGCATATGGTAAAAATTAACGCAGATAAAGAGCCGCCCCATAACAAACCGCGCGAAAATGAGGGAAATGTTATTATTGACGCAACCGCCGTCAGTAACGCGAATTCATACGAGTTTCTTATCGATATCAGGCTGGATATTACGCCGGCCAATAGTATAACCGAAATCGCCGGCCTTTTTCTTATATTGCGAAAGATACCGTAAACGGCGAAACCGATTATTATTACAAGCAAAAGCCAGTACAATTTTTGAGTCGCGAATATTCCAAACGGCGAAACCATTTCCGCGATAGCGCTTTTAAAAACCGGATCGGATGCCAGAAGAAACGGGTATGTAAACGCTTCTATCCCGTTGGGATTTATAAACGCCGCCAAGGAAGCGACTGCGGGAGGTATAATGTATTTTTTAAACGATTTCGAAAATGAAATATCCTCGTTAACTTTCCTATTTCTGCCATGGATAACAGCGCCGGCGGCGACTATCCAGTACGCGCCTAATCCGATTATAAATCCTGAATGTATATTGGCCCATACCAGGAAAAGAGCCGGAATCAGCAACAGGGTGGTAAATGCGCTTTTATCGAAATATCTGGGATTAAATATATTTACGCCCAGTAATGTCAGGAATAGATATGTAAGAAGGTGCGGTCGCACGAATAGCCTGAACGAGCCGATACAGACGGCGGCGACAACCAATATATATAACAACGGATTTTTATTTTCGGATTTTCTGATATGATATAACAATATTAAGGCTATTAAAACCGAGATGAGGACTTTAAAAATAATCATGAGATTAAATCCACCCGTAATGTATATTCCGTAAAAAATAAGCTCGGCCAGCCATTCGTGGGTTATCCAAGATTTTCCTTCCGCGGTAAAGGAATAGATATCGCTATCGGGTATTGTTTTCTCAGAAACGATATATTCTCCGGTTTTCAAATGCCACCATATATCATAATTATCGATAGGGAAAAAAGACGTCAGCGCGGCAATAACGACAATTAAAAGGGTAATCGCGTAGAAGATATATTTTTCTGAACCGGTATGAGCCAATATTGTATTTTGATTTTTTTCCTTTGACACTTCGGCTATTAAAATAACAGCCCGGCAATTCGGGCTGTTAGATTACCTTGAATTATTCTATTTCGCTTTTTTCTTTTTAACCAATCGTTTCTTCGCTCCGGTTTTTTTCGTCAGGAATTCCTTTTTCGCCGACTTCCGTTTTGATTTTTCGGGGCTTTTTCCGATTTCAGATTTCATTTCAACGCCGAACGCGTGTCGAATCACGTCGCTAACCCTCTCGACAAAAATAAAATTTAACTTCGACTTAATTTCTTTGGGAATCTCCTCGAGGTCTCCCTCGTTCTTTTTTGGGATAAGAACTTTCTTTATACCGGCGCGATAGGCGGCAAGAGCTTTTTGCTTTAAACCGCCTATGGGAAGAATGTCGCCCCTGAGAGTAATCTCCCCGGTCATGGCCAGATGCGAAGCCACGGGCTTATTTAAAAGCACCGAGGCTATTGCGGTACACATGGTAATACCGGCCGAGGGGCCGTCTTTGGGCGTAGCGCCCGCCGGAACATGGATATGGAAGTTATGATTCTCAAACTCGCTCTGGGGAATGCCCAGCTCCTCGCCATGAGATTGCAGGTAAGACATGGCCGCTTTAACCGATTCCTTCATTACATCGCCGAGCTGGCCTGTCAATTCCAGCATCTTCTTGCCCGGCATCTTGGTGGCCTCGATAAACAGTATATCTCCTCCGGCCGAGGTGTATGAGAGTCCCGGTACGACCCCTACGCTCGCCCGCTTTTCGGATATTTCCTGAATAAATCTCTCCGGACCGAGATATTTCCTTACCAGCTTTCTATCAACTTTGATTCTCTCCGCCTGTCCCGATGCCACGGACTTGGCCACCTTGCGGCATATGGATCCGATTTCTCTATTCAGATTGCGCAATCCCGATTCACGGGTATAATCGGATATCACCTTTTTAACGGCTGCATCATTCATCATCATATTATCAGAATTCAATCCGTGTTCGGATAAATTACGCGGCATTAAATATTTTTTCGCAATTGCGAGTTTTTCCATATCAGTATAACCTGGAAGCGGTATAACTTCCATTCTATCCAGGAGAACGGGAGGTATGGTATCAACCATGTTGGCAGTGGTTATGAACATAACTTTCGATAAATCGAAAACGACGTCGAGATAATGATCGGAAAACGAATTGTTCTGCTCGGGATCGAGCACTTCCAGAAGGGCCGACGCCGGATCTCCTCTAAAATCCTGCCCGATTTTATCGATTTCATCGAGCATGAAAATCGGATTGTTGGAACCGGCTTTGCGAAGCCCCTGGATCACTCGCCCGGGAAGCGCGCCGATATAAGTGCGCCGGTGGCCCCTGATCTCGGCCTCGTCCCGGACGCCGCCCAGCGATATTCTGTGGAATTTGCGTCCCATGGCTCCCGCAATCGATCTGCCCAACGACGTTTTTCCGACTCCGGGGGGCCCGAGGAAACATAAAATCGGACCTTTCAATTCCGATTTCAACTTCCTCACGGCGAGATATTCCAGGATTCTCTCTTTGACTTTCTCCAGGTCGTAATGATCCTCGTCGAGTATTTTCTGTGCTTTCTTTATATCCAGCATATCCTTCGTAGAAAACGACCACGGCAAGGTTACCAGCCAATCCAGATCTGTCCGGCTCACCGTATATTCTGCCGCCGAGGGATTCATTTTCGAAAGACGTTCCAGTTCCTTCTCCGCCGCCTCTCTGGCCTCGTCGGGCATTTTGGCCTCTTTGATCTTCTTCTGGAATTCCTCAAGCTCCATGGTGTGATCATCGGCCTCGCCCAGTTCGCGTTTGATCGCTTTCAACTGTTCGCGAAGTATATACTCTCTTTGGGATTTACCCATCTCGCTGGCAGCCTCCGACTGAATCTTCTTGGACATCTCCAGAACTTCAATCTCTTTGGTAATCAGCGAGGTCAGCTTCTTAAGCCGTTCCTGGACATCGAAAATCTCGAGAATTTCCTGTTTCTGTTCGGTGTTCATATTCAGGTTGGAGGCGATCAGATCCGCGAGCTTGGATGAATCCTCCGTGTTCATGGCGGAAACCTGAAGGTCATCCGGCAAATACGGAGCCAGCTGAACGACTTTTTTCAGCTGCTCGTGAATGTTCCTTACCAACGCCTCTTCCGCCACGTCTTTTGAGATCTCCTCTTCAATCGGTTCGGAGAATCCTTTCAGGTATGGTTCCTCCTGGGTGATTTTCTTGATCTTGACCCTTGCCAAACCCTGGGCTAGGAAGCGGACCGATCCGTCGGGAAATCTAAGCATTTTCAATATCGAGCCGACCGTTCCGACCGTATAGATTTCATCGCCCCTGGGAAACTCTATTTCGGGATCTTTCTGAGCGACCAGGACGATTGGATCCCCCGCCATTAGGGCATCATCAATGAGCCTCGCATACCTGGCCTCGGTCACCATCAGCGGCATTACCAGAGACGGATAAACCACGGCCGATTTCAGCGGTAAAATCGCAAGGTCGGTTTCGGCGATTTTCTTCTTGTCTATTTCCAGCGGACTATGGCTATCCTGTGAACCTGTCTGGTCAGACAAAATCCCTCCCGGGCATAACCCCAAAACTTATTGTTAAACTGTAACTTATCTTTCCTTTACGCCGCCAAACTCTCTTATCTGTTTATCGAGCCAATCGGCGAATTTCTTTAACCGTTCCTCACTACTGAATTTAACTACGTATTCCCCTTTTTTGTTCGACGGCGCGTCGAAGGGATTCCACATGAACCTGAAATCGCCCTCCAGCTTCTTCCTGTCGCCCGTCGCCGTCTCCCAGCCGCCGGAATCGCTCTCGGTGCCGCCGGTAAAAATTACCAGGTAGCTGTTGGGCACCGGACGGCTCTTTATCTCCATCTTAAATGTCCTGAATTCGTAACGGGCTTCGGTGAGCATTGTTTACTCCCTTAAATCATATAAAAATCCTAATTCTTAAACTTACCTTAAAATAGCCAAGGCCGCAAATTAAATCGGGAAATTCTTTTTTTATTCTTGGATAAATGTAATTTTACACATTAAACATAAACAGAATAACGTCCTCGTCCTCGACCACGTAATCCTTGCCGTGAAGCGCCAGCTTACCCTCCTGCCGGGCTTTGGCCCAGCTTCCCAGCCTGTCGAGATCCTCGAATTTCACCACCTCGGCCTTGATGAAACCCCGCTGTATGTCGCTGTGAACCGCCCCCGCCGCCTCGTGGGCGGTGGAGCCCTTTCGGATCCGCCAGGAATGAACCTCGTTCTCGTTGCCGGTCAAAAACGATATCATTCCCAGAAGCTCGAACGACCTTTTGATTATTTTCTCCGAGGCCGCTATATCCAGCCCGAAATCCTTTATATACTCCTCTCGTTCGGATTCGTCGAAATCGGCGATATCCATCTGCAGCGAGGCGCAGATGCTGGCTATTCCGCTCTGCGCCGTTTCGGCAAGGTATGAAAATTCTTTTTCAACTTCCGTGCGCGACGGTATCTGCTGTTCATCGAGGTTCAATATATAGAGCATCGGTTTCAGGGTCAAAAAACCGTAACTGCTGATAGCCTTGAGTTCATCCTTTCCGATCTCCGCCGATCTCAACGGTTTTTCCTCCTCGAGGATGTCTTTGAGTCGCTGGAGGATTTTATACTCCGCTTCCTCCTTCTCCTTTTTGGCGACTTTGATGGTCTTCTCAATTTTTGACATACGGTTCTCGATACTGACCAGGTCCGCCAGAATCAGTTCCGAATCGACCCCGATGATGTCCCTTTTGGGATCGACCGAACCATCGGGATGAGGAACGTTCGGATTCTCGAAACAGCGCACAACATGAAGCAGGGCATCCGTCTGCCGGATAGCATGAATATAAGCCGCTTCTTTCTTGCGGTCCGACGAGGCGCCTTTTGTCAGCCCGGCTATATCTATATATTCGATTTCGGCGTTGACGATTCTACCGGATTTGAAAATCTCCGCGATGCGCTGAAGACGCTCATCCGGAATCTTTACCACCGACACGTTCTCTTTTTTCGACGTCGAGTAATCGCCCGTAGAGGCATGCGATCCGGATATAGCGTTAAAGACCGTGGTCTTGCCCGATTGGGGAAGCCCTATTATGCCCAGCCTGAGCATAGAATCCAATATAAAGGAAAAATGAGAATTGCCTAACTATTTTTCAGCCGGGTATGTCCGTCACGCTGTCGAGGATATAATCGGGATGATACTTTTTGGCGATTTTCTTTACGACATTTCGATCCTTCTGCGAGCCGGTCAAGACCCAGCAGGTCTTCATGCCGATCTTTTTGGCGCCGATCAGATCCGCGAAAGGATCGTCGGAAACCATGAGAATCTCGGACCGTTCAACGTCCCAGCCTTTTATGCTGCTGAGGTAAAACCGCCGGTCCGGCTTGCCGCACAGCGATGCCCGCACCAGGCAGGCGTTCTCCAGCGCCTTGGCGATCGGCCCTGATGACATCACTATTTCGCGGTTCTCGTCCACGAAACGGCGGTTGCGGTGCAGGGTGTAGAGCTTCGCGCCGTTTTCGATTATGGCCCCCACGGCGGTGTTGAGCTTCTTGTAGGTTACAGTCGGGTCGTGCCCGATCAATACGGCATCCACGTTTTTCGAATCCATCGGTTTGATGCCGTTTTGCCGAAGGTATTTTTTCACCGCCTGTTTGCCGAAAACCAGACAGCTTTTCGCCCCGCCTTTGGCGGGGTTCCGTTTCATCCGGGCCAGCGCCACCGTCAGGCAGGTGAAGAAATCGTCCCTGGCGAATTTGAATCCTCTTTTGCGAAGGATATCGTAGAGATGGTCCGGCGATTCGGTGGTGTTGTTGGTCACCAGCCGGGCCTTCACGCCTTTTTTCGCCAGCGAATTGAACCACCGCACCGAACCAGGCACGGGGGTGTATCTCTTATCCAGTACGATTGTCCCCTCGATGTCGAGGAGGAGGTGGGAGTGTTTTTGCATGGGTACAATGGCTATGACTTCATTTTTTCTTTGAATAGATCATAATATTTTAAAATCAAATCATAGGTGGAGGCGGCTTCAAAAAACCCATCCTTCTCCTTTTGAATACCGCTAAATGTAGATAAAATATACTCTACGTCTTCACGCGAAATGCTATACATAATAAAGTATGCCGCATCCAATTCAGCCATAAGTATTTTTCGCTCATCAGGTTTCCAAGACCAGACTGTCGGCTCAAAACCTGCCGCCTCTGCTAATGGAATCATATCATTGCTCGTACATGATAATTTCAAAACGCGTTCAGAAACCCATTTCTCTAGGGTTTGACGGCGGTTCCATGGACAACGGTCGGTATAAAAAGCGGGAGGAAGCGTAGGAATTTGGTTTAAAATATAATAGCTCAGATTGATTCCTCCGATTTTCTGCCGGCAAATATAATCAAACACAAAGCTGTTCAGATTAGCTAATAAACTTGCCACCCTTCTAACGCTTAGCTTAGAGTCGGTAAAAATCAGAGGTGCGGAATGAACATACCCATAAACTGGTACAAAAGCACTGATCATTGTTCTCTGATTAGTGGGGCTCGTCACGTTTTTATACGCTATTATTTTCTCTTTATCATAACCTTTTAGAACCGAATTTACTTCAGGCTCATCAATCCACCATCGCGGCATCGGCAAAAATTCAGGATTTTTATGTTCCATCATCGATGTCGGAATGGTCTGACCCTGACGAGTCCAATTAACTCTGTCGAATTTTACGCTGGCCGCACGATGGTCATATGCTTTAATCATCTTGGCTTCAAAAAGCGGCAGATATCTCTTTTTCCCTTTCGACCATATATTTCGGCGCAGCTTATAATCCCTTTTTGAGAGCTCTTTAGCGTTTTCAAATTTATCCGCGTCAAAAGACTGATGAAACATCAGCATGTAATTTATTCCCCATGGATTTCCCCCTTCATGCCTGTTTTCATCAATCAGAATGGGGATTCTTTTATAAATATCGCGTGTAAGTTCCGCGTCTGTTTTCGAACGAAAAATAGGACAGGTGTGCGTATTGGGATTCAGTAATTTTATATCGTCTGCGGTTAATGATATGTGTCTGTCAGATTTATATAAATCCTGCATTTCATGCGCGAAAAATACAAAATCGCAAGTTTTAAAGCTTCTTTTTGAACCACCGAATACCAGAATCGAAAATTTGAATCGACCGTCAATATCAGGAAATTTCCTTTTACGATTTTCAAAATCATAAAATTTGGCAATAATCTTCGAATCAAGTAGCCTTGCGAAAAAATCCCTTGTGGAGTGATCTGTGACGATACCGGAAGGAACAAGTAAACCGACTATTCCATTATTGGCGATTATATTCATGGAAAGCTCCGCAAAAACGGAATAAGTATTAATATCTCCTTTAGCTGTTAACGGATACAAACTTGAATCACGAACATAATCAATCGTCTTTTCAGCATTATCCTTTGCCTTTTTGTACAAAGCATAAAGCTCCGGATTAGTTATCGCAAGATCTTCGATCAATTTTCGACTTTCTGCGGCATTAGTCGCTGTTAAGACATGCGGAGCCGAATCTGCGAAAAATTCTCTGTTCTTTATATTAAGTCTTTCCCACGGCGGATTGCCTATGACGCAATCGAAACCATTTTCCTTTCTATTGAATATTTCCGGAAATTTTTCTTGCCATTTTATGGCTGTGGGGTCGATATCTTCATCTTGAATAAGGCTATTTCCAAAAATTATATTTTCAGATAGATCCTCCAACGATTTGCCCTCTTCGGCTGATCTTATCCAGAGTGCAAGCTGTGTAATTTCGACGGCTTCTTGAGATAAATCTATCCCATATAAATTATCGTGAAGAATGAAATCGGGGATTTGATCTAATAAATCCCTGTCCTCCTTTCCCTCGTGGAAATATATATTGCTTATAATTTCCTGATACCAGGCCTCGAGTATATCAAAAGCCTTGATTAGAAAGGCGCCGCTCCCGCAGGCAGGATCGATTATCTTTATTTTCCTCAATTCTTCAAGGCACGCCCTCCAATATTTCGTGAGCTTGGGATCGGGATTTGAGGACACCAAATCTTTTTTGCTTAATTTGAAAGACTTTGCTCTTTCTGAAAATCTATCGTCAATTAATTTACCCACTACATTTTTAGTTATGAAATCCGTAAATTCAACGGGTGTATAAAATATGCCGGTCCATTTTCGTTTGGCCGACTTAAGCATCCTCGGGGTCTTTTTATCTTCTGGAAAAAGAAGCGATGTACCTTTTGCTTGTATTTCCTCTATATCGTTTACCGATTTTTCAAATAAATGCCCTAGAACGTCCTCATTAACTTCATGCCGAAAGTCATATTTGCTGACAACGTCGAAAAAGTTAGTCCAGCTGTCGTCCAGCTCTAAATTGTCAACTTCCTCATCAGGCCTAAATAATCCGCCATTATATGGCGGAATTCTTCTTTTTTCATTTCCTTCATTTATGCTTTGGAATAATTCAAGGAAATTTCTCCATTTAGGATTGGTCACCCGCGTAAATGGCGGTAAATTGCTAAAAGCCTCATGAATTGATTTTTCCGGCAAAAGGCCCCTATCTTCGCAAAAAGCCACAAAAATAATCCTGTCTATAATCTTTTGGGCTATTCGTATGGCTTTTTCCAAGTGTTTTCCGTGAGGTTTTTTAGTTAAATGGTCGATTAATCGCAGGCGGTTATGCCGGTAGTGCTCATACAGATCGGCCCCTACCTTCAATTGCTGTTCGCCGGTTTTTTCAAGAAGTATGTCAGCCCTTGCCCGTCTTTCTTTTCTTCCGGGGAATAAACCACCTTTTGAAAGCAAATAGTAAAATTCGCGGAATTTATCCTTTTTTCGCAGTTCCTGCAGAACGAAAAGTTGATACACTTTTGGCGTCTTATTTCTATTATAAAGCCTGATACTTATATAGTTTGAAACAATTCCCCATTTACAGTCTGGCTTATCATTTAGATAATCCCAACATTGTTGAATTGCAGTACGCCCGCTGAAACGGTCTTTATCGAGATTTACATTAGGCCCCTTGAATTCAATCATCACTTCCGGGATTTGTCGTTTTTTTGTCGTAAAACAACCCAAAGCCGCATCAGCCTCGCCGCCGTTTGTCGTGAATTTCGGCTCGATGTTCCATTCTTCCTTATTTTCGGAAAATCTCGTATATCCCAGTGCCTTTCCGAATATATCTGTAAGAAAATCGGATTCCAGGGCGGTTTCCTTTTTCTTTTCCAGCCTACCATTTAATTCCATATCTGCCCATTTGAGCATAATTTTATGCGCGGCTTCTTGTTGCTCCTCGTCTAAACGATAATGAAAAGCTTCTTTTTCAAGTAATCTGGGCAGAAACAGGCTTTGATGCTTTGGTTTATCCCCATATCTGATTATATCGTTATTTTGAAAAAGACCTTCCTGATTAGAAGCCATAATTCACCTTATTCCATTTCCATTTCCAAAAAGCAAGATATAATAAGAATACTAAAATGTATACGTCAAGTTTGAAATATTTTTATATAGCCGCTAGGCCGCCCGATATCGTTTAACCAACCCCATCTATTAGTTTGCGTAAAAACGACCCGGATCATATATTGGGGGCTTTAATATCGAGAGGGCTATTGGGAAATTCCGTCGAAAACAAACAGGTCGAACTTAAAAAAAGCTTTTTCAGCCTGCGGACCCTGCTGGGATTCGCGGTGGGCGCGGTAATCATATATATATTTTTCAGAAATTTCGATTTCAACGCCGCCAGGGAAACGATGTCCGGCGCGAGATGGCATTTTTTTATAATAGCAGCTCTGTGTTTCTACATATCGATTCCGCTCCGGGGCCTGAGGTGGCGTTTGCAGATGCAGCCTATCGGAATCCACATAAATTACCGTCCCCTGACTCATTACTATTTTTTGGCCATGTTCGCCAACGTGATCCTGCCGGCGCGGATAGGGGATATCTACCGGGCTTATCTCACGAAACGGAATCAAAAAATCTCCATATCCATGTCGCTTGGCGTATTTTTCTCCGAACGGATATTCGACCTGGTTGTTATCTCGATATTCGTGATATTTTCCGGCGCCTATTTCTGGAAAGAGATTCTGGGCACTAAAGAGGGAGACTACCTCATTTACGGATTTATGGCGATCATATTGCTTGTGGCATTTTTCGCGGCGGCGCTGGGCGGGCTTCCCCATTTATTGAGATTCATGCCCGCAAAGCTGGCGGAAAAACTGAATCGATTCCACCAGGGCCTTTTCAGGTACCCGTCACGAATTCCGATAATTTTAGGGATGACGGCTCTTATCTGGATTTGCGAAGCGTTAAGGCTGTATTTCGTTTTTCTGGCTCTGGGGGCGAATGCCGGTTTCGTTCTGGCGCTTTTTATATCGCAGGCCTCGCTTGTAATAATGTCGTTGCCCCTGTCTCCGGCGGGTCTCGGTTTTGTCGAGCTTTTGATGCTCAAGGTTTTGTCTCTTTCGGGCTTATCTCCGGAACTCGCGGGGGCCTTGACAATTTCAGATAGATTGATAAGTTACTGGAGCGTAATGGCGTTAGGCGGATTGTGTTATTTTTTTTCGACGAGGATTAGATGAATTTTCTTATTTGTATCCCCACCTATAACGAGAAGGAAAACGTCGAGAAGATTATCTCGGCCGTGCTGGCCCAGGGTGACGATATCGAAGTGCTTATAATAGACGATAACTCCCCCGACGGCACCGCGGGAATCGTTGAAATTCTTAAAAAGGATAATCCGAGAATCCATCTCATAAAAAGACCGGGAAAAATGGGCCTGGGTACGGCCTATATCGATGGTTTTACATACGGATTATCACTCCCGCGGATAGGCTATCTAATGGAAATGGACGCCGATTTTTCCCATGACCCCGAATACCTTAAAGAATTTAAAAAGGCTATAAAGGAAAATGATCTCGTCATCGGCTCCAGGTATATTAACGGGATTTCAATAGTTAATTGGCCCATTACCAGGCTCCTGCTTTCTTATTTCGCGTCTATTTATGTCCGCTACATAACCGGTATGCCGGTTAAGGACCCCACCAGCGGCTTCAAGTGTTTTCGCCGGGAAGTTCTTGAATGGCTTGATCTTTCGAAGATTAAGTCCAATGGTTACGGTTTCCAGATAGAGATGGATTTTTATGTATGGCGGGGCGGATTCCGTATCGCGGAAATACCGATCCTCTTCATAGACAGACGTGCCGGAACCTCCAAAATGAACAAGAAGATCGTTTTTGAGGCCGTTTTCGGTGTCTGGAAGCTGTTTTTCAAAAAACTGTTTGGACGGGATCAGCTTAAAAGGAAATAGAATCTGTTTCAATTTGAAAACAAGGGACATCCAAAAAACCGCTGATTTCGGGCAAACTGATGATTAAATTTTTTTTGATTAATTTATCTACTATCTTGCCCTTTTTATTTCCATATCTTATATTAGCCGACGATAAATTTGGATATTGAGCGGTAAAAGGAGAGATCAATGAAAAAATTTCTCGGCGTAGTTTTGATTCTATTTATTGCGGGATCTTCGGCTGCAGCCGATTACTGGCACCTTGGAATCGGATTCAGGGGAACAGGGGTGATTCCGGGAGGAGATTACGAAAACACCGTGGGGTTCGGTCTTCTAGCATCCCTTGGCGATCCGGATTCAAGATTTACGACTCAGCTCGAAGTAGATAGTTGGGAATCCGTCTACGATGTTAACGAACTTGAAAACAGATACTCCGGTTTTGGTGTGGGATTCTTTGAAAAATTCAGGTTTCTGAATTTTTCATCGAGTCTATCCACATACCTGATCGGGGGGATCGGGGGATATTTCCTGGATTTCAAGCGAGAGGAAGATGTTGAAAACATTGGCATTGAGTTGCGTTCTCAATATCTTAATTCCCTGTTGATGACTGCCGGAGGTATGGGTTTCGATTTCAACATGGGACAGCACTTAATCGCTTTTACCGAAGGCAGATACGTGTATTTTCCCAACGGAGATTTTGAGGATAAGCCTTTGACCAATGGATACCTGGGTTTAAGGTACCACTTCTAGAAGTCAAGCAGATACGACATTTGAAACCGCCTTCTCAGGCGGTTTTTTTTTTTGTTAAAAACAAGCGTCTACCGGCCGATAAACAAAATTGACATGAACTTTATAAAGGAGGCTCAATATGAGCAGGATTATCTATGCCACTACAGTTTTTGTGCTTGTCTGTGCTTTTAGCGCTTTTGCCAGCGTCGATTTCACTCATGGCGGAATCCGTGCCGGATACGTTATGCCCAATGATATCGACAACACGGTTGGCTTCGGTGCTGAAGTAGGTTTTGGTCTTCCCGTGCCCAATCTCAGCTTCAACCTTGAAGGCGGATACTGGAGCAAAAGTTACGAAGAGGACCTTATGGGTACGACCTGGGAGGCCAAATTCACAGATTTTAATTTTGGCCTGTCGGGCAAATATGAAGTTCCGGCGGTACCGAATACATTCCATCCGTATCTCGGAGCCGGTATTGGATATCATATGCTGACAGCCGAATCCGAAATCCTGGGTATAACTGTGTCAGTTGATGACAACAAATTCGGCGCCCATTTCTTCGGCGGATTCAGAGTGCCCTTTAATCCCATAGTGAGCGCCTTTGTCGAAGCTCGTTATACTGTGGTTGATCCCGATTATTTCGGTGTCTGGGGCGGTATTAACTACGGATTTGCCAAGTAAGAAATCTAAAAGTTATTAAAATAAAACCCGGTCATGCGGCCGGGTTTTATTTTTCCCTTTTTACCCGTTCAAAAATAAATCTTATAAATCGATCCCATTCTCTTTTCGATCCCAGACACCTCCGCGGAATAACATAGGCGAGTTTCGGCGACGTGAAAATCAATAATATATTGCCGATATTTTTTATTTCCCTGACATCCGCCCATTTTTTCTGAGCCCTTTTTCCCATGGAGCTAATATGAATCCCGAAATCTGAAAATCTATAAATTCTTTTTGCCATCAGGCTGTCACTTTTGCCCGCCCCGGACAGATAAATCTGAAGAATGATAATAAATGGCTGAGAGAGGCCTATGGCGAGAGCTATGGCCGCCCAGATTGATATCGTTCTAAACAACTCCCTGGTTTCGGGATCGGGATGAAAGAAGGAGGTATATACAATATATAAAAAAATACCCAGGCCTATTATATCGAGGATTATAAGCCATCTGATATGATAGAAATTATATCTGGCAACTTCGGATCTCGTTAACGCCACTTCAACTTCATAATCTTCAGACATAAAGCGCCTTCACAAATATTACGCATTATATAAGCATCTTTCAGTTTTTTAATTGAAACAAAAATCCCTGTTTCTGTTCGAAAAAAAAGAACGCCTTATTCGATAATCTTCTCAGAGTTGTTGGGAACCTTGGCAACATCAATAACCTTATCGCCTTTATCAAGCTTCATTAGACGTACGCCCTGTGTGGCCCTTCCCATGGCTCTGACAGAATTAAGGGAAAGACGGTTCACGATCCCCTTCAGGGTAATGATCAAAAGTTCGTCGTTGTCCACAACCTCTTTAACTACAACGACTTCACCGTTACGTTCGGAGGCTTTGATATTAATTATGCCTTTGCCGCCCCTGTTGGTCACGCGGTAATCGGCGATATGTGAACGTTTGCCGAAACCGTTTTCCGTTACAGTTAGAAGCGTGGATTCTCGTTTCACAACCACGGCGGCCACGACATAGTCGCCTTTCGCGAGGTTTACCCCCCGGACACCATATGCGGTTCTTCCCATGGGCCTGACTTTATCCTCGTGAAATCTGACGGCCTGGCCTTTTCTCGTAGCCAGAACGATATCGCAGGTGCCGTCGGTAAACCCGGCCTCGATTAAAATGTCGTCTTTGGGGATATTCATCGCTATTATCCCGTCGCGGCGCGGATTAGAAAAAGAATCCAATTTCGTTTTCTTTATCTGTCCTTTACGGGTTACCAGCACTATATAAGCCTCGTCACTGAAATTCCGGATCGGAACAAAAGCCGAAATCGAATCGTCTTTACCCAATCCTATCATATTTACGACAGCTTTTCCTTTGGCCAGTCGTCCGCCCTGCGGGATTTCATGCACCTTAAGCCAGTAACATCTACCCCTCGACGTAAAAAAGAGGATATACTGATGCGTCGAGGCGACAAACATATGCTCAACGAAATCCTCTTCTTTAAAATCCATCCCCCTTACTCCCCTGGTACCGCGATTCTGGCGCCGGTAGGCTGAGGTGGAAAGCCTTTTAATATAGCCGGCATGGGAAATGGTGACGATCATATCCTCTTCGGCAATCAAATCCTCGATTGAAAAATCCTCGCTGATCTCTTCCTCGAGAATTATGGTGCGCCGCTCATCGCCGTATTTTTCCTTGAGCTCGTTAAATTCGGTTTTCAGGATCTCCAGGCGCAGAGCTTTTGAATCGAGTATCCCCTTAAGCTTCTCGATCAGCTTTTTCGTCTTTTTATATTCCTCGATTATCTTATCTCGCTCCAGTCCCGTCAGCCTCTGCAGACGCATATCCAGTATGGCCTGAGCCTGAATATGGGTCAGTTTGAATTCCTTTATCAGGCCCTCTCTGGCCGAGGCGGGATCTTTGGATTTTTTAATCAACTCGATTACGGCATCGATATTATCCAGGGCTATCTTATATCCTTCGAGTATATGGGCTCTCTTTTCGGCCTCCGCGAGTTCGAATTCCGTGCGCTTGATAACGATATCGTGTCTGTGGTCGATAAAATGTCGAAGAATATCTTTGAGATTGAGAATGCGGGGCTGGCCATTGATAAGGGCAAGCATGTTCATGCCGAAGGTGATCTGCATCTGGGTCATTTTAAAAAGCTGGTTTAAGACTATATCGGCCTGAGTGTCTTTCTTCATTTCGAGTACAATCCGCATCCCGTCACGATCGGACTCGTCCCTGAGATCGGATACTCCTTCGATACGCTTATTCCGGATCAGATCCGCTATTTTCTCCAGCAGATTGGATTTATTTACCTGAAACGGTATTTCGCTTACGATGATCGATTCTTTTCCGTTTTTCTGGATCTCGATATTGGCTTTGGCTCTCAATACGAATTTGCCCCGCCCGGAGAGATATCCGTTTCTCATACCGGAGCGCCCTATTACCACGCCGCCGGTGGGAAAATCGGGACCATCTATATGCTCCAGCAGTTCTGAAATCTCCATTTCGGGATTATCTATCAGCGCACATAGGGCGTCCACCGTCTCGTTAAGATTATGAGGCGGGATATTGGTCGCCATGCCGACCGCGATCCCGGATGACCCGTTGCAGATAAGATTCGGGAATTTGGATGGCAGCACCTTCGGCTCATCCCTGGTCTCGTCGTAGTTGGGCATCATCTCGACCGTATTTTTATCGAGATCTTCCAGCATCTCGACCGCCATGGGGCTCAGGCGGGCTTCGGTGTATCTCATGGCGGCCGCGGAATCGCCGTCTATGGAACCGAAATTGCCCTGCCCGTCAACCAGCATATATCTCATATTGAAATCCTGGGCCATTCTGACCAGGGTCGGGTAAACAACCTGTTCGCCGTGAGGATGATAGTTTCCGGAAGTGTCGCCGGCTATCTTGGCGCATTTCCGGTGCGGCCGCCCGGGCGTCAGGTTGAGATCGTTCATGGCGATAAGAATTCTGCGGTTGGACGGCTTCAATCCGTCACGAACGTCGGGCAACGCGCGGTTGGTAATAACCGACATGGAATAATCTATATATGACGATTTCATCTCCTCTTCGATGTAGCGGGTGATGACTTTATCGGATTCAAACGGCATTAATTCACACTCCTTCCAAGCTATATTAAACTATAATTATAGTAAAAAAAATCCCCCGATTCAACTATTTATTAATTTTTCTTGGGTTATAATGCTTTATAAAACAACAGGTTGAATGGCCTCTTTCCTTCCGCCGAAATCCCGGCGCAGAATTTATAGCCTTTTTAATCCCGGCATGGAAAATAAAATATGAGGATTTCCCGCCTATCGTTTTGGCCCGATGGGAATAATAATCTGGTATATAAAACTATTAAATGATACCGAGGTCGAAACTCGCCTGTAGATATCCTTCCCTTTAAAATCGTATGAGAATGAGATCAGACCCGCGTTCTCTACACCGAAAATCGAGCCCGATATCTGCAGGTCCACCCTGCCGTTTACCCGGGGATTTCTGTCTATTCTGTAATACGGTTTTTTCAGGCCTATTAATATTAATATAAGTCCGTTTTTCCCGGCCGAATTACCGCCCCGGAGACCGGATCTCAGCAATCCGTCGACTTTTATAGACGCGATATATCTTTCGGGATGAAATCCTGAAAAATCGCGGGCGTATCGGCAGGCGTCCCATTTTTCTTTCAACGAAAATTCATCGTGGGCGGTCTCATTGTCGGCATAGGTATCGTTCCCTATCGCATCATTAGCTTCGCGGTGCTCGCTTTTCACAATTTTATCCCGGCCCGTCACCTCATTCTCCCGGACAATCCGATTTCCGGCTGATATCTGGGATAAATTAACAAACGAAACCATTAAAATCAGATTAATCGCTATCAACATTTCCATGCTTTCCAAATAAAGCTTTATAGTTAACTATGTGAAAAGAAATAAAAAAAGCCCCCGAAGGGGCTTTTGGCGTTTTCAGCCTAATATCTTGGCGGCGCGTCCATGCCTCTGGTGGAGAATGAAAGCTTCAAACCGACATATATGAAATCCCAGACGTCGGAATCGGAGAATCCCAGGTCATTTTCCGCTCTCGCATAATTGTATCTGGCCTCGAGCTCGTAAAGGGCCTTCATTCCGGCTTTACTGATGAGCCCTACGCCGCCGAAGTAATATGTTCCGCTTTCATCAGCGGAACTGGTATAGGAATTACCGGGAGAGTAGAAATGAGCGTTGGGGGTAAATATCCCTCCCCCGCCGGTGAGGTAGAGTTTGCCATCGGAAATGTTTATGAAATTCATTTTGGCGATACCGCCCATCTGGCTGAAATTATAGCTTACCCGGCCCTGCGCCGATTCATAGGAAGAACCGAATCTCATATAGTTAAGATTCCCGCCAATGGAAAACCCGCCGAAAATATAGTAGCGAAGTTCCGCTTCAATTCCAAAACCGGAGCTGGCCGCATATCCGACCGATTCATCGGCGAAATCGCCCTGTGCTGCGGTCAGGCCTAAACCCAGAGAGCCAACCAGAGAACCGCCCTTTTGAGCCCACAGAGTAGCAGGAAAAACCAAAACTAAGATCAATAATGCCAATAAGGTTTTTTGCATTCAATTCTCCTTAATTACAACGTCTCCATAAAATTCGTCCGAAATATAATAAAGAAAATCGGTCGGGACAATTAAAATTCCTTTCTGGACATTTGATTCCGGCCCGTAGCCCCTGTCAAAATCAATTTGCGCCGGCAACTTCCGTCAATTTCAAAAATATAAAACAGAAATTTTCGAAAGCCGGTTTCAAAATCTTCGTTTTAAACCGCGTAAGATCGAGAAAACGCAGTTCTATAACATTTTTGAAATTCGTGGGTTATTCGCACTAAAGAGGTGAAAATCACTCAATAAATTCAAAAGTGTCGCGCTTTATTCACTTTTTTTAATATTTCCGGACATTCCCGCCTTTTTGATCTCATTCTCATATGCTTCCAGAACGGCGTTTTCTACCATCCGCCTCATCTCGGTATTGATGGGATGGGCTATATCTTGGTAGGTACCATTCGGGCGTTTTTTGGACGGCATGCTTATAAAAAGCCCTTTATTGCCGCTGATGATCTTTAAGCCTCTGATAACCAGGGCGTTGTCGAAAGTCACATTCGCAAACGCCTTTAGTTTGTCTTCATTACGTATCGTTAGCCTGATTTCGGTGATCTCCACGCTTCCTCCCGCGATTGAATTATCCTAATGATACCAATGATTTCATTTCAGCTTTATTAAAAATAGACTATATTTTCAATGAGTTTAAATCGTTAAAATGGCGGCAATAATATCGGTCTGCAAAAAAATACTCGACAATCCCGCTCGATTTCATTTCCGAGCTTAAAATCATCGGTTTTGGTTGATCGAAAAACACCGAATAAAGCCGATCCTGAGCCAGTTACAGAACTATAAATACAGCCCGACCGGATTAAAAGCTCTTTAATTTTTTCCAGTTCGGGCAGATCACCCAATACCGTTTCCTCCAGATCATTATAGAATAATTCCATCAATCTGTAAAAACTGGAGGATTCTATCCCTCTTTTCAATAAAACCGGCCGAGCCCATTTTGTCAAGCCAATTTTTAGTTTTCCGTACGCCTCGGAGGTTGAACTCATTACGGGAGGAACAATTAATATTATCCGGTAATCGGTGGGAAGCTTAATGGGGCTTATTTTCTCACCCCTGCCGGTAATAATCGCCTGGCCGGTCGACAAAAAAAATGGTACGTCAGATCCAATATCGGCCGCCAAATCGAGTTTTTCCTCAAGGGAAAGGCTTATATCAAATAGCCTGCTGATACCTCTTATCACAAATGCGGCATCTGATGATCCTCCGCCCAGACCGGACCCGGCAGGTATATTTTTTTTCAGGACTATTTTTGCACCCGAGAAGTAGACCCGCTGCTGCAATAAAATCGCCGCCTTTAAGGCGAGGTTTTTTTCGTCTACGGGCAAAGACGGCTCGTCGCATTCCAGCTCCAGAATATCCGATCTTTCGATTGTAATATCATCATACAGGTCGATAGCCTGCATCAGACTTTCGATCTCATGGTAACCGTCTTCACGCTTCCCCAGAACCTTTAAATAGAGGTTTATTTTGGCGGGAGCCTTTAGTGATATTTTGTCCACAGAGGCAAGCCCAGGTCAAATGTATAGGATAAGGCTATATTGGCGTATATTTGATCGAACGAAGAACCTTCCCGGTGATCATAATTATCGATACTCTGAAAACCTATGGCGCATTCCAGGTATGCTTTGCGAAGCCCATTCCAGAAAATTTTTACGGCGGCATCATCGGTCTTCTCAACCCTGCCGGATGGAAATTTCTCGTCTTTCGGCGCCGGATCCGGATGAACATCTTCGGCGTAATATTCTCCTTTTTCACGGTGAATAAATTCGGTTCCGACTTCGATATTATGGAAGATATGCCTGTAAATTCCGGAAAAGATCTCGAACTGGTCGGAATCAAGTCTTCCGATCGGATGATTCCAGTTTAGATACGCGTTTCGCCTCTGACGCTGGCCGTAAACAAAAGTATCGACGAAGTTAAATTCGAAAACATACGACCATTCGGGATATTTTGAGGGATACAGGTGCGCCCCCGCCTGCAGCGCGAATTTCTGCGGACCGTTCGACTCGTACTGGATATCATCGGCAACAAATTGCATGTATATTCGTCCGAGCCTTTTAATTACATAAGACCCGTCCAGGGCCCAGATAACATTATCGTCGATTTTGCGGTTCTGGGCCTCCCAGTAGTACAGCAATACCGGGATGCTGTAGTAAAGTTCCGGCAGCCGGCCTTGTCCTCCGTAAAGGACTATCTCGGACGCCGAAAGCTCCAGATTATCGACCGGCCTTAGAGTCAATCTATGGCCGGATAAATATCGATTATTGCTGAGACCGGTATTGGGGTCTAAATAATCATCCAGTCTTGTAGTAAACCAGGACATTCTGAAAGGCTTTAAATCGAAATTGACGGCCGCCATATCCAGGGGCGGCGAACCGTCATCCAGGAACAGACTTCCTCTGGGGGACGGCCCCCAGCTCATTCTATTTCTGCCGACGAGGAATTTAAAATAACCTACATTAAAAAAAGCGTAGGCGTGATCGAACTGACCCACGGTTCTCGCATTATGCGCCGTGCCGTAATACCATGGATAACCGACGCCGTCCGAATCGAAAATTAAACGGGCGTCTATTCCCCAAACGCCGTCTCTGGAGATAGATCCACCGATTTTATACACAGATCCGATCTCCCCTTTAAAATCTCGATCGACATATCTTCCCCGATATATATAATACCCTTCTTTTCTTTCTTTTGATATCCCCCTGATTTCGATCCCGAGATTGAGATCGCCGAAAAGTCTTTTTGCGATATTTTCCTGCGGGGCTTTTATGCGATTCAGGATAGACGACGCCAATTTTTCGCTTTCCGAGTCAAACATTATTCTGTCATTCATGATGGCCCGGACCACGTCGCCAATAATCCACGGTTTTTCCGTTACATGAATATCTTTTAAATATCCCTTATCGAGGAGAGTAATAATATCCTTATTAACAGTATCGAAAGAGGGAATATAAATATTCTGGCTGCGCGATTTATGACTAAACAGGAGTACCGATATAACAATAAGCGCTAAAAGACGATTGCCCATGTCGGGAATGTATGCCGTCGCGAAAAAGATGTCAAGAATATAGAGGTCCGAGACAACGGCGGTGATTTCTGATTAACGAATTGATTCTTGGCGGCTTAAAAACCGAAATGTATGCCGAAAGCCCATTTATTGTTTCTGCGGCTCCGGATTGACTGATTGTCAAAAGGCCAGTGCCTGATATAAATCTCCATGGCGCCTTTGTTGCCGTATATTAGAAATTTCATATCCAGGCGGTGTTGTCTCTTAAAGTCGTTATCTTTCGTGATGACCCAGAGATTGTGTGAATCCAGAACGGCGCCGGTTCGCCTGTATCTCAATATCAAATACCGGAAATTGGTGTTGAAGGTTATCTCGTAATCATGGTTTTTCTGGAAAGATATCCCGCGGGGCGCATAGAAGTTGATCAGAAAGTGATAATCCAGCTTATTTTTCCAGATCAGGCCCTCGCCGTCCGTCGACGGCATATGGTATTTGTATTTGGAAAGATATTCAAGCGTTCCAAAACCCAGCCGAGGCGAGTTCCAGTAAATTGAGTTGTCGTTCCATCTGTCTATGGAATGAAAACAGTCGTGGTGGAGCTGGGCCTCGAAAAAATGTCTTTTTTTCTCCACCCGGGCCGATAAACCGAATGACCAGTGCGACCTGCTGGGATCGAAGACCATGTTGGAATTGTACTTCCTTCCCATGTGAGTTTCCTTGAAAAGATCTACCATCAGGAAAAACCGTTTGTACCTGAAGGTCTCGACGCTGCCGTTTAATTCCGTATCGATAAAGAAAACCTCGTCCTGCTTGAAATATATATAGGATTCAATATCTCCGTGGCCTTCGAAGAGCAGCTCAAAATCGCCGCTCGCAGCCGTAAGCGCGAATATCAATACTGCGCAGGCCGTCAGTAAAATTATTCGCAAGATCCGCCTTTCGCCGCCATGTTCATCATTACCCTATTCAGCATTTCGTCAGTATCCGCATGTTTCATTAATATCCGGCGGCAGCAACGGTTCGCAATAAAAAAACGCCGCCTTGAGCCGGCGGCGGCGATCAGGCGATAATCAAATTTTAAATATCTTTTTCCGTCCATCAATCACATTTTTGGTGGCGTTCCTGGTATCGACAACGACCGGGGAGTTATCCACGATCCACTGGTAGTTAAAATAAGAATGATCGGTGATAATTGCCGCGCAATCGTTGAATCTGAGAGTTTTTTCGTTTAAAGGCGAAGCCTTAAGATCCGGAGCGTTGTCCAGCTTGATGGCCGGAACAAATTGATCGCAATAATTGACCCGTGCTCCTTTTTCCTGGAGAATTTTGATAACATCGAGGGACGGGGATTCGCGCAAATCGGAGACGTCCTTTTTATAGGCCACTCCCAATATCAAAACCTTCGCGCCGTTGATGGAAAGCTTTCTCGAATTCAGCGCGGTGGCGATCTTCTGCACCACATATTCCGGCATGTGAGAATTGATGTCGCCGGCGAGCTCGATGAATCGCGCGTAATAGTTCAACGACTTCAACTTCCACGAAAGATAGTGGGGATCTATTGGTATACAATGCCCTCCCAGGCCGGGTCCGGGATAGAACGGCATGAACCCGAATGGTTTTGTGGCCGCGGCGTCGATAACCTCCCAGACGTCAATGCCCAGCCGATCGCACATAAGTGCGACTTCGTTAACGAGGCCTATATTCACCGAGCGGAAAGTATTTTCCAGAAGTTTCACCATCTCGGCGGATTGGGTTGAGGAAGTCGGTATCACCTGCGTGATCACCTGCTCGTAGAATAATTTCGCAATCTTCATACAAACCGGCGTGGTGCCGCCTACGACTTTCGGTGTGTTTTGAGTGGTATATTTCTCATTGCCCGGGTCGACCCTTTCCGGCGAAAATGCCAGGAAGAAATCCCTGCCCACCTTCAAACCGCCTTCCTCCAGTTTGGGCCTGATCAGCTCCTCCGTGGTTCCCGGATAGGTGGTCGATTCGAGGATAACCAGCTGGCCTTTATGTACATACTTCTCTATCCCGTCGACAGCGGAGAGAATATACGATACGTCGGGATCTTTGGTCTTATTAAGGGGAGTGGGAACGCAGATTATAATAACATCCGAATTTCTTAGAACCGAGAAATCGCCGGTACAGTGAAGCCTTTTCAAATCGACAAGTTCTTTAACGTCGGAATTTTTTATATCATCGATGTCGGATTTTCCCGAATTAATGGTTTTTACCTTTTTCTCCAGTATATCGATTCCGGTAACCTTAAATCCTACCCTGCTCAGCTCCACCGCCAGCGGCAAGCCCACATATCCCATTCCGATTATGGCCACCAAAGCGGAATGGTCTTTTATCCCGCTCTCAAGCTTTGAGACGATCCCTCCTTTTGGAGGCGAGGGTTTTGCGGCCTTTCGTTTAGCTTTCTGTTTCGATGCTTTGGCAGTCATTTGTTTTCTCCGAGTATTAATAAATTATCGGCAATAATCATATTTCTTCAGCCAGATGATCATGCCAGAATTTCAGGGAATCGGACAGGGTGGTTTCAATCTCTATTTCCGGTTCCCATCCGGTATCCTCTTTGATTCTATTATTGGAGCCGATCAGTATCGGAATATCCACCGGCCTCATTCTCGATTGATCTTTCATAACCTCGATATCCTTCCCGGCCATAGACCTGTATTTCTTAAGGAGATCGGAAAGCGTATACCCTTTACCCGAGCAAACATTATACGGCTTCCCCGGCTTACCCTTTTCGATAATATCCATATAAGCCCTGACAACGTCGCGTACGTCCGTATAATCACGCTTCACCTTAAGGTTTCCAACCTTTAACACCGGCGGACTCAACCCCAGTTCCATTTTGGCGATCTGAAAAGCCCAGTCGGACAGCACCCCGACGGTTTTCTGGCCGGGGCCGGAATGAGAAAAGGCCCTGGCCACGTAAATAGGCGAATTGTAGGCCTTGAAATACTGGTAAGCCATCAGATCCACCGCCGCCTTGCTCACCGCATAGGGATTGACCGGTCTCAAGGGATGACCCTCGTCAACAGGACATTCCTCCGGGTCCAGCTGTCCGTAAACTTCGGAGGAGGAGATGACCAGTGTCTTGATCTCGTATTCCAGTTTGCTGACGGCCTCCAGCAGGTTCAACGTTCCGAAAAGATTAACGGAGAAGGTCTCCTGGGGATTCTCGAACGATACTTTTACCGACGATTGCGCCGCCAGATGGAAAATAGCGTCCGGCTTGCATTCGTTTATGACCTCGTTGACTATTTTGTCATCGCGAAGATCGCCCTCGTAAATCTTGAGCTTCTCCTGCGACTTGAGATCGTCAGGCAGCTCGATATCGGGATAATCAAAGCCGCAAATCTCATGGCCGCC
>CP070742.1:3678811-3683593 GCA_020348065.1 Candidatus Zixiibacteriota bacterium
ATCATCTCCTCGCCGGCCCGGCGCCAGGATGCTGGTATATCCTGATGGGTCTATTTACGGCACCATTGGTGGTGGGAAATTCGAAAAGCTGGTAATCGATGATGGTGTCAGCCTGCTCAATGGAGACCAGGAAACCCGACTTAAAATATACAAATTCACGGGAGAGGGTTCGGATTCCACCGGCATGAGCTGCGGAGGAGAGGCAAAGGTTTTTATGGAAAAATATGGAAAACCGAAAAGGCTTGTTATTTTCGGGGGAGGCCATGTCGGGAGAGATCTGGTAAAGGTCGCGAAAGATCTCGATTTCTCCATAACCGTCGTAGATGACCGTAAGGATATTTTAGAAAGCTATGATCCCGGCATCAAGACGGTTCTTACCGACGACGAATATATAAGCAATTTCCCTGAATTAGATGAAAATTGCTACGTGGTTATTGTTACCAGAAGTCATAACTCTGACCGGAATGTGCTGGAGAAAGTCTTGAGTTATGAATGTGCTTATGTCGGTATGATCGGATCGCAAAAAAAGGTCACAAAGGTATTCGAGTCGTTAACTGAGAGCGGAATTAATAAAGAAAAGATCTCGGAAGTTCACGCTCCGGTGGGGCTCGATATAGGAGCCGAGGGGCCTTATGAGATAGCTGTCTCAATCGCGGCCGAGCTTATAGCGACAGTGAAAGGAAAATTGGCGAAATTCTAATGCAATGTGATCGACGGAAAGAAAAAATAATGGTTCGCGGAGCCGGTGAGCTGGCCTCCGGGATTATTTTAAGAGTGTTCAGAGAAGGGTATAGTGTAATCGCTCTTGAACAGGCGAATCCATGCTGTGTGAGAAGATATGTCTGTTTCGGCGAAGCGGTATATACCGGCGAAATTGAAATCGAGGGCGTAAAAGGAAAACTGGCGCATAATATGGATGAGGCAAAAAAGCTGCAGGATACAGGTAAGGTGCCGGTTCTGGTAGATCCTGAGGCGGAATTTTTAAAATGCTCCATACCCGATATTTTGATCGATGGACGTATGTTGAAAAAGAACATCGACGTATCGAAAGATATGGCTGATCTCGTTATCGGTTTGGGCCCCGGTTTTTATCCCGGGGATAATTGCCATCTGGCCATAGAAACAAACCGCGGTCCGAATCTCGGTAAGGTATTATTTATCGAATCGCCGCAGGAGGATACCGCTATCCCGGCACCGGTAAACGGTTTTACGACCGAGCGGGTACTCAGATCGCCGGTTGATGGTGCGATTAGCTGTAAATATGTGATTGGAGATCTGATCAGGAAAAACGATATTGTGGCGGTAATTGGCGGAACACCGGTCAGGAACGAAATAGAAGGAGTGCTCAGAGGTATCTGCAGGGACGGATTAAAGGTGGAAAAGGATCAGAAGATCGGCGATATCGATCCCCGCGGTAAGAAGGAGTTCTGTTATAAAGTATCGGATAAAGCCCAGGCCATGGCAGACGGTGTCATAAAAGCCCTGGGACAATATTCAAAATCGAAGGTGTATTTATAGATTATGAATAATACCTCAAATGAATACAGGTCTGCCATATTAATCTCCAGCGACAGGGCCTACGAGGGGATCAGGGAAGATTCCTCAGGTCCTATTTTGGAAAACCGTTTGAAAGAATTAGGTTTTGAAGTTATATGTCGAGAAATCGTACCTGATAATGAAAATAAAATAACAGCTGTTTTGCAGAGTTGGATTAAAAAAGAGAAAGTCGATCTAATTATAACATCAGGGGGAACCGGCGTCGCACCGAGAGATGTTACACCTGAGGCGACTCTGAAGGTGATTGAAAAACGAATTCCGGGAATTGAGGAGGCGATGAGACGGGAGTCCGCGAAATTCACTCCGAACTCGATTCTGTCGAGGTCGGTTGCGGGCGTAGCTGATAGAAGCTTAATAATCAATCTGCCGGGGAATCCGCAAGGCGCATTGGAAAATTTGAATGTTGTGATTCCGGCTTTAAGGCATGCGCTGGATTTGATCAACGGAAAGACACCTGATTTATGATACTTAAGGATATATACGGGCGTTCAATTTCATATCTCAGGGTTTCGCTGACTGAAAAATGTAACCTGAAATGCGGGTATTGCTATGGCGGGCCCGGAAACGGCGGCGTTCTCAAGCCACAGTTATCAGATGATGCCTTGTTTAAGCTGATAAAAGCGTTTTCTTTTATGGGTATCGATAAGATCAGATACACCGGCGGCGAGCCGTTGCTTCGCGAAAGGGTCGCCGATATGATAAAAGAAACGTCAAAAATCGAGTCGTTTAAGATTATCGGATTGACCACTAACGGCGTCCTGCTGGGTCCGCGACTGGATTCGCTGGTCGGGGCGGGGCTAAATAGATTGAATATCAGTCTCGATTCTCTGGATAGAAAAACGTATGCCGGAATTACCGGTAAAGATTGTCTTGGATCCATCTTAGACGCCATCGATCTAGCTCTGCAATATGACGTTTTCGGCCATATCAAGATTAACATAGTGGTAATGCGCGGCATTAACCACAACGAAGCTCCGAGATTTGCGGAATGGGCCCTGGATAAGAAAATCGATTTACGGTTTATAGAGTTTATGCCCGGCTATAAATCCGGGTGGGGAGAAGAGCTTTTTGTGGGAGAAGATGAGATAAAAAAACGGATCGGGATAAAGTTGGATCCGCTATCGATTGGCGAATCCAATTCCGGCCCCGCCAAAAGTTTCAGGTACGGTGATTATCCCGGGCGAATCAGTTTTATCTCGGCTGTCAGCCGGGGCTTTTGCGTAAACTGCAACCGCCTGCGGTTGACTTCAAAAGGCGATTTGGTGGGGTGTCTGTTTGACAGCAAATCGGTGAATCTGGGCGCGGTAGTTGAGAACAGCGATTCGATCGAGGAAATAGCCTCCGTTTTGAAAAAAATATTCGCAGAACAACTCTATCGAAAATCACCCGACGTGAAAATTATCAACGGCTGCGAACCTTCCATGCGGAAAATCGGCGGATGAAAAAGAAGAAATTAAGCCATGTAGACGGCAAAGGGCGAGCCCGCATGGTTGATATCGGAGACAAAGCCGAGACCGACCGGAGGGCTGTCGCGGAAGCGAGAGTATTCTTATCCTCGGAGCTGCTTTCAGGGATAAGAGAAAATACCGTTGCCAAAGGCGACGTTCTATCCACGGCCCGCATAGCGGCTATCCAGGCCGCCAAAAAAACCGCGGATATAATTCCGCTAAGTCATACACTTCCGTTGAGTCACGTGTCCGTGGATTTTGAGCTTCAGGACGACCCTCCCGTGGTGGTAATCAGATCCGTAGCCCGCGCCCATTATAAGACCGGCGTCGAGATGGAGGCTTTAACGGCCGTCACCGTCGCGGCACTAACAATCTATGATATGGGCAAATCCGTGGATCGGGGCATGGAAATCAGTTCTATCAGGCTGTTGGAGAAATCGGGCGGTCGCAGCGGCGATTGGAAACGGGGAAAAGATTAATTTGCAGATACTCACCATGAAATTCGAATTCTATGGTTAACGGAATGAAAAACGAAACGCCGAATAAATCTCGCATTTATAGACTTTCGATTTCTTCAAATAAAGGAGAAAGGAAAGAAAACGTTTCCTCGGTTAAGGTTGTTGCCGGCAAAGGGATCGAGGGCGACGCTCATTTCGGAAGCGAAAGGCCGGTGAGTCTTCTGCCGTATGAAAGTTTTTCCAAACTGGACGGAGAACAGATCCAGATCGATCCCGGCGATTTCGCGGAAAACATTACTACCAGAGGACTGGATTTTTCGAGACTCACAATCGGGTCGAGAATCGCGCTTGGTGAGGCCGTCATTCTGGAAGTGATACAGATCGGTAAGGAATGCCATAACGAATGCGTTATAAAGCAGACCGTCGGCGATTGCATAATGCCCCGGGAGGGAGTATTCGCGCGACCGCTTCTGAGCGGTCGGCTGCGTGAAGGCGATCCGGTAAAAATAATCTAATCCCACAAAGATTAAGTTGATAATATCGACGAAAATCGTTTTATTGGCGGGCGATTGCTGTGAAACCGAGGCTCCTGATATGACGGAACCTCTTGGATTGAGTGATGTAATGGTGGTGTGAGGAAATGATAAAGATCCCGGAATGGATTACAAATTTAAAGCCTTATATTCCCGGCAAGCCTATCGGCGAATTGGCCAGGGAAAAATCCCTTAAGAGAATCGTAAAGCTCGCCTCAAACGAAAATCCGCTGGGCCCATCGCCCATGGCGATGAAGGCGGTAATAGAACATCTTTCCGAGGCCCATCGCTACGTGGATCGGGCGGCGCCGGAACTGGTGTCAAAAATAGCGGCGAAGTTCGGCAAAAATCCCGATCAAATAATATGCGGCCACGGCGTCGACGCGCTGCTGGGATACATTCTATGCGCCTTCACGCGGGAAAATGACGAGGTTTTAACATCGCAAGGCACCTTTATCGGAATCTATGTTAATGTGCGGAAGCTGGGACGTAAATTGTCGCTGGCGCCTTTGAAAAATTACGCTTTCGATCTGGAGGCCATACTTTCCTCAATATCGTCCAAAATCAAAGTGATATACCTGGCAAATCCCAATAATCCAACCGGCACGATATTTACAAAAAGCCAGTTTGAAAATTTCATCTCCAGAGTGCCGGATAATATCCTGGTTATTCTCGATGAGGCCTATACCGAATTTGCGTCAAAAGACCCCTCTTTTCCCAACGGGCTCGATTACGATTATGATAATTTGATAGTAACAAGGACATTGTCAAAATCTTACGGTCTGG
>CP070742.1:3683693-3686898 GCA_020348065.1 Candidatus Zixiibacteriota bacterium
CCCTTCGTCCTTTTCAAATAGGAGATCAGCCCCATCGTAAGAATATTTTACCACGGTGGTGTCGCCGCTTTCAATAATTAATTTGCGGATTCTGTTGCCGATACCGTCGTAGGCGAACTGCAGTTCGATATCGTCGTTGTGGGCCTTAATTAACTGCCCGTCAACGGTATACTCGAAAGTTGTGGAATCCCCTGAAAGTCTGTATTTTCCATTAATCATCCGCCCGGCGTCGTTATAGCCATAGCCTGAAACTTTGTGTTTTCTATAAATCATGCGTCCGGCGTCGTCATAGCCGTAATAGCAGCTGTCGTCCTCGGTGAGCCTGTCGGCGGAGCCGTGGGTGTAGGATGGCCGTTGGCCCACCGCTTGCGGTGGGAAAACCGAATATGAAGTACTAACCGGTAACCCACACCAAGGTGTGAGCCACCACTTAGTTAAAAAATAAAATTATTTGTCCAGTTTGCTGCGGTTTTCGACGGCGTAGAAAAAATCCTCAGGATGTCGTCCCGCGTCGGAGGACTCCATCCTGAGGGATAATTTTGCGTAAGATCAATCCACCCGTCGCGAGCGCACTCCGAAATCGATATTATCCTGAATCCAGGCGAAGAACGCGTCCTGCTCCTCGAGCGGCTTTTCGGGCTTGAGTATCTTGGGGTCTTTCCATGATACCAGCACCTCGGCGTCCTGGGTCCAGATCTTTACCCTGCTGCGGGGCACTTTTGTCTGCCAGTTTTTCCCGATAACGGCGTCGGTATAGAGCAGGCGCACGGTGACGCTGCGGGCCAGCTTTTCGAGCGGCTTCACAACCAGGCTGCGGAAATCGGTTTTGCCGTTTCTCTTGACGTCGGGGATGCCGTCGCTGACCATGACGATCGATATCGGTCTTAAAACCAGGTTCTTGTTTTTCACCGTCAGGGCTACCTGTTCGAAGAAGGCGTTGTAGTCGGTGAAGGGATTGGGATTATCGCTGGGAAAAATCTCTCTCAGTTGAGCGGCGATCTCCTCGACCGATTTGTTTTCGAAAGACTGTATGGGGTAAAAGGTCTTGGGTTCGTCCGCCCTGGCGCCTCCAATGGAACTTACGAAAAGAACGTTGGGAACCTCCAGGCCGCCGAGACCGTTGAGATGGCCGTAAATATAATGGGCCAGAAAATCTATGGAGTCGTCGAAGTGTTCGCCGTTCATAAAGGAGCCGCTGACATCGACCCCCACGAACATTGATAGCCTGGGCTGGGGCGTACCCGACCCCAGCGTGCATCCGGCGATTATAATTGCCGGAAACAACAGGATCAGGAACAGATAGGCTAGCTTATACCTGGACATTTTCATACTCCCTTGATTTTTTGTTGTTTTCGACAGTTACCGGCCTGTTATCATCGATTTTTCGCAGCAAAGCCTTGGAATTGGCAATGGCGGACATGGATTTGAAAGGCAGTTCGAAAAGGTGCTTTGAGATCAACAGCATGGTACAGAAATTGACGCCGGCGGCGACCACCTGAAGCGGTGGCAACATCAGGGACGCAAGCAGCTCCTCGCCCTTTTCTCTCATCCAGGCAACCTCAGCCTTGATACGCTCCATGAATTCCGGAGAGATACTGCGAAGACGATTGCTTTCCATCCCATTCTGGTTGAACACTACAACGCCTTTACCCTGAATTAGATACAGGATGGTAGGGGTGCCGTGGGCGGCGAACAGAAACCATGACAAACTCCTGATACCGAACCATACGAAACAGGAAATCGCCAGGGTCCCGATAACGCCCAGTTCGAAATTCTCCGAATATTGCGCGAACCAGGGGACCAGCGAATCGACAAATTCCCTGTACAAGAAGACGACCTCGACAAACAGAACCACCATTTCGATAACGCCGATTCCCATGATCGAGGATACGTTTTTCTTCTTAAATGAATCTACAAAAGTCGATAGTACCGCGTAACTTCCCATTATCACAAAAAGCAGGAAAAGGAATAACGGAATCCGGATCAGGTTGATATTCAGGTTTTCTCCGGTGATATTCGAGAAAACGTCGACCACCAGAGGCGTGGTCACATAGGTGAAAATAACGGCCTCGATTATACACCAGAATATGGTCATGAATACCGCAATCCAGGGAACCGGCGAACTGAGAACGTTGCGGCTGACGCTTCGCAGCAAGCGAAACGGCGTGTAAACCGCCTCCTGAAGAATCGACAGCAATCCCAGAAAGACAATCTTACCGATCTCTATTACCGCCACCGCGAAATTGAATAGAAATTTTAAAATTCCGCCCCAGAAATATACAATCGATTTGCCGAGATCCCACCAGGTTATGAGCATACCGGTGAGAAATTCTCTGCGGTTTTGCCTGACCAGAACAGTGAGAACGCATCCAATACTCACCCAACAACCCAGAATAATAGCCATGACCGGCAAAAGGGCGAAAATACGTTTTCCGGTCATTACCCAGAAGGGATCTCCTGCTCCCCAGGCGAATTCAATAAAGCCGTTTTGAAATAAAAGAGGAAAGAAAAGAACCGACAAAACGACTTTCCAAAGACCACTGGTTTCGTTAAACATGGGCATGCTCTCCTTTATAAAAGAGTGATAGTTTCCGATTTCAACCCTCACTCTTAATTATCGGAATTTTATTACTTAATCATTATTTTAATCAGGGCTATTTAAGCAAAATCAGTGCCCGGGACTCGGTTTTAGAATATCCTTACAGGGAAGCAATGGGGCATGTTCTTAGAAATAGCCCTTTTTAGGGGGAAAATACGGTTTTTATTTGCCGATGAGTCCCGCCCGATACCCGTTCCAGTGGGGGATTTTTCCCATATATCGCCCTACAAAAGGTTTCATTTTGAACACCTGACGATCAAATTTTTTACACCATTTTAAATAGACGCCTGTATTTGGTTCCGCAAGGTTAGGATATCTGACGGCGCAGGGGAATAGATCCCGGATCGAGTCCGGGATGACAAACGGGTAGCCGGTAACCCACAGCTTGCTGTGGGATCATTGATAATTGAACCTGGTT
Source organism: Candidatus Zixiibacteriota bacterium (assembly GCA_020348065.1). Classification (GTDB taxonomy): domain Bacteria; phylum Zixibacteria; class MSB-5A5; order UBA10806; family UBA10806. The sequence goes on from CP070742.1 coordinate 3,686,711, forward strand.
CCCAAGCGCTGCTTGGGAACCGCAATTGATTCCTGGTCGGTCGACATGGTGGGACGGGATTGTGAAGGGAGCGGTCACCGCAAGCAGTGACTCGCAGGCGAAACTCGCTCCAAAGTGCCGGGATCATCTATGCTTATGCCTGCGGCAAAAGCATGCCGCCCTTTCGCGGTCATAATAAATTATGACAC
>CP070742.1:3686998-3709085 GCA_020348065.1 Candidatus Zixiibacteriota bacterium
CGGTTACAATTTCGGCAGCAAGTACGTTTACGTTTATATAGTGAGCCTCTTTTTCGGGGCCATCTGGTCGCAGGATATCGTGCTCAATATGCTGGATACCATGTTCGCCACCATGGCTATCCCCACCCTAATCGGCTCTCTGCTTTTATCCCCGGCGGTGGTCAGGGAAACCAAAGATTATTTCAGAAGGATGCGGGAGTAGGGCATATAGTTAATTTAAAAAAATATCATAAAAACTAAAACTGAATTTTTTGGTCACACCACCTTCAGCCACGCCGCCATCTGCCCACGGTGGTGGGCTTCGTGGTCGAGGTTGCCGCGGACGAATGCCCCCATTCCGGGTCGCGGGGAGACGAGCTCGATTCGACTGGGCTCATCGAAGTCCCCGCCTACGTTTTCCCGATGGTCAGGAATCTGGATTCCCGATCGGGGTCGGGAATGACAGGGCCGGGTGGCACTCCCAATCTCGATTGGGAGTGACTTATGTGCCGTTAGAATGCTCCGGGGTCTCTTCGAGACCCCGGCTACATACTCCTGATCATACCATCCGCAAATACGCCGCGATCTGCCCCCGGTGGTGGGCTTCGTGGTCGAGGTTGCCGCGGACGATAATCCACCAGAGGGTAACCATGCCAAAGCGGTTATCAAGCATGGGCTCTGCGAATTGATCGTCGGTAATCTTCGCCAGTTTCTCCGCGCGTTCTATACCCAACCGCTGGAGATCGGCTACATATTTTTCGAATTCCTGACGGCTGACCGGGATTTCCTCCACCGCTTTGCCATCGCTGTGGGGCAGTTCCTTATCCGCCAGCTTTTTAAAAAGCCACTGATCGCATTCGATGAGATGCCGCGCGGTATCGGCAAAACTCATGGCCTCGAGCGAAACGCGCCAGTTCTCCTTACCCGGCGGAACCCGTTTGAGACGTTTCAGGGTCGATTCCCGTACGGCGCGGGAAAAATCGGCGAGCCGTTGACCGGTTGATAAGTCTGGCATGCGCTGAGTATATCAAAATCATAATCATAAGTCATTAAAAAACAAAATCAATTCCCCCTTGACTTTGCCCTCGCTGATTTCTATCTATTCCCCATTATAAAAACGGAGGAATTATGAAAAAATCTGCTGTTTTTATTTTCATCTCCCTGCTGGTGTCTGCAGTCTCGGCGCTGGCGGGAAAGACCACCTTCTACACCCTCGATAACGGCATGGAGGTTATCCTCAAGGAAAACCACGCCGCGCCGTTGATATCGTCGGTGATAATAGTAAAGGCGGGCAGCAAGTTCGAAAACGAGGAAAACAACGGCTTCACGCACCTTTTGGAACATATGCTCTTCAACGGCACGGTAAAAAGATCCCGTAAGGAGATCGACGAAGGTATACGGGACTACGGCGGCTATATCAACGCCTTCACCCGGCAGGAGATGACCGGCTACCTGGTAGTGATGCCCCGGGAGTTCATCGAGTACGGTTTCGATATCCAGTCGGACCAGCTATTCAATTCCATCCTTCCCGCGGACCAGTTTCCCAAGGAACGCGATATAGTCGTGGAGGAAATCAAGAAAGACAACGACGTGGCGGGCAATATCGCTTATGACTATTTTAACTCAGTTAAATTCAAAGAAACTCCCTACGCCCGTCCGGTGATCGGTTACGAGGAAACCATCCGCAACGTCACCCGCGACGAGGTGATGAAATATTACAAGGATTATTACGTACCCAACAACATGACCGCCTTTATAACCGGCGATTTTGAGACGGATGAAATGAAAAGGCTGGTGGATAAATATTATGGAAAGATTCCCAGGGGCGAAGATCCGGTACTGAGCGAGTTTATCATATCCCCGCCTTACGACGCCAAAATAAATATAAAAAGACATCCCGCCAAGGTATCATACATAGATATCTCTTTCCCCGGTCCGCTGTACAGCGAATCTGACTATTTCGCTTATGATGTCCTCTCGCAGTATCTCGATTCCGAGGCGTCGCCCCTGAGCAACGCTCTCACCGGCGGAGATGATCCGCTGGCGGTATCGGTTTCCGTGAGCCTTGATATTCAATCGGAATTCACCATGATGGATATCTCCATAAGAACAAATAAGCCGGAAAATATCGACAGGATTGTACGGGAAACGCTGAGCGTATTAAAAGAGATTACCGAAAAGGAGTTCAGCGAATCCGATATCAGGCGGGTGGTAGTGCCTAATAAAGTCAACGAAATAAAACTCGAGGAGAAATTACACTATTACGGCATCATGAAAGCGCCTTATCTGGCCACCTGCGGTTACGAGTTTCTCGAAAACTATACCGATAACTTATCGAAAGTCAAACCCGGTGATATCGGCGCGATAACAAAAAAGTATTTCGCCCGACCCAGATATGTCGCCAGCGCGCTGGCGCCCGGGGAGGAGGGGAAATGATGCGGAAGGTTAATAGAATTGTATTAGCGTTCGGGCTGGTTCCGGCGATTATGATATCATTTTTCGGGACAGGCTGCTCGCAGAAAAAAGACTATAATATATTCGTGCATGAAATCCTCCCCAACGGCTTAGACCTTATTATAAAATATAATCCCGATAGCAGAGTTTACGCCATTAACATTCTGGGGAAAAATCGCAGCCTCCTTGAGCCGAACGGCAAAGAAGGGATAACCGATTTCGTCAACAGAATGCTGACATCGGGGGCGGATGGTATGAGCGCCGATGAGGTGCAGAACGCCCTAGACGATATCGGGGCGGAGATTACGGCAAACGATAATCCTTATATCCCTTACGATGATAGATACACGAGCAGCGCCTATTCATTCATCAAATTCGAAACCATCGACGAGTACGCTCATGACGGCACAGAACTGCTTCACAGGATCATATCAAAACCGGATTTCCCCGGGCCGGAAATCAGGCAGACATCGCAAAAGGTGATGGGTCTTCTGGGCATGAAATCCGGATCTACATATCAGAACGCGCGGGATCTGTGCTATAAGAATCTATTCAGCGGATTTCCTTTTTCCAAACCGGTGCTGGGAAATCGTGCTTCGATCATGCAATTTACCAGGGACGATTTAATAAGCCATCATCAGAAATTTTACGCGCCCAACAACATGATTATGGCCATAGCCACCAATATCGACCCCGATACGGTGAAAAGCTGGGTTTACGAAACTTTCGGGAAAATGGAAAAGAATAACGGCGATTATCCAACGTTACCGCGGCCATCGGAGGTACAGGGCAGGATCGAAGTCAACCACGAGATGAATAAGGAACAGATCTATATTTATATGGGGGGTCTGTGCCCGGGAATGAAATCGCCCGAAGCTCCGGCCATCGACATGGCGGCGTCGATTATATCATCTCGCATGAAAGAAAACCTTCGAGAACAACAGGGGCTCGCCTACTCGGTCGGAATGGGCGTTAGCTTTATGCCCGAGTTCGGCTGGCTGATAGCGTCAATGGGCACCGGGTTTGAAAATTATGAGGTTGCCCGGGACGGAATGATCGCAGAGATAAACAAGCTGAAAAGCGAGCTCCCGACAGCGGAAGAACTGAAAAAGGCGCAGAACTCCACCTGGGGCTCCATGCTTCTGGCCAGGGCATCCAGAATCAATCAGGCCTATTATATGTGCAAAAACGAATTCCTGGGCGTGGGTTACAACTACGAGGATGATTACATATCGAAAATCAGAACGGTAACGCCTGACGATATACAGCGTGTTGTAAAAGACTATTTCGATACGGAAAATATCGTTATCGCCAGCGCGGGAAAAAAGACGAGATGAGGTCATTCGTAAACTTCATTGATAGAGCTTAAATCAGAATCAAGATAAAGTTCCCGTCTATTTCAGAAACTTCCCGTTTTTAAAAAACAACTGTCCGTCGGCGTACATGGCGCCGTTCTTCCGGAGGTCGCATACCATATCCCAGTGTAATCCCGATCGATTTTTTCCGGTTTCCGGGTAAGCCATACCCAGCGCCAGATGGATAGTGCCCCCTATTTTCTCGTCGAAAAGCGTATTTTTGGTGAAGTTCTTTATTCCGAAATTGGTGCCTATCGCCGACTCGCCCAGATAACGGGCGCCAGGATCCATGTCGAGCATGGCGTTTAAGAACTTCTCGCCTCTGGCGGCGGTGGCTTTTACCGCTTTACCGTTTTTGAACTCTATTCTCACATCCTCGACTTCACGGCCATTATAAACGGCGGGAAACGAATAACGGATATAACCATTGGCTGATTTTTCCCAGGGCGCCGTGAAGACTTCCCCGTCCGGGAAATTGTTTTTGCCGTCACAGTTGACCCATTTGCGACCTTTTATATTAAAGGTCAGATCGGTATCGGGAGCGACGATTCGGATATCGCTCTTTCGGGACAGGTATCGTATCAGGCGGGAATTATATTTGGATATTTTTTTCCACTCGCCTACGGGATCATTTTTATCGAGCAAACAGGCTTTGAACACAAAATCCTCGTAATCCGACAGAGACATACCGGCGTCTTGGGCCGCGGCATTGGTGGGGTAAAGGCATCCGACCCAGGAAAATTTCCCTTCCGCCGCCCGTTTCATGGTTTTCTCCATTAACGGTTTTCCCGCTTTCTGGGCAACCGCCTGTTTCCGCGGATCTATGTTTGTTAATTCTTTGGTATTGAAGCTCGACATAATGGCCACCAGGGCGTCGGAATTATTAAGCTCGTACTTTTGAATGGGCGTTATAAATTTCAGTTGTTTTTCGGAGGAATATTTAAAGTAAATCTCCTCCAGGCCCTGCAGTAAAACGCGGGTAAACGGATGCGCGCCTTTGAGCAGGGCCGCCTTATAAAGTTCCAGTATCAATGGTTTCGCCAGAGATGAACCCCTGAGACAGATAAGCTGGTCTTTTTTCAGCTTGATACAGTAATTCAATAAAACGTCCACATACTTTTCAATCCTCGGATCATTCATCATACCACCTCTACCCTATTAAAAAGTTTACTCCATTTATATAACATATACAAAAATCCCGGACAATCAACCAGAAATTTTTTAAAATTATGAATTGCCGCTTTTCAAATCATCGAGTTCCTGATGAAGAGATTCGAGTTCCCGATAATATTCCTCCCGCGTCCCCAGCAAGGCGGTCAGTTTCTGCCAGTCCGACGATCCCTCGAGACCGGCGATCTCATTTTCCAGATTAACGATTTTATCTTCCAGCCCCGCGATTTTATTCTCAATTTTATTCAATATCTGGGGATTAACTCTTCTTTCCCTTACTATATCAGCGGGCTTATTCAAAACTGATTTTGTTTTTTCCGGTCTAACCCTATCAAACTCTCTTTCTTTTTTCTCCTTATAGTCCGAATAATTGCCGAAAAAGATTTTCACCGCGCCGTTTTCAACAGCTAATATCTTCTCAATGAAACTGTCCAGAAAATATCTATCGTGCGAAACGCAGAAAACCGCCCCTCCGTAGTCGGCCAGCGCTTTTTCCAGCGCCTCGCGAGACACAATATCCAGATGATTGGTGGGTTCGTCCAGGACCAGGAAATTAGGTTCATTTACTATTATTCTGGCTATCGCCAGCCGTGAACGCTCCCCACCGGAAAATGATTTTATGGGCCTTATAACATCCTCGCCGCTGAACAGGAAGCGGCCGAGAAATCCCCGGATCTGGCTGTCAATCCACTCCGGCTTTACGCTCCTTATCGTATCCAGCGGATTGGAATCGGGATTCAGATCCTCCGCCAGCTGATCGTAATAGCCAATCGATGTTTTACCGCCGATCTCAACCGCGCCCTCATCGGGCTCGATCTTGCCGGTAATCAGTTTTATCACTGTGGTCTTGCCCGAACCATTGGGACCGAAAAGGCCTATTTTTTCGCCCCGTTCTATCTCGAATTCTATATTCCTTAAAAACGGTTTATCGTCATAAGAGAAACTGACATCCATACATTTCACAACAGACCTGGCAGATCGTCCGGCGTTACCGAAGTTCAATTGCGAAATGGTTTTCTCCGACGATGGTTTTTCAAAGCGATGGAGTCTGGTCAGCATTTTCCTGCGCGACTGCGCCTGTTTGGTTTTCTGACCGGCGATATTGCGGCTGATAAAATCCTCCGTTCTTTTGATAAATTCCTTCTGGGCTTCATACTCTTTCAGGCCGGCTATGAAACGTCTTTCCCTCTCGCCCAGATAAAAGTCGTAGTTTCCCTGATAAATATCCAATTTGCAGCCGGATAATTCCCAGATCGACGTGGCGGTATTCTGTATAAAAGCTCTATCGTGAGATACAAAAATAATACCGCCTTCGTAGGATTTCAGATACTCTTCGAGAAATTCCAGGCCGGAGATGTCGAGATGATTGGTGGGCTCATCAAGTATTAAAAGGTCAGGCGCGCTGATTAAAATCCTGGCGAGAGCCGCTCGATTTCTCTGCCCTCCCGAAAGGGCTTTCATCTGCATATCGAATTCCCCGGGACCGAAACCGACGCCGATCAATATCAGCCTGGTTTTCGTTTCCATCTCATAACCGCCGGCCGTTTCGAACCTTTCCTGCAATCCGCCCAGTTCCGAAAGCAGTTTGGGATCATCCGTGACCTGAGCCAGTTTATCATGAACGCGTTCGATACCCGCGCGCAATTCCATCAATTCATTCAATCCGCTCATGGCGTAATCGAATAACGATCCGTTATCATCGATTTTTATCTCCTGGGGCAGATATTGCCGTTTGACCGCATTGGGCGTTTCGATATTGCCGGTATCGCAGACAAGTTTCCCCGCCAGAATTTCCAGAAGGGTGGTCTTACCGGTCCCGTTTGCTCCTAATAGAGCGATCCTGTCTCCATCCTTAACGACACCGGTGACGTTCTTGAGCACGGGCCGCGACGAATACGATTTGTTTATTCCTGAAAATCCCGTTAGAATCATGATTCCTCAGTCATTCTCAATTTTTCAACAGACGCGTTAAGATAATAAAATTTTTTTATAAAACAAAAAATATCCTGTAACGGTGGTCAGTATTATGGCGATGCTTTATTCCGTCATTGAATTAGCAGTCGTCCGGCGCAATGCAGGCTTCGGTGGGACAGACTTCCGCGCAGTCGCCGCAATCGGTGCACTTAACGGGATCGATAATATACCTGGGATCGGCGGCTGAAATGGCCTCCTCCGGGCATTCCGGAACGCAGGCGTCGCACATTATACAATCATCGTTAATTTCGTAGGCCAAAAACCCTCCCTTGATACCGATCAGCGGGCCTGCTTGAATAAGATTGTCCGCATAAAAGCATCACATTATTTCGCTGTCAAGTATAATTTTCATAACGGTTATAAATGTATACCGGGAATAACCGGTCTATTCTATCGAGAATTCCCAGCGGCACCAGTACTCGCCGTTATATTCGTCCGGCGGGCACTTAAGGCACCTGGTTTTTATACGAGAATCGATTGTTTCCGCGAAAGTCGAATATTCTACTTTCCCGACCTCCTTGCAGGGGAACGACGGCAAACCTCTTCTGTGCCTGGCGTCCTGGACCCGGCACGCGGTCATCTCGAAAATGAGACTTTTATCGCTTTTTTCAACCACCCTCTGCTTATTGATGAAAGCGTACAAACGTTGTCCCAATGTATCCTCGAGCAGGTCCATTCCGCCGCCGGGTTTTTTCCCCAGCCGCTCCAGTATCCTCTTAGCCTCCAGGGGAGAGAATTTGCGCCAGGCTTCGGTATCCAGTTTTATGGCCGTTTGCAGATCAAACTCGTTCTCCACCGCCTGAAACCATAAACCGTCATGGGCCAGCCATAGCTTGGCGAAATCCGCAAGCATTCTATCTTTATCTATCATAGGCCCCTAAATAATCGAAAAATGAGTCGATGTCAATAGAGGGATTTGGTATTTCAACAGTAGCGGTCAATTCCGGGATATATTGTTTATTCGGGTTCTTCCGGGTCTTTTTTATATTTGTCCTTACGCGAATATTTAGACCGATCTTTATGGACTTTTTCGGTTTTTTTGGGAAGCGGTATCCTGCGCTTGGGTTTTTTAATTCGCTTTTTCATAATTGGAATATACTTTAAAAATACGGCTTTTGGTCAAGCACTCAATTAATCCGCTTGAAATTTTCTAAGGCATTTTATACCTTGGCCAACGTCATGAAAAACGAAAATCGACTGATTTTCAAAGTAATACTGAAAATATGATAAGCCAAATCTAAAAAATGGCCAACGCCCGTAAAAAACAAACCACGATAGTCTGGATCTTGACAGTTGTAATTACGGTCAGCTCGGTGATATACCAGCGGTTAACCGGGCCGACATATCCTGTTCGCAGCTCAGTTGAGATTGACGATGAGATAATTAAATATAAACTCCTCAGATCACATTATTCGTCCTCGGATGCCATCAATAGAATAGAAACCCGAAATGATCTTATAACCGGCGAATTGAGATGGCGCAGGCTAAAAAGCTACGATGATTGGCGGGTCGACAGCCTGATGCGGGAGGGAAGCGGATTACAGGTTATGATACCGAAGCAACCGCCGGCGGGCAAGATAGCCTACCAGGTGATCTTAATTGGCAAAGACGGGCAAAGATATGAGCTTTCCGAAGAGCCGGTGGTAATACGGTTCAAAGGCGATGTTCCGATTCTTATATTGATTCCGCATGTTTTTATGATGTTTATTTCAATGCTTCTGGGGACCAGAACCGGCCTGGAGGCGCTGTATAAGAGAGAAAGAGCTTATAGATTAGCTCTATGGACTTCGGCCCTGTTTTTCGCAGGCGGGATTATTCTGGGACCCATCGTGCAGAAATTCGCGTTCGGCGCTTTATGGACCGGGTGGCCCCTGGGTTCCGACCTGACCGACAATAAAACCGCCGTCGCCATGCTGGGATGGCTTGTAGCGTTATGGCGGGGAAGGGATTTGAAAAAAGGCAGAAAATGGTTCGTAATCGCGGCGGTATTGCAGCTTTTGGTATACCTCATCCCTCACAGTATGTTCGGCTCGGAACTTGATTATACTCAATCCGACTATTAGCTGCTTTCGAGCAATAACCAAAAGGCAAGCCCCCACGTGAATTAGATTATGAAAACAATCAATTTAATCAACGTCACCACGGGAATTATTCTCGGCGCTATAGGTTTTTTGTTTGCTATCTCATCACTCTATGAAAAAAAGCTGAGAGCGTTTTATACGGCTATCGCCTTTGCCGCCATAATATTGATCGTCTGGTTCGGGTATTATCACTTTTTGAATTTTTCTGTAATACTTCTATCCATCCCACCAGCCTTTGCGATTTTAGCCGTGGTCTTGTTTTTCGCGCCGGACGGTAAAATCTCCGAAATAGAAATCAGCGGTTCCGGCGATAGAGTGGACGAAAGAGACGTTATGTTCGCCCGGGAGGAGTATGAACCGGGAGATTCAAAATATGATATTTATTACTCCGCAAAACCACAATTCAAAGAGATTGATGACAAAATCAGAAAACTTCCCCGGCTTCTGAGTCCGGGGGGGAAATACTATGATCCCATCCGATCCGGCTACATAATTTCGATTTTCAGGTCGGTAAAAAATCTATTAAATGAGGTGGATGGTGAGATCTCCGCTGATCGCCAAGCGGTCGATGCGGCTGAGGTCACGGTATCCATAAAAAAGGCCATTCTGGAGATGGGGGCCGGCGATGTCGGAATTGCTCGATTAAATCAAAATTATGTTTACTCCCATGTGGGCCGCGGCCCGGAAAAATGGGGCTCGGAAATAGTAAATAGCCATAAATATGCCGTCATTTTCACCCTGGAAATGGATTATTACCATGTGGAAGGGGCTCCCGGGCTTTTCATGACCGAGGAATCGGCGGCGAGATATCTCCAGGGGGCGCTCATATCTGTGGAGATCGCCCGGTATATAAGGAATCTCGGTTACCCGGCCCGCGCCCATATATCGGGAAGCAACTACCAGATTATGCTGCCCCCTGTCGCTTATGACGCGGGATTGGGGGAACTCGGCAGACTGGGATATAACATCTCTCCCCGATTGGGGGCAAGAGTCAGGCTGGGAGCCGTTACCACGGACCTGCCTTTGATTGCAGACAAACCGAAGAATTTCGGCGTGCAGGACTTCTGCCGGAAATGCCTTAAATGCGCGGTAAACTGCCCTTCCGACGCTATCCCCTATGGCGATAAAACCGATGAACGAGGGGTATTAAAATGGCAGTTGAACATAGAAAAATGTATCAGGTACTGGCGTATTTTGGGCACAGATTGCGGGCTGTGCATGAAGGTCTGTCCCTACAGCCATCCTCCAACGCTTTTCCACAATATTATCAGGAAGGCTATACCTCGTTCCGCGACCGCCCGATGGATATCGATCCATGGAGACGATATTTTCTACGGTAGAAAAGCAAAATTTTAATTTTAAAACCACATTCGCTCATAAGTCTGCGTTCAGATACCGTATTCTTTTCACTTGAATCGAAAACCGATTTTTCATAGTATTCTTCGGAGGTAAAAATGCCCGCTAATCTACCGCCGCAATATTACGAACTGGAACGCGAATTCAAGCAGGAAACCGATCTTAATGAGAAGCTTCGTCTGGCCAAAGAGCTTTTGGCACTTATGCCTAAACATAAAGGCACCGATAAACTCCAGGCGGATCTCAAGGCCAAAATCTCCAAGCTTAAAAAGCAGATAGACGGCGGCGGGAAAAAGCATGGCGCCCGAAGAGCCGATACCCATGACCACATCGAAAGAGAGGGCGCCGCTCAGATCATACTAATCGGGCCTCCTAATTCCGGTAAATCGAGCCTGGTAGACGTCCTTACTCATGCAAAACCGCTTGTCGGAGATTACCCTTACGCAACCCGCGAACCGCTGGCCGGAATGATGGAATATGACACCGTTCAACTGCAATTGATAGACACCCCGCCGATTTCGGAGGAGTTATTCGAATCCTATATGCCGAACCTGATCAGGCAGGCCGACAGGGTCGTTCTGGTTGTCGATGTTTCAACGCCCGGTTTTAAGTCGAGGATCGACGTTTTGATTTCGAAACTGGAGGAAAAGAGAATAATTTTATCTCCCCGAATACCTGACGAGATCGAGGATCCGCGGTTCGCCCGTAAAAGAACGCTGATTGCCGCACATAAATACCTGGACGAAAACGGCGATGTCGGATTAACCGAGATCAAAAAGTTATATCCCGACTTTACAGTAATACCGACTTCGATTCTGGATGACGATTCTATGGAGAATTTTAAAAAAACGGTTTTTGAATCTCTGGATGTTATCAGGGTTTATACAAAAAAGATCGGGCAAGAACCCGACTTCATCGATCCGATTATCCTTCCTATCGGGGGAACGGTGGAGGACGCGGCCAAATCGATTCATAAAGACTTCGCTCATAATCTTCAATTCGCTAAAATCTGGGGCAAGGGAAAATTCGAGGGACAGAGAGTCAAGAACAGTTACGTTTTATCCGATAAGGATGTAATCGAATTTCATATATAAAATATACGTTATTTAAATAACCCTTATCACCCTCAGGATGTCGTCCCGCCTTTGGCGGGACTCCATCTTGAGCGATATTTTTCGTTTAACCGGCAACCTTCACGACGCATCCGGCCGCGGTATCGCCCGCGGCGCATCCTCCGAAGAGACCGTAACCGCCGCCTTTTGTCGCAAGTTCCTCGATAAGCTCTATCATCGCTCGAAGAGCCGTCGGTCCCTGGGGATGACCCCAGATTATGGAGCTGCCGAAATTATTCATGTTGTTAACGTCGAATTCCATCTCGCGGGAGAAAAATATATCGTTAACCGCGAAAGGATTATGAGTGTTAATTGCTTTAACGTCGGATATCTTAATCCCCGCATCCTTCAGCGCCGCTTTAGCCGCAGGCACAACCGCCTCGGCCATAAAGCCTTTCTTCACGCGGGCGGTGCCGAATCCCGCGAATTGAATCTCAATTTTGGAATCTGACGAGAGCTCCTTCGCCGTCTCTTTTGTCGTTACTATCATCCCGGAATTACCGTCGGCGGGGTGAGTTTGTGAGCCGAAGGTTACGCTTCCTTCCGGCATAACGGGCCTTAGAGAGCCAAGCCCCTCTCTGGTGGTCGGGAATACTCCCTCATCGGTCTCAATAAGCCTCGCTTTCTTTCCCCTGCCGACCTCAATCGGCACCATGTATCTTTTTTGGAACGCCCTGTCAATTGCATGGGCCGCCTGGTATTGCTCGAAACGGCGCTGTGCTACGTCATCCTGCTCCTCGCGCGTAATATTGTTGGCCTTGGCCACATTCTCCGCGGTCTGGATCATAGAGTTTTTCGCCCAGGGATCGTTACCGAAATTATCCCAGACCCAATCTTCGGTCTGGCCGAGGGCCCCGGGGCCGGTTTGCGACGGATAATAGATGTGCGGACCGTTGGAACACCTGTCGGCGGCGATGATCAGGCTGGCGTTGGCTATCCCATCTTCGATATCCTGGGACGCCATTTTGACGCATACCGCGCCTGTTATGCAGGCCTGGTTTATGACCGGGCCGGTGATATCTCCATTGCCTATCAAACCGGCCATCCAGGGTCCGCCATAGAAACATCGTGGTTGTGGAATCGTCTGGCCCAGATAGAGGTTATCAAATTTAGATGGATCTATCTTGCGTAGTTCGAAAAACCTTTTCGCGGTATCGGCCGCCAGCTCCAGGGCGTGCAGATTGGCGAAACTCCCCTGCCACTTGGCGTAGGGGCTGGACCAGTAACCGCCGTACGGTATGTATGATTTTGAAAAAGCCACTCTTGACCTCCTTTATATATTATTTTTTTATTTTCCCGAGTTCCGCGGCCACCATATCCCCCATATCAGAGGTCGGTATGCCCGATCTGGCATCAAGCGATTTAATTTTTCCTGAGTTCAGAAGCGATGTTACGGCATTCTCGATAGCGACCGCCGCTTTCTTTTCTCCCAGAAAATCGAGCATCATCTGCGCCGCCATTATCGCAGCGATGGGGCAGGCGACATTTTTATCCTTATATTTGGGCGCCGATCCGTGGATCGGCTCGAACATGGAGACCTGTCCCGGATGAATGTTCCCCGACGCGGCTATGCCCATGCCGCCTTGAACCATGGCGCCGAGATCGGTGAATATGTCGCCGAATATATTTGTGGTAACCACCACGTCGAACCATTCAGGGTTTTTCACCATCCACATGCAGGCGGCGTCTATGTAGGCGTGATCATGAGTGATATCGGGATACTCCCGTCCCACCTCTTCGACTGTCCTGGTCCAGATATCCTGCGCCCGGATAGCGTTGGCCTTGTCCACAAGGGTAACTTTGTTATCCTTCTTTCGCTCCCGCGCCAGCTCGAAGGCGTAACGCACCGCCTGTTCGCATCCTTTTCGAGTGAATATCATGTTAGCAATGGCGACCTCATCCGGGGTGTCTTTTTTCATAATTCCGCCCAGTCCGGTATAAACGTCCTCGGTGTTCTCCCGCACCACCATAAGATCGACATCCTCGATTTTTTTATCTTTAATGGGACACAGCGATTCGGAGTATAACTTGATTGGCCTGAGATTGACATACAGGTCGAGTCTGAATCGTATCCCCGCAATCACCGCCCGTTCCACGAGCCCCACCTCGGCCCTAGGATCTCCGATGGCGCCGAGATAGATGGCGTCATGCTCTCTGTATTCGGAGTAGACCGATTCCGGCACCAGCTCTCCCGTCTCGATATAATGCTCCGTGCCGAAGGGGTATTCGGTCGTCTCGAATTCGAAGCCGTAAATCTCCGCCGCTTTTTTTAGAACCTTCAGGCCTTCTCTCACCACCTCCGGCCCGATACCGTCCCCGCCTATTACCGCAATTTTATACATGTTCCGCCTTGTTTATAACAGGTTAAATTCCATTTTCAATTTTATATCAGTCTTTCAGCCTCTCCATCACCCAGCCCTTGAGGCCGCCCTTTTCTATGATTGTCTGCATGAAGGGCGGAAAGGGCACGAAGGAGAATTCTTTTTTTCTTGTAATATTTTTAATCTTTCCCCCGAATACGTCGATCTCGAGCTCGTCGCCGGCTTTGGAGGCGTTAACGCATTCCGGCGATTCGAATATAGGCAGCCCGATGTTGATACTGTTTCTGAAAAATATACGCGCGAACGATTTCGCCACCACCGCCCCGATTCCGGCGCTTTTTATTGAAAGCGGGGCGACTTCTCGTGACGATCCGCATCCGAAATTGTCATCGGCCACAATTATATCGCCGCGTTTAATCTTTTTCAGAAAATCGGCGTCGTAATCCTCCATGCAATGTCTGGCAAGTTCCGCGCCGTCGGTGAGATGGCACCATCTGCCGGGAAGGATCACGTCGGTGTTAACGTTCTCCCCCGCCCTGTAAGTTTTACCTTTTAATATCATATATCCCTCCAGGTAATATTATCTACAAATCCACAGGCGAACCTATCCGTCCCATAACTGCCGATGCCGCCGCCACGGCCGGGTTCGCCAGGTATACTTCCGACGTTAAATGCCCCATCCTGCCTTTAAAATTGCGATTCGTGGTTGAAACGCAAACCTCGCTCTCTCCCAGTACCCCCATATGGCCGCCGATGCAGGGTCCGCATGTCGAGGTCGAAAACACGCAGCCGGCGTCGACAAATACCTGCGGCAATCCCATATCGAATGCTTTTCTGGCTATCGTTTGAGAACCAGGAATAATTACAGCTTTGACATCCGGATGAACTTTCCTTCCTTTAAAAATATCCGCCGCCCTTACGAGATCATCCAGCCATCCATTGGTACACGCCCCGATAACAACCTGGTCAATTTTTATATTTTTAATTTCCGATACCGGGCAGACGTTATCAGGCGAGAACGGCTTCGCGATCTGGGGCTCTATTTTTGATACATCATATTCCCGGACGATGGCATATTCGGCGTCGTCATCGGCGGCGAAAGTCTTGTATGAGGGTTTTTCGTTCTTGAATCCGGGAGTTGATTCCACCAGTTCCTTCGTCTTTTGGTCAAAGTCGAATATACCGGTTTTGCCGCCGGCCTCTATGGCCATGTTGGCCATGGTGAACCTGTCCGACATGGGAAGTTGGTCAAATACATCACCGTGATATTCCAGGGACATATATGTGGCCCCGGAGGTGGTTAGATCTTTCAAAGTATGGAGTATCAAGTCTTTCCCGTAAACATGAGGATTAAGTTTACCGTTATAACTCAGCCTTGCCGAATGAGGCACTTTAAGCCATACCTCGCCGGTAGCCCAGGCGGCGGCGATATCCGTAGAACCGACCCCCGTTGCGAAACAGTTTATAGCCCCGGCGGTGCAGGTATGAGAATCACCTCCTATCAATATCTGCCCGGGAAGTATCACTCCTTCGAGCGGCAGAACGGCGTGCTCGATACCGGCCCGTCCCACCTCGAAATACCACTTTATGTTATGTTTTTTCGCGAACTCGCGTACGATTTTCGATATTCCCGCGGCGTTGAGATCCTTATTCGGAGTAAAATGATCCGGTATCAGGCAGATTTTATCGGGAGCGTAAACAGTATTTATGCCCCAGCTATAAAGCTCCTTTATCGACAGCGCCGCCGATAGTTCGTTGGCCATAGCGATATCCACGGGTACCGTTACAATCTGACCGGGTATAACGCTATCGAGCATGGCGTGATCCGCCAGAATTTTTTCTGCTATTGTATTTCCCATATTCTTTACTTAAATCTCTTCATTAAAATCTATTTCTTTTTTTTGCCTTTTTTCCGATTTGATTTTATTTCTTTGTCCCACTGAGACAGGGTATCGAGGGGAGGTTCTTCTTCGAGTTCATGATACTTGATTATCTCTTCGACCTCTTCCTCGGAGAGAACTCGGTTATGCTGTTTTGCGGCGCGGAAAATTTCATCGACAAGTTTCTCTTCCGGCTCTATCCCTCTCTGCTTCAACCAGAATACTATATTTGATACGCCGGACATGAATCCTATATCAATCATCTGGCGCAAACCGACCATGCTGGCGGGGACACCGGAATAAACCCTGTCCGCAAGCCAGTCGTCGCCCTTGTTCTTGGCCTTTATTATAGCGGCCGCGTGTACCCCGGTGCTGGTACGAAAAGCGTCGCGTCCCATTACGGGATAATTGGGAGGTATGGGAACATCGCATGCTTCGGACACCAGTTGGCAATAGCGCGCGAGTTTGGTCAAATCTCGATTATAAATACCTTCGAGGTTAAGATTAACCAGAAGCAGGTCCATCGCCGTATTCCCGACCCTCTCGCCGATCCCGAGCGCGGTAGCGTGCACACGGTCTACTCCCTGCGCAATGGCCGCCATGGTATTGGGAATGGCAAGTCCCCTGTCCGAATGGCCGTGCCAGTCGATCTTGACTTCCGGATTTATCTTCTTGACCATGGTCTGTATATATTTCATCAAATAATATACGCCGATAGTGGTGGCATGACCCACGGTGTCGCAAACGCAGATTCTCCGGGCGCCCGCTTCTATGGCGGTTTTGTATAATTTTTTCAAAGTCCTGGGGTCGGCCCGCGTGGTGTCCTCCGTCACATACATTACTGGCAAATCGTTTTCAGCGGCGTAACTGACAGCTTCCTCCGTCAATTTTACCATCTTATCCAAAGTCCAATCTTCGGCGAACTGCCTTATGGGAGACGATCCGATAAAAGTGCAGGCTTCAATCGGATAACCGACCTTCTGAGAAATCTCGATTAACGGCGTTATATCCTGTTTAACGGTTCTAACGGCGCAGTTCGGCCTTATTTTCATCCTGTTTTTCGAAATATGCCCGGCAATCGTAAGTATATCGTATTGCGCCCTGGGGCCCGAACCGGGAAGGCCTATATCAGCCGCATCGATTCCCAGATCTTCCATCAACTCGATCAGTTCCAGCTTTTCTTCTATCGTGGGATCAGTTATTGACGGCGATTGCAGACCGTCCCGGAGAGTCTCATCATCCAGTTGAAGGGTTTCTTTATGGCGAAACTTGAATCCCTTCCGCTTGTTCCAATCATATATCAGGGGTTTATCTTTTAAATCTTTTTTCATTCTTTCCTCATAGTCATCCTTAATGGTTGTTCGCTTTCATGAAGCGAGTTCAAAGTTTTATAATATTCATCAGTCCGGGACTGTATAGTCTCCGTCTCTTCTTCGCTCAAATATCTGAACCTCCCCTGCATATCCAAATATTCCGTTACCGGCAGAGATTGCGATCGGTATGACAGCCTAATCCTTTCGCCGTTTTCAATCTCGAATAGCGGGAAAACGTTACATTCAACAGCCAGCCTCGCAAGCGTAATGCTGTCTTTGGGATCGGATTTCCATCCCGGCGGACAGGGCGAAAGGACATGAAGAAACCTGAGTCCGGTTATTTCTTTCGCTTTATTAACTTTTTCCCTCAGATCGTCAATAAAGGCGGGAGAGGCTGTTGCAATATACGGGATCTTATGAGACGCCAGGATAAAATTGATATCCTTTTTGGGCTCCGATTTTAATCTCCCCCGGGGGGTTGTCGTGGTCCAGCTTCCGAACGGCGTCGCGGAACTTCTTTGAATTCCCGTATTCATATAGGCTTCGTTGTCATAACATATATATAGGATATTCTCGTTTCTCTCGGCGATGGCGGATAAGGCTCCCATGCCGATATCAAAGGTCGCGCCGTCCCCGGCCCACACCATGACCGTTACCTCGCTCCGGCCGGACATTTCGAGGCCGGCGCGGACCCCTGCCGCGCATGACGCCACCGCGTCGAAAGGCGTATGCATAAACGGCACGGGAGAAATGCTATGAGGAAATATGCCGTCGGTTACGGCGGCGCATCCCGCGGGGCATACTATAATCGTCTTTCTTCCGAGAACGTCCAGAATATGCCTCAGAATAATTTTCTCGCCGCAGCCGGGACACGACGCATGCCCGCAAAATTCACCGCCCGAAAATATTCCCTTTTCTTCAATCATCTACTTTAACAATCCTACCCAGTTGATACCATCCGGTTCGACATTTCCGATTCTTTTAAAAATCTCCTCTATATTGTTCGTTGTTATATCCCGCCCCCCCAGACCCGCAATGAACTCATGAATCCTGTTGCCGTTGCCGTTCCGGTTCAAAACCGATCTGATCTCCTGACTAAAAACGCCGCCGGTACCGGGCGATAAATTCCTATCGAGCGCCCCGTATTTGATATTCGGCTTTATATAATATAACAGTTCCTTTTCGGGGAACGGTCTCAGCTGCCTTATCCTGAGCATCCCGACTTTTTCGCCTGATTTTCTCATTTTATTCACTGTGTGAAATACGGTGGATGCCGCCGAGCCGGAGGTAATTAGCACTCTGTCCGCATCATCAATATAATACGGTTCGATCGGTTCATAGGACCTGCCGGTTAATTTATTATATCCATCATATACATCGTTTATTACACCCTGCGCTTTCTCGAAAGCATCGTGAAGTTTATAGCGAATCTCCATAAAATAATTGGGAAGCGTTCCGCCGGAAAACGTTTGCGGGTTATCTATATCCAGAAAGTATTCGGCTTTTCTCGGAGGCAGAAATTTATCTATTTGTTTCTGTTCCGGGATATCGATCGGTTCGTTGGTATGAGAGATGAAAAAACCATCGTAGCAAATCATGCAGGGGATGGACGATTTTTCGGCGATTTTGAAGGAGCATATGACGCTGTCCAGAATTTCCTGGTTCGACCAGCAGTAAAACTGCATCCAGCCGGTATCGCGCTGCGCGACCGAGTCGGTCTGGTCGCACCAGATGGTCCAGGGCGCCGCCATAGCCCTGTTTACATCTACCATTACAATGGGAAGCCTGGCGCCGGAGGCCCAGAACAAAAGCTCATGCATCAACGCCAGCCCCTGCGCCGAGGTCGCCGTGAAAGTCCTGACACCCGTGGAGGAGGCTCCTATCAAGGTAGCCATGGCGGAGTGCTCCGATTCAACTTTCACAAACCTGGCGTCCAGCTCCCCCGAGCCGCATATCTCAGACAGCTTTTCGGAGATGGTGGTCTGCGGCGTAATGGGATACGCCGAAATCACCTGGGCGCGCGACAGCTTCACCGCCAGCGAGGTTGCCTCGTTTCCGGAAACTACCTTCTTCATCCCGCCTCGTCCATCCTCAAAGATCCGCAGGGACACTCGTTGGCGCAGATTCCGCAACCCTTGCAGTAATCGAGATTGATCTGGTAGCCGTTGGAGCTCTTTATTACCGCCATATCGGGGCAGAAGTTGTAACAATTATTACAGCTGTAACATACTCCACAGGAAAAACAGCGATTGGCTTCTTCTATGGCCTGCGCTTCACCGATAACTCCATCGCCGCCGTATAGGTTTTTCCTTCTTTTGTCTAAATTTACCTTAACAAAATAGCGTAAATTAATATCATCAGGGCCTGCAACAACAGCGATACTTTTCGGCTGTTCAATCTTCTCCCCGTCAAAAAACGCCAATATTTTTTCGGCGGCCAGCCGCCCGGAACCGACCGCGTGAGGCACCGTCCGGGGATTGGGGAGTATATCTCCGCCCACGAAGAGTTTATCACGCAATCTCTTGTCGACGGAGGCAAAATCGAAATCGCCGGAGCTTTTACCCGCGCTATCAAAAAAAGACAGGTCAGGATCCTCGCCTATAGCGGTGAAGACAATATCCGCCATAACTTCGAACTCGGAGCCGGGAACAGGAACGGGTCTCGACCGACCGGACTCATCAGGCTCTCCCAGTTTCATCCTGATATAGAGGTTTTTCAATTTACCGTCGCCTGTTTTTTCAATTCTGGAAGGGGCCACGAGAAATTCAAGCTTGATGGGTTCCGATTTGAGCTGTTCTATCTCCTCCGCAAAGGCCGGCATCTCCGCCACGGTACGACGATACATCATGCTGACATTACCGCCGAGCCTGTACGCCGTTCGAGCCACGTCGCAGGCAGTGTTTCCGCCGCCGATTACAATCACATCTTTGCCGTCAAGAAATACCTTTTCCCCGGAATTTACCTTTTTCAGAAAATCCAGTCCCGATTTGACGCCGGGGAGGTCTTCCCCGTTTATCCGCATCACCTTCGATTTATGAGCGCCGGTGCCCAAAAATACGGCGTCATATTTCTCCAGTTCTCCGATACCGAAATCACGACCGAACCTCTTCCGGGATCGAAAAGCGATTCCCTGAAGGATTCTATCCAGCTCCGGTTTTAAAAGATCATTGGGAAGTCGGTAGGAAGGGATTCCGTAATAAAGAATACCTCCGGGATGTTCGTTTTCGTCGAATAATGTTACATTGACTCCTTCACGCCTGAGATAGTAGGCCGCCGACAGACCGGAGGGACCCGCTCCTATCACCGCCGCCTTTTTTGACCCGGGTGACGGAAGCCCCGGCGGCGTATAATCTTCCAGACCCCACTCTCCCATAAATTTTTCCATCAGCCTGATATCGATAGCCGCATCGAAATTCTCGCGGTTGCACTGAGACTGGCAGGGATGGTAACAGACCCTCCCGCAAACCAGCGGCATGGGATTGGTCTGTAATATCAATTCAAATGCTTCTTTAATCTTCCCGTGTTTGAGCAAATCCAGGTAGCCGCGGATATCCTCACCGGCGGGGCAGTTGAAGTTACAGGGCGGAGTCTTATCCTCGCGGCGGGGAGTGGACGATCTCCAGGAACCGGTCTTATTCCAATCCATGCGCGCTTTGCTGACGGCGATATCCGGCATGTCGTCGAGAGATTTGAAAACTATGAACTTACTCAATTCTCGCCACCGTTTTGTAAGCTTTTTTTACCGCCGATACATTCTTTTCTACATTCAAAGGAACTTTATTCTCAACGGCTTTCAACACGTTTTCCAGCGATAAATCTCCGCATACCCGGGCGAACGCCCCGAGCATTGCAGTGTTAACAAGAGGTTGGGCCTTCGAGCCCAGACCTAATTCCAGCGCGATACCGGTGGCGTCAACATAATGGCATTTATATTCGGGGATCTCCGGCAGGCGGCGCCCGGAATTAATTACCAGCGTGGCGTTACCCACAAGTGACGGTTTGAATGTGGGGGAGTTTACAACATCCGGCGACAGTATAAGCCCCGTGTGGGCTTTATAAATCATACTTCTCAAGTAAATAAATTCTTTATCCACCCGCAAAAATGCCGTTACCGGCGCGCCCCGACGTTCCACGCCGAAGGATGGAAAACTCTGGGTATAAAATCCCTCATGAAAGTAGGCTTCCGCCAGTATCTCGGCGGCCACCACGGTTCCCTGGCCGCCCCTGCCGAAAACCGTAATCTCTTTCATCGCGCTAACTGTTGTTCCCATCTTTCCTTCGAAGAGCACAAATTCGAAAACGACTATTTTTTGGTTAATAGATGCCTGGCGATAACCAGCTTTTGGATCTCCGAGGTCCCCTCAAACAGTTCCGTAACCCTGGCATCGCGATACATCCTTTCCACCTGGTATTCCCTGATATAACCATAGCCCCCGAGAACCTGAACGGCCTTGTGAGTTACATGGGTGGAGATCTCCGACGCGTATAGCTTGGCCTGGGCCGCTTCCAGCGAATACGGTTTGCCCTGATCCTTCAGCCAGGCCGCCTTGTAGACTATCAACCGGGCGTTTTCGATCATTACGGCCATATCGGCCAGATGAAACTGGATGGCCTGAAAGGCCGATATCGGTTTTCCGAACTGCTCCCTTTCCTTGGAATATTTCAGGGCCACATCAAATGCCGCCTGGGCGATCCCTACGGCCATGGCCCCGCAACTTACCCTTCCGCCGTCGAGGGTCGACATGGCCACGCGGAATCCCTTGCCTTCCTGACCCAGAAGGCTGTCTTCGGGAATAAGACAATCGCTGAATATGAGCTCGGTTGTGGGCGATGCCTTCAGACCCATCTTCTTCTCAATCGTTCCTATCTCGAAACCTTCGGTTCCTTTATCCACTATAAACGCCGATATCCCCTTGGGCCCCGAACCTTTTTTCGCGGTGGCGAAAACTATGGAACTGTCGGCCACTGCGCCCATGGTTATAAATATCTTGGTCCCGTTTAAAACATAACCCCCGTCTTTCTTGGTATAGGTGGTCGTAATGGAGGCGGCATCCGAACCTGCGCCGGGCTCCGTGAGAGCAAAAGCGCCCAC
>CP070742.1:3709185-3723268 GCA_020348065.1 Candidatus Zixiibacteriota bacterium
GAAAAAAATCTCTCCTCGGGGCATATTGAAATATGACCTGAAGAACTAAATGTTTCTTGAACGCTTTTCATCTTTCCATGCTTCATATAGAGGCGCCCAGAAAGCGCCAAAAGTAAAGGCGAAAAGATATTCTTCTATCGGCGCTTTGCCAATCGTACAACCTGTGAGAGCTTCTGAATTCCAATAATCATAAAAATCCGGATAGATCAACGTCATAATTAATAGAACCACAGCGTAAATGGCTGTGAAGCTCAAACCTCCGCCCAAAATTTGCCATTTTAATTTCGGCCTTCTCCATAAGATAAAAAGGGCCGTCGCAAGACATACTATAGCGGCATCGTAAATAATGTTCAGCCCGAATTGGGCTGTTGTGCCGAAAATAGCGAGGAAAAATATTATCAAAAGCATATTTTCAGTTCGTAGTTGACTCTTGTTATTGGAAATGCGGCTATAAGATATAAAAGCCACACGGTCAAATACATATTTACCGATAACAAGGCCTCTGATGAAAATATAAATTCGCCTGATAGTACGCCAGAGAAGATAATCTAATTCAAGAACCGATTTTTTAACGGTCGGAAGTTCCGTAATTACCGCGGCTATTCCTCCAACAGCGAAGCAGAATATAAAACTTTCAAAATCCCATCTGCAAAACTTGATTATTGATGGTGGGTTCCAGTACTCCGGCACAAATAAGGGCTCGGTAATACCCAGAAGGCTGCAGGCGTAGCTTGCCCATAAGAATTCATGTAGATCACGCGACATACGTTTTCTTATCAGAATTATAAGCGTAATCAGCCAAAACACCATAAGTATGATGCAGCCGAAAAGATAGGGATTCATTTCTATGCTCGGATTCCAACAATCTCTCATAAAATGCTCCAGCGAATGATTCTATTTTCAAACATACGGTTGTAATATCGCTGGGGTCGACCTCGGATCGACCCAATTAGTGTGTTTCGGGAATATGATTCCCGAAATGGCGGACTGATCTAAGATCAGCCCCTACGATTCATTTCATTTTCTCCTTCAGCAACTCCGTTTTTTCTTGAATGAATTTTTTTATATCTTCCGAAAAATCAATCTTTGAAAGTAAATGTACAAAACTATCAAGTTTAAACCATTCTAAATTTATTTCCTTTTCTAATAAATTGTTTAAAAATATTTCAGAGTCTTTTGTTTCCTTATTAAGTATTTTTAGGATTACATACTTCTTATAATATAAGATTGTCAATACGCTCTCATCATGAGTACTAAGTAGTATGGCTTTATCTATATTTTCCAGCGCTTCTTCATATTTATTCATTAAGATAAGAGTAGTTGAAAGATTGCTATAATAAATCGGTAATGATGGATTTAGTTCAATAGCCTTTTTTATATCTTTAACAGCGTTGTTAAAATCATTTAAAAAATTGTAAGCTCTACTTCTATTACTATAGGCTATGGCGAATCCTGAATCCAAATGTATGGCGTAATTGAAATCTTCGGTAGCCTCTTTAAATTGCTCAAGTGCCAGGTAGCAATATCCACGACTATTATATGCAATTTTATTATTTGGTTCTAATTCTATTGATTTGTTTAGATAGTCAACGGCATTGCTATATTCACCATTTTTTATTATAACCTGAGACTTAATAAGCCAATCTAAAACCGAATATTCATTTTCCAACTTTGCCTGCTCAAGTTTATTTATAAATTCGCTCAACTTTACGCGCTCTTCTAAAACCTTTATCTCGGTCTTATCGTCGGTTTTAGCGGTATCGGGCTTTTGTGCGTATGATACGTTAAATGATGCCATAATAAATAAAATCAAAATCGGTATTTTTTGCTATCCGAAGCATAATTGCTCCTTGCCCGGCAAAACAATCATAATTGTAATCAGCTTCTACGCGCTTATTAATAATCCGCCAATAAATAATCAAATCATCATAGCTTGTCAAGTCCAAAATGGAGAAGCTGTTTTATCGATTGTTTGAAATCTACGTAAGCCGGTTCCCAAGCGCCGCTTGGGAACCGAAAAGAACAGATCGATGATCTGTCCCTACGGCTATCCCGCCAAAAATCCCGCTATATACCTAACCGAAACATATAAAATCCCCAGCATCAGGATCAGCTTGATAACCTTGGCCGGAATAAACCTCTGCAGCCGCGCGCCGACATAGGTGCCCAGAAAACCGCCCGCGCCAAACGATAATCCTAATAGCCAGTCCGGATTGATGGAAGGCTGCGTGGGCACGAAGACCGGAACCAGGAAATAGTATATCGCCACTCCGGCAATCGACGAGACAAAAGTCCCGAAAAGGGCCGGCCCGGCAACGGTGTATACCGGAAGTCCGAAAATCGCCACCAAAAAGGGCGCGATAATAGCGCCGCCGCCGATACCGTACGCCCCCCCGATAATGCCGACCGTAAACGTTAAAGCGTATATCCAGATGGCGGGAACGTTATAAGAACCGCCGTTATATTCATACTCGATAGAGAAAGGCCGGAATCTTTTGCTTGTTACGACGCCTTTGCCCGCCAATTTGGCTTTCAGCGAACCTCTTTTCATGATATCGAAAAGCAATCGTCCGCCGAGATAAAGAAGCACCAATCCCACGAAAAACTTGAATTTTGCCGGATCTCCCAGCCAGACGACTCTTATTATGGCTCCTATTAAGAGACCCGGTAAGGTACCGATAGTTATCGCCAGCGCCAGCGGCCAGACCATCCGTCCCTCGCGGAAATAACGGTAAACGCCGCCGGGGGTGGCGACAATATTGTAAACAAGATTCGTTGAACTGACCGCGGGACCTGTAAATCCCAGGAAGCTGATCTGGAACGGCAAAAGCAAAAATGCGCCTGAGACGCCCCCGGTTGAAGTCAATGATGAAATAGCAAATGCTACCAGCGCGGGGAGCCACCACCAGGTCTCAACGCCGCTGACAGGAAAAGTGAACATGGTTAGATTTATAAACCGAATTTAAAAATTAGTCAAGGAGATGCTACGTCCGGGAGTCACAATCCGAAATTACAGCATTCCCAATAAGGGATTATCTTATCCCGCAAAGAATCCTGTTATATATCTTATGGAAATATAAAAAACTCCCAGCATCAGGATCAGCTTGATAACCCTGGCCGGTATAAACTTCTGCATGCGCGCGCCGACATAGGTACCCAGAAGACCGCCCGCGCCGAACGATAATCCTAATAGCCAGTCGGGATTGATGGGAGGCTGCCAGGGAACAAAGACCGGAACCAGGAAATAATATATCGCCACTCCCGCGACCGACGAAATAAAGGTTCCGAAAAGGGTCGGCCCGGCTATGACGTATACCGGAAGCCCGAAAATCGCCAGCAGGAAAGGCGCAATAATGGAGCCGCCGCCGATACCGTACGCCCCGGCGATAATACCGACTGTAAAAGTTAGAACATATATCCAGAAGGTGGAGATACTATAAGAATTGCCGCCATATTCGAATTCAATTGCCATTAGCCGAAATCTCTTGTTTGTTACGATTCCAGTGCCTGCCGATATCGCCCTGTGCGAACCTCTTTTTATTAAATCGTAAAACAGCCGTCCGCCGAGATAAAGAAGCACTAACCCTACAAAAAACTTGAATTTTGACGGATCCGCGAGCCACACCACTCTGATAATGGCGCCGATTAAGAAACCCGGCAAAATTCCAATGATTATCGCCAGCATCAGCGGCCAGACCATCCGTCCCTCGCGGAAATAACGGTAAACGCCGCCGGGGGTGGCGACAATATTGTAAACAAGATTTGTTGAACTGACCGCGGGACCGGTAAATCCCAGGAAACTGACCTGGAACGGCAGAAGCAAAAACGCGCCGGATACGCCCCCGGTTGAAGTCAATGATGAAATAGCAAAGGCTACCAGCGCGGGGAGCCACCACCAGGTCTCAACGCCGCTTATCGGAAAGGTAAACACGGGCGGAATAATATGCCCAATATTTAAATAGTCAAGTAGAAGCTCGAAGAATCTTGTTTTGGTCTGGTCGCTCTAAGGAAAGCTTACTCAACCTCTGTGGTAAAATGCCAGATCGGACCTGTACGGGAGATGCGGGGATCGTTGGCCACTATTTTCCAGTAATAAGTTGTATTATGCTGAAGCTGACCGGGATTATAGGTTGTGTCGCTGTATGCTGATACGACCAGAGGAGGATTGCCGGCGGTCCCAAAAAAGATATCGTAAACCAGCGGATCCCCATCGGGATCGGAACAGTTCCAGATCAGTTGAACGTCCAACAGTTGATCCGAGGCGCCGTCGGCCGGAGTGGGGTTGGATGGCCGGTTAGGAGAGAGGTTTTCATAATTTGTTCCCTCGTCATCGCAATTTATAATGAATATCAAACAAAGTATTGCGAAAACAATCGCCATTCTGCGATCAAATCTAACCGGCATGATTACCTTTTCTTTCTTTGAATGCCTTCTCAAATCAAAAACAATATCATTAATCAAATCATCAATGTCAAAATATTTCTAATAATTTGAATTCACCGGTAATGATCTCCTTTGCCCGCATTTTAATCATAGATGAATAATCTTAAAGCCGCCCCCCATTTCAGCCATGCGCTCTGCTACGGGGCGTCTGTGGCAATAATTAAAATCGGCCTCGAAACATAGAAGACAAATATCCCTCCTTTTAGCGATTTTGACTAAGTTTGTCAGATATTCTTTTTTGCCCTCGAGAAATTTATCGTATTCTCTGAAAAAATAGTCATAATCTCCGTCAATCTTAACCTTTTTCCTTATATCCTCGGGGCTTCCCAATTTTCTAGTTAGGAGATAATCGATATCATTTTTATTTAATATAAACTCGAGGTTTTTCTTGGCATAATCCTTATTTCGGGAATGGGGGACGGCGCGTATATCCACCAACATGTCAATATTGTTTTCTTTTAAAATTTCTATGAAATTTTCGATGCCCCGTTTTTCGTAGCCGATTGTAAATAATCTCATTTTTATCTCAGCGCTGTCGGTATTTGATCATTTCAGGCAATCAATTTTATAATTTCATTTCGTCAAAAGCAAAGGACTTTTACCGATATAATGGTGGGGCTGGAATTGCCCCTGGCAGAACACGATACGGTTCAAGAGCTTATTTTCTCTTGACACAGAATCAGATCGCATCTATCTTCAGGTGGAGATGATTTCAGGCGGCTTAGCCAAGTGGTAAGGCGGAGGTCTGCAAAACCTCTATTCTCCGGTTCGAATCCGGAAGCCGCCTTTTTCTAATGCCGGAGTGGCGGAATAGGTAGACGCAAGGGACTTAAAATCCCTCGGACGATTTCGTCCGTGCCGGTTCAATTCCGGCCTCCGGCAGATTTATTTAAGCGGTAATTTATTGCCATAAAAGAAGATATACATTATAAGATTAAGATCGTCAGATATCATTTTCCATTGCGCGGTTTTTTAGAGGTTTTGATTCTGCCAGATTTCTGCCAGCCGAAATTCAGATCGGCCGAGCCGCGTAACTGTACCCCGGCCAACAAATGGGAATATTTCAGGTTCGGAAGGAGATGATACGCATATAAACATTTACAATCTATTGGGAAAACTGGTCAAAACACTTAAGGCAAAGGAGGGAAAAACGAACTGGGACGTCACTAACGGCGCAACACGAAATGTCTCATCAGGGATCTACTTCGTGCGGGTTGTAACGCCCGGATATGATACCATGTTGAAAATGATATATTTCAAATAGATACAGCAAAATTAAAAAAAATCGGGGCCGGTTCTCTAATAATATTAGTTGGACTACATTTTATATTTTTCTTGACAAAAATGCGACGTTGTCTATATTTATGTTAGAACCAAGGGTGGGGTAATGACCAGAAAATTCATTTCATCTCTTATCTACGTATTTTGGATTATTGTAATTCTAACGCCTGTATCTTCCGCCCAATGGACAGTGCCGGAACAAATTGTCTATAACCATCTTCTCATGGGACCGCGGGCTGTCTCTGTCGGGGATACAATTCATGTAGTCGCTTGGGGGACTTATTCTTTTTACTATATACGTTCTAATGATAATGGAGAAACATGGTCGGATCCTGTTTGTCCAGTAGATACGTTTTATAGGACAAGAACGAGCGATATTAGATACTCGAATGATATTTTGTATATTGCTTTTTATGGGAGGGTAACTGTCAACGATCCTTTAAAATGCTATATAGTAAAAAGCCTTGATGGCGGAGAGAATTGGAATGACCCGATTGAAGTATTCCACCTGGCCTGGAAATACCCCCGCCTTGCCGCCAGCGGAGATACGTTATTTTATTCAATTTGTCTTCCACAGGTAATCTTAATGCGCAGTTACGACGCCGGTGAAAACTGGGAGGGTTATTACATAATTGAAGCGGACTCAGGGATGTTCATAGATTATGCGCCTAATTTGTTCTATCATAACGGCAGGCTCCACGCAATTTATCAATGCGGGCTTGTGTATGATTCCGTCGGTATTGAAGTATATTATCGATTTAGTGATAATCATGGCCAAACATGGTCGCAGAGATTTCCCTTGTCCAGACCTGAGCCTGTTCCATACTATGAGCATAGTCAATTTCCATCTGCGACCATAGATTCGTCTGGCAATATAATGGCATTATGGTTTGATTACAAATACGGTAGCGCGTGTGGATATACGGGAGATATTTTAGGTAGGATAAGTAGAGATAATGGAGAGTCTTGGTTACCTGAAACAAGAATTACTTTTACACAAACCGGCAGCAATTCGACGTGTTTAATATTGAATGATAAGCTTTATGCAATATGGGCAGACGAATATCCGATTGACTGTTTTTATCCAAAATTAATGTATTCTAAATCCGATAATTGGGGTAATTCCTGGAGTATTCCGGAGGTTATTGACAATTTATCGAATCCTACTGAAT
Organism: Candidatus Zixiibacteriota bacterium; assembly: GCA_020348065.1. Classification (GTDB taxonomy): domain Bacteria; phylum Zixibacteria; class MSB-5A5; order UBA10806; family UBA10806. The sequence goes on from CP070742.1 coordinate 3,716,082, forward strand.
ATGGGCCTTTCTTATTAACTACCGGCGATAGTCTATCATTGAAATTCCATTGTATCTTTAGGGGAAATACATTCCCGGGATATGATCTGTTTTATACAAGCAACGATAATTTTACGGAAATTGTGTTCAGCGATTTACAGGAAATACCTGCAAATTTCACCATCTCCGCCTACCCCAACCCCTTTAACTCCGCCTGCAGGATCACCGTCTCCGATCCGGCAATCGAGCGTATCGATATCTACGACATCACGGGCAGGCTGGTGGATAGGCTGAGGCTGAATGGCGGAGAAGCGGTCTGGGACGCAACCATGCACACCTCCGGCGTCTATTTTGCGCGGGCTGGGGCGGGGGATTATTCGGGGAATATTAAGATTGTGCTTTTGAAATAGATAAGATGATAAGTAAGTTAACCGCTTTATGCGCCAATTTGTTTTTAGCCTTTATGAGGTTCCCCGGTTTAGTGGACACGAAGAAAGGATAGTGTTATGTTAGGGTCATCAGGAGGTGTTCACTTCGGGAGTAATGAGAAGAGACGGAATTTTGACCGGGCCTTCAAGGTCGAGGCTGTTTGGTTGATCACGGAGGAGAGACGCAAAGTGGGCCAGGTTGCCCGGGAACTGGGATTAAGAGTAATATGGAATGCAAATGGAGGCGTTACACTTAGGAAATTCTAATGCATTATTTAATTATTTTGCCAGCGCGTTATCAAATGTTGTATAGAATGTGCAATTGTCTAACTTTTGTGGTGCTGTGGAAGACCGGGATTATCGATATTAATCAACGACATTGGGGAAAAATCTATTAGTACATAGTGGACAAAACGGAGCCAATAAAAGTCAAGACGGAACCATTTCTGAAAATTAATATCTATGATAAAACCCGGTACTTGCCATGGAGGGAATTTTTGGAGGGCTTAAAATGAAAAACCTTGTATCCCGTATTACTGCCTCCGCCCGTACCGGTTATCCCGGGTCACAAATGGATAATAATTATATCACCGGCTCCGGGGAGGATAAATTCCAAATAGCCCGGACGTCAACGTCTGCATATGGTTCCGTTGATCTGGCGATTTGGACTGATTCCAGGGCACAATTTCCAATATAATCATTTCACAGAAGGAGGGGCATTCAGTTATCATATATAAAATTCCGGCAATCACGGCCATGGTTTTATTTTGGAACATTTCTAATTCGGGAATTCGCAATTGTTAACGGCGGATCGCATCAATTCATAATCTATCGCGATTAATTGACTAATCGGGAGGTGCGTCATGTCACAAGATAAGGCGTTAACTGAAAAAAAACTTTCGGCTCTTTGGGGCAATAGAACAATCAAGAAAATCGATACCAGGGGAAATAAAATTGTGATGTTCAGCGATATGCACCTTGGGGACGGAAGTAAAGCGGACGATTTCCGACATAACCATAAAGTCTTCGAAAAGGCTCTGGAATATTATAAGAGGGAGAATTATACGGTTATCCTGCTGGGAGACATAGAAGAATTCTGGCAGTTTGATCTGGACAGCATCATTAACACGTATGATTCCACGGTTTACAGAAAATTGCGGTTATTTGAAAATGGTCGTTTCTATCGCGTATATGGCAACCATGATTCAGAATGGGGGTCTCCCCGCGATCCGGCGCGGAAGATTCCACGAGAATCAGGAGTAGCCTCAGAGGCTCTTAAATTGAAGGGTAAAGACGGGAGAGCCCGGATTTTACTTATCCATGGCCATCAGGGTAGCAAAGAATCTGATAAGAACAGTTGGATAAGTCGCGTTTTTGTAAGATTGTATAAAAGAATTGAGCCTGTAATTAAAATAGACCGCCACACTTCCGCGACAAAATCGCAGATCGCGAAAAACTACGAAAAGATTATGTATTCCTGGGCGAAAAAAAAGAAGGTCATTTTAATTTGCGGACATTCACATCGAGCGATTTTCGCTTCTGAAACCTATATAGATAAATTGCAGGAGGAAATTGAAAAGATTCAAAAAGAAATCCTCGACGACCGTTACAATAAGAAGTTTGTAGAAAAGAAAATTAAAGAACTCAATAAAAAGCTTGGTGAGAAAAGGGATGAAGAGCTTAAAAACAGGAAGATTACAAGGCTCGAAAAAAAGGGTAAACCCTTACCGTGTTATTTCAATACAGGTTGTGCGTTATACACCGACGGCGGTACTGCGATAGAAATCGATAAGGATGAAATCAGGTTGGTTAAATGGGCCAAAAAGAATAAGAATAGATTTTCCCGGGATATATTTAAAAAAGGATCGCTGAGTGATATTATCAGGAAAGTTGTATAGAAGCAGATGCGTTAAAATAAGGAAATGGCTGCCTGATTTGATTCCTTATAACTTAAGAAGGAACCTGTCTGAATTTATTTGAAAATATACCTGGAGATAAGATGATATGGATGACCCCGATTTAAAAATAATTGACATGCACATGCACGTGGGTCTTCTTGGTGATCAATGGCCTGATTGGGGACATTTCTCCGATTGGTATCGACGTCAGATTGTGTATAAGTTATTCCTGTTTTATTCAAGGATCGATGAAAAGAAGGTATCCGACCTCTATCTCAGGGATATGACCATAAAAACCATAGATAGCTGCAGTCTTAACAAGGTGGTTTGCCTGGCGCTTGATCCTGTATACGATACTACAGGCAGAAGACGGACGGACCTGTCCAATGTTTGGGTGGACAATGATTTCATTGTTAAGGAACTGAAAAAAATCCTCCCCGAGAAAGTTCTCCTCGGCGCTTCAGTACATCCTTATGATCCTCAATTTCTAGATCGTATAAAAAAGTACGTCGATGAGGAAGCGGTTCTGATAAAATGGCTTCCATCCGCCCAAATGATTGATCTTGCTGAAGAAAAAACCAGAGATGCCATGCTGTCACTTGCGACAATCGGACATAACGGGAAGCCCCTGCCATTACTGCTTCATATAGGCCCTGAATTTGCCATTCCTACAACCGATCAGCGAACCGGTTCATATGATTATCTTACTTGGTCGTGGTCGGATAAATTGATTAATTCTATGCGGGGCCGAAAAAGATGGCATAGGCCCAAAACACACAAAATTCATGAAAATTTAAAGGCGGGGCTGGATGAGGGATTAATTATTATTTTCGCGCATGCCGGTTTGCCCTATTTTTCATCGGGTATACCGGGCAGGTTTTTGGAGCATTCCGATTTTGAGACTGTCGAAAAGTACCTTGACCTAACAAAAAAGGGAGTTTTTAAAGGTAAGTGTTATACTGACATATCAGCTTTCTGCACTCCTTTCAGATATAAATTCTTTTCTAAGGTTAAAAAACTTCCTCCTGAACTCCTGCTGTTTGGCAGCGATTTCCCGACCCCCGCATTTGAGTTGTCCGCTGATCTTAACGAATTAATTAACGATTTTAAGGCGGTTTTGAAGGGACAGCTATATCGTATTGTGGTTCCCGAGGATAATCTTCTTGACGTTAATTACCGGGAACTTGAGAAAGCTTTTCCGGGGCATCCGATGTTTACTAATTTTTCTAAGTTGATTTGAACTTTTTTACTATTAGTTGAATGCGAGATATGTAAAAAATCTTACCGGATGAATGTCATGAGACGAAGCGTCGTTATGGTTTTGTTATCATCAGCCCTTGTGCTCGGGACCCGGATCTTCCTGTAAGCCCGGGAATCGTGCGAGGGTGATCCGATCGAGGTTCTTAATGACGATCCCCGTGGTCTAAAGAAATGGATCGATGTCGAGGACACCACCACAGTCTGCCGGATTCTGTGCCTCATGGAAATGGATCCCGAAAAATGCGGCATAAATCCCTATTGGATAGGGGATACGGTTGAATTTGATGAAGGAATCCGGTACATAGCTATCAATATCATAGAAGTCAATAAATAGGAATGCTCGGTTGAGGCTATTAATTACCGAAACCGGATTATGCATGCAGATACCCGAGGAAACGGATGAATAATAAATTGTTATCTGGTAATTTCATTTAGGAATCCATCAGGCGTAACATATGTTTGCGGATGAAATTGGTGGCGTTCTGAAGAGGGATTAGAGACGAAGATATAGGATTTTTTTCGCAGAATAGCCACGAAACCCCGGCGCTTGTCGGGGTTTTATTATTTTCTGTACAGGGACATTATCGGCAGTGAGGCTTCAAATCCTGAATCCGCGATTAATACACAATTGATGGTTAAGATGCGGCGTTTTCGAGTGTTTTGTTACTGTTACGTCCGTGCCGGTTCGATTCCGGCCTACGGCATGGCAGAATAACGGGTCTCAGCGATCGGCTGCAACCCGATTTTTGGTAAAGACGGATAATCCAAAGATCATAAATGATTCCAATACTTCCATTGATCTGAAACTCCATATAATATGCGATATAAGCCCAGAGCGATTTTGATGATTGATATGCAGGTATAAGCAACGTGACCGGGAGATCTCAATGAGTCAAAATGGATCGATTTTAAAATGATAAAGTTTTTCATAATCATTATCATTTTTTTCTTGACAATCGAATTGAATAATATTTTTATACGGTATGGAAATAATCGACTTTCAGCCTTTAAAGGGTTTTGTCTACTGTCAATAAAAGTAAATATGATATTATTCACTTAATTTTACTATGAAAAAAAGCAGAATTTTCTTGACATTGAAAAGCTAATGGGATTTTTTAGAATAGATCTTCAATAAGAAAAAGAAATACTTTTGATTTTAACCGTGAGGTCTGAGCCACCGATTATGCGGTTATTTATCCATTTTCCCGAGGATTCGAGGCCGCCATTATATCTAATCATTAATAATTAGTTTTAAAAAGTGAAAGGAGGTTGATTCAAAACACTGTACTTTACAAGGTGCTTGAGAAGTGCATACTTGTAAAAATGGAAAAGATTCTCAATAAACCTTGAAAACCAAAGGAAAAGAAATGGGAAACAAAACAGAATCTTGTTGTAGCAGGGTTACATCCAAACTCACTATCGCGGCGGTCCTGACGTTTTTCATGCTGGGGATCGCCGTTAGTGCGTCTGCGCAATCGATCAGCTACAACCTTTACGGCTACCGCGCCAATGAAGGCGGCGGTGGCGCAATCAGCACACCCTGGACGAAAGGTAACCTCGGAAATACCTGGGCCGAGGGCGAGTGGGTTCCGTATCAGTTCGTGGTCCAGAATGGGGATCCGGACAGCGCGGCGTTTGCCGAGACCGACTCTTTTGTAATATCCTTCGACTTCACCCGCTTTGGAGGCGGAGGCGCCTATTTCCGCTTCGTTGACCTCGTACGGGGTATACAGGTCGGAACGGTTCCGAGAAACGACGACCAGGGTTGGGTTCAGGCAGACGGCAGCGCTTTTCCCGATGGAACCAGAGAGCAAATCGAGATCGCCCAGAACGATCCGGGTGAGTACGTTTGGATAGGTTTTACTTTGCTGAACCTGCCCCAGAGCCAGATCAATCTCACCCTGACCGGCGGCCTCGATACTCCGCCCGGTGAAGACAGGCATATCTTTAAAATCTATAAATCAGACCTCCCGCCTGCCTTACAGGAAGCGAATCGCCTGGTTTTTTACTGGCAGCTGCACGAATCCCGAACGTTCGTCTGGCAAAATAGCCTGCAGGAAAATTATGACGCGCCCCCGACGGATGACTGGGGTGGGTATTTATACAACACCGACGGCTGGCCCGCTGAATACACTTTAGGCTCCGGTTATGTTCCCGGCTCTTCGGGGCATATACATCTGGAATTCATCAGCGGAAGCAAGGACGTTCCGATTCCAATCCCCGAGCGGCTTCCGGGAGCGGTCGATGGACTTAAGTTCCTTGACGCTGATGGCGATAGCACCTACAATATGGGCGATTCCCCGTTGTCCGGTTGGAAAATCTATGTCAGCGGCATGGTTGAAAACATATTGTTTGAGACCTCGACCTTGACGGACGAATTCGGTAATTATTCTTTCCCGAGTTTGACGGCCGGAACATGGATTCTCAGCGAGGACGATCAACGCGAAGTGCCTGCTGAAACAGGATATATGCAGACATATACCAACCTGTACTCACCGGATGTCGGCGTGGGATCAGCCTATGCAATAGCCGAGCCCGGAAGAGGGCCCTGGGGATGGGAAGTTACGTTAACCATCGATACCACCGATCAGGGCGATATGAACTTCGGGAATAAGCTGTGTGAAATTACTTGCACAGATCCGCCGGATGTTACCATCAGTTGTACCGAAAGCACCGATCCGTCTAATACCGGCTGGCCGACAATCGATTACAACTGCGGCCCGATCGACACCAGTTACAGTGATGATGTATCGGGTACCTGTCCGACTGTCATCACCAGAACCTGGACATTCACCGACTATGTCGGAAATACCAGCATCTGCGATCAGATTATTACAGTTCAGGATATTACCGCTCCTGAGATTACCTGTCCCGCAGACGTGGTATTCGATTGTGTTATGGGCGACCCCGGTACCGCTACGGCTGTAGACAGCTGCGATTCCGATCCTGATATTTCTTATACGGATAACATCATTAACGCCCGTTGTCCTCTTATTATCGAGCGTACCTGGACCGCCACCGACAGTTGCGGTAACTTCTCCAGTTGCGTGCAGACTATCACCGTTCAGGATACCATAGCTCCCGTGATCACCTGTCCTTCCGATTTGACCTTTGAGTGTGACGCTGTCGGCGACTTCGGCTTCCCGACCGCCACCGACATCTGCGATCCGGACCCCGCCATCAACGAGATAAGCCGCGACTCGACAGTCGGCGACTGTGACTGGGCCTACACCCTGGTGATCGGCTATGAGGCGGTTGACAGCTGTGGAAACGCCGATACCTGTTATCAGACGATCACCGTTGAGGATACGACGCCTCCGGAGATCACCTGTCCCGCTGATCTGACCTTCGAATGTGACGCTGTCGGCGACTTCGGCTTCCCGACCGCCACCGACCTCTGCGATCCGGACCCCGCCATCAACGAGATCAGCCGTGACTCGACAGTCGGTGATTGCGACTGGGCCTACACCCTGGTGATCGGCTATGAAGCTATCGATGGCTGCGATAATGCCGATACCTGTTACCAGACGATCACTGTTGAGGATACGACGCCTCCGGAGATCACCTGCCCATCAGACCTCACCTTCGAGTGTGACGCTGTCGGCGACTTCGGCTTCCCGAC
>CP070742.1:3723368-3729318 GCA_020348065.1 Candidatus Zixiibacteriota bacterium
AAAGGATTTTAATGCCACCGAGCACGATTCGCGTTCGCTCACCCCGGAACCCGGAGGTCATGGAGTAATCTCAATACCCGGGTGCGTCCCTCATTAGTCAAGTGTTAGTTTCTCAAATTGGCCTTCACCCGGCACACCTTAAAATGGCCTAAAATTGTCAAAAAATCAAGTCTTTTCTGAGATTATCGGTAGAAAGAGGGCGCGGGTTGAGGCCTGCGGCCCTGTCAATCCCATGTGTTTAGTTCTGTTACGGGAGGGACAACAAACAATGAATAATCCAATAACTGACGATATCCATTTATCATTTTATATTGCTAAAATTGACTCATTTTGCTATCTTCCGCCAATACCTTAACAGGAGGAAAAAACGCCAGACGTACTTTCTAAAAAAGACCGTCCTTTTGTCGGACGGCAGGACCTGATCGCCGCATTTAGAAAAGCCGTGGAGAATAAGGAACCGAATAAGCATTCGATTTTGAATTTCTATGGCGTGGCCGGAATTGGTAAAACTGCCCTGAGATACAAACTGATTGAGGAACTTAAAGACGCAGACGAAGATGCAAAATTGGCATCGATTGATTTTAAAACCTGGAAAAATCCTAATATTGAAGATTCGATTTACTGGTTGCGTAAAGAATTTAAAGATATAAGTAAAAACAAGATCGAATTTCCCGTTTTTGATATTGGATATGCTGCATTATGGAAAAAGAAAAGACCCCAAATCGAACTTAATGAAGAAAGCTTTCCTCTGTGGAAAGAATTGGGACCAGTCGCTGAAATAATAGGTTCGATTTTCGATGTATCTTCGGCCGGGTTATTGCCCAAAATAGCAAAATATATTGACAGAGCCGATAAAGCCGTGAGCGACCGAAGCACAAAGCGAAGTAGCGCCGTCTTACGCGAGTATCTTGACATGGAAGCTCACGAGATGGAAGATTATCTTCCCGCGCTGTTCGCTGAGGATATAAAAAACTACTGGGAAGATTATAATTACAAAATCGTTCTGTTTTTTGATTCATATGAACGTCAATGGGACCGGAACTATAATGAAGCCACTATGTTTATCGAGGATGAATGGATTAGGTTGCTAATAAAAAAACTACCGGAAGCTATATTCGTTACCTGCGGGCAGGAAAAAATTCGGTGGGAAGAACAAGATAGTTTTTGGGGTGACATCCTCGAGCAACACAAACTCGGTGATCTGCCTGACGATGAAATTGAGAAAATTATTAGAAATAGAAATGTTAAAAATGAGCCCGTTATAAATGCCATAAAAATTGGCAGTAAAGGAGTTCCACTGGCTGCCAATGTTGCTGTTGATGATTATTTTCGGATAAGAAGGGAGGAGAATAGAGAATCCGCTCCGGATGAATTCGGGACAACGCCTGACTCGATTTACATAAAATTCATCGAACATAGGAATTCAGGAGAAATAAAGACTCTAAGACTTCTCTCCATCGCAAATATCTGGAACCGAGACATTTATGAAAAACTCCTCGCGCAATTCCCAACCGGTTATTCAATAGAATTTCCTCCGGATCTTGTACATTACTCATGTGTTGAAATGATCGCAGGAAAAAGCGACGAATCTGAAAGACAATTTACAATTCATGAGCTTTTGAGAAAATGCGTTTACGAAAACCTTGAAAAAAACAAACCGGATTACCTAACCGATATCCACAAATTCCTATTCGAATATTACATTTATTTACTCAAAGAAATTGATATAAAAAATATAACCGATGAGCAAAAAAACGGCCTTGCGGAGGGATTTTATCACGGTAAATACGTAATTGAATCGGAAAAGTTCTCGGGATTGCTTAATGGACTATTCTACAAATTTCACGCTGGCGCTCAGTGGAAGGTCATTAGCGATATTTACAGCGAAGCGATTGGATTTTTCATAAATAAATTTGGAAAGGAAAACTATCATGTAGCTCTGGCCTTAAACAACCTGGCGCTGTCTTTAGGATCTCAGGGAAGGTATAAAAAAGCCGAACCGCTATATAAAGATGCAATTGCGATTTATAAAAAAGCATTGAGAGAAGATCATCCCTATTGCGCGGCGGCTCTGAACAACCTGGCTTTATTATATTTATCCCAAGACAGATATGAGGAGGCCGAACCGCTTTTTATCGAATCCCTTGAAATTAAAAAGAAAGCTCAGTTAGAAGAACATCCCGATTACGCAAAGACTCTTAACAATTTGGCGGCATTGTATGACTCTCAGGACAGGTATAGGGAGTCCGAACCGCTTTATATCAAATCGCTTGAGATTCAAAAGAAAGCATTGGGGGACGATCATCCTGATTACGCGTCAACCCTGAACAACCTAGCTTTATTATATGGATCTCAAGGCAGGCATGAAGAGGCCGAACCGCTTTATATCAAATCGCTTGAGATTAATAGAAAGACTCTGGGAGATAATCATCCTGAGTTTGCGATTACGTTGGGGAACCTCGCCATGCTGTATAAAGAACGGGGGAAATATAACAACGCTGAAAATGGCCTTAAGAACGCACTGGAAATCTTCGAAAACAAACTTGGGCCGGAGCATCCTCATGTCGCTACGACTTTGAAGCATCTTTCTATATTATATGACAAAATGGGCCGAGAAGAAGAATCGGCCGAATGCCTCGCTCGGGCGCAGGCCATCCGCCAAAAGCTCGGGGAAACAGAATAATCATCTATCCCCTGTCAACAATTACCCCAATCCCCCCCCCAAAAAAAACCTTGACAAATTTCGATCCGCCCCTAAAATAGCGGAGCCCCGCCTTCGGCGGGGTTCGGAGGATATGGCGGAAAGATACAAAATAACGATAAATACGCCCGCGAATTTTCTGCGAGTCATAGCCTGCTGTGACCGCAGACCACGGTCACTGCAAGCAGTGACGCGCGGTAAAATACCGACGGGCACGCCCCCAACAGAGATATTCCCGGGACTCCCGGTGGCGGGAGCTGTCCCGAAAGACGGCGGAAATGTTTCCCCGGCAGAGATGTCGGGATTTTTTTTGCCCGATAATGTCTTACTGTCATCGCGAGCCCCGCTTTCAGCGGGGCGACAGAATGTCGGGGCGTCGAAGCGATCTGTTTCTTACACCTCCGAGGCTTATACAACAGATTGCTTCGTCCCGCCTTCGGCGGGACTCGCAATGACTGCATGTATTGCAGTAATCCCCTCTCCCCGACCGATGGTCGGGGATTTTTTTTGCCTGGTAAAGTATTACGTCATCGCGAGGAGTCCGGCAACTGCCGGACGACGAAGCGATCTCATTCAATTCTTATATTTATGGGATTGCTTCGTCCTCCGCCTGCGGCGTCGTCCTCGCAATGACGTATTTTATTTTTTGCTTGAAAGTCAACCAAATCACTTTAAACCATATATGGATGCCCCGCAGTTGCAGGGCATGACAAGGAGATGAGTTATGATGAGACACAAAGAAGTGCTGGACGGCCGTCTGAAAGACCTTACCCATATCAGGGCCATCGCCCTGGGGGCCATCAGGAGATGGTTCGAGGATAACGGCTACCTGGAGGTGATCCCGCCTACACTCACCGGGGCCACCGGATCCTGCGAGTGGTTCCCCAACGCCATCGGCGTGGAGATGACCGACGAGCTGGGCAATCCCCGCAAGGTGTTCCTGCGTCAGACGGCGCAGCTGCACCTGGAGCCGATGACCGTGGCGCATAACCGGGTCTACACCATCGGGCAGTCGTTCCGATATGAAAAACAGATAACCTCAAGGCATCTCTGGGAATTTACCCTTATAGAGTTCGAGGGCCGCGATTTCGGCCTGACCGGCCTGATGGATCAACTGGAATCGATGTTCAAAGCGGTTTTCAAGGCGGTCCTCGAAAAAAGCAGCAACGGCTACCGGCCGAATTTGGCCGATTATATCGAAAAACCATTTTCCAGGCTGACCTACGATGAAGGCATCGAGGTTTTGCGCGATAACGGGGTAACTATCCGTTACGGCGAGGATTTCACCAGCCATGACGAGCAGATACTGGTGAGCCTGACCGGCGGCGCGCCCTTGTTTCTGACCGAGTACCCATCCGATCCCAGGCCGAAACAGGGCGGGGTGATAAAATTCTTCTCCATGCAGAGGTCCAGGAGAAATGGCAACGGTTCTAAATGCGCCGAATCGCCGGATGAGATAACGGTATGCTGCGACCTGCTTCTGCCCAACGTGGGAGAGACGGTAGGAGGCGCGGTGCGGGTGGGGAACCCGGAATTGATTCGGAAACAATTCAAGGAATCGTTGATGTTCGAGCATATCCGGCAGATCGGCCTGGACCCGGAGAAGGAGTTCAACTGGTATTTCGAGACCATCCTGGATGACAATACCCAGTCTGCCGGGTGCGGCATCGGTTTCGAGCGGCTGATACAGTTTATCACCCGGGCGCAGTCGATCAAGGAATGCGTGGAGTTTCCCCGGAGCCCGGATTACGTGACGCCGTAGGGTATAATCGCTTAGAATGTAGGCGGTCGGTTCATCCGGCCGTCCCGCCTTCGGCGGGATTCGGGGATAAACTCCGAACCCGTACCGCGTGTCACCACGCCTTTGGCGTGGTTATGACCGCGGATTTGCGAGTATGCGGTCGCAATGAATTGCGACACGCAGACTTGAAGGCTTCATTAACAGGTGCTGTCGGGTCACCCTGTGCAATGTCAAGACAAAGGTTACACTTGTACCGGGACATAGGTTACACTTTCAACTGGTTTTGTTAATATTATTTCCCTCACAAAATGGTGGCGGAAGTAGACGTGCCAGCATCCATTTCCTTGAGAACGTACCTCTACCATCCATCCTCTGAGACCTCTTCCCACCATGTGCCTTTGACCGCCCAGAGACATTTGTCCTTTTGGACTGACACGACGGTAAATACTATCCGGTTTCCCTATCTTCTGGCTGCAATCCGGCTCCACAAAAGGTTTACTGCTGGATTGGTATCGGCTCGATGGCGGTGAATCGCCGAGACTCTCGTGCGGGCGAATGGTATTATACTGCTCACGCCAGCGCTCCATGAGCCCAGGCCACAATTCAGGGGAAGAGCTTTCAAGTTGTGGCGTCAATTCGCATTTAAATGTTCTCCAGAAACGCTCAATTTTACCCTGTGTCTGCGGATGCCCCACTCTACCCTGGATATGCTGCACTTTACATGCCCACAGATAAGTGCGAAATGCCGAAGTAGCGTAATCCTCCATGCCGAACTGAGCTCCATGATCGGTCAAAGTCTGACCGGGAAGCCCATATCTGCGAACGGCCTTAATCCAGCAAGACAAAACTCTCTCATCGCTAAGATCGCTTAAAAACCAGAGCCCTAGGGCATATCGGGAGTGATCATCCAGAAGTCCGGCGACCCAGACTCTGGGCCCTCTATTACGGCTAACGGCCACCTTTAAGTCCATCTGCCATAACTCGTTCGGATTACTCCGTTCAAAACGCCCCACTGCCGGATAAATCACCGGCTCCTCCCGTGTTGTCACCAGACCATATCGAGCCAGAACGCGGCTGATGGTGCTGACAGAAACCGCTTCAATCTCCAGACATTCTCTGGACGCTAACCTGTGTATCTTGCGGGGTCCCCAGTAAGGATATTCCCGCTTTATCCCCACAACATAATCCTCCAGCTCCTTCGATAACCTCTGCGGGCTGTGCCGCGGGCGACGGCTCTGATCCACCAACCCACTCGCACCTTTCTCCAAATACCGCCCCAACCATTTGTATCCTGTCTTGCGACTTACCCCAAAAGCTCTGCAGGCTACGCTAATCGAAATCCCGGATTCCAATACTTCAGCACAAAACTGCGACCGCTGCTCAACCACGCTCCATACACTCCAAGGCATATATTCCCTCCATAATCCATTTCATGAAGTTCCATATATGCCAAAATACTGTTACCCATGTCCCGGAACACCTGTTTCCTATGTCACGGTACAAACAAG
>CP070742.1:3729418-3744738 GCA_020348065.1 Candidatus Zixiibacteriota bacterium
CCAGAACCTCCCTGGAAAGCAGCCGCAGGATATTGGGGACCGTGGCGCCCAGCACCTTCCTGATCCCGATCTCCTTGGTGCGTTGCTCGGCGGCATAGGATGACATGCCGAAAAGGCCCATGCATCCGATGAATATGGCCAGGATGCTGAAATAAAAGGCCAGTTTCCCCATCCTCTCCTCGGCCCGGTACATATCATTGAACTCGTCATCGATAAAAAAGAAATTCAGAGGCTTCTCTGGAGATATTTCATCCCAGGCAGATTTAATTTGATCGACCGTATTCGTGATGTTGGCGGTGGACAGGTTGATAAGCGCTACGTAGAGGCGATTATTTCTATTTGTGATGAACAACGGCCTGATTTTTTTGCGAAGCGTTTCAAAATTGAAATCCCCGATAACACCAATGATTTTCTTTGTCTCCCATTGCGATCTATCAATATCCGGATCCGGGATACTAAAGGTTTTTCCGATGGGATTTTCCCATCCCAGCAGCTTGACCGCGCTCTCGTTTATTATGGCAGATTCACTAACATCAGTCTTAATGTCATCTGAGAAATTTCGTCCCTTGATTATTTCAATTCCCAATGTAGGTATATAATCACAGTCCGCATAAATATAATTCATTATTATCCCTTGGTCGTCGGCATAGCCTTCGGGGATATATATATTAGTGCTTATGCCCGATCCGGGGGATTTAGTGCCAAAAGCTATGTTTTGCACGCCCGGTATTGCGGATAACTTATCTCTAATCAGGCCCGAGGATTCTTGCAAGGACTGGTCCAATTCCGGTAAAACCATCAGCTGTTCCTTATCAAATCCCAGCTTTTTGTTTTTCATGTAGTTTATCTGTTTATATATGAAAAACGTGCCGGCTATCAGAGTTATGGATATTATAAACTGCCCGATGACCAAAACGCTTCTCAGCCCGGATCTCGCGCTTCCGGCCCGGAGATTTCCTTTTAATACACGAATCGGGCTAAACGCCGAGAGAAAAAATGCCGGGTAACTTCCCGCGAGAATCCCGACGCCGATGGATATGGCTAATATCGCAAGTAAAAAGGAAGGGATGTTGACCGTCACCAGAGAAAGCTCCGTTCCAGCTATGGAATTTACTATGGGCAAAGTTATTTCCAGGATTAACATCGCCAGAATCATGGAAGAGACGCTATAGATAATCGACTCGGTCAGAAACTGAAGGATCAATCTACTTTTATACGCTCCCAATGTCTTCCGCAATCCCACCTCCTTGGCCCGGGTCGTGGCCCGGGCGGTGGTCAGGTTTATAAAATTAAAACAGGCGATCAAGAGGACGAATAATGCGATTCCCGAGAATAAATATACATAGATTATATTTCCGGCGTTATCCTCGATATCATATTCCAGATTGGAGTAAAGGTGTATGGATGTCAAAGGCTGAAGGAAATATTTCAATCCGATTCCGTAAGCGGCGAGAAGTTCCCTCATATGGTTTTCGATAAAGGTCGGGAACTTGGCTTCGAGATTCTTATAATCGCTGTTTTCATCCAGCAGGATATAGGTAAAATAGCTGAAGTTGATCCACGCCTCCATAAGCTCGCGGTTTTCCGCATAACTGGTTTCAAATGATAAGAGCATGTCGAATTGTATATGAGAATTGACCGGGACATTTTCGACAATCCCGGTGACGGTGTAGTCCTCTTCGTTATTCAGTCTCATAGTTTTTCCCAGAGGATTCTCGCCGCCGAAATATCGTTGCGCCGTATTCTCGGTAATCACCATCGTATAGGGCTTGGCTAGCGGAGCCTCCTCGCTTCTGGAAATCAGCGGAAAACTGAAAACGTCGAATATGGAGTTGTCGGCATAAAGGATATTTTTCTCGAAAAAGACCTTATCCTGATATTTGACCGGGACTGTCGATATATTTTCAATCCTTACGCTACTTTTTACTTCGGGGAAATCGCGAACCATCGCGGGGCCGGTGGGGGGACTGCTGATAGGCGCCCGTATGGTTCTTCCGCCAAGCTGGCCGTCGCAACACAGCCGGTAAATCCGATCGGAGTTTTCATGAAACCTGTCGTAACTGAATTCGTTCTGCACCCACAGCGTTATCATCAGGCAGCAGGCCATGCCCATAGCCAGCCCGGCGATGTTTATCAGCGAATAGGTTTTGTTTTTAGCCAGGTTTCTAAACGATATAATCAGGAAATTCTTAAACATTGCAAAATCCTTTATTCATATTTCAGCGATTTAACCGGGTTCGCCAGCGCCGCCCTGATCGACTGAAAACTGATCGTGAGCATCGCGATGGCCAACGCGATCAAACCGGCCAGAACAAATGTGGAAATATCCAGATCGATTCTGTAGGCGAAATTCCGCAGCCACCTGTTCAGGGCGTAATAGGCGAAGGGCCATGCTATAACGAAGGAGACGGCGATTAAAACCAGGACCTCCCTGGAAAGCAGCCGCAGAATATTGGGAACCGTAGCGCCCAATACCTTCCTGATTCCGATCTCCTTGGTACGCTGCTCGGCGGCGTAGGACGACATGCCGAAAAGCCCCATACATCCGATGAAAATCGCCAGGATACTGAAATAAAGTGCCAGTTTTCCCATTCTCTCCTCGGCGCGGTACATCTCGTCGAATTCATCGTCCACAAAGAAGAAGTTAAACGGTTGGTCCGGGGCTATCTCATCCCATTTGCTTTTTATCTGTTCTACCGTACCGGTTATATCGACCGTGGACAGCCGGAGAATTGCCAGGCTAAGATTCTCATTATTGTTATAGATAAAAACCGGTCCGATTGCCCTGTGGAGGGTTTCAAGATGGAAATCTTTAACTACACCGATAACTTTCCTTGTTTCCCATTCGGATCTGTCAATACCCGGCTCCGGGACAGTAAATATTTTTCCGATAGGATTCTTCCACCCCAGCAGCTTTACCGCCGTTTCGTTTATTATGACGGCATTGCTGGTATCGGATATTATATCCGCCGAGAAGTTCCTTCCCTGAAGGATTTCAATCCCCAGGGTGGGAATGTAATTATAGTCGGCACTAATAAAATTCATTAATATCCCCTGGTCGTCGGCATACCCTTCCGGAACGAACACGCTGGCGCTGGTTCCCGATCCCGGGGATTCCGAGCCGAAGGCGACCTTTTCCACCCCCGGTATCGACGATAATTTATCTCTTATCAGATCAGGAGATTGTTGAAGGGATTCCTCCAGTTCTGACAGGACCAGCAGCTGCTCTTTGTCGAATCCCAGTTTTTTGTTTTTCATGTAGTTTATCTGTTTATATATGAAAAACGTACCGGCTATTAAAGTGATGGAGATTATGAACTGTCCGATAACAAGAGTGCTCCTCAGTTTGGATCTGAAACTGCCAGCCCTTAGATTACCTTTCAGCACACGAACCGGGCTATACGCCGAGAGGAAAAATGCCGGGTAACTTCCCGCGAAGATACCGACGCCGATGGAGATGATTAGCATCGCAATTAAAAAGGACGGGATGTCAACCGTCGCTAGAGAAAGTCCCGATCCGGCTATGGAATTTAATATGGGCAGAGCGATTTCCATTATAATCAACGCCAAAAGCATTGAAAAGACGCTGTATATGATAGACTCTATCAGAAACTGAGAAATCAATTTACCTTTATGGGCCCCCAGGGTCTTCCGCAATCCCACTTCCTTGGCCCTCGCCGTTGCCCTGGCGGTGGTGAGATTGATAAAATTAAAACAGGCGATCAAGAGAACAAAAAAGGCGATTCCCGAGAAAAGGTATACGTAGGTAATGTTTCCGCTGCCCTCCGATTCCTCGTATTCCAGGCTGGAATAAAGGTGTATGGATGTCAGTGGCTGCAGGAAATAATCCAATCCTATCCCGTAGGCGGTCAGGCGTTCACCCATATGATTGTCGATAAAAGACGGGAATTTGGCCTCGAGATTCTCATAATCGCTGTTTTCTTCCAGAAGTAGATATGTAACATAACTGAAGTTGATCCACTCTTCCATAAGCTCCCGGTTTTCCGCGTACCTGGTTTCGAATGAGAGAATCATGTCAAAATCGAAAAGCGAATTCTTTGGGGGGCTTTGTACAATTCCCGTTACCGTGAAATCCAGTTCGTTGCTCAGTCTCATGGTTTTTCCAAGAGGATTTTCATCGCCGAAGTATCGTTTCGCCGTATTCTCGGTAATTACAATTGTATAGGGCCTGGCCAGCGGAGCCTCCTCGCCCCGGGATATCAGGGGAAAACTGAAAACGTCGAATATCGAGTTATCGGCAAAAATTATATTTTCCTCTAAAAATACTTTATCCCGATATTTTATCGGTACGGTGGGAATATCATCGGTCCTGACGGCGTTTATAACCTCAGGAAAATCATTGGCCATGGCCGGGCCCGCCGGGGCGTTGCTTATGGGCGCCCGCACGACCCTTCCGCTGACCTGACCGTCGATACACAGGCGGTAAATTCGATCGGCCTTTTCATGAAACCTGTCATAATTGAACTCATTCTGTACCCACAGCATTATCATCAGGCAGCAGGCCATGCCGATGGCCAGCCCGGCGATGTTTATCAACGAATAAGTCTTGTTCCTAGCCAGGTTTCTGAACGAAATAATTAGAAAATTTTTAAACATGGAAATACTCCTGGTTTATTCATATTTCAACGACTTAACCGGATTCGCCAGCGCTGCCCTGATCGATTGAAAGCTGATCGTAAGCATCGCGATGGCTAACGCGATCAAACCGGCGAAGATAAATATGGAAAAATCCAGGTTGATTCTATAGGCGAAGTTCTGCAGCCACCTGTTCAGGGCATAATAGGCGATGGGCCATGCTATAACGAAGGAGACAGCGATTAAAACCATGACCTCCCTTGAAAGCAGTCGCAGGATATTCGGAACCGTGGCCCCCAGCACCTTCCTGATCCCGATCTCCTTGGTGCGCTGCTCGGCGGCATAGGAAGATATACCGAACAGGCCCATGCATCCGATGAAAATGGCCAGGATGCTGAAATAAAAAGCCAGCTTCCCCATCCTTTCCTCGGCCCGGTACATCTTGTCGAACTCATCATCCACAAAGAAGAAATTCATAGGCTGATCCGGCGTTATTTCACCCCATTTGCTTTTTAATTGATCGACGGTACCGGATATATCGACCGTGGACAGCCTGAGAAACGCCAGGCTCAATTCTTCATTGGCGTTAATGAAAAAAACCGGCCCGATTTCCCTGTTTAGCGGTTCGATATGAAAATCTTTTACGACGCCGACGATTTTTCTTGTCTCCCATTCCGAATTATCAGCGCCCGGATCGGGGATTTTAAATGTTTTTCCAATGGGATTCTCCCATCCCAAAAGCTTCACCGCAGTCTCGTTAATAATAGCGGCATCGCTGACGTCGGATTTGATATCCGAGGAGAAATTTCTTCCCTGAGCGATTTCGATCCCCAGGGTGGGTATATAATTATAGTCAGCATAAATATGATTCATTAATATTCCCTGGTCCTCGGCATACCCTTCAGGAACAAACACGCTGGCGCTGGTTCCCGATCCGAGAGATACCGAGCCTAAGGCGATTTTTTCCACTCCCGGTATCCTTGATAATTTATCTCTTATCAGATCGGGAGATTGTTGAAGAGACTCGCCTAATTCCCGCATAACCAGAAGTTGTTCTTTATCAAATCCCAGTTTTTTATTTTTCATGTAGTTTATCTGTTTATATATGAAGAATGTACCGGCTATAAGAGTGATGGAGATTATAAACTGCCCGATAACCAGAACGCTTCTCAATTTGGATCTGGAGCCTCCGGCCCGGAGATTTCCTTTTAATACGCGAACCGGACTGAATGCAGAGAGGAAAAACGCCGGGTAACTCCCCGCGAGGATTCCGACGCCGATAGAAATTATCAACATTGTAAGCAAAAAGGATGGAATATTGACCGATGTCAGAGAAAGTTCCGATCCGGCTATGGAATTTAATACGGGCAAAGCGATTTCCAGTATCAATAACGCCAGAAGCATTGAAAAGACGCTGTAAATTATCGATTCGACCAGAAACTGAGAGATCAATTTGCTTTTGCGCGCTCCCAGGGTTTTCCGCAATCCCACCTCCTTGGCCCGGGCCGCGGCACGCGCGGTGGTGAGATTAATAAAATTAAAACAGGCGATTAAAAGAACAAAAAGGGCGATCCCGGAAAAGAGATATACATAAGTAATATTCCCGATGTTTTCCGATTCCTCGAATTCAAGGCTGGAAAAAAGGTGTACGGATGTCAGAGGCTGCAGAAAGTAGTCCAGCCCTATTCCGAAGGCGGCCAGGCGCTCCCCCATATGATCCTCGATAAAAGACGGGAATTTAGCCTCGAGTTTTTTATAATCCGCATTTTCATCCAGAAGTAGATAAGTAAAATAACTGAAATTGATCCATTCCTCTAAAAGCTCGCGATTCTCCGCATACCTGGTTTCAAATGAACAAAGCATCTCGAAGTCGAAAAGCGAGTTAGTGGGGGGATTTTCGACGATTCCGGTGACGGTGTAATCCAGTTCGTTGTTCAGTCTCATGGTTTTCCCAAGTGGATTTTCATCGCCGAAGTATCGTTTCGCCGTATTCTCGGTAATTACAATTGTATAGGGCCTTGCAAGTGGAGATTCCTCGCTTTTGGAAATCAGGGGGAAAGTGAAAACATCAAATATCGAATTGTCGGCATAGATGATATTTTCCTCGAAGAATACCCTATCCTGATATTTAACCGGGATTGTGGGCATATTATTAGTCCTTACGGTGTTTATAACTTCGGGAAAATCATTGACCATGGCAGGACCCGCCGGGGAGTTGCTAATGGGCGCCTGCACGATCCTTCCGCTGACCTTGCCGTCGATGCACAGACGGTATATCCGGTCAGCGTTCTCATGAAACCTGTCGTAGCTGTACTCATTCTGTACCCACAGCATTATCATCAGGCAGCATGCCATACCTATAGCCAGCCCGGCGATATTAATCAACGAATAAGTTTTGTTCCTGGTCAGGTTTCTGAATGATATAATCAGGAAATTCCTAAACATGGAACTGCTCTTTTATGTTTTCAGTAACCACATGGCCGTCGAACAGATGCACCGTGCGGTTACCGTACTCTGCGTAGGTGGGAGAGTGTGTGACCATCACTATGGTCGTTCCGGCCTCATTCAGGCTGCTCAGAAGCTGCATGACCTCGTCGCCATGTTTGGAATCCAGGTTACCGGTGGGCTCATCGGCCAGAATGACTTTGGGATTGGCTATTACCGCCCGGGCCACGGCCACCCTTTGCTGCTGTCCGCCGGACAGCTGCTGCGGAAAATGCTTTTTGCGAGCGGTGATTTGTGTCTTTTCCAAGACCTCATCCACACGTTTCTTTCTTTCAGATTTGGGTATTCCGAGGTATAAAAGAGGAAGCTCTATATTCTCGAATACCGTTAATTCGTCGATCAGGTTAAAGCTCTGGAACACGAAACCGATGGTACCTTTGCGAATATTCGCTCTTTTTCGCTCCGAATATTTTGATACTTCCTCATCAAAAATGAAATACTCGCCTTCGGTGGGATTGTCCAGAAGCCCCAGAAGATTAAGCAGGGTCGATTTGCCGCATCCCGACGGGCCCATTACCGCCACGAATTCGCCCTCGCTGATCTCCAGGTTGATATTGTTCAAGGCGGTAGTCTCAACCTCCTCGGTGGTGTATATTTTTTTTAGGTTCTTTACACTGATCATGTATGACTCCCTTTATTCAATTTTTAAAAACTAACCTGTCAAAATCCTTAAAGTTGGTATAAGAGGAGGTAACGGCTTTTTCCCCCGGTTCAAGTCCTTCCAGAACCTCGTATACCTGCGGGTTCATCCTTCCCAGCCTTATTTCGCGCCGCGCCGCAAATTCTCCTGACTTATCTACTACGAAAATCCAGTTGCCCCCGGTTTCATTAAAAAATCCGCCCCGGGGGAGCAAAACGGCTTCCGAAAGGTCGCCCAGCGCCAGTTTTACCTGCGCCGTTTGCCCTCTCCTTATGTTTTCCGGAGGATCGCCGTTAAATTCCATATCCACGAAAAACCTTCCGTTTCTGACCTCGGGGTAGACCTTTATGGCCTCCAGCTTATAATCATCGCCCGCTATTTTTACCTCGCCTTTCTGGCCCACGCTGATTCTCGCTATATAATACTCATCTACCTCGGCCCTGATCTTAAATCCCTCCAGCACGTCAATCTGACCCAATCTTTCACCCCTCGATTTGGATTCACCCACTTCAGCGTTCAAGGAAGTCAGATGACCGGCTATGGGAGCCTTTAATACCAGATTCTCAAGTTTTTTCCTCACTATTTCCATATTGGCCTGCATGCGCCTTACCGATTCCTCGAGCTGCCTTATCTGAATTTCACGTAAAATAGAATCCTGTTTCTGGGTTTCCAACGTAAGTACTTTACGTTCCTTCCAGTATTCAAAATCATTTTTTTTCAACTCGAACTCATCGTCTGAAATAAGATTTTTCTCCTTAAGTTTTCGACTGGTGTTATAGTCGCGCTGGGAATTTCTTATCATGCGGTCTATTTCCAGAAGTTCGCCGCGGAGCCTGAGGCTGTTCTGCTCCATGGCCAGCCTGGTATTGCGGAGGTTGTTTATCTGCTCGATCAGTTGCGCCTCCCGATACATTATGTCAAGATGGAGATCGGTGTTGTCCAGACGCAGGATACTGTCGCCTTTTCCCACCATACTGCCTTCTTCGAGGAAGGTTTCGACAACGGTTCCCCCCTGAAGGGCGTCGAGGTAAAACGTCTTGATGGGCATTATGGTGCCTTGGACGGGAATGAATTCGAGGAACTTATCATAGGTAATTTCCGAAATTATTATTTTTTCGGAATCTACCCTTAGAACCGAACCGCCGCCCGCCGCCTTCAATCCGAGTATAATAAGGATTACTATAAAAAGACCTCCGGCAGCCATCGCTATTCGCTTCGGAGTAATTTTTTTCTTTTCGATCGGTCTGTCCATTGTATTTCCCAAAGCCCTAGATTTCCTTTTTTAAGATACAAAGCAAAATACAATCCATTCTATTTAATTCGTTTAATAATAAGGAGTTAGTATTATAAATCAAAATAAAAACTGTTCGAAAACGAAAAAAATCATGTACGAAATCGAACAGTTTTCCGTATAATATATGGTGCAATGTCGCAAAAAGATGAAGATGAATGCAGTTTAACGGACTTATTCCAATAGTAGCTCATTGAAAATTGACAGGTTACATCGCGGCAATGAATGGTGCGATTATAATACTCTATCGGGTGAAATGATCATTGGAGATTTTGCCCGTGTTTTCAATCAAACATTGCGGAAAGCATTTGGCGATCCCTGTTAAATTAAAGAGGAAAAAAATGACCGAGATAAGGGGAAAATTACTGGTAGTGGATGATGACGAAGATATACTTCAGGCAGCGGCGTTATATTTAAAAAGATATGGTTTTGCGGTAATTACGGAAAAAAGCCCCGAAAAAATCCCATCTCTTATTTCCGATCAGGATTTTGATGTCATACTTCTGGATATGAATTTCACCAAGGATGTCAGCAGCGGTAAAGAGGGTATATACTGGCTGAAAAAAATACTCAATTATGATCCCGAAGCGGTGACGGTAATGATTACCGCGTTTGGCGATATCGAGCTTTCGGTCGAGGCAATAAAAGCGGGAGCGATCGACTTTATTCAGAAACCCTGGCAGAACGAGAAGTTATTGGGGACCATAATGGCTGGAATAAGCCTTCGTAAATCCAGAAAAGAGGTTGAAGATCTGAGATCGAAAGAAAGGCAGCTTTCAGCCGATCTCGGCAACCATTTTCCGGGCATAATAGGAGATTCAGGGGAGATCCGAGAGGTTTTTGCCACCATAGATAAAGTCGCCGGGACGGACGCCAACGTTTTAATACTGGGTGAAAGCGGGACCGGCAAAGAGCTTATCGCCCGCGAAATTCATCGACGTTCGAAAAGATCAAATAAAACATTTATAACGGTGGATATGGGCGCCTTGACAGAAACGCTGTTCGAGAGTGAACTTTTCGGACACAAGAAGGGGGCTTTTACCGACGCCAGAGAGGATCGCGCGGGCAGGTTTGAGATTGCGAACGGCGGGACGTTGTTTCTTGACGAGATCGGCAATATTCCCGTTCCGTTACAGGCAAAACTGCTTTCCATTCTTCAAAACCGCAATATAACCAGATTGGGAACCAATAGACCCATACCGATTGACGTACGTTTGATTTCCGCGACCAATATGCCGATCCCGGAGATGATAGAAACCGGCAGATTCAGGCAGGATCTGCTTTACAGGATTAATACCGTTGAAGTGAAAATCGCTCCTTTAAGAGAGCGGGCCGGCGATATCCCGCTTCTGATTAATCATTTTCTGAAAATGTATTCAAAGAAATATAATAAGGATATAAAAGGCGCGGCAATATCAACCATCCGCAAGCTTGAGAAATATCACTGGCCGGGGAATGTGCGTGAGCTTGAACATGCCGTTGAACGGGCCGTCATCATGTGTGACTCCGAAATGTTGAAGGCGGAAGATTTTTTCCTTGCCGATCAAGCGCGCAAAACCGACGGCCTGGTGGTTAATAACTTTGATCTCGAAGAAGTGGAAAAGGCGGTTATACTCAGGGTAATGACCAAAAACAGGGGAAATATCTCACTCGCGGCAAAAGAGCTTGGCCTGACCAGAGCTTCGTTGTATAGAAGAATCCAGAAATATGAATTATAAGTACTTTAAATTAAACTGTATTTTCAGGATTGTCCTGCTGGCCATTTCAATCTGGCTGTTTGTTTATCTTATAATGCGAACCGAATTGTATGCCTCCATTTTCATCGTGGGATTTATGGTGGTAATTCAAGCCGCCATGTTGATTAAATATATAGAAAGGACCAACCGGGACCTGGCCCGATTCCTGGGATCCATAAAATACAGCGATTTCTCGGCGACATTTTCCGGAGGAGGAAAATCGTCGTTTGGCGAGTTAAACGAGGCTTTCAATGATGTCGTAAGCGAATTCCGCAATGCGCGCGCCGAGAAAGAAGAGCAGTATCATTATCTCCAGACCATTGTCCAGCACGTGGGGCACGGACTGCTGGCATACGATGCTGATGGAAAAGTCGACCTGATTAACAATGCAGCGAAGAGGTTATTGAATATACCCCATCTTAAGAATATCAAGGAGCTTTCGCCAAAATACCGGCCTCTTGTTGACGCACTCTTAAAGATCGGTTCCGGAGAAAAGGAGCTGGTGAAAATTGAAACCGAACATGAATTTATGCAGCTTGCGGTTTTCGCCACCGGCATAAAGTTGCGGGATAAGGCGGTAATTCTGGTATCCATCCAGAATATAGAGAGCGAGCTCTCCGAGCAGGAACTGGAATCCTGGCAGAAAATCATAAGGGTTCTTAACCACGAGATAATGAATTCGGTTACCCCCATAACGTCAATAGCATCCACCATAAACGACCTGATAAAGGAATCTGCAATGTCGGTGGATGACGGTTTCATTAGCCTGAGCGCGGAATCAAGCGAGGATGTAAAAAATGCCCTTGCCACAATTGAAAAAAGGGGCAAAGGATTGGTTAAATTCATTAATTCCTATCGAAATCTTTCCAATATACCTAAACCGGAATTCCAGGTTTTTCCGGTATCAGAACTTTTCGAAAGAGTTTCGTTGCTCTTAAGAGATAGGTTGGAAAAGCAAAATATCGATTTTCGCCGATCCATCGAGCCGGAATCACTTGAATTGACCGCCGATAAGGAACTGCTGGAGCAGGCTCTGATAAATTTAGTCCTGAATGCGGCTGATGCCGTTAATGAGAATAATAACGCGAAAATTGAGCTTAAGTCTCAACTCGATGAAAAAGGAAGAGTTCTTATTGCCGTTGAAGATAATGGCAGCGGTATCGATCAGGACGCCTTAGACAAAATTTTCACGCCGTTTTACACTACCAAAAAGGAGGGTGCGGGTATAGGTTTG
The DNA here is from genome assembly GCA_020348065.1 of Candidatus Zixiibacteriota bacterium. Lineage (GTDB taxonomy): Bacteria > Zixibacteria > MSB-5A5 > UBA10806 > UBA10806. The sequence continues at coordinate 3,741,421 of CP070742.1, forward strand.
AGCTTCACCAGGCAGGTAATGCGGCTGCATAAGGGAAAAATATCCGTAAAATCCGAGCCCGAAAAAATGACCCAGTTCACGCTTCTTTTTTGATTCTATATAATTGCTTTTCAAAAACGGACATTAGAATAATGTCCATTCCGCGTCCGCCGAAGGCCGAAAAATAAATGAATCTTAATATCTGTCATTAAGTTAACCTGATATTTTCGCGAAATGAGTTGACAAAATAGGAATTAATATTATATTTTTAGTTTTGAGGGATTTGCGAAACTCGATCTTTGTAAAAATCGTTATTCCTTAAATTGTCTTCAGTTGATTCAGCTTTTTTGTAAAATTTAAATCACCTTAACCGGGAGAGTAAAAATGAAAAATTATCCTGTCGTTTTGATGGCTTTAACAATGATTTTATTGGTTGGCTGTCAGGGAGGTTCCGACCTGACACAGCCGGTCGCTCCGGGTGAGCAAAGAGCGGGCTTTTCGCCGCTGCAAGACGCCTCCCTGGGCGATTACGTCTGGTACGATGACAACATGGACGGTATTCAAAATACAGCCGAAGCCGGTATCGCGGAAATTGTCGTGAACCTTTACACCTGCGATGACACTATGGTTGCCAACACCGTTACCGATACCGACGGCTACTATGCGTTCGATTCGCTCGATGCCGGCGATTATTACCTCGAATTCGAACTGCCCGACGGCTATGTTTTCACGTTGATGGACCAGGGCGGAGACGACGAGCTTGACAGTGACGTCAATCCTGAATCCGGGACAACCGATTGCTTTACGCTGACCGAAGATCAATCGAATATGACGCTTGATGCCGGTATGTATCAGGAGCCCCCAGGCTGTACCTGGGGTAAGGGTTTCTGGAAGAATCACACCGGTCTCGGGCCTCAGCCGGATCTTGTTACGGACTTGCTGCCCATCTGGCTCGGCGACGAAGACGATTCGTTGAGTATAGGGGTCACGACCGCTCAAATGGCATATGATATATTGCAGCAGCATGAATACGGGCACCCCTCAAACGGAATAACCAGGCTTTATGCACATCTTCTGGCGGCCAAGCTGAATATCGCCAACGGCGCGGATGATGAGGATATCGCAGAAACAATTACGGATGCCGACGCTTTTCTCGGCGACCACAACTCCGCAAGCTGGGATGATCTCGGTCAGGACGACCGTCAGATGGTAAATGGCTGGAAGGATATGCTCGAGGATTACAACGAAGGAGAAATCGGCCCGGGTAGCTGCGATGAATATAACCTGATGGACTAAAATAGCATTAAAAATAACTTTTGGAATTAAGGGAGGATCCGTATCCTCCCTTTAATGTTTCCGGGTAAAAAAAATATGGAGTCAAATAAATAAATGTCTCCCGTATGCCTGAAACTGTTTTTCCCCCTGATTAAAGCGATTTCGGGTCAATACTGCAAAGGCGACGGGAGTTAGTAAGAATGAGTCCCCAGCACCACCTCTATGCCGAGTCTCTTTTCCAGCGTGATTTTGAGATCGTCAAAATCGATGGGACACTCCGATGATTCCATGGCCGCCTTCATACAGGTTCCCAGATGGATAGCCTCAATTGGTCTTTTTAGATCGGCTGTAACTTCATTTAGAAGCGTTATCCTCGAGGCCACAAGACCCGGACAATCGCCGCAATCGGTCATAGCGACCAGGTCTATGTCGTCATACCTGGCGAACTCCGCGTTTTTCTCCGCAATCCCTTTGAAGCATTTCGCGCAGGCGATGCATGAATGATCCTTAATTCGCTTGCAGTACAGTATCGCAATTCTCGGCATGACTTTCTCCTTCTATTTTTAGGACTCTTAAAAGCGAATCGGCTGTTTATCATTTCATTAAAGATACAAATTCCAGTCCCGCGGCCTCCCTGTATCTGGCTCCCTGCGAGAAACTGAGCTTCGCCTTTTCCTTATCGACGACAATAGCGCCGCAAATTGCGTCGACGCCGAAATCAAACAACAACGGGATCAGAGGCGTGCTGGGACCGAGGACTATATTATAACTATTATCACATAGTTCGACTATGCCCTGAAATGAATGGTTTATAAGGGCGGTTCCGCTTATTAAAACGACATCCGATTGGGGAACATATTTGGGGATGAGATCCGACGATAAATCATCAGAGCTTCCGGGATTCAGCTCGAATACCCATACGTTTTCGCAGATACCGTCCTTTATAAAGCTTTCCACAAAGGGGAAGCGGCCGATTATCGAGACGTTTTTGCCCTCGCCTTTCTCCCGCAGAATTTTGACGGCATTCGTACGAGTCAGTCTATTTTTCAACTTGGCGAGATCAAGCGATGCGTTAATAGCGGCCAGCCCGATGGCGGCCTCGAGAATTTTGTCCGAATGTAATAATACAGCGAGCTCTTTTGTGGTCATTTCATGCATCCTGCCGACATTGGCGATCTCAGCGCATGGTTCGGCGTTGGCGGTCGAAGCCAGCCCTACATTAGCGCTGTCAACGTAGATCGTGTGACGATAGATCGCGAAGTCGTTAACGGTGTACTCTCCTGCCTCGGCGATCAGGCGATCTATGATCTGATCTGTCATAACGTTTGCCCCGGCTTCAATTCAGGCGCGACAATAAACATCGTCGGGAATATATTTCTATCGGAGGCAGTTTTCAAGCCTCAATCGTCAAACAGGTATGTGGTCATATAGTATTAAGATAGATTACGGATACCATAAGATAATTTATTGTAAATATCGCTTTACATATCCATAAAAAAGCCTTGCCAGTAATCGAGATATGTTTATATTTATATTAACATAGCCCGCTTTGCGCGACAGCCTTGATTTTATAAGACCAGTAATATCGCTTCTCAAGTGACGATCGGGAGGATCAAATGAAATCAGCGCTATTGATTACTTTTGCGGCAATAGTATTGTCGGTTTTTACCGGTACTGCTTTTGCCCAGGCGCCGCAGGTGGATTCCACCGTGCCGGCGCAGAACCAACTGAACGTCTCCGTATCAACCGATATCTCGGTGACCTTCGATATCGATATGGACGCGGCCACCATCAACGATTCCACGTTTTTGGTGAACGGTATGAGCACGGGGCTACATGCCGGTACGATAACCTACGATGCGCCCTCGAAAACGGCGACTTTTAATCCCTCTATCGATTTCGCCAATGGCGAAATTGTTACTGTCGTACTTACGGGCGGTGTTGAGTCATCGGCCGGTACGCCGCTGGTCGATTACGCCTGGTCATTCACGACGGCCGCGGATGACGGCTACGGCACATTCGCCAATTCGGTGAATTGTTCCGCCGGCGATGCCCCTCGTTTTA